>NZ_QGTS01000001.1 GCF_003182475.1 Mangrovibacter plantisponsor
CTCTTTAAGACTTGATAATTTTTAGCGTCTTTCGACGTTAAGATATCAGTGCTTATGAGTGCCCACACAGATTGTCTGATAAATTGTTAAAGAGCATTGCCACCGTATTTCCGGGTGGCGCGGGCTGCGTATATTACGCTTTCCCGCTGCAGAGTCAAGCATTTATTTTCACTTAACTTTGCCTGACAGGCCGGTTTGTTTGCCGTTGTGCCGTGTCAGTGGAGGCGCATTATAGGGCCTAATCTGAAGCTGGCAAGTGTTTAATACGAAAAAATTATCGTTCGATTATTTTCCAGGCAAATCCCATCTCAAACCGTGATTATTGAATACTTCTTATACAAAAACAGGCCCCGCGAGGCCTGTTTTTATTATTTTTGTGATTTACTGCACTGCGACAATCGTGCCATCTTTAACTTTCAGTTCAATTGTTTTCCCCGGAATCAACTCGCCCGATAAAATCTGTTGAGCAAGTGGGTTCTCGATCTGTTGCTGAATAGCCCGTTTCAACGGCCGCGCACCATAAACCGGGTCGTAGCCATTTTCACCAAGCATCGCCAGAGCTTCATCAGTGATATGAAGTTCATAGCCACGTTCTTCCAGGCGTTTATACAACCGCTGCAACTGAATATTCGCAATAGAAGCAATATGGCGCTCCGAAAGCGGATGGAACACAACCACCTCATCAATACGGTTGATAAACTCAGGCCTGAAGCTATGAGTCACTACGCCCATCACCAGCTCTTTCATATTGCCGTAATCCAGTTCCCCAAACCTTTCCTGGATTAAATCAGACCCCAGGTTTGAAGTCATGATGACCACAGTATTCCTGAAATCGACGGTTCTCCCCTGGCCATCAGTAAGACGCCCGTCATCCAATACCTGTAATAAGATATTGAATACATCAGGATGTGCCTTTTCGACTTCATCCAGCAAAATGACCGAATACGGACGGCGACGCACCGCTTCTGTCAAGTAGCCACCTTCTTCATAACCGACATATCCTGGAGGTGCCCCAACCAGGCGGGAAACCGAGTGCTTTTCCATAAACTCAGACATATCGATGCGCACCATGGCGTCATCACTATCAAACATAAAGTTCGCCAGTGATTTACACAGTTCTGTTTTCCCAACCCCTGTCGGACCGAGGAACAAGAAAGAACCAATTGGACGATTAGGATCAGAAAGCCCTGCACGGCTACGGCGAATAGCATTCGAAACGGCCTGGACCGCTTCATCCTGGCCAATCACACGCTGATGCAGCTGTTCTTCCATACGCAACAGCTTATCCCGCTCGCTTTCCAACATGCGGGACACTGGGATCCCCGTCCAGCGAGCAAGTACCTCAGCAATTTCTGCATCAGTCACTTTATTACGCAACAAGCGCATCGTTTTACCTTCAGACTGCGTTGCTGCTGCCAGTTGTTTCTCCAGTTCGGGAATTTTACCGTACTGCAGTTCAGACATCCTTGCCAGGTCACCAGCACGACGAGCCTGGTCGATGGCAATTTTGGCCTGTTCTAATTCAGCCTTAATGGTTTGAGTACCGGACAACGACGCTTTTTCAGCTTTCCATTCTTCTTCCAGCTCTGCGTAGTCACGCTCTTTCTGAGATAACTCATCATTAAGCATTTCCAGACGCTTTTTACTGGCATCATCAGATTCTTTCAGTAACGCCTGCTGTTCCAGTTTCAGTTGAATGATTCTGCGGTCAAGACGATCCAGTTCTTCAGGTTTCGAGTCAATCTGCATACGAATGCTGGAAGCGGCTTCATCTATCAGGTCAATCGCTTTATCCGGCAACTGCCGGTCTGCAATATAACGATGTGACAGCGTTGCTGCGGCAACAATAGCCGGGTCAGTAATTTGCACATGGTGATGCAATTCATAGCGTTCTTTCAAACCACGCAAAATAGCGATGGTGTCTTCAACACTCGGTTGCGCGACAAATACTTTCTGGAAACGACGTTCCAGCGCAGCATCTTTTTCAATGTACTGACGGTATTCATCCAGTGTGGTAGCCCCAACGCAATGTAACTCACCACGGGCAAGTGCCGGTTTCAGCATATTTCCCGCATCCATTGCGCCATCGGCCTTACCAGCCCCCACCATTGTGTGTAATTCATCAATAAACAGAATGACGTTACCTTCCTGTTTGGACAGGTCATTCAGCACTGCTTTCAGCCGTTCTTCAAACTCGCCGCGGTATTTAGCGCCAGCCACCAGCGCCCCCATATCCAGCGCCAGAACACGGCGGCCTTTCAAGCCTTCAGGCACTTCGCCGTTAATAATACGTTGGGCAAGTCCTTCCACAATGGCAGTTTTACCCACACCAGGCTCACCAATCAATACTGGATTGTTTTTAGTACGGCGCTGCAATACCTGAATGGTTCGGCGAATTTCTTCATCACGGCCAATAACCGGATCAAGTTTGCCTTGTTCCGCACGTTCAGTCAGGTCAAGCGTATATTTTTTTAAGGCTTGCCGCTGGTCCTCGGCACCCTGATCGTTCACGTTTTCCCCTCCGCGAATTTGTTCAATCGCTTGTGTAATATTGGCCGTTGTTGCTCCAGCAGATTTCAGAATATCTGCCAGTGAACCACGCGACTCCAGCGCAGCCAAAACGAACAGTTCTGACGAAATAAAGTTATCGCCTCGTTTTTGCGCCAGTTTGTCGCACATGTTCAATACACGCACCAGATCCTGCGAAGGCTGAACATCGCCTCCGGTACCTTCAACCTGAGGTAGCCGGGATAGCGCATTTTCCATGGCGCTTTTAAGCTGAGTGGTATTAACGCCAGCAGAAGTCAGTAAAGGACGTACAGAGCCCCCCTCCTGATTGAATAAAGCATTCATCAGGTGAAGCGGTTCGATAAATTGGTTGTCGTGCCCGAGAGCAAGAGACTGGGCATCAGCGAGAGCAAGCTGGAATTTGTTAGTAAGACGATCCAGACGCATAATTCCTCCCATAACAGGTCAAATTTGCTACTGGAGATTAAATGAGGTCATCCCTCAATTATTCAAGGTTAATGACCATAATTATGTTTGGGAAAAGTTACACGTACTGGATCGTCTTGATTTAATAGGTTATATCAGCCAGACAAAACTTGCCATACGCCCGGTAGTCCTGTCACGGCGATAAGAGAAGAACGTACTGGGTTCACTGAATGTGCAATGGTCACCGCCATACACCCGGGTAATACCCAGGTTTGCCAGGCGCTGGCGAGCCAGTTGGTAAATATCGGCGAAATATTTCTCACCCGCAGGCCTGAATGCCTGCTGTGCTTCCGGGGCCTTTTCCATAAATGCGGCCCGCACTTCCGGGCCAACTTCAAAGGCCTCAGGGCCAATCGCCGGGCCTAACCATGCGAGTAAATTGGCTGGTTTATCTTCAAAACAAGCAACGGTTGCCTCAATAACACCTTCACACAACCCACGCCAGCCAGCATGCGCCGCGGCCACTTCCGTACCCGCAGTGTTGCACAATAAAACCGGCAAACAGTCTGCCGTCATGACAGCACACACTTTCCCTCTTTGCCGGGTATATACCGCATCTGCACGCTTATTCTCCCAGGGGGAATCCAAATTAAGTACATGCGTACCATGAACTTGCTCAAGCCATTCGGGCTGAGCCGGCAAACCAGCTGCCGTATAAAAAATTTGCCTGTTGTGTTCAACATGCGCGGCATCATCGCCGCAGTGGGCGCCTAAATTCAGGCTCCCCCAGGGTGGCTGACTCACCCCGCCAATTCGAGTACTACTGCACGCCATTACACCTTCGGGTAACGGCCACTGCGGGGTGATCATTTTGGTCATAACCAGTCCACTTGATCTTTGTAGGTTTCGAAATCGTCACGCATTACAGCAATAAGATCAATCATGTCTTGTGGGATAGGAGCATGCCATTCCATTTCTATACCGGAAATGGGGTGATATAAACGCAACATGGTGGCATGCAACGCCTGCCTGTCAAATTTACGCAGGGTGTCAATAAATGCTTCAGAGGCACCTTTTGGTGGACGCGGGCGACCGCCATATAATGGATCCCCCACCAGCGGGTGGCTGATATGTGCCATATGGACGCGAATCTGGTGAGTACGGCCAGTTTCCAGGCGCAGGCGCAGGCGGGTATGAACCCGGAACTGTTCCATAATCCGGTAGTGCGTCACAGCATGTTTACCCATTGGGTGCACTGCCATATGAGTGCGCTTAGTAGGATGCCGGCTGATGGGTTCATTAACCAGACCACCCGCGGTCATATGCCCAATTGCCACTGCTTCATATTCACGGGTAATTTCTCTGCGCTGCAGAGACTCAACCAGGCGCGTCTGCGCCGGGACGGTTTTTGCGACCACCATCAACCCGGTGGTGTCTTTATCCAGGCGATGCACAATCCCTGCCCGAGGAACATCCACAATCGGCGGGTAATAATGCAGTAATGCGTTTAGAATAGTGCCGTCCGGGTTACCAGCACCCGGGTGAACCACCAAATCGCGCGGTTTATTAATAACGATGATGTCTTCATCTTCGTACACGATATCCAGCGGGATGTCCTGCGGCTCGAAGCGTACTTCTTCTTCAATTTCCGCATTGATGGAAACCTGTTCCCCACCAAGCACTTTTTCTTTAGGCTTATCGCAAGTCAGGCCATTAATCTGAACGCGGCCCTGCAAAATCCACTCTTTTATTCGAGAACGGGAATAATCCGGGAACAATTCAGCCAAAGCCTGATCTAAGCGTTGACCGAGCTGAGTTTCGGATACCGTTGCAGTGAGTTGTACTAGTTGTGCCATATACAGCTTCTTTGTTTAACGTTGGGTTTTTACGGCTTTGCCGTTTAATATAGTGTGCTATTGTAGCTGGTCTTGACCGGAAGCTTCACGGAAAGTCTCCCGGAATAACATTTTGAGGAAAGCCAAAACGTCATGATGCGTATGAAATATCTGCTGGCAGCCGCCACACTGAGCCTTGCTCTGGCTGGTTGTTCCAGCTCCAAAGATGAGGTGCCTGATAATCCGCCTTCTGAAATTTACGCGACTGCTCAGCAAAAGCTGCAGGACGGTAACTGGAAAGCGGCGATAAAGCAACTTGAAGCGCTGGATAACCGTTATCCTTTTGGCCCATATTCGCAACAAGTTCAGTTGGATCTTATCTACGCCTATTATAAAAACGCAGACTTGCCGCTGGCACAGGCAGCTATTGACCGCTTCCTGCGCCTGAACCCCACGCATCCTAACATTGATTATGTGCTTTACATGCGTGGTCTGACCAACATGGCACTCGACGACAGCGCACTGCAAGGTTTCTTCGGTGTGGATCGTTCAGACCGTGACCCACAGCATGCACGTGATGCGTTCAACGATTTCTCTAAACTGGTACGTGGTTACCCGCACAGCCAGTATGCGAACGATGCAGAGAAACGGATGCTGTTCCTGAAAGACCGCCTGGCAAAATATGAGCTCTCCGTGGCGCAATATTACACCAAACGTGGAGCCTGGGTTGCTGTTGTTAACCGTGTGGAAGGTATGCTGAAAAACTACCAGGATACGCAGGCTACTCGTGATGCCCTGCCTCTGATGGAAAATGCCTACCGCAAAATGCAGCTGGACGCGCAGGCAGATAAAGTAGCCAAAATTATTGCGTCAAACAGCCCGAACACCTGATTAGTGCTTCACACAAAAAACGGTAGCCACAGGCTGCCGTTTTTTTATGCTATTCACACACAAACTGTCACTTTTGCAGTTGTGTTATCCAGTCAACTATGGCGCTTTTTAGCGTATTCGACAAGGCCTAAATAGCCTCATCCTGTCCTGCCTCACAAAACACGTTAGATTGACAAAAAGTGACAAAATTACGTGATTTTACTCACGCATTTTGACATTCAGCGCGGTATGCTGAAATCACCAAGACGGAAAGACAAGAGGTAAATTTATGACAATGAACATTACCAGCAAACAAATGGAAATCACCCCAGCTATTCGCCAGCATGTCACCGAACGTCTCTCCAAACTGGACAAATGGCAAACGCATCTTATTAATCCGCATATTATTTTGTCCAAAGAACCTAAGGGTTTTGTTGCAGATGCAACCATCAACACACCGAATGGGCATCTGGTGGCCAGCGCAAAACATGAAGATATGTACGCCGCCATTAATGAACTGATAACGAAGCTGGAGCGCCAACTGAATAAGGTACAGCACAAAAGTGAAGCCCGCCGGGCCGATGCTTCAGTTAAAGATGTGATCAGTGCTGAAGAAGCGTGATACATCGCAGATACATTTTCTAACGCGCCTTCGGGCGCGTTTTTTATTGACAGAACGAAAACTCTGCGGGTACTTTACTGGTATCACTTTCAGAGAAACTTACATGAAACAACGTCTGTTCTTCTTCGCATTCTTCTTTATCTTCCCCATCTCGGGGGGGCGATTCGTCATATAAGAAGCACGCGAAGACGAATAAGCAGGCCTCCCAAACCGGGAGGCCTTTTTTATGGCTAACAAAAAGGTTGAGTTATGACTCCGGAAAATCCATTACTGGCCCTGCGGGACAAAATCAGCGCAGTTGATGAAAAGCTGCTGGATCTCCTGTCTGAGCGTAAAGCGCTGGCGGTGGAAGTAGGTAAAGCGAAACTGGCAACGCACCGGCCTGTGCGCGATATTGACAGAGAAAAAGATTTGCTTGAGCGCCTGATTATTCTGGGTAAACAAAAGCAACTCGACGCACACTATATTACCCGCCTGTTTCAATTGATCATTGAAGACTCCGTTCTTACCCAGCAAGCCCTTCTGCAGCAAAGCCTGAACAAAACAAACCCACACACCGCTCGTATCTCTTTCCTTGGCCCCAAAGGCTCCTGGTCGCACCTGGCTTCCCGCCAGTATGCTGCACGCCATTTTGAAGAGTTTGTTGAGTGTGGTTGCAATAAATTTCAGGATATTTTCAACCAGGTCGAAACAGGCCAGGCAGACTACGCCGTTGTTCCACTGGAAAACACCAGCTCAGGCGCAATCAATGATGTTTATGATTTGCTGCAACACACCAACCTGTCTATTGTGGGCGAACTGACACTGCCTATTGACCATTGTGTACTGGTATCCACAACAACGGACCTTGATACAATAAAAACCGTTTACAGCCACCCACAACCCTTTCAGCAATGCAGTCAGTTCATCAACCGCTACCCGCACTGGAATATTGAATATTGTGAGAGCACTGCAGCGGCAATGGAAAAAGTGGCCCAGTCTTCAGACCCTTCTGTCGCAGCTCTGGGAAGTGAACCTGGCGGCGCTTTATACGGGCTCCAGGTACTGGAACGCAATCTCGCGAACCAGAAGCAAAATATTACCCGCTTTGTCGTTCTGGCCCGCAAACCAGTAAACGTTTCTGACCAGGTCCCGGCCAAAACCACACTGCTTATGGCCACCGGGCAACAGGCAGGCGCGCTGGTTGAAGCGCTGTTGGTGCTGCGCAACCACAACCTGATCATGACCAGGCTGGAGTCCCGCCCAATTCACGGTAACCCGTGGGAAGAAATGTTTTACCTGGATATTCAGGCCAACCTGCAATCCAGCGCTATGCAACATGCTCTGGCTGAGCTGGAGAGCATCACCCGTTACCTGAAGGTCCTGGGCTGCTACCCCAGCGAAAATGTAATTCCAGTTGAACCGGCATAGCCGTCTTTCGCCAGTGGAACAGCACACTGCTAGCCCGCAAAACGGGTTGCAGCTATCCCTTCCACATCCACAGGCAAGGTGAAAATAGCGCCAGATAAGGGGTACTCAGCCTGCCCCTCGTCACTCATATTTTCCCGGGTGGTGGTAATAAACAACGTGCGCATATCCGCACCACCAAAGCAAACCATAGTAGGCATAGGTACTGGCAGTCGCACTTCCAGTAACTGTTCCCCCTGTGGTGAAAAGCGGGCAATACGGCTGCCACCATGAAATGCACTCCAGTAGCACCCTTCGGCATCTACAGCAGCACCATCCGGCAGCCCCTCTTCTGGGGTAAAATTACGGAATACCCGGCGCACACCAGGACCGCCCTGCTCATCTATTCTGCTCTGGTAAATCACGCGGTTAGGGGAATCTGAGTTATACATGTATTCACCCGATGGGCTGAACGCCAGCCCATTAGCACCCTGCAAATCACACTGAATTACTTGTGATTGCAAAGCGTTGTCAACACGCACCAATAACGCACCATTGAAATCACCTGGCGCCCAAAAGGTTCCGGCATAAAAGTTGCCCAGGCGGTCTGTACCACCATCGTTAAACCGTGCGAGTTGTGGGTTATTGGGGTTATCACACACTTTGTGCAGCAAAATACCCGTTGCGTTACTCAACCAGATACCACTGCGCATTGCCACAATAAAACCACCAGACTGGCGCAAAGCAAAACAACCAACTTCTTCAGGAAAACGAATAACACGATGCTGGTGCGATGATAACTGGAAACAATGAATTTCCTGCTCCAGGATATCAGTCCAGTACAGAGATCCTGCTTGCTCATCCCACACCGGGCTTTCCGGCAAGTGCCCGATATAATCCAGTAACAGTTCTGGCGTCCCCATGGTTTCCCCCAAAATAAAAAAGCCAGCAGATTTACCCTGCTGGCTTTCAAGTATAAAACCTGTTTTGATTATTGGCGGTTATCGTTAGCCTGGCGTAACAAATTTCGGCTTTCTGCCTGGAAATGTTTCGCGTAATCACCAAACCAGTGTTCAACTTTACGGAAACTGTCAATAAAGGCCTGTTTGTCGCCATGCTCTATCAGGCTCAACGCCTCACCAAAGCGCTGATAGTAACGCTTGATAAGTGCCAGATTATTCCCGGAAGACATAATGATATCCGCATACAATTGCGGGTCCTGGGCAAACAAGCGCCCGACCATTGCCAGCTCAAGCCGGTATATAGGCGAAGACAGCGCCAGCAGCTGATCAAGTTGAACATTCTCTTCAGCCAAATGCAGGCCATAAGCAAACGTTGCGAAATGGCGCAATGCCTGAATAAAGGCCATATTCTGGTCATGCTCAACCGCGCTAATGCGGTGTATGCGTGCGCCCCAAACCTGGATTTGTTCAAGGAACCATTGATACGCTTCCGGTTGGCGCCCATCGCACCACACAACAACTTGTTTAGCGAGGCTGCCAGTATCCGGGCCAAACATGGGATGCAGCCCCAAAACAGGCCCGGAGTGAGCAGCCAGCATTGCCTGCAGCGGAGAATTCTTCACCGAAGCAAGATCGACCAGAATACAATCCTGTGGCAGAGGCGGAAGCTGGTTAATCACCTGCTCGGTCAAATGAATGGGCACGCTGACAATAACCATTCCGGCATCATGCAACAGCGTTTCGGCCTGCGGCCAGTCCCCTTGTTCCAAAATTCTCACCTGGTAACCGGACAACACCAGCAGTTTTTCAAACAACCGCCCCATTTGCCCTGCGCCACCGATAATCACCACAGGCCGCAACCCTGGCATCAGTGTTTTAAAGCCTTTATCGTTCTCGCTGGAATAAGACTCGCGCATCACCCGACGTAACACGTCCTCGATCAGATCCGGTGGTACCCCAAGCGTTTCAGCTTCATGGCGACGCGAGGCCAACATGGACGCCTCCCGCTCTGGAACATAAATCGGCAACCCGTAACGGCTCTTTACTTCTCCGACTTCAGCTACCAGTTCAAGGCGACGCGCCAGTAATCCGAGTAACGCTTTATCCACTTCATCAATTTGATCGCGCAGTGCAGTCAGTTCTGCAACCATTCATTTGTCCTCTTAAGCCTGGCGTGCAGCGATATGCTCACGAAGATCTTCATGAATATCACACAGCAGCGCCTCGGTCGTTTCCCAACTAATGCAGGCATCAGTTACGGAAACCCCGTATTTCATTTCGTTGCGGGGCTGTTCTGATGACTGGTTGCCTTCGAATAAGTTACTTTCAATCATCAGGCCAATAATAGAACGGTTGCCATCCTTGATCTGGGCGACAGCCGATTCAGCAACCCCGGTTTGACGGCGGAAATCTTTGTTTGAGTTGCCATGGCTGCAATCTATCATCAGAGATGGACGGAGTCCCGCCTTCTGCATCTCTTTTTCACATTGAGCAACATCTTCAGGACCGTAGTTTGGTGCTTTACCACCGCGTAAAATAACATGCCCGTCCGGGTTACCCTGGGTTTGCAACAGGCAAACCTGGCCTGCCTGGTTAATCCCCATAAACCGGTGCTGCATAGAAGCGGCACGCATTGCATTGATTGCGGTAGCCAGGCTGCCATCAGTCCCATTTTTAAAACCAACCGGCATAGACAGCCCTGAAGCCATTTCACGGTGAGTTTGCGACTCAGTTGTACGGGCACCAATAGCAGACCAACTGAACAGATCACCCAGGTATTGCGGGCTGTTTGGATCCAGTGCTTCTGTTGCCAGTGGTAAGCCCATACCAACCAGTTCTACCAGCAAGCGACGAGCAATTTTCAGGCCGGATTCCACGTCAAATGAACCATCCATATGCGGATCGTTGATTAAGCCTTTCCAGCCAACGGTAGTACGCGGTTTTTCAAAATAGACACGCATCACCAGATACAAGCTATCGCCGACTTGTTCTGAGAGCGTTTTAAAACGACGGGCGTATTCAATTGCCGCTTCGGGATCATGAATAGAGCAAGGGCCACACACCACTAACAAGCGCGGATCGCGCCCGGCAATAATATCTGCAATGGTCTTACGAGATTCAGACACTTGAGCTTCCTGTTCTGCAGTCAGTGGAAACTGCGCTTTGAGTTGATCAGGCGTAATCAAGATTTGTTCATCAGCGATGTTGATATTATTCAGCGTGTCTTTTTGCATGGTGGAAGTCCTGTTTAAAACGAAGTTTGCGATATTTTCCCCGAAAGGCGCGTTCACCTTACCACAGTGGGTAAAGATTTCAATCCAAAATACGTAAACATTAATTTACACCATCAATTTAATTGCCATTAAACCGGGATAAACACCATATAAATGTAAACTTATAATTACACTATTAAAAAGCACTTCGCTAACACACTGATCTCACGTCACTCTGCATGACACGTATTTACGGCAGAAAAACAGTTTTTTTCTGAGCTGATAAACCAGGAAAAAGCCATGTGGTGAATAAACACGCTATTTACGGACTGACGGAATGATAACAAAATGTTACCATCATAGGATTATTCTCATGCTGTAAGTACGAGCCAGAACTCACATGCCCCGACTCGTCTCAATGCTGTTTTTGCTTTTTGCATGCTGTATTTCCGCAAAGTCCAGCGCCTCTGACGCAAGGTCTCAACCATACCTGCCCGGCGCAGCGCAAAATGTAAAGAGAATGGTTTATGGCATTGTCAGCTATACCCGCTGGCCTTCTCTGGCAGGCAGGCCCCGCATGTGTTTTTCTCACAGCACTCCTTATCTGGGCGAACTGACATCTGCGAATGACGCAGCAAATATGCCTTACCAGCCTGTTGTTTTAACTGAGATTAACAACTCAACCGCAACACAGTGCGATGGCATCTATTTCGGTCAGGAATCAGCTCAAACACAACAGGCCATTATTCAGCAACTCCCTGCTGGTGCCCGCCTGTTCATTTCAGAAAATAACCCACAATGTGTAACAGGCAGCGCATTTTGCCTTGCCATAACATCTGATTCGGTAAAATTTTCCGTGAATTTGGATTCGTTGACACGCAGCGGTGTGCACGTTTCGCCTGATGTTTTGTTGCTCGCAAGAAAAACGGAGAAGTGATGGTAATGGACACCCGATTTTGCTCACGACCAACATTCAAAAATACGCTACGGCGCATCAGCCTGATTAGCGTGGTAGTGGCGATGATTGCGTCATGGGTCCTTATCTCTCTGACATCAATGGTGGCACTCAAGCAATATGCACAAACAAACTTAGCGTTACTGAGTAGTACTATCAGCCACAGCCTTGAGGCCGCCACGGTATTTCATGATTCACTGGCTGCGCTAAACACACTGGAAACACTGGGAGAACAGGGGCAGTTTTCTGCAGCCATTGTTTATGATAACCAGCAGCAGGAGATGACCCGCTGGGACAGCCCAAAAATACGCCATCAGGCCATGATAGAAAACCTGGTCAGTAAGTGGGTTTACCCTGAGCCTGTCTCTAAAACAATTGAACACAATGGCCAGGTAGTCGGCACACTCGTACTGACTGGTACTGATGGCATCGTCACACATTTTGTCTGGCTTTCGTTGGCAGTACTGGCCGGTTGCCTGTTCCTGGCTGCATTGTTGTCACTACTTATCAGTAACTACCTGCACCGCGATCTCAATAAAGCCCTGCATGCAATGACCAGCGTGGTGCACGACGTGCGGGAAAACCGTGATTTTTCCCGGCGTGCCACCCCAACCCACATTGATGAGTTCTACCGTTTTGCCAATGACTTTAACAGCCTGCTTGATGACATGGAGACCTGGCAAATCCAGCTCCAGCAACGCAATGCCTCTTTACTGAAGAGTACTCTGCATGACCCGCTAACCGGTCTGGGTAACCGCAATGCATTTTGCCAGGCGCTCGATAAGCTATATGCCACGCCAGAAGCTAAAAACGGTGCCGTGTTGCTGTATATGGACGGTAATCATTTCAAGACCATTAACGACACATGGGGGCACAACGCAGGAGACCTGGTGCTGATTGAAACTGCCCACAGGCTGGCTACATTTGCTGGCGAAACCTGCCCGGCATTTCGGCTGGGCGGGGACGAATTTGCTGTTCTGTTGGCCGGCATACGGCATGAAGCTGATATCACGCAGAAAATCAGCGAAATAACACAACGGCTGTCGCCTTCTATTGCTATCTCACCGGAAAAAAGTGTAGTGATGTCATTAAGTATTGGCTATGCCTGGGCACACTCTTGTAGTACCCCAGATGAACTCATTGAAAGTGCAGACACCTGTATGTACCAGGTGAAGCGCTCAACACGCAGATAAGAAGCATAAGACACAGCAATTGGGAATGGTAACAATGAGACACGCTTTCGCTCCATTATTGTTAACAGCAGCTGTACTGCTAACAGCCTGCCAGACGAATACTTCCACCTTCACCCATCAGCAGGTTGAGGCCATGCAATCTTATGGTTTTAAACCAACAGATTCAGGCTGGTCTCTTGGGATGTCTGATAAAATTCTGTTCGACACAGAGCAATTTCGCCTGAAACCTGCCAGCGAACAAAAAATACAGGGTATGGCTCAACACCTGGCTCAAGTAGGCATCACTCACGTACATTTTAATGGCTACACCGATAATTACGGTGACAGGCAGTACAACCTCACTCTGTCTCTGAAACGTGCGAATGCCGTTGCTGATGCATGGTCAGAAGGAACAAACATACCCAGAACCAACCTCACTACCGAAGGTCTGGGTGACAAATACCCGGTAGCCAGTAACGCAACTCGCGAAGGGCGTGCGGAAAACCGCCATGTAGCTGTGGTGATTACGGCTCCTTAATTGTTCCGCTTGTTTAATTAAACATTCGTAAACAGGTGAATCGTTTCATACTCCAGTTGTCTAATTATCATATTCATAACTAAAACAGGCTGATTAGCGGTTAGTTCTTCTTCACGCGCCACACTGTTTCATGTCACTGGAGAATCCATGTTTTCAGGCTTCAAGAAATCCTTCCTTCACCCAAGAAACTGGCTAACCTGGCTGGGTCTGGGTATTTTGTGGGCAATGGTTCAGCTTCCGTATCCGGTTATAGCCTGCATTGGCCGGTCGTTGGGTAAAGCGTCTCGCCCATTTCTGAAGCGCCGTGAAAAAATCGCCAGGCGTAACATTGAATTGTGTTTCCCAGAAATGAGTGCAGTTGAAAAAGAAAAGCTTATCGACGACAACTTTATTTCCCTTGGCATGGGGCTGGTTGAAACGGGCATGGCATGGTTTTGGCGCGATTCACGAGTGAGAAAATGGTTTGATGTTGAAGGCTACGCACACCTTGACCAGGCAATGAGCACCGGAAAAGGCGTAATCGCGATAGGTGTTCACTTCATGTCACTTGAGTTGGGCGGCAGAGTGATGGGGTTGTGCCGGCCAATGATGGCGACATACAGGCCTCATAACAGCCCTTTAATGGAGTGGGTACAAACCAAAGGCCGCTTGCGGTCAAATAAAGCAATGATAGACAGGCGAAACCTGAAAGGCCTGGTCAACGCACTAAAAAGCGGGGAAGCGGTATGGTTTGCGCCAGACCAGGATTACGGCCCGAAAGGCAGTGTCTTTGCCCCATTTTTCTCAGTACCGGATGCCGCCACCACCAATGGTACCTATGCAGTTTCCCAACTTTCCCGTTCTGCGATGCTGACTATCACCATGGTTCGTAAACCCGGCCATGCCGGTTACCGCTTGCATATCAGCAAAGCCTTTGATGACTACCCGGAAAGCAAGATACAGGCAGCCAGGTACATCAACAAAGTTATAGAGCAAGAGATCCTGCGTGCACCCGGGCAGTATTTGTGGGTACACCGGCGTTTTAAAACTCGCCCGGAAGGCGCCACTCAGCTCTATTCGTAACCTGAGGAGCAACGGCAAGATGATGCCAAATCCGGCTATTGAAAGCTGTTTAATCAATAAATGGGTTACCAGAGGGCAATAGCAATAAGTATGGCAAAGAAAAAGGGGCTGGCATAATGCCAACCCCTTGTTTTCTATTAACTTTAAGATGACGCTTGCGCGTGTACTTAGTTAAGACGCTCTTTGATACGAGCAGATTTACCAGTACGTTCACGCAGGTAGTACAGTTTAGCTTTACGAACGGCACCACGGCGTTTGACGTTGATAGAATCAACAACCGGTGAGTGAGTCTGGAATACACGCTCAACACCTTCGCCGTTGGAAATTTTACGAACAGTGAATGCAGAGTGCAGACCGCGGTTACGGATAGCGATAACCACGCCCTCGAATGCCTGCAGACGTTTTTTAGAACCTTCAACAACCCATACTTTCACTTCCACGGTATCGCCCGGACGGAAGGAAGGTACGTCCTGCTTCATCTGCTCTTGTTCAATTTGCTTGATAATGTTGCTCATAATTTAATCTCTTATCCTGGGTAAACTGATGTTTCGGGTGGCAGCCTATGCTTCGCCATTCCCATCATGTTTATGTTGCTGCTTATGTTCCCGCTGGAACTCCGCCAGCAACTTTGCTTGCTCTTCAGTCAGAGCCAGGTTTTCCAGAAGTTCAGGTCTTCTAAGCCAGGTGCGCCCAAGCGACTGTTTCAAACGCCAGCGGCGAATCTCTGCATGATTACCCGACAGTAACACTGGCGGTACTTCCATGCCTTCCAAAACCTCAGGCCGGGTATAATGTGGGCAATCCAGCAACCCATCCGCAAATGAATCTTCATTTGCTGACGCTTCATGACCCAGTACACCAGGAACAAACCGGGCAACGGAATCAATTAACGTCATGGCAGGTAACTCACCACCACTGAGCACGTAATCACCGATAGACCACTCTTCGTCAATCTCGGTTTGTATAACGCGCTCATCAATACCTTCGTACCGGCCACAAACCAGAATCAACTTCTCATTTGTTGCCAGTTCACTGACGCCAGCTTGATCAAGCTTGCGCCCCTGAGGTGACAGATAGATCACCTTAGCGCCTTCACCTGCCGCGGCTTTGGCTGCATTGATGGCATCCCGCAAGGGTTGAACCATCATCAGCATCCCAGGCCCGCCACCATAAGGACGATCGTCCACAGTACGGTGCCTGTCATGCGTGAAGTCACGAGGACTCCAGCTTTCGATGCTGAGCAGGCCATTTTTTACAGCCCGACCAGTTACCCCGAAATCGGTAATCGCGCGAAACATCTCGGGAAACAGGCTAATTATGCCAATCCACATAGCGCTGTTATTACCGTATTATCCGGTGGTTAAAAACCAGGATCCCAATCTACTTCAATAGTTTGAGTAGTGAGATCGACTTTCTTGATAACCTGCCCGTCCAGGAACGGAACCAACCGCTCCTTGACACCAAATGCATCTTTCAGGTTTGCCTTAATGACGAGAACGTCATTCGACCCGGTTTCCATCATATCAATGACTTTACCCAGGCTATAACCTTCCGTTGTGACTACCTGGCAGCCCATCAGGTCTTTCCAGTAATAATCACCATCTTCCAGCTGCGGCAACTGCGACGAATCCACGACAATTTCGCAATTAGTCAGTAAATTCGCGGCATCACGGTCATCAACACCTTTCAGTTTGATGACAACATCCTGATTGTGGTAGCGCCAGCTTTCCAGCTCAACAACTTGCCACTGACCCGCCTTCTGGATAAACCAGGGCTGATAGTCAAAAATGCTTTCGGTCTCTTCAGTGGAAGAAAACATTCTGAGCCAACCACGAATACCGTAGGGAGACCCCATTTTCCCCAGAACTATGGGTTCAGCGGGCGTTGATACGGTTTGTTGCTTGCTCATCATGACCACCGCGACAGATTAAGCTGCTTGTTTTACTGATTTGATCAGCGCAGCAACGCGATCAGATACAGTTGCGCCCTGGCCAACCCAGTGAGCGATACGATCCAGATCCAGGCGTGAGCCTTCTTCTTTTTCGCTAGCCAGCGGGTTGAAGAAACCAACGCGCTCAATGAAGCGACCGTTGCGCGCATTACGGCTGTCAGCAACGACAACCTGGTAGAACGGACGCTTTTTAGCGCCGTGACGTGCTAAACGAATAGTTACCATAACATCCTCTTGAGTTAATAAAACAACCGGGCTCCATCGAGGAACGGAGCCCGGTGTCATATAAAAAGCCCGAAAATTTTACTCATTTCTGTGTAAAAATCAATTCAATTTACGGGTTGTGTGGCCGCGGTGTAGTGCAATTCCAGCTGCACCGGCGTTCAGCTAACACCCTGGCAACACAATGCCAGCCAGCCAAACGTTGGCTAAACAGGCATCAACGCCCCGGGAAGCCCGGTGGCATCATGCCTTTCATGCCACGCATCATTTTCATCATCCCGCCCTTCTTCATTTTCTTCATCATGCGCTGCATGTCGTCGAACTGTTTCAGAAGACGGTTAACATCCTGAACCTGCATACCGCAACCAGCGGCAATACGGCGTTTACGAGAGCCCTTGATGATATCTGGCTGAGCACGCTCTTTGAGGGTCATTGAATTAATGATAGCCTCCATCCGCACCAGCACTTTGTCGTCCATCTGGGATTTCACGTTATCCGGTATTTGGCCCATGCCCGGCAACTTACCCATCAGGCTCGCCATACCGCCCATATTGCGCATTTGCTTAAGTTGCTCAAGAAAATCGGTCAGATCAAAGCCATCACCTTTCTTCAGCTTGGTTGCCAGTTTCTCGGCCTGAGCACGGTCAACTTTACTTTCGATATCTTCAATCAGCGACAGCACATCGCCCATACCGAGAATACGTGAAGCAATACGGTCCGGGTGGAAAGGCTCAAGCGCTTCTGTTTTTTCGCCCACACCCAGGAACTTAATAGGTTTCCCGGTAATATGGCGAATGGATAATGCCGCACCGCCACGGGCATCACCATCAACTTTGGTAAGAATAACCCCGGTCAATGGCAGCGCTTCGTTAAACGCTTTGGCGGTATTCGCGGCATCCTGCCCGGTCATGGCATCAACCACGAACAGCGTTTCCACCGGATTAATCGCGTGATGGACTTGCTTAATTTCATCCATCATTGCTTCATCGACGTGCAAACGACCGGCAGTATCCACCAGCAGCACATCGTAGAATTTCAGTTTGGCGTGTTGCAGCGCACTGTTAACAATATCCACAGGCTTTTGCTGAACATCAGAAGGGAAGAAATCAACCTCAACCTGCTGTGCCAGGGTTTCCAACTGTTTGATAGCTGCCGGGCGATAAACGTCGGCAGACACCACCAGAACTTTCTTTTTATGTTTTTCGCGCAGGAATTTACCCAGTTTACCCACACTGGTGGTTTTACCGGCCCCTTGCAAACCTGCCATCAAAACCACAGCAGGAGGTTGTGCCGCCAGGTTGAGCGCGGTGTTTTCTTCACCCATCGCCGACACCAGTTCTGTGCGGACGATTTTCACGAACTCCTGGCCCGGCGTCAGGCTTTTGTTTACTTCATGACCAACCGCGCTTTCTTTAACACGGTTGATAAACTCACGCACCACTGGCAGAGCGACATCTGCTTCCAGCAGCGCCATGCGCACTTCGCGCAGCGTATCTTTAATATTGTCTTCGGTAAGCCGCCCACGGCCGCTGATATTGCGCAGCGTGCGCGACAAACGGTCTGTTAAATTATCAAACATTGTCTTCTTACCCGAATGGTAACTTACGGCCGCATGCGCGACAGTGATTCATGAATTGGCGGAGTATAACATGAAGCCGCCATTGATGTTATGCAACGGTTGGAGCCAGGAGCGTGTAACGTTATACTGCGTCTTCTGGTTCTGGCTAACACCGACATCCTATATGCCTGTTTTTTCTATTCTTGCGCTGGCGGCCTACTCAGTCAGCCTCGCGCTCATCATTCCCGGTCTGTTAAAACAACAGAGCGGCTGGCGCCGTATGGCGATTTTGTCGGCCATTATCGCCCTGGTTTGCCATGCTCTGGCGCTTGAATCCCGTATTTTTATCAATGGCGGGCAAAACCTCAGTTTGCTTAACGTTGGCTCGCTGGTCAGCCTGATGATTTGTATCGTGATGACCGTAGTCGCGACAAAAAACCGTGGCTGGCTGTTGTTGCCAATTGTGTATGCGTTTGCCCTTATTAACCTGGCTTTTGCCTCATTTATGCCGAATGAGTTTATTACTCACCTGGAAACCACCCCAGGCATGATGGTGCACATAGGGTTGTCTCTCTTCTCTTATGCTACGCTGATTATCGCGGCGCTTTATGCCCTGCAACTGGCATGGATTGACTACCAACTGAAGAACAAACGCCTGGCGTTCAGCGCAGATATGCCGCCGCTCATGGGCATTGAACGCAAAATGTTTCACATCACGCAAATTGGTGTGGTGCTGCTCACGCTAACCCTGGCAACAGGCCTGTTCTACATGCACAACATGTTTACCATGGAGAACATTGATAAAGCCGTGCTGTCTATTCTGGCATGGTTTGTCTATATCATCCTGCTGTGGGGGCATTATCATGAAGGGTGGCGTGGTCGCCGCGTTGTCTGGTTCAATATGGCCGGTGCGCTGCTACTCACTCTTGCCTATTTTGGAAGCCGTGTACTGCAACAAATCCTCGGCTAATTTTCTTATTAATAAAGGACGATTTTTTTGGAAGACATTTCCACCACCACGTTGATTATCACCCTGGTGATCATGGTGTTGATTTCCGCCTACTTCTCCGGTTCGGAAACCGGAATGATGACACTTAACCGTTATCGCCTGCGCCATCTCGCAAAGCAGGGAAATAAATCTGCGCGGCGTGTCGAAAAACTTCTGCGTACACCAGACCGCCTGATAAGCCTGGTGCTGATTGGCAATAACCTGGTCAATATCCTTGCTTCTGCACTGGCAACCATTGTTGGTATGCGCCTGTATGGCGATGCCGGGGTTGCTATTGCCACCGGTGTTCTCACCTTCGTGGTACTGATTTTTGCTGAAGTGCTGCCCAAAACCGTCGCTGCACTCTACCCTGAAAAAGTCGCGTTCCCCAGTAGTGTGTTATTAGCCCCGCTCCAGGTCATCATGATGCCACTGGTGTGGTTGCTGAACATGATAACCCGCATCTTAATGCGTACCGTGGGGATAAGAACCGACGCGGTGGTTAGTGCAGCGCTCACCAAAGATGAACTGCGTACCATTGTTAATGAATCTAAATCCAAAATCTCCCAGCGCAACCAGGACATGCTGCTTTCTGTGCTGGATCTGGAGAAAGTGAGTGTTAACGACATCATGGTGCCGCGCAATGAAATCGTGGGCATTGATATCAATGACGACTGGAAATCCATTGTTCGCCAGCTGACTCACTCACCACACGGGCGTATCGTGCTCTACCGTGAATCACTGGATGATGCCATCAGCATGCTGCGTGTGCGTGAAGCCTACCGGTTAATGACAGAGAAAAAAGAGTTCACGAAAGAAGTGATGCTGCGCGCCGCCGATGAAATTTATTTTGTTCCCGAAGGCACGCCGCTCAGTACCCAGCTCATCAAATTCCAGCGCAATAAAAAGAAAGTGGGCCTGGTGGTAGATGAATACGGCGATATTCAGGGGCTGATTACCGTTGAAGATATCCTTGAGGAAATTGTCGGGGATTTTACGACTTCGATGTCACCTTCTTTAGCGGAAGAAGTCACACCGCAAAATGATGGCTCGGTCATTATTGAAGGGAGCGCCAACATTCGTGACCTCAATAAAGCCTTTAACTGGCATTTCCCTGAAGAAGAAGCACGTACCGTAAATGGGATGTTGCTTGAGGCTCTGGAGGAGATCCCTGCGGCAGGCACACGAGTCAATATTGGCCAGTACGATATTGATATTCTTGATGTGCAGGACAACATGATTAAACAGGTGAAAGTGACCCCGGTAACCCCGCTAAAAACCAGTATTCAGGACGCGGAATAATTACTGTTGTTCACCCACAAAAAAACCTCTGCCCGGCCAGGCAGAGGTTTTTTTTCTACTAAAGAAAAGTATCAGGCTTTTGCTTTAGCAACGGTCACCATAGCGGCACGAATAGTGCGGCCATTCAGGGTGTAACCTTTTTGCATAACGTGGAGCACGTTACCTGCTGCCACCTCTTCTGATTCCACCATGGCAATGGCCTGGTGAACATTCGGGTCCAACGGTACATTCACATCACTGATGACATCTACACCAAACTTGCGTACTACATCCAGCATGGATTTCAGGGTCAGTTCAATCCCTTCCACCATGGACGCCATATCCGCATTTTCTTTATCCGCCACTTCCATAGCACGGTCCAGGCTATCGATTACGGGCAGTAATTCGTTAACGAATTTTTCCAGTGCAAATTTATGCGCTTTTTCGACATCCTGCTCAGTACGGCGACGCAGGTTCTCCATTTCCGCCCGTGCGCGCAGCACATTGTCTTGTTCGCGCTGCTGAACTTCGGCTAACTGTTTCTCCAGGTTAGCAATCTGTTCATCGCGCGGATCCACCTGGCCCGCTGTGTCCGCAGCGTCTACTTCATCATGCTGTTCCATAACGATTTCATCCGGCTGATGCTCTTCAGGTGTTTTCTGATCTTTACTGCTCATGAAATTCTCCGCGTTTTTTCGCATTTGTCTCGCTGGTTCGCTTATTATGGGGATCAGTTTCCGTGTTTCAAGGGAACAGGGCAGATTGTCGTGATCCAACCCCATGTAAGGACTCCGTAATAATGAACAAACAGTTTAACTGCATCGGCATTGTTGGGCACCCTCGTCATCCTGGCGCGCTCAGCACCCATGAAATGTTATGGCGCTGGCTGTGCAGTAAAGGTTATGACGTCATTATGGAACAGCAAATCGCACATGAACTGGGCCTGAAGCAAGCCCGCACCGGTACACTGGCGGATATAGGCCAGCAGGCAGACCTGGCGGTTGTAGTCGGCGGTGACGGCAACATGCTCGGGGCCGCAAGGGTTCTTGCCCGTTATGGCATTAAAGTGATTGGCATCAACAGGGGTAACCTGGGGTTCCTGACGGACCTTGACCCGGATAACGCTCACCAACAACTTGCCGATGTACTCGAAGGCCATTATATCAGTGAACAACGCTTTTTACTGGAAGCCCAGGTTTGCCAGAAAGACAGCCCAAAACGGCTGAGCACTGCAATTAATGAAGTTGTGCTGCACCCGGGCAAAGTGGCACACATGATAGAATTTGAAGTCTATATTGACGAAAAATTTGCGTTCTCCCAGCGTTCCGACGGCCTGATTATTTCCACGCCAACAGGCTCCACCGCTTACTCCCTTTCTGCCGGTGGCCCCATTCTCACCCCATCGCTGGACGCCATTACGTTGGTACCAATGTTCCCGCATACGCTCTCAGCGCGGCCATTGGTTATAAATGGCAGCAGCACAATTCGCCTGCGTTTTTCCCACCGGCGCAATGACCTGGAAATTAGTTGCGACAGCCAGATTGCGCTTCCCATCCAGGAAGGCGAAGACGTCTTCATTCGCCGGTGCGACTACCAACTGAACCTGATACACCCAATTGATTATAGTTATTTCAACACGTTAAGCTCAAAGCTTGGCTGGTCAAAAAAATTATTCTAAATTTTGCTTTTGCCACTTTACTGTATATAAAACCAGTTTATACTGTATGAAAACACAGCTCTGTTATTTTATACAGGAAGGTGGCTATGCTGTCACAACTCACTATCAGTAACTTCGCAATCGTTCGGGAACTGGAAATTGATTTTCACGCCGGAATGACCGCCATTACCGGGGAAACAGGCGCAGGGAAATCAATTGCTATTGATGCTCTGGGCTTATGTCTGGGTGGCCGTGCAGAAGGTGACAGCGTGCGCGCTGGCGCAGGCCGGGCAGATTTATGCGCCCGCTTTGGGCTCAAAGATACACCAGCTGCGCAACAGTGGCTGGAAGAGAACCAACTGGAAGACGGCAATGAATGCCTGCTTCGCCGGGTAATCAGCGCAGATGGCCGTTCCCGTGGCTTTATCAACGGCACCGCGGTTCCCCTTTCTCAATTACGCGAACTGGGGCAGTTACTTATTCAAATCCACGGGCAACACGCCCACCAGTTGCTGCTCAAACCAGAACATCAGAAGGCTCTGCTGGATGGCTTTGCAGGTGAGTACGCACTCACTCAGGAAATGAAACAGTGCTGGCAAAACTGGAACCAAAGCTGCCGTGCACTGGCACAGCACCAGCAACAAACCCAGGAGCGCACCGCCCGCCTGGAACTGCTGCATTACCAGCTAAAAGAACTCAATGAATTTGCGCCCCAGTCTGGCGAATTCGAACAAATTGATGAAGAGTACAAACGCCTGGCAAACAGTGGGCAACTATTGTCCACCAGCCAGCAGGCGTTAGCCGTATTATCCGATACCGAATCAGCCGACGTACAAAGCCTGCTGTACACCGCTCGCCAGCAGGTGAGTGAATTAGTGGGCATGGACAGCAAACTTTCCAGCGTACTGGATATGCTGGAGGAAGCCGCCATTCAGGTTAGCGAGGCCAGCGATGAACTACGCCATTACTGCGAAAGCACGGAACTTGATCCTAACCGCCTGTTTGAACTGGAACAGCGTATTTCCCGCCAGATTTCTCTGGCGCGCAAACACCATATTTCCCCGGAGGAACTGCCCGGGTTCCACCAGGCTCTGCTCCAGGAACAGATGGAACTGGAAGAACAAGGCGAAGCGCAAGACACTCTGAGCGACACCGTTGCACAACATCATATGCGCGCACTTTCTGTGGCCCAAACCCTGCACGAAAAACGTGAAATACGCGCCACAGAACTGAGCCAGTTAGTGACTGATAGTATGCACTCACTATCCATGCCTCACGGCCAGTTCACTATTGATGTCACCTTTGATGAAAACCACCTGACACCAGAAGGTGCAGACCGCATTGAGTTCCGGGTATGCACTAACCCGGGCCAGTCTTTGCAGCCTTTAGGTAAAGTTGCCTCTGGGGGGGAATTGTCGCGCATCGCCCTGGCTATTCAGGTGATAACCGCCCGTAAAATGGATACCCCGGCACTGATTTTTGATGAAGTGGACGTAGGTATCAGTGGGCCAACAGCCGCAGTGGTCGGTAAATTGCTCCGCGCGCTGGGTGAATCCACTCAGGTAATGTGTGTCACGCACCTGCCTCAGGTTGCCGGTTGTGCTCATCAGCATTTCTTTGTCAGCAAAGAAACCGATGGCACCGTTACTGAAACCCATATGCAGGCACTGAATAAACGCGCCCGCCTGAATGAACTCGCCCGCCTGTTAGGTGGCAGCGAAGTCACCCGTAACACGCTGGCGAATGCCAGGGAATTACTGGCTGCCTGATTCGCAATCATTACCCTCTGCTTCTGCGCCGTGCTGTGTTTGTATAAAAAACAAACACAGCACGTTTTTTATTCCCTGTTTTACCACTTACACTCAACTTTTTTTCAACTCTAAGGTCATACTGAAGCGCCTTAAGGTTTTAAACTGGCTGAAGGTTTATTATCATCGGCTACATGACACATGAGCCAGGCACAACTCGGGCCCAAAAAGGAATCTAAAAACTATGCGCTGTAAAACGCTGACTGCTGCCGCAGCGGTTCTTCTGATGTTAACCGCTGGCTGCTCCACTGTGGAGCGAGTGGTGTACCGCCCTGATATCAACCAGGGGAATTACCTCACCAGTACTGATATTGCCCAGGTTCATAACGGTATGACTCAACAGCAAGTTGCTTACGCACTGGGTACTCCAATGATGACCGACCCGTTCGGCAGTAATACATGGATTTATGTTTTCCGCCGCCAGCCAGGCCATGAAAAAGTGACTCAGCAAACCCTGACACTCACTTTTAACAGTAGCGGCATCCTTACCAATATTGATAACAAGCCTGCTTTAACCGGTAACGAAGGTTAAGTGCTCGCCCGCTTACCAGGCATTACGCCTGGTGCAGCCAATAAAAAAGGTGCCAGTGGCACCTTTTTTATTAGTCAGCTTGCTACAGCTCACTTGCGGCAATATTACTTCTTCTGCGCCGACTGCTCCGCCCGCATGCGCCGTAACGCTTTCGGGTCTGCAGTTAATGGCCGGTAGATTTCCACCCTGTCGCCATCCTGCACGGTATCGTTCAACTTAGCCGGGCGGCTGTAGATGCCAACTTTGTTCTTCTCAAGGTTAATATCTGTGCGCAATGCCAGTAACCCGGAAGCCTCAATCGCCTGTTGCAGGGTTGCCCCTTCGGTAAGCGTTACTTTGCGTAAATACTGTTTTTCCGGCAGGGCATATACCACTTCCACCGTGATTTCAGGCAACACGATAAACCTCTTTCGCACGGCTGGTGAACGCATTCACCATATTCGCCGCCAACTCTTTAAAGATACGCCCGAATGCCAGCTCAATGAGCTTGTTGGTAAACTCAAAATCAAGCTGGAACTCAATACGGCAGGCTTCTGGCGTGAGCGGCGTAAACTTCCAGCCGCCCATTAATTTTTTAAATGGGCCATCCACCAGGTGCATTAAAATGCTCTGGTTACTGGTCAGTTCGTTACGCGTGGTAAAGGTTTTACTGATCCCCGCTTTTGAAACATCAACAGCAGCGGTCATATGTTGTGAAGAACTTTCAATCACCCGGCTGCCCACGCAACCGGGCAGGAAGTCCGGATACGATTTTACGTCGTTAACTAACTGGTACATCTGCTCGGCACTGTATGGCACAAGGGCAGAACGATTGATCTGCGGCATAGTGTTTCCCGTGTTACATAAATCGCATAAATAATATCATTTATCGACGAGTAAAGAAAAACACTGAACGCAGCCATGGTAAGATGATATGTTTCTCACACTGGATGGGATGCATTTACGACAGGAATCCGTATACTGAGCAGCATTATGACGAAGAAAAAAACACACAAACCTGGCTCAGCCACCATTGCGTTAAATAAACGTGCCCGCCACGAGTTCTTTATCGAAGATGAGTTTGAAGCTGGCCTGTCCCTGCAGGGGTGGGAAGTGAAATCCATGCGTGCAGGTAAAGCAAACATTGGCGACAGCTACGTTCTGCTTAAGGATGGCGAAGCTTATTTATTTGGGGCCAATATCACCCCGCTTCAGGTCGCTTCCAGCCATGTCGTATGCGACCCAACCCGTACCCGTAAACTGTTACTGAACCAGCGCGAGCTCGATAACCTGTACGGCCGGGTAAACCGCGAAGGTTATACCGTGGTCGCACTGTCTCTCTACTGGAAAAATGCCTGGGCAAAAGTCAAAATTGGCGTCGCCAAAGGCAAAAAACAGCACGACAAGCGTACAGATATTAAAGACCGCGAATGGCAGGTTGATAAAGCCCGCATCATGAAACACGCGGGGCGTTAAAAGTGAATGTGCTGTTTTATTCAGCACTTAGGTAAAACGGATTCAGCCAACGCTGGTGTGCAGCAACTGAATTCTGTTATACTTTCACGAATACTTTGGGGCTGATTCTGGATTCGACGGGATTCGCGAAACCCAAGGTGCATGCCGAGGGGCGGTTGGCCTCGTAAAAAGCCGCAAAAAAATAGTCGCAAACGACGAAAACTACGCTTTAGCAGCTTAATAACCTGCTTAGAGCCCTCTCTCCCTAGCCTCCGCTCTTAGGACGGGGATCAAGAGAGGTCAAACCTAAAAGAGATCGCGTGGATGCCCTGCCTGGGGTTGAAGCGTTAAATCCAATCAGGCTAGTTTGTTAGTGGCGTGTCCGTCCGCAGCTGGCAAGCGAATGTAAAGACCGGACTAAGCATGTAGTACCGAGGATGTAGGAATTTCGGACGCGGGTTCAACTCCCGCCAGCTCCACCAAAATTCTCCATCGGTGATTACCAGAGTCATCCGATGAAGTCCTAAGAGCCCGCACGGCGCAAGCCCTGCGGGCTTTTTTGTGCCCTCAATTTGTCCCACGAAGTCCGAAGAGAACTAATTAAATCCGAACCTTTTAGGCCCATTGATAGGCCCAACGAAAAGCTCTATTGTTTTCGTTGGGCCTAAACGCATGGAGACTCCCCATGGCAAGAAAAACCAAGCCGTTAACCGATACGGAAATCAAAGCCGCCAAACCTAAAGATGCCGATTACCAGCTGTATGATGGTGACGGGCTTACTCTGCTAATCAAGTCCAGCGGGAGTAAGCTCTGGCAGTTCCGTTACTATCGGCCTCTAACCAAGCAGCGAACCAAACAGAGCTTCGGTGCCTACCCTACCGTCTCGCTTTCTGATGCACGTAAACTCAGAGCCGAATCTAAAGTTTTATTGGCGAAAGACATTGATCCCCAAGAACATCAGAAAGAACAGGTCAGAAATTCACAAGAGGCCAAAACCAACACTTTCTTGTTAGTTGCCGAACGTTGGTGGAATGTGAAGAAAGCCAGCGTAACAGAGGACTATGCCGCCGATATCTGGCGCTCGCTTGAGAGAGATGTTTTCCCAGCAATCGGTGATATCAGTGTCACTGAGATTAAGGCTCACACTCTGGTTAAAGCAGTTCAGCCGGTTCAGGCCAGAGGGGCATTAGAGACTGTTCGCCGCCTTTGTCAGCGTATTAACGAAGTCATGATTTATGCGCAGAACACGGGCCTGATTGATGCGGTTCCCAGCATAAACATCGGGAAAGCGTTCGAGAAACCTCAGAAGAAAAACATGCCGAGTATCCACCCGGCTCAACTTCCACAATTAATGCAGACTATGCGTACGGCAAGTATCAGCCTGTCCACACGATGCCTGTTCATGTGGCAACTTCTCACCATAACCCGTCCCGCCGAAGCAGCTGAAGCTCGATGGGATGAGATCGATTTTGATGCTAACGAATGGAAAATTCCTGCAGCTCGAATGAAGATGAACCGGGACCATACAGTTCCACTATCTAATGGGGCTCTCGCTATTCTGGAAATGATGAAGTCACTCAGTGGTGGGCGAGAGTTTATCTTTCCCAGTCGCATCAAACCAACCCAGCCAATGAACAGCCAAACAGTTAATGCCGCACTTAAGCGTGCTGGCTTAGGAGGCGTACTCGTTTCTCACGGGCTGCGTTCTATTGCCAGCACGGCCCTTAATGAGCAAGGCTTTCCGCCTGATGTTATTGAGGCTGCACTTGCTCATGTGGATAAGAATGAGGTTCGTCGCGCTTACAATCGAAGCGACTATCTTGAGCAACGACGACCGATGATGCAGTGGTGGGCTGATTTTGTTAAAGCGGCAGATAGCGGCAGCATCGTTAACAGTGGGATTAGGGAAATACGTCTTGTAGGATGAGCCCTTTTATCAGCACCCATTATGGGTGCTGATAATTCAAATATAGATCATACATATTGTTACTAATTTATTTTCTTTTTCCTAGTAACTGTATTATCTAAAGCTAGTTTAACGCTTTCAATATTTCTTGACCAATTTTTAATAATGGTATCTTCCAAAGCATCTTGGCTCATTGTTGCTATACGATATTTTTTACTTTCATTATTAATGTCAAAATTTGACTCTTTAATAAAGTCCCACAAAGGATCAATGAGAGTATTTACCGCAGCTGCTTTACTTTTCCATCCACCTTCAGGAACAGATTCATTGATTAAATAAACAAGTTTATCCTGAATTACTCGATATACTTCCGCTTTACTGTCCCCGCCTTTTTTTCCAGCTTTAGCCCTAGTAAGTGATAACTTTTTTTGGGTACATACAGAAACATGAAACCATGACATTCCAATACATCTATCAAACAATTCAGCAGACTTAATGAATGCTTTAATAGCGACTCTTTCATTCTCCAACATAACTGATTTCCCCCATTGATACGTCAGTGAGGCAAAAAAAAGATGTGATTCAAACACATCATCAATTAAAAAAGGTTCCTGAATAAGATGAGAAAATGTCACCCTGAAAATACGTGATTTTAACTGTTTCCAGCACTCCTGAGCCGGATCATATAATTCGGTATATTCCTCTTTTAGCTGATCCACTCCATCAACATTACAAAATTTATGCTCCTTACGAGATGGGTCACTGTACAAAATCACACGAGTCCCTACCTTATCAGAGTTCCAGAATTGCTCCCGCATTTCGCTTAGTTCTTTCCGTATCGCAGGATAATTTTCGCTGAGCATATCAATGTATATGTCCCATTCACATTCAGCCATATGGCCAGAAAGCCACTTCAACTTTTGACTAATTTCTTCGCAAAACTCGATCACAGATAACATAAAAACACCAAATATCAATAAGTTAAGTGTTGTAAAAAATATTTTTTTGGTACGCGGATTTTTTGCATTAGTGCTTGCCGCTAATCTTTCTACAACCAAAATGAACTAATGAGAGGCAGTCAAGCATGAACAATCCATCAACCGTTAGGATACTCCGCTTACCTGCGGTTATCCAAAAAACTGGTATGGCAAGGGCAACAATCTACGACTGGTTGAACCCTAAATCACCGCGTTACGACTCAACTTTTCCCAAAAAGCGAATGCTTGGGGTCAAATCGGTTGGATGGGTTGAATCAGAGATCGATGAATGGCTATCGCAACGCAGCAAACTTATTTGAAAGTGTCACCTGAACATACACTCAAGAGTTGTAATCAGGGTTATTTCATCCTGCTATTTCTGCTATTGATAGCGGAATAGCCATTCCGCTGAATTATTTATTAAATTAATTGAATGGAGGTATGTATGTCGTGTGGTCGTCCTTTCCCTGTGCATGTGTTCCCGCAGGTCATTAAAAATGCGGTTTATGAAGTGGAACAGCATACGCAGGCTCCCCAAGCTTTGATTGCTGCATCTGTACTGGGGGTGATTTCGCTTGCCTGCCAGAACCGGATTGATGTGTGCAGACTGAATAATCTGCGCAGCCCGGTATCGCTTTTTTTACTGACACTGGCGGATTCTGGTGAACGCAAAAGCACCGTGGACAAATTGCTGATGAAGCCATTGTATCAACTGGAAGAAGAATGGTTTGAAAAATATACCCAAGAATTGATTATATGGCGGAATGAGGAAACGACTTTTAGCATTGAAAAGAAAGCCCTAATGTCAAAACTGAAATCAGATATTCGCCGTAACAAAGATCACTCCACAACGAATGAACGGCTGAAAACGCTGCTGTCGGCGAACCCGAAAACACCGGTCAGGTTCAGGCAGATATTCAATGATGCCACACCAGCGGCGATAAAAGACTATCTCAGTGGTTGTTGGCGGTCCATCGGGCTTATGTCTGATGAAGCTGGTACCATTTTTAACGGCTATGCGCTGAATGAACTGCCTTTCATCAATAAAATGTGGGATGGCGCAATGTTTACTGTGGAAAGAAAAAGCGAGCCAGATAAATTAATCAAAGACGCCAGAATGACACTGTCGTTGATGGTTCAGCCTGATGTGTTCAAAAAAGGGTATCTGGAGCGTAAAGGCGATACAGCGAAAGGGATCGGATTCTTCGCGCGGTGTTTGATGTGTCAGCCTAGTTCAACACAGGGTTACAGACAAATTACCAGCCCGGTTGTATCAAGCGAGCATCTACCGGTATTTCATAAACGATTGATGGAGATCGTTAACGAGAGCATTGTCAGAAATGATGAAAATGCGCGTCAGTGCCTACGTTTCTCTGCAGAAGCCGAAAAGAACTGGATCGAATTTTATAACAAGGTCGAGTCAGAGATGGGGTTGATTGGCTTCCTGTCTAACTTTAAGGATTACGCCTCTAAAATGGCGGAAAATATGGCAAGGATTGCCGCTCTGCTGCATAAATTTAATGGTGATGAAGGGGATATATCCCTCAGTGCTGTAGAAGCCGCAGTAGAGATAAGCGCCTGGTATGTGGATGAGTATGTGAGAATTTTCTCTAAACCCCAGACGTTGCTGTTGGTTAGTTCAGAAGCAGATGAACTTTATTCGTGGATAAAAGATTATTGCTACCGGTGTGTGGTGCCATATATCAGGAAGACAACCATCTTGCAATATGGTCCGAACCGGTTCAGAAATCGGAGCAAAGCGAATGAACTTCTCAGTACACTTTATTCGCAAAAGAAAATACGGGCGGAGAAGATAGGGAAAACCATTTTCATACAGCCTGTTGATATTCTTATATAACGAACAGACCAAAGATATGACGCAATAATTTTTTTATTAACCGATCTTCATTACACCTAATTAAAGAGTAACTTTTAATCAGTCATCGTAGGCTGTGGCTACTATTTTTCTAGAATTCAGTGTCGGATAGTTATTATATTGTAATTAACCATGCCTGTATATATCACTAGTAGGCCATAGCCAGTAATGCGATGACTGTTATCCATCGAGGGGTGAATTATTATGAATATCTACGAAAGCGAGTATGGCAGTCATGTTAAATCATACAAAGAAAAGATTATCAATGCTATCAAAAAATCTGTTAAAGAACATAGACGTACACTTGCAATACGAGTTGACCTCCATGATCCGGTTATTCAGGACAATGGTGATACCATTTCCTGTAACGCTAATACAGATTCAGGATCTATATCAAGATTCACTAATTCCTTGAAAGCTAAACTGGCAGCAGATGAACAGCGTAAGCGCAAGGAGGGTAAACGAGTACATCCTAATACGCTCCGATATGCGTGGGTACGGGAATTTACCCAGAATGGTAAACGCCACTTTCACCTATTTCTGTTTCTAAATAAGGATGCTTACTATCATCTGGGGGATTTCAATCTGGATGAAGATACGTTAAGGACTATGATCACCTCAGCATGGTGTAGCGCATTAAGTCTGACTACTGAAGAGGGACAGCACCTAGTGCAGTATCCTTCTAACTGTAAATATACCCTGAATCGTGATGATATTCTTAATGATATTTATCCCGGCGATTTACTGAACCGAATTGATTATCTCACCAAAGTGAAAAGCAAGAACTTTGATGACGGTTATAGGTCGTTTGGGTGTAGCAATAATTAATTGGCATTAATTAGCGCCCTTATCAAGGAGATAAGGGCTGGCGAGTATCAATAGAAACAATAATAGTTATAGCACTATCACTAGCTGCTTTATCCCTCGTTCAAAGTATCAACAACTTGCTCTAACCATAGTCGGTCATCTTGACACCTTGTGAGATCATCTACTGGAATTACTATTAACAAATGGTTAAACTCATGGGAAATACGTAGTTTGTTTCGCAACCGCCGTTTCTGTTCTTCAATACTTCCATCCACACGTCTCGAAATAAGAATTAATTTCCGTCCTTTATTCTCAACCAGTTCACGGAAAAGTCCATTAATATGGCTATCATCTTTATTAAATCCAAAACCTACAACAATAATAGCATCAGATTCAGCATAAGCATCAAAAAGACTAACATATCGTCTTGACATAGTTACTGATGTTAAAGGCTTAAGACCGCTTTGCGTCAGCATGAATGGAACATGGATCTGACTTTGATCTACGTTATCTGGATTTTCACAAGTGATAACCGCATTTTTATAAGGATTATAGTAGTCGTGTACACTGCCGTTTAGGTGAATAATTTGTGGTAATTCTATATTCATACCACGGAAAACCTCTGCCAGAAGGCTGTTATAATTAGCCGTACCAATGGCTGAAATTGTTAGATCACCATCAAATGTAGCTAAGTCATGATAATAGCCATGATCGGGAAGATCTTCGATAGATGGTGCCTGGGCACTAATATAATCGCGTGCGATCTTGAGGAAAATAACCATCCGAGTAAACTTAGCCCATTCTGTGGAAGGTGAGAAGAGATATCGGAAATGGTCATCTATCAATTTCTGGTAGTCGAGTACTGTTGTGAACAGATTCTCTAATGCTTTTTGGGCTATAGCACAGAAAAGTGTAAGAGCTGTTGCATCCTCATCAATATTGAAATTTCTATTTTCTTCCAGCAATAGTTCCAAAGCTGTCGAACCAATGCGGTTAAACTCCAGACGGAACATACCGGTAATATCATCGAAGATGGGTAAATCATCCGGTGCAGCCTCAAATAACTCTTGGTTTAGGCGTTGAACAAGAGATTGTCCGTGTGCACCGACCAATAATTGTAAAAATGATATGACGTACCTTTTTAAATCATCATTGTTATCTGATTCTCGTACCACGTCCAACATAGCAGAGTAATATTCAGACTCGAATAATTTAACATCTCTGGCTAGTAGCTCGTTAAGACGAATATCATGTGTATACAGACGCTCACCAATGACATGTCCTGTTAACTCTGAAAATAAATTTTCCAATATGGCCTTATCAATTCCTAGAGTTAATAGGGTATCATCACACTCTTGATCAAAACGATTTAGACGGCGAATTATTTCTTCACGTTTATATTCGATAGATGATTCAATAATACTGGAAAACTCGTTACGTCCAAAAGCATAAATGCTTTTATCAGCATACCCCTGAGGTAGCCAATCATTGGCGTAAGGTGAGCGTGAATCCACTAATCGCAGTTGTTGGCGGAGCTCGGTTTTATACTGACTTGGATCTTGTCTAAAAAGATCAATAGCAAATTTGCCTCCACTTGGTAAACCATAACCAATTTCTGCACCAGCACCAAAAAAAATCCTAAATTCATAGCCATCACCTACTTATTTAAGTTAACTAGTGGAACCGCTTATCAGTATATAAAAAAATTCTTTATAACTCTGGCCTTTCAGTTTATAAAAAGCCATTTTATATTCAATTTATCTTAGGATATTAATAGTCATTGGCAAGCCCACTACTGAATAACGTTTCCGCATTTTCAGCTACAGCTATAGCATTTCGTACATCCTGCCGTTTCAAAACTAACACCCGTAATTTACCCTTTACTTCGGCGACGGATTCGATTCGTCTGTAAGCACTAGGATGATGTTCGGCATATAGTGCCAGTCCTTTCAGTTTGGGCAAAGCATCAGCCAAATGTAGGCCATGTGGATCTACCAAGTCCACAACCATTTTGCCATCCTGTTCGGCAAAGAACAGGAAATCGGGACGAACAATCTTGTACTGTTCGGCTATCAGGGAAGCCCAATACGTTGATTCACAGAAAGAATCAGAACGCTGAAAAATTGGCGGTAATCTTAACACTAATCAACGGCTTCATCGATCCTTAAACCGAGAGATGTAGGTTGTTCCAGCATGCCTTTAGCCCAGTTTCCACTATCTAAGTGGCACCAGATAATCCAAATATTTTCAGACATATATCATTTCTCTGAACACAACCATCCATATGGCGAACCTGTGGGTTCGCCGTTGTTATTTTATTTTCTGTCTGGAAAAATCATGAGTAAACAAGAGGGTATCAATACCATCAACAAGGCGATGGCCGCGCTGCCTACACGCCTTTCTGATACGATCCTAAAACACATACACTTGCTTACTGAATATGAACCTGTGATCGGCATTATGGGTAAAACCGGAGCGGGTAAGTCATCACTGTGCAACGCTTTGTTTGCCGGGGAAGTATCACCCGTCAGCGATGTGGCGGCCTGTACCCGTGAGCCACTGCGCTTTCGACTGCAGGTTGGCGACCACTATATGACCATCGTGGACCTGCCCGGCGTAGGCGAAAGTGGTGCTCGAGATACCGAGTATGCTGCGCTGTACCGAGAACAGCTTCCCCGGCTCGACCTGGTGCTGTGGTTGATCAAGGCTGATGACCGGGCTCTGGCAGTAGATGAACACTTTTATCATCAGGTGATTGGGGAGGCTTACCGGCATAAAGTGCTGTTTGTTATCAGCCAGTCGGATAAGGCCGAACCCACCAGCGGTGGGGGACCATTGTCCATGGCACAGAAGCAGAATATCAGCCGCAAAATCTGTCTGTTGCATGAGCTGTTCCAGCCTGCACATCCAGTGTGTGCGGTGTCTGTCCGTCTGCAGTGGGGACTGCGGATGATGGCCGAGCGAATGATTAAGTGCCTGCCACGTGAGGCCACCAGCCCGGTGGTGTCGCAACTCCAGTCTTCCTTTCGCACGTCGGTAGTCCGGGAGCAGGCTCGTAGCGATTTTGGTGAAACCGTCGGCGCTGTACTCGATAGCATCAGTGCCTTTCCCCTAATACCCGCCCCGGTGCGGGCCGTCATTCAGGCTGTGCGCACCACCGTGGTGTCAGTGGCCCGCGCCGTCTGGGATTTCTTCTTCTGAGTATTTAATCCATCCCTGTTATTTCCCTAACCCTGTCGCCGATGCGACGGGGATTCCTTTTATTTGTTTTCCCGTTATGAGGAGTCTGCTTATGACCCGTCTGGCTTCGCGCTTTGGCGCAGCAAATCTTATCCGTCGCGACCGCCCGTTAACCCGTGAGGAGCTGTTTCGCGTGGTGCCCAGCGTATTCAGCGAGGACAAACATGAATCCCGCAGTGAGCGTTATACCTATATACCCACCATCTCCCTGCTGGGCAGCCTGCAACAGGAGGGCTTCCATCCATTCTTTGCCTGTCAGACCCGTGTGCGTGACCCGGGTCGACGCGAGCACACCAAGCACATGCTGCGTCTGCGGCGTGAGGGGCAGATTACCGGTAAACAGGTACCGGAAATCATTCTGCTTAATTCACATGACGGCACCAGTTCCTACCAGATGCTGCCGGGGTTATTCAGAGCAGTGTGTCAGAACGGTCTTGTCTGCGGCGAGTCGTTTGGCGAGGTAAGGGTGCCACACAAGGGGGACGTGGTGAGTCAGGTGATTGAAGGCGCGTATGAGGTACTGGGGATTTTTGACCGGGTGGAGGAGAAGCGGGATGCCATGCAGTCGTTGCTGTTACCGCTACCTGCGCAGCAGGCACTGGCAAAAGCCGCGCTTACGTATCGTTTTGGTGAGGACCACCAGCCGGTTACTGAATCGCAGATACTCTCCCCGCGCCGCTTGCAGGATGAGAGCAATGACCTTTGGACCACCTATCAGCGGATTCAGGAAAACCTGATTAAGGGCGGACTCAGCGGGCGTAATGCTAAAGGCGGACGGACGCATACCCGTGCCGTGCGTGGCATTGACGGGGACGTGAAGCTTAACCGTGCGCTGTGGGTGATGGCAGAAACACTGCTCACGCAATTGCAGTAGACGTTTCATGTTGCCATATTGTTAATATCGGACACCACCTGTCCGCATCGCTATGTGCTCGTGTGCCTCAATCTCCCGGTTATAGCCTTTAACCCCCATTACATCTGGCTTTTGCAGAAATAAAAAATAGTTTCTGCGGTGTCCATACCCTGTCCGCCCCCCTCTTTAAAGTAATCACATCATTTTCAGTTAGTTAACTTTTCTGGAGAACCTCTCATGACACAGGCAGAGCGCCGCCATGACCGGCTGGCTGTCAGGCTGTCACTGATAATCAGCCGTCTGGTTGCGGGTGAAACGTTGAGCGTGCGGAAACTGGCGGCTGAGTTTGGCGTGTCAGTGCGCACGCTGCGGCGTGATTTTCGTGAACGACTGATGTATCTGGACCTGGAGTATCAGTCCGGATACTGCCGCTTACGCACTGCTGGCAGTGAGATGCAGATGGTGCCCGACGTGCTTATCTTTGCCCACCGCAGCGGGCTGGCCGGACTTTTTCCCGGCCTTGACCGCCGTCTGGTGAACGCTCTGCTGATGTGCGATGAGTCTCCCTGCGTGATAGCACCAGCCAGGCCGGTTCCTTCGCCTTCAGGAGCATTGTCTTTTTGGAGACTAATTCAGGCCATTACCGGGCGCAGGCGGGTGACGCTGATTGCGGAGGGGAGACGCTGTGAGCGCCTGGCTCCCTGCCGGTTACTCATCCACCAGCAGACCTGGTATCTGGTGGCTGAACACGAAGGGCATATCGCCTTATTCACACTTGATGAAATCCATCTGATTCAGCCTTTACAGGAGACTTTCCGCCGCAATGACAATCTGTGTCGCCTGGTTGAAGATCCGGTCTTCATTCAGGCCTTACCCCACTTTCGCTTTATCCAGCAGTCACTGCTTACGTTTATTCCGGCTGACAGCCCACCGGAATAGCGCAGGCGTTGTTATCAACCCGGTAACAGGGAGGAGCCCAGTGCCCGTTATTGCCATTATCGCCATTGTTATCATCGTCATCATTCTGAATAAAACCGGAGTGTCCGACAGCCTCACGGCCCTGACACTTGCCACAGTTGCCGCACTACTGACGGGTGGTGGCGCAGCCGGTGCTGCCAGTGTTGCGCTGACGCCGTTCGTTGGCGTGCCTGTGGGTATTTTCGTGGGGATTTATGTCTTTGCCAAAGTGGTTCGTCTGATTTCAGGGAAAAAATAATGAAACGTAAAACACTACCTCTGCTGGCGCTGGTTGCCACCACTCTGTTTCTGAGCGCCTGCGATGACAGGAGTGATGACCTCAAAGCTATCAGTAAATTTAAGGACCTCACGCCTCCGCGCTTCAGCGATGTGGTGAGCCGTCAGGATGATGTCAGGGAAGAGTGGTCGCAGATTACTCTCTCAGGTCCTACTCTACAGGTCTTACGTACCAATCAGTCGCCCGATGGCTGCGAGGGCGGCAGTTACTACTACCTCGTGGATATGGAGGAAAAAATCGTCCAGCCGCTGATGAATGCGCTGTGTATTGCCGACAACATCAGCCTGGAATACCACGAGAAAACTGACCCGCGCACCCGGGAGCGTTTCCTTGAATATTCCCATGACGGCAAATTGATGGGACGGCTGCTGATACCCTCAAATCCTGATAACCGGGAATAAATACAAAGACAAAGGAGACAGAAATGAAAATAAATTCTTTAAATCGGCTCATGCTCGCAGGCGTGCTGCTTGTCAGCTTCAATGCCTCTGCGGTTTCAGGGCTCTGGCAACAGGGGTACGGTCAGGGCAATGCGGAATACAGTGTGACGAATAGCAGCGGAAAGATGTTCACCATCAACTGCACAGAAAATCCGGACCAGAACGGTATTTACCAGCACTCGGTTTTTCTGACCCTCGCAGGTGATAAAACGATCAGCTCGCATGATGACAGTACTGACATCACAGTGGTGATGGACCATAAGCAATATGCCATTCCCTCGACCCTTGGCTGGCGTAATGGTGATAATGCCTGGTTTAGTTTCATCATGGATATCCGTAAGGCCAGGCAGTTCGACGTCTACGTCAATGACCGCAAAGCAGGGACCTTCAGCGTTGACCTGACGAACGCTACGAAGGCACTGCCAACATTAGCAGGCTGCACTAACGAGTGACTGTTGTGCTTTCCATCCATAACAAAATACCTGGCTGCCAGAGGCAGTCAGGGCTTATTTTTTCTTTTTATTTCCACCGATTAGTCCAGGCACTTCCGAATGATGAGCGAAGTGGCCAATTTTAGTTGACCATATAGAAATGATAAAATAATTACGTGTTATGTTGAGATTATTTATTTAGCGGTTGAGAGAAACTATGGATAAAATTTGTGATAAGTGTGCACACATGATGAGTGCATGTACTTGTGGAACTTGTGAGAACTGTGACGAGAAAGAGTCGGACTGTACCTGCAAAAAATGTAGCCAGTGCAATAACCTTGAGGACTTCTGCTCTTGCAGAATTTGTGAAGAATGTAGTGAAAAAGAAGCAGAGTGCTGCTGTTAAAATGTTAACAATACTGGCTGCAGGAGCTACCTGCCTGCAGCTCCGATTGCCGACGTACCCCGCTCCCAGTTGGTTAGTGTATTTCGATTCTTGTAATAATCGCTGGACTCACAGCTCGAAGCGGACATACTTACTGGATTGAAGGTCCGCTGTGAGCGAACAGCAGACATCAGCAATGATCGTTTAGAGATAAAAATATAACAGTGATATCTAAACCTCGCGTTTTTCAGCCCATTTTAGCATTGCATCAAGGGCCGGACACAGCGCCTGCCCCCACTCAGTGAGTCGATATTCAACTTTGGGGGGGACCTGGGGATACACCATACGCGACACAATGCCGTCGGCTTCAAGCTTTCGCAGTTGTTGCGCCAACATTTTCTGCGAAATTTCGGGGATCAGCTTTTCAAAATCAGAATAGCGCTGCACTTTTCCATCAAAGAGATGAAAAAGAATAATTAGTTTCCAGCGGCCTTCCAGCAGTCGCAGGACTTGCTCCACACCGCTTGCGGCAGATTCCGGGCTATATAACTTACTCATAGTTCAGCTGCTCACTTTTTTGTGCGTACTTGTTAATTTCACAGTCTATGTTAAAAATTCTCGTACTGTAAATAACGAGAGTATAGAGCAATGTCATTATCACTACCGAATGCTATTTCAACATATTTTGCGAAGAGCAATAGTGCCGATATTGACGGCATTAAGCACTGTTTTACCACCGATGCCATTGTGAACGATGAAGATAATACTCATCGAGGACATGCGGCAATCGAAGCGTGGCAACGTGCCCTGCAGGCTGCATTTGACTACAGTATTGAGCCCATTGATATTCATCAGGAAGGCGATCGCGTAACGGTCACGTCGAATGTTGTTGGTAATTTTCCCGGTAGCTCAGTGATACTCACATATGCTTTCGGTCTGGTTGGCGACAAAATTAACACCCTGGAGATTGTCTGATGCCGATGGATATTCATTTTCAGGGCAGGCGCGTGCTCGTTACCGCAGGTACCAAAGGGATCGGCAAAGCGGTTGTCGGGCTATTAAAACTGCACGGCGCTACCGTGTTAACAACCGCGCGCCACACGCCCACAGATTGTATCGCAGACGCTTTCGTTGCGGCGGATTTGACCACAATCAAAGGGTGTGACTCAGTAGTGAAAGCCGTTCAGGAGCACATGGGCGGTGTCGATATCATCGTCCACATAGCAGGCGGTTCTACCGCGTCAGGCGGTGGCTTTGCAGCGCTAGGTGAAGATGAGTGGCAACAGGAACTCAATCTTAACCTGTTGCCTGCGGTACGCTTAGATCGTGCCTTGCTACCCCAGATGCTGGTGCAGCAGGACGGAGTGATCATTCACGTCACTTCTATTCAGCGTGAACTGCCGTTACCGGAATCGACCACTGGATATGCGGCGGCGAAAGCGGCGTTGTCAACGTATAGCAAAAGCCTGTCGAAAGAAGTATCCCCTAAGGGAATACGGGTGGTTCGTGTTGCGCCTGGCTGGGTAGAAACCGAAGCATCGGTAGCGATGGCGGAACGACTGGCGCAGCAGGCAGGAACAAATTACGAAGGCGGTAAGCAAATCATTATGAACGCACTCGGCGGTATTCCGCTGGGTCGTCCTTCAAAGCCCATCGAAGTGGCCAACCTCATCGTTTTCCTCGCGTCGTCCTGTGCTGCCACTATCACGGGTACGGAATATGTGATAGATGGCGGCACCATCCCAACGGTGTAGGCATGTCTCTTAAACGGCTGATGATGCCGGCCGTTTAAGTATCCTAAGAATAATCAAGTAAGGAGTTACGTCTGCTTCTGGCAGAAGTCTGGAGAGATTACTTCATTTGTAAAAGACCTCTAAACCACTTTATGTGACAAACACGACATTTCTGCCATGCTTAAATACCTGTGAAATCAATCTAATGAAAAACACCGAAGGGGGGATTTTGATGATTCGCGGTATAGAACATATTGGCATTACGGTTTCAAATCTTGCACAAGCTGAAGCATTTTTCTGCCAGGCGCTGGGTGCCTCAGTCCTTTATCGTTTGGTGGCATCTGACCATCAGAATCAAACCATAACGGGAGATAAGATGTCCCGTCTGAATGGTTTCCCCGCTGAAATGAACCTTACAGGGTTAGCCATGTTACGTCTGGCGAACGGTTGTAACGTCGAACTGTTTCAGACCTCTCCCGCTGTTCAGGAGCATCATGCCAGTCCTGGCCAGCCGGGAATTAATCATTTCTCACTGTATACGGATGATATCCATAAGACTGCTGCCGACATGCGTTTACACGGAGCCGAAATGTTTGACGGGCCGTCAGACTGTTTCGCGCAGGAAGAGGGAGAAGGTAACCAGACGTGGTTTGGCATGACGCCGTTTGGCATACTAGTTGAGTTAATATCCCTCCCCTCCGGTGTTCGTTACGATGAAGGGGCAACAGAACGTCGTTGGATACCTAAGGGCTGATTTACCTGATTCATGCCAGGTTATGTAAGCGGTAAGAAAACATAGACATGGCTAATCATTATCGATAAGTATTTAACTGGCAACTAGATGCTCAAAGAGAGACGCTTTGACTCAGTTGCCACCTCAGTAATATATTTATAAACCAGCAACCTGAATTTCCATATACGCAATGGATATTTATCCCGTTGGAAACTATCTTCCTGCTGCGATAGATACCGCATTGCCTTCATTCGCTGCGACGATATGCTCTGCATCTTCGTTGGTGTGAGCCTCCTCAGTTATCTTAATGAATCCTGCGAGAACACATGTTTAAAAAATGCAACCAGCCTACAAAATCGACTGGAATAAAGCGGTTCATTTTATCTTCATAATGAACCTTCATATTATGCTGAAATTCTTACTCTAAACACGCCGTAAGCGTCGATTTTGAATGGTGCCGACCGACTCTGGTTGGCGCCTACTAACATTCATTATCTACAATTCCTGTCTAAACAGGCGACATCAACTCTGAAGATAAGAAGGCTTCGGCAACCATATTTTTAAAGGGTTACCGCATTTCTGAAGAAGTCATCTTTCCTTTGTTTTTCAGGCACACTCTGGTTTTCCGGACAAAGCGTTTGCCGCGAAACAATATTTGCCACTTCAGCCTGGGAGCTTGCTTGATTACAGGAAAAATTTTTCAGAAAATTTTCCGTCTATAAGATTAGCATAAAAAGCGGGGCGAACCTGTGTTCTCAAATACGAATTCTCGCCGTGATTTTTGATGGGGCGAAACATTCATTATAAGGTCAACTTATTTTTTTATTTATTTTCAATGCGTTTTTTACGAATCATCGAAGGCGGAAACCTGTAATGCCTTGTAAAAGCCCGAGAGAAAGACTGCAATGAATCAAAACCATACTTTAATGCAATGTCAGTAATTGTCTCTTCTTTTACCATGATATCATTGTAAGCAAACTTGAGCTTTCTCCGTTTGATAAACAACCCCAGAGAAATGCCTGTGTTTTTTTTGAATACTCGTTGCAGATGCCATTTTGAGTAGCCGGATTTTATCGCAACATCATCGAGAAGGAGTCTTTCAGTAATATTATCTTCAATCCACATTTTTAATTCAGAACAGAACAGGACTTCATTCATAACATTACCTACAGACACAACTGGTTATTATGCATTGCCACCAAAGTTAGTGATTATTAAAACCGGGCTACCAAACCCGGCTCGTAATTAAAAGGTATAAGCAACCCCGGTCCACAAGGAAAGAAGCGAATCTTTTTCTATCATTGGACTCTTTTTGACGTCATCCGGTAACAGGGTGTAACGAGCCCCCCCGTAGATGTTCCATTTTTCAGTCAGCGTATAATTCAGGTTGATTTCTGCATAGGGAGTTACACTTTCACCCGGCGTATATTTTCGTAACCCACTTCTCCCGGCTTCATCGGCGCTAATGCCGTAGTAATACTTATTAAATTTCCGATCATTCCAGTTGAAACCTAAAGCGGGTTCTATACCAAGTGAACCCATCTGTACCGGGTAGCTCCAAGCGTTGTTCCAGTGAAACCCATTGCTCGTACCAAGGGCATCAGTAGCAAGCGTGGTTTCAAATTTACCCATACTAAGAGTTTCATGCTCATACCTGATACCTGTCATCAACGTACTGCGACGGTTTTTTAGCTGTCGCATTGCATGGGAATGACTGTCACTTGCTTTAAAAGAAAGTGGGAAATAATATCCGACTAAAGAGATGTTATCCGCAGGTGTTTGAAGAATATCAAATCCAGCGCTAAGCCCATGGAACCAGAAGCGACCCGCATCATAATCGATATTGGGAAATATGAGACTGTTTTTGTTCGGATTAACATCTTTATACAGTTTTGAAGACCATCCCGCAGTAAGACCTAACGAAAAGTCATCAGCCTGTGCAGAGTGTAAAGACGTTCCCAACAGAAGTGCCAGAGACACGCCCGATACAATTTTATATGTCATACCTTACCTTGCCAAAAATTTAAATAATTCTTATAGCGCATTTACTTACCCGAAGATTTTCTGTGAAATCTTCCTGGCTACTTAACCATCACAATCTGACTTCTGATAAATGACTCCGTACTTTCTTTATATTCTTTATGACCAAAATCCTCAATCCCGAGACTGAATATACCGTCCAGACCATGAGAATAAGCAATAAAATTCCATGCTATCAATTCTTTCGGTCTGTCATAGGTAAATTCATTATTTAAAGCGCCTTTTTCAAGGAGATCGACAATCGCCGTATGCCACTGTCTGGTAACCAGCCGAAATGCGTCACGCATATTTTCATCATGAAATGAAATGACCTCAGCTTCTTTCCACAGTTTACTGTACTTATGTGCTTCTTCATGATCCTCAATAAACAGACACCAGCTAAGCATCTCCAGGCAACTTGCGTTTTCTTTTTTTCCCACATCAGTCAGCAGATTAAGGGCTTGCTCGACCGAAAGCTTAAACGCCTCGGACCTCAACTCGCCAGCAGATGAAAAATGGTGATGAATCTGTCCAATGGCAGTTTGCGCTTCCTGTGCAATTCGCCTTACTGTCATAGCCGATAATCCCTCCTGGTAGGCAATGCTTACGGCTGTTTCCAGGATCATCTGCCGTCTCACCTCACGACTGTAATAAGACATTCCGATTCGACTCCTTTTTCAAACTCAATATGGACATGCGTTCAAGTTCACTATAAATTTAACTTGAACACATGTCCACTTCTTACTGTTTCAACAAGGCACCTACAGCATGAAAAGCAAATGGTATGTACTTTTAGTAATAATATTCATGTACTTACCCGTATCTATTGACGCAACAATTCTCTATGTTGTAGCGCCGGTTTTGAGTACGCAGCTTCAGGCTTCTCATCAACAGTTACTGTGGATTATGGACATCTACCCTCTGATTATGGCTGCACTTTTGCTGCCCATGGGTTCATTTGGAGACCGTATTGGTTACAAAAAAATGGCGATCGCAGGAAGCATAGTTTTCGGCATAGCTTCTGCAGCGGCTGCCTGCGCCCGATCGCCGGAACTCCTGATAGCGGCGCGTGCGCTTCTGGCAGTCGGTGCGGCAATGATTGTGCCTGCGACGCTTGCGGCTGTAAGAAAGAATTTTACGGATGATAAAGACAGAAATATGGCTTTGGGGATCTGGACAACAATAGGTACAGGCGGCGCTCTGGCAGGTCCACTGGTGGGAGGGGCTTTGCTGAGCCAATTTTACTGGGGATCTGTTTTTCTTATAAATGTACCGGTTGTGCTGATTGTCATTATGTTAATTCAGCGGTTGATACCTGAGGATGAAAACCTTATCCGCCAACCAGTAAACCTCTCTCAGGGTCTTCTGCTGATGAGTGCAATACTGATAACTATTTATGGCGCCAAGAGCCTCATAAATCATGGCAACCCCACCCTGATGTCTGTTTATCTCTTACTGGTCGGTCTGGTTTTACTGGGCATTTTCATCACTCTCCAGATGGTGAGCCGACGGCCTCTTCTGGATACGGGGTTATTGAAGCAACGCAATATCCTCGCCGGCATCGTTCTGGCGCTGACCTCGATGATTACCCTGGTTGGTTTTGAGCTTGTCATTTCTCAGGAGTTACAGTACGTCCACCGCTTCACGCCTGTACAGGCCGGGCTGTATATCATGCCGCTGATGCTTGCAGGTTGTCTGGCTGGCCCTCTTGCCGGTTATCTTATTAATAGCTTCGGTATCAGGATGGTTGCTGCGTCAGGCCTTGCTGTATCAGCCCTGAGTCTTTATATGCTGTCAGACATTAACTTTGGTGTTCAGGCCACGAAAGCATGGCTATGGATGACACTTCTTGGGGCCGGGGATACCATCGCTTTGATGGCTTCTTCCTCAGCCATCATGTCTGCAGCACCTGCGCATAAAGCCAGTTCTGCTGGCTCCATTGAGGGTATGTCTTACGAACTGGGAACCGGGCTGGGAATAACTATTTTCGGTTCGGTTCTCGCTAGTGTTTATTCCACTACGGTTCGTCTGCCGGCGCACCTGCCTGAATCAGTTCGCGCTTCTGCAGGCGCCTCATTTAGCGAAGCCGTTGAGGCTGCGCGCCATCTTGATGAAGTAGCCCGTGAGGAGCTTCTTACTTCCGCATCGTCTGCTTTTATGCAGTCGCACAATGTCATGCTTGAATCAGCCTCATTAATTCTGATGGTGTTGATGATTCTGACTTTTTTTATTTTCAAACAGGGTAATACCGTCAGCCACAGCTGATGGCAGTGCCACACTTCTTACATTTATAAATTCGGAAATTAACTATGAATATCAGGAAGCTGGCTATCAGCACAACGCTATGCTTATTCTTTATTACAGGTTGTGATTCGGCAGAGATGGCTGAAACGCCCTCCACGCCAGCAAAAACCAAAGTCGTCATTAAAACGCTTGGCACTGAAGATATCTATTCCGTTCGTGATTTTCCTGCACGAATCACTGCGGTGAAGACGGCGCAAATTCGCCCTCAGGTAGGGGGAATCATTCAAAAGCGACTGTTCCGCCAGGGTTCTGAAATACGTGAAGGACAGGCACTTTTTCAGATCGATGCAGCGCCTTTTGAGGCAGATGTCGAAATGGCTAACGCAGCGGTTGCAAAGGCCAAAGCCACCTATCAACAGATGAGTAGCCGTGCTTATCGTTTCTCCAAATTGCAAAAAAACGCTGCAATAAGCCAGCAGGATCTTGACGATGCAAAAGCGGCAAGTGCCCAGGCCGCGGCTGAACTTGCCGAAGCGACAGCATCTCTAAACCGGAAAAAGCTGGATTTAAATTATGCAACCGTTAAGGCTCCCATCAGCGGGCGAGTGGATCAGGAGTTCGTTACCGAAGGCGCGCTGGTCAGTCCTGGCGATACGCAGGCTATGGCTGTCATACAGCAACTCGATCGTGTTTATGTAGACGCACGCGTCCCATCTCAGGCTCTTCGCTCTCTGTACCAGTTCAATGACGCCGCACCGGCAGGCCAGTCTGGCGTAACCGCTGTCGTGCTTGATGATGAAGGCCGGCCCTATGACACGCCTGCGCGTTTGCTGTTTTCAGGCATGAGCGTTAACGATGAAACCGGTGATGTTGTTCTTCGGGCTGAAGTCGAAAATCCTCAACGGACCCTGCTTCCCGGAATGTTTGTGAAGCTACAAATCACGCGCCTTATCGAAAAAGAGGGCATGGCCATTCCTGAGCAGGCTATTAACAGAGCAGAAGACAAGACCACAGTATGGATTGTTGGTCAGGATAATAAAGCGAAACGCGTTGAAATACAGACCGGCGAACAAACGGCGAAAGGGATCACGGTAACAGCCGGCCTGAAAGCTGGCGACAAGATAGTCATTGAAGGTCAGGACAAGCTACAGGAAGGCGCTGAAGTTACCGCACGTCCTGATGAAACCCAGTTAGCTTCGTAATGACTTATACTCACAGGAAATTCTGATGTCACAGTTCTTTATCCGCAGACCTGTATTTGCCTGGGTTATTGCGCTTTTTATTATTCTTTTAGGCGTGATCGCTATCCCGCAACTTCCGGTCGCTCAGTATCCGTCGGTTGCGCCGCCGAGCCTGTCTATTACGGTGACCTATCCCGGTGCAACGCCTCAGACCATGAACGAATCGGTCATTTCACTCATTGAACGTGAGTTATCAGGTGTTGACGATCTGCTTTATTACGAGTCAACCAGCGATACGTCTGGCGTTGCGACCATCACTGTCACTTTTAAACCGGGTACAGATATCCGGCTTGCCCAGGTTGATGTGCAGAATCAGATTAAAGTCGTGGAGCCGCGGCTACCGCAGGCTGTCCGTCAGAATGGATTAAGCGTTGAGGCCGCCTCCTCAGGATTTCTGATGATGGTGGGTCTGAACTCCCCTGACGGAAAGTTCAGCGAGGCCGACCTGAGCGATTACTTTGCGCGAAAAATTACAGATGAGCTTCGTCGTATTGATGGCGTCGGCAAAGTACAGGCGTTTGGCTCGGAGAAAGCCATGCGCATCTGGGTCGATCCTTCAAAACTCATTGCCTACAAGCTCTCAATCAGCGATATCAATACGGCTATTACAGAACAAAATGCGCAGGTCTCCCCCGGTAAACTGGGTGATTCTCCTGCAACGGCGAATCAGTTGACAGCGTATCCATTAGACGTCAACGGTCAGCTCGGTACGCCAGAAGAGTTCCGTAAAATCGTCCTCAGGGCGAATCCGGACGGCTCGCGGGTAATCCTGGGTGATGTGGCCCGGGTTGAACTTGGATTACAGTCTTATTCGTTTGCTATCAGGGAAAACGGGCATGGTTCAACCGCCGCTGCCATTCAGCTCTCTCCCGGCGCGAACGCTGTTCGTACGTCTGACGCGGTTAAGGCCAGGATGCAGGATCTCGCCAAATCCTTCCCGTCAGGCATGGAATATTCCATTCCTTTTGATACCTCGCCTTTCGTAAAAATCTCGATTGAAAAGGTAGTCCATACGTTTATCGAAGCGATGGTGCTCGTTTTCCTGGTGATGTATCTCTTTCTGCAAAATGTGCGCTACACCTTCATACCGGCGATCGTGGCGCCGGTTGCGTTGTTGGGTACCTTCACGGTCATGATGCTGGCCGGTTTTTCCATCAACGTTCTGACGATGTACGGCATGGTTCTGGCCATAGGGATAATTGTGGATGATGCAATTGTCGTGGTGGAAAACGTTGAGCGTTTAATGGCGGAAGAAGGATTATCGCCTAAAGAGGCTACGGTTAAGGCCATGAAGGAGATCACCGGCGCGGTCGTGGGTATTACATTAGTTCTGACCGCCGTCTTCCTGCCAATGGGGCTTGCCTCTGGCTCGGTGGGTGTGATTTATCGTCAGTTTACACTCTCGATGGCGGTTTCCATTCTGTTTTCCGCGTTTCTGGCGTTAACACTGACTCCCGCGCTATGCGCAACCCTACTGAAACCCGTTACGGCTGACTCCCATAAAAAGAACCGATTCTTCACGTGGTTCAACACATCATTTGATCGGCTGACAGGCCGTTACGAAAATGGCGTTACCCGGGTCATACGTAAGACAGGAAGGATGACCTTCATCTATCTGGCCTTGTGCGGTGTTCTCTATTTCGCCTTTAAATTCTTACCTTCGTCATTCCTGCCAGAAGAGGATCAGGGTTATTTCATCACCTCAATACAGCTGCCAGCCGATGCCACGATGAAACGTACTGAGGCGGTGGTGAAAGAGTATGAAAAACAGGTGATGGAACGTCCAGGGGTGGAACGTAACGTTTCAATTCTGGGGTTCAGTTTCTCTGGCGCGGGTACAAACTCCGCGATGGCGTTTACCACGCTTAAAGACTGGGATCAGCGTAACGGCGCGACAGCGCAAAATGAAGTGACCCATATCCAGAATGCCCTGGGCGATATACCAGAAGCCACTGTCACCAGCCTTCTTCCTCCTGCGATCTCTGAGCTGAGCACCTCATCCGGTTTCACCCTGCGTCTGGAAGACCGTTCCGGGCACGGTTATCCGGAGCTGGTGAAAGCCCTCAATATGCTTCTGGAAAAAGCCGGACAAAGCGAAGCGCTGTATGGCGTGTATATGGACGGCCTGCCTGATGGAATGGGGCTGAGCCTGAAAGTTGACAGACAAAAAGCTGAAGCGATGGGGGTATCCTTCAATGAGATCAATCAGACGCTTTCCGGCGCACTTGGATCGAGTTATGTCAATGACTTCCCTAATGAAGGCCGCATACAGCAGGTCATAGTGCAGGCCGAAGCGGAATCACGCATGCAGCTGCCCGAAATTTTGTCCCTCAATGTTCGTAATAAAAATGGCGGTATGGTACCGCTGTCAGAGTTCGTCCGTCCGGTCTGGCAGGTTTCACCGGTGCAGATGGTCCGCTATCAGGGATATCCGGCTTTCAGGATAACAGGCTGGCCAAACTGGGGTTATTCGAGCGGGGATGCAATGGCGGAAATGGAAAAAATTGCCGCAGATTTACCGGCGGGTTTTGCCATCGAATGGACGGGTCAGTCACTCCAGGAACAGCAGTCCGCTTCCGAGGCGCCGATGTTAATGCTGCTATCAATGCTGGTCATTTTCCTCGTGCTGGCTGCTCTCTATGAAAGCTGGTCCATCCCGGTTTCAGTCATGCTCGTGGTCCCGCTTGGCCTTATCGGGGCGATGATTGCAGTCTACCTGAGAGGGATGCCGAATGACGCCTTCTTCAAGGTGGGGATGATCACCATCATTGGTCTTTCTGCTAAAAACGCCATCCTGATCGTTGAGTTTGCCCGCCAGTTGCAACACGAAGGCGAAAGCCTTCTGAATGCTACGGTCAAGGCTGCGCGGATGCGTTTGAGGCCGATAATGATGACCTCGCTGGCATTTACGCTGGGCGTCGTTCCGCTAATGCTCGCCTCTGGAGCAAGTGCCACAACGCAGCAGGCAATTGGTACCGGGGTTTTTGGCGGCATGGTCACCGGAACCTTACTGGCCATCTTTTTCGTGCCCGTTTTCTTCGTAACGGTGTTAACGCTGGTAGACAAGTTCAGGAAGAAAGCGCGCGCCTGATCGGTTATTTACAGGAGAGGTAATACCTCTCCTGTAGCCCGTTGTATATCAATATACGGAAATGAATAAAGGCTCTGAGCGCTGTCCGATTATTTTCAACTTTATTTTAAATTAATAAATTTCAGAGAGTTATGTGACCTTCAATTCTGGATGAATGTTGATAGCAGTAATCCTTTCAGTCAAATGTAAAAGGAGTATGAAATGAGCGATAAACTGAATTTGTCATCGGATGTGGTTATTATCGGTGCAGGGCTTGCCGGGCTTGCCGCTGCAGAGCAGCTGACCCGCTCAGGCTATGATGTCATCATCGTCGAGGGCCGGGACAGAGTCGGTGGAAGGGTTAAGACGATCAATGTTGCCGACACAGAGGTCGATGCGGGAGCGACCTGGGTCGGGCCGCATCATACTGCTGTACGCGGGCTCGCCAGCAGAATGGGTGTCCGGTTAATTCCTCAATATCATTCCGGAAAAAGTGTTTTATCGTTTGACGGCAAGCGACAGGATGAAAATGAATCTGCTTTCGCATCCGGGCTGGCCAATGACTTGTCGCGCATTGCCCTCAGTCTGGAGACACTGGCTGATGCGGTTCCCGTTGCCGCTCCGTGGGAGCATCCGAACGTCGATTACCTGGAATCGATGTCCTTCGGTGAATGGCTTGCCACCGTTAAGGCAGCAGAGGAAACTCGCGCGTTTTTTAATGTGCTCAGCCTTGTGCATTGGGGGGCGCCCGTTACAGACGTCTCGCTGTTGAATGTCATTCGCTACATCAAATGTTTCGGCAGTTTAGAGGTTATGCTCAAGGTCGAGGGTGGCGATCAACAGGACAGAATTGAAGGTACCGCTCAGGGGCTGATTAAACGATTTGCCAACAGTCTAGATGCCCGGATACTCCTCAACGCTCCTGTGGAGCACATCATCACGAATGACAACGGTTTGACTGTCCAGACACCTCGTGAAGAAATAAATGCCCAATTCGCGATAATAACGGCCTCTCCCGCACATCGCTCCTTTATCAATTTTACGCCACCGCTTCCCGAACAGTATTACGGGCTTGCGCGCGCCTGGCGACAGGGTGCGCTCAGCAAGGCGTTCGTCGCTTATGAAAAACCTTTCTGGCGGGAGGATGGGCTTTCTGGTGAATCAGTATCCGACAATGAAACCGTTTTTCTTACTTTCGACGTTTCTCCGCAGGACAAAAGTACAGGGATTATAATGGCATTCTGCGATGCGCGAGGATTCGACGGTTTTAATCAGGAAGAACGTCAGCGTCGGGTCGTGGAGCAACTTGTTCATTTATATGGGGAGCGGGCCAGAGAGATAACAGATTACGCTGATTTCTCGTGGGGAAATGATACCTTTGCCGCTGGCGGTCCTAATCCTGCTGTCGGTCCGGGTGCGTGGCGCTCATTTGGCCGGTATCTCAGTGAGCCAGTAGGTCGTGTACACTGGGCTGGCACGGAGACAGCTCATGACACAAGCGGAACAATGAACGGGGCTATTTTGTCGGGGCTGCGCGCTGCAGAAGAAGTTACGAAGCGCCTTGGCCCGGTGAATCCCCGTTGATCATTATTAAAATCTCTCCTCAATACGGCAAACATGGAAGTGAGGCGCTGATAAAGGCCACCTGACTATTTTTACGGCACGGGTATTCAGGGGCTGATACAGCGAAACCAGACTGGCCGGATTAAGCGTTATCATTGCGTATATTAACGTGGAGCCTAAGGCTCCACGCTGTTTTATTAATCGTCCTGTAAAAGGTTCTTCCGGCAGCGCATACACCACAACCTGATCGCCCGGCGCCTGGACACCGCCTGTCACCAGTGCCGACACCTCATGCGGCGTTCTCCTGAATCTGGCCCACTTGTTATAGCTCATCATCGTCGCGGACCCCAGCAATAAACCGTTGCTTGATGATCTTGCCCGTTGCCTACTCCTCAGGCACCACGCCGTGTTTCAACATTCTTTACCGATCAGTATGACAACCTGTTCTATATGATTGAAAACAGTGAGTTCAGTCGAGGGAATATCTTCTTTGAACTCAATGCCTTCAACATTGCTTTTAATAAATTATAAATGCAATAATAATCGTTAGATTTGCATTTCATACTCAGGGCGCTTAGATGAAGATTAGTGCACTAACCGAAAGAATTTCACAAAAAGTCATGGGGTTAATCGATGCTGGCGATATTACTCTGGGTTCACATCTGAGTGTACCTAAGCTGGCCGAAATCTTCGATGTCTCCCGCTCTCCTGTTCGCGAAGCCTTAGTTTACTTGGAACAGAAAGGGGTTCTGCAGCAAAAGCCAAACCGCGGCTTTTTTGTTAAAGATGACTACACCCCGCAAGCTGATACTAAGCAGGAGCTGTCGGAAGAGCTTGATCTACCGGAGTATTACCAGCTTGCTGAAGATTGGCTGCGGGACGAGATCGAGTCAGAAGTGACCGAGCTATTCCTGATGAAGCGCTATAACCTCACTAAGAGCCAACTGTCGACTGTCCTTGCCAGGGGGATCAGTGAAGGCTGGGTGGAACGTAAACAGGGCTACGGCTGGCGTTTTTTACCGGTGGCAAAAACCAAGACCGCACTGGAGCAGATTTTCAGCTTCCGTATGGTTATTGAGCCGATGGCCATTCTGGAGCCCACCTTCAACGCGCCTCAGGAAAAGATTAACGAGATCCGCCGTGAGCTGGAGATGCTGTTGGAGAGCGGGATTGAACGCCTCTCCCCTACCCAGCTGCAGCTGGCAGGCTACCGCTTCCACGAAACCATTATCGCGTTTTCCAACAATCCCTTCTTTGAAATCTCGCTGCGTAATGTCAACCGCATGCGTCGGCTGATGGACTACCGGATCATGGATGACCGCAACCGTTACTACGCCGAAGTAAAAGATCATATGCGCATCCTCGCCCTGATCGAATCCGGGCAGCGCATAGAGGCGTCCTACACCATGAAGCAGCACCTCTCCGTCGCCCTTGATAATAAAAAAATGCGCCGAATCAGCGCGGAAAGTTAAAGCCTGCCCAAAAAAATCGGCTCACATTGTGAGCCGATTTTCGGTTAGCTGGCGACCGAATAGACGGGATAAAGCCCCAGCAATAAGCCCGATCCCAGGAAGACCATGCAAAGCAGGAATGCCCACTTGAAGGTGTATTTTTGATGGTCGCTGAACTCTACCCCTGCCAGCCCCACCAGCAAATAGGTCGAAGCCACCAGCGGGCTTAACAGGTGTACCGGTTGCCCCACCAGCGACGCCCGGCCAATCTCAACCGGATCGATGCCGTAGGCTTTTGCCGCCTCAGCCAGAACGGGCAGCACGCCATAATAGAAAGCGTCGTTGGACATGAAGAATGTGCCCGGAAGGCTGATGAGCGCGGTAATTGGCGCCAGATAAGGACCCCAGGACTGAGGCAGCACATCCAACAGCGTGTTGGACATGGCGTTGACCATACCCGTTCCCGACAAAATCCCGGCGAAGATCCCGGCCGCGAGGAAAATAGAGGTCTGATTCAGCGCGGCGGGCGCATGTGCCGCAATGCGTTGACGCTGGGCATCGAGATGCGGGTAGTTAATCAGCAGCGCGATGGCAAACGCCACCATGAACAGCACGGAGAGCGGAAGGAGTTCCATCACCAGCGAGGCCATCAGCGCCAGCGTCAGCGTTGCATTTAACCAGAACATTTTTGGCCGACGCAGCTCGTCGTTAACTTCATTGATAGCAGGCAGATAGCTCTCGGCATCTTCTTCAATTACCGAGCCATGCCCATTGGTTTGAATACTCAGTTTGCCCAAACGACGACGTTCGCGGATGCCGATATACCAGGAGAGCACCAGTACCCCCACCAGGCCGCAGATCATCGAGGGGATCAACGGTATAAACAGCTCACTCGACTCCACCTTTAACGACGCCGAAACGCGCGCCAGCGGGCCGCCCCATGGCAGCAGGTTGGTTACACTCCCGGAAAGGAACACCACACAGGTCAGGGCAAGCGGGTCGAGACGAATACGTTTAAACAGCGGAAGCATTGCCGTAACGCAGATCATGTAGGTGGTTGAACCGTCGCCGTCGAGGGAGACCATCGCCGCCAGTAGCGCCGTACACATCACCGCTTTAACCGGGTCACCATCAATAATGCGCAGGAAGAAACGTATTATCGGGTCGAACAAACCGGTGTCGAACATGGTACAAAAATAGAGGATCGCGAAAATAACCATAATCGCGGTGGGCGCGACCTTCTTTAATCCCTCAATCATCATATCGCCCATCTCACCACCGAAACCGGCAATAAGCGCAAACAGAATGGGAATAATAGTCAGGGCGGTCAGAGCGGATAATTTTTTGGTCATGATAAGGATCATAAAGACCACAATCATGCCGTAACCCAGTAACGAGAGCATAAGAGTCTCCGACGCAGATATTGCTAACTGCGTAATGAAGGAATGTACGTTATTAAATGTTTGGGAGAAGCGATTAACTCATGTGCATACCGCCATTGACGGAGAAATTGGCCCCGGTGGCATAACCTGCTTCATCGGAAGCCAGCCAGGCGCAAATGGAGGCGATCTCTTTTGGCGATCCCAGACGCCTGACCGGTATCTCCTGAACAATTTTATCAATGACCTGAACGGGGGTGACTGTCTTCAGCTTACTGGTGGCCAAATAGCCGGGAGAGACGGTATTCACCGTCACGCCGCGCGCCGAAACCTCGCGCGCCAGGGCGCGCGTAAAACCCCGCACGGCATATTTTGCGGTGGAGTAGTTGACCTGCCCGACGGTGCCAATCTGCGCATTCAGGGAGGAGATATTAATAATGCGCCCCCAGCCGCGCGCCATCATGCTATCCACCACCTGACGCGTTACGTTAAATAAGGAGTTCATGTTGGTGTCAATAACCGCCCGCCACTCCTGGGGCTGCATGTCGCGAAACAGGACATTACGCGCAGTCCCGGAATTATTAATCAGTACATCCACCTCACCCACCTCGGCGCGGATCTTTTCGAAGGCTTTTACCGTTGAATCCCAGTCTGCAACGTTTCCCTCAGAGGCGATAAAATCGAAACCTAACTTCCTGTTATCTTCCAGCCAGACGTCCTTCCTTTTTGAATTGGGTCCGCAACCGGCCACGACAATAAAGCCATCCTGCGCTAACCGACGACAAATAGCCGTACCGAGACTACCCATTCCCGATGTGACATACGCGATACGTTGGGTCATACCCCTCTCCCGTTGCAGTTTATTAACATCCACTCACTTCTTATTAACATTAAGCGGGGGGCATGGTGATTCCGCAACCTGACCTTGTTGGAAATGTGAGCAGGATCGTTCAATTTTTGCATTTAACATCATTCAAATGCAGTTTTGTTGAGGTGTCAAAAACTGCACCTCCTATTTTATCTTACCTGAACAGGGCTGAATGGCGCATTAGGCCGAGAAAAAGGGAGCACCGGCAGAGAAGTGAGAGAGAAATCACAATACGATAAATGCATTTGTTATATAAAAAATGCAAATAGAACAGGAGTAATCATGACAACCTTTGCTTATGTTGGCTGCCGAACTTCGGCATGGCGCGGTGCACGTGGTAAGGGAATCAGCGTGTACCGGATTGAGAATTCAGGTCATTGGGAGCTATTACAATGCATTGCTTCGGTGCAGGATAACCCTTCGTGGCTGACGCTCGATCTGCCGCGTAACCGGCTCTACGTTTTACACGGCGACGGCGACCGCGTTGCGGTGTTTAACCGCGATCCTGACACAGGCCTGCTGAGTCTGTACCAGGATCAAACCACCGGCCCCCGACACGGTAATCCCGATCTGGATCCCGCCCGCAGGAATAATCCGGTCGGGGCCGCCCTCACTCCCGACGGCAATACCCTGCTCATCGCTAACCACGAAGGGGGCAACATTGCCGCCCTGCCCGTCAGCGACCAGGGTCTGGAGCCACCAGTACATCTTGCCGCTATCGAAGGCCATACCGCCGCGCATGCCACGCTGTCGCGCCCGCATGAAATTGTTTTTGCACCGGGAAGCACTCTTTTTGCCGTGCCGGTTCAGGGCCGAAAGGCCGGTAACGGCATCGATATGATCCGCCTTTATCACTGGGAGCAGACCCGCTCATGCCTGGCGGATGAGATTCAACTTCCGGAAGGCAGCTGGCCGCGTCACGTCGATTTTCATCCCAGCGGGAAGTGGCTGTACGGCATTAGCGAGCTGAGCAGCACCGTCACGGTATATCATCTCGATCGGGAAAAGGGCACTTTCTCACTCCAGCAAACCCTCAGCGCGCTACCTGCGGGCTACACGAGTCGCAGCGATGCCAGTGAGATAGAGGTGCACCCGTCCGGGCGTTTTGTCTATGCCGCTAATCGGGGACATGACTCCATCGCCGTGTTCAGCATTAATCAGCAGGATGGCTCGCTGACGCTCATGGGATGGGTTCCCTGCGGCGGAAAAACACCCCGTTTCACCACCCTTTCACCCGATGGCGCACGTTTCTTCAGCGCGAATGAAGATTCCGACACCATTCAGGTATTCGATGTCGACGCGGAAACAGGAATGCTATCAGCAACAGCGATTTCAATTCCCTCCGCCAGCCCAACCTGCATCTGTTTTGTCTGAGCCCGCAGCCTGCTCGGTCGGTAGCAGGCTGCCGATAAGCGTTTTCACCGAGGGAGAAGCCTGCCCGTAGTCCCGGACGCCGACGAGCAGATCCCGTTTCGCCCAGAGCTCCGCCAACGGAATGACCCTGACACCACTGTGCAGGGTCGATGATGCCACTTCATTCACCGGCAGCACGGCAATCCCCAACTGCTGTGCAACCAGCTCGGCCATCGAGATAAAGCTGCTGACACGTAGCCCCACGTTCAGGGTTTTACCCAGGGCGCGCGCCTGCCGCTCCAGAATATGACTTACGGCGCTGTTGCGGTGCGAGCCAATCAATTTCTCATTCACGATATCGGCAAAGGTAAGCTGGCTGCGCGCGGCCAGGGGGTGAGTGGGCCACACCAGCACCGACAGCAGATCGTGCTGCCAGGGCCAGAACGCAATCCCTGCCGCGGGCGTCCAGCTGGAGAAAAAGCCGACGTCGGCTTCTCCTGCCAGTAACCCCTGAACCACGCTCATCCCGGTTTGTTCTTCAATCTCAATGTCGGTCTGCGGATAGAGCGACAGATAGTCGCTCACCACCCGCGGCAAATGATTCATCAGCGCCGCAGAGATGGTGTAAATACGGATATGGCCGCGGATACCCGCGGCATAATCACTCAGCTCCTCTTCCATTTTTTCAAGATTGCGGAACACCTGACGCGCATGATAGAGCAGTGAATGACCCGCTGGGGTCAGGGTGATGCCCCTCGGCAGACGCAGCATCAGTTGGGTGCCCACCTGCTGCTCCAGCTCGGCAATACGCTTGCTGACCGCAGATACTGCGGTATGCTTCCTGCGGGCTGCATGGGTGAGATTTTGCGTTTCCGCGACCGCCACGAAGAGAGATAAAGAGACCAGATCAAAGCGCATCGTTGTATCCATAGTTAGAGCTGCAGTGTTTGCTGAATAACATAAGGCAGAATGCCCCCGTGCCGGAGATAACGCAGCTCCTGCTGCGAATCGAGGCTCAGCGTCAGACTGAATTCGCCCAGCAGCGCCGCACCGCGCCGGATACGCATCCTCAGAGGCGTGCAGCCCGTCTGTACATTATCCAGCCCGTCAACGTCAATCTCCTCGCGCCCATCCATCTCTGGTAAATCCGCCGCATCCTCGGGAGCGATATGCAAAGGCAAAATCCCCATCCCGATCAGGTTGGTACGATGGATACGTTCAAAACTGTGCGCCACCACCGCTTTAACGCCCAGCAACGCCTGAGCTTTGGCGGCCCAGTCCCTGCTGGAGCCTGCGCCATAACGCTCCCCGGCAAAGATCACCAGCGGCGTCTCACGCCGGAGCCAGCTTTGTGCCGCTTCATACGCCGGCAGGATCTGCTGATGCTGCGCATCCCAGGCCTTGCCGCCGCCGCTGCGCTGCGCTGCCGGGAGCAGACGATTGACCAGCGCGGTATTGGTGAAGGCCCCGCGAACCATTACCTCGTGATTGCTACGGCGCGTCGAGTATAAGTTCAGGTCCTGCGGATCCTCATGATGTTCAATCAGCCACTGCCCCGCCAGACTCGCGAGCGGAATTGCCCCGGCTGGAGAGATGTGGTCGGTGGTGACATCATCCCCTAACCACAGGAAGGGATGCGCGCCAGAGAGGGTTAGCGGCGCGGCGGGATCGCGGGGTAAGCGTTCCAGGTAACCCGGACGGCGCAAATAGGTGGACGTCGCCTCCCAGGGATAATGCACGCTGCCCGGGGCTTCAATCTGCTGCCAGTGTGGAGTTCCCTGCCAGATAATGTCCCGGCGTTTTATGTAGTGTTCCGGTTTCATTACCCGGCCGAGCCACATTTCTACCTCCTCTCGGGAGGGCATTAAATCGCGCATGGTGAGTGGACGTCCGGCCTCGTCAACGCCCAACGGGTCATTTACCAGGTCATGGGCGATATGCCCGGCGAGTGCCCAGGCAATCACCAGCGCCGGAGAGGTCAGGTAACCGTGTCCGAGAGAGGGATTGACGCGACGGGGGAAGTTACGGTTGCCGGACAGAACGCATACCGCCTGCAGCCCCTCACTGACCAGCGCCTCCATGGCCGGTTGCAGAGCGCCGGAGCTGCCAATACAGGTCATGCAGCCGTAGCCGGTGACGTCAAAACCCACTTTTTCCAGTTCGGTCAGTAAACCCGACGCGCTAAGGTAGTCGGTGACCGCCCTGGAACCTGGCGAGAACGAGGTTTTGACCCATGGCTTTGGCCTCAGACCATGTTTCGCGGCATTACGCGCAAAGAGTGCCGCCTGAATGATAAGCCAGGGGTTAGCGGTGGTGGTGCAGCTGGTAATGGCGGCGATGGCTACGGCACCCTGATGGATCGGCTCCGGGTATTCCGGCCGAATCCAGTAGCGTTCCCTTGCTTGCGGACTGAGCGTGTCGTCGAAACTGCTGGCCGCCTGGCCCAGCGGGATCTGTTGATGGGGATTAACCGGCCCGGCCATACATGGCTCGATGGTGGAGAGATCGAGCGCAATGAGCTGGCTGAATACAGGCTGCGGCGCATCTGCTGTGCGCCACAGGTGTTGCGCCTGCATGTACGCTCTGATTAATGCCTGTTTCTCTTCGCTACGCCCAGTTAAGGCTACGTATTCCGCGCTGCGTTCGTCAAATGGAAAGAACACTACCGTCGCGCCGTATTCCGGGGCCATGTTGGCGATAGTGGCCCGGGATTCAACGGACATGCTGGCTAATGCCGGCCCTGTAAACTCAACGAATTTACCGACCACGCCGGTTTCGCGCAGCAGGCGAGTGATATGCAGGGCCAGATCGCTGTCGCTGACGTCAGGTGAAAGCGCGCCTGATACCGAAATGCCAATCACCTCAGGGAAGCTCAGGGTGACGGGCTCCCCCACCAGCGCAGCCTGCCCTTCAAGCCCGCCTACGCCCCATCCCAGAATGCCAAGGGCGTTGATCATCGGGGTATGGCTATCGGTAGCAATCATGCAGTCCGCATGCAGAAGCGGCACGGGCGCGGTAGTATCCACCGTCACCACTTCAGCAATGGCCTCAAGGTTCATCAGATGGATGATCCCGGTGCCCGGCGGGATGACGCGGAAATTGTCCAGACTCTTTTCAGCCCAGCGGATAAAGCGGTAGCGCTCCGCATTGCGGCGAAAATCAAACTGCAGGTTATCTTCCAGCGCCGAGGCGGTGGCATAGCTTTCGACTATTACCGAGTGATCGATGGTCAGCACCGCCGGAATGCGCGGGTTAATCGCCGTGGCATCACCGCCCAACTCGGTGGTGAGATCGCGCATCGCCGCGAAATCAGCCAGCGCTGGCAGACAGGTAGTGTCATGGAACATCAGCCGATCGGGAAAGAACTCCACCTCGCCTTTGTCCGCCGTTCCGGCCAGCATCTGCAAAAACCGCGGCAGTGCGTGCGGAGAATGCAGGGCGACGTTTTCCAGCAGCACGCGCAGGCTGAAAGGCAGGGTCTGCAACTGCTCCAGGGGCAGCAGCCGTGTGAGATCCACAAAATGATAGTGCTGATGATCAATCATCAGTTCTGAACGTTCGAGAGCCAGGGGTGATGTCATAGAACCTTCCGTCACAGCAGTATTGTTATGTTCCTGAGTGGATAACGTTGCCATGCCCGGGATGGGGTGAAAATTGAACTTTTGATAAGATAGCGTTCTCTTATCGAGAACGCTAAGAGGGGAGTCACAAAACGGCTAATTCTCTGTCAATAATCTGCTGTACGCTGCCGTCTGCCTGCCATCGGGTCAGGAGCGCAACGAGATCATGGTAGCGTTTTTCATTACCCCGCGGAACGCAGATAGCCTGGTTTATCTGCCCAAAATTGTCCGGCAGCACCCGGTATCCGGGATGTTCTGCGGCTGCACGCTCCAGAGGCTGGCGAATACCGGCAGCCATATCCCCTTCGCCATTCAGAAACGCATCGATAGCGGCCTGAGATGAGGCGAGCCGATTCAGCGTGGCGTTTTTTAGCTGCCGGGTAAGATGAAGGTCGTAGGCCGCCCCTTTACCGACATTAATCACCACTCCAATGTTGTCCATCTGCGCCACGCTCTGCCAGGGGCTGCTGTCATTAACCAGAACAGTTCCCTGGATTTGGATATAGGACTGGGTAAAGTGCAGCACCTCTTCACGCTGGGGATCGACCGCTAGGAACGCGATATCCCAAAGCCCCTTCTGTGCGTCATCCACCACCTTTCCGGCAGTCGGATAGGTTTCAAACTGCGCCTCTCTGCCCCATTCCGCCGCGATTTTATGCGCCAGTTTCACGGTAATGCCGCCCGGACTGCCGTCTGGCAACGCTTTCGCCAGTACGGCGTTGCCCAGATTGATGGCGAAACGTAAGGGTTCACTGCGTGACATGGGGTTCCTCCGGAATACGGTTGTGATCATGCTGGCTGGTGTCAAAACTCAGACGCTGAATTTTACCGGCGACGAATAAATAACAGCACAAATTCAGGAAAGCGCAGACCCCAACGAAAATCAGCGCGCCGTTAAATGAGCCGGTGTTTTTAATAATGTAGGCAATGATAATCGGCGTGAATATCCCCGAGATATTACCAATCATATTAAACAGCCCGCCGCTTAAGCCGATCGCCTCTTTCGGGGAGAAGTCGGATACCACGCACCATCCCATCGCCCCGAATCCTTTGCCGAAGAAGGCCAGAGACATAATCGCCACCACAATCCAGGCAGAGTCGACATAGTTGCAAATCACCATACTAACGGCCAGCAGCATACCAATCACAATCGGCGTTTTGCGGGCCGCGGAGAGGCTAAAGCCACGGGAGAGCATATAATCGGACAGCACGCCCCCCAGCAGCGCCCCGGCGCAGCCGCACAGCGCAGGTAACGAGGCGACGAAACCGGCTTTCAGAATGGTCATCCCGCGATCGTGAACCAGATAGACCGGGAACCAGGTCAGGAAGAAGTACGAGAGCACGGTAAAGAAGAACTGCCCCATATAGACCCCAAGCGCCAGCCGGTTGGTCAGTAATTTTCGGGTGTAGCCCTTGCCCGCAGTATCGCCCTTTTTGCTGGCCTTCAGGTTGGTCAGGCCGCCGCCCGACTGGATGTAATCCAGCTCTTCACTGTTGACCAGCGGATGGACCTTCGGGGTATCGGCAAGCACTCTGTGCATCAGGAGTGAGACCAGGATCCCCAGCCCGCCCATAAACCAGAACACCGATTCCCAACCGTAGCTGTAGGAGAACCATCCCATTAGGGGTAAAAAGACCACCAGCGCGAAGTACTGCGCGGCCGTAGTAAAGCCGGACGCTTTGCCGCGTTCGCGCGCCGGGAACCAGGCGGCAAGAAAGCGCGAGTTAGCAGGCAGGGTCGGTGCTTCAATCAACCCCATCATAAAAATAAACCCGAAAATCATGACGCGGGTAACCCAGACGTTGTCAAAAGAGGTGCTGAACCCCACCAGAAAGACAAAAAGTGACCACGTAAAGACCCCGGTAACCAGCACCCTTTTTGAACCAAAACGATCGAGTAACCAGCCGCCCGGATACTGCCCAAGCACGTACGCCCAGGTAAAGGTGGAAATCAGATAACCCAGCGCCACAATGTCCAGGCCAGCGGCTTTGACCATATCGGTTCCGGCAATGGAGAACGTGGCGCGATCGCCGTGGTTTAAGGCGATACTGAAGAACACCATCAGCAAAATCATATAGCGATAATGTGTGGGTCTCTTTTTTGTTGGAGCAGAGTCAGGAGTTGTCATTCTTTTCAGCCTTATCATGAAGACGAAGAGTTAAATCCATAGAGTTCAGACGGGTTATCGACAAATAATCTCTGCCGGACCCGGTCATTACTTGCCCAGTGAAAGATTCTGGAGAGAATCAGGGCATCATCTGGCATGTTCTTATTTGCGCTAATAAGGTTTGGGTGCGGCCAGTCGCTTCCCCACAGCACGCGTTCGGTGGCTTCATGCAAAAAACCTTTCATCACATCAGCCATATCAAACACATCATCCCGTTGCGACTGATGGTAAAGGGCTGACAATTTTACCCAGCAGCGCCCTGTCCCTATTAAGTCCCAGGCAAGTTGCCAGGCGGCATGGGACATCGGTTCCGGCTGCGGCAGTCGAAAGAAATGGTCGACGACCAGCCTGCCGGGGATCTGTTTCAACAAGGCGCGCAGGGCCCACAACTGGTCAGCAGTGGCATGGATCTGCACATGCCATCCACGTTCAGCCACCCGGGATGCCAGCGGTAGCAGCATCTCTTTCGTGGTGATACTGCCCGCGCCAAAATTGAAGCGGATCCCGGTCACCCCCGCTGCCGCGAGGCTGTCCAGCTCAGCGTCACTGACGGTATCGGTGACCACGGCTTCGCCGCGCACCACCGGACCAAAAGACTGCAGCGCATCGATCAAACAGCGGTTATCTGCACCGTACGAGGAAGGCTGAACCAGCACGTGACGCGTAAAACCCAGCCAGTGTTTAAACACGCGATAATCACTGACAGTGGCATCGGGTAAATTGCGCTTATCGTCCGGCGCATAGGGAAAACGCCGGTCAAAAATATGATGGTGGCAGTCACAACTATTCGCGGGTAATACGACTTCGGGCAGAGACGCCACATGGCTGTATTTACACTCTGCCCCTGGTTTCTCACGCAACACGTTAATTCATCACCCGCTTTAACTTATTTACCGCGGACTGCGGGCTACTTAACACCGCACAGGAGACGGCGGAACTGACCTGCGGGTAAGCGATCTCCATCGAGAAATGCGCCAGCAGAATGGCGTCGGCGTGCTGGTGCTGCATGGCCGCTTCGACAATCAGCTGGTTATGCAGGTGGGCGTTACCGGCATTCAGGGCATCACGGGCGCCCGGCACCACGTAGCTGGTCAGCGTGGCATCAACCTGACGCGCCGCAGCCAGCTCCCTGAACTCCTCCTCCATTCCTTTCACGGCAGGCCCAAAGGTGGCGAGCATGACGATATTGCGCCCTTTTCCAAGCGCATCCTCGAACATGGCTTCATTAGGCTTGAGCACAGGTAAGGTTTTACCTTGCGCGCTGGCCTCTATAGCGGCACCGAAGGCCGAACAGGTAAACAGCACCGCGGCGGCATCAATGCTGAGGGCATAGTCCACTAAGGCATCGATACGCTGATACAGACGCGGGGTAAGCGTGGCCTCTTTCGCGCGATCCACGCTCAGGGCGCCGTCCAGAAGATTGCTGACTTCAACTTCCGGCCACAGCAGTTTAAAAGTGTCATTGATCGGTGCCACAGCCAGCGGGGTGGCGTGGATCAGGACGATACGTTGGCTCATGGCTCTCTCCAGATAACAGGCTGCCCGTATTCGGGCAGCCACAACCCCAACTCAGGAGCGAATAGCCGCTGCCACTTTTTCCGCAAATGCCTTAGTGCCGCAGGTGCCGCCCAGATCTGGGGTGCGGGTAGCCGGGTTCTCCAGCACTTCATCCACCGCACGGTTGATTTCATCGGCTGCTTTCAGGAATTTCGGCTGGTTATGCTTTTCGGCATACCAGGCCAGCATCATCGCCGCAGAGAGGATCATTGAGACCGGGTTGGCTTTGTCCTGATTCTGGATATCCGGCGCGGAACCGTGCTGCGCCTGGGCACAGCAGTGGGTGTCACTGGCCATAATGGAGCCCGCCAGGCCCAGGCTGCCGGAGAGTTCGCTTGCCAGATCGCTGATGATGTCGCCGTAGAAGTTGGTGGCTACCAGCACGTCGAAACGTTCCGGGTTACGCACCAGGTGCGCGGTGGAGGCATCCACCAGCAGGTCATCCAGCTGCACTTCCGGGAACTCTTTCGCCACAGTGCGCACGGCTTCGAGGAACAGACCATCCGTCATATGGAAGCTGTTGGCTTTGTGGATAGCCGTCACTTTTTTCTTGCGCTGCATCGCCAGCTCAAAGGCTTTACGCGCGATACGCTCGGAGCAATGACGGGTGATTTTGCGGGTGGACAGCGCCATATCCGGGCTCGGCATCACTTCGCCCCAGCCGCGGGTCATATTACGATCCGGATAAAAACCTTCCGTGGCTTCACGCATGATCACCAGATCCATGGTTTTGCCCTCTTTCATGTTCGACGTCAGGAACGGACGCGTGCGTGCCGGACGCACGTTCGCATAAAGATCCAGACCGATACGGAAGCCCGCCGAGACGTTACGGCCACCCTTTTCAGGAACGGGATAGTCCGCGTGGGACTGAGTGCCGAGGATGATGCCATCATAGGTTTTCGCTTTGTCTAAAGACTCCTGACGAAGCGTGGTGCCATATTTTTCCAGGCTCTTAAAGCCTACGTCTTCGTAATCAAACTCAAAACCCAGGCCGAAGGCTTTATCCAGTGAATTCAGCACCGTTACTGCTGCTGAGGTGATTTCAGGACCGATACCGTCACATGGAAGAACCAGAATGCGCATAAAAACTCCAATAGGTTGTTTGCTTTAGATTGCATTTTTATATCAATAAATGCATGCAAGGTAAGGTGATGGAGATCACGTTTATCTGATAAATCTTTTTGGATTTAGCATTTCGTTTACCTTTCATGCACTTGCAAATAGCAAATTCTTACGTCTTAAATCGCCTGAAACTGCTAACTCAGGGCCATTCACGCCACAGGCGGATGGGCTTTTTAATTAGCGGCAAAAAATGTGATCTTAACCACGTTTTAACAAACCGCGAATTTGCATTTATAGACGTATAAAAGCAGTATAGCGGCATCAACGTGTTTGTGAGGAGTGAACATGACTAAGTTAGGTGTTATCGCCGATGACTTTACCGGAGCCACCGACATTGCCAGTTTTATGGTCAATGCAGGCTGGAAAGTGGTGCTTTTTAATGGCGTGCCTTCGGAAGCATTCGACGCGCAGGATACCGATGCCATTGTGATTGCCCTGAAAAGCCGTTCCATCCCGGTCAATGAGGCGGTGGAACTGTCTTTATCGGCTTCGGCGTGGCTGCAGGCACAGGGATGCCAGCGACAGCTTTTTAAGTATTGCTCAACCTTTGACTCGACTGCTCAGGGCAACATCGGCCCGGTGACCGATGCGCTGATGAAGTTCCTGAATACCCCTGCAACCCTCGTCTGCCCGGCGGTTCCGGATAATGGCCGCACCATTGTGCATGGCCATCTGTTCGTTAAGGGAGAACTGCTTAATGAAAGCGGCATGGAGCACCATCCCGTCACGCCAATGAAGCATTCTTCCCTGAAAAAGCTGATGGAGGCGCAGTCGGTGGGGCTGTGCGGTATGATTAATCTCGATAAAGTGAAAAACCACCCGGACGAGCTAGCGCGTGAGATTGAAACTCAGCTGGCGAACAAGGCCCGTTATTTCATCTTCGACGTTCTTGATAATCAGGATCTGTTGACTGTCGCCCGGGTTACGGCGCACTTCCCGCTGGTGACCGGTGCCGCCGGACTGGGTTACGCCATCGCCGCTCTGGACGAACACCGCGCGCTGTCCGGAAAACAGGCCATGCACATTGATGCCCGCGGGGCCAGCGTCGTGCTCTCAGGCAGCTGCTCGGCTATGACCAATCAGCAGGTCGATTTCTATCAGCAGCGCGCCTCCTCGCTGGCGCTGGACGTGGAAAAAATCATTCAGGATCCCGCTTACCTGGAGTTTGTGTCGCAATGGGTGATCGCCCACGCCAGTGATCACCTGGCGCCGATGGTTTATGCCACCCAGCCACCGCAAATCATCGAGCTGATTCAGAAGCACTACGGCGCTGAATACATCAGCGACCGGATCGAGACCTTCTTCTCTTCGCTGGCCAAGTCGCTGACCCGGGCAGGTTTTAATAAGTTTATTGTCGCGGGAGGCGAAACCTCCGGCGCGGTAACGCAGGGTTTAAACATTGAGGGGATGGTCATTGGCGAGCCGGTCGCGCCGGGCGTGCCCTGGACCCAGGTTCTCAACAAACAGCAGTGGGTCATTCTCAAATCCGGGAACTTTGGTAGCCAGGATTTCTTCCAGAAAGCACAGGAACATTATCATGAGTGAAAAACAGTTTAGAGAGGATATGGTTCGCTATGCACGTTCCATGTTTGAACGCGGATACAGCAGCGGCGGCGCGGGTAATATCAGTCTGAAGCTTCCGGACGGCAATATTCTGGCGACCCCAACTAACTCAAGCTTTGGCGATCTTGATGCGGACGCGCTGAGTAAAGTCACCATGCAGGGTGAGCTCCTGTCCGGGCAGAAAGCTTCAAAAGAGGTGCTGATGCATCTTGCCATGTACCGCCAGCGCCCGCAATGCGGCGGCATCGTTCACCTGCACTCTCCCTGGCTAACCGCCCTGTCGTGCCTGCCAGGTATCGATCCTGAAAATGCCCTACCCCCGATTACCCCCTATTACGTAATGCGCGTGGGTAAACTTCCCGTTGTGCCTTATATTCGTCCGGGTTCACCGCTGATTGCGGAGCATGTTGAAAAACTGGCGGCGGAACATAATTCCATTCTTCTGGCCAATCACGGCCCTATTATTTCTGGAAAAGATATCCGTGAGGCGGTATTTAATGCCGAAGAATTAGAGGAGACGGCAAAACTTTATTTCATGCTTAAGCCTTTTGGTATGAATACTCTGACCCAGGAAAATGTCGACGAACTCAACGCCACATTTAATATGAAGTAAATAACAACTGAAAGCCTCTGCGTAATATATTACGCAGGGTTTACCCTGCCTGTGTCACCCAAATTATAATAAGGCCATCTATGTCTCTTATGCTTATCACCGGGATAGTTATGTTTGTCATATTAACCTGGTGTCTCCTGAAAAACATATTCCCTCCCAGTATCTTATTTATTGTCCTGCCAACTGCTGCGGCATTAGTGTGTGGCTTCGGTTTCAAAGAGTTAGGCGACTATGTTGCCCAAGGTTTGAAATCTGTGGTGGGCACAGCAACGCTCGTTGCCTTCAGCGCCATGTTTTTTACCCTGATGAAAGAGGCCGGGGTATTCGACGTAATTGTTCGCTTTATCCTGCGCTTCATTATGCCCTCCACATTTTCGGTGTTAATCGCGACCCTCGTAATTGCATCCATTTGCAGTCTGGATGGTAACGCGTATGCGACTCTGCTGGTGACAGTACCCGCCCTGCTGCCAATCTATGAGAAGATGAACATCAGCAAAAAGACGTTGTTACTCTTGATCACTGTGGGTGTAGGCGTCACCGGGATCACCCCCTGGGGCGGATCGCTTAACAGAGCAATCGCGGTGACGCATCTGGATATTCTGGATGTCTATTACCGCCTAATCCCGCTCCAGGCAATTCTGTTTGTGCTGGGCGTGATGCTGTGTTGGTTTATGGCGAAGATCGAAAACAGAAGCGGCTCAGGTATTTCACCGGATGATTTTCATCATATGCGCGCCGATATGCTCACCTGCAAAACAGCTCATAATCCCTGGTTGCTGAAACTGAACTTCGCATTAGTTATTGCCACCATTGTTATACTGGTATCAGGCCTGGTTGCTGGCAATTATCTGTTTATGATTGCTTTTTCGCTAGCGGTTATTATCAATTATCCTGACGCAAAGAAAGCCCAACAAAAAATAAAAGAATATGCCCTGACAATATTTCCCGTGATCGTTATATTTTTAACCATCGGTGTGTTTGTTGGCATTCTGCAAAATACCGGCATTATTAAAGTATTAGTGAGTGAGATCGCCGAAATCTTCCCCACCAGCCTGGGTCCCTATCTGTATCTTATTCTCGCGGCCTTCAGCGTGCCAATCGTTATTCTGATAGGTTCCGATGCTTTCTATTTTGCTCTGTTACCTCTCGCGGTCGGCCTTGGCCAGAGCTTCGCCGTGTCGCCTCTGCACGTTACGATTGCCATGCTCATTACTGAACAGATTGGCTTGCTGCTGAGTCCGGTTATACCGGCCACGCATCTCGGACTGAGTCTGCTCAATTTACGCGTTGATGAACATATCAGACACTCTATGACGAAAGTCTGGATCATGAGCGTTTGCGCGCTCATCGCAGCACTGGTAATCGGAACTATCCCTGTGTGAGAGTAAGACAAAAACCTCACTTGAGGCAGTGAATAAGGTAAGGGCAGAATAATCTTCGAAATAGAAGTGCGTTACCAGGCGCTAGCCCTTCTGCATACAAATGTCCGCTTTGGCACAGAATGTGCCTATCAGCAATATAAAAGCATTCAGATATATATCATTTCTATGAACATACCCGATTAACGGCAGAATCTCACGATTCTGCCGCTTTTTTATTATTTTTCTGGGAAGTAGTAATGAGCAACTCTGAAGGTTGGTAGTCATTTTAACAAACGCTTTCTGGTCTGCCGCAGTGGGCATCGGCTGATTGCGTAGCAGGGCCACTGGTATCTGCCGGTATCACCGGCATTAACATTGAAAACGACCAGGGCAGTCACGTCCGCCTGATAATTCGTGATGCCGAAGGTCGGATAGTTGATGGGCATGGAACTTTTAACCGGATGCCGGTGAAGGTCTTAGCCGCTATAACCGCAGGACAGGCATCCACACCGACACCTTCCCTCCGCTGACTCCGAATCATTTAACAGCAACATTTCACCTTCCCAAATGCGCTTTATTACCTCATACGCCAGGCATCGCCGCTGGCGTTTTTTATTGACGGAGAAAATCCATGACGACACAAAAGCAATGCGAATTGGTGCCCGCTAATGAACCTCAATTTGACCTTACTGCAACACCAGTACCTGACGAACAGCGTCTCGATTTCTGGCCGCTGTACTTTGGCACTATCCCGCAGTGGATAACGCTGGAACCACGCATTTTCGCCTGGATGGACCGCTTCTGTGATGAGTACAACGGCGGTATCTGGTCCTTTTACACGCTCAGCAATGGCGGCGCGTTTATGGCTCCCGATGCTGACAGTGATGATAAATGGCATCTGCTCAACAGCATGAACGGCAATGATGCGGAAATGAGCGCGGAAGCCGCCGGTATCGCTGCCTGCCTGATTGAATACAGCCATCACGCCTGTCGCACCGAATGCGATGCCATGACTGAGCACTATTACCGACTGCGGGATTATGCCCTGCAGCACCCTGAATCCAGCACCATTCTGCGCATTATTGATTGAGGATACTCATGATGGAACAGTCAATCTCCCCACTGGCTCCGGTACTCCCACTAAGCGCACAACGCACTGTGCAACATGCCCTGGCCCTGCTTGACCGCCACCTGCGCGAAACTGGCGTGGCGTTTACCTCCACACAGGCCGCCCGCGACTGGCTGCGGTTGAAAATGGCCGGGCTTGAGCGAGAGGAGTTTATGGTGCTTTATCTCAATCAGCAGAACCAGTTGATTGCCCACGAAACCCTGTTTGCCGGTTCCATTAGCAGCACCGAGGTACATCCCCGTGAAGTGGTCAAGCGGGCTCTGTACTTTAATGCGGCAGCAGTGTTATTTGCGCACAACCACCCTTCCGGTGACACCACACCCAGTCAGGCCGATAAAGCTGTCACGCAGCGTCTGGTGCAGGCGCTCCAGCTCGTTGATATCCGTGTGCCTGATCACCTTATCGTCGGTGGCACGCAGGTATTGTCGTTCGCTGAACACGGTCTGCTTTGAGGTATTACATGAAAATTATCAGTAAACGCCGGGCGATGACGATTTACCGTCAGCATCCGGCCTCCCGTATTTTTCGCTACTGAACCGGCAGATACCAGTGGCGCGGCAGTGTCTGTCATTACACCGGTCAGGTAGTTCCTGACATTCCCGGCGTGCTGGCGGTATACGCCGAACGTCGCCAGGACCGCAACGGGCCGTATGCCTGCCTAATGAGTATTACCCTGAACTGACAATAAAGGAGGCTATAAATGAGTAACATCACATGGGGCCTGCAGCGGGACATTACGCCACGCCTGGGAGCCCGTCTGGTGCAGGAGGGGAACCGGCTGCACTATCTGGCTGAGCGGGCAAATATCACCGATAAGTTTAGTGATGCCGAGTGTCTGAAGTTGGATGTCGCATTCTCGCATTTTATCAGTCAGATGGAATCAATGCTGACCACTGGTGAAATGAATCCTCGCCATGCCCACTGTGTCACCCTGTACCACAATGGTTTCACCTGCGAAGCCGATACCCTTGGTAGTTGCGGCTACGTATATATCGCCATTTATCCAACTAAACGCTAACGAATTTCACGAGAGCAAACATGAAAACTCTACCTGTTACAACTTCGCGGGCGGCGAAGCCCTGTCTGTCGCCCGTTGCAGTCTGGCAAATGCTTCTTACACAGCTACTAGAAAAACACTATGGTCTGACCCTGAACGATACGCCATTCAGTGATGAAACTGTTATTAAGGAACATATTTATGCTGGTATCACCTTGACTGATGCAGTCAACTTTCTGGTGGATAAGTACGAACTAGTGCGTTTTATCGGAATGGATTTTCGTGGTAAGAGCAGACCCCGTATATTTCCGCAGTAGATATTTTGCAAGCAAGGCGTTCTACCGGCTTGCTAAAAAATGACGTGAAATAAACGCTTAAATACAGAGCAGACTAAAGGAAAGCAAAATGCTAGTCTCACAGACAAAGAGGCTCCTGCTGTAACCTCCCCTCCCCTGCAAAAAACCTTACATTTTCTTTTAGGACCAACAATGGGACCAAGTTGCAAATTGAATTGAAGATTAAAACTTATCAAACAATAAGTTACACATCCAATTCAGACTCCGCCAGCCCACCACTTGTTCTTCCGGATACGTCCGGGGAAATCCTGAAAGCCCGCATGGCACAAGCCCTGCGGGCTTTTTTGTGTCTATCATTGTCCGAGAACATCCGGCTAAATCCGGCGATTATTGGTATACGCTTTTAGGTATACGGTAGGATGTATACCTAAAAGCGTATACCAATTCATGAAGGAGCAGCCACAGTGGCACGGACAACACGCCCCCTGACCAACACCGAAGTTCTGCGCGCTAAAGCGTTAGAGAAGGATTTAACGCTGCATGATGGCGATGGACTTTTCCTGATAGTAAAAACAAGCGGGAAAAAGCTCTGGCGTTTCCGTTATCAACGTCCGGCAACAAAGCAGCGAACTATGATGGGGCTCGGTGCCTTTGTAAGCATACCTCTTTTACTTCCACACACTTTTTAAGCTTTCCATACTTTCAACCACCAGCCCCCTACTCAGGCCTTTCACCTCACCAACAACAAATCACAATACCTCGTGGTGTACCGTGGTGAAAGCATCTCGCGCTTCATCTGCCATTGCGGCTTAATACCCTGCCCGGCAAAATAAAGTGTGCCCTTCCCGCTTTTTGCATTCAACTGATCAAGTATGTCCATTAACAGCCCGCTGTTTTTGCGGGGCGCGTTTTCGTCGAACAGGTCGAGTTGAGCAACGCCCTGGCTAAAAAAATCACCCAGCATTACTCCAGCTTTTTGGTACCTGTGCCCTTCTTTCCAGATACGGCTCAGGCATTTTGACGCGGCATTAATAATATCCCTGCTGTCCTGTGTTGGTGTCAGCAGCTTCACTGAAGCACTATTGCCGTAATATGGCTCATTCAGGGAAAACGGCGATGTCTTAACGAATGCTGAAATAAAGCGGCAGTGCTGGTGTTCCCCACGCAATTTCTCCGCTGCGCGCGCAGCGTAATAGCATATGGCCTGCCGCATCTGCTCGTACTCCGTAACGCGATCACCGAAAGAACGAGAACAAACTATCTCCTGCTTTTCTGGGGCAAACTCATCCAGTTCAAAGCAGGGCTCACCGCGCAGTTCGCGCACTGTGCGCTCCAGAACTACGTTGAAGTGTTTGCGAATAACCCAGGTGCTTTGTTCTGACAAATCCAGGGCGGTTTTGATGCCCATAGCGTTCAGCTTTCGACTGATACGCCTGCCAACACCCCATACATCTTCCACTGGGACCACGGCCAGCAACCGCCGCTGGCGGTCAACATTCGACAAATCAACAACGCCCCCCGTTTGCCGCTGCCACTTTTTTGCTGCGTGGTTCGCCAGCTTGGCGAGAGTCTTCGTCTGCGCAATGCCCACCCCAACAGTAAGGTGAGTGCGCTTCAGCACGGTAGAACGAATTTCTTTGCCAAATTCAGTGAGATCCTTGCAGTTACGGACCCCGCTCAGGTCGCAAAATGCTTCATCAATACTATAGATTTCCACGCAGGGGCTCATTTCTTCCAGTGTTGTCATCACCCGGTCAGACATATCAGCGTACAGCTCATAATTGCTGCTGAACGCCGTAACACCGTGCCGCCGAAAAGCCTCCTTTTGCCTGAAATAGGGCTCCCCCATCACAACGAACGCCTTCGCTTCCGCACTGCGGGAAATAACACAGCCATCGTTATTTGAAAGCACAACCACTGGCTTCCCTTTCAGGTCTGGCCTGAATACCGTCTCGCAAGATGCATAGAAGGAGTTAACATCGCAGAGCGCAAACATAGCTTAGCTCGCCACTTTCACAATAAAGGTCACCACACCAAAGATATCGAGGATCTCTTCACTGCCTGGAACAATGGGTGAATAGGCGCTATTCATTGGGTTAAGCTGCACAGTGGGCCGAAGCTGTAGCCGTTTAACAGTAAATTCACCTTCCACTGCGGCTATAACGATGTCACCGTGCGCGGCTGTGCGTGAACTGTCTACCACAAGCAAGTCACCGTCGCTAATTCCCCCTTCAACCATTGAGTCGCCACTGGCTTTCACAAAATACGTGGCGCTCGGGTGCACCACCAGTAACTCATTCAGATCAATACGTTGTTCTATATAGTCTGCCGCTGGAGACGGAAAGCCACATTGAACCATATCGCTAAATAAAGGGACTGAAACCGCCTGGCGCAGTTCATTTGGTGAATAAAACCGCATAATAAACTCACTTACGTTGATACTGGTTATGCATACAGTATATACTGTGAAAACACACAGTAAAGAGGACTTAAAACATGTTTGTGGAACTCGTTTATGACAAAAGGAATTTTGATGGTTTGCCGGGCGCCAGGGATATCATCCTGGGCGAGTTAAGCAAAAGAATGCAGCGTATCTTTCCGGATGCAGAAGTTCGGGTTAAACCAATGATGACACTGCCAGCAATCAACACAGACGCCAGCAAGCACGAGAAAGAACAAATAAGCCGGGTGGTACAGGAAATGTTTGAAGAAGCAGATATGTGGCTTACGGGCGAATAGCAAGCCTGAGTAACATGCCACAGCCGCAGCCCACCTCTGCCATTACAGGGCTGCGGTACTGGCTTACACGGCAAGCAGCCCCCCCCGCGCTCGGGTGAGTCTTCCTGCTCTTGCATAGCGGTAATCATCTGCTGGCCTGCACTGAGCATTTCCACATACAGGCAGGCTGTGCAGTACAGATTGCAGCAGGGGTTACTCGCCGGGGGCAATACTACCGGCGCCTTCCCTTCGCCACGGAAGCAGTCCAGTTAAAATCACTGACTTCACTCTCCTTCAGTGATTCAGGTTTCTTGCGGCGCACCGGTTTTTTCTTCGTTTTTTCAGCCTGTGCTTTCTCTTTTTCAAGCTTTACAGACATCACTTGTTGCCGGGCCTCGGCAGTCAGTTCTTTCTCTTTTTTGCCATCCGGCTCTTTGCCGGTGCGTTCACGGTATTTCTGTATCAACCCTTGCAGCGTTTCCTCAACCACCAGGCGTTCATCGGCATTGAACTGGTCGATAGAAATCATTTTTGTATCTTTCATAGGATAGCGTCCGTTGGCAAGTATGGCCCTCAGTGTACAGTAATCCCCATAGCGGTAACTGATGCTATCGCAAATAAATTCAAGTAAGTACGCAGGCCTTCCGCCAGATAAGTTAGCCCAAGGGTAGAGCAGGACAGGGCTGAAATACCACACCAACAACAGCGTGAGTGGCGGTAAAACTGCGGGTATATTAACAACATCTGAAAACAGCGTTATTTCTACCAGAAATACAGGTAAAAAAGAGCCAAACATGGGAAAATAAAGGCGATTAATAACGTAGTGAAAGTATATTAAAACTATTACCTGGAAATATAATAGCTAGCCAGTAAACCCACACATGCCCGTAATAGAAAAATGTACAGCGTTCATCGCTCTCACCTGAAACACGCCTTTCGAATACATAATTTTCTCTAACTAACTTGCACTCATCTGATGCAGATTAATACCTTAAAAACCAGATAAAACAACAAAAACCATTAAAAAACAATAAAATATAAAAACGCATTATTTATAAAAAATACTATTTACCGATCCATAATAGTGCAATTAACCACATATTCATGTTGCCTCATTTTTTTATAGGCACTACCCACATTTTTCATCATTTATATCATGCGTTACCTGTTGCAACATCAGGTCAACGTTATTGTAACGTTTTCCCTAATTCAGGGTGAAAAACTCTGGCCGGGCGAAAACCTGCTGATTCATTTATGAGATAACAATGATGACAAATAAACCTGTAGACAGTGCCAGTACCACAACCATTGAGTTAAGCACTATTCAGCCTATTCCACTCAATGAGCGCCACGGTAAACCACAGAATCTGTTTACCATCTGGTTTGGTTCTAACATCATGCTGCTCACGGTAATCACCGGGGCACTGGCTGTCAGTATCTTCCATTTATCGTTTTTGTGGGCAACCGTTGCAGTATTGATTGGCAACCTTGCCGGTGGTTTGTTTATGGCACTCCACTCTGCACAGGGGCCGCAGTTAGGCGTGCCGCAAATGGTGCAAACCCGTGGTCAGTTCGGCTCATATGGTTCTGTGCTGGTCGTGGCACTGGTTGTCATCATGTATATCGGCTTTCTGGCCTCTAATTTAGTGCTGGGCGGCCAGTCTCTGCATGCCATCTATGCGCCCGTGTCCATCAATATGGGGATTATCGTTTCCGCACTGCTGAGCCTGGTTGCCTGCGCATTTGGCTACAACCTGATCCACGCCTATACCAAAGTGATGTCGTGGGTTTCAGGTTTTATCCTGGTCGCCGCCTTTGTGTGGATAATTTTTGTCACCGGGTTACCGGCCAATTTTCTGGCACGCGGTGATTTCAATTTGAGTGGTTTCCTGGGTGCCGTTTCTATTGCCGCATTATGGCAGCTGGCTTATGCCCCATATGTCTCTGATTACTCGCGCTATATGCCGAAAGATATCAGTGAAAAAAGTGTCTTCTGGTGCAGCTACCTGGGGTGTGTGCTGGGCTCCCTGTTCCCCATGATCCTCGGTATTCTGGTTTCTGTCTGTATTGGCGATGGCGATTTAATCAACGGCATTGTCAATATGACAGGCGGGCTGTCGTCAACCGTTATCATCGTGTTTGCTGTTGGTATTGCCGCAACTAATGCCATGAACCTGTACTGCGGTGTGCTGTGTACACTCACACTGGGCCAGACTTTTTTCCCTAAATGGTCCCCCCTTTCTGGTGCACGCATTGCCGTATCCATTGTGACTGTGCTCATTGAAGTTTTAATTGCTATCTATGGGCAGGAAAACTTCCTGGTCAATTACACCAACTTTATTCTGATGCTGCTCTATGTACTGGTGCCATGGACTGCCATTAACCTGGTGGATTACTACCTGGTCGCACACGGTAATTATGATGTTGCCTCGTTTTTCCGCCGGGATGGCGGCATTTATGGCTACTTCAATTCAAAAGCTATTTTCTGCTACCTGCTGGGCATTATTGTTGAAGTCCCATTTATGTCTACGGCCATTTATACCGGCCCGGCAGCCACAATGTTAGGTGGCGCAGATATTTCCTGGATAATCGGCCTGGCGGTAGTGTCACCGGTTTATTACCTGCTGTGCCGCACTCAGCCTGCCGTACAAGTATCATCCGTTAAATCCTGAGAGAGCCAGCAATGACTAAAAGCGAATTTGATTACATCATTATTGGCGGTGGCTCTGCAGGTTCAGTACTTGCCGCACGGCTTTCAGAGCACAGCGAGTTGAGTGTTTGCCTGGTTGAAGCGGGCAGCAACGATGCCACGCCACGCATCCAGACACCGGCCGGAACCATCACGCTGTATAAGAGCCAGAAATACAGCTGGAATTACTACTCCACACCACAAAAGAGGCTGGGTGGCCGGCAAATTCATGTTCCGCGCGGGAAAGCGCTGGGTGGTTCATCATCCATGAACAGCATGATTTATATCAGAGGGTTACCCTCAGATTATGACCGCTGGGAACAGAAAGGTTGCCCAGGCTGGGGCTGGCAGGATGTTCTGCCCTGGTTTAAGCGCTCAGAGAAAAATCTGCTCAATCAGTCTCCCGAATACCACGGGTTTAATGGCGAATTACTGGTTGATAAACCGCGGGACACCAACCCGGTGTCTGCTCTGTTTGTCTCTGCAGGTGTGCGGGCGGGCTTGCCGGAAAATAGTGATTTTAACGGCGCATCACAGCCCGGTGTTGGTATCTATAATGTGACCCAGAAAGATGGCAAACGGTTATCAAGCTACCGCGCATTTCTGCACCCCTGCCTGAGCCGCCCCAACCTGACAGTCATAACGGGCTGCACAGTAGATACATTGATTCTCAAAGGAAAAGCTGTTGCTGGTGTCAAAGTCATTTTGCCAGGAAGTGATGCGCCAACTGAGCTGATGTGCCGCCGTGAAGTGGTGCTGTGTGCCGGTTCTATTGGTTCCCCACATATTCTCATGAAATCGGGTATTGGCCCGCGTGCGTCACTGGAGCCTGCCGGTGTTGCCGTTGCCCACGACCTCCCGGGGGTTGGGCAAAATTTGCAGGATCACCTGGATGGCCTGGTTACAGTACGAACCCGCAATCCGTTAACGCTCGGCTTCTCACTGGCGGCATGGAAACCTATTCTCACCTCGCCATTCCGCTATCTGTTCCGGCGCAAAGGCTGGCTGACCACCAACTACGTCGAAGCCGGTGGGTTTGCCTCTACCCGCTTCACCAACCATCACCCGGATATCCAGTTCCACTTTGTGCCGGGTTACCGCAGCCACCGAGGTCGCCTGTTTGAATGGGGGCATGGTTATGCCATTCATACCTGTGTTCTGCGCCCGAAATCTGTCGGTGCGCTGCGCCTTACGCCGGAAAAACAGCCTGAAATTGATTTTAACTTCCTTGCAGATCCATCCGATGCCAGCGTGCTGGTCGAAGGGATAAAAGCCGCCAGAAATATCCTTGCCCAGCCTGAGTTTTCCGCATTTTGCGGCAAGGAGATGCTGCCCGGTAAACAGATACAGACGGATGAGCAACTGCTGCAGTACGTGAAAGAAAACTGTGCCACCGTATTCCACCCGGTTGGCACCTGCAAAATGGGAAATGATGCCATGAGTGTCGTTTCCCCTGAAACACTCAGGGTGTATGGCATTGCTAATTTGCGGGTTGCCGACGCATCTATTATGCCGGACCTTATCAGCGGCAATACCAATGCGCCTTCAATCATGATTGGCGAGCGCGCCGCACATATGATCCTTAACGCAACCACAGCACCGCAAGATGTCGCCCACGAGGAGCAAGCGTATGCATGACAGACAAAGCTGGGAAAACCGCCTGAACAATCAACAGTTTTGTTCCTGGTCAGTGATTAACGGTGAGCGTTACTTTGCCAAAGATGGCGGAAAGTTGCCGGTCATCAACCCTGCTACCTGTTCAGTCCTGGCAGAGGTAACTGCATGCCAGGAAGCAGATATTGATGAAGCGGTGCATTCGGCCCGGCGTACATTTGATTCAGGCATTTGGTCTGAGCAACCATTGCAGGTGCGTAAGGCAGCATTGCTGCGGCTATCACAACTGATTCTTGAGCATAAAGAAGAGCTGGCGCTGCTGGAAAGCGCCAGTATGGGGAAACCGGTAATGGATGCACTGAACGGAGATATCCCCGGTGCGGCTCATGTGATTGCCTGGTATGCCGAAAGCATCGATAAAATTTACGGTGAAGTTGCCCCCACACCGCCCGGCTCGCTCGCCACTATCACCCGCGAACCCATTGGAGTGGTTGCCGCCATTGTGCCGTGGAACTTCCCGCTGGATATTGCCGCATGGAAAGTTGGCCCGGCGCTGGCAGCAGGTAACAGCGTTATTCTGAAACCTTCAGAAAACTCCCCGTTCACCGCCATCAGGCTGGCTGAACTGGCACTGGAAGCCGGGTTGCCTCCGGGCGTTCTGAATGTTGTCACAGGCACAGGCATTGAAGCCGGGGCCGCACTTGGCAAACATCATGATATCGATGTGGTCACCTTCACCGGTTCGACCTCGGTTGGCAAAGCATTCATGGCATACTCAGGTGAGTCTAACCTGAAACAGGTATGGCTCGAATGTGGTGGTAAAAGTGCCAATATTATTTTTGCCAATTGCCGTAATTTGGATGAAGCGGCAGAAAAAGCCGCGTTTGGTATCTGTTTTAATCAGGGGGAAGTGTGCTCTGCCAACTCCCGGTTGCTGGTTGAACGCTCAGTCTACCCGGCCTTTATTGAAGCCCTGCTCAGCAAACTGCACGCCTGGCAACCCATGCACCCACTGGACTCACAAGCCAGAATGGGTGCCATGGTTTCATCTGCCCATAAAGAGAAAGTGCTGGGTTTTATTGCTACAGCTCTGGAGCAAGGCGGCGAACTGCTCACTGGTGGCACTGCTTGTGAAATCGAAGTATCAGGAAATTACATCTCGCCCACAGTAATTAAGATCAGCGATGAAAATGCCGCTTTATGGCGCGAGGAAGTATTCGGGCCGGTGCTGGCAGTAAAAGTGTTTGACGAAGAGCCAGAGGCAATTCAGTCTGCCAACAATCATATTTATGCCCTTGCCGCATCGGTCTGGACTGACGACCTGAATCAGGCTCACCGGGTTTCCCGCAAGCTTAATGCGGGCACCGTATCCGTTAATACCGTTGATGCGCTTGATGTCACTGTACCTTTTGGTGGCAACCGGCAGTCAGGGTTTGGCCGTGATCTCTCTTTACATGCTTTTGATAAGTTCACCAGGCTGAAAACCACCTGGCTGGCATTGCGCTAACGACACAACCGTGCGCTTCCCGGGCCAAAAACCCGGAAGCGCGCTCAGTGCCCTGCGATTAACCCCCTGTCATTTCACAGACACAGATACCGGTTACGCTGGTATTTTCACAGACAATTTTCGCAGGCAAGAGCCCCGCCATGAACCCCGTTAAACTCGCAGCAACTTTTATTGACCCCAGTGTACGCATGCGTGAATGCCAGACCGGCCGGCAATGCGAAATTCTGGCTGCAACCGCCATGGAATACAGCACATTGGGGGATTTTTCATATATTGGTGAGTACTGTACCGTTGCCGATGCCACTATCGGGAAATTCACGGCTATTGCCAACCAGGTACGGATTGGCGCGCCCAATCACCCAATGTCCAGGCCAGCTCAGCACCGTATCACCTACTGCCCGGAGTACTATTCCCAGCATGCAGCACGAGACCATGCATTCTTTGCCCGTCGCCGTGCCGCTACAGTCACTATTGGTAACGATGTCTGGATTGGTCATGGCGCCATTGTGCTGCCGGGTGTCACTATTGGTGATGGTGCGGTTATTGCCGCCGGAGCGGTGGTCAGCAAAGATGTAGCGGCTTACACCGTCGTGGGTGGTGTTCCTGCCAGAGTAATTCGCCCACGCTTTGCCCCGAAAACGGCACAGCAGTTACAGCAAATAGCCTGGTGGAACTGGCCGCTGGATACCATTATTGAACGTCTGGCAGACTTTCAGAGTGAAAATATTGAAGCATTCTGTGCAAAGTGGCAGGCGTAAAACCAGAGCCAGCCCAATACCTTCACAGAATGTCATGCTGATGAATAACGCTGGCAGGTTATTGCTAAATCTGTTTAACCCTTACCAGAAAAAGCCCGGTTACAGTAACCGGGCTTGCATCATTCAGGGACGTGACGCAGTACCATCTGGTGTGCGCGCCATGGTCCAGGAAGGAATGCCACCTTCACATGGGTATTGCGCTGCTTTGGCTTCGTCAATATCTATCCCCAGGCCTGGCTTGTCATTCAAATAGGCATAGCCATTGTCTATCTCCGGGCAACCCGGGAACACGTCGCGTAACGCGTCATTCATTGGCGTGTATTCCTGAATACCAAAGTTCGGTGAACTTAAATCCAGGTGCATGTTAGCGCAAACACCAACAGGGGAAATGTCTCCCGGTCCGTGCCATGCGGTACGCACCCCATTCAGCTCACTGTATACAGCAAGTTTCTTCGCCGGAGTAATCCCGCCAATAGTGCTGACATGGCAGCGAATATAATCAATCAGTTTGTTGTCAATGAGCGGTTTCCAGTCATTGACGTTCACAAACAATTCCCCCATAGACACTGGTGTGGAAGATTGTTGGCGCAACATTTTCAGCCAGTCGATATTTTCTGGCGCCACAGGGTCTTCAAGATAAAAGAGCTGATACTGCTCAAGAGTTTTTGCCAGGTTAATCGCTGTTACTGGGGTCACTCGCTCATGTACATCGTGTATAAATTCGATTCCAAAGCCCAGTTTATTACGCAAGTGCTCAAATAAACGTGGAACACTTTTCGCGTAAGCTTCCGGATCAAAATAAATCCCCGGAGTTTTGTTACGAGGTGAACGCTTGGGTTGAATGTTTTTAGCACGAGCTAAATGAGTGGCAATCAATTTAAGATCGTCGGTCCCAGCCCCGCCGTACATTCCCATTTGGCAACGAACATACTGGTAGCCTTCTTCCATTCTGGCGCGGATGTTATCTTCTACTTCAACTTCATCCCCACCATCTGTGTGGCAATACAACGGAATTCCGTCGCGGCATTTGCCCCCCAGCAGGTCATAAACCGGCATACCTGCCAGCTTGCCTTTAATATCCCATAAAGCCATATCCACACCAGACAGGGCATTATTCATGATGGGACCATTGCGCCAGTAACCGCTCACCGCAGCCGATTGCCAGATATCATCAATACGAGACGGATCTTTACCAATCAGAAAGGGGGCCATGTACTCATCAATTGCGCTTTTTACCGCGAAGATACGCTGGGTAAATGTCGCGCAACCCAGGCCATATAACCCCGGCTCATTGGTTTCAACTTTAACTACAGCCAAATCAATGCCGCCAGGCGCCGTCAGGATCGTTTTCACGTTGGTGATTTTCAGTTTACTCACTTTAACTCCTCAATTCAGCGAACCTACGGCATGGCATGCCGTAAAGGATCACACAACAAGTTGTAAGTTGTCCTACAAGTTAGTGGTGTTATATCACGCTTATCATGATGCGTACTCTTGGGAGTGACGTTATGTGACACTGATCAGATTTTGTTTATTAAAATCAACAAAAATATAATAAAAACATGGAAATGATAAATAAACACAAAAATAAAAATGAAACTTAATGTGATCAATGTAGCAAATACCTTCTCGTAACATTGATTTTATACACACAAAAACACACCTTAAATGAGTCAGTCGTCATACAAATTTCACAAGTGAGGAAATAACATGTCCGCTTTATTTGACTTAACAGGGAAAACAGCGCTGGTAACAGGATCTGCACGTGGGCTTGGCTTTGCTTATGCCGAAGGTCTTGCTGCTGCGGGTGCACAAATTATTCTGAATGATATTCGCGATACGTTGCTGGCTGAGTCAGTAGAGAAACTGGTAGCTAAAGGCTACAAAGCCCATGGTGTTACTTTCGACGTTACCGATGAACAAGCAATTGAAGCTGCTTTTTCTCACCTTGATGAACAAGGGATCCATGTTGATATCCTGATCAATAACGCCGGTATTCAGTATCGCAAACCCATGGTAGAGCTGGAACTGGAAAACTGGCAGAAAGTGATTGATACCAACCTGACCAGTGCCTTTTTGGTGTCTCGTGCCGCAGCAAAACGCATGATTGCACGTAACAACGGAGGGAAAATAATCAATATTGGCTCATTAACCAGCCAGGCCGCCAGGCCAACCGTGGCACCTTATACTGCAGCCAAAGGGGGTATAAAAATGCTCACCTGCTCAATGGCTGCAGAATGGGCACAATTTAATATTCAAACCAACGCTATTGGGCCGGGTTATATCCTGACAGATATGAATACTGCGCTTATCGAAGATAAACAATTCGATAGCTGGGTCAAAAGCAGTAACCCATCACAGCGTTGGGGCCACCCGGAAGAGTTAATCGGTACTGCCGTCTTTTTATCATCAAAAGCATCAGATTATATCAACGGGCAAATTATTTACGTCGATGGTGGTTGGCTCGCAGTTTTATAAAACAGCCACGTACTCTACCTACTTGCCTTTAAAATTTACGGCATGTTTTCAATACTGAGCATGCCGATATAATACAGGTATTATTATGAAGGCCTCAAGATCACGACTCTTTATCCTTACACTGTTGTTTATTGTAACTGCAATCAATTATATGGATCGTGCCAACCTTGCTGTAGCAGGTACCAATATCCAAAATGATTTCAGTTTGTCGCCAACCCAGCTTGGGCTGTTATTTTCAATGTTTACCTGGGCCTACGCTGTAAGTCAGATCCCGGTAGGCTATGTTCTTGATCGTATCGGCTCACGTATTCTTTATGGTAGCGCAATTATTTTGTGGAGTATTTTCACATTCATGATGGGATTCTCGTCACATCATTTATTTGCCACTGCTACAGCTTCATTTATTATGTTACTGTCCTGCCGGGCACTGATCGGTATTGCAGAATCCCCCTCATTTCCGTCTAATACAAAAATAATAGCCACCTGGTTTCCTGATCATGAACGGGCACGCGCCACAGCGATTTACTCCAGCGCCCAATATATTGGTCTGGCATTATTAACACCTGCACTGTCGTTTATTGTGGCTAACTATGGTTGGGAAATGTCATTCTATTTATCTGGTGCAGCAGGTATTCTGTTTGGTGTGTTCTGGCTGGTTTATTACCGCGATCCACAGCACAGTAAAACCGCCAATCGGGCAGAGCTCGACTATATCAAGGCCGGTGGTGGTTATGGCTCTACCAACCAGGCCACTGTGAGTGAAAAGATTAGCTGGCACGACATTAAATTCTTCCTTAGCAAGAAGACTGTTTGGGGCTTATTTATTACTCAATTCGCCTGCTCATCAACACTCTATTTTTTCCTGACATGGTTTATTGTTTACCTGGAAAAAGGCCTTCACCTGTCTGTTTCAAAAGCCGGTATTGGTGCAATGCTTCCTTATATTATGGCAATGTTTGGCGTGCTCTGTGGTGGCACACTAAGTGATATGCTGATTAAAAAAGGCAAATCCAGAACACTGGCCAGAAAATTACCAATCATGGCTGGGCTGGGTGTCACCATGATTATTGGCCTGGTAAATTTCTTTGAAAACCAGCCAGTCATTGCCATCATTATTCTGTCAATCGCATTCTTCGCCAATGCTTTTTCAAATCTGGGTTGGGTTGTCTGGAGTGATGTTATTCCCCGTAATTTCCTTGGTACCATGGGCGGTTTCCTTAATATTTGTGGAAATCTTTCAGGGATAGTCAGCCCTATCGTTATTGGCGTTATTCTCCAACGCACTCAAAATTTCCAGTATGCCATGTGGTATATCGCAGGTGTGGCCGGGCTTGGTTTATTAGCCTACATATTCCTTGTCGGAAAAATTGAAGTCATTATTCCCGAAAAAAAGAATACCAAAAACCTTAGCGAGAATGCAATTAAGCCGGCAACAGCTAACAAATAAAGAGGTAATCATGAAAACTGAAAAAATAACCTGTAATGCCTGTCTGGCTCATGCAGAAAAAGATGTTCGTTTTGAAGCGCGTGAAATAGAACATGGTGAGAACGAAGTGCTGGTGAAAGTCAGCAGTGGTGGTATCTGTGGTTCTGATATTCACTACTACCAGCACGGGCGTGCCGGAATGTCGGTTCTGAAACATCCGATGGTTATCGGCCATGAATTTGTCGGTGTTATTAGCAAGGTGCCAGCCAACAGCCAACTGAAAGTCGGGCAAACCGTTGCAGTAAACCCATCCTGCCCGTGTAACCAATGTGAAATGTGTCTTTCGGGTCATCAAAACCTGTGCAGCAGTATGCGTTTCATGGGAAGTGCGCAGTTTAATCCCCATGTAAACGGCGGTTTTTCCGAATATGTGGTGGTAAAACCAGAGCAATGTATTCCTTATGACAGCACTATACCCGCAAATGTAATGGCGTTTTCTGAGCCACTGGCTGTAGCTATTCATGCGGTGAAAGTAGCAGGCCAGCTTACTGGTAAACGCGTTTTAGTCATTGGGGCCGGGCCAATTGGCTGTTTAATACTGGCCGCTGCACGCAGTGCTGGTGCCTCCGAACTTGTGGCATCTGATCTCAGCCCACGTTGCCTGGATCTGGCCCGTCAAATGGGGGCAACTGCAACCATGAACCCACTTGATGAACAACAGGTGGCCCATTATCAACAAAACAGGGGGTATTTTGATGTCGTTTTTGAAGCTTCAGGGGCGCAGGCTGCTGTCGCTTCAACTGTTGATTTTACTCGCCCTGCCGGCACCGTGGTGCAGGTTGGTATGGGTGCGAGCCCGGTAAACTGGCCTGTTTCGTCAATGCTGGTCAAAGAAATTAGTTGGGCTGGTTCATTCCGCTTTATTAGCGAGTTTGAAACTGCTGTTCGCTGGCTTGAAGATGGCCGGGTAGACCCCCGCCCACTTATCAGCGCGGAGTTTCCTCCTCAGCAAATTGAAGAAGCGCTGATAACCGCTACAGATAAGAATGTATCGGCTAAGGTACTCATTCGTTTCGATTAGTCATGAAAAGCGCCCGGCAGGGCGCTTGGTTCCTGGATGTGAAGTATTATACAATAAATCACTTCTGTTACATCATACCGGATACCCACCTTGAGCATAAAATCCATTCAAAAACATAACGTTGTAAATGAAATTTATGATCAGATCAGCGCCAAACTGCTTGACGGAAGCTGGGCGCCTGGTAGCCGTTTGCCCTCTGAAGCTGAACTGACAACATCTTTTAATGTCAGCCGGGTGAGCGTGCGTAGTGCGGTACAGCGCTTTCGTGACCTTGGAATTGTGGTCACACGGCAAGGCAGTGGCAGTTACGTCAGCGAAAGTTTTACACCTCAGATGCTGAATAATGATTCCCGCCCAATCATGCATCTTAGCCGCGAAGAGTTTCACGACATGATGATTTTTCGCCAGACGGTGGAATTCAAATGTGTGGAGCTGGCCGTGACAAACGCCACAGAAGATGACATTCGCCAACTCGAAGAAGCCCTGAACAATATGTTGATCAACAAGGGCGACTATAAAAAATATTCCGAAGCGGATTACGCATTTCACCTGGCAATTGTCAGGGCATCGCACAATAGCGTGTTTTACAACGTAATGAGCTCCATTAAAGATATTTATTACTATTATCTTGAAGAGCTTAACCGTGCTCTCGGCATCACGCTGGAGAGCGTGGAAGCACATATAAAAGTCTATATGTCCATTAAGAACCGCGATTCCAGTACGGCTGTTGAAGTGCTTAATGAAGCAATGGCAGATAACATTGTTGCTATAGAAAAAATTAAATCGGCAGATACGCCCACAAAAAAATAATCACCAGGGCTGGTTTGCCGGCAATGTGCTAAAGCAGAAAAATACCAGCCAGCAGGTGTGCTCTGATTTGCGTTTTAACCCTGAAGGTTCTTCCCTGTCAGCCCTTTGGCAGCTCAACTGTTGCCAGTCTTACTTTATAAGACACATCAACAACACCACTCTCTTACTGAGTAAACCCAATGATTAAATTAGGGTTTATTCCTAATGCATCACAGATTTCATTACGCCATACTCACTACAACTCATGTACTGACCCTGTTTAGTGAGGAAATGATGAAAAAAACAGTAATGGCATTCTCTGCACTTTTGCTGGCAACTCCCGTTTTTGCCGCAACAACACACGCAACTGACGAAACCGTTGCCGTAGCGCACGAAGGTGCTGATACCGCGAAGGAAAAACTGCATCAGGCACAAGACAAGGGCGATGAACTGAAGCTTAAATCCGAACATGCCGCTGAAGGCAAAAGTGGCACGCTGAGCAGCAAAGTCAGCGAAGGTTCGCAAAAAGCCTGGAATAAAACCAAAGAAGGCACAGAGAAAGGGTGGGATGCCACTAAAGAAGGTGTGGAAAAAGGCTGGGATAAAACCAAAGCCACCACCGAAAAAGGCTGGGACGCAACCAAAGATGGTGCCGAAAAAGGGTGGGATGCCACCAAAGACGGCGCGGAAAAGCTGAAAAATAAAGTCAGTGAATAACCCGGTTACCCTCTGAGCCCCCTGATGGCCGCAAACGGTGTTCTGGCATACAGAATATAGCGGCCTTCGGGGCTTACCCCTTTCCCTTGCGGTACAAACCCCCGCTGTTCGTAAAACTGGCAGGCGGCAGTATTAGCCACCAGGCATTTCAGTGAAAGTTTTTCACCAACTTCACGCAAGCAGTGTTCCAGTAACGCAGTTCCCACCCCCATATGCTGGCAAGCGGGGGAAACATACAAATGATGAAGAAAAGTATCCGGCAGCCACACAGCAGCAAACCCGGCAACCGCCCCAGAAAGGCGTGCAACAAACACCTGTTCACCGGCAATTAACCGGGCAAACTCACTGTCGGTATGGTGTTTTTTGATAAACACCGCGCTGGTTTCACGTGCACAGTTAAATAACTGGCATAGCACGGGTAAATCCGCTTTTTTGGCACCGGTTATTTCAGCTCTTGCCATAAAAACCCCCTGCTTACTATTCCCTGTATAACGTTAAACCAGAGGCGAAGCACAAAGCACAGGCTGGGGAAATATCGCCATTTTCCCAGCCTGAATAGCAGTGCTGTATACGATTAATCTTTCAAGAATTCACAGGCACTGTCTGCACCTTTTTTGCACAAGCCGTCCATCATTTGGTTTGCCTTTTTCTCGTCTTTCGCCACACCTTTACCGTAATAGTAAGACAGTGCAAGTTTGTATTCACCATCCTCACTCCCCAGTTTTGCTGCTTTCGCATACCACTGAGTTGCAGTTTTATAATCTTTTTCCACACCCTGGCCATATTCATAAAGATTGCCCAGTTGAATCATAGCTGGTGCTGAATTCTGTGCGGCGGCTTTTTCAAGCAGTGGGCGGCTTTTTTTATAATCATGCTGTACGTCGCTATAGAATGCGCCCAGTATCAGGTAGCCACAGGTCGCTTTCTGGTCCACTGCTTTTTGCAGCAAGGTTTCGGCCTGTTTCATATCCGGCTTGCCCACCTCACCCTTTGCATACGCCAGGCCCAACTGGCACTGAGCCTGAGCATCTCCCTGCTCTGCCTGTTGTTGTAATTTTTCCAGTGCAGTAGCAGCAAGTACCTGGCCGCTGACAGCCACACCCAGAATCAGCGCTAAAAGACGTAATTTCATTATTTTTCCCCAGTGGTATTGTTCATTAAAGGGGATTGTTTATATCAGATTTTCCTAATGCATTGAAGTTTTCCACAAATGAAAACCATATAAAACAGGCAGTTTTCTACAAATACTCCGTGCCAATTATTAAGTTTGCAGTAAGATAAACGCTTTATATTAAAGAACAGGGAAATAGCGATGCCGACAATATATGTTGTGACATTAAAATATATCAAACCACTGGAAGAGGTTGATGCCCTTATTCCGGCTCATATTGAATGGTTGAAACAAGGCTATGCCGATGGGGTGTTTCTGGCCTCGGGCCGCCAGGTTCCCCGTGTGGGCGGTGTTATTCTGGCGCAGTGCGCCAGCAAAGAATTGCTCCTTGAAAGATTGCAACACGATCCCTTTTCCCAAAATAACTTAACAGAGACAGTAATTACTGCCTTCGAACCCAGCATGTGTGCCGAAGCACTAAAAACGCTGTTGTAATAACACGCAGGCGAAGCGGGCAACTGCCCTGCCGCGCCTGCAGTACTAATGGTGGGTAAACCACTGCGCTACTTTTTCACGCTCAGGCACACCACCGCTATGCACCACTTTGCCATCCACCACCACACCCGGTGTACGTAAAATGCCATAGCGGGCAATTTCCTCGATGGCATCCACTTTCTCCAGTTGGATAGTTTCCCCGGCATCAAAGGCAACCTCTTCAATTACCTGCCAGGTCTTACGGCAATTAGCACATCCGGAACCTAATACTTTGATGTTCTTCATCTGTTATCTCCTGTTAAAACAGTGCATTAAATACATAACCGACCAACACAATTCCGCAGGCAACTACGCCCGTGAATGTGGCAATTAAGCGCAGTTTCAGCACCTTGCGTAAAATCACCATTTCGGGAAGTGACAAGGCCGTTACACTCATCATAAAAGCCAGTACCGTGCCTAATGCCGCACCTTTGGCGAGTAATGCCTGAACCACGGGCAGTATCCCGGCAGCATTGGCATACATTGGCACACCCGCAGCTACCGCGAGCGGAACAGACCACCAGGCCTGTTTCCCCATGATGCTTACCATCATATTTTCTGGCACATAGCCGTGAATCAGAGCACCCGCGGCTATCCCCACTAAAATAAAAGGCCAGACTCGCCCAACGATTTCTCGCACCGCCCGGGCTCCTTGTTTAATCAATTCAACCAGCAGGAATGTTTCACGGGCCACGTGGGCATCAACGCGTGGCATTTCCCGAACCCAGTCTTCGAGATAAAGTGTCATATTGAGCTTGCCAATAACCCAGCCACTAACCATGGCAACCGCCAGGCCCATCACTAAATACAGCAGTGCAATTTGCCAGCCAAACAGGCCAAACAATAAAACCAGCGCCACTTCATTAACCATGGGAGCGGCAATCAGAAAGGAAAATGTCACCCCAAGTGGGATCCCCGCCTGCACAAACCCAATAAACAGCGGTACCGCAGAACAGGAGCAGAAAGGCGTCACCACCCCCAGCAGGGCGGCAAGCATATGTGAGCCAATCACACCGGGCCTTGCAAGCACCGCCCGGGTTCTCTCTGGCGTGAAATAGCTGTTCACCATTCCCATCACAAACACCACCCCGGTCAGTAACAGCAACACTTTGGGTGTGTCATAGAGGAAAAATTGCAGCGCCTGCCCTGCCGGGCTGCTCTGGTCAACAGGCAAAAACGAGACCAGTGCGACTGAAAGCGGGTACAGCAGGCTATACAGCGCCACCCACAGCACACCGCCCACCAGCAACACAACGGCAGGCCTGCGCAGCAGCGCACGCTGGAACAACACGGAATGGCACATATTTTTCTCCTCACTCTGTCTTCCTGGTAAGAAGACGCAGCAGAGCAGAAAAGGATGCAGATTATTTTATGACGGGAGAAGATGCGCCCCGTGGAACAAACTGGCATACAGCGCCAGTTGGGCCAGTCTGTACCTGGCACTTTTTACGCATCAACTGGTACAAACGCTGCCGGGCCCGTAACAACCGGGATTTAGCAGCAGGGAGCGATAACTGGTGTGTGGCAGCATACCCGGCAACCGTCATCCCTTGCAGGTCACACTGGCGAACTATATCGCTGTCCGCTTCAGCCAGTTCACTGAGCACCCGGGGCAGGCACTGGTGAGCCAGTTGGTCAATCACCGCCAGGTCCCCGGCTTCAGGGGCGGCGGGTTCACATTCCACAACCTGCTCCAGCGGGATAAAGTGCCTGCCACGCCGGTATGTATCGGCCAGGTAATGGCGCGCAACCTGATAAAACCAGGCGCGCGGGTTTTGTACGGTGCAGAACCCCTCCTGGGTGGCAAGTGCGCGTAAAAACACTTCCTGCATCACATCATCCACACTGGTTTGTGCAGGCAGCCGCGCCAACAACCAGTGGCGAAGTTCATTCGAAACACTGCCCCATGACGCAGTAAGGCATGGCGGCACACAACGTTGGATGCAGGGCATAGCGCATCTCTTCCACACTCAGGGTGATACCAGAGTAAGGCCAGGATAAATGGCAAACTGTTCAGCTACACGCATTCCTGCCATTTTCCCTCACTCACAGCACAACAACTGCTCTGGCTCACAAAAAAACCAGAAAAAAATGTGATCGCATTCACGCAGAACTAGCTGAATTTGTGACGCACATTACCTTTCCTGGGGTTTTCCCCGGTTCCGCCAGTTCACTGAGCTATTCGGGAATTCACAACCGCGTTTTATCCCGCCATGCTGTGCCACAGATTAATCGTGCTCAAGGCTGTAAATCAGCCCGGCAATTTGTTGAGTATTAAGTAACGAGGCAAACGCCAGTGGGTGCTCAGCACCATGGTGTTGAAACCAGGTCTCCAGAGACTGGTTGCACTGGCGAAAATCGCCAAGCGCCCGGCGAAACAACGCCTGAATGTCTGGCTGATTTTGGCCATATTTACGCAGGCGCAATTTAAGCATCAGAGCATATTTGAATACGGTGTACAGCTGGGAATACTTTTGCGCCCGGGCCATGCTGCCAGTGATGCACGCTCTGGCAGGTTCCTGCAAACCACAACCAGGCAGCAGGCGCAAAGCGCGGGAATGCATCCGTTCGGCCAGGAATGTAATGCGCTCGTTCTCAAGGCTGATTAACTCACATTGTTGCAGGCCAAGAGCGGTGTCATCGCCCGGTAAAAGCGGCTGGAAAGACTGGGCCCAGTTAGCGTTACGCGTATCCATGTGCAGCAATGACAGTGCGTGTTCAAGGTTCAGCGGTAACTGGCTGCGGCATTGTAAAACGCGCCCCAGCAGGTTCGGGGTTTTACAACTCCACTCGTAGCTCGTGGTCAGTATATCGCTCAAGGCACCCAGTTCTGCCCCGGGTAAAGGGCTGGCAGCCTGGTGTTGCAACCACTGGTGAACCATGTGTTCAGGCGATAGCGATAAATCCTGAACCACACCAGAGAGGCCATACAGGTTCAGTGCATTTACCGATGCGGATAACGGCAGGCCGGGGAGCCACTCCCAGTCGATACGCACGGTGATCGCTTCCGGGTAGCACCCGGGGTACTGGCTTAGCCACAATAAGCGCTGGCGGAACTCTTCCAGCAAATAACAGGGGAGCAAAGACCAGCCATAGTCCAGCCCCCATAAATCCAGCTCCAGCCATTTATGGTTTGTGGGCAGGTTCAGCAAGTTTGGGTTACCAGCAAACCCCGGGCGGTAATCCAGTTCGGTCGCTTTGAGTGATGCACGCACATCACCGGGCAGGCCAGCAAGGGCATCGCGCAGCATATGGCGTGGCCAGGTTGTATCGCGGTAGTCGCGTAGCACCAGTTGCCGCCCCGCGGCACGCACGCCACGGTACAACGCCATTAATGATGCCTGCCAGTCAGCATCAGCAATTTCTGGTGTGGCAAGGGATAAACGCAACCCACGCACCGCGGGCAGCACAGCAAGAATCTGTGGGATGCTTTCGGAAAAGAACCAGGCAATAAACGCCGATAAGTCGTTATCTGCCAGGAAAAATTCGGGGAACTTCATTTTCAGTGACGGGCAGTCAGGTGTCGCTTCGCCCTGAAGCCAAAGCTGTAAATGGTGGCGCTCGCAATACTCGCCAATTTTTTGCAAATGGCGCAAAGCATGGTCACGGGATAAAGACAGATTAATGATATCAGCAGGGCGGCAACGTGGCGAAGGTGCCGCAAGTTGTGCCAGTAATGACTGCTGGTTGATGACAATACCCTGAAAACAGTATTCCCTGGCAACCTGAGCCATTTCCAGAAAAAAGGGCCAGTGCCAGATATCTGGCGAATTGATTTCCAATAATAGTTGAGGCACTGGCGTATTCATCATGAACATCCCTGAACAAAATTCAACCGGGATGGTAATAAGCCAGGTGCAGTGCGTCAAATACTGAATTACAGAGCCACCACACAACATGGCGCAGTCTGAATAATCAAGCTACTGCCGGTCTGCGGCTCTGCCACAACACTGAGTTAACGGAGAAATAAAACATGGCAAAAGGAATGACTATCCAACTGGATTACCACCACTATGTGGATGAAGATACGGGCGCTAAAGTTATTCGCTTAACACCGCCAGATATTATCTGCCATCGTAATTATTTTTATCAGAAATGTTTTCTCGACCAGGGGAGAAAATTAATTTTTGGTGCTGAATTTGACGGTAACCGTAATTACTATTTGCTGGATTTAGCCGGGCAAACTGCAACCCAGTTAACCGAAGGCCCGGGAGATAATACCTTTGGCGGCTTTTTATCGCCGGATGAACACTGGCTCTATTATGTGAAAAACGAACGCAACCTGCGGCGCGTAAATCTTGCTACCTGTGAAGAAGAATCGGTATATCAGGTACCCGAAGAGTGGGTTGGCTATGGCACCTGGGTGGCAAATTCAGCCTGCGATAAACTGGTTGGCGTCGAAATTCACCGAGACAGTTGGCGCCCAATCAGCGACTGGGTGGTATTTCAGGAATTTTACGCAGAAAACCCGCGCTGCCGTGTAATCCGTATTGATCTGCAAACCGGCGAACGCAGCACATTACTTGAAGACAACCAGTGGCTTGGCCATCCTATTTACCGCCCCTTCGACGACAACACCGTTGCCTTCTGCCACGAAGGCCCGCTGGACCAGGTGGAAACCCGGATGTGGTTGATGAATGAAGATGGCACCAACATCCGCAAAGCAAAACAACCTGCCGCGGGGGAAAGCTATACCCATGAGTTTTGGGTGCCCGATGGCTCTTCGTTAATGTACGTAACCTACCTGAAAGACAGCCCGGTGCGTTACCTGTGCCGGGTCGATGGTGAAACCGGGCAGGATGAAAAACTGCTGGCAATGCCGCCCTGCTCCCATGTCATGAGTAATGACAACGGTACGCTGGCCGTTGGCGATGGTTCAGGCAAACCCATTGATATGGCAGATGCTGAAGGTTATGGCGAGGCAACTGATCCCTATTTATGGTTATTTGACCTGCGGAAAAAACAGCACCACAAAGTAGCCCGCCACAGTTCTTCATGGGAAGTGCTGAATGGCGACCGCCAGGTCACTCACCCACACCCTTCGTTTACTCCCGATGAAAGACAGGTGCTGTTCAGTTCAGATAAAGACGGCAAACCCGCCCTGTACCTGGCAGAAATTCCGGCTGACGTGCTGCAACAGATTCAGGGTTGATACAGGCACGCAACGCATGTTTTTCACTTAGCGGCCAGCCCGGAGTCAGTTGTCTCATGGTTCCGGGCTCCACAGACCAAATACGGGCTCAACATGATTACCTTTAGTGCAACACTGACCTGCCGGTTTGACGCGATATTCTCACCGTTCGCGCCTCACGAACTGGAGCAAGGTTTCGCCTGGCTTGCCAGCAGCGGCTTTGATGCGGCTGAACTGACCATTAATGATTACGATGGGCTGGATGTCCGCCAGTTAAAACAACAGCTCGACCAGTTTGGGCTGGGTTGTACCACGATTGCCACCGGGCAGGCCCGCAAACGAAACGGGCTGTCGTTATTATCCAGCGACCCAAACGTAGTACACAAAACACAGCAGCGTTTACGTGAACATATTGAAGCAGCAGCACTGCTGGGCAGCCAGGTCACTCTGGGCTCGCTGCGAGCACCAGACCGCGCCATGAGCAAAACGGAATATATTCATTCTCTGGCCGAAGCCATGCGGCCTTGTGTGGATTACGCCCGCCAGTGCAATGTGCCACTGATTGTTGAGGCACTTAACCGCTATGAAATAAGCCACCTACACAGCGCCACCGATATGATGGAATTTATGGCATTAAGCGATGCGCCCGGTAACGTCGGTATATTATGGGATGTTTTCCATGCCAACATTGAAGACCCGGACTTCGCCAGTGCGATTGCGCATATGGGGTCGCGTCTGCGGCATGTTCACCTGGCGGATTCCAACCGGCATTTCCCTGGTTATGGTCATTTGCCAATAGAAAGTATTTATAACATGCTGCAAAGAGCGGGTTACCAGGGAGCAATATCACTCGAATGTTTCTGCCTGCCATCCAAAGAAGCTGTTATTCAGGGAGCCGGGCCGTTACTGAAGCGGTTAAGAGCGTTATAAGCAAGGCCTTAGAAAACGGCTAAGAAAAAACGAAACCCCGGGCCAGCCGGGGTTTGTTATATCTGCCAGTCAAGCCAGCCAGGACTACTGTCAATACAGGCTAATACAGAGAACCACCGCCAACCGGGCGGGTTTTAAAGCGGCGGTGCACCCACAGATATTGCTCCGGCGCACGCAGTATTTCCTGTTCAATAACCCGGTTCATATAACTGGCTGCAGCCTGATCTTCCTGCGGGTAGTCTGTCATGGTTGGGCTGATATACAACCGGTAGCCTTTCCCGGCAGCTTTACGAACCATGGTAATGGTAAGCATAGATGCGCCAGACAAGCGTGACAGCACATAAGTACCATTTGTTGTCGCGGCATCAGGCACGGAGAAGAACGGGGCAAAAAGGCTGCCCTTGGGGCCATAATCCTGATCCGGAGCAAACCACACAGCTTCACCGCTCTTCAGCGCAGCCACCAGGCCTTTAAGATTATGCCGGTCAATCATGGCTTTATTCGAACGCAGGCGGCCTTTGGTTTGCACCCATTCCATTACCGGAGAGTTATGCGGGCGATACGTTGCCATCATTGGGCGGCACAACCCCATGACCCGGCCACCGAGCTCCAGAGACATAAAGTGCACACCCACCGCCATGACACCTTTACCACTCCCCAGTGCAGCAGTTAAGTGACCATAACCTTCCACATCAAACCACTTGCGCACACGGGCATCTGACCAAAACCACGCCATCCCGGTTTCAACCAGGCCCATGCCCAAAGAGACAAAGTTATCTTCAATCAGTTTTTCGCGCTCAGCCTGAGCCATGTTGGGGAAGCACAACTCAATATTGCGCCGGGCGATACGCTCGCGGCGTTTTAAAAATGGGCGGGAAGCACGGCCCAAAGCGCTGCCTATTTTGACCAGCAAAGGGTATGGCAACTGAACCAGCGCCCAAAGGACACCCAGACCAAACCAGAGCGACCAATAGCGTGGATGGAGAAATGAACGACAGAAACCTGAAGACATTTGTTTTTTCCTGATAAAAGTGCGTTTAAAACTGGTAACGCGTAAGGCAAAAACGAATTTCTTCATCTGTCTTTATGCGGTACGTCCACAGAAATTATTTTCCCACAAGGAAATAATCCCTGCCAGTGACTACGTCTTTCCGGCGCCTAAAGTAACCGACAAAAATGCCCTTGACTATGGTGTGCAGATAATATTTTTTGTAAAGAAAAAGGAGAGAAAATGTGCCTGCGGTTATTGTCTGTTCTGACTGGCTTTTTTGCCACCCGCTCGTACTCTGCCTGGGCTAATTTTCAGACTAACTCCGGTCACTCCTTCACCAACAGGAGTGATGACAGCCAGGCAAAACCATACTTATCTTGATGACCTGGCCTGCTCCAGGGCTGCAGGTTACGCAGAAACACCCCCGAAAACCCTGCGCGCAATCAGCCCCTGCAACATTTTGGGCCCATACCATACACCGGCCCCGTTACACCCGGCAAATATAGCAGAACCTTGTGCTGCACTATTACTACCTTTATTCGTCTGCCAGTTTTTCAGAAGTATTATTGCCATAATTGAAAGAGATTTGCGCGCCATATTCCCCAGGCAAACGCCGCCCTTCCAGATATACTTTTTGCCAATAAGGATTATCTAATGACGAGCGCATTACCCCACGACTGGCGGAAGCGTGCAGAAAATGGTGTTTGGTATCATAAAAACCGACATGCATTTCATGGTGAATGCGGAAAAACACTAAATCACCCGGCTGTAATTGCTCTTCGCTGACCTTGTGCCCCATATGAATTAATTGCGCAGTCGTTACCCGGTTAATATCAATATTGAAGCGATCTTTAAGAGTGCGCCAGACAAACCCGGAGCAATCAACACCTTTTAGCGTTGTTCCCCCCCAATGATAAGGTGTTCCCTTCCATGCGCCCATTTGGTCGTGCAGAGCGGCAATAACATTAATTAAATCAGGTTGCTGATGTGAGGCAAATTGATCATCAGCCTGTAAATCACTTGCATCTTTTCCCTGATGAACAGGCTGTGAACTACAGCCCGCCAATAGCATTAATAACAGTCCAAAAACGGCAACAGGTTGTCGGGAAATCATCATTTTTTTATCATTTTTAGTGGGCTGTATTATAAGAAGTGGTATTCATCCTAAAGAAGGAATTATTGGAATACTACGCTTAAGGCATTTCATTGAATGAGCAATCATTACAAGTGATTACAAAACAGCCAGTCCTGCTGCCCCCCTGTACACACAGACTCTCCACACCGGGGAAAATCTGCCAGAACAAAAAAACATTTACCAATATATACTCCGGGCCACAACCCGGGGCATAGAGTTAATTTACCGCGCCGCGGCCACTCTTATTTCAACGTTTGTACAGACTGGCGGGCCACAAAATGTACCTGAGTATTGAGCCGCACACTGTAATCATGTTGCTGGCCAGTTTCAGTTACCAACAGGTGCACGGCTGATTTGGTTAACGCAGCAAAGTCTGTCCGCACAGTTGTGAGCGGAGGCGTGGTCAGAGACGAGATAGCCAGGTCATCAAACCCGACAACAGAAACGGAACCCGGTACAGCAATGCCCGCCTGGCGCAGGCAGTCCATAACAGAAATCGCCACCATATCACTGACACAGAATAACGCAGTTGCCCCTGCCAGCACACCGTGAGACAACGCATGAGGGATTACCTGTGCCGCCCCAAAATCACCACCAGCCCGGTCGGCCTCTATTTCTGCAGCCAGTGCTTCATTTTGCATCTGATTACGGGCGTAATCTTCCAGCGTCAGTACCTGTGAACTGGCGTCAAAACCTGCCCCTGCCAGTTCCATTGCCCGCATGAAACCTGCCTTACGCTGAAATAGTGAGTGCCGGTAGCCCGCAGTGATAAAACGAATATCACGGTGACCTGCCTCAATTAAATGCCGGGTCGCCATCATTGCCCCAAGGGTGTAATCCGGTGATACACAAGAAGACACCATATTTAAATCTGCGCCATTAATAATGACTGCCGGTATCCCCTGAGCCTGAATGACCTCCAGCACTGTTGGCGTATCCAGCCCCAGCAGCAAAATAGCTTCTTGCCCCGCCACCTGGCTCGCAACAGCGTCGGCATTCAGGGTATCGTGCAATACCAGCAGTTCCACATTCAGGTGAATACGCTGTGCTTCCTCTTTGATATGGCTTATCAGGTAAGAATAAAACCCGGTAGACAACCCAACATAATCACCCACCACCAGGGTGATACGGCTAATGGTGATACCCGTTTGCAACTTCGGGGTATTCTTTTTGTAGCCAGTTTCTTCAATCGCTGCCATCACTTTCGTAGTGATTTCGGGCGTCACAAATTTACTGTTGTTGAGAACCCGTGAAATCGTACTTTTGGAAATCCCGGTCAGCGCTTCGATATCGGCCAGCGTTGGTTTTTTTGTTTTGTTCTCTGGCTGCATTATTCACTCTCCTGCCATAAGGAAATTTTTCCCAAATGATATCGTTTCCTGCCGTGTTACAGAATTGAATCCTACCCCGAATCGGTCATTTTTGTCATTATTTTAAATAATATTCCCTTTTAACTGTTTACTGATTGGTAAAACTTACAGGAAAATTTTCCTAAACAAGAAATTTTTCAAAACTGAGAAAACGATCACGACGCGATCCTGAAGGCAAGTGTTACCCTGGCAGTGCTGAAAAAATGGACTCTTCACTTACTACAGGAACACATTATGTCTGCTGCTTTTGATACCTCTGCTCTGTTTACACCTGCACAAATTCCTCATGAAAAACTGGAAAACGCATTACACAATGCATGCAGTGCCGTACTGAATAATGTCCGCCGTATTGGCGACCGGAATCCCAAAATAGGCCTGGATAACAGCGTCAAATACCGTTTTTGCCCGCCCAGAGACTGGGTGAGTGGGTTCTGGGCCGGGCAACTATGGCTGGCATACAAAGTTACCGGGGAAAGCCGTTTACGAAACAGTGCAGCCATGCGCCTGCCTTATTTCCAAACTCTTTTGAATAACCCCGAGTGGATGGATCACGATCTTGGTTTTCAGTTTTCACTTTCCTGTGTGGCGCAGCACAAGCTTACCGGCTGCGAAACCAGCAAAACCATGGCACTTAAAGCAGCAGATACATTACTCGGGCGGTTTCGTCGGGTAGGGAAATACCTGGTGGCATGGAATGAAAACCATGAGCTGGGGCTGGAGCAAACCCTGGGCCGTACCATCATCGATTCTTTGCAAAACCTGTCATTACTATTCTGGGCGTCGGAGACCACTGCCAACCCGGTTTATCGTGAAGCGGCCCTTGCCCATGCTCATACACTGAAAAAATATATTATCCGGGAAGATTACAGCACCTGGCACTGTTTCTTGTTTGATCCATTAACTCAGCAGCCGCTGCGCGGGGAAACGTTTCAGGGTTATGCCGATGACTCTTGCTGGTCGCGTGGCCAGGCCTGGGCCATTCACGGTTATGCACAACTCTTTGAGCATACCGGCGATCCCCAGTGGCTGGATACAGCAATAAATCTGGCGGATTACGCTCTTGCCCATTTGCCACATGATGGCATTCCCCTGTGGGATTACCGCCTTCCTGCCCATGAAACACCCTGGCGCGATTCTTCTGCGGGCGCTATCACCGCCGCGGGTTTGTTATTAATCGCCCAACACTGTACTGACCAAATCCAACAGGAACACTACCACCAGGCGGGAACCAGCATGCTGGCAAGCCTTGAGGATCAATGCAGCCTGTCTGGTGATCCCCTGGCGGAAGGGTTGCTGAGCGAAGGGGCGTCTTACGTCAAAGAAGGCTTATGCAACAACATGTTGCCTTATGGCGATTACTACTACCTGGAAGCACTTATGCGCGCCAACGGCTACACCGACTTCTTCTGGAAATAACACTTACCCTGCATCAGAAAGGAACACCATAATGAAAAGCCATATTCTGATTACTGCCCTGCTTGCTACGGTACTGTCATTCAGCGCCCACGCCCGTACCTACAAACTGGCTACCAACACCCCGTCAGACAGCCCTACAGGCCTGGTCATCAAACAATTTGTCGATGCAGTAAAAACCGGTACAGACAACCGGGTAAATATTCGCGTTTACTGGAATGGCGCATTAGGCGGGCAGACCCAGTACATTTCGCAAGTACAAAGCGGCGTGATTGATATGGGTATGCTGAACAGCGGCATGCTGGAAAACCTGCAACCCGCAATTGGCGTAATCAACCTCCCTTATGTTTTTCGTGACCTTGAGGAATACCACAAAGTCATGAGCAGCGATTATATGCACCAAGAATTGCTGGCAACCACCCAAAAAAATGGCTTTGAAGTTTTAGGCTATATCAGCAATGGCTTTCGCAGCCTGCATGCTTCTAAACCCATTTACAACATTGAAGATATCCGGGGCCTGAAGATCCGCACGATGGCATCAGACACCTATATCCGGATGCTGCAGGCAATGGGTGCGATTCCAGTGCCACTTGAGTTCACCGAAACATACGGCGCACTGCAACAAGGAATGGTCGATGGCGCAGAAGGCAGCCTGGCAGGCCTGTGGGAAATAAAATTTGGCGAGGTCACTAAATATGGTGTGCGCAGTGAGCAAACCCGCCTGACAGACTTTATTGTTCTGAGCCAGCGCGCGATGAAAACCATTTCTGATGACGACATGGCCGTTCTGCGCACTGCGATGCATGCGGCATCTGAGTACTCCATCAACCTGATTGATGCAACCCACAAGCAATCCGAAAAACTGGCAGAAGAGAAGATGGGCGTCGTGATTACCGATATCGACAAAGCTCCACTGATTGAAGCCATGAAACCGCTGTGGCGCGATGCCATGCAAACCCCGGAAAAACGTGAAGCACTGGAACGTATTTTCGCTATAGAAGACCGCGAACTGGATGTTTAACCTGACAGGCCGGCGTGCGTCCCCCACGCACGCCAGGCTTACTATGAGTGACCACCGCATGAACCAGACAACGACCCCGAGCCTGGCAGTACCGCCTGCGTCGCTTGCTGCAAGCAGGTTGCAACGTATTGAGCAAATATTGTCGCGGGTACTCAGCTGTTTTATGGTGTGCCTGTTAGCCGCCATGAGCCTGTTGATTATTTACAGTGTTATTACCCGCTATTTTTTTCAGTCACCCAGCAGCCTGTCGGAAGAATTGCTGCGCTTTTCACTTATCTGGCTGGGGTTAATTGGCGCAGCGCTGTGTTTTAACGGCACTCGTCACCTCAGCCTGCCGATACTATTTGACCGGGCCGGTGCCACAACCCAGCGCTGGATGATGCAATTTAATAACCTGCTGGTTATCGCCTTTGGGGTGATTTTGCTGGCTGGCGGCTGGCTGGCAATGGAAAAAAACGGCCAGATGCTGACACCCATGCTCAAAGTTTCCGTTGGTATGCTGCATGGTGCTGTTGTGCTGTGTGGGGCATTCATGATTATCCACCGTGGATTATTTGCCCTGCGCGAATTAGGCTGCTCACGGCGTACCTTACTGGAAAGCCTGGTGTGTGCTCTAAGCCTGGCTGTAATCCTGTTCGCCATCAGCCAGTTTGCCACCACATCACTGTGGGAATCACTGGTTTACGACCATCTGGAAGCCACTTCACTGCTGATTTTATTCAGTACATTCTTTCTGTTTCTGGCAATGAACACCCCCATCGCCATTGGCCTGGCTCTCTCTGGTTTATTCACTCTGGCTCTGCAAATTGCCCCCGGAGACCTGCTGGCAGTCGTCGGCGAAAAGATGTTTTCCGGGCTGGACAGCTTTGGTTTTCTGGCACTGCCCTTTTTTATTCTGGCAGGGAATATTATGAACCAGGGCGGTATTGCCCGCCGCCTGCTCGACCTCGCGTTATTGCTGGGTAAACGCATCCCTGGCAACCTGTGGCAGTCAAATATCATCGCCAATATGTTGTTTGGTTCATTGTCAGGCTCCGCCATTGCGGCTTCCACTGCAATTGGCGGCATTGTCGCCCCCATGGCGAAAGAAAAAGGCTATGACATGGCTTTTACTACTGCCGTCAATGCCAGCTCAGCCCCCACGGGTATGCTTATCCCGCCCACTGGTGTGTTTATCATGTACTCCCTGATAACCGGTGGCAGCGCATCTATTGCCGCCCTGTTCCTGGCCGGTTACTTGCCCGGCATCATGATGGGGCTGGCAGTGATGATTGTTGCCGGGATTTGGGCCCGGCGGCATAACTACCCGGTAGATAAATCCCCCTGGGTGTGGCAGGAAATATCGCAGGTGCTCATACGGGCATTACCCAGCCTTTCCCTGGTTGTTGTGATTATTGGCGGTATTATTGGCGGCGTATTCACCGCAACAGAAGGTGCCGGTGTGGCCGTTGCCTGGAGCCTGATGCTGGGGCTTGTCTACCGTACTCTCAGCATGAAAAAGCTGGTGAAAGTACTGGCAGAGTCGGCAATCACTTCCGCAGTGATTTTGTTTCTTATCGCCTGTTCAGGGTTAATGAGCTGGTCAATGACCTTTGCCAATATCCCCGACACCATTGGCGAACTGTTAATCAGTGTCAGTGACAACAAATTCGTTATTTTATTGTTGATAACCCTGACTTTATTGGTGGTTGGCGTATTTATGGATATGACCCCGGCCATGCTGATTTTCACCCCAATTCTGTACCCGGTAGTGACAGAACTGGGCATGAGCCCGGTGCAGTTCGGTGTTGTGCTCACCTACAACCTGGCAATTGGCATTGTCACCCCACCAGTCGGAACCGTGTTGTTTGTTTCCTGCAGTATCACCGGTGAGAAAGTCACCCGGGTGATCCGCCCGTTGTTGCCAATTTTTGCCATGCAACTGGTGGGGCTGCTGCTTATTACCTGGTTCCCGTTCTTTACCCTCTGGCTACCCGGGCTGTTTGGCCTGTAACTGAAAGGAGTCACGCCATGGCATATTACTTACCCTTTAAGAACAACCCACTAAAAACTCGAGCGGACGCTCAACAGATGGTACTCGACCTGTTTACTCCGCTTATTCCTTACCTATCCTGCCAGGGAGCCGCGCTGGATCTCAATGAAGGTGGCGCTATTTTCGATATGCAGGCAAGCGCGCTTGAAGGCGTGGCTCGCCCGCTGTGGGGAATTATTCCACTGGTACTCGGTGGTGGTGAGTTTCCCTGGTGGCCGCTGTTGCATAACGCGATTCGCGAAGGCGTTGACCCGGCACACCCCCGCTACTGGGGGCCAACGGGTGATATCAATCAGCGCAGTGTGGAAATGGCTGCTTTTGGTTTTTTGCTGGCGGTGTTGCCAGAACAGGGCTGGCAACCACTTTCCACCACCACACAGAATCAACTGGCGGCCTGGCTTGCCGGTATCCAGCGCCACGCTATGCCACAAAACAACTGGCTGTTTTTTACCCTGCTGGTGCAGGCCGGGCTCACAAGGGTTGGCCGGGAAGACCTGGTAGACGAAGCACTACGCCAGCGCTACCTGGAACAAATTGCTGGCTGGTACCGGGGGGAAGGCTGGTACGGTGATGGTAACGACCAGGCAATTGACCACTATGGCGGCTTCGCCATGCATTTTTATGGGTTGATTTACGCCTGCCTGCTGGATAACCCCAATCAAGAGTATGCACAACTGTTTGTACAGCATGCCCGGGATTTCATTGTGCCCTTCTCCACCTGGTTTGCGGATAGCGGCGAAACCCTGCCGGTTGGGCGTTCCGGCTGTTACCGTTTCGCCAGTGCCAGTTTTTGGGGAGCCGCCGCCATGCTGCCTTTAGAACAGCGCGAAATGGCCCAGGTAAAAGGCCAGTGGGCACGCCATATCCGCAGTTGGCAACCCAGCCCGATATTCAGCGAAAGCGGTTTGTTAACCCGGGGCTACCGGTATCCGAACTTACTCATGGCAGAATGGTACAATTCACCCACTTCGCCCTGGTGGGCAATGAAAGCCTTTTTACCACTACTGTTACCTGAAACACATCCATTCTGGCTTACTGAAGAAGCCCCGGCTTGTGCACCCGGCCCAATATTTGCCATGCCAGCGGCCAACAGCATTGCTCAACGGGTAAATGGCCACAGCATTGTGCATTTCGCCGGGTTTATTGAAACCAAATTCCAGTGGGATAAATACAATAAATTTGCCTACTCCACTGCCTTTGGGCCAGAGATGGAAAGTACTGCATACGGCCACCTGCTCAATTTAGGGGATAATATTCTCGCATTCAGCCAGGATAACGGCATTCACTGGCACATGCGCCATACCAATAAATCGGTTCAGGTTGAGGGGAATACAATGCAAATCCTCTGGCTGGCTGGTGATATTGAAGTCGAAACGCTGATTACCGTGTTGGAGCAGGGCTATTGCCGCCGGCGGCACCGCTTTATGCTGCATAAACCCACCCTGGTGGCTGAAACCGGGTTTGCCATGCATCAATGGCATCAGGCGCATACTTGCCTGGTGAATACCTCTGGTACCGGCGCACAAATTGCACTGGCCGGTGAGAATGGGCAATCCCGGGTAACCAGCCTTGATGACCACGCCAAAGACCCCCACATTGCGGTACGGGCACACACTAACCTGCTGTCACCGCGCTCAGCGGTACCTTTCCTGTTAACCCGCCTGCCTGCTGGCGAACAGGTTCTGGAAAGCATGTTTTCAGCGCTGCCTGAAACCCGGTAATAATCAATGCGCCATCTGTTATTTTTACTTATGGCGCATTATTTATTGCCACAATCACAAATAACAGGCCGTTATTCCCCGCCAATAATTAACCATTGATAAAAATAATAATTAGCCCTGCTTAATAAAAAAATAAACCACCTGAATATCTGCTATTTGGGCAACTCCAGGCTAATACTTTCCTATACAAAGAAAGAATAAAAACATTCGCCACTGTCACAGCGGAGAAAATTATGTTTGGATTATCGAAGCCTCAGGGGTTAAAAAAAGGTGCCATTTCGGGGCTGAAAAGCAACCTGCAATCTCTTGACTTAAATGCAATTAAATCTTTCGTTGCCTGGATAGAGTTTCTGCCCGATGGCACTATTTTACATGCCAATGATCTTTTCCTGGCGGTATCTGGCTATTCACTGAGTGAAATCCAGGGCCGCCACCACCGTATGTTCTGCCGGCAAGATTACACTCAGACTCCAGAATATAGCGCTTTCTGGCAACAGCTGGCGGCTGGCAACGCTGTAGACGGAACGTTTGAACGCTACAACAAAAACCACCAGCCTTTTTTCCTGCGCGCCACTTACTTCCCGGTAAAAAATCAGCAGGGCGTGGTAATCAAGGTGATAAAACTGGCCTCGGATATTACCGGGCAACACCAGGAACTGGAAGATAAAGAAGCCATTATATCCGCCTTACACCGTTCACTGGCAGTGATTGAGTTCACGCCTGACGGACATATTCTTTGGGCGAATAATAATTTCCTTAAAACCATGGGGTACCAGGCAAACGACCTTCAGGGAAAACATCACCGCTTATTTTGCTATGACAGTTTTTATAAGGAAAACCCACACTTTTGGGATAATTTGCAAAATGGCCAGTCTTTTGTCGGCCGTTTTGAGCGTAAAACAGCTGATGGCGAGCGCGTGTGGCTGGAGGCCAGTTATAACCCAATCATCGACAGCCATGGCGAGGTGTATAAAGTCATTAAATTCGCCTCAAATATTACTGCACGTGTAGAGAACGCCAAACGTATTGCAGACATTGCTGTTACCACATCAGAACAAACATCGCAAATTACCCATAATGCCAACCAGGTACTGGATGAAACCGTTGAGAACTCCGAGCGCATTGCCGGGCAAGTGCAGGCCGCCTCACGTATTGGCAGCCAGCTCACGGAATCGGCCCAGGATATCAACACCATTGTGGGTACAATTGATGCCATTGCTTCACAAACCAATATTCTGGCACTGAATGCGGCCATTGAAGCGGCCCGTGCAGGGGAATCCGGGCGCGGGTTTTCGGTGGTTGCCGAAGAAGTCCGCCGCCTGGCCGCTTCAACTTCCGATGCCACCCGCAAAATTACCCAGGTGGTAGAAAAAAATAACGCACTGATTGCCGATATGTACCGCCAACTGGATGAAATCAATCAGTTCCTGAAAACGGAGCACGACAAAATAAGTGATCTGTCCCGCAGTCTGAGTGAAATCAACAGTGGCGTAAATGGATTCGTGGAGGTCATTCATAAATTAAATGTGTAACAGTGCCGATACTGTAATACAGCAGGTATTACTACAAATGCAGGGTAATCGCTGTTTGGTGTATCGCGCCTTCAACTGCGCATAACTCGGGACGACAGCATGCTGGCACAGCACGTAAGTAAATTGTTGCATCTGCAATTCGCCACCGTTATCACTTTTTTAGTGAGTCTGTTGCTGACGGCCGGCATTACGGTCACTGTGCATCACCTCAACCAGGAATATATCCGCCAGGCATTGATTAACAGTGCTCAGCCTGAGTTCAGTGCTGTTATCGCCTCGATGAGCCGCTACCAGTATGGGTTATTTGAAGCGCGTACAGCAGTACTGAGTGGTGGTGGAAAAGACGTTGAAAGCTCTGGGTTTTATGCATTTTCCAAAACACTGGATTTGGGAAAGAATTTTCCTGGTGCGCGTGGATTTGGTTTTGTGCGCCGGGTTCCCCATGCCGCACTTTCTGATTTTGTCGAAGAAGAGCGCCGGGAAACCTGGCCTGATTTCTCTGTGAATTACATTGCCCCCTGGCAGGGTGAACACTTTATTATTGAATATTTAGAACCGCAACATGTCAGCACCAATGCCAAAGCTATCGGGCTGGATATTGCGTCGGAAACGCAACGCCGGGAAGCGGCCATCAAAGCAATGAAAACCGGCAATGCGGCGATCACCCGGCCCCTGGCGCTGCAATACTCCAATAGTGTGAACCATAATTCCTTCCTGATTTTACTCCCAATTTACCTGGAAGCGACCATTCCAAAAACAGAAAATGAGCGGGTTAACCAGTGTTTTGGCTGGGCATTCGCGCCGTTAAGCATTGCCGATATTATGCAGTCGCAACGCTTTCATGACCCCAACCTGATCCTCACGCTAAGCGATGTCACAGACCCGGAAAATCACGAAACTTTCTACCACAGCAGCACTGAAACCGGGTTGTACACCTGGTACCAGGATAGTGACATTCTGGGCCGTACCTGGCGCTTTTCCATTTCCGCAACCCCTGCATGGCTCAATGGGCTTAATCTTTTTTCCATTCCTGGGACTGCTTTAATTGGTACCCTGTTTTCGGCGATTCTGGCCTTGCTGGTCAATATTGCCGTTTCGCGCACCAGTGACCGCAGGCGGTTATCTGTAGAGCAAAGCAAACTGACCATGATAGTGGAAAGTTCGGCCGATGCGATTATTGGTAAAGATACCACGGGCAAAATAATCAGCTGGAATAGCGGAGCAGAGCACATGTTTGGCTACACCCGGCAAGAAGCTACAGGCCATTACCTGGCAGACTTGATTGTCCCCATACGCCTGCAGGATGAAGAAGTGACAACCCTGAAGCGGGTTGTCAATAAAGAAACCATTCATCATCTGGAAACTGTACGGCGGCGTAAAGATGGTTGCGAGCTTCAGGTATCTGCCACGGTGTCCCCTATTCTGGATGCTGGCGGCGACGTTATTGGTGCTTCGACCACAGTGCGCGATATCTCGCAACAAAAAGAGAATGAAAAACGCATTCATGAACTGAACCACAACCTGGAACAACAGGTGCGTGAGCGCACCGCGGAACTGGCCGGGCTGAATACCCTGCTCAGTACCGTTATGTCTGCCACCTATGAATTTACTATTATCGCGACCGATTTAAACGGCACCATCCAGCTGTTTAACAAAGGCGCTGAACGTATGCTGGGTTACAGCGAAGCAGAGGTTGTTGGCAAAGTTACCCCAGTAATTATTCATGTACCGGAAGAAGTTGAACACTACAGCCAACAACTCAGCGCAGAACATCACGAGAAAATTAACGGCTTTGACGCCTTCGTTTACCACGCACGCAGGGGGCTCCCTGAACAACGCGAGTGGACCTATGTGCGCAAAGATGGCAGCCGTTTTCCGGTACGCCTGGTGGTAACAACCATGCACAACGCCGATGGCGAACTGACCGGTTACCTGGGCATTTCCATGGATATTACCCAGCAGCGCCAGGCACAACAGGCTCTTGAAACGGCAAGAGACCAACTTCTCAGCACCACCCAAACGTTACTGACTGCCTCAAAAACAGCGGGGCTTGGTATCTGGCGCTGGAATCTGGCAGACAACTCGCTGGAGTGGAATGACCTGATGTACAGCTTTTACGACTTGCCGCCATCACTGGAAGGTAATGGGTTATCACTTAACCACTGGGAATCACGTATTCACCCGGATGACCGGGTTATGGCTATCCAGCAATTGCATGATGCCGTTAGTTTGCACCAGGAATACACCCCGGCATTTCGGGTGGTTCAGCAAGATGGCGAAGTACGTTACCTGCAGGCAGGCGCATATATCGAACGTGACAATCACGGCCAGGCAACCCGGGTGACAGGAATAAACCTCGATGTAACAGAAGACCATATGTTACGTGGCAAGCTGATTGAAGCCAAAGAACAGGCGGATGCAGCAAATGCCGCTAAATCCCTGTTTCTGGCCAATATGAGCCATGAAATACGCACACCAATGAATGCGGTGCTGGGTATGCTGCAACTGTTACTTAAAACCCAACTGGCGCCACGCCAGCACGATTTTGCCGAGAAAGCGCATATTGCTGCAAAATCGCTGTTGGGTTTACTGAACGATATTCTGGACTATTCAAAAATAGATGCCGGTAAACTGGAGCTGGATAACCAACCTTTTAACCTGAACAAACTGATGGAGCACCTGGCCATTGTGATGTCAGGTAACCTTAACAACAAATCTATTGAGTTACTTTTCGACCTCGATAACCAATTGCCCCCCGACCTGACTGGCGATGAAATGCGCCTGCAACAAGTGCTAATCAACCTGATCAGTAATGCCATCAAATTTACTGAGCAAGGTGAAGTGGTAGTGAAAACACACCTGCTGTCACTGACTCAGCAGGATGTCACACTCCGGTTCAACGTGTCTGATACCGGTATAGGGATTAGCGAGAACCAACTGGCGCGTATTTTTGATGTGTTTACCCAGGCAGAAGCGTCCACATCCCGCCGTTATGGTGGCACCGGGTTAGGCCTGGTAATCAGCCGCCGGTTAGTTGAGCAAATGGGTGGCGAACTGGCAGTACAAAGTACTGAGGGCAAAGGCAGTGACTTTTCATTCAGCCTGACACTGCCGCGTTCAAATAAAACAAATTGGCATCCACTTACCTTCCCTTCTCCGGCGCCCAAAACCCTGGTCGTTGATGATAACCCGGTCGCCAGAGCACTTCTGGAACACCAGTTAACCACGATGCAGATTCCGGCAACCAGTACCAACAACCCGGATGAAGCAATACAGCTTATTGCTAAGGCAGCTCAGGAAGGCGCTCCCTTCGACACCGTGTTACTGGACTGGATCATGCCCGAAATGGATGGTCTGGCTTTAGCGGAACATATTCGCTACCAAATGAACCTGGCCAAAGTTCCCACGCTTATTCTGGTCAGTGCGGCGAACCATGCTGATCTGCCCGACACCCACAATTTCCCAATGCTGGATAACGTGCTGACCAAGCCATTAACACCGGAACAGCTGTTTAATGCAATGAATGTCGGCAGAACACACGCAGATGCCATCACACAACCCCAAAAGCACCGCCTTGCCGGTGTAAATATTCTGGTTGTGGAAGATAACCCGTTTAACCAAATGGTTATCAGTGAGTTTTTAACCAGTGAAGGTGCGCACACCCGTATCGCCAGTGGCGGTGAAGATGGTGTGCGTGCAGTGCTTTCCGGAAGAAAAACGTTTGATGTGGTGCTGATGGATGTCCAAATGCCAGACATTGATGGCCTGGAAGCCACCCGGCGTATTCGCGCCAACCCGCGTTTCGCCAACCTGCCGATTATTGCCATGACTGCCAATGTCAGCGCATCCGACCGGCAAAACTGTCTTGATGCCGGCATGAATGACCACATCGGGAAACCGCTGGATTTTAATAACGTTATTGCCACGCTTTCCCGGGTATTAGGGCGCGATAACACATTACCCCTTGCAGTACCCGGTAACACCCCAGGTTTTTTGCAACGCACTGGCGGAAATACGGGCATGTATCAAACATTGCTCAATGCCTTTATGCCATCGTTTATTTCATTACAGAACGAGCTACGTAGTGCCTGCCAGGCAGAGAACTGGCCTGCAGCAATGGTGGTAATACACACCATGAAAGGAACCAGTGGTTCCGCCGGGCTGGATAAACTGTGGGCCTGGCTGGTTGAGCAGGAAGCCGCGCTGAAAACAGCTGACAATGCCGGGAAAGCCAGCCTGTTTGCCACACTGCCTGATGAAATTGAACAACGTGCCCAAAGTGAATATGCCGCACTTATGGAGCAAATTACTGCGCTTATTGCCCAGGAAAAAGAAGCCAGTCACAGCGATACAGAAACCACGCTCCCAATCGGGGAGATAATTCAGTTATTACACCGCCACCTGGATAACAGCAATATGGAAGCTCTGGAAGTGGCGAAATTATTGCGCCATGCGCTGGCAGAACAGCCGGAGTTAATCCCGGAGCTTAACCAACTGATACAGGCTACAGATGCTCTGGATTTTGAACAGGCAAAACACTTCTTAATAAAGATACAGGAGCAGGCACATGTGGAATAAGGTTCTGGACGAATATGCCCTGCGTGGCTACAAACCCCGCGTCCTGATCGTCGATGATCAGCCCGTCAATATTCATACCTTGAGCGCCGTGTTCCATGGTGAACTGGATGTCATCGTCGCTACCAGTGGTGAAAAAGCACTGCACCTGGCGCTGAACCAGAAACCTGATCTGATCCTGCTGGATATCGTCATGCCGGATATTGATGGCTATGAAGTGTGCCGGCGGCTAAAAAATGATCCCATTACCGAATGGATCCCGATTATTTTTGTCACCGCCGAAACTGAGGCCGATGTGGAAGCATACGGTTTTGAAATTGGCGCGGTCGATTTTATTGCCAAACCCATTAACCCGGCGATTGTTCGTGCACGGGTCATGACACAGCTGATGCTCAAGCTGTATATGGATAATATGCGCGAAATAGCCTGGCTTGATGGGCTGACCGGCCTGTATAACCGGCGGCGGTTTGATGAAATGTTAAAGCAAAACTGGCTGTTATGCCGCCGTGAACAGCGCCCTCTGGCTATTATTATGCTGGATGTGGATTTTTTTAAACGCTTTAACGATAACTATGGGCACCAAAAAGGCGATGACTGCCTGCGGGCGATTGCCGTCGCACTGAAAGGTTCGCTGCGCCGCCCGATGGATATGGTGTTCCGTTATGGTGGCGAAGAGTTCACTTGCCTGCTGCCTTTGACTGATCTCGCGGGAGCACAGGAACGTGCCAGCGCCATTCTGAGTGCCATAAAAGCACTCAAAATTCCCCATGCCACGTCACGGGTAAGCCCGTTCGTTACCATCAGCATTGGTATAGCCTGTACCACCCCGGAACAGGATACAGGCGAAGAGGATTTGCTTAACCACTCAGACCAGGCTTTGTACCAAAGCAAAAGCGATGGCCGCAACCGCATCACGACCTGGTCTGGTGGTGAACCCGACTCCTCTGCAGAGGTATAATTTTTACGCCGCTGTGCTATTGCGCCGCGCCGTCATCAGGTAGCGGTTAAAGAGTGCTGTCAGTGGGTTAGCGCAACCGAAACACACCCCAGCCCGGGTAGAGTAACGGTAGCGCCCGGCAATTTTCCGAGCCTGAATTTCCCCCGACTGCATCCCTTTTTTTATCTCGTAATAAATAACTTTGCCGGACGTACCCAGAGCATGATTAATCGCCTGGGCATCAGAAGCAGGATGTTCCCGTAAAAACGCATAAAGTTGTTCATAACGTGTCATCGCACTCTCCTCATTATTCATCACGTATCCCCCGCTATAATTACCAGGTTTTTCCGATGTTAAACTGGAACTGCTCTGATTTATCGCCACTGTATTTTTTCACCGGCTCGGCATAAGAAAACACCAAAGGCCCGAGCGGAGACATCCATTGCAACGCCACCCCGGCAGAAACACGGATGTCACCCGGGTCGCTGTAATCCGGGATCCCGGCACTTTCGGTTTGTGCGGTATTTTTCCAGGTGGTACTCCATACCGAACCGGCATCAACAAATAGCGAGGTACGCAGGGAATCCGCGTAACGGTCATTCACAAATGGCGTAGGTACAATCAATTCCGTGTTCAGTACAGCCATGGCATTGCCGCCCACAGCATCTGATGAAGAATCAAGCGGGCACGCACTGTAGCTACTTTCGGAACCATTACACCGGTAATAAGCCGCCTTTGGCCCAATCGTGTTGGAAGAAAACCCGCGTACAGAAGACGAACCACCCGCATAGAAATTGTCATAGAACGGCACAACATGCCCATTCAGGCCCGCCGCGTAACCAGCACGCAGCCGCTCCATCCACACCCAGGTTTTACTGGCGGATAACGGGACATACTGAGTAGTATCAAAAGACAGTTTGTAATAACTGTTATCAGACCCCGGCACTGTCACTTTACCGGTCAGGCTGGTTTTATTACCCGACTGCGGGAAATAGCCCCGGTTCAGATCGTTGTATTGCCAGCCAAGGCTGGCAAAGTAATCATTGCCGCTATAACTTGCCCCGCTGTCGCCATCTTTTGTCACCACCTTCGGGTTAATATTTTGCGAACTGAGGTAATTCCAGATAGTCAGTTCCGGATCCATGTTCGTTAAACGGTTATGAACATAATCCAGCCCCAGGTTCAGGCGGTTATTCTCACTGATGGGAAACCCCAGATTGCTGCCCAGGCCGTAACTTTGCAGGTTATAACTGGCTTCATCAGAATCAGAGGCATCGTAGCTATTATAAAAAATCTTCCCGCCGAGGCTGACGCCATCCGGAGTAAAATAAGGGTCAGTAGCAGATAATTCGACATACGACTGGTAACTGTTTCTTGTGCCATTAAAACTCACGGTGTTACCTGTACCCAGCCAGTTATCCTGGGTCACGCCCAGTTGGTAGCTCACACCGCTGTCTGTTCCATATCCCAGCCCCACATTAAATGAGCCAGTATTACGCTCTTTCACGGTGTAGATAACGTCCACCTGGTCTGCGGTGCCAGGAACCGGGCGAGTTTCAGTATCGACTTTCTCGAAAAAGCCAGTCCGGTCGAGCCGTGCTTTTCCCTGTTCAACACTCTCGCTGTTCAGCCACCCACCTTCCATTTGCCGCATTTCCCGGCGCAGCACTGAATCGCGGGTTATATCATTACCTTTGAAAATGATACGGCGCACAGTAAATCGCCGCCCGGCATCCACTTGCATATGCAGCACCACCCGGTGAGAGGTGTCATCAATCTCTGGCTGAGTTCGGACAACAGGGGAAGCGTAGCCATATTTCCCCAACAGTTTTTTAATGGCCTCTTCAGCCTGGGTAATTTTCGCACCACTGTATAAAGAACCTTTGGGAAAGGTGGCAAGCTTCTCAATTTCGTTGCTATGCCCTGCCAGGTTGCCTGTCAGCTGGGTGCTGCCAATCTGGTAGCGGGCACCTTCATGCAGGTTAATGGTGATATAGAGTGATTTTTTATCCGGGGTCATACTGACCTGGGTGCTGTCGATGGCAAAGCGGGCGTAACCACGGTCGAGGTAATAACTGCGCAATATCTCTAAATCACCGGCCAGTTTTTCTTTCTGGTATTTCTGGTCTGCCAGCACGTTCCACCAGGGCACGTCGTCACGCAACTGAAAATTATCCAGCAATGTTTGCGTGCTGAAAGCGTGGTTACCAATCAGGTTTATCTGGGTTATTTTCGCTGAAACCCCTTCCTGAAACACGAATTTCAAATCCACCCGGTTACGGGGCAACGGCGTAACCACCGCTTTTACTGTTGCGCTGTATTTCCCCACACTGTAGTAAAACGACTGCAACGCCTGCTCCATATCAGAGAGTGTATTGCGGTCAAGCGCACTGCCAACTGTAATACCCGATGCATCCAAATTTTGCTTCAACAGCTCGTCTTTAACCGACTTGTTCCCGGCAAAACTGATGCTGGCAATGGTCGGTTTCTCTTTCACCTGCACCAGTAAGGTACTGCCATCGCGGGAGATGGATACATCTTCAAAATAACCGGTCGCATAGAGCGCGCGAATCGCATTGCTGATGTCCTGGTTGCTGACGTCATCTCCCTGATGAACAGGCATACTCAGTAATGCAGCTCCAGGCGTTACTCTCTGTAATCCTGTGAACTGAATATCGTTCACGATGGTGCCTTCTGTAGCCCAGACAGTCATTGTCGGCAACAATAAACTCAGAAGCCAGTAATGCCTAATTTGCATAATCTCTTCACTATCCAGCAATGGGTTTTCTGTACACAGCAAATCAACCTGCCAGCAAAGTTATTTATTGGTGGCGAGAGAGGAAATACTCACAGTTTCATGAAGCCGAAAAGTAGCGAGGAAAAATGGTGAAACAATGAAGAAAAAATGAATGAAATAATAGTTATAAAATTATTTCAAACAAAAAAACATTTTATCAAACATCAGTGAACTTTCACCTTACAGATTTGTCTCAACACCGTTTACAAAGTGAATCGCCATTAACCACTTTACTTGCCATGGCGCAAAAATACCTGTTTATCGCTCAAACTAATTTTCCGGGCGAGTTTTTCAGATGAAAGGATACCACTGGCAGACATTAGCCATGCGGTACAAAAGCATTATCGTTTAAAAAACACCCTTGTATTAAATATTACTGGAGATATAACAATGTTGTACCAACCCGGTCCCTGGTCGTTGACCAAAGAAGGAAAAGTGACTGATGCCAGTGGAAATTGTGTACTGATACAAGGTTTTTCCAGTGGGCTTCCCGGGGGGGGAACAGCCGCCAATACCTTACTTTGCCTCTCGGCCCCGGAACTGGTTGAATCACTGGAACTCACCTGCCAGTTATTGCAGGCCTGCGCGGCTGATAATATTCAGGCTCGCCACGCAATCACCCATGCCAATGCACTTATTGCCCGCATAAATAGTCAGGAAATAAATTCCTGATTTACAACTATTGCAAATTATGGCTGAGTGGTTCCACCCTTTTCTTACATTGCCACCCTGCATTAATAATTCACACATTCTTTTTAACCCACCCCAATTCTGAAAAATGATTGGGGCTAATATATAACACCATAAAGCAGATTCATATTTCCTCCGTTTTCTCATCACTATTCCCCGCTATGGTATACATCACCAGAGCAAATTAACTTACCTGTCCTGGTTAAAACCTGCCCCCGGTTTTGGTTTTAACCTGTTTAACAACAAAGGGAGGTAAATTGTTTATTCTGGGATTTTCATTCCTAACCAATAAGTTGACTTTGCCCACCGCCTGGTGGGCTTTTTTTTGCACACAGAGCAGCACATTTGCGGATTCACGATTTGTGACTCAAAATCAAATCCATATCACCTTTGGATGCTTTTGTGCTCAAGAAATAACTCACAGTGCCGAAAACGTTAATGGGAGCGTAACACGTTTCCAGAACCCCGGTCTCAATGGCAACACATAAGAAACGTTAACTATGGTGTCATATAAGCTGGTTAATTTAAGAAATCTGATGATAACTTTGTCTGTTGGCAGCGTACTGGCAACGGCAGCGATTTTGCTTGCCCTTGTTTACCGGTTCCAGAGTGATGATTTCCGCCATACCATCTTGTCTGATAACACCGCGTCATCACATAAACTTGCTGAAAGTATTAACCATTATTTCCTGCAGGCACAACATGCTCTGGCCTGGAGCGTGCAGAATGTGCCGGATGCAACCCAGCGCGTAAATCTGGCCCAGGAAGCCCGGCGTCTGTACCAGCAATCGCAACTTTTTAACCGGGTCGCCGTCGTCAATGAACAGAATGTTATTGATGCCATTTTCCCGGCAATGCCCGGCGATAACCACAAACCCCTCAAATCACCAGGCAGCCTGCGTGCGTTGCAAAGCCGGCAACCATTAATAAGTTTGCCCTACATTTCAACTGCGAATAATTTTGTTGTTCTGCTCAGTTACCCACTGAGCTCACCACAGGGTCTGCCGGTGGGTTATCTCGCTGGCGTGATTTATTTACACAAAGACAGTGAGCTGAACCGGTTACTGAAGAGTTACCACTATACAGAAGGCAACCATGTTCGTATTGAAACACCACAAGGAACAGTCATCTATGACAGCAGCCGTAACCCGGAAGATACATCAGCCTTGCTGGATGAACCAAGTTTGTCTGAACGCCTGCTGAAGAGTGCCTCCGGATCATTTGAAGGAGAAATCCACCACCAGACGGCGCTTATCAGTTACTCAACAGTTAATTCAACAGGATGGAAAGTGGTCATTTATTCGCGCCAGACAGCAGTCAAAGCGATGATGGCATCGTCTATCAGCCTGTCTGCCGGGGTAATATTCCCGGTAATTGTGTTGATTTCCTTAACGGCGGGCTACCTGGCTTCACGCATATCAACACCTCTCACCCGCCTTGCGCGAGTAACAGAAAAATTCCCCACAGATGAAAAGCTCAAAAACATTCTCAACATCAACGTCTGGTACTATGAAGCTAAGATATTACGCAAAGCGGTGTATAAAAGTTTACGGGCAATGCAATATACCGTTTCTCGTTTAAACAATGATGCCATGACAGACCAACTTACTGACTTATATAACCGCCGTGGGTTGGTTGAAAAGATGCGCGATTTGCCAGCCGGCAATAATATTATCATCATGCTCGACATTGATAATTTTAAACACATCAATGACAGATATGGCCATGATACAGGTGACCGCACATTAGTCGCTCTGGCAAAACGCCTCAAAAACCTGTGCCGCAGTAGCGATATTATTAGCCGTTTTGGTGGCGAAGAATTTGTGGTGGTGTTGCCAGGTTGCCCGTTTGATACCGGGGTTACAATTGCCGAGCGTATTCGGTTTGGCGTTTCAGGCTACCACGATGAAAGTATCCCGGTATTTACCGTTTCAGTCGGTGTTTACGGCGTGACAGAAGGTTCCGACATCCCTGCAGACCAGGCTATTAAACTGGCTGATATTGCCCTGTATGCCGCCAAGGAAGCTGGCCGCAATTGTGTAGTAACCAATCACCAGGGGCAGTTGCGCCGCTACCCACAAGGGAATCTGTTAGTTCAGCCACCACATGACGTGGTGGCTGAAAAAGCCGCATCTAAAATTTGACCATACCAGGCTGGCATATACCGCCAGTGCGTTGTGAATAATTTAATTTAAAGCAGTGTAATTTCAACATACTATTATTTAATTAAAAACAAAAAGTCATGGAATGGCTCAGTATTAAAAAGACAAAAACATTACTTAAGAAAAATAACATTCATGCCTGTTATATATTTACAGTTACTTAAAGTAAATTAAGCAATAAGGCAGGTGTCTTTTATTTTATTTTTGCTATATTAAAATTTTACTCTGGAGTATTCAGCTTACAGCGAAGTCAGCTACATTCACTGTAACCTGATGTATAGGATATTTTTAGCAAATAGCTGTATCCAGACACCTTAATTCAAATTATCAAACAGGCCATTCGTTTTATTCGACTGGCCGGGAATGATGTCAGGATGGTTAATGATGAAAATAGACAGCGTACAAACAGGCTGGCTCGCGACAGGCAATAACCTTGCCAGCGACACATCAGCAAGACAACCTCTGGGTATTGAGCGTAGTAGTGGCAACTGGTGCCCACAAACAGGGATGTGGCAAATGACCAACATAACGGCCAGCGCCATTGTGGGTGTTCAGAAAGGGGCGATGATGCCCTGGCATCATGGGCAGTCGGCTAACTGGCGACTGGTGAGTTATGACTACACGAGTGAAGATGCAGCATCCTGATTATCAGCAAGGGTGGTAAAAATAAGCTGTTTTGCCACCCTTGCTGATTTATTACTGGCAGTTAATCTTTTCGCATCAAAAGCGTTTTACACTTTTCGCTTGTGGTTTAATTCAGATATTTCATGTTTTCTGGCTGTGGGGAACAGAACAAACAACAGCCCTTTGCATTGACAGGTTGTATCAGCACTTCTCGCTCAACCAATTGACAGACAGATCTACCCACCGTAAAAAATATTCAACCATGAAAAATATTTTCTGACTTTTACTACGATCCATAAAAAATAGCTATACGGGAGGCCGCTACGCAGCCTCGTCAGCGTGGAAATTCTCGTAAGGCTGTCAGATTAAGAAATCGTCTAATGATTTGCCTTGTTCCAGCGCCTGAGCAATCGGCTTTGGAGTACGCCCCTGGCCTGTCCATGTTTTTACTTCACCATTGGTATCAGTAAAACGGTATTTAGCCGGGCGGGCTGCACGCTTCGTTCCAGTACCTTTACCAGCAGTGGCTCCCATTAATAATGAGGGATCCAGTCCGTCCTCTTCCATCATGCTCAGAATAAGATTAATTTTCTCTTCCCTTTCAGCCAGCACTTCAGCCTGAGCATGTTGTTCTTCACGCTTTTCTTCAGTGACGATCCTGACTTTTTCCAGAATATCTTCAAGCACGTCAATGGAGAAATCGCGAGCCATAGCACGCAATGTGCGGATGTTATTTAATTTTTGCAACTCAACAGTCATTATAATTAGCCACCTTTCACTAAAATAAATAGAATCGTTATTCTAACCATTAAAACGAATACATTTCAAGACCACATAAAAATAACGCCAACTAACGCAAGGATAATTATAAGACATAGCAATACTAAACCACCAATAAACAGAAGGATTAATCCTGGTTTTTAAGAAAAATACATCCACTCACACCCGTTCTGTAACACCGATAAAATAGTCTGGCCATATTCAGCCTGCATTACATTGGCAGGACTGGCGTATTCATCACAATAAGCTGCGTGCTGTGCATGTTTTACCCGGCAAAGCCCTCTTGCTGTTACCTCAGTCTGGCCGCCGGCCAGTAACAGTACTGCATAAGCAGTCATTTTAAGGAATAGTTATTCACCAAACAAAGCAGAATAAAAAACTTAAAAACGGCACAAAACAAGAAACAAACAACCAAAGACTAAAAAACAGACAACCACAAAGCATTTCCCACTGAATCCAGTAAAAGTCACGTTGTACCGCTTTATCGCCTTTCGTTGAAATCAAAATTAACTAATTGATAAATAAACAAAACAATTAAAAAGCCGGAGTTTAATGACATAACCGGCTCAAAAACCAGTATTGCAGCGAATTTTATCGACAAACTTCACTTAAATAAAAATTTTACGCTAATTGCTGTTTTCAACGCAGTCATATAATCTGGCGTCATTGATTAAAGCCACACATATAAACCACAAATAAACAAATAGCCAACACTTATAGCCAGGTTTAACAAGGAGCCCGGAACATGTTCTCGCCACATTCACGCCTGCGTCACGCGGTTGCAGACACCTTTGCAATGGTGGTGTATTGCTCTGTAGTTGGCATGATGATTGAAATATTTATCTCAGGAATGGATTTCCGCCAGTCTCTCTCGTCACGCCTGGTGGCCATTCCGGTTAACATGGTTATTGCCTGGCCGTATGGGCTCTATCGCGACAAAATAATGGGTTATGCACGCAGGGCGGGTGGCGGTAAAAAAGTGAAGAACCTGGCGGATATGTTTGCCTACGTCACATTCCAGTCACCAGTGTATGCTGCCATTCTGTTTACTGTTGGCGCTGACTGGCACCAGATTGTGGCTGCGGTGAGTTCAAATATGGTCGTATCTATGATGATGGGTGCGGCTTATGGTTACTTTCTTGATTTCTGCCGCCGGTTATTCCGTGTTGTTGATGCACAACACCCCGTTCACGCAGAAATATAAAAAACAGTACAACAAAACAGTGATCCATCTGTAGCAGGCTCAAGTAAACAGCACGGGCGGAACCCACTGCCCGTTGCTGGTAACAGGCTAATACCAGCGTGTATTTACTGAATGAAATACTTGACTGGTATTACCCTTCTCAAGAAAAAATCTGTTTTATTCCACCCGGCCAAACAACCCATCTAAATAACGTTCCAGGGCAATGCGTGAGCTAAAACCGTGGGGAATACCATAATGTGTTTGCTCATCTCCACCTAACCACAGCGGGAAATGTTTATACAATTCGCTGGTTTTTATATCTGATGCAGGCTCCGCCAGTGTATGGCTTCGCTCTTTCATTGCCGGGTGAATAACCAGTGCAGTGCGACCCATCCTCGCTTCCCGGTTTACATAAACATAATTCTCTCCGCGGCGGTATCCATATGCCCCCCGCTCCATGCTGTCCATAATAAAACCAGCCTTCTCCAGAACGCGTGCCACCTCATCGGGTCGTAAATACATTGTGCTTCCTCATCCTCTCATTACAGCTTCGCAACCATACAGCATGGCTACAAGGAGATGCTTTCAGAATAGTCCAGAAACCGCCTTTTACCGCAGTTTCTGCCAGAAAAACGGCATTCTGGCGTCTACACTGTTATCTGAATCACTAAAAAAAGGAGGTCCTGTGTTCAGCAATACCAAACAGAAGACACTTCACAACGCACCAGAAAACCAGGCAATGCAGGATGAGATAACCCATATCGCCAGTACGCTGGAAAAAGTGCTGGACGCCTGGGACAGCGATGCAAAAGAAGAGCGTGACAGCATTAAGCACCACGCTACACGTTTACTGAGTGAAACCCGCGCCCGCCTTAATGGCAATAACCGACTGCAACAAGCCACGCGTGATGCCGCTCATCACACTGATGAGTGGGTGCACAACAAGCCATGGCACAGTATTGGTCTGGGTGCAGCCGCGGGGGTTATCGTCGGTGCCCTGCTGGCACGAAAATAACATCCTCACACAACCCGGCCACGCGCCGGGTTTACCTCTCTTCCTGCCTGAAGTTGTGGCACAAGCGCCCGGCCCATCGTCTCTGCTTAATTACCATATATTGTATGGTTGATAAAAATCGCAACTACATCTAGTATCAAGAACACAAGAGCTCACCCAACGCTGTGCGTCCGGGTGTTTTTTTAACCCTATATATGAGAATACGAATCATGAGCATTAGCATTTACACAAAAGAGAATTGTGTACAGTGCCATGCAACCAAACGCATGCTGGCACAACGCGCAATCCCCTTTACTTTGATTGATACCGACGCCCACCCGGAATGTGTTGGCTGGTTAAAAAGCCAGGGGTTTCTTCAGTTGCCGGTTGTCATTACTGATACTTTGCGCTGGAGCGGTTTCCGCCCGGATATGATTAACCGCCTGCATTCACAACCCGGGGCTGAAGCATGAGTAATCTGGTGTATTACTCCAGTTCATCGGGAAATACACACCGATTTGTCGAACGCCTGGCAATGCCCGCACTGCGTATCACCACGCCGCCGCACCCAATACTCCATGCCAGCGAGCCCTTTATTTTGATTGTGCCCACTTATGGTGGCGGTGGCAGTAACGGAGCTGTTCCGGCTCCGGTTATTCGGTTTCTGAACCAACCAGAAAATCGGCGTTTGCTGAAGGGAGTAATCGCTTCCGGTAACCGAAGTTTTGGTGCCGGATATTGTCTTGCCGGCAAAGTAATCGCTGAAAAATGCCAGGTGCCCTGCCTGTATCGGTTCGAATTACTCGGCACACCTGAAGACGTCGAAAACGTGAGAAAGGGAGTAAAACAATTTTGGCTACAGCAACTATAACCGCAACCACAACAGCCACCCGCGACCTGGATTACCACGCGCTTAATGCCATGCTGAATATGTATAACAGCGCGGGGCAATTACAACTGGATAAAGACAAAGCAGCGGTGGAGGCTTATTTACACCAACACATAACTCCCGCAACACGCACTTTCACAACCGATGCTGTACGCCTGGAAACACTGGTGGATGAAGGTTATTACGATGGCGCGATACTGGCCCAGTACACGCCAGAAGAACTGGAAAACCTGTTTCTTACTGCCGCTTTAAGTAAGCACCAGTTTGCAACCTTTCTGGGCGCGTGGAAGTTTTATAACAGCTATGCCCTGAAAAGCTTTGATGGCTCACAGTACCTGGAAGATTTCCCGCAACGTGCCTGCATGGTCGCGCTCACTCTGGCCCAGGGAGACGCTCGTTTTGCAGCACGAATACTTACCGAAATACTCACAGGCCGCTTCCAGCCTGCCACACCAACATTCCTTAATGCTGGCAAGCAACAGCGTGGCGAACTGGTCTCCTGTTTTTTGTTACGTATCGAAGACAACATGGAATCCATTGGCCGGGCTGTTACTCACGCATTGCAGCTATCCAAACGTGGTGGTGGCGTAGCCTTTGTATTGTCTGCATTACGTGAAGCTGGCGCGCCAATAAAAAGAATTGAGAACCAGTCTTCCGGTGTCATACCTGTCATGAAAATGCTGGAAGATGCGTTCAGTTACGCCAACCAACTGGGCGCCAGACAAGGTGCCGGAGCGGTATGGTTGCATGCCCATCACCCCGATATTTTACGTTTTCTGGATACCAAAAGAGAAAACGCCGATGAAAAACTGCGTATCAAAACCCTGTCGCTGGGCGTGGTTATCCCTGATATCACTTTTCGGTTAGCCAAAGAAGATGCGCAGATGGCTCTGTTTTCACCCTACGATGTTGAGCGGGTAACCGGAAAGGCGTTTTGCGATATCAGCATCAGCCAGCACTATGACTCACTGGTAGCCGACACACGCATTCGCAAACGCTGGGTTCGGGCCCGTGATTTTTTCCGTATTCTGGCTGAAGTACAGTTTGAATCGGGCTATCCCTACATCATGTTTGAAGACACGGTAAACCGGGCTAACCCGATTGCAGGTTATATCAACATGAGCAACCTGTGCTCTGAAATATTGCAGGTTAACCAACCTTCCGTGCTGGCGGAAAACCTGGATTACCTGCACACCGGTAAAGATATCTCTTGTAATCTGGGGTCGTTAAATATTGCTCATACAATGGACTCCCCCTATTTTGCACAAACTGTTGAAACAGCCGTCCGGGCATTAAGTGCAGTTTCAGATTTAAGCGCTATTGAGTGCGTGCCTTCAGTAATGGCAGGAAACGCGTCGGCTCATGCAATTGGGCTGGGCCAAATGAACCTGCATGGTTTTCTGGCGCGCGAAGGAATTGCCTATGGCTCACCAGAAGCCATTGATTTCACGAATATCTATTTTTACTGCATTGCATGGTATGCGTTGCGTGCGTCTAACCGGCTCGCCCGCGAACGTGGCCAGCGTTTTGCAGGGTTTGAACAGTCGCAGTACGCAAGCGGTGAATATTTCCAACGTTACACCAGCAAGTTGTGGCGACCAGAAACAGCCCGGGTACAGCAATTGTTTGACCGTGCGAATATTTGCATACCCGACCAGGCAATGTGGAGCCAGTTGCGTGACGACATCATGCGCGATGGGTTATATAACCAGAATTTGCAGGCTGTCCCGCCCACTGGTTCCATCTCCTATATCAACCATGCGACATCCAGTATTCACCCGGTCATCGCCCCCATTGAAATCCGTAAAGAGGGCAAAACTGGCCGGGTGTATTACCCGGCACCTTTTATTACTGAGCACAACAAACACCTCTACCAGGATGCCTGGCAAATTGGGCCAGAAAAAATTATTGATACCTATGCTGCAGCCACACAACACATAGACCAGGGGTTATCGCTGACGCTCTTTTTCCCGGATACCGCAACCACTCGCGATATCAATAAAGCACAAATTTATGCCTGGCAAAAAGGTATCAAAACGCTCTATTACATTCGCCTGCGCCAACAGGCGTTAGCAGGCACCGCCATTGACGGCTGTGTCTCCTGCACACTGTAAGGAATAACCATGAATACACAACGCCCTGTTAGCGCCATTAACTGGAACCGGCTAATTGACACCAAAGACCTGGAAATCTGGAACCGGCTGACTGCCAATTTCTGGTTACCGGAAAAAATACCACTGGCCAATGACTTGCCTTCCTGGCAAACCCTGAGCCACGAAGAACAAACACTGACCATTCGCGTCTTTACCGGGTTAACCCTGCTTGATACCGTGCAAAATACGGTGGGAGCTCCCGGCCTGATGCCCGATGCCCTGACTCCCCATGAAGAAGCGGTGCTGTCCAATATCAGCTTTATGGAAGCAGTACATGCCCGCTCCTACAGCGCAGTTTTCTCCACCCTGTGTTCAATGCAGGAAGTGGATGCGGCATACCAGTGGAGCGAAGAAAACCCATGGCTGCAACACAAGGTTGCGTTAATACTTCAGTATTACCGAGGGGAATGTCCATATCGTAAGAAAATTGCCAGTGTTTGCCTGGAATCATTTTTATTTTATTCGGGGTTTTACTTACCAATATATTGGTCAGGAAGAGGGAAATTAACCAATACCGCAGATCTGATTCGCCTTATTATTCGCGATGAAGCAGTACACGGATATTACATTGGTTATAAATACCAGCAGATGGTGGCGCCACTGAATCATCAGAAAAAACAAGAACTGGAAAATGAAGCCGCAGACCTGATTATGAACTTGTATGATAATGAAGTGTCTTACACGCAAAGTTTGTATCAGCAATCAGGCCTGGTTGATGAAGTAACTGCTTTTCTTTGTTATAACGCCAATAAGGCTCTGATGAATCTGGGCTATCAGGCACTGTTTCCTGCACAAATGTGTGACGTCAACCCAGTAATTTTGTCTGCACTGTCGCCTGGCGCAGATGAAAACCATGATTTTTTTTCGGGTGCTGGCTCTTCTTATGTTATTGGGAAAAGTCTGCAAACCGAAGATGAAGACTGGAACTTCTAATTAAAATGTTGCCGGGAAAAAGGGCTGATTTTCCCGGCAACAGGTAACCAGTTGTGCGCCACTGCAACTTAAATCAGTCAGGCCAAACCACCTTCTGGCAAGCATGGTGAAGCAGGTTTAGTTGCGTGTATAAGTACAAGGTTACAGGGAAAATTATTACATACTCAGGCTAACAAATATTTACTATTACAGAGACATTACAGGACAAAATATCCTGCCACTACAACCACCTCATTATCCCTCCTGAATCATCCAACTCTCCGGCAATAACCGCCTGAAAGCTGAACATTGTATATACTGACAGCACAAATTTTGCAGAAAATTAGCAGCAGCAGCGCTACGCGCTCAGCCCTTATATCACGGGGTTTGTGGAAAAATATTCAGTTATAGATCACACTTTCACTGGGGGATTAAGGGTTGTCTCAAATTCTGAGTATGTTAGGGTATAGGCAACTAATATTTTCACCAGGACACTTATAGCGTTTAAACAATAACAGGAAAACCATTATTGCATGGCAATTAAATTAGAAGTTAAGAACCTTTATAAAATATTTGGCGAGCATCCTAACAGGGCTTTCAAATATATAGAGCGCGGTTTATCAAAAGAAGAAATTCTTGCTAAAACCGGTCTCTCTCTCGGCGTTAAAGATGCCAGTCTGGCCATTGAAGAAGGCGAAATATTTGTTGTTATGGGCTTATCCGGTTCGGGTAAATCCACATTAGTCCGCCTTCTCAATCGTCTGATTGAACCCACCCGCGGTCAGGTATTGATCGACGGCACTGACATTGCCCAGGTTTCAGATGCAGAATTGCGTGAGGTGCGCAGAAAGAAGATCGCAATGGTCTTTCAGTCCTTCGCGTTGATGCCGCACATGAACGTACTGGAAAATACCGCTTTTGGTATGGAGCTGTCGGGCACACCGGTTGCTGAACGCGAAGAAAAAGCGCTTGATGCACTTCGCCAGGTTGGGCTGGAAAACTACGCACACAGCTACCCGGATGAATTATCTGGTGGTATGCGTCAGCGTGTTGGTCTGGCACGGGCTCTGGCAATTAACCCGGACATCCTGTTGATGGATGAAGCGTTCTCTGCGCTCGACCCATTAATTCGTACTGAAATGCAGGATGAGCTGGTTAAGCTCCAGGCCAAACATCAACGTACCGTGGTGTTTATCTCCCATGATCTCGATGAAGCGATGCGTATCGGCGACCGTATTGCCATTATGCAAAACGGCGAAGTCGTGCAGGTAGGCACCCCGGATGAGATCCTGAATAACCCGGCAAACGATTATGTACGCACCTTCTTCCGTGGTGTGGATATCAGCCATGTGTTCAGCGCCAAAGATATTGCGCGCCGTTCACCTGTTGGGCTGATTCGTAAAACGCCCGGTTTTGGGCCCCGCTCAGCAATTAAACTGCTGCAGGATGAAGACCGCGAATATGGCTACGTGATTGAACGTGGGCAAAAATTTGTCGGTATCGTCTCGATTGACTCTCTGAAAAAAGCGCTGTCTGAAGGCCAGGGGCTGGATGCCGCCTTACTGGAATCGCCCACATCTGTACCAGGAGAAACGCCGCTTAATGAGCTGCTCTCTACCGTGGGCCTTGCACCTTGTGCGATTCCTGTTATCGACGACAACCAACACTATCTCGGCATTATCTCTAAAGGGACACTGCTGAAAGCCTTAGACCGGGAGGGAGCAACTAATGAGTAACGCAGCAAATCCATGGGATGCCAGTGGCGCAACCACTGATGCCGCAAGTAGTGCCGCAAGTAACGCAGCATCCTCAGCTGATGCATGGGGCACACCAGCCTCATCAGGCAGCCCCAGTGGTGCGGCTGACTGGTTAAACAGCGCGCCGGCTCCCAAACCCGAACACTTTAACTTTATGGATCCGTTCCATAAAACACTGATCCCACTTGATAGCTGGGTCACGGACGCGATTGACTGGGTAGTGTTTCACTTTCGCCCGGTATTCCAGGGTATTCGTGTTCCGATTGATTATATTCTGAGTGCCTTTCAGCACTTACTGACAGGTATGCCAGCACCAGTGGCGATTCTGATATTCGCCTTAATTGCCTGGCAGATGTCAAACCTGGGCATGGGTATTGCCACTCTGATTTCGCTGGTTGTTATCGGCGCCATTGGAGCATGGTCTCAGGCGATGGTGACACTTGCGCTGGTGCTTACCGCATTGCTGTTCTGTGTGGTAATAGGCCTGCCAATGGGAATATGGCTGGCTCGTAGCAAGAGAGCTGCGAAAATTGTCCGGCCAATACTGGATGCCATGCAAACCACACCGGCGTTTGTTTACCTGGTGCCTATCGTTATGTTGTTTGGTATCGGTAACGTGCCTGGCGTGGTTGTCACCATTATCTTTGCACTGCCACCCATTGTGCGCCTGACGATTCTGGGGATTAACCAGGTTCCGGCAGACCTGATTGAGGCAGCCCGTTCATTTGGTTCCAGCCCGCGCCAAATGCTGTTCAAAGTGCAGTTGCCGTTGGCTATGCCCACCATTATGGCGGGTGTAAACCAGACACTGATGCTGGCGCTGTCGATGGTGGTCATTGCATCAATGATTGCTGTAGGTGGTCTGGGGCAAATGGTTCTGCGTGGCATTGGCCGCCTCGATATGGGGCTGGCAACGGTTGGTGGTGTGGGTATCGTTATTCTCGCCATTATCCTTGACCGTTTAACGCAGTCAGTTGGCCGCGACGCTCGTAGCCGGGGTAACCGCCGCTGGTATACCACTGGCCCGGTAGGCCTGCTGGCTCGCCCATTCATCAAGAAATAACACGCATAACAAGTCCGGGCAGCTTTGCTGCCTGAGACTGCATCAGCACCCGGATAGCCATGTTCTTCCGGGCACAACACATCATCGAACAAACCAGCTTATTGGTTTTCGGTCTCTCATGATAAAAAAGGAATAACGATGCGACATTCTGTTCTTTTAGCCACAGCCTTTGCCACACTCGTTTCCACCAGCACCTTTGCGGCGGATTTACCGGGTAAAGGCATTACCGTTAAACCGGTTCAAAGCACCATCTCTGAGGAAAGTTTCCAGACTCTGCTGGTAAGCCGTGCGCTGGAGAAACTGGGCTACACCGTAGATAAACCCAGCGAAGTTGATTACAACGTGGGTTACACCTCTATAGCCAACGGCGATGCCACTTTTATGGCGGTTAACTGGAAACCTCTGCACGACGACATGTATAACGCAGCAGGTGGCGATAAAAAATTCTACCGGGAAGGAACTTATGTAACCGGAGCCGCTCAGGGCTACCTGATCGACAAAAAAACTGCTGAAAAATACCACATCACTAATATTGCGCAGTTAAAAGACCCAAAACTGGCGAAACTGTTCGACAGCAATGGCGACGGTAAGGCCGACCTGACAGGTTGTACGCCAGGCTGGGGCTGTGAGGCGGTGATTAACCACCAGCTCAAAGCCTACGACTTGAGCAATACCGTTGTACATAACCAGGGTAACTACGCCGCCATGATTGCGGACACCATTACCCGTTATAAAGAAGGCAAACCAATTCTGTACTACACCTGGACGCCTTACTGGGTAAGCGATGTTCTGGTGCCAGGCAAAGACGTGGTCTGGTTGCAGGTTCCGTTCTCTTCACTGCCAGGCGCACAGAAAGGTGTTGATACCAAACTTGCCAATGGCGCGAACTATGGTTTCCCGGTCAACAACATGTACATTGTTGCTAACAAAGCCTGGGCCGAGAAAAACCCGGCTGCGGCAAAACTGTTCGCTCTGATGAAACTGCCTATTGCCGACATCAACGCTGAGAATGCCATGATGCACGCAGGCCACGCTTCTGAAGCGGACATTAATGGCCATGTTGATGGCTGGATCAAAGCTCACCAGTCTGAGTTCGATGGCTGGATCAAAGCCTCACTGGCTGCAGCGAAGTAAAACGCCGCCACTCAGAACCTCCCTTCACGGGAGGTTCTTTTTTTCTCCCGCACCACAAACCGCACGTTCTGCTACCCGATAACCGGGGCAAATTGTTTTTCCTCCATCAATCTTCGCTATTATCTGTGATTCTCACTACAAATTAGCCAATTACACTCGTCATGACTCAACAATATAACGCCGCCAAAACCAGCCCGTTAACGCCTGCACTGACGCTCCTGATGGCGGTTGCCACCGGGCTGGCCGTTGCCAGTAACTATTATGCTCAGCCATTACTGGAAACGATCGCCCGGGCGTTTTCGCTCTCGGTCAACCAGGCCGGATTTATTGTAACAACCGCGCAAATGGGTTACGCCGCCGGGTTACTGCTGATTGTCCCGTTGGGAGATATGTTTGAACGGCGTGCGCTGATTGTCAGCATGACCCTGCTGGCCGCCTGCGGCATGATAATCACGGCCAGCAGCCATTCACTCAGTATGATGCTGGTAGGCACAGCGTTAACCGGGCTATTTTCCGTGGTGGCTCAGATACTGGTTCCTCTGGCCGCAACCCTTGCCGCACCAGAAAAACGTGGCCGCACTGTTGGCACTATAATGAGTGGGTTGTTGCTGGGCATTTTACTGGCGCGAACGGTTGCAGGTGCTCTGGCAAGCCTCGGTGGCTGGCGCACGGTCTGGTGGCTGGCAAGTGGCCTGATGATTGTGATGGCGCTGGCACTCTGGCGCATGCTGCCAACCGTAAAACAGGAAAATCACCTGAATTACCCCCAATTACTGGTTTCCATTTTTTCCCTCTACTTTAACAACCGGGTATTACGCACCCGGGCACTGACAGGCGGATTGATCTTTGCGCAGTTCAGTATGTTGTGGACCTCAATGGCGTTTTTACTCTCTGCCCCACCCTTTTCATTTTCCGAAGCTGTCATTGGTTTATTTGGCCTGGCAGGCGCAGCAGGTGCACTGGGAGCCCGCCCGGCCGGTGGCCTGTCAGATAAAGGTAAGTCGCACCTGACAACCACTGCGGGTCTGGTTCTGTTGGTTCTGGCCTGGATAGCCATTTATCTGGGGAAATTTTCAGTTATCCCTTTAATGGCCGGTATTGTGCTGCTCGACCTGACAGTCCAGGGTGTACACATTACCAACCAGAGTGTAATTTACCGTTTGTACCCGCAAGCCCGTAACCGGCTGACTGCCGGGTATATGACCACTTACTTTATTGGTGGCGCATTCGGCTCACTGGTTTCTGCAAGTGCTTACCAACACGCAGGCTGGATGGGCGTTTGCCTGGCCGGTGCCGGTACCGGTGTACTAAGCCTGGTGGTATGGGCACTGGGGTATCATCGTCAGGCCCCGGTTAACGAAACCCCGCAATGACGCATAACCAGGTGAGTCAGTAAACGCTCACTTACTTCTTTAGTCTGGTGTTCAGCGCTCTACACCACAACGAGAGATCCTCTGGCTCATATTTAATTACAGATAATAAAAATGACGGAATCTTCCTGCGTAACAGACACCCAAACGACGGCAACCTGGGCAGAAGGTTGTAAAGACAGCCTGCCGATTGTGATTAGCTACCTGCCTGTCGCTTTTGCTTTCGGGCTGAATGCCACCAAACTGGGATTTACTCCCCTCGAAGCCACCTTTTTTTCCTGCATCGTATATGCCGGGGCCAGCCAGTTTGTGATAACTGCCATGCTGTCTGCTGGCAGTGCTCTGTGGGTGGCGGCCCTGACAGTTATGGCGATGGATGTTCGCCATATCCTGTATGGCCCTTCACTACAGAGCCGTATCCGCACCAGGTTAACAGGTTCGCGCACCGCGCTATGGGCGTTTGGTTTGACCGATGAAGTTTTTGCGGCCGCTACCGCCAAACTGGTGCGCGACAACCGGCGCTGGAGTGAATCCTGGATGGTAGCCATTGCCCTGACTTCCTGGGCGTCCTGGGTATTGGGCACACTGGCGGGGGCATGGTCAGGCAACGGCCTGCTCGATGACTGGCCCGTCGTTGAGGCTTCGCTGAGCTTTATGTTGCCAGCGTTATTTTTAAGTTTCCTGCTGGCTTCATTTCAACGCAAACAGTCATGGTGTGTGGTTGCGGCGCTGGCAGGCGCTGTGCTGGGTATTACTTTGTTTTCAATTCCGGCGGCGATTCTGTGCGGAATTGTCTGCGGTTGTGCTGCAGCATTGATTCAGGCGTTTTACCAGGAGGCCAGCGATGAGCATTGATGTATTAGTACTCGGGCTGTTTGTTGGTTGCGTGAACTACCTGTTCCGTTACCTGCCGCTGCGCCTGAACCGTGGGCAAAACACGCAAAACCGGCGCGGCGCAGTGACTATTTTACTCGACAGTATTGGCATCGCCTCTATTTGCGCGTTACTGGTCGTCTCCACTGCGCCAGACTTAATTAAGCACCACCAACATGTGCTCCCCGTGGCTATCGGTTTCGTCGTTCTGATTGCCAGTTTCTACAAATTACGCACCATTATCATCCCGACATTGCTCAGTGCACTGAGCTTTGGTCTGGCGCTGAAACTGATGAGTGGCGGGTAATTAGCGAACCTTAAGCGCACGAATAATCCATTTACTTTATTTATCACTATAGTTACTATATCGGCTGCAACTAATGAGGTTAATCTAATGGATAGTTCGTTCACGCCCATAGAACAAATGCTTAAGTTTCGTGCCAGCCGCCAAAAAACCTTTCCTTACCAGGAAATTTTGCTGACCCGCTTGTGTATGCACATGCAGGGTAAGCTGCTGGAAAACCGTAATAAAATGCTGAAAGCTCAGGGTATCAATGAAACCCTGTTTATGGCGTTGATCACGCTTGAGTCACAAGAGAACCACAGTATCCAGCCTTCTGAACTAAGCTGTGCACTGGGCTCTTCCCGCACCAATGCCACCCGCATTGCTGATGAACTGGAAAAACGTGGCTGGATTGAACGTCGTGAAAGCGATAATGACAGACGTTGCCTGCACTTGCAGTTAACTGAAAAAGGTAAAGACTTTCTTGATGAAGTATTGCCGCCACAACACAGTTGTCTGCACATGCTCTGGTCATCACTGGATGAACAAGAGAAATCTCAACTCGAGACAATCACGCGTAAATTGCTCCTGCGACTTGACCAGATGGAAGCCGATGAAACCGTGCTTGAAGCGGTACGATAACTCCCCGCATCGAATAGCAAGCCACAACCAGACAGATTCAACCTCAGGCCAGTTGATTACCCGACTGGCCTGTCTGATAAAAACAGGGTCATGCCGACCAAACCTAAGAAAATAATAAGATGGTGGAGAATAGTATGAGCGCAAATGCGGAAAATCAGGCACCGCAGCAGCACGCTAAGAAAAAGAAAGGTAAGCGAAAGAACGCGTTACTTTTCCTCACAACACTTTTTGTTGTTATTGCGGTAGGTTACGGAATCTATTGGTTCCTGGTACTACGCCATTATGAAGACACTGACGATGCTTATGTCGCGGGAAACCAGGTCCAGATTATGTCCCAGGTTTCCGGGAGCGTGACAAAAGTATGGGTAGATGACACAGACTTTGTAAAACAAGGCGATACGCTGGTCACTCTCGACCCAACAGATGCACAGCTGGCGCTCGATAAAGCGAAAACCGCACTGGCTTCCAGTGTGCGATCAGTTCACCAATTGATGATCAACAGCAAGCAATATGAAGCGAATATCGCACTGCAAAAAACCGCGTTAACTAAAGCGCAGAATGATTTAAAACGCCGTGTACCATTAGGAACGGATAACCTGATTGGTAAAGAAGAACTGCAACACGCCAAAGATGCTGTCGCCAGTGCGCAAGCTCAACTTGATGTTGCCGTTCAACAGTACAACGCCAATAAAGCGATGTTGCTGGGCGATAAAATTGAAGACCAGCCAAGTGTAAAACAAGCAGCTGCAGCTGTACGTGATGCCTGGCTTGCTCTGCAACGTACCAATGTTGTCAGCCCGGTAACAGGTTATGTTTCCCGGCGTGCAGTGCAGGTTGGCGGGCAAATCAGTGCCTCCAGCGCCCTGATGGCGATTGTTCCGGCTCACCATATGTGGGTTGACGCTAACTTCAAAGAAACCCAACTGGCGCACATGCGTATTGGGCAGTCTGCTACCGTTGTCAGCGATATCTATGGCGATGACGTGAAATACACCGGTAAAGTAGTTGGCCTTGATATGGGCACCGGGAGCGCCTTCTCGCTGCTGCCAGCACAAAACGCCACCGGTAACTGGATCAAAGTGGTTCAGCGCCTGCCTGTACGTATTGAGCTTGATGAGAAGCAACTGGAACAGCATCCACTGCGTATTGGCCTGTCGACTCTGGTGACTGTTGATACCAGTAACCATGACGGCAAAGTGCTGGCAAGTGAAGTACGTAAAACGCCAGCCTACGTAAGTAACGCGCGTGAAATTTCTCTGGCGCCAGTCAATAAAACCATTGACGATATTATCCGGGCCAACGAAGGGTAAACAGCGGAGGGTGTATGCCACAAAAACCGCTTGAAGGCCCACAACTGGTTGTCATGACCATTGCGCTGGCTCTGGCGACATTCATGCAGGTGCTGGATTCGACAATTGCAAACGTCGCCATTCCCACCATCGCCGGTAACCTTGGCTCTTCGTTGAGCCAGGGGACCTGGGTTATTACCTCATTTGGGGTGGCTAACGCTATCTCCATCCCAATTACCGGCTGGCTTGCCAAACGGGTGGGCGAGGTAAAATTATTCCTGTGGTCCACCGGTGCTTTTGCCGTGGCCTCCTGGGCGTGCGGGATGTCCAACAGCCTGTCGATGCTGATTTTCTTCCGCGTCATACAGGGTGTGGTTGCAGGCCCGTTGATTCCGCTGTCGCAGAGTTTGCTGCTGAGCAATTATCCTCCGGCCAAACGGAGTATTGCCCTTGCGCTGTGGTCAATGACCGTTATCGTTGCGCCGATTTGCGGCCCTATTCTGGGTGGCTGGATTAGCGATAACTACCACTGGGGCTGGATATTCTTTATCAACGTGCCTATTGGGGTTGTCGTGGTAATGATGACACTGCAAACCCTGCGCGGGCGTGAAACACGCACCGAGCAACGGCGCATAGATGCCATAGGCCTGGCGTTGCTGGTATTAGGTATTGGCTGCCTGCAGGTGATGCTTGACCAGGGGAAAGAGCTAGACTGGTTCAATTCGAAAGAAATTATCATTCTGACGATTGTCGCCGTTGTTTCACTCTGTTTTCTGGTGGTATGGGAGCTCACCGACGACAACCCCATTGTGGACCTGGCGTTGTTTAAGTCGAGAAACTTTACCATTGGCTGCCTGTGTATCAGCCTTGCTTACATGCTCTACTTTGGCGCGATTGTACTGTTGCCGCAGTTATTGCAGGAAGTCTATGGCTACACAGCAACCTGGGCAGGTTTGGCATCAGCACCGGTCGGGGTTATCCCGGTTATCCTGTCGCCAGTCATTGGCCGTTTTGCCCATAAGCTGGATATGCGCCGCCTGGTCACCTTCAGCTTTATTATGTACGCGGTGTGCTTCTACTGGCGGGCATGGACATTCGAACCAGGAATGGATTTTGGCGCTTCTGCCTGGCCGCAGTTCATTCAGGGCTTTGCTGTTGCCTGCTTCTTTATGCCGCTGACGACCATTACGCTTTCCGGCCTGCCGCCGGAGCGCCTGGCTGCAGCATCCAGCCTGTCGAACTTTACGCGTACTCTGGCAGGTTCAATAGGGACGTCTATCACGACAACGATGTGGACCAACCGGGAATCACTGCACCATGCGCAACTGACAGAATCTGTTACGCCGTATAACCCCAACGCGCAACAGATGTACAGCCAGTTAGAAGGCATGGGAATGTCTCACCAGCAGGCTTCCGGGTATATTGCCCAGCAAATCACTAACCAGGGGCTGATTATCTCTGCCAACGAGATATTCTGGATTTCAGCCGCCGTGTTTATTGTTTTGCTGAGCCTGGTGTGGTTTGCCAAACCACCGTTCAGTTCAGGCGGTGGGGGCGGTGGCGCTCACTGACAACCGCAGGTAAAGCGTCAGAACCTGAGCGCGGGCGTTGTAAAGCCCGCGCTTTTTTATTGCGCCATTCCCTGTGCAGTACAGTGCAAAGCAAGCAGCACCAGCTGCAAAATATTTTTCGCCAGAATCCCACCTGCCGCCCATAAAAAAGAGAGGCTCACAGGCCTCTCTTCTGACTGGTAACAAACTGATTCAGCTCACCAGAACTGATGGCTGTCAGATATGCAGTTCTTTCAGCTTCTCTTTAGGCAGCGCCAGTTCCTGGTTGCTGTTTACCCCTACGCCACGTTCGATAATATGGCGGGCAATATCCTGAGCTTCAGACAGAGAGTGCATTTCCCAGGTACCACACTGGTAAACATTCAGTTCCGGGATCTGAGACTGATCCTGAACTTTCAGCACATCACTCATTGCCGCTTTCCAGGCATCAGCGACACGCTGTTCGCCAGGCTGGCCAATCAGGCTCATATAGAACCCGGTACGGCAGCCCATCGGGGAAATATCGATGATCTCCACGCCATCACCATTGAGGTGATTACGCATAAAGCCAGCAAACAAGTGTTCAAGGGTATGAATCCCTCGTTCTGGCATAACTTCCTGATTCGGGATACAAAAACGCAGGTCGAATACGGTAATAGTATCGCCATGCGGCGTATGCATCGTTTTCGCTACACGTACCGCTGGTGCGCCCATACGGGTATGGTCAACAGTGAAGCTATCCAACAATGGCATCTGATCACCTCCGATAAGTGATTTTTTTAAAAATAAACTGAACTATTAATTCCGGGGCGAGTCTGAGTATATGAAAGACGCGCATTTGTTATCATCATCCCTGTCCGCAGAGATGAATTATTTGGCCACAGCAATGTGGCCTTTTCTTTTGGTTCATGCCTGGCGGGCAAGCAGAGCCTCAAATGATTCGCTATCGCTTTCTTCCAGCACTTTCTGGCGCGTTACAGACGCATCACGCTCACGGTCAAAATCGGCCTGAGTGAGGATCTCCAGCGGTTCCTTCATTAACAGCTCGCGGTAATGAGCAGCCAGCGCTTTACCTGTACCACCAATACCATTATCGATCATAGATCGTAAAATACGCGCTGAATAGGTTAATTCAGGGTTCTCAAAGCTGGCAACCAGTTGATCGCAAACATTCTGGTAAGCCGGGGTATCTGCCATGGCATCCAGTGTTTGAGCCACACGCCGCAAATCAGCAAACAGAGCCATACCCAATTCTTTCAGAGTATGCTGCGTTGCCTGGCAGCCTGTTTCAAGCATGGCAAACATATCCAGCATCAGGCCAGGTTTGCGCCCTTCAATAATGACCTTGTTCCAGTTTTTACGGGTACAGGCCAGCTCATCTTTGTTCATTTCTGGTGCATCAGCAAGCACACACCAAATCATAAACAAGTCGAGGAAACGTACCTGGTTTTCATCCACACCAATAGGTGAGAAGGGGTTAATATCGAGCGAACGTACCTCAATATACTCCACACCACCACGCAGCAACGCATCTGATGGCGATTCACCCGGCCGGGTAACTCGCTTAGGCCGAATAGGGGCATACAGCTCATTTTCAATCTGCAAAATATTGGTGTTCAGCTGTAACCACTGACCATTCTTTTGCAGCCCCAACTCACTGTATTCCAGTGAAGGAGTATGGATAGCCTGTTTCAGGTTCTCAACATAGCTTGAAAGGTGGTTATAAGTGATATTCAGCTGGCTCTGGGATTTATTGGTATACCCCAGGTCGCTGAGACGTAGTGATGTACCGTATGGCAGGTAATACAGGCCATTTTCCGTCTGCTCAAAAGGCAACGCACTCGGTTTGCCTTGCAGGAACGAAGAGCAAATCGCCGGCGATGCCCCAAACAAATAAGGAATAACCCAGCCAAAACGGTAGTAGTTACGAATCAGGCGGAAATAGCCTTCAGAAATAGCTTCCTTACCACTTACTTCGTCGGTAATGCCAGCTCTCGCCTGCCAGAAAGACAGTGGCAGCGAAAAGTTGTAATGCACGCCAGAAATGGTTTGCATCAATGCCCCGTAACGGTTTTTCAACCCTTCACGGTAGAGTGTTTTAAAACGCCCAAGATTTGAACTGCCATATTGCGCCAGTTCAATATCCTGCCCATTTTCAATAAAACACGGCATACTCAGCGGCCACATCCGTTCATCACCAATGTTGTTCGCTGTATGGCGGTGTAAATCCCGCATAAAGCGCAGCATATGGTCGATATCGCGGTCTACTGGCGTAATAAACTCCAGCAGGGCTTCGGCAAAGTCTGTGGTAATCCATTTATGTGTCAGCGCAGCACCAAGGCTCTCCGGGTGCCCTGTTGTGGCAAGCGAGCCATCAGGTGCAACGCGCAGTGTTTCACGTTCCAGCCCGCGGCGAAGACCCGCAACCGCTTGTGGATGTTGTTCAAGCCAGGCTAATGCCTGTGATACGTCAGGGATCAAATTGACCTCCCGCCTGTCAAAATTCTTCTGTTAAGCATAATTGTAATGGTTGACGAATAAAGGTCACTCCTGGCGAGTAATAATCCTGTTTGCCGGAAACGAAAGTTACCAGGCAGGCTGCTCCAGTATTGTGAGCACTGACACCACGCCCTGACCTTTCGCACATCAACAACAATTACCCGCCTGCTGTTTTACCCTTGCCACCATGCCATCCCTTGTACTGTTACCAGCATGATAAATACATAACGCAGTGCCTTACCCAGGCACAACCAGAGGACTACCGGCCCCCAGGCCATACGCAGCCATCCGGCCATTAAACACAACAAATCCCCAATCAACGGTAACCAACTCAATAGTAGCGTAACGGGGCCAAACCGATTTAACCACTGTAAGGCCCTGTCATGCCGTTGACTGGTTTCCCGCAACGGGAACAGGCGCCCTAGAATAACGTTTGTCAGACCGCCAAGGCTATTACCGATTGATGCGGTTATGACTAATAACCAGGGGGAACTGTTTCCGGCAAGTAATAACCCCGCCAGCACAGCCTCCGAACTTCCTGGTAACAATGTGGCACTCAGAAAGCTACTGGTAAATAAAGACAGAACGGGTAGCCAGTCATTCACAGTGTGCGAACGTCCACAACAGCCATTCCAGCTCGTTGTGCGGCCTCAATACCAAAATCCGCATCTTCAAATACGATACACTTATGTGCTGCCACCCCCATTAACTCGGCACAGCGCAAAAATGTATCAGGAGCAGGTTTATGGTGCTCGACGTCATCGGCGGTGACTACAGCATCAAAGTACTGGCGTAGCCCCAGATGATTTAACAGCAACCCGGCCACACGGCTTTCACTCCCGGTGCCAACCGCCATCGGTTTCTTGCCATACCAGGCTTTCACCACTTCAATTAAAGGCAATGGTGTCACGCTGTCCAGCAACATGGTTTTTACCAGCGCTGTTTTTTCATCTGCCAGCGCATGAGGAGAGAGTGAGCCATTATTCCCGTTGATAATCGCCTCGGCGATTTTCCAGGTGGGTGCGCCATTCAGGGCGATAATGGCCTGTTCATCCAGTTGCATATCATAGCGAGCCAGTACGGTACGCCAGGCTTTACGATGCGTGGGTTCGGTATCCAGAATTGTGCCGTCCATATCGAATATCAGGCCATCATACTGTGTATACATCGAAACCTCCGGCAAGATGAAAAGAGAGGCTACTTTAGCGCACCTGGTAATATTTGTCGCTGCCAAAGGTGTATTGCCCGCATTTACCTGCCGAATTAACCCTTTTAATAAAAAGGGAATTCTGTTTATATCGCCTGTTTATATTATCTGTTCACACCGGCCACCAGGATAGCTCAGGTAAGCACAGGTTAACGATTAAACCGAAGCAGTAAGAGCACAGGCGGCAGCGTGCTGAAATAAAGCAGCAAACAGAAATCAAGTTAGTGGATTAAATCAGGAAAATTCAGAGAGAGTGTGTGGAATATACAGAGGAACAAGAAGATGGTGCATCCGGGAGGATTCGAACCTCCGACCGCTCGGTTCGTAGCCGAGTACTCTATCCAGCTGAGCTACGGATGCATCGGGTATGACATAAAACTGGCGCATAAAAGCAGAAATGGTGCATCCGGGAGGATTCGAACCTCCGACCGCTCGGTTCGTAGCCGAGTACTCTATCCAGCTGAGCTACGGATGCATCGGAATAACTACTTTACTGCTAACCTTTATTACTACTAAAGCAATAAAGGATATAACGCATTCTGAAAGGCTCTGTACTGCATTACCTTTCTTACCATTGGGTTAACAATGGCAACCTCACGACCACTACATTAATGTAGTGCGTTTACTACCCGCTATTGGTGAGTAAACAAGAGATGGTGCATCCGGGAGGATTCGAACCTCCGACCGCTCGGTTCGTAGCCGAGTACTCTATCCAGCTGAGCTACGGATGCAAAATGGCGGTGAGAGAGGGATTCGAACCCTCGATGCAGCTTTTGACCGCATACTCCCTTAGCAGGGGAGCGCCTTCAGCCTCTCGGCCATCTCACCACACGCCTCTTGCGAGGAACCCCGAAGAACTTGTTTCTGCTCATCGGCGTTGCGTGGCGCACATATTACTTTCTGAGACTTATAAGTCAAACAATTTTTCCGGAGTTCTAATCGTTTGCACATTTCACAAACAATTCGCCTGTTTTACCAGCGTGAAGCTGCCTTTTTACCCACAAACAAAGCCTGTCACGCCACTTAAGGCGCAGCAATGTTATGGCATCAGAGCAAGAAAACAGACAGGGAAAACGACAAAAATACGGAAAAAACCAATTAAAGGCCATGAAGGGAGCGCCTCGCACAAAATGCGAGACGCTTTAGATCAGTAGCTGGACTGTTGTGACTTTTCAGCCTGGATACGCTGGTAAATTTCTTCACGGTGTACAGAAACTTCTTTCGGGGCATTCACACCAATGCGCACCTGGTTACCTTTTACCCCAAGAACTGTCACGGTTACCTCATCACCAATCATGAGGGTTTCACCAACTCGACGAGTCAGAATCAGCATTCTTTGCTCCTTGAAAGATTAAAAGAGTCGGGTTGCTTGTACCCCGGCTTATCCATCATATAACGAGTACCGCCATGGATGACAAACACATATGTGTCAGAAGTCATTGCACAGCCTGCTGTTACTTAGTTTAGCCGATATACGACACTTCAACCCGACTTTATCATTTTTGCCAGCGCGTTAAAGTCTTAGCGCCATTTATTCACGAAATGGCGCACGTTACGCTTATAATTTTACAGTTTGGCAGCTACCCAGCTTTCAACACTGGCCAGCGCACCTGGCAGTGCCTGTACATCAGACCCACCGGCCTGAGCCATATCGGGGCGGCCACCACCTTTACCACCAACTTGCTGTGCAACCATGCCGATCAGCTCACCCGCTTTAATACGGTCGGTCAGATCTTTAGATACCCCGGCAATCAACGAAACTTTCCCTTCTGCAGCTGTCCCCAGGACAATTACAGTGGAGCCAAGTTGGTTTTTGAGGTCGTCTACCATCGTGCGCAACATTTTCGGTTCAACATCGCTCAACTCACTCACCAGCAGCTTAATGCCTTTCACATCGACAGCTTTGCTGGACAGGCTGGCACTTTCTTGTACCGCCTGCTGAGCTTTCAGTTGCTGCAATTCTTTCTCAAGCTGACGTGTCCGGTCAATCACAGCACGAACTTTATCACCTAAATTGTGACTGTCGCCCTTGAGTAATTGTGCTATATCCGCCAACTCGTCGCTTTGGTTATGCATTACAGCCACCGCACCTTCACCTGTTACGGCTTCAATACGGCGAACACCTGCTGCAGTACCTGACTCAGCAACAATATGGAACAGGCCGATATCCCCGGTTCTGCTGGCGTGAGTACCACCACACAGTTCAGTCGAGAAATCGCCCATGCTCAGTACACGCACGCGCTCATCGTATTTTTCACCGAACAGCGCCATGGCCCCTTTCTCTTTTGCTGCATCCAGGTCCATCACGTGGGTTTCAATCGGCAAGTTACGGCGAATCTGTGCGTTAACAATATCTTCTACCGCACGAATCTCTTCCGGCTTCATCGCTTCAAAATGCGAGAAGTCGAAACGCAGTGCTTTATCATTAACCAGTGAACCTTTCTGCGCAACATGAGTGCCAAGCACCTGACGCAGTGCCGCATGCAATAAGTGAGTTGCAGAGTGGTTAAGGCGAATACGTGAGCGGCGCGCCTCATCAACCTGGGCATTCACGCTGTCGCCAACTTTAAGAACACCCGTTGAGACAGTACCCTGGTGGCCAATTGCCTGGCCATATTTCTGTGTATCAGACACAGTGAAGGTGGCATTAGCAGACTTCAGTTCACCAGTATCACCAACCTGGCCACCAGACTCACCATAGAACGGGGTTTTATCCAGCACAACAACGGCTTCCTGCCCGGCAGCAACCTGTTCGGTTTGCTTACCATCGACAAACAGTGCAGTTACTTTGCCAGTCACAGCCAGTTCTTCGTAGCCTTTAAATTCAGAGGCGTCATCAACGCGAATCATCGCATTGTAATCCGCGCCAAAACCGCTGGATTCACGGGCACGGCGGCGTTGTGATTCCATTGCAGCTTCAAAACCCGCTTCATCAACTTTGATGTTGCGCTCACGGCACACATCTGCAGTTAAGTCTACCGGGAAGCCGTAGGTATCATACAGGCGGAAAGCTGTTTCGCCATCCAGGGTATCCCCTTTCAGTTGTGCCAGCTCTTCATCCAGCAGTGCCAGACCGCGTTCCAGTGTACGGGCAAATTGCTCTTCTTCCGTTTTCAGTACTTGCTCAACCAAAGCCTGCTGGCGTTGCAAATCTTCGCCTGCCGCACCCATAACCTGAACTAATGGCGCAACCAGTTTGTAGAAGAAGGTGTCTTTCGCACCCAGCATATTACCGTGACGAATTGCACGGCGAATAATACGGCGCAGGACATAACCACGGTTTTCATTGGATGGTGTAACACCATCGGCAATCAGGAATGCACAGGAACGAATATGGTCGGCAATTACTCGCAGTGATTTGCTGCCCAAATCCGTCGCGCCAGTTACTTCCGCAACTGATTTGATAAGATTGCGGAACAAATCAATATCGTAGTTTGAATTCACATGCTGCAGAACAGCGGCAATACGCTCCAGCCCCATACCGGTATCAACCGAAGGCTTCGGTAGCGGAACCATAGAGCCGTCAGCCTGGCGGTTAAACTGCATGAAGACGATGTTCCAGATTTCAATATAACGGTCGCCGTCTTCTTCCGGGCTCCCCGGAGGCCCACCCCAAATATGGTCGCCATGATCATAGAAAATTTCAGAACATGGGCCACAAGGACCGGTATCACCCATCTGCCAGAAGTTATCTGATGCGTAAGGCGCGCCTTTATTATCGCCAATGCGAATAATACGCTCACGCGGAACACCAACTTCTTTTTCCCAGATAGCGTACGCCTCGTCATCGCTTTCATAGACGGTTACCCAGAGGCGGTCTTTGGGCAGGTTGAACCACTGCTCACCTGTCAGCAGTTCCCAGGCGAACTGGATAGCATCATGCTTGAAGTAATCACCAAAGCTGAAGTTACCCAGCATTTCAAAGAAGGTGTGATGGCGTGCGGTGTAACCTACGTTTTCGAGGTCATTATGTTTACCACCGGCCCGCACACAACGCTGCGCGGTTGTCGCACGCGAGTAATTACGTTTATCAAGACCAAGGAAAACATCCTTGAACTGGTTCATCCCGGCGTTGGTAAACAGCAATGTCGGGTCGTTATTTGGAATCAGGGAGCTACTTGCAACAACCTGATGTCCCTTGCTATGGAAAAAGTCGAGAAACGCCTGACGGATCTCAGCGGTGCTCTTGCTCATAATTATCCTGAAATCAAGCTAACGGAGTCTTGTAAAACCACCATGATAAACGCTATTACGCTTTCATGTGCGCTTTTACCGGGAAAAAAGTGGGAATAAGATATGTTTTCTTAGCGGGGAAGTAAAATCCCTATGCGCCCGGTTGGTAAAAATTCTGTCACAGCTCATCATATTCTGAGTAAATCTGCTGTATCTCTTCCATGTAAAAACCACGGTATTGCAGGAAACGTTGCACTTTGATTTTCTCCGGGAAGCCCGCAGGCAGTGGGGTACCGAATTTACGCTGGGCTACGTCCCGGGCCAGTGCGCACCAGTCGCCTTCAAAAGCTCTAAAAGCGCTGTCAATTTCGTCACGCCCTACGCCTTTCTGCTGCATTTCCTGGCGGATGCGTTGCGCCCCATACCCTTTACGGTAACGGCTTTCAATGAAACGTACTGCAAAACGGCTGTCGTCAAGCCAGTTATGTTCACGGCAAGTGTTAATAACCTGTTCAATTTCCTCTGGCCGCACAGCCTCTGTCTCCTGTTCTTTACTGAACCGGGAAGGAGTGGCTAGTTTACGGCGTAATTCCAGTTCACTGTGGTCACGCATAGCCAGCATGCGCACTGCGCGTTCCTGCAAACCACGCACCCGCTCTTCAGGTGTTTTTGGCGTGTTTTTTCTCTGTGTGGTACGCGGCACAGGTGCATTTTGTTGCCCGTGAATAACCCGGCCTGGTAATGATTCATCTTCACCCGGCGTCCCTGATGTATTGTGCCGCACCTTTTGCTCATCAGGTTCGCAAGGTTCAACGGAAAGAGAGAACGGTTTGGATGAAGGGGAACGGGGCATAAAGTGGACTCCAGAAATAGTTCAGGGCTGCCGAAGCAGCCCTGATTATATTCAGTACATTCGTTCTGTACATTTGCTCTGTACATTCGTTCAGTGAATTCATGCAATGCATTCATTCCCAAGAGCAATTCCAAACAATGCATCAAAACAGTCATTCAAAACAGTTATTCAAAACAATAGCTCAGAATAATCATTCAGAACTGCCTGTAACCAGAACGACGTACCTTCAGCACAGTGCGCCTGGATTAAAACTCTTCCTGCGCGTTGTCTGCATGGTCTTCTGTTTCATCAGCAGAGAAATCAGGCGTGCTGTCCTGGTTATTGAGCAGCATTTCACGCAGCTTGCTTTCAATCACTTTGGCAACGGCTTCATTCTCTTTCAGGTAGCTGGTGGCATTTGCTTTACCCTGGCCAATTTTGTCGCCATTGTAGCTGTACCATGCACCTGCTTTTTCAATCAGCTTATGCTTCACACCCAGGTCAACCAGCTCGCCGTAGAAGTTAATACCTTCGCCGTAGAGGATCTGGAACTCAGCCTGTTTAAACGGTGCGGCAATTTTATTTTTCACAACCTTAACGCGGGTTTCACTCCCCACCACGTTATCACCTTCTTTCACCGCACCAATACGGCGGATGTCCAGGCGAACAGAGGCATAGAACTTCAGTGCGTTACCACCCGTAGTGGTTTCCGGGTTACCGAACATCACACCAATCTTCATACGGATCTGGTTGATGAAAATAAGCAGCGTATTGGACTGTTTCAGGTTACCGGCAAGCTTACGCATTGCCTGGCTCATCATACGTGCAGCCAGCCCCATGTGTGAATCACCGATTTCGCCTTCAATTTCAGCTTTTGGTGTCAGTGCCGCAACGGAGTCAACAACGAGAACGTCGACAGCGCCAGAACGTGCCAGTGCATCACAAATTTCCAGAGCCTGTTCGCCAGTATCCGGCTGTGAACACAGCAGGTTATCAATATCAACGCCCAGTTTACGGGCATAGACGGGGTCAAGGGCGTGTTCTGCATCGATGAACGCACAGGTTTTACCTTCACGCTGCGCGGCAGCAATAACCTGCAGTGTCAGTGTTGTTTTACCTGATGATTCTGGCCCATAGATCTCTACGATACGGCCCATCGGCAAGCCACCTGCACCCAGAGCGATATCCAGGGAGAGTGAACCGGTGGAGATCGTTTCCACATCCATAGTGCGGTCTTCACCCAGGCGCATGATGGAGCCTTTACCGAATTGTTTTTCAATTTGGCCCAGTGCTGCCGCCAACGCTTTTTGCTTGTTTTCGTCGATAGCCATTTTTACTCCTGTCATGCAGCCCAGAGTGATTGCTCTACCTGCTGCGTCTCACGAATGCTGTTTTGTTGAACTGATTATACTGTACAATCATACAGTATCAAGCAATTTGTAGAAAATCTTCTGCCAGGGTTTTAAGAGCAAAGGCTGTCGCCTGGCGGCGCACGGCTTCTCTGTCACCACTAAAATACTGGCGGCAGGCGGTTACTTTCCCGTTTTGGGCGCTGAACCCAAACCAGACAGTACCCACTGGTTTTTCCGCACTTCCACCGCCCGGGCCCGCAATACCACTGACCGCAATAGCGAAAGAGGCTTCAGCCGCCTGCATGGCTCCAAGAGCCATTTCACGGACAACCTGCTCACTGACCGCGCCATAACTCAGTAATGTTTCCGGGAGAACCCCAATCATTGCCTGTTTGGCATCATTACTGTAAGTCACGAAACCACGCTCAAACCAGGCGGAACTCCCGGCGATATCAGTAATAACTTTCGCAATCCAGCCCCCGGTGCAGGACTCGGCTGTCGTCAGTGTTGCTTTCTGTTGCAGCAGCGCTTCACCTACCTGTTCACTGAGCTGCATTAAAGCCTGGTCACTCATTATATTGCCCATTGTACCTCCACTTTTTTTGCGCTGGCTACGCGCGCCAGCCCGCAATGCCCGGAAGTGTTCAACTCTGCGGGCTGTGCCGAAAAACACGCCCGCAGACGGGCACTGACGCAGAGCATACCGCCCTCAGGGCAAATACCTATTGCCCTCGCGCCTGGGAAACTGCCAGCCCCAGTTGCCAAACTGCCATTGCATAATGGGTACTGTGGTTATAACGGGTTATGGCATAAAAGTTTGGCAGCCCGTACCAGTACTGATAAGAAGTGCCCATATCCAGCCTTAACAGGCTGACTTGCTGATGTGTGCCAAGAGGTTGCTGTGGCGTTAACCCCGCCATTGTCAGCATCGACGGGCTGTATTTCGTGTTGTAACCGCTATCCAGACCAGGAGCCTGGCCATTTGCCATAATAGCGACCTGGTCGCCAGGCACCCAGCCGTTGGCTTTAAAGTAATTAGCAACACTACCAATCGCATCAACCGGATCCCATAAATTAATATGGCCATCACCGTTAAAATCAACCGCATATTGTTTAAAGGAGGAAGGCATAAACTGCCCATAGCCCATCGCCCCGGCGAAAGATCCACGTAAATCCAGCGGATCATCACCTTCAGAGCGGGCCATCAGCAAGAAGGTTTCCAGTTCCCCCTGGAAATAAGTGGCGCGGCGTGGGTAATCAAAGGAGAGCGTCGCCAGCGCATCAAGTATGCGGGTTTTCCCCATGACTCTGCCCCAGCGCGTTTCTACACCAATAATACCCACGATAATTTCCGGTGGAACGCCGTACACCTGCCATGCACGGTTAAGTGCATCCTGATACTGATTCCAGAACACCACACCATTTTGTACGTTGTCGGGTGTAATAAATTTTTGGCGGTAACGCAACCATGCGCCATTTGGCCCGGTAGGAGCGGTTGCCTTTGGCGCCTGCCTGTCCATCAGGCGCAGAACATAATCAAGGCGTTTCGCCTGAGATAAGATCTCGTGGAGTTGCTGGCGATCAAAACCATGTTTACTGACCATCATATCAATAAACTGTTCTGCGACCGGGTTTGTGGCGAAATCACCACTCAGCACCATCTGGTTATGTTGTGGATCCAACAAAAAACCGCCAGATGGCGAGCCCACAGTGGGTGCCGCTACTGGCGTTTGTGTTTGGGGTTTACTGCTGCACGCTGTGAGTAATAGCGCAACAGGAAGCATAAGAGCATAACGACGTTTCAGCATGAGTTGTCCATAAATAGCAGCCGAAATTAAAGTGCCTTAATGGTAAATCAACTTCCGGCTGCCAGGTAGCGTAACAAGCGTGAAAGCACAGGTTTTTACGATTCGTCCTGTGTTCATCTTGTTATTACCCATCCCTTTACACACAAACAGAGCGCCTGTGATGCAGAATAAAGCCTGTCAAAGTTATCAACGGGACAAACAATGCACACCAAAAAGTTTCGGCAGGTATGAGGTACAGCCGAAGTTTGCAACGATAGTGGCTTTGTCACCGATGTTACATAAAAGAGAAATCTTTCATCCCCTCAATATGGTGTTTTTAATGTAACCACAAGCGTGACAAAAATCTCACTTAAGCACCTCAGCAGACATGAACAAAGGCATTAATTGACTTAAGTCAAATTATTCTAAATAAAACAAAATTAGTTTATAAATTTCAATTGATTATAAAAGGATTTTCCGTGGCACTACATGGTAAGTTTGTAATCAATGATGCTGATTTCTCCCCCTTAACGATTTATGGCGTCAGCACTTTTATGGCTTTTTCTGGTAAGGGAGCGTATCGCAATCGTGGGGCTTGTGCGCATATTCCGACAGAAGGCCCCATTCCACCGGGTAAGTACTGGATCGTGGAAAGAGGGCAAGGAGGCGGATTATCTAAAATGTGGGGAGGCGTGAAAGATTTATATAACAAGATTTCGAGCGGTTCCGAATTCATGCGCTCTGAATGGTTTGCACTCTATCGCGATGGTATCAGTATTAGCGATTATACATGGGTTAATAGTGTTCAACGCGGCCTTTTCCGTCTTCACCCGGGAACGATTTCTGAAGGGTGCATTACTCTTCCCCATAATTCCGATTACTCCCGGTTACGAAATGCATTATTAAACACCCCCATGATTTCTGTTCCCTGCATGAAGAATTTAAAAGCTTATGGAAGCATTGAGGTTATCATAAATGGTTCTAAAAATTGCTAAAGTACTGGGTGTCGTAATCAGTAAGATAGTTTTATTTCTCGCAATTTTTACCATTGCAGCAAGGCTGATAGATGCATCAACTTTTATCAGTTATGACAAATCAGCACATTTTGGTGAATGGCTACACGGCTATCGGGCTCCGGAAAATTATGATGATCTGTGGTTTGTTGTGAATGCAGGTTTATCAATGATAAGTGCTGTTGTCTCCTATAACATAGTGATGTGGGTAATCAGAAAAGTGCGCCAATAATGGCGCACCAGCAATTAACGCATATTCCATGCATCTGTATGTTTTACGTTACCATCTACATAGTGCCAGGTGATTTTTTCATATTGCATACCTACTGATTCCATATGGTTTATTTGAGAATTAGCAGCATATTTAATATTAGGCATTCCCGGATTAACGCCAGTGATTTTCACACCTTCAATCAGCATAATGAAATAACACTCTTCATGTCCGGCATCGTTTATTTTATACCAACGTAATTCACCACTTTTAAGTGTTTGCCCTTGAGAAACAGCCTTATACAGATATGGGCTGGATGCATCGAACTCTTTCTCAATCATGAACGGTGAGTGGTTACGAGTACCAGTAATTTTACCATTTGCCGGGTCAACAGGGAGATTAAGCCCATGGCTAAAACCAACAACTTCAATGCTACCTTCCCGCCCCTGGACATCAACAGAGCCCTTGATGTGTGAACCGCCATCGTCATACAGCCACAAATAACCAGGAATTGGCATATAAATTTCCTTATTTATCAATGAAAATGGAAATTCATACTAATATAAAGTCCTTTCTGGCACCTGACATAAATCAATCAAGAATAAAAAAGCGCCAGGAAATGAGAAATGGGTTTTACTGAGCAAAAACTCTTACCAACTGCTTGCCTCCACGCACAATTCCCCGCCCTTCCTCCACATACCGCATCCCCCCACTCAGTCGGTGATAAAAACGGCTCGATCACGATCGATAATCTTTCACATCGAAATATTTATCTTTCACAATGAGATCAAGTTAACACATTTTAAGGTTTCATTTTGATTATGATAAGCCATCACTTCATAACAAGTGACCCTCACTACCCGACAGGAGAATAAGAATGATTGATGTCATAACACACAGTGCCGAATGGTTTATCGGGCTGTTTCAGAAGGGAGGCACCGTCTTCACCGGCATGGTGACAGGCATATTGCCGCTGTTGATCAGTTTGCTGGTTGTCATGAATGCGCTGATCAATTTCATTGGGCAGGACAGAATTGAACGCCTGGCACAACGCTGTGCAGGTAACCCGGTATCACGTTACTTGCTGCTGCCGGTTATTGGCACATTTGTGTTCTGTAACCCAATGACACTGAGCCTGGGGCGTTTTATGCCGGAAAAATACAAACCCAGCTATTACGCCGCCGCATCCTACAGTTGCCACTCAATGAACGGGTTATTTCCACATATCAACCCGGGTGAGCTTTTCGTCTACCTGGGCATTGCCAATGGCCTGACAACCCTTGGCCTGCCGTTGGCGCCACTTGCCGTCAGCTATTTATTTGTCGGCATGGTGACTAACTTCTTCCGTGGCTGGATAACCGATCTCACCACCTCCATTTTTGAGAAAAAAATGGGGATCCAGTTAGCCCGTCAGGTTCAACTCTAAAGGACAACCATTATGCGTACCGTTCAAATTGTTAAAGGCACTGGCGGCTGGGGTGGCCCACTCACACTGGCCGTAGAACCGGGTAAAAAGATTGTCTACATCACTGCAGGAACGCGCCCGGCAATTGTGGATAAACTCAGCGAACTGACCGGATGGGAAGCGGTGGATGGCTTTAAAGAAGGTGAGCCCCCCGCAGAAGAGATTGGTGTCGCGGTTATTGACTGCGGAGGCACCTTGCGGTGCGGTATCTACCCTAAACGCCGTATCCCAACCGTCAACATTCATTCAACCGGGAAATCGGGCCCACTTGCCCAATTTATTGTGGAAGATATTTATGTTTCCGGCGTGAAAGAACACAACATTTCACTGGTGGGCGAAGGCGAAGCACAACCCTCACAGCCCACTCCTGTTGCCAAACCCGTGGTACAGGCAGAAGCAAAACAGCAAACAACCCGGGACTATGACACCAGCAAAAAAATCACCGAACAAAGTGATGGCCTGCTGGCAAAAATTGGTATGGGGATGGGCTCCGTTGTTGCGGTCTTCTTCCAGGCCGGGCGCGATACCATTGATACCGTTCTGAAAACTATTTTGCCTTTTATGGCGTTTGTTTCAGCTCTGATAGGCATCATTATGGCTTCCGGCCTGGGCGACTGGATTGCCCATGGTCTGGCACCTCTGGCAAGCAACCCTATAGGCCTGGTCATACTGGCATTGATTTGTTCCTTTCCGTTTCTTTCACCTTTTCTCGGCCCTGGTGCGGTCATCGCTCAGGTTATCGGCGTGCTGATTGGCGTGCAAATTGGCCTTGGCAATATTCCACCGCATCTGGCACTGCCAGCCTTATTTGCCATCAACGCACAAGCCGCCTGCGACTTCGTACCTGTTGGGTTGTCACTGGCAGAAGCACGCCAGGATACCGTTCGGGTTGGGGTGCCTTCCGTGCTGGTTGGCCGTTTCCTGACAGGCGCGCCAACCGTGCTAATCGCATGGCTGGTGTCCGGCTTTATTTATCAGTGAGGTACCGAATGCAAACTATTTATCAGACCACCATTACTCATATTGGCGAAAACGCGTGTGACGCACTGCTCGACAACATGCTGATTACTTTCCGTGAAGGGGCTCCGGCAGACATTGAAGCGTTCTGTTTTATCCATAACCACGGCGCGCTGAATGCAGACCTGGTACCCGGTTGCACACTGGAACTGGCCGGGCACAACTACCCCGTCACAGCCGTAGGCTCCGTTGCCGGGCAAAACTTACGCGAGCTGGGGCATATCACCTTGCGCTTCGATGGCAGTGAACAGGCGGAATACCCCGGGTGTGTTCATGTTGCCGGGCAAACGCCAGGCGACATTCCCACGGGCAGCACTATCAAATTTATTGCTTAACAGGTTATTTAAGGAGTTACACATGAATCAGGTTGCCGTTGTCATTGGTGGGGGACAAACTCTTGGCGCGTTCCTTTGCCATGGGCTTGCACAAGAAGGGTATCGCGTAGCGGTTGTTGATATTCAAAGCGACAAAGCCTCGCGCGTTGCACAAACCATTAACGATGAATTTGGTGAAGGCACAGCCTGCGGGTTTGGCGCCGATGCCACCAGCGAACAAAGCGTCATGGCGGTTGCTCGTGGTGTGGATGAGATTTTTGGCCGGGTTGATTTGCTGGTGTACAGCGCCGGTATTGCTAAAGCCGCATTTATTTCCGACTTCGCACTGGGCGATTTTGACCGCTCATTGCAAGTAAACCTGGTTGGGTACTTTCTGTGTGCGCGTGAGTTTTCACGCCTGATGATTCGCGACAATATTCAGGGCCGTATTATTCAGATTAACTCGAAGTCCGGGAAAGTGGGGAGCAAACATAACTCGGGGTACAGTGCAGCAAAATTTGGTGGTGTAGGGCTGACACAATCGCTGGCGCTGGACCTGGCTGAATACGGGATTACCGTCCACTCACTAATGCTTGGCAACCTGCTGAAATCCCCTATGTTCCAGTCACTGTTACCGCAATATGCACAGAAACTGGGGATCCAACCAGACCAGGTTGAACAATATTACATTGATAAAGTTCCACTAAAACGCGGCTGTGATTACCAGGATGTACTGAACTTATTGCTGTTTTACGCCAGTGACAAAGCCTCTTATTGCACCGGGCAGTCAATCAACGTAACTGGTGGGCAGGTCATGTTTTAACCCTGCATGATGCCTTACCCTGCTGTGCGGGCCACTTCTCTGTGGGTAAGTGGCCCTTGCCAGTGTGCAGCACTATGCGGTTATTCATGCACCGTGGTTATTCAGGTGCAGCGACTAATGTGTAGTAGCTAAACACTTGCAGGTAACAGAATAAGCACAATGAAAGGAGACATCTATGGTTAGCGCGCTGATTACTCTCGCCGCCATTGCCTGGTTCAGCCAGATGGTTCTGGGAGCATGGCAAATATACCGTTTTAACCGGGCATTTGATGCACTGTGCCTGAAAGGCCGGGTAGGTGTTGGCCGTTCTGGTGGGCGTTTTCGCCCCAGAGTGCTGGTTGCCATTGCTCTCGATGAACAAGAACGTGTTATTGATTCATTTCTGATGAAAGGGCTAACTATTTTTGCAAAACCCAAGGCACTTCCCAATATTCAGGGGCTTTCAAAGCAACAATTACAATCTGATGTGATCTTTCCCAATGATCAGAACTGTCAGAATGCTCTATTATTAGCGCTTAAACTGAAACAAAGATAATTTCGTTTTGAACGCTTATGGCTTGCGAAGTTATCATTTTGCAAATTTTGTAAGGTCAGCTAATGAAACCACGTCAACGCCAGGCCGCCATTCTTGAGCATCTGCAGAAACAAGGTAAATCTTCGGTAGAAGAACTGGCCCAGTTCTTTGCCACCACAGGAACCACCATTCGCAAGGATCTGGTGTCACTGGAAAACGCCGGTACCGTCATACGCACTTACGGTGGCGTGATGCTGAACAAAGACGAAGCCGATCCGCCCATTGATCACAAAACCCTGATTAATACCCACCAAAAACAAGAAATTGCCCACACCGCCGTTGGTTTTATTCAGGATGGTGACTCCATTATTCTGGATGCCGGGAGTACCGTATTGCAGATGGTGCCGCTGCTTGAGCACTTTAACAACATCACGGTAATGACCAACAGCCTGCATATCGTCAATGCGCTTTCTGAGCTGGACAACGAACAGACCATCCTGATGCCGGGCGGCACATTTCGCAAAAAATCCGCCTCATTCCATGGGCAACTGGCCGAAAACGCCTTTGAGCACTTCAGCTTCGATAAATTATTCATGGGTACCGATGGTATTGATCTGAATGCAGGCGTAACCACGTTTAATGAAGTATTTACTGTCAGCAAAGCAATGTGTAACGCCGCAAGGCAGGTTATTCTGATGGCAGACTCCACCAAATTTGGGCGCAAAAGCCCGAACGTTGTGTGTGGATTAGACCAGGTAGATATATTGATAACGGACAATGGCATCAGCCCGGAATTCCACAAAGCACTGGAAGACTCCGGGATAAAAGTCATTATTACAGGAGAAAATAATGAGTGATTCTCTGCTCGCCGCCGCCAAAAACACCCTGCTTCTGGAGTTACATGAAGCCAGTAAATTACCAGAGCGTCTTGATGAAGGCTTTCTGAAAGCAGCCAAAGCAGTGCTGCACTGCAATGGAAAAGTGATTGTGTCCGGGATGGGTAAATCCGGCCATATTGGCAGAAAACTGGCCGCGACACTTGCCAGTACCGGGACACCGGCTTTCTTTGTTCACCCGGCAGAAGCGCTGCATGGTGATCTGGGCATGATTGAATCGCGCGATATCCTGTTATTTATCTCCTATTCCGGCACAGCAAAAGAGCTGGATTTTATCCTTCCCCGCCTGGCTGAAAAGCAAGTGTTATTACTGGCGATAACTGGCAAGAACACCTCTCCCCTGGCTCAGGCAGCACACGCAGTTATTGATATTTCGATTGAGCGTGAAGCCTGCCCCATGCACCTGGCTCCCACCTCCAGTACCGTAAATACCCTGATGATGGGCGATGCGCTGGCAATGGCGGTGATGCAGGCTCGCGGGTTTAATGAAGAAGATTTTGCCCGCTCTCACCCTGCCGGGGCGCTCGGTGCACGCTTACTCAACCGGGTACACCATTTGATGCGTCAGGGCGAAAATGTGCCGCAGGTAGCAGACAGCGCAACAGTAATGGATGCAATGCTGGAATTAAGCCGTACCGGCCTGGGAATGGTCCCCGTCGTTAATACCCACACTGAAGTCAGCGGTGTCTTTACCGATGGTGATTTAAGGCGCTGGCTGGTTGGTGGAGGCAAACTGGAAGACTGTGTCACGCAGGCAATGACCCGTGGCGGGTTTACACTCAATGCCGACAGCCGTGCTGTAGAAGCAAAAGAACAACTTATGAACCGGCGCATCAGCGCTGCACCCGTCACTGACAGTAATCACAAACTGGCAGGGGCTATTAACCTGCAAGACTTCTGGCAGGCTGGCATTTTATAACGCCACTACCGCTCTGGCAGAAAGAGTATTTTCAGATACAAAACAACCGGAAAAAGCCGCGCTCACGCGGCTTCGTCCGGCTGTTCCCTCAGCGACCATTAATTATTTGGTCAGTTCTGCGGTCATATGAACCTGGTTACCATCACGGGCTTCAGTGATGTGGTAAGACGCACCATCCTGTTTAGCCTGAGCAGCAATTTTTGCTTCTGCACCATCCAGAGTGCTGGCAGTGGCAGTCACAGTTTGTGCAAAGCTTGCAGAAGAAACCAGGGTTAACGCAGCAACAGCAAAAAGAGTTTTCATCATTTTCATGGTCTTGTTCCTTATTCAATCCATCTTTCAATCTTGGTAAAAGGCGCCGTGCCTTTGATGGGTGAAATAATAACCCTGGAAATTATTAGCAGAGTAGCAAAAAGTGCGATCCAGATCACTTTCTTATATTCGGGAAATAAAAACGCAACACACATCTGTTACCGATTGGTAATACTTTCATACTGTTATAGGCTGGCTTATTAACGTGGGCAGAGACGGTAAAAAAGGTGACACATGGCTTCCTCCACACAAGGCGATGTTTTGAACCCATTTTCCATTGGGTTTCTTCTTTTCCCGGGCGTGACGCAACTGGACTTAACTGGCCCGTGGGAGGTGTTCTCCCGTGCGCCAGGCGCTCAGGTGCACCTTATCTGGAAGACGCGTGAGATTGTCCAGTCTGACAAAGGTATGGGTATTCAACCCACGGCAACCTTTACCGACTGCCCGCCGCTTGACTTGATTTGTGTACCCGGTGGACCCGGACAAATCCCGCTGATGGACGACACTGAAACCCTGCAGTTTCTGCGTGAACGGGCACAGCAGGCGCGTTTTATCACAGCGGTATGTACCGGTGCATTAGTGCTGGGGGCCGCCGGGCTGCTGCATGGCTACCAGGCAACAACGCACTGGGCCTCACTGGACCAACTTGCCCTGCTCGGTGCCATTCCGCTGGCGCAAAGAGTGGTGCGTGATGGCAACAGAATTACCGGGGCTGGTGTCACATCGGGTATCGATTTTGCGCTTAGCGTAATAAGTGATATTTGGGGAGCAGACATCGCTCAGGGGATTCAGCTACAACTGGAGTATGCCCCACAACCACCGTTTAACAGTGGCACGCCAGGCCAGGCACCACGCGATGTGCTGGCACAGGTGCAACACACTAACCAGGCATTCGCCAGGCAGCGCCTTGCTGTTACCCGGCACACGGCAAGCCACCAGGCAAAACAACCCGGCTGCGGTGATGGCTGGCATATTGCTGTGCTGGAAAATGGCGAATATATGCCCCTGCGCCAGCAAGTGTTGTGGCCAGATAAACCGCTGGCATTCAGCGCTGTACCTGGTGATAACGCTGCGTTGCACTTTGGCGTATACCACACAGGTAAGCTCATCTGCTGCCTTTCCGCATTTGCCCTGGCTGAAGGGCTCTGGCAAATACGCAAGTTTGCTACCGTAGCTGAATGGCAGCGCAAAGGGTTTGGCACAATACTGCTGGCTACAGTGATAAAACAACTGGAACAACAAGGTGCGCTGCGTTTTGAGCTGGACGCCCGGCAAACTGCCTGCGAATTTTATGAGAAACTGGGTTTTTCCCCCTGCTCTGCTCCTTTCGAGAAATCAGGCTTGCCTTATATCCGTATGGCGAGACAGGTGCTTACCTGAAGGTACAGAAGGTTACATCAGGAAACAAAATCCATGCATATTAATTCATAGCGGGCGTGTCTAATGCAGTCCTGTTTATTTATTTTTATCGATGCGCTACTTGTCCATGTTCAAAGCAGTTTCATCGGGAGAGGTTATGTCCAAGTCCACACCGTTACTGTTATCCGTGCTGTTGCTTAGCGCCAGCGTGTTGCCATTTGCCAGTGCGCATGCTGATGATGAAACAGCAGCGCCCGCAGCACAAACCAGCGGGCAGGATCCTTACGCCGTTACGTCGTTCACTGCTGATTTTAAGCGTTTCACAATTGGCGACATTGTGCCTGAACTTTATCGTTCCAAGACCTATGAAATTGACCAGTGGCAGCTCCGCCACCTGCCAGCACCAGAGGCTGACAGCCACTGGACCTACATGGGTGGTGACTATGTACTAATCACCAATGCCGAAGGCAAAGTTCTGCGCGCAGAAGAAGGTAATATTTTTTACGAGCATTAATGGCTCGCGCAGTTTAACTTTCTTGCCTTTATTACCAGCACGGTGAGCCCTGAGCCACCGTGTTGTTTCTTTTGTTACACCTTCATTTAGCACGCCATTCCACTTGCCTTTCCCCTTTGTTGTGATCCTCAACAGTTTGTGATCTTATTCGCATTTAAATGTTTCATAGTTGTTATACTCGCCAAAATTACGAATGAAAGTAAATAAAATTCATTCGAAGATTAAATGGGAGCCAACGATGAAAGATACATTCACTGCACAAACTCTGCCTGAAGATATCAAAGCCAGCATTGTGAACATGAAGCGCGCGCTGCGAGCCCAAATTGGTGATGTAGCCGGTCTGTTTAAACAAGTTGAAGCCAAAATTACTCATGAACTGGCTGCAGCCCGTGAAGATGAGCAACGCTTTGGCACTGCCTGGCCGGTTGCCAGCCGGGAAGAAATTTTGTCGGGTAATATCAATGATACCCTGCGGGCGCACATCAAACGGCGCGGGTGCCTGGTGGTTAAACAGCATTTCCCCCGCGAGCAGGCTCTCGCATGGGATCAGTCTATGCTGAACTACCTGGACACCAATAAGTTCGACGACATTTACCGCGGCCCGGGCGATAATTTCTTTGGTTCGCTGGCAGCTTCGCGCCCGGAGATTTACCCCATTTACTGGTCCCGTGCCCAAATGGAGGCCCGCCAAAGTAACTCAATGGCAGGTGTTCAGTCATTTCTCAATCGCCTGTGGTCATTTGAATCACAAGGAAAACAGTGGTTTGATCCAGATGTCAGCATTATTTACCCCGACCGGATCCGCCGCCGTTTACCCGGCACTACATCAAAAGGCTTGGGTGCCCACACCGATTCAGGCGCACTGGAGCGTTGGTTATTACCGGCTTACCAGCAAGTATTCCGCCATATCTTCAATAACCAGTTTGACCAGTATGACCCGTGGGATGCCGCCTGGCGGACAGACGTTGACGAATATGATGTCGATAACACGACTAAGTGCTCGGTTTTCCGCACTTTTCAGGGCTGGACTGCGCTGTCAGATATGCAGCCAGGCCAGGGGTTACTGCATGTTGTTCCGGTTCCCGAAGCTATGGCGCTGGTACTCCTGCGCCCGTTACTGAATGATGTTCCGGAAGATGAACTCTGTGGCGTGGCGCCAGGCCGTGTGTTACCCATTAGTGAGCAATGGCATCCGCTCCTGGCAAACGGGTTGTGCAGCATTCCGCAACTGGAAGCGGGTGATTCTGTCTGGTGGCATTGCGATGTTATTCACGCTGTAGCCGCGGTGGAAAACCAGCAAGGCTTCGGTAATGTCATGTATATTCCGGCAGCACCTGTGTGTGATAAAAACCGCCGCTATGCCCGGCGCGTAGCCGACGCGCTGGAGCGAGGCGCTTCACCCGGCGATTTTCCCCGTGAAAACTATGAACAGCACTGGCAGGACCGGTTTCTGACTGCGGATTTAAACGAGAATGGCCGCCGCAGCTTAGGGCTGAGCCAGCACCACATCTGATAACGGTCTGGCGCTCTGCTATTTACAGGGCGCCAGAACCGCTGCGCCTTTCTGCCAGGCCTGCCTTTTTGTTACACTGGCAAAATCAAGGGTAATCAGTGAACTGAAACATGAATGCACGCCATCAAAAAATCATCCAGTTAGTGAACGACAAAGGCAGCGTCAGCGTTAACGAATTATCGCACCTTACTGGTGTTTCTGAAGTCACCATCCGCCAGGATCTGACGGCACTGGAGCGCGAAAATTACTTAAAGCGCGTTCACGGTTCTGCCATTGCCATGGATCTGGAAGATGTCGGCGCACGCATGAATACCCGGTTTCCACTGAAAAAGACCCTGGCCGAATACGCAGCCTCACTGGTGAAAGACGGTGAATCGGTGTTTATTGAAGGCGGCAGTACTAACGCACTGTTGGCACGCAGCCTGGCAGATAACCCGTCAATTACCCTGGTCACTGTCAGCCACTATATTGCTCAACTCCTGAAAAATGCCCGTTGTGAAGTTATCGTCCTTGGCGGGTTGTACCAAAAAGGGAGTGAGTCTGTTGTTGGCCCATTAACCCGCCTGTGTATCCAGCATGTGCATTTTCAAAAAGCGTTTATTGGCGTTGATGGCTGGCATAAAGATACCGGGTTTACCGGGCGCAATATGATGCGCAGTGACGTAGTTTGTGCCCTGCTGGATAAAGGCATTGAAGCCATCGCGTTAACCGATTCATCAAAATTCGGAATCATTCACCCTTACCCATTATCGACAGAAAACCATGGGTTTCGCCATGTAATAACCGATTCCCGGCTGCCCTCAGACGCCCTGAAATGCATGCAAAAGCAAGGTATTCAGGTAGACCAGGTTGCCGACGAAACTGCTATTGCATAACAGCACAAAGCCTTATAGCAACGGCTTTACCTGCTAAAAATAAGGCAGAGGAATACCGCTTCACAGCCTCGTTATGGCGCTGCTTTAATACCCGCCGGTTCATAAATATCACTTCATAAGTAATACTTCACACATATTATTTATGAAGTATCACCTATGAAGTGACACTTCACACCTCATAATGATTCATTCATACTAAACCCGTTTACTGCCATCCCTTGCGGGAAGGCTAATCAGTAGAGAACATGTAATACGTATGAAGTAGCAAGTATTACTTCATACTTAACATTGGAGGTTGCAGTGATAACAATTGTGGGTTGTAACAAGGGTGGTGCCGCCAAGACAACAACAGCGATTAACCTTGCTGTTGGGCTTGCACAACAGGGCAACGATGTGTGCCTGGTGGATGCAGATGTACAACGCTCTGCCGCAAGGTGGATTGGCGAGCGGGAAGAAGCGGGGTTAAGCCCGGCTATCACTCTGGTGGAAAAACGGGATAACATCGCCGCCACACTGCGAAGCCTGAACGAGAAATATACCCACGTTATTGTTGATGTGACCGGGCGTAACAGCCGTGAGCTGGTAACCGGTGGTACTGTGGCCGATGTCATTATTGCCCCGCACCAAAGTTCGCAACTGGATCTTGATACGCTTATTGAGTTGCAACAGCAGGTTATCTCCTGGCGCGACCTTAACCCGGAACTGAAAGTGTTCGGTTACCAGACAATGGCGACTACCAACCCGCTGATTCGCGGCAACGAACGCTATGAATTTCTGGAATATATTAAAGAATTCCCGGAAATCACCCCACTTAATGCAATAGCCTGCTTCCGCAAGGTTTACCGTGATGTTATGCCTCAGGGGAAATCCGTTATGGAAACCAGTAATGAACAGGCGAAAAATGAAGTACTTGCACTGATTAAGGAGGTGTTCTGATGGCACTGAAAAAACCCAGCCAGCAGGCATCTGCCACCCGGAAATACGCCAGCGACCAGGACATAGAACAACTGGCAGAACGCCTGGCTGGCAAACCTTACGGCTCACCAGGTAACAGTACACCGGTTACAGAAGCGGAAGACCCGCTCAAGCGTACTACTATCTCACTGCCTGCATCGTTGCTGGATAAAACCGAAGATACGGCTCTGAAAAATAAACGCAGTGGCCGCGACCCGAAAAGTGTCAGCGCACTGGTTCGTGATGCGCTGGCGGAATACTTTAAAAACCACCCGTAATAAAACAACCCCCACGGCGCTGTACAACCGGCAGCACGTGGGGTTTGGTACCAAAGCATTGTTATGAGAATGGATAGGTATTTATTCATATTCGCATCATTCATAAATGCAAAATTCATAACTACGCAATTCATAAACGCATCATTCATAAGTATGAAGTATTACTTCACATCAAAGTGGCTACGTATGTAACCACCAGTGGCTGTTCACATATCCTTCCCCCGCACACTTTCACACTTGCCACCTAATATTTATTACTTCACACGTATTACTTCATACTTATTACATAACACTTATGCTGTGCCGGATTCACGCCACACTCAGGGCAAGTGTGGCGCCAGTTGCCGTATCACAATACATGTTCAGTACGGGCGATTATGTCATCCTGAGTATCCGGTGAAAGTGCGGTAAAGAATGCCGAATATCCGGCCACCCGCACCACCAGGTCACGGTACTGGTCGGGATGCTTTTTCGCTTCAACCAGTGTTTCCCGGGAAACAATGTTGTACTGAATATGCCAGCCTTTATAGGTTTCAAAGAAAGTGCGCAGTAAAAACATCAGTTTTTCGCGGTCTGCCGGGTTATCCAGGGTAGCAGGGTTGAGCTTCTGGTTAAGTAACACGCCCCCAAGAATTGAGCCAGTAGGCAATTTGCCAACAGAGCTGATAACCGCGGTGGGGCCCAGGTGATCGGTGCCAGATGCCGGGCTTGCACCCTCTGCCAGCGGCGCATGGGCTTTGCGCCCGTCCGGGGTTGCCATCGTCGCCGCGCCAAATGGCACATTGGCAGAAATAGACGAAGTACCGGCATAGTAATTCCCGCCAACAGGCCCACGCCCGTAACGTGGGTTGTGGTAATGCTTCAGCTCATCAATATAAGTTTGATAAGCGCGCACTAACAATGCATCCACAGATTCATCGTCATTACCGTATTTCGGGGCCCGGTTAATCAGTACCTGGCGCAGCTGTTCAAACTCCGCACCTGCAAAATCGTCGGCCAGAGCGCTGGCCAGTTGTGGCTGGCTGATTGCCTGGTCGTCAAACACCAGTTGCTTCACTGCGGCCAGGCTGTTACCCAGGTTAGCTATCCCAACCTGCAAACCTGAAACCCAGTCATATTTTGCCCCGCCCTGTTTAATGGTTTTCGCCCGCTCAATACAGTTATCCACCAGCGCTGAGCACAGAATATCGTGGGCATTTTCTTCAAGCACCGTATCCACGACGTATTCAATTTCAATGGATTTTCGCGTGTAATAGCGAATCTGGTTATCCCAGGCAGCCAGCACAGATTCAAAATCAGCAAAGTTACCGGTAGCAAGGGCTTCTGGCTGAGCCAGAAATACCTTGCCACTAGTGGCATCACGGCCTCCATCGAGCGCCGCCAGCATGACACGGGCAAAGTTAATAAAGCTCATGCCGGTACACCGGTAGCCCCATTTGCCCCCAACAGCAGTTTCAATACACCCAATGGCTGCATATTGATAAGCATCTTCCGGCAACACACCCAGGCGAATAAACTCCGGAATAACAATTTCATCGTTATTAAATGCCGGCATACCGAAACCACAGCGAATCACCTGCACACAGGCATCGAGAAAGTCATCGCCCATGCCTGCATGGTAGCGCACACTCAGGTTTGGCTGGGTTGAACGCAACCGCCCACAGGATTCAAGAATGGACCAGGATAACGGGTTAACGGCATCCACCGGTTTACCATTCACCAGGCTCTGGCCACCAATAGTCACATTCTGGTACAACGGGCTGCCCGCAGAGGCTTTAGAATGCGAACCAGAACGGATCTTGTTAACTTCCAGCAGTTTCAGCCAGCAACTTTGCAGTAATTCAATGGCCTGCTCGCGGCTCAGAGACTGCTCCAGCTCAACATCGCGCCGGTACCACGGGTAGAGATACTGATCCATGCGCCCGAAGGAAACAGAATGGCCATTGGATTCAATTTGCAGAATCAACTGGATGAAATAGCACAACTGCAGCGCCTGCCAGAAAGTTTTCGGCGGTTCATGGGCAATCACATCGCAGTTATGGGCTATTGCCAGCAACTCTTCCCGCCGTTCAGCGCGTGTTTCGCGTTCTGCCATATGCCGGGCCAGATCCGCATAGCGGGTAATATGCTGGCTAACCGCTTCCAGAGTGATATCCACCGCTTTTAAGAACTGCTCGCCGTGTAAGTCTTCCAGCACCGTCAGGTTAATCAGTGCACGCCGGGTATTAACTGTTTCACGCAGCCCGTCCAGCCCCTTCTCCAGCAACACCGGGAAATCCACCGCCAGGTGGGCATCCCCGGAAGTCATATTGCCTTCTGCTTTGATAATACCGGTATCAAGTATGGCTTTTTGCTCGGCAGTAAACATGCCATAACACCTGTCCTGCACCGTTTGCCCACGCCACCATGGGCATAGCTCGTGCAGAATTCGCTTATTCTCTTCACTTACAGAGAACCCGGCTCCGGGGCGTTCTGCCAGTTCATCAATTTCTTTCTCAATCCATGAAACGGTGTATTCCGGGAATATGGGGGCGGCACGCAGTTCGCTTGCCTGGTTTCCCACTATCAATTCATCGTGCTGAATCCAGATAGTGCGCTGCGCCAGGTGATGCGCCAGAGCCAGTGCACGGCGCACGGCTACCGGTTTGTCCATATTCTGCTGGTACACTTCGGTGTAATGCTGAGCGCGCTCGGTGCAAACAGGGGGTTTGACGATATGCACCAGAGCCGCTTTATGTGCCTTAATTCGGTCGGTCAGGACATCAAGTTTCAACTGTGTCATACAATTATCCTCGTAAAGTGGCTGCCAGGCCTTTTTGGTGTGCATATGACTGAGCAAAAGTAAGTAAGCCCGGGTTATCCAGGGGCTTTTCCGGTGCTTCATAAGGCAGGCCAAGCAGGGCGTATTTGTTCATGCCCAGGGTGTGGTAAGGCAGAAAATGTATTTGTTCAACGCCGGGTAACCCGGCAGCAAAATCGACAATGTTGCGCACAGCACCTTCACTGGCATTAAACCCAGGAATTAAAGGCACACGGATAACTACCTGTGCGCCCTGCTCTGCAAGGCGTTGCAAGTTAGCCATAACCCGCCGTGCTGAGCCCCGGGTCCAGGTTTTGAATAATTCAGCATCGGTATGTTTCAGGTCGGCCAGGAAAAGCCGGGTAAAAGGCAGGCAGGGTTCAATATTGTGCCAGGGAACATGCAGGCAGGTTTCCACGGCAGTGTGAATACCCGCTTCATGGCTTGCCTGCAACAGTGCCCGGGCTAATTCCGGGTTCATAAAAGGTTCGCCGCCAGAAAGCGTCACCCCACCACCACTGCGCTGGTAAAACGGCTTATCACGCAAAACTACCTGCATGATGTCTTCTACCGTGCGGTTTTCCCCGCATACAGTCAGCGCCTGGCTCGGGCAACACTTCACTAGCACATTAACAGCATTACCAGAAAGTTTGCTACGGGCGATATCCAGCGCGCCGCCCGGTTTACGGCTAATTGCCCGAGGCGCTGCATGGCAGCAACACGCGCAACCGGTAAGGCATAAACGGGCATCGAACAACACTTCTGGTTCTGCACTGCGGCTTTCCGGGTTCTGGCACCACCGGCAAGCCAAAGAGCAACCTTTCAGGAAGACAACAGTGCGGATCCCGGGCCCGTCATGGGTGGAATACCGCTGGATATTGAAAATCATCTCGCCTCCCCTTTATATTTCGTATAAAAATAAAAACACTTTCGAAAGAAAGAAAATTTGATTTCCGACAACAAAAACACGGCTCGCTGGCCTATGATGATGAAAAGCCGCGAACCATCACAATTTCAGGAGTTGAATATGGAGCTCTACCTCGATACCGCTGATATCCACGCTGTAAAAAAACTGGCCCGCATCCTTCCTCTTGCAGGTGTGACGACCAACCCCAGTATTGTTGCCAGCAGTAAACAACGGCCAGAAAACCTGTTGCCTGCGTTATATGATGCGCTCGGGGGAACCGGGCAATTGTTCGCCCAGGTGATGGCTGATACCGCGCAGGGAATGGTGGATGACGCAAGAAAACTACGGGCAATTATTGCGGATCTGGTCGTGAAAGTGCCGGTAACGCCAGAAGGGCTGGCAGCGATTAAGTGCCTGAGCAAAGAAGGTATTCCCACACTGGGCACTGCCGTTTATGGTGCAGCTCAGGGGTTACTGTCTGCGCTGGCAGGTGCACGCTATGTTGCACCATACATTAACCGGGTGGATGCTCAGGGCGGGAGTGGTATTGAATTAGTGAATGACCTGCAGTCACTGTTAGTTCAGCACGCACCCCAGGCACAAGTGCTGGCCGCCAGCTTTAAAACCCCACGCCAGGCGCTGGACTGCCTGCTGGCAGGTTGCGGCGCCATTACGCTGCCTGTAGATGTGGCGACCCAATTTATTTCTGCTCCGGCGGTAACAGCGGCTGTTGAGAAATTTGAGCAAGACTGGCAGGGCGCGTTCGGGAGTAAACAGTTGTAAAGCGTGAAAGGTTACACTGTGCCTCTGGCTGATGTGGCATCCGCCAGCACCAGGGGCACACCTTCGCCTTCCAGTTGCCGGGCACAATGCGCTTCAAGCCCGGCATCAGTCACGATATCAGTAAAAGCAGGTAAGCGTGCTACATGGAAAAGTGACCACAAACCATACTTACTGCTGTCTGCCAGTAATACCCGGCGGCGGGCATTCATCATAATATCCTGTTTGATACCGGCTTTTTCTTCCGTTGGCGCTGTTACGCCTTTCTCCCAGTCCCAGCCATTGCAACTGACAAAGGCGATATCCGGGCAGATATGGCGTAACAACCGGCGGCCATGTTCACCAATGCATGACTGGCTGCTGTCATCAATGCGCCCACCAATAATGGTGACTTCGATTTGTTTGAATTCACTCAAAAATAACGCGATATGCAAATCGCTGGTGATAACCCGTAAAGGCAGGTGAGTAAGCTGGCGGGCCAGTTCCATGGTGGTGGTACCAGCATCCAGGACCACGGCATCGTTGGCATTAACCATCTTTGCCGCAGCACTGGCGATAAAATACTTTTCTTGCTGGCTACGCTGCATTTTCTCAAGCGTAGTGGGCTGCGAAGGGAGAAACCTGTTGAGGGTAACGCCACCATGTGTACGGCTGACCACACCCTCTTCATCCAGCTTGACTAAATCACGGCGCACCGTTGCCGGGGATGCACCCGTAGCGGCCACCAGTTGATCCACAGTTACCAGATTATGGCTTTTAAGATAATCCATAATCTGTTCAAGGCGGTTATATCCCTTCATGAGCACTCTTACGCCTAAGCCAGTTGCATCGCCAGTTTTATCGAAACCGCCATGCTCTCAGACTTTGCTTTACCTGTCCAGGCAATATCAAATGCGGTGCCGTGATCGGCCGAAGTACGAATAAACGGAAGCCCTGCAGTGATATTCACCCCATCATAAAAACCTAACAACTTAAGTGGAATATGCCCCTGATCGTGGTACATCGCCACCACCATGTCATACATGCCTTCATTACATTGCATATAGACGGTATCTGGTGGGCACGGGCCATACACATCCACACCCTGCTCTTTCATTGCGGCAACAGCCGGGCCGACAATACGAATCTCTTCATCACCAAACAGGCCGTTTTCCCCGGCATGAGGGTTCACCCCGGCCACAGCAATACGCGGGTGGGTAAAACCAACACGTTTCAGGAACTGGTCTGCCAGGCGAATCACGGTTTCTACACGCGGCTGGTTAAGCGTATCGAGAAACTTACGCAGTGCAATATGCGTGGAAACATGAATCACTTTCAGCGTGTCGGTGTATAACACCATCGCGTAGTCTTTGCTGTTGGTGAGCTTAGCCAAAAGCTCAGTATGCCCGGGGTATAAATGCCCGGCGGCATGCAGCGCCTCTTTATTGAGTGGTGCGGTGGCAATTGCACTGACATCCCCTGCCATTGCCAGCTCAGTTGCTTTCCTGATGCAGCGGTAAGCCAAATCACCGGCCTGCTTTTGCACTTTCCCGGGTTCAAGCGCTTGGGGGTCTGCAAGGGGTTCATCAATCACGTTGATAATCCCGGGCGCAAACTGGGCCTGGCTCACCTGGTCAATAATGCGCAATTCTGCAGGTTTGGTAATTTGTAGCGCCAGAATGCGGCGTAACGTTGCCGCACAACCGACAACAACTGCAGGAATGCCTGATAACTCTCCTTCAGCCAGTGCACTGATGATAATTTCCGGGCCAATGCCCGCCGGGTCACCCATGGTAATTGCGATAACGTTGGTCACTTAGTCTTCTCCTCAAAAAAATGCACAACCTCCAGCAAGGTGTCCGTGTTACCGAAACCGCCTGCTTTGGTCATTACCGGCCGCAGATACTGGCTGCCTGTGAACTCTCCCCACGGCACACATTCGGCAATGCGGCCATGAATCGTAAAACCTTGCGCTCCGAGCACCCGGGCTACGGCTATCGCCACATCACCACCAGACAGGTACATCCCTCCAGGTGTGGCATCACTCAAAATGGCCTGGGTAAGCCTGCCCAAAAACAGGCACAGCTTTTCGCCCAACTGAGCGCGGTTCAGTTGGTAGCGCTGGCACAACCGGGCAACCTGGTGCCTGGCATCATGGTGCTCAGTGGTGCTGATAACGCAATGGCGGCCACTATTCAGCGCGGCAACTGCCGCCTGAACACATTCATGCAGGTAGCTCTCGCTGTCCGCAGAAAGCGCCTGTTCTGCACTGAGAGCCATGTGGGTAACAAGCGGGTGCTGCATGACTGCCTGCATTTGCTGTTGAGCGATTTCACTCATTGAGCCAACTACAGCAAGGAGCGGCCCGCTGGAATGGGGCAATAGCGGCGATGTTGCTGCCAGTGGAAACAGATACTGCGCCAGCGCTTCACAAATTCCCGCAGACCCTGCCAGCAGTGGGCGAACGGGTAATGAAGCAACCGCTTCAATGACTCGCGTCAGATCTGGTGCAGTTTCACTGTCCACCACCACCACTTCCACGCCGCGGGCAAAGCACGCCTGCAGTGTTGCGGCCAGGTTACCCTGGCGGACGCAGGCCAGGTCTGCCAGGTAACAGACCCGCTCAGCCTGTTGTTGCAGCACATGAATAATGTCGGCATCGGTGACCGGGGTTTTCGGGTCGCTGGCAAATTCGGTTTGGTTGACGGGTATACCTTTTACCAGGCACTGCCCGTTGGTGGTGGTACGCCCAAGGCCCGGTGAAGCCAGCGCCACTACCGCACCGGCTAAACCGGATGCCTGTAATGCCGCGGAAACTTCTGCGCCGGGGTTGCCCCGCAACGTTGAGTCGATTTTTTTGACCAGCCAGTGGGAATGGCCCGGTAACCCCACAGTATTGATGGCTGCTTTGATTGCCTGTTCAGCCTGGTTTGCGGCCAACGCACGGCTGTCGGTATTGACTGCCACCACTTGCGCCTGAGGCACATTTTCCGGGTGGAACATCACCATTGCCTGCGCGCCATTCAGAGCGAAGTTAACTGCGGCATCATTTGCCCCAGTGAAGTCATCCGCAAGAATCAGGACGTTGTCTCCCTGGTACTGCGCTTCCATGGTGTCTCCTGCTCATCATTATCGTTGCCAATGATTATATTCAATCACATTTGATTATATGTGAGCAAGATCAAGTTAATTGAATCGGGGATAAATTATAAAATTAGCCATGTTGTGAAACAGCAATGCTGTATTGATTGAATTCAATCACCACATTGCATATCCAGACAGGAGAGGAGCGTGGGTACAATAAACAGCACCATTATTAGCGGCGCAGGTGCCATAGCGTCAATAGAGCCATTACTGGCAGATAAAAAAAGCATTTTATTAGTCAGTGACCAGAACATTATCAAACTGGCCCCGGTGAAAGTGCTGTCAGAACTTTTGCAGGCCAATAACCGGCACGTGAGCATTGTTGACAATGTTCCCCCGGAACCCGCCCGCGATGATGTGAACCAGATTATGGGCAAACTCCAGGGTGCCCAGTTTGATTTGGTGGTGGGTGTTGGCGGTGGCAGCGTACTGGATGTCGCTAAGTTATTGTCTGTGCTCTGCCACACCAGTGCCCCCACACTGGAAGCCCTGCTTGCTGGTGAAAAACCGTCAACGCGCCTGGCTTCTTTGCTGATCCCTGCCTCTGCAGGTACCGGTTCAGAAGCCACTCCCAACGCAATTCTGGCCATCCCGGAACAGCAAACAAAAGTGGGCATCATTTCACCTGTGTTATTACCGGATTACGTTGCGCTACTGCCAGAACTCACCACCAGCATGCCAGCACATATCGCCTCTTCGACCGGTATTGATGCCCTGTGCCATCTGATTGAGTGCTTTACCGCCACCATTGCCAACCCGGTGAGCGATAACGTGGCGTTACAGGGGATGTTTAAGCTGTTCCGCAATATAGAAAACGCAGTTAAAGACCCGGAGAACCTGTCTGCCAAACTGGAAATGCTCTGGGCTTCTTATTATGGCGGGGTGGCGATTAACCACGCAGGGACGCACCTGGTACACGCAATGTCTTACCCTTTGGGCGGGAAATATCACCTGCCCCATGGTGTTGCTAATGCCATTTTACTTACCCCCTGCATGCGCTTTATTCGCCCGGCCGTTGTTGAGAAGTTTGCTGAAGTCTGGGACCTGATCCCCGGCAGCGACCAGCAGTTAAGTGCAGAAGAAAAATCATGCCGCCTGGTCGACTGGTTTGGCGAACTGGTGGAAAAACTACAACTCCCGGCTTCACTGGAAGCGCTGGGAATCAGCCCGGATAACGTACCAGACCTTGTGGATGGTGCGCTGAATGTCCAGCGCCTGATTAAAAATGTGCCCTGCCCTGTCAGTGCAGCAAATATTCAGGCCATCTACGAAACGCTTTTTACTCAAGGAAAATAACATGTCTGAACCCATTACCGGGGTACTGACCGCCATCGTCACACCCTTTACTCAACAAGGTGAGTTGAATACCGCCCAGTTACGCCAACAAGTTCAGCGCCAAATCAAGGCTGGTAATGGTGTGTTTTGCGGCGGCACAAATGGCGAATTTTTTGTGCTCAGTGAGCAGGAAAAAGTCGCTATAGCTGAAATCTGTGTTGCCGAATCTGCCGGGCGTAAACCGGTCGTCGGGCATATTGGCGAAATCTCAACCCGGGATACCATTCGCCTGGGTAAACAAGTCGCGCAAACGGGTGTCAACGCGGTATCGGCTGTTACGCCCTGGTTTGTTCCCCTCACCCAGCAAGAGCTGGCACGCCACTACCTGGCTGTCGCGGATGCGCTGACTGTACCTTTGTATCTCTACAATATTCCGGCCCGGACCGGTAACACCCTGGCACCAGAAACCGTACGCCAACTGGCGGAACACCCCAACATTGTTGGTATTAAAGACAGCGCAGGCAGTTACGACAGCCTGAGTGGTTTTCTCCACGCCACACAAGATTTACCCGCGTTCTCCGTACTGAATGGCCCGGATTCATTAATTCACCGCGGCTTTGTTGAAGGGTGTAAGGCCTGCGTTTCAGGGCTGGCAAATGTAGCCCCCACACAAATCAACGCTATTTGGGAAACCTTCCGTAACGGCGATATTGCGGCCTCACACCATGCACAGGAAGCCGTTACGGGATTACGCACTGACCTCTACAAAATTGCCTTTTCACCTGCCGTCGTTAAAGAGGCACTGGTGTTGATGGGCCATGACGTGGGGGCCAGCCGCTATGGTGTGAGCTTTACACCAGACCAACAACAGCAAATTCGCCAGATAGTGAACCAGTACCTTCACTAAAGCCATTTGCGCTTTCGTCAAAAATGCAGTCGGGCATCCCAGGATGCCCAGGTCTGATACGCCCAAAAGAGAGGCTATGATGAATCATTTTACCACTGAAGATACCTTATATATTGTCGGTATCGTCGTTGCTTATATCCTGTTTACAACGTGGCTGACGTTCCGATTACGCAGTAAAGATTCTGGCGATTTCATGGAAGGATCCAGAGCGATGCCGGCTTTTATTGTCGGGATCTTGTTGATGTCTGAATATATCGGTGCCAAATCCACTATCGGTACCGCACAGGCAGCATTTGAATCCGGCGTTGCTGCCTCCTGGTCGGTACTTGGTGCCGCAATTGGTTTCCCTTTATTTGGTTTATTATTGGTGAAACGGATTTACAACACCGGGAAAATCACTATTTCTGGTGCAATCTCTGAAAAATATGGCCGTTCAACCAAGAATATTGTATCCCTGATAATGATCTACGCGCTGTTGCTGGTGAATGTCGGGAACTATGTCAGTGGTGCAGCAGCCATTTCCACGGTGTTGAAAATCAATCTTCCGGAAGCCGCCTTTATTACCGCAATTGTCAGTACATTCTATTTTGCCTTTGGCGGTATGAAAGGCGTGGCGTGGGTAACAATGCTGCACAGTGCACTTAAATATGTCGGTGTTCTGGTTATTCTTGGTTTTGCTCTGTACGAAACCCATGGTTTTGCACCTATGGTGAAAAACATGCCAGATTACTACTGGACATGGGATGGCAACTTTGGTGCCGGCACCATCGTCGCATGGGTGATTGGTACGGTAGGCTCTATCTTCTGTACTCAGTTTGTTATTCAGGCGATATCGTCCACCAAAAATGTTGAATCTGCCAAACGTTCAACCTGGGTTGCGTTTTTCTTCTGCCTTCCCATTGCTCTGGCAATCGCCATTATTGGTGTCGCCGCAAAATACCTGCACCCGGAAATCCACAGTTTGTATGCACTGCCAGTATTCCTGCAGGACATGCCGGTCTGGCTGGCAGGGTTGGTAACGACTTCGCTGGTTGCTTCTATCTTTGTGAGCGTCAGTACCGTTGCGCTGGCGATTGCTTCGCTGGTAGTCAAAGACTTCTATGTGCCAATGAAAAACCCAACACCCGATCAGGAGTTCCGCGCCACACGCTGGATCTCACTGGTCATTGGTTTTCTGCCCCTTATCTTTGTCTTGTTTGTTCCTGAGGTTCTTAAACTGTCGTTCTTCACCCGTGCAATCCGTTTGTCGATATCGGTTGTGGCTGTCATTGCCTTCTACTCGCCGATGTTCAAAAGTACGCGCGGTGCCAACGCTGGTTTAATCGGTGCCTGTGTCATGACATCACTGTGGTACTTGCTGGGCGACCCATTTGGTATCAACAACATGTATATCGCTCTGATAACACCAGCAGTCATCATGGTTATTGACCGCATCGTGCCTCATAAAAACAAAGTACAAAATCCACATACCGTAATGAGTAATAACGGAGTCTGATATGTCTGAAGCTTTCTGTGCCACACGGGATGGCGTAATCCAAACACCAGCAAGTGATTCACCTTATGCAACCGCTATGCTGCCATCGTCATGCCCGCAAAATCATGCAGCGAATTTGTTGCCGCTGCCCAATGGTGATGTGCTTTGTGTCTGGTTTGGCGGTACCCAGGAAGGTATAGCGGATATCTCGGTGTGGATGTCCCGGTTGCCAGCAGGCAGCCAGCAATGGTCGCAGGCCCGTAAACTTTCAGATGACCCGAGCCGCTCGGAACAAAACCCGGTTTTGTTCCTTAGCCCGGACAACGTGTTGTGGTTACTGTGGACTGCGCAAATCTCCGGTAACCAGGACACCGCGATTGTTCGCTATCGCCAGTCCACGGATTTCGGGCAAAGCTTTGGAGAAATTCGCACACTGCTCGACCAGCCAGGCACTTTCATTCGCCAGCCTGTCGTTGTGCTGAAAAATGGCGACTGGCTGTTGCCAGTGTTCTATTGCCGCACACAGCCCGGTGAAAAATGGGTGGGTAACGATGATATCAGCGGCGTGAAAATTTCCAGCGATAAAGGCAAAACCTGGCAGGATGTAGAAGTTCCGCAAAGCCTGGGGTGTGTCCATATGAACATCACGCCAGCTAATGACGGCACCCTGCTGGCCTTTTTCAGAAGCCGCTGGGCAGACAATATTTACCGTAGCCACTCCGAAGACGGAGGGCGGCACTGGAGCATTCCTGAGCCAACCACGCTGCCAAATAACAACTCCTCTGTTCAGGTAACCACACTGGCAAACGGCGACCTGGCGCTGGTATTTAATAACATGAGTGCAGCCGGGGCAACAGAGCGCCGCGCATCGCTTTACGATGAAATTGATGATGGCGATGACAGCCGCAGCGAGCCAGTCGCCAGTGGGCGCACTGCATTCTGGGGTGCGCCAAGGGCACCAATGACTGTCGCCATTTCCCGGGATAATGGCAAAACCTGGCCATGGATGAAAAACCTGGACGAAGGTGATGGTTATTGCATGACCAATAACTCTCAGGAAAAGCTCAACCGTGAATTCTCCTACCCAAGCATTAAGCAGGGCCTGAACGGTGAGTTGCACATTGCCTATACCTGGTACCGCCAGGCGATTAAATACGTCTGCATCACACCAGAATGGGTCATGGCATAACGAGGTAAGTATGATAATTGGACACGTTGACACCCTGCCACTGGCAGGGTTACCCGGCGTACTGCTGGCAATTCTCTCCCGGCCTGACTGTGCACTGAGTGCATTGCAACACCGGGATGATGGACGCTGGCAACCGGAAGGTGAAGACTGGCACTGCACAATCGGCCCGGCAATGACCCAGCCTGGCTCTCAACGCCATACGGAATACCATAACGACTGGCTGGATATCCAACTGATGCTGGATGGGGAAGAAGAGATAAATGCTGATCCTTTGCCGCAAGTCCACCCGGACTTTGTGGAGAAAAAACCGGATCTGTTTATTGTTCCTTCGCCACATTTAACCCAAAGCATCAGGTTGTTACCTGGTTATTTCGCTGTTTTCTTCCCCGGTGAGCCACACCAGGCACTGTGTGCTGTCGGGCAGCCTGCCGGGGTACGCAAGGCGGTCTTTAAAATTCCACGCACACTCATTTCGGAGAACATGTAATGCCACATGCATTGGTCACTGGCGCCAGTTCAGGAATTGGTGCAGCCATTACAGAACGGCTTCTGGAAAGCGGCTGGTCAGTGACAGGAATCAGCCGTCGCCCGGCCAGCTACCCGAGCCAGGCATTTCATAACCTGAATGTGGACATGAACGATTTACCCGCGCTCACCGCTGCGGTAACAGCCCTTGAAACAGTTGATGCTGTCATTCATGCTGCAGGTTTTATGGCTGCTGCCCCACTGGGTATGCTGGATGCCGAACTCAGTGAACAATTGTGGCGCATCCATGTTCTGGCACCACAAGTATTACTTAATACCCTGGCACCACGCATGCCCACAGGTGGGCGCATTGTGCTAATTGGCAGCCGTACCGCCCATGGTGCCGCCGGGCGTTCACAATATGTGTCCTGCAAAGCCGCAGTAATTGGTATGGTACGCAGTTGGGCCGCAGAATTGGCCCCCCGCGGCATAACAGCAAATATTGTGGCACCGGGTGCAACGCTTACACCAATGCTCTCTCAACCAGGCCGTGTTTCATCGCCACCTAAACTTCCCCCTATTGGCCGCTATATCGACCCAAAAGAAGTGGCTGCACTGGTCAATTTTTTGGTCTCGCCAGAAGCGGGGGCAATAACCGGCCAGGAATACATTATTTGTGGTGGCGCATCATTATCCTGACCACTGTGCGCGTATATCGCTAAGGTTATACGCGCCATTTCAGCACCTTACCAGGCCAATAATCAGGCAGGAATTATTCTTTTAATTTGTCGATACCCACCACACAAAACACCCAGCCTAACGCATTGATATGTTTTATATTTTTTAAAACAAATAAAATATTACACTATATTCAATTGCAGGTAAAAATTGCCAACATTAGTTAGCCAGCCGGGAAAATTAAGCAGAATATTAGCACTTGCTTTGAAGAGAGATTATGGTAGGGTTGATATTAACAACATATTTACACAGGAAAAAACAAGATAACTAAAACACCCATCCTCATTTTAGCACAGTGCAAAAAACCGTTAAAAATTGATGGCGTTAATTTTGTTTTCACCATCATCCACATGAGCAAAAATCAATAATACGCCTGCTGCATATCAGCGCCGCCGCATTATTGATGTGTGCTCCAAAAAATCATAAATCCGCTCTGCTATGGCGGAGAATAATATGCACAACATCATAAGGAACCGTTCCATGAAAAAGACCTTTCCTGTTGCACTCACCTTAATTTCCACCGTACTGATGGCAACCGGGTCCGCAAAGGCTGCTGACTTACCCGGCAAAGGTGTCACTGTTTACCCTGTGCAAAGCCCACTCCCGGAAGAATCCTTTCAAACTGAACTGGTGAACCGCGCGCTTGAAAAATTAGGCTACGATGTTCAGCCAACCAAAGAAGTGGATTACAACGTTGCGTATACAGCCATATCAGAGGGCGATGCCACTTATATGGCAGTCAACTGGGAGCCGTTACAGAAAGACATGTACAACTCGGCCGGCGGCGACAAGAAGTTTTACCGCAAAGGGACGTATATTAGTGGTGCCGCACAAGGGTATTTAATTGATAAGAAAACAGCAGATAAATACCATATTACTGATCTCTCACAGCTTAAAGACCCGAAAATAGCCAAACTATTTGATGCGGATGGCGATGGTAAAGCCGATTTAACCGGTTGTAACCCTGGCTGGAATTGTGGGTCGGTTATTGCCACACAAATAAAGGCATATGGGTTAAGCAATACTGTCGAGCAGAATCAGGGGAACTACTCCGCAATTATTGCAGAAACCCTGACTCGTTATAAAGCAGGCAAACCGGTATTATATTATGCCTGGACGCCTTACTGGGTTAGTTTTGTATTAAAATCGGGTAAGGATGTGGTATGGCTCACCGTGCCATTCTCCGCTAATCCTGGCGGGTTAAAAGGGCTGGATACCACACTGCCAAATGGCAAGAATTATGGTTTCTCCGTTAATAACGAACACATTGTGGCAAATAAACAGTGGGCGGAGAAAAACCCGGCGGCAGCCAAACTGTTTGCCATTATGAAACTCCCCCTGGCAGATGTGAACGCCCAGAATCTACGGATGCATGAAGGCCAGGACTCAGCACAGGATGTTCAGCAACAGGTCGATGGCTGGATTAAAGCGCACCAAAGTACCTTCGATGGCTGGGTAAAACAGGCTATGGCTGCCGCGGGTAAATAACCTGGTTAATTGTGTTACCCCCCGCCAACTGCGGGGTAACCAAACTCAGAAAAGGTTACCTGAAGAGTACAACCAGAAAGAAACCCGCGGGTTTCTTTCTGGTTTGTTTATGTACCACATACCACTGTGTATCACCGTATCGCGAATACTAACGGTGGGCAGCGACAAATGATTCAATCTGCGCCTGAGTGATACTGCCCGTACCCTGGGTATCAATTTCACTAAAATGCTTCGCCACCATCGGCATACCCGCCTGCGCTTCTTGCAATGTCAGCTTACCATCATGGTTGGTATCCGCTTGTGAAAACCGCTGAGCCAATCTTGCAGATTGAGTGGCAGCAACAGCCAGTGTGGTACTGCCAGCCAGTGTGGTACTGCCAGCCAGTAACAACCCGGCCATTAAAAATGTACGTATTTTCATTGTAGCATCCTTTTATTTTCGCAGAATTGCGGCGCTATTTATTCACCACAATTTTATTTATGGTTACCAGAATAAAATTATGTCACCTGATGTCGCCATGAATAAAACCAGTGACATGCCATGACATAATTCACCACTTCTGAAGTATGGAAAATAAAAATAGAATAATCAGTGCAGAGCAAACTATGGCCAACTGAGCACCACAAGCCATTATTTTCGGTAATAAACTTTTGGTAATAAATACAGCCCACACACAGCAACCACTTAATTATCAACCTAAAAACTGAAATTCATTATTTATTAATAAAGGCTTAGCACGATGAATAATAAATCAATGAATAATAAACGATGCCAGCAGCTTATCGGTGTCCTGGGGTTATTATGCACTTTTTTAACCGTGGCACCCAGGCTTATGGCTGAAGAGCCGGAGCACATCAACCTGGTTTCTCCTGCCAGGCTGGTTATTATTACCCCGGCACATCCCCCGCGTTTGTTAGTGGCAGCACCACCTCCTCCTGTAGGCTCCAGAATGCCCCGTGGAATGTATTGGAAACCCAGGCCCCCTCATGGGCCTTCTCAGCCAGGCCATCCCGGGCAGCCAATGGCACCCAATGGGCAACCAGGAATGAAACAGCAACAACCAGGGCAACCGGGAGGTTCGCCGCAACAACCCGGGCAGCCACAACAGCCAGAAGGCGCGCCACAACAAGGTGAGCCGGGGTATGTTGCTCCAGCCACACATGCCTGAGGAACGGTAACGATAATGCAGTGGCCTGTTACTCTCAAACAAACGTTACTCAATAACGCGGGCAAAATCAGCGTGCTTTTGCTGCTGGCTGCCATGCTGTGCACTATTGGGTATCTGTTACCTAAACGCACCCAGGTGTTTCGCCCAACGCGTGAAGTCCTGCACCAGTCATTCAGCGGCGCAGGCGAAATGGCAGCACTTAACCAGGCACAACTGTCCAGCAAAACGCCATTGCGCCTGCAGTCTCTGCTGGTTGATACGGGCGATAAAGTCAAACGAGGTGAACTCCTTGCCCAGTTTGATGACCAGGAGCTGCAGGCAGATGAGCAGGCAGCCAAAGCCGCCCTTGATGGAGCAGTGAGTAGTGAAGCCGCGGCACACACCAACTGGCTGCGCCAACAGCATATTGAGCAACAGGCCAAAGATGATGACCGCCGCGCACATATTCTGGCCCGCACAGGTAAAGGCGCGATTTCACAAAGCGACCTGGAAAATGCCAAAACCAGCCTGCAGACAGCCCAGCTAGACCTGGCGTCAGCCCGGTTCCAGTGGCAGCAGGCACAACACGCCCATACAGAGGCACAGGCACAATGGCGCGCCGCTCAGTCGCGCCTTGCGGATACCCGAATGGTGGCGCCATTCAGCGGCTTAATTACCGGCAGAAAGTGCAGTGAAGGCGACATTATCTCCCCCGGCACAGCCTGTATTGAGTTAACCGATACTCAATCGCTGTACATCAGTGCACGCTTTGATGAATCAGTACTGGGCACCATCCAGGTGGGTGACAGTTGCGAGGTTTTTCTGCGCTCACACCCGAACCAGGCCCTGCACGGCTATGTGGAGCGGATAAACCGCAGCGTAGACAGCGACACGCGCGAATTCACCGCCAATATTGGGTTACCGGCCCTGCCCCCTGGCTGGGCGCTGGGTGAGCGAGCGGTTGTAGTTCTTCACCACACCAGTGCGCAGCCTGTGCTTACCCTGCCAGAGCACCTGCTCACCCATGCAAACAGAGAAACCTGGGTTTGGTTGCTGGACAAAGGGCATGCGGTCTTGCGCAAGGTGCAAATTGGGCAACACACCGAACAGGCCAGTGAAATCACACAAGGGGTAACACCAGACAGCCTGGTACTGCCACCGGCCCACTACCGCCCCGGGCGGCGTATCAGCCCGGTCAGGAGCGAAGATGAATCTCGCGATTAAAGACATTCGCGCGGGTCTGTTTCGCTTTACGCTAACCTGCGTGGGGATTGGTTTAATGCTGATGACATCGCTGGCTATGACTGGGTTGTATCAGGGGATCGTGGCAGATGCATTGTCCATTATTGACCACGCCCATGCAGATTTATGGGTAATTGAAGCCGGAACCGAAGGCCCGTTCGCCGAAAGCTCACTCATTGACCGCAGCGTACTGAGCCGTTCTCTGGCCTTACAGGATGTCGCAACCGCCCGGCAGTTTACCTTGCAATCAGAGCGTTTCAGCGTGCACGGTAAAACAGTGCGCGCATCACTGGTTGGGCTGGATTACCCAACAGATACCGGCAGCACTATTCCATTATCCGCAGGCCGCCACCTGCGTGCCGGGCGCAATGAAGCCATTGCAGACCAAAGTACCGGCCTGCATACCGGTGACACACTGCGCCTCGGCACAACAGATCTCACCGTGGTGGGTGTGGCAAAGAACTACCAGGACTACAACGGTAACCCCATGGTTGCTGTGTCGGTTAATGATGCGCTGGATATCCAGGCTCATCGCCCGGAAGAAAGTGTGTATATCTCGCGCGATACCGGGCGCGTCCAGGTGCCCAGTAAAACAGCTAATATTGCCGCAGTCCTGTTAACTCTGGTCCCCGGTGCCAACCTGCAGCAAGTGCAGCAACAAATAAACCGCTGGGGAGACGTTATCGCTCTGACCAGCGAACAGGAGCGAGAAGTCTTTTTGTATGGCAGGCTGGAGCGTTTACGGGGCCAGATAGTACTGTTCACAGCCATTTTACTGGTAGTAACCGCCGTTGTAATTGCGGTGACGCTCTACACCATGACACTGGAGAAACTCCACGAAATTGCGCTCCTCAAACTGATTGGCGCGCGCAACCGTGTCATCATCAGTATGATTTTACAGCAGTCTATTGCTCTGGGTGCTCTGGGTTACACCATGGCAGCCGTGCTCATTCCCGTGGTATCACCTTTCTTTCCACGCCGCCTGGTACTGACACTCAATGATTACCTGCTGTTTGCAGTTATTGTTTTGCTGTTATGCATTGTTGGAGCGTTACTCGGTATCCGCCGTGCCATGCAGGTAGAAGCACGTGAGGTGCTGTCATGAAACGTGCGGTCATTGAGCTCAGCGGTATTACCAAGTGCTATGGCCAGGGCCTCACCCAGGTTACCGCCATCGCCAATGTCACGACCACGCTGTATGCCGGTGAAGTTGTTGCCCTGCTCGGCCCCAGTGGCTCGGGTAAATCCACCCTGCTGATGATTGCCGGGTTACTGGAATCCCCAACCCAGGGCACAGTGACTATTAACGGGTTGTCCGCCAGTGGCCCTGATGCCGCAATTGGCAACGTGCGCGATTTCCGCCGCAAGAATATTGGCTTCGTTTTCCAGAAACCCAACCTGATCCCCTTTCTTACCGCCCAGGAGAATATTCGCCTGGCAATGGAAATCAATGACGTGCCAGCACCACAGCAAGCCCGAACACTCGCGGATTTACTCAGCTGGCTTGAAATTGAGCACCGGGCCAATAACTACCCCGGGCAATTATCTGGCGGTGAGCAACAACGCGTGGCGATTGCCCGGGCTCTGGCAAACCACCCGCCACTGCTACTGGCCGATGAACCTACCGCAGCACTGGACAGCAAGCGCGGGCGCCAGGTGGTGTCGCTGTTTCATAACATTGCGCATGAGCGAGATACCGCAGTAGTGCTGGTTACTCACGACCACCGCTGTCTGGACCTGGTAGACAGAATTCTGGAAATGGAAGATGGCCAGTTAGTTGAACGCCCCATGAATAGCGTGATAACTCACGATAAGCGAAACTGAACCATGCGTGTTATGAACACTCTGTGTGCCTCACTGACTGCCCTGAGTATTGCTCTGAGCCTTAGTGGGTGCCATGCCCCTGCGCTGCCAAAAGACACTACACTGGCAATCCCCAACCGGTTTAACGCAACCAGCAGCGCCTCCACAACAGCACAACTGCGCCCGGACTGGTGGGTTGAGTTTAATGACACAACACTCAACTCACTGGTTCACCAGGCGCTGGAAAATAACCCCAATATTGCCGCATCGGCAGACCGCCTGAGCGCCGCAATGGCTCAGACAGCCCAGGCCCATGCAGACCGGTTGCCACAACTTTCACTGTCGCCACAAACCAGCCGACGCAAAGCATCAACCGCAACGGATAAACCCTGGAAAGTCAGCAGCAACGGCCACGAAAGCGCCCTCAGCAGTAGCGGCCTGTTTCTGGACACTCAACCCTATGCCACCGACTGGCAGGCACCGTTACAATTGAGCTGGGAAGTGGATCTGTGGGGAAAACTGCAAGCCAGTGAAAATGTAGCCGGGGCACAAGCAGAAGCCAGCCAGGAAGACCTGCGCAACGCCCGGTTATCATTGGTTGCCTCGGTTGCACAGGGTTACATCCAGTTGCGGGCCGACCAGGCCAGTGCACAACTGCTCAGTAAACAACAAGCGGTACAACAGGCATTATTCGAAAACAGCCAGGCCAGCCAGTCGGCGGGAATCACCGACCTGACCGCAGCAACTCAGGCACAAATGGCATTGTTTGCGCTGAATAACCAGCAACAGGCGATGAGCCTGCATATTAGTGACGATATCCATACACTGGAGGTACTGTGCGGGCTGATGCCAGGTAGTTTGGCCGGTTTACGCAGCTCACAACACTGGCCGCTCAATTTACCTCAGACACCCGCCAGCCTGCCTGCCAGCGTGCTCAAACAGCGCCCGGATATTCGCCGTGATACCGACCAGTTGAATGCTGCCCGTGCTCAGGTGAAAGTCGCCCGGGCTGATTTTTTCCCGTCACTGAATCTCACCACCAGCCTGGGTACCGAGTCATCGAGCCTCTCTTCTTTGCTGAGCGCCGGCAGTCTGCTGTGGTCGTTAGGTGCCAGAATATCTCAACCCTTGTTTGACGGCGGGCGCCTGCAGGCAAATTACCAGGCAGCAACGGCACAATTTGAAGAAGCCGCGCATAATTACCAGGCCACAGTGATTCAGGCATTAAGTGATGTCGATAAAGGGTTAACCGCTCTGCAAATCAGCAAAACCAGCAGCGAAACCGCCACCAGACTCGTCACCGCTTCGGCACAGCTTACTGCACAACAACAGGCGCGGTTTAGTGCAGGAATGGGTACTCAGGATGCCGTAAACCAGGCCCGGCTGAGTGAATACCAGCAGCAGTCGGCGCTGGTCACATCACAAACGGCAGCCTTGCAGGCCTGGCTGACATTACGCCAGGCGCTGGGTGAATAACAGACCCAGGGTGAATAACAGGGTATGGGCAAATCAATCGCCCTGACAAATGGCGTGAGCGGCAACCCCATTTACCGGTTCAGCGGCAACAGAACAGCTACCGCCAGCCCGCCAGTCGCGGAGGCAGATAAACGCAGTTGCCCACCATGCTGGCGGGCGATGCGCTCAACAATCGACAACCCCAGCCCGGCGCCTTTATCCTGGCGCGCCTTACCACGGTAAAATGGCCGAACAATATCAGGCCATTGTTCTGGTGGGATCCCAGGCCCGCTATCTGCCACTTCCACCACAGCCATGGGCCCTTCAAGGCGCGTAGACACATGCAAACCCGTTTGGCCGTATTTCACTGCATTTTGCATCAGGTTCATCAGCGCACGCTGAACGGAAACTGGCCGCCAGGTGAACTCAGGTAACTCTGCCAGTTGCACAGTGAAATCCACACCAAGGCCCGCGTAATCTGCCACCAGCGCTTCTACCAGGTGATTGAGGTTACCCGGTTGCGCCACTTCGTTATCTTCTTTACGGGCGAAATCAATAAACTGCCCCAAAATGGCGTCAATGGCCGCAATGTAACGCTCGGCGTCTTTCTGCCCGGACTGAAACAACGCAGGTTCTGCAACCACCATGCGTAGCTTGGTCAGAGGGGTGCGAATATCATGTGAAATCCCCGCCAGCATCTCTTCCCGGGCAGCATCACTACGCGCCAGTGTACTCACCATATGGTTAAACGCGCGGGTGACTGTCGCCAGCTCTTCAGGGCCCTGTGGTGGAACCGGCGCAGGCCACTCCCCGGTTGCTACCGTGCGCGCAGCCGCAGCCAGTTGGTTCAGTGGGCGCGAAAGACGCCAGTGGATCCACGCAGCGCACAAAACGGGAAACAGCATAATAATAAAAGCGACCAGAACACCGGCAGCAGGCATCTGGTTGGAAATATGCTGAGCCGAAAAGGCTATCCACCAGCCATCATCTTTACGCAGGCGAACCCACAAACGCCGCTGCTCACCATATTCCCAATGCAGTGTCACACCGGGAGGTAACTGGCGCGACAGTTGCGCGAAAAAGTGATGCAGCATCATGCCTTCTGGCAGGCTGTCATGCCGTGCGGCTGTAGGCAGTTCGCTGTCAGGAATTCCATGCATATTGATTAATTGCTGGCGGCGCTCTTCGGGCGTCAGTGTTGCGAACAACTGGTTTATCATGCTGATCTGCTGGCTGACCAGTGCGGCTGCATCATCTACCCGGGGAAACTGCACCAGGCGAATCCACACGAACCACGCAGAAGCAAAACAGAGCAAAACCATTGGGATAAGCAAAGCGAGGTTGCGGCCGAGTAGAGACCGAAATAAGCGTTTGTTGAACACAGAGCCTGGCATGTGTGCTCCTGTTACTCAGAATAACCAGGTGGGAATGAAGCCGGGCTTGTTAAGACCTGGCAGGTTTGAGCGCTAAAAGGCAGGTGAGCACTGGCACGTTGTCAGGCAATAACCTCACCGGATAACAAATAGCCTTTCCCCCACACAGTGCGCAACCAGCGTGGTTCGGACGGGTTCTGCTCAATGATTTTGCGAATACGCAACACCTGTACATCCACACTGCGGTCAAGTGCCACATAGCTGCGCCCGCGCGCGCGGGCAATTAAATTATCGCGGCTTACCGGGCGGTTAAGCGTGGTCGCCAGCGCCACCAACAAGCTGATTTCTGCAGTATTGACCTCTACAGGCGTGCCCAAATGTGTCAGCAGTGACTGCGCCAGATCCAGCTCAAACTCACCAAAACGCACTTTTTTGGGCGCAGCCGGGTTTTCGCCCCCCAGCATACGCTGGCGGCGCAAAATAGCCCGGACACGAGCCAACAGTTCCTGTGGAATAAAGGGCTTAGCGAGGTAATCATCAGCGCCACTTTCCAGGCCGGTTATCCGGTCTACCGGGTCGCCACGGGCGGTGAGCATCAACACCGGTAAAGTGTGCCCTTCTGCACGTATGCGGCGGCACACACTCAGGCCATCTTCCGGTGTCATCATTAAATCGAGGATAAGTAAATCCCAGGGAGAGCGGGCCAGCAGAACATCAAGCCGGGCGCTGTCCGCAATAGCCTGGACACGAAACCCATGCGCCTGCAGGTAATGCTGCAACATTTGGCGCAATTCACTTTCGTCATCCAGCACAATGATGCTGGCCTGGTTTTCCACTAAGCCCTGAGAGGTCACGCTGGTTTCTCCAACCTGAGTGTTACGGACTGACTGTAGCACCCGGGGCTAACAGGCCAAAGCGGGAAAATATGTCACAGTCTTACACGGCGGGATAAACGGGCAGACACCCGCTATCCCAACGCCTGGTTAAAACTGAACTGTAACTTACTTGCGCCCAACAACACCGGCTTTTTCCAGCATGGCATGCAACAGCACATTGCCGCCTTTTTCGACCTGTTCTGGTGAGGAATACTCAATTTCGTTATGGCTGATACCGTCTTTGCAGGGGATAAAAATCATCCCGGTGGGGGCGAGCATGCTCATATAGACTGCATCGTGCCCGGCGCCAGAAACAATATCCATATGGGAATAGCCCAACTGCTGAGCAGCACGGCGCACGGCATCTTTGCAGGCCGGGTCGAAAGGCGCGGCCGGGTAGTGGGAAACTTGTTCCAGCTTAACGCTCAGGCCACTTTCCTGTTCCACTTTGGCAATAAAGGCTTTCAGGGCGGTATCCATGTTATCCACATCGGCATCGGTCATGTTGCGGAAATCAATGGAGAACTTCACGCTGCCTGGCACCACGTTGCGGCTGTTAGGGTACACCTGCACCATACCCACTGTTCCCCGCCCATGGGGCGCAAACTGCCCGGCGATGGCGATCACTTCCTGCATAATGCGGGTGGAGACCTGGAGTGCATCCTGGCGCATAGCCATTGGGGTTGGCCCGGCATGGGATTCCATCCCCGTTACAGTGCAGTCATACCAGCGGATCCCCAGCACGGCCTGCACCACGCCAATAGAAATATCCTGGTCTTCCAGAATCGGCCCCTGCTCAATGTGAGCTTCAAAATAGGCACCAATCGGGTGTTGCCCGGGAACTGCCGGCCCGGCATAACCAATTTTATGCAGTTCATCTTTTACAGTTTTGCCGGTGGTATCGGTGGCGGCATAGGCCTGTTCCAGCGTGAAAATACCGGCAAACACCCCGGAGCCCATCATCACCGGAACAAAGCGGGAACCTTCTTCGTTGGTCCAGAACACCATTTCTACCGGTGCTTCAGTTTCAATACCGTAGTCATTCAGAGTGCGAATCACTTCAAGGGCGGAAAGCACACCGAAGTTACCATCGAACTTGCCGCCGGTGGGCTGGGTATCGATATGGCTGCCAGCGACAATAGGTGGCAGGCTGTTATCACGCCCGGCGCGGCGCATAAACACATTACCAATCTGGTCCACTTCTACAGATAACCCGGCTTCTTTGGCCCAGGACACCACCAGGTCGCGGCCCTGGCGGTCGAGATCCGTCAGTGTCAGGCGGCATACACCGCCTTTAGGCGTGGCACCAATTTCAGCCAGGCGCATCAGTGAATCCCACAAGCGTTCGCCATTAATGCGCAGGCTCTGGGTATCTGCCGTTTTTTTCGTTGCGGATAATACTTCACTTGTCATGACTTTCTCCTTCCTTCATTGAATTCGAATAACAGGGTATTAACGCGCTACTGCCTGCGGTGCCCGCTGGCGTTCCCAGGCGGCTGCCGCACTGAAATCCGGCCCAAATGCCGGGCGTTTGATATAGCGCCCGGCACCTTCACGGGCACGTAACTCACCATCAGCCCAAACCACAACCCCCTGGCTGAGGGTAAACACCGGAACGCCGGTGACGGTCCGGCCTTCAAACACATTGAAATCATTACGGGAGTGATGGGTGGCGGCAGATAACGTTTTGCTGCCCGCCGGGTCCCACAACACCAGGTCTGCATCCGCACCCGGCGCAACACAGCCTTTACGCGGGTACAGGTTAAACAAGCGGGCGGTGTTGGCAGAGGTGATTGCCACAAACTCACTGGGTGTCAGCCGGCCACTGTTGACACCAGCATCCCAAATTACTGCCATACGCTCTTCCACCCCACCGCACCCGTTGGGAATTTTGGTGAAACTGTCGCTGCCCATGGCTTTCTGGCTGGCGCAGAACGTGCAGTGATCTGTCGCTGTAGTATGTAACTGGCCGGATTGCAGCCCGTGCCATAACGCACTTTGGTGGGATTTATCACGAAATGGCGGGCTCATCACATGGGCGGCGGCAACGGTGAAATCGGGGTGGCGATACACGCTGTCATCAATAACCAGGTGCCCGGCAAGCACCTCGCCATACACCCGCTGGCCACGGTTGCGGGCGCGGGCAATGGCTTCGGCAGATTCACGGCAGGAAACGTGCACCACATAAATAGGTACGCCCATAATGCTGGCAACAGTAATTGCCCGGTTGGCGGCTTCGCCTTCCACTTCTGGCGGGCGCGATAACGGGTGGGCTTCAGGGCCAGTAATCCCCTGTTTCAGCATTTCTTGTTGCAGGAGATACACCATTTCGCCGTTTTCAGCATGGACGGTGGGCATTGCGCCCAGCTCCAGGCAACGGCGGAAGCTGTTCATCAGGGTTTCGTCATCACACATAATGGCGTTCTTATAGGCCATAAAGTGTTTAAAGCTGTTCACCCCTTCTTCGCGCACCAGCGTGCCCATATCCCGGCGAACACTCTCATCCCACCAGGTTATCGCCACATGGAAGCTGTAGTCAGATGCGGCTTTTTCTGCCCAGCCGCGCCACTGATGGTAAGCTTCCATCAAGGGCTGCTGCGGGTTTGGTATCACAAAATCAATAATGGTTGTGGTGCCTCCCGCCAGAGCCGCCGAAGTACCGCTGTAGAAATCATCTACCGTAGTGGTGCCCATAAACGGGAAATTCATATGTGTATGCGGGTCTATGCCACCGGGCATCACGTACAACCCACCGGCATCCAGCGTTTCAGTGCCCGCCGGAATATCCCACTCGGCGGCATCACCCACGGCAACAATCTTCCCGCCCGCACACAACACATCGGCGCGTTGCTGGTAATCGGCATTCACCACCGTACCGCCTTTAATCAACACATTACCCATTGTTTTCTCCTTTCTGTTCAGGGTTCAGGCGGTGGTTGCCATCGGGTTATTGGGGTGCGTTGTCCAGTTGGCATACTGGTCGGTCACCACTTTACCGGTGCGTTTATCCACTTCGCCGGGTTGCAAACTACGCAGAGAAATACAGTTTTCTACCGGGCAGACAGAGGCGCACAGGTTGCAGCCAACGCAGTCTTCTTCGCGCACTTCAAAGTGGCGTTCACCGTCTTGTAAGGTAGAGATGGCCTGGTGAGAGGTGTCTTCACACACCAGGTGGCAACGCCCGCATTTAATACACAGGCTTTGATCAATGACGGCTTTATCAACATGATTAAGGTTGAGGTAACGCCAGTCAGTAACACTGCCCAGCGCCATGCCGCGGAAATCTTCAATGGTGCGGAACCCTTTCTGATCCATGTAGTTTTCCAGGCCGCTAATCATGTCGCGCACAATCTGGAAACCATTGACCATCACGGCTGTACACACCTGAACGTTGCCACAACCGAGCGCGATAAATTCCGCCGCATCGCGCCAGGTGGAAATCCCGCCGATACCGGAAATCGGCAGCCCCTGGGTTTGCGCATCGCGGCCAATTTCAGACACCATATTCAGGGCAATGGGTTTCACCGCCGGGCCACAATAGCCGCCGTGGGACCCTTTATTGCCGGTATGGGGCGTCATCAGCATGGAATCCAGGTCAACGCCCATCACGGAGTTGATGGTGTTGATCAGTGAAACGGCATCTGCGCCACCAGCCCGCGCAGCTCTGGCGGGGTAGCGGATGTCGGTGATATTTGGGGTGAGTTTGACGATAACCGGCAGGCTGCAATACTGTTTGCACCAGCGGGTAACCATCTCAATATATTCAGGCACCTGGCCTACTGCCGCGCCCATGCCCCGTTCACTCATCCCGTGCGGGCAACCAAAGTTCAGTTCAATGCCATCAGCGCCGGTTGCTTCCACTTGCGGCAGAATAGTTTTCCAGGCGTCTTCTTCGCAGGGCACCATGATAGAGACCACAATCGCCCGGTCCGGCCAGCGTTTTTTCACCTGAGCAATTTCTTCCAGGTTAATGGCGAGGCTGCGGTCGGTGATAAGTTCAATATTATTCAGGCCAAGCACTTTGCGGTCTGCGCCGCGCAACGTGCTGTAACGCGGGCCGCTTACGTTAACGACATGGGGGTCAAGCCCGAGGGTTTTCCACACCACGCCACCCCAGCCAGCGGCAAATGCGCGTTCCACATTCAGGGCTTTATCGGTTGGTGGCGCAGAGGCGAGCCAGAAAGGATTAGGACTGTGGATGCCTAAAAAATTACTATGTAAATCAGCCATGAGCGTGCTCCCCGGCGAAATCAGCATGAGATGTAGCAACAGAAAGTGCCTGTGCAATGGAAACTGCGGCGATTTTTCCCTGCCGCACCGCATCAACCGTGAGATCAAGGCCACCGAAGCAACAGTCGCCCCCGGCCCAAACACCCGGCAACGAGGTCTGGCCCTGCTCATTGGTTAAGATGCGGCCCTGTTTAAGGGTTATCGCCGCTCCTGCCGGGGCCGGGTCGTAAGCCTGGCCAATCGCTTTCAGTACCCAGTCCGCCGCCAGGGTGTAACGCTCCCCACTGTCTGCCAGGCCGGTGTCACTTTGGGCCATCACACTGAATGTCACGCCAGTCACCTGGTTATTTTGCTGTTCATACGCCAGCGGCGCAGACCAGTAACGCAGCGTGACACCGTTGTCTTTGGCAAACGCCTGTTCTTTGGGCGAAGCTTTCATGGATTCAGCCCCGCGGCGGTATACCAAAGTGACGTCACGCGCACCGAGCTTCTTCGCCTGAACGGCGGCGTCAATCGCCGTCATCCCACCGCCAATCACCACCACGTTACGGCCAACAGGCAACTGGCTGAGGTCCGTGCTCTGGCGCAGACGGGCAATAAAATCAACGGCATCCATAACACCTGTGGGTTCTGCTGAACCCAGGCTGGCATCGTTAACAGCCGCAAGGCCCAGGCCCAGGAAAACCGCGTCATACTCTTCACGCAGTGTATTAAGCTGCACATCCAGCCCCAGACGGGTTTGTGGGTGAAAATGAATGCCGCCCACCGAAAGCAGCCACGCCACCTCTTTGCTGGCAAAATCTTCGCCCACTTTGTAGCGGGCAAGGCCATATTCATTCAGCCCACCCGCTTTCGGGCTGGCGTCAAACATATCCACTTCGTGGCCTGCAACTGCAAGTTGATGTGCAACAGCCAGGCCTGCCGGGCCTGCACCAACCACGGCCACACGCTTCCCGGTGGCAGGAGCACGAACAAACAGCGGCTTGCCGCCATCAGCAAAGAACTGGTCGGTGGCAAAACGCTGGAGCAATGCAATATTCAGCGGTTTGCCATCCTGAGCGTTACGCACACAAGCCTGCTGGCACAGGTTTTCTGTTGGGCAAACCCGGCTGCAAATACCACCCAGCACATTGGCTTTAAGGATCAGTTCAGCTGCACCGCGCGTATTGTTTTGTGCTACGCGGTGAATAAAGCCCGGAACATCGATATCTGCCGGGCACGCCTGGCTACAGGGTGCGTCATAACAGTAGTGGCAACGGTCAGCTTCTGTTACAGCCTGGTGTGCTGTGAGTGGGGCTTCGCAATCGGCAAACTCACGCGCGTAATCTGCCGGGGCTAATCGGCCAGCCTGTACACCAGCCAGATCAATACCCAAAGGTGCATGTTTATTCACAAGCCACCTCCTGCACTTGCCAAAAATGAAACAGGGGCAGCTCGGTGGGGCAACGAACAACAACATACTGCGGGACGTCTCTGCTCATTATGCTTCTCCTGAAAGATGCAGCTCACGAAAAGTCCGGCTGCAAATTTTTGACCAAATGGTTAAGTTTTCAGGAATACCCATGCGATTTGCATGCCATTTATTTCATCTTCCTTTAACCCTGCAGAAAACAAGGCTTAAGGCCACCAACACACGCTTATCAATGCACAACATCTCTTCATTTTGGTGCATTTCGCACCATTTTTGACACTTTTAGCTACATTAAGAGGCAACAGGCATGCCATCACTCAAGACCACAAATCCGTAAAACACAACTCAGCACATGCTGGGTTGCACGCTCTTCAGCGCCTTCACTGTGGGCATCACTCCCCAGAATTGCGGCTATCTGAATGTCAAAATCGGCGTAGGTCTGGGTCATCGACCAGACGGTAAAAAAGAAGTGAGTGGTATCAGTTGCGCGTAATTTTCCCTGCGCTATCCAGCCATCCAGCATGCGTGCTTTTTCAGCCACCAACTGGCGTAACTGATTTTGCAGTAACGGGTGCACCACCTGTGCGCCCTGCAATATTTCATTGGCAAACAGTTTTGAGGCATCCGGGCGCGTAAAGCTGAAGCGGATTTTTTTGCGTACATAAGCTTCCAGCGCCGCTTTAGGGTCTGCGTCCGCCACCATGACTTCGAGTGGCGCCAGCCAGTCATGGAGAATGCGCTCCAGTACCCGCAGATAAAGGTTTTGTTTATTGCCGAAGTAATAGTGAAGGTTGGGCTTGGGGAGTTGGGCTTCATCGGCTATTTGTTGCATGGTCGCACCGCGAAAGCCATAACGGGCAAACACCCGCTCAGCCGCAGGCAGGATAACGGCTTCATTGTCCTGGCGAATGCGCCCTTTATCCGGGCTTTCCACCATGCCACTGAGCAATACATCATTCATCAGTTAACTTACGCCTCCGAAACGAATGAAAAGCGCCCTCCCTGGCGCAAAAGCATTACTGCAGTTTGGCAGCGGCATCCCATACTGCGTGGGACATAGCCGCATCGCCCGGGTCTTTCTTAATCACCGGGGTATCGCCGCCACTGTGCAGCAGAACATCAATGGTGCGATGGTAGGCTGCCGGGTCAAGCCAGCCAATTTTTGGGGTGTTCGCGTTGGTTATCAGTTTGGCGACATTTTCCATCTGGCGTGTTTGCCCTTCCACGGTGGAAGCACCAGAGGCATCTTCAGCAACCACAATTTTTGCTGCTTCTTCCGGGTGTTTAACGGCATAGTTCCACCCTTCAAATGACGCTTTCAGGAATTTCGCCATTTTGCTGACAAACGCCGGGTCCTTGAGGTCCGGGCCACGCACGTACAGGCCGTCTTCCAGGGTTGAAACCCCTTCGTCCTCATAGGGGAAATTAATCAGTTCATCTTTTTTCAGCCCGGCGTCAATTAACTGCCAGTATTCGTTGTAATTCATGGTGGAGATACAGGCAGCCTGGTCCTGTAACAATGGGTCAACGTTGAAGCCCTGTTTTAAGATGGTGATGTCTTTACCCGGTTTCAGCCCCAGTTTGTTCATCCAGTTAAAGAAGGGGTATTCGTTGCCGCCGAACCAGACACCGAGGGTTTTGCCTTTAAAGTCTGCCGGGGTTTTAATGCCACTGGCTTTTTTACAGGTGAGCATCATGCCCGAGCGGTCATAGACCTGGGCAATATTCACTAATGGAACGCCGGCTTCGCGGGAAGCAAGCGCATCAGGCAGCCAGTCAACAATGACATCTGCAGATTTACCGGCAATCACCTGGACTGGCGAAATATCCGTCCCGCCCGGCTTGATAGTGACATCCAGCCCTTCCTTTTGATAAAAACCTTTCGCCTGAGCCACGTAATAGCCAGCAAACTGCGCCTGCGGCACCCATTTTAACTGGAGTGTCACTTTCTCTGCGGCAAAGGTTTGAAAGGCGAGCGTCGCAGACATTGCCGCCAGCAACAATCCCCGGCGAAAAGCAGAACGTTTTATCATTGAGTAACTCCTCGGGTTAGGTATGTATATCCCCAGACTCATTCCGGCATACCGCTACCAGCCGCCGGTATTAAAAAGGGAATACAAACGTGCTAAGCATCATTAATTAACGTTATTTTTCATTCACTTCGCTTACGACATACCACGCACTGTGGGATGCCAGAAATTCACCCGCCTGTCGAGGCGGACCACCAGGGCGTACATCAGCGAGCCGGCAACGGAGGCCACCACAATGGCAGACCACACCACCGGCATATGCATGCGCGCAGATTCAGTAGAAATACGAAAGCCCAGCCCGGCAGTGGGCGAGCCAAAAAACTCCGCAACAATGGCGGTAATTAATGACAGCGTCGCATTCACTTTCAGGGCACTAAAAATGAATGGCATGGCTTCAGGCAGGCGCAGGGAAAGCAGGCTCTGGCGCGGCGTGGCGGCATAGCAATACATCAGTTCCTGCTCCATTTTCCCGCAGGATTTCAGGCCAGCCAGGGTACTCACCAAAGCCGGGAAGAAGGTGACCAGGGTGACAACAGCCGCTTTGGAAGGCCAGTCGAAGCCAAACCACATCACCGCTATCGGCGCCACCCCCACTAATGGCACGGTACTGGTCAGGTTGGCCACTGGCAGCAATCCGCGTTGCAGGAACGGCAGGCGGTCTATCAACAAAGCAACCACAATACCCAGCCCGCTTCCCAGGACATAACCCGCCAGGACAGACTTAATCACCGTTTGCAGGACATCGCCCATCAGCATACCTGAGCTGCTCACCAGCGCAGACACAATCGCCAGCGGCGCAGGCAAGATGACCTGGGGCACATCAAATGCCGTGACCAGGATTTGCCAGAACACCAGGATCCACAGCCCTAACAGGCTGGCAACCAGGCTTGCCGGTAGTGGCGTGCGGGCAAGGCGCTGCACACTGACCACCGCCAGTAATGCCACCGCCGCCAGAGTTAACCCGCTGAGCGGCAACCACGCAAGCCACACGGTACCTGCCGCCAGAGTGATAGCAAAAGCCGCCATGCGCCAGACCGGCAATGTGGGTGAACAGGCCAGCAGCGCACTGATAATCAGCACCAGGTTTACCGCCGCCAGCGCACCGTTCACCGGCGAGGCAACAGAGAGTTGGACCAGGGATAAAGCCAGTAACAGCAGTGCCAACAGCAGTGAGATAACACCCGGAATAGTTTTACTTTTCATCACGCCCCCTTACGCTTACGCATGACCAGGCGTTCAGCCAGTGTGACCATGCCGGTTAGTACCAGGCCCAGCAGCGACGCCATCACCAGAGCCGACCAAATCTGCACGGTATTACCGTAATAAGAACCGGTCAGCAGGCGAGCCCCTAACCCGGCCTGCGCACCTGTAGGCAGTTCTGCCACCATGGTGCCCACCAGCCCACTGGCAATCGCGACACGAAAAGCGGGGAACAAATAAGGCAAAGCGGAAGGCAGGCGCACCATCCAGAAGATATGGATCCGGCTGGCCGCCCAGGTGTGTACCAGTTCCATCTCCATTTTTTGCGGGGAACGCAGCCCCTGCACAGTGGCTATCGTCACCGGGAAAAAGCACAAATACATGGCGATGGTGGCTTTCGGCAACATACCTGTTATCCCCATGCTGCCGAGAATGATCAGTACGATGGGAGCAATAGCCAGTACCGGAATGGTTTGTGAGGCTACAATCCACGGCAGCAATGCTTTATCCAGGGTGCGAGAATGAACGATACACACTGCCAGCAAAATCCCCAACACCACCCCCATGGCGAAACCGGTTAATGCGGCGCTGGCCGTTACCCAGGTGTGCAACAGCAGGTTACGCGGCGATGTTACCGGCCATTGAGTGAGGCTGTTCCAGATATCAGCAACAATTTGGTGGGGAGCAGGCAGTAACGGGCGAGTGGCATTCAGTGAGGCAACAATCAGATCTGCCGTGTTCCAGGAAGCCCGGTGGGACAACACCCGGTCAATGGTGCCATGGGCATTCAGCGCCACAGCCAGGGCGTACCACAGCACGACCACTGCCAGCAGTACCACACTGACGGGCAGCGTATGGAACGTTAAACGCCTGCCCCAGGAGAGCGTTCTAGTGGTCATGATGCCCCTCCACCAGCGCTTCCCTCACCGCCTGAGATAACTGCATAAATGCAGCTGTGTCGCGGATTGACAGGTCGCGCTCAGCAGGCAGGGGCGAATCAATCACTTTAATAATGCGCCCGGGCCGTGGAGACATAATGACGATTTTGGTGGACAGGTACACTGCCTCAGAAATGGAGTGGGTCACGAACACCATAGTGCGTTGCTCGTGATACCACAGTTGCTGCAGTTGTTGGTTGAGGTTGTCGCGGGTCAGTTCATCCAGCGCGCCGAAAGGTTCATCCATCATCAATATTTTGGGTTCAAAACCTAAAGCACGGGCAATGGAGACACGCTGCTGCATGCCGCCGGATAACTGCCAGGGGTACTTTTTCTCAAACCCTTTCAGCCCAACACGGGCCAGTTGCTCACGGGCAATTTCATCACACCGGCCTGGCGGCACACCCTGAATTTGTAACGGCAACATGACATTTGCCAGCACCGTGCGCCACGGGAGCAATACCGGTGCCTGGAAGACATAACCATAAGCCCCGGCCTGGCGGGCTTCAGAAGGAGACATATCGTTGACCAGCAACTCACCTGAACTCACCTGTTCGAGATCGGCAATGGCACGCAGTAAGGTTGTTTTTCCGCAACCGGACGGCCCAATGAAAGAGACAAACTCACCCTGGCGAATTGTCAGATTCACATCTTTAAGTGCATGTACTGGCTGGTCTGCCGCCGGGTAAATGACATTTACATCACGCACCGTAACGGCTGGCCGTGCCGTGGCAGGCTTTAAGGACACCACGGCAGACTCTTCCTCATACATTAGCTGGCTCATTCCCCTGCTCCCCCTGTCAATTTTTGACTGGTTGGTTAAGTTTCTCTTGGTTATGCCATTTTTGTGCCAGAGTGAAAAACCGCAAGAACACAGCACGTTTAAAGCAATTGGCGGCAGGATATGAACTTTTATTGACCATATGTGGTGCAAAAAACAGCAGAGTTGCTTTGTGATGGGGCAAGGAAAGTACGTGGGCAATAAAACTGTGGTCAGGGCTGCCCAAAAAGTGATGAAAAAGGCAGCAACTGCCATCCTATAAAAGGCTCGCAGTTGCAGTTAGTGACAGATGCCCACAACCGCTGTGGCAGTTGGTGGAAAAACCAGCAAAAATACCGTCATGGCTATCAGAATGACTAATATCTGTAGCCCGATGCTGAACATTCTTTCTGCCAGAACAGCAACACTGGCATAACCGGCAAAAAACGGTATGGTTTGCTGATGAAAATTGTTGATGACTTTCAGGAACTCCCCATGGAAAACCCGCTTACCTTCCACCGCTACCACGGCCTTGGCAACGACTACCTGGTCTGCCACCACAGTGTGGCTGCGCAACTGACTAACCAGCAGATCCAGCGTATTTGTGACCGCCATTACGGCATTGGCTCCGATGGCCTGTTGGTGGATGGCGATGACGGCGATATCCCCACATTGCGTATTATTAACCCCGATGCTTCAGAAGCCGAGAAAAGCGGAAATGGGCTCAGGATCTATGCCCGTTATCTGTTCGATTGCGGCCGTGTGGCGCACACGCCTTTTAAGGTAAACACCCTGGGCGGCCAGGTTTCCTGCCTGGTGGAAGAAGGGGCACATCAGGTAGTTGTCGATATGGGCGAAGCCCGTTTTAACCCTGCCGCCCTGCCAGCATTAGTAGAAGGCACAGAAGCACTGGCTCTGCCATTAATGCTGGGTGGCAAATCCTGGCAGGCAACGCTGGTATCTATGGGTAACCCACATTGTGTTATCCGTGTGGAAAAGCTCGACCTGGAGCTGGTCCGGCAGTTGGGTGGGCAAGTGGAAACCCTGCCATTATTCCCCCGGCGCACTAATGTGCAGTTTGTGGAAGTTGTGGACCGCAATAATATCAATATTGGTATCTGGGAGCGGGGAGCCGGTTATACCCTGGCTTCCGGCAGCAGCAGTTGTGCCGCCGCCAGTGCCATGTACAAACTGGGGTTAGTGGATGAACAAGTCACCGTGCATATGCCTGGCGGGCAGCTCACTATCACACTGAATAAAGATTTCCAGGTCAGAATGCGCGGCCCGGTGCAGAAAGTTGCTACTATTCAGCTGGATAACGACTGTTTTTTTGATATGCACAGTTAAGCTCATACTAAGCCCGGTATATAACCGGGCTTCGCTTTTTGCTCACAAAACCCCACCGGATCAGTGTATTCCCTTCAAGTTATTCCCCGATTAGTCGATAGCAGATAGATAAAAAAATAATTTCCTGCCTATAACTTGTTACTCACCGGGAGTTCAGAATGAAAATGACCGTTCGGGCGCGTTTAATCGGTATAATTGGTTTTCTCTGTATTTTACTAGTGATCACCTCCGTTTGGGGGATCTTTGGCCTGCACAGTGCAGAACAGCGAGCAGAAAGCACCTACCGTACTGAACTGCTGCCCTTGCAATACTCTTCCCGTTTGTACCGCATGGTGCAAAACCAGTCTTCTACATTATTCGAAGCGTTACGTTACTGGACCAGTGCCAGTGAAGTAGAAACTCGTCTGACCGTTATTCAGGAAGACAGTGAAAAAATTGCCGCCGCCCGTAAAGCCTGGGCTGGCCTGGATACTCATAAAGACATTGCCGGGTTGCGCGACAGTTTTTTCCAGGATCTCGACAACTACCAACAGGCACTGAATGAAGCCGGGGGGTTGCTCAAACAAGGTAACCCTTCCGCTGCGCTGGTGGTGATTGAAACCCGCCTTCGGGTGCATTCACGGGCAATGGCAAAGAATATTGATACCCTCGATGCACAAATGCGCACGCTGGCAGAGAAGAATTACCAGCAAAGTAACAACGCCTATCTGCTGGCGCGTAACAGCCTGATAGTGATGCTGATTGTCGGGTTACTGGCAGGCATTATCGCAGGCTGGCTGCTGATTCGCTCATTACACCAGACACTTTCCCGCGCCCGTAACCTGGCGGAATCCATTGCCAATGGTGAACTGAACCACCGTGTCACCGCCAGCACACGTGACGAACTTGGGGAACTGATGCAGTCACTCGCCACGATGGATGTGCGCTTGTCAGATATTGTGCAGGATGTCAGTAGCAGCGCAGATATTCTGCGTGATGCGGCTCGCCAGATGGCTCAGGGCAACGACGACCTTTCCGAACGCACTCACTCCCAAGCCAGTTCACTGGAGGAAACCGCTGCCAGCATGGAGCAAATGACGGCCACCGTGAAACACAACGCGGAAAATGCTTCACAGGCAGATGCACTGGCAACCACCGTGCGCGAACAGGCACAACGTGGTAGCGATGTCTTAAACAGCGCGGTAAGCGCCATGCGTGAAATTGAAGAAGCCAGTAACCAAATTGCCGATATCAACCGGGTGATTGATGAACTGGCCTTCCAGACTAACTTACTGGCACTGAACGCTGCGGTGGAAGCCGCAAGAGCGGGTGAGCAAGGGCGTGGTTTTGCCGTAGTTGCCACCGAAGTGCGCCAGTTAGCCCAGCGCTCAGCTAAAGCTGCAGCAGAGATCAAAACCCTGATAGACGCCAGCGTGAGCAAAATTAACACCGGGAGTAACCTGGTCAGCCGCTCCGGTGACATGCTGAATGAAATTAACCAGGGCGTTGAACGCGTGGTTCATATTGTGGGTGAAATTGCAGTTGCCAGCCGGGAACAATCAAGCGGCATTGAGCAAGTCAATGCGGCAGTAAACCTGATGGATACGGCTATTCAGCAAAACGCCTCGCTGGTACAGGAAGCAAGCCATGCCAGCCAGACTGTACGCCAGCACGCTGACTTGTTGGTGGAAAAAATGGCCTTTTTCCACACACAAAATAGTAAAGCCACGCGGCAGGGAACGGCAACGCACACTGCGATTGAATACAAGGAGGCATGATGAGCAAGTTACTGGCCTCACTTTGTCTGGTATTCCCGGTGCTCGGCTGGGCCGACACTACACTGAAAATCGCCACCATCAGTAATGGCGACATGACGATTATGCAACAACTTTCAGACCGGTATGAGCAGTCTCACCCGGGCGTCCATTTGCAGTGGCATGTAATGGACGATGGCACACTGAGAAAAACGATTTATTCCTCAATGGAAGGTAACGGCGAACGTTTTGATGTGATTACCGTCGGCACATACGAAGCACCGTTATGGGGAGAGAAAGGCTGGCTTGCGCCACTGAACAATTTACCCGACAGTTATGACGTGAACGATTTACTGCCCCCATTGCGCAAGGCACTTTCATGGCATAACACGCTGTATGCCCTGCCGTTTTATGGTGAAAGCAGTATGACGTATTACCGCAAAGATTTGTTTGCCGCAAAAGGGCTGAGCATGCCGGCAGAACCCACCTGGCAGGATATTCAGCATTTTGCAGCCGAACTGACGGACAAGAGCAAAGGCATTTATGGTTTGTGCCTGCGCGGGCAACCAGGCTGGGGCGATAACGTTGCGCTTATCAACACAATTGCCAACGCTTATGGTGCGCAGTGGTTCGATGAAAGCTGGACACCAACCATGAATACACCGGAGTGGCGGCGGGTTCTGACTGACTATGTCGCAATGGTGCATGAGTACGGCCCACCCGATACAGTAGACAACAGTTTTGGGCAGATCCTGCGCCTGACGGCACAGGGGGAATGCGCCATGTGGGTGGACAGTACCGTTGCCGCCGGGCTGCTGACCAACCCGCAAATTTCGCTGGTGGCCGACAAACTGGGGTTTGCTTCAGCGCCCCATGATATTACCCGCAATGGCTCTCATTGGTTATGGGCATGGGCGCTGGCGGTACCCGCTAACAGTTCCCAGCGGGAACAGGCAGTAGATTTCATCGCCTGGGCCACTTCACGTGGGTATATCCAGGAAGTTGCCAAAGTGGTGGGCTGGGGGTCTGTTCCTCCGGGTAGCAGGCAATCGACCTATGCTGAAGCAGGCTACCAGGCACTGGCACCCTATGCCAAACAAGTGCTGGCCGCCATGGAAACGGCCTCACCGGAAACACCGACACTGAACCCGGTACCCTACCAGGGGATTCAGTATGTCAGTATCCCCGGGTTTGACCAGATGGGCAGCCAGGTGGCACAAAACATCGCTAACCTGTTAACGGGCAAACTGACAGTGGATGAAACGCTGAGTGCCAACCAGCAGGCTGTGCTGGATGTCCGGCAGAAAATCCACTAACCCCAAAGGATAACTGCCCCATGCTTAATCAACTGGGGCAGTATTTTCAGGATGTTATTTACCGCTGACGGCAGCCATACCTTTTAATAACGCGGCATTAAACACCGCCGGGTCCTGAATTTGTGGGGCGTGGCCCAGATTATCGAATTCAACCAACGTGGCGTGAGGCATTTTGCTGGCCGCTTCTTTGCCCAAAACCGCATAGTTACCCAGAGTGGCCTGCACCGAAGGCGGCGCACCATCTTTACCCGGCGCGGTATTGTCTTTCTTACCCACCATAAGCAGCACTGGCATGTGTAAATCACCCCATTCATACATAACGGGCTGGGTGTAAATCATGTCGTACAGTTGTGCCGAGTTCCAGGCTATACGCTGTTTGCCCGGGCCGTTATACATACCCGCCAGCATGTTCACCCATTTATCCCATTCAGGTTGCCACTCACCGGCATAGTAAGTGTGCTGTTCATATTTGCGAATAGAAGCTGCCGTGGTTTTCAGCTCTTTTTGGTACCACTGGTCGATAGTACGGTAAGGTACGCCTTTGCGTTTCAGATCTTCCAGACCAACCGGGTCCACCAGAATCAGTTGCGACACGGAATCCGGGTACATCAGTGCAAAACGTGTCGCCAGCATCCCACCGGTAGAGTGCCCCATCAGGCGAAAGCGGGTTATTCCCAGGTGGTTCAGCAACTGGTGGGTATTTTCTGCCAGTTGCTGAAAACTAAACTGGTAAGCTGCCGGTTTGCTGGATTTGCAAAAACCGATTTGGTCCGGTGCTATTACCCGGTAGCCCTGTTCTGACAACAAGCGAATGGTGCCTTCCCAGGTATCTGAGCAAAAGTTTTTGCCATGCATCAGTACCGCCACCTGCCCATTCGCTTTTTCCGGGCGAATATCCAGGTACGCCATCTCCAGGGACTGCCCCTGGGAGGTAAAGGTAAAATGCCGGGCAGGCCAGGCGTAGTTAAAACCTTCCAGTTGCAGCCCATAGCTGGGGGTTTGCGTTTGTGCCCATACAGGAAAAGCACAACAAATCGACAGTAAAGCTGCAGGTAAAACACGTATTCCCATTATCCACCTCCATAGAAAAGCCAGGCACCAGGTATAACGGTTTCAGTTAAGTTACGGGGGGAAAACGTGCTATTTGCGGTGAGTGAGGCAAGAAATACACGGCCTGCTGTTATTGCAGGCCGTGGTTTCAGCGCGCAACATGAATGCGTTTTTTAACATCTTTCAGAAATAACGTGAGCGTGAAACTCATTAATACCAGTAAACTCCATGAGCTCCATTTGCCCACATGAACCACTGACCAGGCACCCAGTTGGTTGGGGTAACGCCACACGCCCATAAATGTGCTGATGTTCTCCGCCAGCCAGATAAAAAAACCGACCAGCATAAACCCAACCAGTAACGGCATTTTGCGGGGTTTATCGTAAGGCGTGAACACCACTTCACTACGCGCATACAGCCCAACCACCAGCGCAGTAATATACCAGCGGTAATCGCCAATATAATGATGAGTGAAAAAATTCAGGTAAATCAATAATGAGGCAATAACCGCAAACCCCAGAGGCGGGTGGTGGCGAATATGTAAATCCAGCAAACGCCAGGCCTGAATAATATAACTGCCAACGGCGGCATACATAAACCCGGCAAATAACGGCACGCCGCCTACTTTACTCCAGGCAAAATCCGGGTAACTCCAGGCACCAATAGCAGAAGAGGTTTTAAATAACTCAAGAATAAACCCAACAATGTGAAACAAGGTGATGGCTTTAAACTCATCCCAGGTTTCCAGTTTGGTTGCCAGCATCAGTGCCTGAATACCCAGGGCAATAATCAGCAGCAGATCATAACGCGCCAGCGGGCCAACCCCGCTGCGTGGCACCACAAACATCGCCAGAAAGAAAAGCCCGGCAAACAAGCAGGCCCGGGCTTCTTTCAGGCCAAACCACAACAATTCAAAGAAAAAGCGCCGCACACCGGACATCAACCGGTTGGAGCCCGGGTACGGAAGTAATTCGGGGGGTGTCATTTAGCTTCCCTGCATCTTAGTCAGGTAAATCGCCGCCAGGGTTTCTGGCGGCGGAAAAGTGTACTATTTTGCTATAAAACAATGGGTAATAATAGAAGATGCTCCCCACCAAAAAAGGTTGTACAGACCACAAACAGGTGCCGTTACCCCATTACCGTGCGGTACAGCAGGCTGTCGAGCGCCCCTGTTTTACCCGTTGCGCTCAGGGGTAATTCCGGTGGGATTTCCCCTCTTGCCAGTTCGTGTTCAATAAACGCATGCAAGTGCTCCCTGCGCGGGCCATACCCGGCTTCCCCGGTGCGCTGTTTAATTTCCAGTAACTGGTCTATTTCTGCCAGAAGGCTGGCATCAGTAACTGTTTTTGCCAGTAATTCGCGGAACAGTACGGGTGGTTGCCCCAGCCCGGCCTCAATCCAGCGCACTGCCAGTAAAGGCCGCAGCACATAAAAGTACTTTTTCAGTCGTACCGAGTCACCCTGCAAATAACCGCGAAAGTTTTTGCGCGCCATTGAGTAATAGTGCCAGCGAGCTCTGACAGGTGAAAACCAGTCTGGTTGCTGTGCACGCAACTCGGCCATCACACTTTCATCCTGCTGGTAAACCACCGGGGAGTTCAGCCATTCGAGCAATGTAGGGTTGGCGGCTTTTAATAGCCCCAGTGCTTTGCGCCACTCCCAGCCACTGACATCCAGCTCATCATCAATGGGAAGCTCGATGACATCGCGTTGCGGTTCAACCCGCAGGTACCACTCAGCCGGGTGAACATATAAAAACCGGACATCGTAGTCGCTGTCTGGTGAGGCAAAGCCCCACCCACGGCTCCCGGATTCACAGGCATAAAGCACTTTCACCCCAAACCGGCTTTCTACAGATTGTAATGTGTGCCGCACACGGCTTTGCATGGCGGCGTCCACTGCTAATATTGCCATTTTCTTCTCCTTTTTGTGGCCTGTTGCCGGGTTACACATTAATTTTCACTAAACCCTGTAATACCTGGTCCAGCCCGCCAAATACTGAAATTTTATCAATACGTTCAGCCACTTTTTCCAGGGTTTCCATTTCTTTAAGCCGCAACGCGACCGGGTTGTTTTCCATCACTTTGGCTGTATTCAGCAAAGATCGGGTTGCTGCTGTTTCTTCACGACGGCGGATGACATTTGCCTGCGCTGATTTTTCCGCTTCCACCAGCCGGGTTAAAATCGCCTTCATATCACCAGGCAAGATAATGTCCTTCACACCGACAGACGCAATTTCAATACCAAAGAGAGCCAGCCGCTGTGTTACCTGCTCACCCACGATGCCGTCCAGCACCAGTTTGTCTTCCAACAATTCGTCCAGTGAGCGGGTTCCCACGGCCTGGCGCAGCGCGAACTGGACTTCGCGGTACAGGTATTCCAGTGGCTTAGTCAGTTGAGCAAATGCGCTCAATACATCCTGGTAGCGCCAGTTCACCGCCATATTCAGGCGAATGCTGACTTTATCTTTTGTCAGGATCTCCTGGCCGCTCACTTCCAGCGCCTGTAAGCGCATATCCACCACTTCGGCTTCCACCTGGTGGTTTACCTTCCAGTACGCATGAACGCCGGGTGGTAACAGTTCCTGGGTTACACCATCTATTTTCAGTACCCCAGTATGCCAGGCAGGGACTTGTACGCTCAGCACAAGGTCGCGGCCTTTAACCGCTGCACTACCAGTGCGTGATTTCACCAGCAGGTTTTGCAGCGCTTCTGGCAACTTCACATCCTGAACTTCTACGCGTTCCAGGCGTAATGCGCCCTGGTTCTGCCAGTACAGACGGCGCGTTGAAGGGGGAATCAGTGCCTGTAACACGCCATCGCAGTACAACACACCCACTTCATCTTCACCGGTGTCTGCTTCCAGGCAATAACGCGCCACCCACTCGGGTTTGTAGTGGCGTAAATAGCCACTGAGTTCATCATCCACCATGCTGCCATCCAGTTTTATCAACTGCACTTCGGCAGCCGAAAACCAGGGTAAACGGTGCTGGCCCGCTTCCAGAATTTTTTCAATTTCTTCGTGTTGCGCCAGCAAACCAATCTGACCTTTCCGTATTGTGATTTTTTTAGCCATGTTGTTTTCCTTTTTCTTAATACCGGTGCAACCACGGATGCAGGGGCGAAACCGCAGGGGAAACGTTGTTTTGCCCACGGCCCGGCACCATTACCGGTGGTTGCCTGGGGGCTACTCCATACTGGCTGTAACCCGTTGTACTGCGAAAGTTGTTTCACTCATTCAATGTGAGGTGCGAACCCAGGAATCGAACCTGGCATGACCGACTTTTCGCTAATGCCGTTCTGCTGGCGGAACACACCCCGGATAACGACCGTATCGTTCCTGGTGCGCTGGCGGAGAGTTATTAACTCCGGCAATTCCAGCATGCTGACGTAGATAACATTGCCAGTTCCGTGCCAAAAACCAGAAAAGCGCAAAATAAATTCATAACCAATTGAAAAATATATTATTTATAATATAAAAGATGAATATCACTTGTTCGCCACCAGGCATTTTTATATCCTTATTTATCGTATTTTATCTTTTGGGATAAACATGAATAAACGCCGGGTTGTGATAGGTGTACTGGGAACTGAACTGGACAGGCGAGGAAAACGCGCCAACCGGATGAAAAAGTGGCGCCCGACTGTTGGGTTGTGCATGCAGGAAGACATGCCGGTTGACCGACTGGAATTATTACACCAGCCCACAGATATCAACCTGGTGTCTGCGGTGCAGCAGGATATTCAACAGGTTTCACCAAAAACGACGGTAAACACCCATGCTATTGCGATTAATGACCCGTGGGATTTTGAAGAGGTGTATGCCGCATTTCTCGATTTCGCCACACACTACCCGTTCGACACCGGGCATGAAGAGTACCTGGTGCATATCACCACAGGTACACATGTGGCACAGATTTGCTGGTTTTTGCTAACCGAGGCCCGCTACCTGCCCGCCAGCCTGTTACAAACCAGCCCGGCCAAACGCCAGGGAGATGAACCGGTTTCTCCCGCAGGCACCTGTTCCACAATTGACCTCGACCTGAGCCGTTACACTAAACTCACCAGCCGCTTTCAACATGAACAGCAGGAGTCGGTGTCATTTCTGAAATCTGGCATTGAAACCCGCAATGCAGACTTTAACCGGACTATCGACCAGATTGAGCGGGTGGCACTGCGTTCATCTGCACCGGTATTGCTTACCGGGCCAACCGGTGCCGGGAAGTCGTTTCTGGCCCGGCGTATTTACCAGTTACGCCAGGCCCGCCATTTAGTTAAAGGGCAGTTTGTCGCCGTGAACTGTGCAACTTTGCGGGGCGATAACGCCATGTCTGCGTTATTCGGCCATGTGAAAGGAGCCTTTACTGGTGCGCTACAGGCCAGAAGTGGCTTGCTACGTGAGGCCGACGGCGGCGTTCTGTTTCTGGATGAAATTGCCGAACTGGGGCTGGATGAACAGGCAATGCTTCTGAAAGCTATCGAAGAGAAAACGTTTTTCCCTTTTGGTTCAGATAAAGAAGTCCACAGTGACTTCCAATTGATTGCCGGTACGCACCGCAATATGCATGAATGGGTGGCTCAGGGCCATTTCAGGGAAGATTTATTCGCCCGTATTAATATGTGGACGTTCCGCTTACCTGGCCTTGCTGAACGCCGGGAAGATATCGCGCCAAATATTCGTTATGAGCTGGAGCGCTATGCCCGCGACCACCAGGCACAAATTCGCTTTGATAAAGAAGCGCTCACCCGCTACCAGAATTTTGCCTGTTCAGCCGGAGCACAGTGGCGCGGTAACTTCCGCGAGCTTGGCAGCTCAATCGCTCGCATGGCAACCCTTGCAGAACAAGGGCGCATTACGGAATCACTGGTAGATGAAGAAATTGCCCGGCTGCAGGCAAACTGGAACCCTTCTGCACATTCAGCGCCGCCATTACCCGTCGATATCAGCCAACTGGATGTGTTCGACCAGCGCCAGTTAGAAACTGTAATTGAGGTTTGCCGGCGGTCCGCAACCCTTTCCCAGGCCGGGCGAGAATTATTTGCCGTATCACGGCAGAAAAAAGCCAACCCAAATGACGCCGACCGGCTTCGCAAATACCTGGCGCGCTTTGGGCTCAATTGGGATGATGTGAAATAGCTTATTGGGAAGAGCTAAGTGAACAACTCTGTATAAGAGTTGTTCACGATAATATTGCCAGCCAGGCCAGTGTGTGCGAACGCTTACCCTTGTTCGTTATCACCAGAATGACCACCCGCGCCAATGCTGCCAATAAACGGCAACCGCAGGCTCAACGGTGTAAAATCCAGCCCTAAATTCAGACCAAGAACGTTCACCTCAACGCCCTCTTCTGCGCCCACAGTAATACCCGCCACACCCAGTAACGACAACTGGACACCGCGCCCGGATGGCGGTAAGCCAACCGGGTTTAGCAACGAACGGTAATCCTTCCCTACCGCATTAGCCGGCATATCCAGTTTTAATGCCGGTACTTCCCGGCCGATATGGGCAAGAAACGTATTACTGTTAGGGCCCGGCCAGGCGTGGTAGGTATCCGGCCAGGGGTAAGAGGCAATCGCCGCTTCAATTTTAGGGATCAACGCAGCAGCTTCAGCACCACGATGCGACACCAGTAAGCGGGGTTTAGCGCCATACCAATAGCCATCCGGTGTATTACTGTTGCGCCGCACCTTGTCGCCAGAGCCCCAACTGATGACTTCGTAGCGGGTGTACTGCGTTTCCCCGGCGCGTTTAAAAATAATCCACGGGTGTACTGCTACCGCCCCTTTCCAGCCCCAGGTTGGGGCTGCATAAACTTGCACAATAGCTTGCTGAGCGTATTTCACCGGGTTGGGAGCGACGCCTGCCGAATCTCGCCGCGCGGACCACCATTGTGACTGACTCGTTGTTTCACGCTGATGCACTGCCTGAGCGACACTGGCGGCCAGTGATAACAAAAAAATAGTTACTATGCCGAAGCCTGTGACTTTGCTCAGACTCATAAATATTCACCATGATGTTAGTTAAGACTGTTTAATCAGATGTAACCAGGAGCGGAACAAAAGTGCCCGCGTTTAACGGAGCACACCTGCTACGGGTTAGCCGTTCCCATTGCAGGTATCTTTTTAAAATCCGGAGGTATTTTCTCATAAAATTTGGCTGTTTTCTCCACCACCTGAATACGGCTCAGTGTATATAAGAATGTTGAGTTGAGGTGTTTATGTGTGCGGTAGTGATATCTCTGGCGGTATAAACCTGATGGTGGTTGCACAATTTATTCACCGGTGGGTTTATCTGCGCTGCGGTAAAAGATTAGCTTCGGACTCTGGAGTGAGGCGCTATTTACCGGGCCTGATTTGTTGAGCATCTGCCCGGTAAATGCATTTATGGCGAGGCCTTATCCGGATTATCTGATAATGGTCGAGTGTCTTTATGTTGACCTGCGTGATGTTTATTCCCAGGCTTTCGGGGGTGGATAACCCCATTGGCAACAGCACAATAAATTACCGGGTCGGCGTCATCATGTTCTGCCAGGCGGAAAGGTTTGGTTACCCCGGAAAGTAAACGACGTAAAAGTAACAGCCAGCTTCTGCTCATGTTCAGCCTGCTTTTGCTTTCTCAGATTCACCATCAGAATATGTTGCCAGCCCGATCGCCCACGTGCAGGCCAACCACCAGCGACAAATGACCATCTGAAGCCAGCGGGGGTTAACCCACTGGCTTAACGTATTGGCCAGTTAAAATTCCACAATGACATTACCCTTCGGAATACTACAACACGACAGGATATAGCCCTCTTCAACATCCTCGTCGGTAATCCCGCCGTTATGGTTCATTTCAACTTCACCTTCGATACGTTTTACTTTACATGTTCCGCAAATGCCCATACCGCAGGCTTTAGGAATATGAAGCCCTAATTTAGCAGCTGCAGCATGGATAGTTTCACCAGGTGCGATTTGCACACTTTTACCTGTGCTCGCAAACGATACTTCAAGTAGTTCAGAGCTGGGTAAAGCTTCAGCCAGTTCTGCGGCTTCCTCCGCCCCTTGCACCACCTGCTCTTTAACAACGTCAGGGGTCGAGCCAAACGACTCTTCATGATAGCGAGACATGTCAAAGCCAACATTTTGTAAGATGGCTTTTACCGCGCGCATGTAAGGTGTTGGCCCACAACAATAGATTTCACGTTCCAAAAAGTCCGGGGCAATCATTTGCAGCATTGCGTGAGTCAGGAAACCACTGTACCCACTCCAGTACTGACCAGATTCATAACGTTCACAAATAAGGCTGAGTTTAAAGTTGGAAATACGCGCGACCATATTTTCCAAATCACGTTTAAAAATAATATCTTGCGGTGTGCGGGCACTATGCACAAAAACCATATCAACATCGGCGTTAGTGTCGAAATACCAGCGAGCCATTGACATCATCGGGGTAATCCCTACCCCACCAGAGAGAAACAGCACTTTGTCACTGGGGAAGTCGATACAGTTGAACTGCCCCACCGGCCCATGAACCGCAAGGTTTGAGCCTTCTGTCAAATTGTCATGCAGCCAGTTTGAAACCTGGCCTCCCGGCACACGCTTCACGGTAATAGAGAAGCTGTAGGGGACAGAGGGTGAACTGGAAATGGTGTATGAACGAAACACTGGCTCGTTCTCTATCATCAGTTCCAGTGTGACAAACTGCCCGGGTTTGAAGAAGAACATCACCGGTTGCTCAGCCATGAAGCAGAAGGTTTTTACATCCCATGTTTCCTGGATAACCTTGACGCACCGCACCGCATGGCGTCCATTACTCCAGGTCTGTGTCGTTACTGGCTCAAAGGCATTGGTATTCAGTACCGTGATATTTCTGTCTGTCATACATACACTTCCTGTCGAAGGTAGATGGAAATAAACTGCCGATATCGACTCTGGTGCAACCATTTACCTCTGAGCCGGTCATTTGATTTTCCGTTCAACCCTCCAACAACATTTATTTATTCGCGACATCGAAATATCTGAAAAAACCACTTTTCAAATAAATTTTCTCTGCGCGTCTTTATCAGAGCGGTTTTATGTCGCAGTTAGAACATTGGCTAACGCTTAACAGGTGCAGCATGCATGCTGACAGTTATCCATAACACCATTATGGACTTCCGGTAGACCGGGAGCTGGAGCTTTGTTGACAATCGGATGTGCCTGCAAAGGCACCGGACAATACAAAATGAACAGCGCGAGAAGACCAACACTATGAGCCACAACGATCTGCTGAATATAACTTGTGCAAGCCTTGTTGATGCGAGTGACCGAATGACTGAGTTGCTTGAAAAGCGCCAGCCGAACTACTCTCTGCCACAGGCTCTGTATAACGACCCAACACTGTTTCGCATTGATATGGAAGAAATTTTTCAGAAGGAGTGGTTGTTTGCAGGTATGAGTAGTGAGATTCCCAAAAAAGGCGACTATTTCACTCTGGAAATTGGGCAGAATCCTGTACTCGTAGTGCGTGATGCGGAAGGGAATATTAATGCCTTCCACAATACTTGCCGCCATCGAGGTTCACGCTTGTGTTCACAGCATCGTGGAAAAGTTGCCAACCTGGTTTGCCCTTACCACCAGTGGACATATGACCTCAAAGGTAACCTGCTGTTTGCCGGGACTGAGATGGGCCAGACCTTCGACATGAAACAACATGGTCTGAAAAAAGCGCAGTGTAAAACCGCCGGCGGTTTTATTTTTATCTGCCTTGCCGACACAGCTCCGTCTTCAGACTTTGACAGTTTTCTCGCGACGCTTGAAGAATACATGGCCCCTTACGATGTTGAGAACACGAAACTTGCCGTGGAATCTCACATGTATGAGAAAGCCAACTGGAAACTGGTGATTGAAAATAATCGCGAATGTTACCACTGTGCGGGTAGCCACCCAGAACTGCTTAATACATTACTTGAGTGGGATGACACCAACGATCCCCGTGCACCGCAAACCTTCCTGGATTACTACAACCAACAGGCCGCAGATTGGGATGAGCAGGGTATCCCGCATCGCCATCAGAGCTTTGGTTTACGCAATCGTATTGTCCGTATGCCTCTGAAAGAAGGCGTAAAAGTTATGACCATTGATGGCGCTGAAGGGTGTAGTAAATTGCTGGGCCGTTTTACCAGCTACTTCCAGGGGTCGATGCGTATTCTGCATTTACCCAACTCCTGGAACCATATGCAAAGCGACCATTTCATCGTTTTCCGTGTGTTGCCCATTTCAGCACAGGAAACTATGGTGACAACCAAGTGGTTTGTCCATAAAGATGCCGTGGAAGGGGTTGATTATGATCCTGAGCGCCTGAGAAAAGTATGGGATGCCACTAACGACCAGGACCGCATTCTGGGTGAGGAAAACCAGCGTGGTATCAATTCAGTGGGTTATCAGCCCGGCCCTTACTCCGAAACTTATGAGTTTGGTGTGATTAACTTCATTGACTGGTATAGCGAAACTGTACTGAAAAACCTGAAAGAGTGACACCTGCCTTCGGTGCCCATAAATATAAGATGCCAGGCATAACGCCTGGCATTTCTTTTGGCATTCAGTGTAATGACTAACCTCAGGTGGCAACACAGCGCCACCCCATATTCAGCACGCCAGGGCAACTCGCTGCCCTCATAAAAAAGCCAGCCTGGAAGCATAAACTCCAGGCTGGCGCGCAATAAACATCGTGCCGTTATCTTAGCGAATCACACCTTCTTCAAGTAACAGGTCAAATATTGACTGAGCCATTTCAGCGACGGGTTTATCCTTCAGCACTTTTCCGCCTTCACTTTGTGACTTTGCGGTAGCAGCCCGGAAGCGGTCTGCCGCCGTTTTCGCTTTCACTACTTTCAGACGTTTTGGCTTTTTGCGTGCAGGTGCTTCTTCCCATTGCAGCATCGCCTCATCAACAGCCTGTACGCCTTCATCATGAAAATCTATCTTTGCCCGGCTGGCAGGGCCATATGCACTTTGCCGTGGAGCTACTGCCGCCATATCTACACTGGCAATAAACGGCAGAGAAACCCTCAGTAAGCGGCGCTGGCCACGGGGTAATGCCTGCAACACCTCGGCTTCTGTACCAGTCATTCTGACGATTTCAGCCACCCCAACCACCACCGGGATGCTGAGAGCTTCAGCCAGCAGAAACGGCAGCATACCAGATGACTCACCGCCTTCTGAGCGCACGCCAGTCAGAATAATATCTGGCTGTTTATGTTGCAGATAATGGCTCAGTACCTTAACGGCATCACCATTTTCATCCATCGACAGCACGCGCAAAGAGGAGATCCCCATCCCGGCGTAACTGCGTAATGCTGAATCATATGGGTTGCCCGCATGCAGAACTTCCAACTGATCAACAGACAGACTCATTCCCATTTCTACAGCGCGCGCATCCTGTTCTGCACGGCGGGCTCGTCCCGATTCCGGATGCTTACCTATCGAAACTAACGCAGTAATTTGGCAAGCCATATTATGCTCTTCACGCTGCATCATTCAGTTCCTCTTTGCGCCAGGCCTGAGCAAGACGGGCCAGTTCAGCCATTATTTCGTCGCTATCCGCAATTACGCTTAATGACGCGCGTTTAACCATATCGCACCCCGGATCAGTATTGATGGCAATCACCTTGTCGCACTGGCCAATACCCTGTAAATGCTGAATGGCACCTGAAATTCCGACAGCCAGATACACTCTGGCGGTAACCCAGGTCCCCGTTGCGCCAACCTGACGCAGACGTGGCATATGGCCGTTATCGACCGCTACACGGCTGGCACCTTCTGTCGCTCCTAATATTTCGGCTGTTTTATGGAATTGCGACCAGTCGTTTACGCCATTACCTGCCGAGAGGATGAATTCAGCCTCAGCAAGCGGTACAGCCGCCGGGTCAACAGGTACCTGACCACAATCCTTAATATGAACAGGTTTAACGCTCCACGGGCCAGGTACTACCGGGAGTGCTTCATGGCGTGTTTCATCTATGGGGTTAGCACACTCAGGTGCCAGCAACAGCACCCGCGGGATCTGGCGCGTAATGTCCAGGGTTCCTCCTGCGGCACGGCCAGTGCATGTTTTCTCATCAACCCGCCAAACCTGAGTTGCCGGGCGCTCACCAACCCGGGCGGCAAAACGGCACCCTAATTCAAACCCGGCAGTCACACTATCTGGAAACAGCCAGAGAAGAGGAGCCAGTTCTTTTTCCACGGCGGCCAGTGCATTCGTGCAGTATTCCGGGCTGTAGCCCTGATACTGTTCACCAGTAAGATGAATAAGCCGGTCTACACCCGCAGTATCAAATGCCTCTTCTCGGTGTTCGCCAAAAACAATCGCCAGTACCGCCCCGGCTCCGCCCATGTGACGAATACGCTCGTGAGCCAGGCCAATGATATCTTTGTCATGGCTGGTCAGGCGGCCGCCGACCATATCGGGAACAACGGCAATATAATATTCTGGATTTTCAACACGATGCAGTGGCAGTTCAACCACCTTACTCACCGTAGCTGAACGCCGGCCTGCCGGATTCACAAAGGCACTAATATTCATCCGGTCAATTCGCTTAATACCGGCGGGGCCAATAAAACCCTGTGCATGTGGATTCTTACGCAGTAAACCTGTAGGGCCGCGAGTTTCCTGCCCAAACAAAGCCAACTCAGTATGCTGTGGGTGGAGCCGGTTACGCTGTATCCACTCAGCTCTGGGATCTCGACGAATAATTGAGTCCATCAGATAACCTCCACTGCTATTTGTCGGTCACGGATCTTTTCGGGCAAAGTACTTTTCGTTTCGCTTAATGCATCAGCTACCAGCTCAGCAATGTCTTTCACTTCTGGATGCGGGCCAACCACGCCTTCAAGCATCGCCGTGCACTGTTGGCAACCTACGGCTATCATTTCTGCCCCTGTTTTTTTGGCATCATCCATACGCATATCGGCAATTCGCCGTTCTCCAGGGATATCGGTAATCGGTGCGCCGCCACCGCCGCCACAACAGCGTGAACGAAAGCCCGAACGTTCCATCTCCACGAGTTTAATGCCCAATTCAGCAAGCAATTCACGGGGGGAATCATACTCACCGTTGTAACGCCCCAGATAACAGGGATCATGGTAGGTCACCTTGCCACCTTTATAATCTTTCAGTTCAAGCAACTGCGCTTTAACCAGCTCATTGATAAAGGTGGTGTGGTGCATAACTTCATAGCCGGGTTTTTCCTGTTCCGGGTAGAAATCAGGGTACTCGTTCTTTAAGCAATGGAAAGCATGGGGATCGGTGGTCACAATCCGGTCAAACTGATACTGATTCAGTGTCGCGATATTGCTCTTTGCCAGGCGTTGAAATGTGGCATCATCGCCAAGTCGCCTTGCGACATCACCACTGTCGAGCTCTTCATCTCCCAATACGGCGAAATTCACACCAGCAGCCCGCAGAATTTTTACGAAGGCACGCAAAATACGCTGGCTGCGCATATCGAAAGCGCCATCAGAGACCCAGAACAACACATCAGCCTGTTTAACATCTTTCATTAAAGGTAAATTCTGATCTGCAGCCCAATGAGTACGGTTGCGCGGATTAAAGCCATTTGGGTTATCGGTGACTATCAGGTTATCCAGAACCTCTGCACCTTTTCCTGGCGTCTGTCCCTTTTCCATAGTCAGAAAACGGCGCATATCGACAATGGCATCAACATGCTCAATCATCATGGGGCATTCTTCAACGCAGGCCCGGCAAGTGGTACAGGACCACAGCGTCTCTTCGCTCACTAATCCGGCAGTTATTGGTTGATGTGGTGCCCCTTTCGCCTCGCCGATTTTCTTGCCTGGATATGGGCTGCCAGCAAACCGGGCATCCGAGCCACCGGCCATGCCAGTCACCATATCCTGAATCAATTTTTTAGGATTCAGGGGTTGCCCGGCAGCAAACGCCGGACACATAGCCTCACATTTCCCGCACTGGACACAGGCATCAAATCCCAGTAACTGGTTCCATTTAAAATCAACGGGTTTCTCTACCCCTAGTTTGGGCGCATCGAGATCAAGCCGCTTGAGCCCGGTGGAACGCCCACCACCAAAACGTTCAGAACGCCGATGAAATGCCAGATGCAAAGCCCCGGCAAAAGCATGCTTCATTGGCCCGCCCCAGGCCATACCCAGTACCAGTTCACCCAGCCCCCAAATGATACCAGCCAGCAGAATGGCGGAGAGTATCCAGCCACCAGCGTTACCAAATACCGGGGAAACAGGTAGTGTTGTAATGAAAAACGTGATGGAAAATACCAACAGGCTCTTTGGCAGGCGCATCCACGGCCCACGGGATAACCGGGAGGGTGGATGACGGCGGCGTTTATAAACGAACAGTGCGCCAATGAACATTAAGACAAGGGAAGCCGATAACGCGAGATCGACCAGATAGTTGCTGACACCAAACAGGTTGACCACCAGGATCAACACCATGGATAAAACAAACCCCCCTGCTGTCGCCACATGTGTTTTAGACATATATTTGTCGCGTGCGACAACATGGTGTAAGTCCACCAGATAACGACGCGGCATCGCCAGCAGACCACGCAACAACGCGACCTTTTCAGGCTGGCCACGCCGCCAGAGCAGCGCTCGCCGGATCATACCTGTTACGGCCAGGATAACGGCGCAAATAAGTAACAGGGGGAGTAACCTCTCAAGTACCATGATATGCCCTTTCCAAACTGTTCTCTGTTATGTGCTGCAAGTGACAAAGCCTGAATTTGTACCTGGTGACAGGTTGTTTTTCCGCATCACCAGGTATGACACTCGGGGCTTTTTCGCTGACCACTCCCAACGATAATGTCAATAGTTACAGGTCTTTACACAGGCGTAGCGCATCATAGATCGCCGCATGGGTATTACGCTGAGAGACACAGTCCCCCAGACGCCACAGAATAAATCCCTCACCAGGTTCAGACAGTACCGGCTGCGGCTTGATGTCAAACAGCGCTTCGGTATCAATCTGCCCCTGGTTACGCGACTCAGCTTTCAAGGCATAATAGAGTTCTTCGTTAGGACGCGTACCGTTCTCAACCACTATCTGGTCAACCACGCGCTCCTCTTTCTGGCCGGTATATTCGTTTTCAAGCACCGCCACCAGCTTGTCACCTTCGCGGTACACTTTTTCCAGCGCCAGATCAGACGTCATAATGACGGACTTTTCATACAGGCTGCGGTAGTAAGTCGGGAAGGTTGTCCCCCCAATCCCTACACCTGGCTTAATATCACCGGTGACCAGTTCAACCAGAGCACCACGCGAGGCAAGGAAATCTGCGGCGGACATCCCAGAAAACTCACAGATAGAGTCATAAATCAGCACATTTTTGCCCGGCTCAACCACTCCATTGAGAATATCCCAACTGGAAACCACCAGGCCTTCTGCAGCACCCCATTCTGGATTTTGCTCAAGGAAAGGCTGCCCGCCAGTTGCCAGAATGCACACATCCGGTTGCAGGTCACGGATCATCGCAGCATCGGCCGTTGTCCCCAGTTGAATATTGACACCGAGCCGTTCAATTTCCATCGATAACCAGCGGGTAATACCGGCCATTTGGTCACGCTGGGGGGCTTTCGCCGCAATGGTAATCTGGCCACCCAGTTCTTCTGCACGCTCAAGTAATGTAACCCGGTGTCCACGTTCAGCCGCGACCCTTGCCGCTTCAAGCCCACCAGGACCACCACCTATCACCACCACATTACGAACAGGCCCCTGGGTTTTTTCAATGATATGTGGCAACCCCATATACTCACGGGATGTCGCCGCATTCTGAATGCACAGTACATCAAGCCCCATATACTGCCGGTCTATGCAGTAGTTGGCCCCGACACACTGACGAATCTGATCAACCTGGTTCATTTTGATCTTGGTAATCAGATGCGGATCGGCAATGTGCGCGCGGGTCATACCAACGAAATCAACATAACCAGCTGCAAGAATGCGCTGCGCCTGGTTTGGATCTTTAATATTCTGCGCATGAATAACCGGAACAGAGACTACCTCTTTAATACCCGCAGCTAAATGCAGGAACGGTTCTGGTGGGTAGCTCATGTTAGGAATAACGTTCGCCAGGGTATTGTGGGTATCACACCCGGAGCCGACGACGCCAAAGTAATCCACCATCCCAGTGGCATCGTAGTAAGCCGCAATCTGGCGCATGTCTTCATGGTTAAGGCCATCAGGATGGAATTCATCACCAGTAATACGCATTCCCACCACGAAATCCGGGCCGACAGCGGCACGAACTGCTTTAAGCGCCTCCAGGCCGAAACGCATGCGGTTCTCGAAACTTCCGCCCCACTCATCGGTGCGCTTATTCACACGTGGTGACCAGAACTGGTCAATCATGTGCTGGTGGACTGCTGACAGTTCCACCCCATCAAGCCCACCTTCTTTCGCACGAACGGCAGCTTTAGCGAAATCACCGATAATCCGCCAAATTTCTTCTACTTCGATGGTTTTACAGGTCGCACGGTGCACCGGTTCACGAATGCCAGACGGAGACATCAGGTTAGGCCAGTTTTCACCATCCCAGCGGGAACGTCGCCCCATATGAGTAATCTGGATCATGATTTTTCCGCCATGCTTATGCACAGCATCTGCCAGATTCTGGAAATGCGGGATAATGCGGTCGGTGCTCAGGTTGACTGAACTCCACCAGCTCTGTGGGCTGTCAATCGAGACCACGCTGGAACCGCCGCAAATACACAGCCCACAGCCGCCTTTCGCTTTTTCTTCGTAATATCTGACGTAACGATCTGTCGTCATCCCGCCATCGGTGGCGTAAACCTCGGCATGGGCAGTGCTGACAATACGGTTACGAATGGTCAGTTTATTAATATTCAATGGCTGAAACAGGAGATCAAACTGTGACATAGCTACACCTTAACTCGATTCTAAAACTCAGCCCGCCAGCATGCGGCCCCGACATTGTTATGTGTTATACGCAGCGGGTAACCACTGCGATATTCTGATTACGACAATGGTGAAACTTCGAAGATGCCGAATTCACAGCCTTCCTGAGCAGCGCTTTGTGTCTGCACTGCCTGTGTTCTGACGCTGTATCCCAGGCTTTGTGCTATCTGATCCATTGCACCGGCAAACCATCCGGTAAACATGTAATCCACCTTGCGGTTCACTTTGCCATACTGATAAACAAAGGCGGAATGCTCAAGACGGATACGTGCAGTACCCTTTTCTAAATCCAGAGACTCCGTGATAAAAAAGCCCCATCCTCGCTGAGATAAGCGCTTCATATAGTGTTCAAACACTGCAGCGCCAGAGAGCCCGTGCAACTCAGCTTCTTTTTCACACCAGTGAAACGCGGATTTGTAGCCCGCTTTATAAAGAATTGCCGCATAGCGTTCAGCGCCAATTTCTTCTTCAATTCCCATATGGTTATTGACGAAGAAATGACGTGGTACGTACAACATGGGTAATGCGTCAGTTGTCCAGACCCCGGTTTCACTGTCTACGTTGATAGGCATTTCAGGTGCATGTGAACTCATTTGATTCTCCTGGAAATTTGCTTCATCCACTGGTATTGAATTACTCGCCCCAGACATCAGCCAGAACATTCATCCAGTTCTCACCCATAAACTTACGTACTTGTTTTTCACTAAATCCGTGGCGTAACAACGCCTCCGTTAAATTGGGGAAATCCCCCAGGGTACGAATACCTTCCGGATTAATGATTTTGCCGAAGTCAGTAAGATGACGGGCATAGCCTTTGTCATGAGTTAACCACTCAAAAAACGCCTGACCATGGCCCTGAGTGAAGTCGGTTCCGATACCGATTTGGTCTTCCCCCACTAAGTTGAAGATGTATTTAATCGCTTCCACGTAGTCATCGATGGTTGAGTTAATGCCCTTTTTAAGGAAAGGAGTGAACATCGTGACGCCAACAAAACCGCCATGGTCTGCAATAAATTTCAGTTCTTCATCAGACTTGTTGCGTGGATGGTCTTTCAAACCAGAAGGGAGACAATGTGAATAACAGACAGGTTTTTTTGATGCCAGGATCACTTCCTGTGAGGTTTTTGCACCAACATGGGATAAGTCACACATGATCCCGACGCGGTTCATTTCCTCAACCACTTCATGTCCATAACCAGAGAGGCCCCCATCGCGCTCATAGCACCCGGTGCCAACTAAGTTTTGCGTGTTGTAGGCCATTTGCACCACACCGACACCCAGCTCTTTGAACACCTGGATATACCCGAGCTGGTCTTCAAACGCATGGGCATTCTGAAAGCCCATCAGTATCCCGGTTTTGCCTTCTTGTTTAGCCCGGCGAATATCCGCAGTGGTGCGAACTTTTGTCACCAGGTCAGCATTGAGGTCAATAAGGTTGTTCATATCAACAATATTATTGACGGTGCTTTGAAAACCTTCCCAGACGGATACGGTGCAGTTCGCTGCAGTTAACCCGCCACGTCGCATATCTTCAAACAACTCGCGGTCCCACTTCGCAATCACCAACCCATCAATCACAATGGCGTCATTATGTAATTCTGTAGCGTTCATACCTTCCCCTTCTGTTTTCACCCACAACTGGAAGTGACCTGATGAAGACAGAATAGGGTTAACAGCAACACTGAATTGTTCTGAAAGCGTCACTCGCCATGCAGGTAGCGTAATCCACCGCAAGAGCGGAATAATGTTCATCACATTCCAGTGGTGGCACGGATAGCAACGTCGGTGGTGTAACCTGCAGGGAGAGAGGAAACGTAACGGACAGGATTAGGCCCCGGCAATAACCTGTCATCATGACCAGGCTACCCCGGGGTTGGGTTGCGCTGCCAGTGGGCAGCGTTAATGGAAGCAAGTATTAGCCAGCCAGGCGCTCAACTGGCACACATATTATGATTCAGAGAACTGAGCCATATGTTGCCCTAAATATTCTGGTTCAGAACAACAGAGCCATAAGTCGGTTCGAAACGTGCCTCGCTTAACATCCGGATTGAAGCCGATAATGCGCTTTCCTGATGCGGACTATTCAGGCCCGGTATTTCCGTCACAACCATTTGAGTCAGCGTATTACCGCTGCCCTGGCTACGAACCCCACGCCGTTCTTCCCGGGGAGGAACACCAAGATGTTCACGGTAACACTTACTGAAATGCGGCGTTGAAACAAACCCGCAGGCCAGCGCAATTTCTATAATTGACATTGATGTTTGCTTAAGCAGCTGTCGGGCACGAAACAAACGCAGTTTCATGTAATAGCGAGATGGCGAGCAATGCAAATACTTTTGAAACAACCGCTCCAGCTGACGACGGGATAACCCAACATATCCTGCCAGTTCGTCCAGGTCGATGGCTTCTTCAATGTTTGCTTCCATTAATGATACCGCTTCGACCAGGCCTGGTTGAGCTGTACCAAGTACATGGCGTAAAGGAATACGTTGATAATCTGACTCATTGCGCACACGGTCGCAAATGAACATTTCAGAAATCGCGGCAGTAAGTTGGTAACCAAAATCCCGATGAATCATGGTGAGCATCATGTCCATTGGCACGGTGCCGCCACTGCTGGTCATTCGGTCACGTTCAATAACAAACAGTTGATTGGTACAAATCACTTTGGGGTAAGCTTCCTGCATGGAAGCAATACATTCCCAGTGAGCACTGCAGTGATAACCATCAAGCAGCCCTGCTTCAGCCAGTAAATAAGGCCCGGTACACACGGCTCCGATAAGTATTTTTCTGCGTGCCAGCCCCTGTAACCAGGTTACCTGGCGCACACTGTAGCTACGGGTAATATTGACCCCACCCACAACAATCAGTACATCCAGTGCCGGTACATCAGCCATGGAGTGATCGGGGGTAATAGAAATACCATCGCTGGCCATAACGGCACCGCCGTCTTCACTTACTGTGCACCAGTTGTATAGATCTCGGGCACTCAGTTGATTAGCCATGCGCAAAGGTTCAACAGCCGTTGCAAGGGCTATCATTGTGAAATTATTCACCAATAAAAAACCGACAGTGCGTTTTTTTATGTTTTCAGAGGAACTCTTATGAACGGTGTTCAAGTCGAACATTTGCGCTAACCTCTATTATGCTTCACTGAAAGAACGAAAACGGTACATTGCTCTGAATCGTTTTCCATCACTTACAGAATAAGCAACAGACGTGCCATTTGTCGTTCACATAAACGCATTTAAAATGACACGCAGTTAACATAATGGGCGCAAATGTCACAAATCAGAATATATCGATCCTCCTTATAGGTTGGTCAGCCCCAGGATCGCCAATACAGTGCAAAAACTGATTCATTTTGGATATCCCCCCTGTTTTTTGCACTATTAACGCTCTTCTGGCGTTCACCGCTCAGACTGTTTTACCAAACTCAACAGTTTTTCTTAACATTCAATGGCATTTACAGCCAGCCCGCCACGCGATGTTTCTTTATATTTATCCTGCATATCACGGCCAGTATCACGCATTGTACGGATGACTTTATCCAGAGAAATAAAGTGCTGGCCATCGCCCCGCAATGCCATTTGTGCAGCATTGATTGCTTTCATGGCAGCAATAGCATTGCGTTCAATGCATGGCACCTGTACCAGACCACCGACAGGATCACATGTCAGACCAAGATTATGCTCCAGAGCAATTTCAGCCGCATTCTCCACTTGTTCGGGAGTGCCCCCTAAAACCTCAGTCAAACCCGCCGCTGCCATAGCACATGCAGAGCCGACTTCTCCCTGGCACCCCACTTCGGCGCCCGAGATCGATGCATTTTTTTTACACAGTGCTCCAATTGCTGCCGCGGCCAATAAGAAATCCACAACATCTCGTTCACTGGCATGTTCATTAAATTGCATGTAGTACATCAATACGGCGGGAATGATACCGGCGGCACCATTGGTCGGGGCCGTTACCATGCGCCCGCCAGCCGCATTTTCTTCATTCACGGCCAGTGCGTAGAGATTAATCCAGTCCATTGCCGATAACGTTGAACTGATAACATTCGCAGCCGTTGCTTTCTGCAATGAGCGGTAAAGTGACGGTGCACGACGACGCACGTTCAGCCCTCCTGGTAACACGCCTTCATTTTCAAGGCCACTGGAAATACAGGCCTGCATAACCTGCCAAATATGAGCAAGGCCAGAGCGAATTTCATCTTCATTACGCCAGACTTTTTCATTCTCAAGCATCAACTGGCTTATTCGTAATCCCTGTTCGCGACAGCGCACGAGCAGTGCTTCCCCAGTATTGAAATCATGAGGTAATTCACACTGTGGTACCAGATGAGCAGATGCAGTCGCTTCCTGTTCATCTAATACAAACCCGCCGCCAACCGAGTAGTAGATGTTGGAAAATGTATTGTTATCTCTGAAAAATGCTGTCAGGCGCATGGCATTTGGGTGGTACGGCAATACTTCATCAATGAATAACAGATCAGCATGCCATTCAAATTCAATATTCGCGCCCCAGGGAAGCGTCAAAGAGTCTGTCTCACAGACAGCTTTAATTGCAGAATCAATAATGCGTGGATCAATAGTATCTGGCGATGCCCCCATCAGCCCCAGTAACACTGCCTTATCGGTACCATGGCCTACTCCGGTCGCACTTAATGAACCGAAGAGTTCAATTTTGATTCGGTGAAGCATGTGCCGTTCATCACTTTCGCGTAATTGTTCAGCGAAACGTTGAGCTGCACGCATCGGCCCTACAGTATGCGAACTGGATGGTCCAATTCCGACCTTGAACAAATCGAAAACACTGATACTCATTATGCTCTCCAGGGCTCAAGCCAGCTGTTCGTTAATCTCGTCATGAGAGAGCATTATCGATGCCTGCACAAAATAATTAATGCCGGATAACGACGCATTCAGATATTAACTCGCCAGCAAATACGTTTTTCATCTTTTTTGTTTATCACCACCACGCAGAGAACCACCGATTTACCCGGCAATTAACGCCCTCCCCCCCCTTTTCCGGGTATGTCGCAAATTGACATAGCCTGGACGCTCCCAAACATCATGGATTTGTAGGCACTGGTTATCATCACCCAACATCAGAACCAACAGATGCCTTGATTCGCTGAATCCGTCAGCTCAAGCGCACCTTTGTTATTCGGCACGAAGGGGAAGGAGAGAAAGAATGTTTGCGAAGAGCGATGATATCCAGAGCTTTGATAGCGAGCTTTGGGAAGCGATACAACATGAAGCCGTGCGTCAGGAAGAGCACATTGAACTTATCGCATCCGAGAATTATACCAGCCCGCGGGTTATGCAAGCTCAGGGAACAGTGCTCACCAATAAATACGCCGAAGGCTACCCTGCCAAACGTTATTACGGTGGTTGCGAATACGTCGATATCGTTGAGAAGCTCGCCATCGAACGCGCCTGCGCACTGTTTGGTGCCGACTACGCTAACGTTCAGCCACATTCAGGCTCTCAGGCAAATGCCGCTGTTTATATGGCGCTGTGCCAGCCAGGTGACACCATTCTTGGTATGAGCCTTGCTCATGGCGGGCATCTGACACATGGTGCTCATGTCAGTTTTTCCGGCAAAATCTACCACGCAGTCCAGTATGGTCTGAACCAGGAAACCGGTGAAATAGATTACGACCAGGTAGAAGCACTGGCTCTTGAGCACAAACCGAAAATGATTGTGGCTGGTTTTTCTGCTTATTCCCGTATTGTCGACTGGGCAAAATTCCGCGAAATTGCTGATAAAGTCGGTGCCTGGTTATTTGTCGATATGGCCCACGTTGCCGGGCTGGTTGCCGCTGGCCTCTACCCGAATCCTTTGCCCTGGGCAGACGTAGTAACCACTACCACACATAAAACCCTGCGCGGCCCGCGTGGTGGATTAATTCTGGCTAAAGCTAACCCCGAGATTGAAAAGAAACTCAACGCGGCAGTGTTCCCGGGCGGACAAGGCGGCCCTTTGATGCACGTCATCGCAGCAAAGGCCGTTGCATTCAAAGAAGCGATGCAACCAGGCTATATCGAGTATCAAACGCAAGTTGTGAAAAATGCCCGCGCAATGGCCAGTGTGTTTATTGAACGTGGTTACGAGGTTGTTTCAGGTGGTACTGATAACCACTTGTTCCTGCTGAGCCTGATTAAACAAGGGCTGACCGGGAAAGCCGCCGACGCAGCATTAGGACGGGCCAATATTACCGTAAATAAAAATGCCGTTCCCAACGATCCGCAATCGCCGTTTGTAACATCTGGTTTGCGTATTGGTGCTCCTGTCATTACTACCCGTGGTTTCGATGAACAAAGCTGCCGCACGCTGAGTGGCTGGATTGCCGACATCCTGGATGTATTACATGACGAAGTTCGACTGGAAGAAAAAATTACCCAGGTTAAACAACAGGTCCTCAGTCTGTGCGCTGACTACCCGGTTTACCGTTAATTCTCAGATGGTCCGAATACTACCCTGAAACATTTTCGAACCCTGTGTAGTCGTCAGCCCGCATAAGCGGCTTAGTTATGGAGTAGATACAATGCAACGGTATTCTGGATTTGGGCTGCTTAAACACAGTCTGAGCTATCACGAGAACTGGCAGAAAGTATGGCGTAACCCTACACCAAAAAAGAAATATGACGTCATCATTATTGGCGGTGGCGGTCATGGTCTTTCTACCGCTTATTATCTTGCTAAAGAGCACGGTGTCACCAATATCGCGGTGCTCGAAAAAGGGCATTTAGGTGGTGGCAATATCTGCCGTAATACCACCATTGTGCGCTCCAACTATCTGTGGGATGAATCTGCAGCACTGTACGAGCACTCAATGAAGTTATGGGAAGGGCTTTCTCAGGATCTGAACTACAACCAGATGTTTTCCCAGCGTGGTGTCTACCACACTTGCCACACCTTGCAGGACCTGCGTACCAACGAACGTCTGGTTAACGCTAACCGCTTACAGGGCGTAGACAATGAAATGGTGTACGCAGACCAGCTGCAAAAAGAGATCCCTGCACTGGATTGCAGTAAAGATGCACGCTACCCGGTATTAGGGGCATCCGTACAACGCCGGGGTGGTAACGCGCGTCATGACGCCGTAGCCTGGGGTTATGCCCGTGCCGCCGACAGTTTGGGTGTGGACCTTATCCAAAACTGTGAAGTCATCGATATGGAAATCAGTGACGGTAAGATTACCGGTGTAAAAACCCGCAATCACGGCATCATCAAAGCCGACCGCGTTGGCTGTGTGACTGCAGGCAACTCTGGTGTTATGGCAAAAATGGCCGGTTTCGAATTACCCGTTGAATCACACCCCTTACAGGCACTGGTTTCCGAACCGATCAAACCTTTTCTTGATACCGTACTGATGTCAAACCATGTCCATGGCTATATGAGCCAGTCAGATAAAGGCGATTTGGTTATCGGTGCCGGTATTGATGGCTGGGTGGGCTACGGCCAGCGTGGTTCCTACAGCATTATTGAACACACTATTCAGGCCATTGTTGAACTCTTCCCCTGCACCAGTCGCGTTCGTATGAACCGCCAGTGGGGCGGGATTGTCGATACTTGCCCGGATGCCAGCCCTATTCTCTCTGCCACCCCGGTCAGAAATTTATTCTTCAACTGTGGGTGGGGAACGGGTGGCTTTAAAGGTACTCCTGGGTCAGGCAATTTATTCGCCCATATGTTAGCGCACGGCAAAGCTCACCCAATCGCCGAACCGTTTTCTATGTACCGTTTTTATACCGGTGCGTTAGTTGATGAACATGGCGCCGCTGGCGTCGCCCACTAAGGACTTAAGCATGCTGCATATCTACTGTCCTCACTGTGGTGAGTATCGTGAAGAAGAAGAGTTTCATGCCAGAGGACAGGCGCATATTGCCCGCCCTGCTGACCCGGACAATTGCACTGACGAAGAATGGGGTGCTTACCTGTTCTTCCGCAAAAACCCCCGGGGACTGCACCATGAACTCTGGGTTCATAGCGCCGGATGCCGCAAGTTCTTCAACTTGTCCAGAGACACCCAGACTTATGAAATAAAAGAAGTTTATAAGATTGGCGAACAACCACAAGTGGTTGAGAAAGGTTAAGGAGCGGAGAGTATGAGCCAGAAAAATCGTCTGCCATCTGGTGGCAGAATAGACCGTTCCAGAGCACTGAAATTTATGTGGAATGGCCGCCAGTATACCGGATATGAAGGTGACACTGTTGCCTCTGCTCTGCTGGCAAACGGTGTGGATATTGTCGGGCGGAGTTTCAAATACAGCCGCCCCCGAGGGATTGTCGCAGCCGGAGCAGAAGAGCCAAATGCTGTATTACAACTGGGTGCGACAGAAGCCACTCAGGTGCCAAATGTAAGAGCAACCCAGCAGTCACTTTACAATGGGCTGGTATGCTCTGCGACAAACGGCTGGCCCAGCGTAGAATCAGACCTGATGGGGCTGGTAGGCAATATCGGTGGCAAAATGATGCCTCCGGGGTTCTACTATAAAACATTCATGTACCCACAATCCATGTGGCCAACTTACGAGAAATTCATTCGTAAAGCTGCCGGGCTGGGTCGTGCTCCGCGTGAAAAAGATCCCGACACCTACGATGTAATGAATCAGCACTGCGATGTGATGATTGTTGGTGGTGGGCCTGCAGGATTAATTGCTGCACTGGTTGCTGCACGCAGCGGCGCACGCGTGATTCTGGCAGACGAGCAAAATGAATTGGGCGGGCACCTGCTTTCCAGCCGGGAAACCATAGATGGTAAACCTGCCGCAGACTGGGTGGCAGACATTGTCTCTGAGTTATCCGGGCTGCCTGAAGTCACTATTCTGACGCGTTCTGTCGTGAACGGTTACCACGACCATAACTTCCTCACCATCAACGAGAATAAATCAGATTTCCAGGGCGACCGGGCTTTGTCGGGTAAAGTTCGCCAGCGTATGCACCGTGTCCGGGCTCACTGGGTTATTCTTGCGACTGGTGCCCAGGAACGCCCTCTGGTTTATGGTAACAACGATGTCCCTGGTTGCATGGTGGCATCAGCTATATCAACCTATATCAATCGCTATGGTGTTGTGCCTGGCAGCCAGTTGGTGCTGATGACCACTAACGATAGCGCTTACCAGACGGCGCTGGACTGGGCTGATGCCGGTCGTGAAGTCATTGCTGTCGTGGATACTCGCGCCAACCCACAGGGTGAGCTGGCGGCAATGGCGCGTAAACGCGGCATCCGGATTATTACCGGCAGTGCAGTGATTGATGTTCAGGGCAAAAAACGCGTCTCTGGTGTGACCATCGCCAGTATCGATAGCAAAGGTGATGCCGTTACCGGCAATATCTCTACACTGCGCTGTGATACTGTCGCCAGTTCAGGCGGCTGGAGCCCGGTGGTTCACCTCGCCTGCCATACCGGCAGCCGGCCGGTTTGGAACGATGAGGTGATTGGTTTTCTCCCCGGGCCTACCCGCCAAAAACAGATCACGGCGGGAGGAATTAATGGCCAATATGCGCTAAGCAGCGTGTTACTGGAAGGCATTGAAGCCGGGCAAAATGCCGCCGCTAATTTGGGGCTGACTCCTGGCGAAATAGTGCTTCCGGAGGTGAAAACCTGGCGCGAAGACAAACCCGCAGCCCTGTTTTACATTCCGCATACTAAGCCGATTAGCCGTGCTCCCAAGCAATTCGTTGACTATCAGAATGACGTGACTGCCGCTGGCATTGCTCTGGCGGCACGTGAAGGTTTTGAAGCCATTGAACACATTAAGCGTTATACCGCAATGGGCTTTGGGACCGACCAGGGGAAACTGGGTAACATCAATGGCATGGCCATTGCTGCCAGAGTCATGGGGAAAAGCATTCCTGAAACCGGCACTACCGTTTTCCGCCCTAACTACACGCCAATAGCATTTGGCGCGATTAGCGGGCGTAACTGTGGGCCGCTGTTCGAACCGAAGCGCTTCACTGCCATGCATAAATGGCACGTGCAACATAACGCAAAATTTGAAGATGTCGGCCAATGGAAACGCCCGTGGTATTACCCCAAACCAGGCGAAACCATGCAGCAGTCCCTCGACCGGGAATGCCGGGCTGTGCGTTCAGGCGTTGGCATTCTTGACGCTTCCACTCTCGGTAAAATCGATATTCAGGGTAAAGATGCCCGTGAGTTTCTCAGCCGTGTGTACACCAATGCATGGGCGAAGCTTGGCGTTGGGAAGTGCCGCTACGGGCTGATGTGTGGTGAAGGCGGCATGGTGTTTGACGATGGCGTCACCTCCTGCCTGGCGGAGAACCACTTCCTGATGACCACCACCACCGGGGGCGCGGCTCATGTTTTAGAGTGGCTTGAACTCTACCACCAGACTGAATGGCCTGAATTAGAGGTATTTTTTACCAGCGTCACTGACCACTGGGCAACCATGACTATCTCCGGGCCGGACAGCCGGAAATTACTGTCAGAACTGTGCCTGGATATCGATCTGGATAAAGACGTCTTCAAATTTATGGACTGGCGCGAAGGCACGGTGGCTGGTGTACCGGCTCGGGTGTTCCGTATTTCCTTCACGGGTGAACTGTCATTCGAAGTTAACGTTCAGGCAAACTACGGATTGCACGTTTGGGAAAAACTGTTTGAACACGGTGCCAAATACAACCTCACGCCCTATGGCACGGAAACCATGCATATCTTGCGTGCCGAGAAAGGGTTCATCATTACGGGCCAGGATACCGATGGTTCAGTCACCCCGCTTGATCTCGGTATGGGGTGGTGTGTCGCAAATACCAAACCTTTCAGTTATATCGGCAAGCGCGGCATGGCCCGGGAAGATTGCGTTCGCGAACAGCGCAAGCAACTTGTTGGTCTGAAAACACGCGACCCGATGACCGTTCTTCCGGAAGGGGCGCAGGCAGTGGCAGACCCGAAACAACCGGTTCCAATGGATCTGCTCGGGCATATCAGCTCAAGCTACTGGAGTGCCAACCTTAATCGCAGTATTGCGATGGGATTTATCAAAGGTGGCCTGGATCGTATGGGAGAAACCGTTTACTACCCGCTGGCTGATGGCCGGGTGATCGAAGCTGAAATTTGCAGCCCTATCTTTCTTGACCCGAAAGGAGAACGTCAGAATGTCTGAAACCATAATACCCGAAACCAAATCACGGGATACCGTCAGGCAGGTTGCGGTCATGAACCAGAAAGCCGAGGGCGCAGTGCGTGCTGAATCCCCCCTTTACCACGCAGAGCTGGGTAAGTTAGCCACACAGAGCCCCAGGGAAGGGGGGGTAACATTACGTGAACTGGGCTTACTTGGGCACTTAATTGTGCGCGGCTCTCAAAGCAACCAAAGCTTCATGCAAGGATGTGCTGAAGTGTTGGGTACCGCCCTGCCCGTTAAACCACTCACCAGCACAGAAGAAGGTGATATTTCTGTACGCTGGCTGAGCCCTGACGAGTGGCTGGTTGTGATGCCCATGAACCAGATTTTCCCGGTGGAAGAAGCATTACGCGCCACCATTCAGGGGCATTATTCCGTTGTGAATGTCAGTGGCGGGCAAACCATCCTGCTGTTGTCAGGCAAAAACGCAATCGATGTCCTGAAGAAAAGTACCGTGCTGGATCTCCACCCTTCTGCGTTCCCGGTAGGTAAAGTTGCTGCATCTGTTTTTGCAAAAAGCAGCGCAATTATTCGCCGTACAGGAGAGGAGAGCTGGGAGCTGGTCATTCGCCGCAGTTTTGCTGATTACATCTGGCTGTGGGTACAGGATGCCAGCCACGAGTACGGACTGATTATGAATAAGTAAGTGAAGAAGGTGCTGGCAAAACGGTGTCTCGCTTTGCCAGCACACGGCTATTCTGTGTACCTGGAGAACCCCAATGAGCTCTCTGCCTGATTCGTGGATTTTCACCGCAAGTTGCCCCAGCAAACTGGGAACGGTTGATGTCGTAACTCGCTTTATGGCTGAGTCCGGTCACTACATTAATGAAATTCACTCCTTTGATGACCGGGTGAGTAAGCAATTTTTTATTCGCATCGCTTTCCAACCAGCCCCAAACTTCAGTACAGATAATTTCCAACAATATTTTACGCCACGAATCACAACATTTGACATGCAGTGGCAATTAACACCGCCCCAACATCGTGAGCGGGTCGCTATTCTTGTTTCTAAATTTGACCATTGCCTGAATGATTTACTTTTTCGCCATCGCACTGGCCAGTTGAATATCGATATCCCACTGATTATTTCCAACCATCCTGATCTGCGCCCACTTGCACAATGGCACGGTATTCCTTATTACCACCTGCCTGTAACGAATGCGACACGGCCACAGCAGGAATCCCAAATTCTGGACTTACTGGAACAGTACAGCATCGATCTCGTTGTTTTGGCCCGATATATGCAAGTCCTCTCACCTGTAATGTGCGAAAAACTTGATGGTAAGGCTATCAATATTCACCACTCACTCTTACCGGGATTCAAGGGAGCAAGGCCTTACCACCAGGCATGGGAAAAAGGCGTAAAAATGGTCGGGGCAACAGCCCACTATGTAAATAATGACCTGGATGAAGGCCCCATTATTACCCAGGGTATTCAAAGCGTTGATCATGCACTTTACCCGGATGATCTGATAAGCCGGGGGCAGGATATTGAGCGTGTAACCTTGTTTAATGCCGTGCGCTATCACGTTGAGAAGCGCGTGTTTCTCAGTGGCAAACGCACCGTGGTGTTCAGCCATTAACCCGTCTTTGCTGCCCTGATACACCGCAAGCCACTTACCAGTGGCTGCTGTATCAGCGCAAATGTTGTGACCGATGTTGTTGTATTTCAAGAAAACTATGCAGACACAGACCATCCCTGGCAACAGGGGTAAACGGACGAGACGCAGACCATGATGGTTATATAAAACAAAGCTGCCTGTATTTCTAAGGATAGCTTTTAACAAAAACAAGCAGATCGCGAGGAAAGAGAATATGGCGGATTCAAAAGATCCAATGACACCGGATGGTGAAGTTACACCATACGATACGGATTATCAGGTCGGTCAGGATAATATTGTGGTAAATGTCGGCCCGTTTGGACTGGATATTCATAACCGGGTTTTCCTTATTTCAGGGTTAGCCGTTATTGCCTTTATCGTATTAACGCTGGTATTTCAGAGTGATGTTGCTCCACTTTTTAAAGGTATGCTGAACTGGCTTACCACCAAACTGGACTGGTTTTTTCTGAGTGCGGGTAATATTTTCGTTGTTATCAGCCTGGCATTAATTTTTACCCCACTTGGTAAAGTGCGGCTTGGCGGTACACTGGCTCGCCCGGATTACAGTTATATCACCTGGTTTTCGATGCTCTTTGCCGCAGGTATGGGCATTGGCCTGATGTTTTATGGTGTTTCTGAACCGTTATCGCACTTCTCCAGTTCCTTTGGTGGTGTACATCTTGAAAATGGGGTCCGTACCGACTGGGCTCCGTTGAATGCGGCCGCTGGCTCTTCAGAGAATGCGATCCACCTTGCCATGGCCGCCACTATTTTCCACTGGGCACTGCACCCATGGGCTATTTACGCCGTGCTGGCTCTGGGACTGGCTTTATTCTCTTTTAATAAAGGTTTACCACTTACCATACGTTCTGTCTTCTACCCTCTTCTGGGTGATGCAGTCTGGGGATGGCCGGGGCATATCATCGATATTCTTGCCGTACTGGCAACCTTGTTCGGGCTTGCCACATCGCTGGGATTAGGTGCTTCACAGACCGCCTCCGGTCTTAATTTCCTGTTCGACGTACCACTGGGAGAAACCACACAGATTATCCTGGTTGTCGTGATTACCGGTATTGCAACATTCTCGGTAGTTGCCGGGCTGGATGCAGGCGTTCGGCGGTTGTCTGAAGCGAATATGATCCTTGCCGGGATATTACTGCTGTTTATTATTGTGGTAGGGCCCACACTGGCTCTGTTTACTGGCTTTTTCTCTAACCTTGCTTCATATATAGAATACCTGCCTGCCCTGTCTAACCCGATTAACCGCGCCGACAGTAACTTCGCCGGTGGCTGGACTTCATTCTACTGGGCATGGTGGATTTCATGGTCACCGTTTGTGGGTATGTTCATTGCGCGTATATCCCGTGGGCGTACAGTTCGTGAATTCATTATTTCTGTGTTACTGGTTCCATCACTGGCCTGTGTACTCTGGATGACCGTATTAGGTGGCACTGCTATTCATCAGTATTTTGTTGAAGGGTTCAAAGCCATTGCGGATGCTGCACTGCCGCTGCAACTGTTTACTATGCTGGATACATTGCCAATGGCAAAAATTACCTGTGTGGTGGCAATTATACTGGTCGTGGTGTTCTTTGTGACTTCAGCGGATTCCGGAACGCTGGTTATTGATATTATCGCGTCCGGGGGTAAAGTCGAATCCCCCACATCACAACGTGTATTCTGGTGTATTTTTGAAGGGCTGGTGGCAATTACGCTGATTATGGGAGGCGGGCTGGATGCCTTGCAGGCCATGGTGGTATCGACAGGGCTTCCTTTTGCTATTGTTCTGCTGGTCGCTTCGGTGGCCGTGATAAAAGGCCTGGCAACGGAGCCGCGCCCCGGCAAACACGTCTCCGTAAATAGTAAATAGATAGTCACCATAGCGTTGGTCGCGGATGGCCGTAACTGGCTGTCCGCTATTCTCATTTTTCTTGAATTTGCCAGAGGTCTGAATGCAGGCTGAGTATCAGGAAATCATAGATTTTCTCCGTCGCTACCCGCCTTTTAACGATCTGCCCGATGTCGCTCTGGCCCGGATTGCCAGCAACATTGAAGTCAGCTATTTCAAGGCAGGGACCCAGATATTAACCTTTGGCCAACAAGTCGATGCCTGGTATGTGATTCGCAGTGGCTCTACCGAGGTATACCGCCGTAATGGTGATCTGTATAACCGCCTGAGTGCCGGGGGTTACTTTGGGCAATTTGGTTTATTACGGGAAAACAGTGTGCGCTTCCCTGTTACGGCACTCGAAGATACGCTGGCCTATTTAATACCTGCTCAAATTTTCCACGAATTATTTGAAAAGTACGAACATTTTGCAGATTTAGTAGAAGTAGAAGACAGAACCCGCCTGCGGCAAACCATCGCGCGCAATGAAGATGCTAACGGCCTGCTAAGCTCCCCAATTGAAACGCTCATCAGCAGACCCCCGGTGACTGTTGAAGCAATGGAGACAGTGCGCGACGCAGCGTTAAAAATGAGTGCTGAAGGCGTGTCATCACTGTTGATTCTCTTACCTTCAGACACTAACCCGGCACCAGAGAACACCAAACTGGTCGGTATTGTAACGGACAAAGACTTACGTGATCGGGTGATTGCTCGCGGGTTAAGTTATACCACGCCGTTGTCCAGTATCATGACATCGAAACTCATTCATGTTGAGCATTCGCAACTCGTTTTTGAAACCATGATAACCATGATGCAGCACAATATTCACCATTTGCCTGTGCTGAAAAATGGCCAGCCCGTTGGGGTAATTTCGCAGTCAGATATTATTCGCTATGAGTCTCAAAACAGCCTGTTTATTGTCAGCCGAATTTTCCATTGCAACAGCACTGAAGAGCTCAGCGCACTGAAAAACGAAGTACGGGCCTGTTTTACGAGAATCGTGCGGGAAGATGCAAACTCCCAGATGATTGGGCGCGCGATGGCAGTTATTGCACGTAGTTTTATGCAACGTTTGCTGGCTCTTGCTGAAGAGGCGCTTGGCCCGCCTCCGGTGCCCTATTGCTTCATCGGGATGGGGTCAATGGCCCGCCAGGAACAATTACTGGTGACTGACCAGGATAATGCACTGATCCTCGACAACCGTTTCAACCCGACACGCCATGATGCCTATTTCATGGCACTGGCTAAATTTGTCACCGATGGTCTGGCCGCTTGTGGTTACCACTATTGCAAAGGCAATATCATGGCAACCAACCCCCGCTGGCGACAGCCGCTTCATGTGTGGGAAAGTTACTTTGAAGAGTGGATTGACAGCCCTTCTCCACAAGCGCTACTGGACAGTGCCATCTTCTTTGATTTGGATGGTGTATGGGGAAAAGTGGAATGGGCTGAACACCTTAATTTATTTATTACTCGGAAAGTACGCCACAATTCCCGCTTTCTTGCCTGTATGGCACGTAATGCCTTGCTGCGTAAACCGCCGCTGGGATTTTTTAAAAACTTTGTGATGGAACCTTCCGGGCAGCATACTCAGTCTATTGATATGAAACGGCGAGGAACGGCACCTTTGTCTGATCTTGTCCGGGTTCATGCGCTGTCCGTTGGCTCAATGGCGCATAACTCTTTCGATCGCCTGAATGATGTTATTGCTGCTGATATTCTGCCTAACGGCCGGGGGCAGGATCTGCGTGACTCGCTGGAGTTCATTTCGATGGTACGTATTCGCCACCAGGCGCAGGATGTGGAAGCAGGCCAGAATCCGGACAATAAAATTGAGCCGTTGAATTTATCTGATTTTGAAAGAAAAAATCTTAAAGATGCGTTTCAGATCCTGAGCAACGCACAGAAGTATCTCAAGTATCGCTACCAACCCGGAAGAAAAGTTTGAGGTTTCTGTGTTCTATCTTAGCAAAGAGCAAATGAGCGACCATCCCCCAGTCAGGCAGCATAAGATAACGCCGCCAGACTGGCCCTGCGCGATGGAAACTTTGGCCCTCCAGACACGCCATTTCGCACTACGCGAGTATTACAAGTCTGGTATTGTTTCCCCCGAAACGCCTTTATGTGACGTGCCCTTTCTGGCGATGGATTTTGAAACGACCGGGCTGAATACCCAGCACGATGACATTGTCAGTATTGGTCTGATCCCCATGAGCCTGTCGCGAATCCGGCTCCAGGAAAGCCAGCACTGGATACTCAACCCCCGCGCGGATTTACGCAAAGAATCGGTTGTCATTCATGGTATTACCCACTCCAAAATTATCAGTGCGCCAGACCTGAACGAAGTGATTCAGCAATTACTCGCGCTGATGGCTGGCAAAGTGATGGTGGTACACCATCGCAGTATTGAGCAAAACTTTCTCGATATTGCTCTTAAACGGCGTATTGGCGAAGGCATCATTTTTCCCTGCATTGATACGCTATACCTTGAGGCCTTACAGCTAAGCGCGCCTGATTCCACCAGCCTGATGAAAAAATTATTTCGCCGAAAACCCAAAATATCAGTACGCCTGCCTGAGTGCCGGGAGCGCTACCACCTTCCCCATTATCCTGCACATAATGCGCTGACTGATGCCCAGGCCTGTGCCGAGTTATTTCAGGCGCAAGTTGCTCATCACTTCACGCCAGAAACAGCAATCGGCACATTGTGGTGTTAACAGGCAAGCGGGTTCCAGTGCCGCCACAACTTTTGCGGCACACTGGCGTTTTCGCCGAGGTTACCTGCCAGCAATGTGTGTCGCCATGCCATACACTGCAAACGTGGGTAATACTTCCATGCCGGTGTAGAACAGTGTGCCGTGTGTGACAGGGAACAGAAGTTGCTCTAAAGGGCCATTAATTCCGCGTGGGGAGTAAGCCTGTTCTGGCCCACCAACACTGACTGCCAACAGTGCGCGTTTGCCTGCAAAAGCGCCCTCTCCGTAGCGATGGGTATTACTTTTCCCCTGGTAGCCATATGCCAGGCCGTAAGCCCAGACGCGCTCTATCGAGCATTTCATTATTGCCGGCATGCCAAACCACCAGAGGGGAAACAACATGATCACGGCATCCGCCGCCAGGACTTTTTGTTGCTCTGCGCTGACATCAGGTGTCTGGCTACCATTGTGAAAAGCGTGCCCGGACTCTTCAATAAATGACAAGCGCGCCGGGTTAACACGCTCAGGAAAATCATGGTTATCAAACACTGCCTTCCACCCCATGCCGTAGAGGTCGGATTGTTCGATATGGTGCCCCTGCTCCGTTAATACCTCAACAGCGATATTCACCAGATGGCGGTGGGTTTCGCGGTATAACAGATACCTTTTTGATGGAACAAGGGATTACCCGCAAAGTGTCACTGCCGGTTCCCCATTTTCTTTTCCTTTGTGCGGTGTTGACCAATACCGATATGGTGGCAATGGTGCCCTGAAGGCTGGTGCGGGAAAACATTGCGCTTCAGGTAATTCCCTTGCCTTCTGAGGTGCCGGGCTTCGAGATGCTTATGCTTTGGCCTGAACGGGTTCACCGGGATCCTGCGCATAAATGGTTACGCGAGCATATTACCAACCAGATATAAATCCTGGACGGGCTTTCCCAACAGCAAGTAGTGAAAGGCCACAGCTGCGTTCTTTTCGCTTAGCGGGAAATAGCGCACTTTTCAACCAATACACCTATTGAGCCGGATACAAACCCGAGCCATACTCTGTACAAGAAGGATTTCCTCCGGAGGCGATGATGGCGGTAGGTTGGGCAGGTGATGGTGCCGTTCAGGCACAAATTGACAGCACTGTTGATGATGCAGTTGCCAGAGCGCGCAGTTCACTCCCGTCAGGGGAAAGCCTGGAGTTTTGTGCAGAGTGTGGCGAACCTGTTCCAGAGGCCCGGCGCAAGGCGGTACCCGGTGTTCGGTTATGTATCAGTTGCCAGCAGGCAGTGGATACGCAACACGGCGCGGTTTCCGGTTATAACCGCAGGGGTTCAAAAGATAGCCAGCTGCGTTAGTGGTTAGTTGGTATTACACGCTGAAAGAATTCGACACGAAGTATCTTGCTCATTACACACCATGTAGCCGCATGGACAAAGAACAACTCATCACCGCTATCGCCATCCCCCATGTAGAGTTAACTCCCCCATCAATTCAGAGAGGGAAACGGGCGCTTGTCACGGCTATTAGCCGACGTGATGGCCGTTCAGGTTTGTTTTCAGGTTTGGTGTTGAGAATGTGGATGTGTTCCCCGCCGGGGTCACCGGCGGTTTTTCAGGGCGTTGTTATCAGGTTGCCAGTGCATAACGCCGCTGCCAGCGCTTAGCCAGCACGCCAAGACCGTAGCACAACAGGTAATAGACCACGCCGGTGAAGATAAAAATGGCGGTCGGGTAGATTTGTACCCGGTTATTGACCTGCCCGGCGACGGTGGTCAGTTCCGGTACATTGACGATAAACGCCAGCGAGGTGTCTTTCAGTAAGCCGATAAAAATGCCGACCAGCGATGGCAGTACATTGCGCATCACCTGGGGCAACAAAATCAGCCATATGGCCTGCCAGTCACCAAACCCCTGCGTTTTTGCCGCTTCACTTTGCCCGGCGGGCAATGCCTGTAAACCGGCCAGGGTCGAATGCATCACTGAGGCTGAGGTAAACCAGGCCAGCGCCAGGGTTACGGTTGCCGCGCCAGGTAAATCAGCCCCGGTAATCATCGGCAGTAAATACCACAGCCAGAAGATAACAAAAATCAGTGGTATGCCGCGAATCACCTCTGCCCAGAAAAACAGCACCTTACGCACTATCCCCGGCCAGCGCCAGGCCAGACAGGCCAGTAGCACACCGCCGGGTAGTGCCAGTATTCCGGCGCCCAGGGCCATCAGTAATGTCAGCAATACCCCACCAGGCTCGCCCTGAGCCATTCGCCCCCAGAGCAGATAGTCCAGGTTATCGGTAATCACCGTGATACTGGCTATCATGACGCGCTCCTTGTCTGTGTGCGACGCGGGCCAGGCCCCAGCCGGCCCAGCAATAACCCGAGGACGACACCAAACACCAGATAGAGCACCGTGCCTGCGGCAAAGGCCTCCAGTGCATGGGCGTTATAGCTTTCAATTTGCCGTACCTGGTAGGTCAATTCAGCAAAGCCAATGCCGCTTGCCAGGGAGGACAGTTTCATCAGGTTCAGGTATTGCCCCACAACAGGCTGCCAGGCGTTAGCCAGCCCCTGGGGTAGCAGCACATAACGGAACAGCGCCTGATCAGAGAACCCTTGAGAGAGCGCCGCTTCCCGCTGCCCGGCAGGCACGGCTCGTAACCCGGCTTCGATCTCTTCAATCAGAAACGCGGAGGTGAATACCCCCAGGCCCCAGGCGGAACAGAGAAATTCCGGCGTCATCCACCAGACATTGCCCGGCAGAATAGACCATATGTGGTCCGCATTGACAAAATCACGCGCCGCCATCGGCAACAGGTTCCATGCCACGAAGTACCAGAACAGTAACTGTACCAGCAGCGGCGTATTACGAAAGACCGACACCCAGCCGGCGGTGATGGCCCGGCCAGGCGCATTGCCCGCCAGTCGTAATGCCAGGAAGAGCACGGTTAACACACTGGCCAGAATACTCCCTGCCAGCGTGACCCAGAATGTGGTCAAAAAACCCGAGATAATCCATTGCAGGGGTTGCCCGGCGAGCACCCCCTGCCAGTCAAAATGCACCATCAGTCAGCCAGCTCCTGGTGTAACGGATCGAGCACTTTTTGCAGGAAGCGTTGTGCACGGGGGTGTTGTGGGCGAGAGAAGAAATCTGCCGGTGCGGCTATTTCCAGCACATCGCCCCCGTCAATAAAGACCACCCGATCAGCAATTTCACGGGCAAACTGCATTTCATGAGTCACCACAATCATGGTGATGCCGCTGTGGGCCAGAGATTTCATTACCGAGAGCACTTCACCAATCATTTCCGGGTCCAGCGCAGAAGTGGGTTCATCAAACAGAATGATTTGCGGAGAAGATGCCAGGGCTCGTGCAATGGCCACACGCTGCTGCTGACCGCCGGAGAGCTGGGCTGGCTGGTGATCAGCTTTATCGCTCAGACCAACCTGTTCGAGCAGTTCCAGCGCCCGCACTTTCGCGGCGTCTGTTTTCCAGCCATGGACATATTCCAGTGCCAGAGTTATGTTTTGCAGCGCGGTCAGGTGGGCATAGAGATTAAACTGCTGGAACACAAACCCTACCCGGCTGCGCAGTTCACGCAGTACGCGCCCTTTCAGGCCGCGGGTCGGACGGTTGTCTATCAGAATGTCGCCATCCGTGAGGGGTTCAAGTTGGTTAATCAGGCGAATCAAGGTGGATTTTCCTGATCCGGATGGACCGAGGATTGCGACCACTTCACCCGCGTTTATGGTGAGATTGATACCGTTAAGTACCCGATGCTCACCATACTGTTTTACCGCACCACGAAATTCGACGCTTGCCTGCGTCAGATGTGAAAAATCCGCGGCAGATGCCGCGGAATGAGTAACAAGGCCAAACAACATATTATTTCGCTTCTATTTTAAAAGACCGTGGCTGAGGCGTTTTAGTCGAAGGGCCGAACCAGGTGTCGTAAATGCGGCTGGCTTCACCGGTTTTCTCCAGATTCACCAGTTCATCATTCACCGCTTTCAGCAGGGCGGGTTCGCCTTTCTTCACGCCCACGCCAATCTCTTCTTTACTGAGCAGATCCGGCAAAATTTTGAAGTTTGCTTTATCCGGCGCACCAGCCAGCAGACCAGCAAGGATGGTGCTGTCCTGGGTGATGGCCTGTACATTGCCGCTACGCAGCGCGGTCAGGGCCAACGGGATATCGTCATAAGAGAGCACTCGCGCCGCCGGGAAGCGCTGATGCAGGGCCTGTTCGCCGGTAGTGCCCTTTACTGCGCCAATGCGTGAATGGCTGTAACCATCCAGTTTGTCTGCCCCTTTAGCCGGGACCAGAAATTGCTGACCGGTAACAAAGTACGGGGTGGAGAAATCCACAACCTGTGCGCGTTCCGGTGTGATGGTAATGTCTGCCACAATCAGGTCGGCCTTGCCGGATTGCAGCAGCGGGATACGGTTTGCCGGGTTAGTGGCAACCAGTTCCAGTTTGACGCCCAGGGATTTTGCCAGGGCTTTTGCGAAGTCGATATCGTACCCTACCAGGTCATGGGTTTTGGGATCTACGGAGCCAAACGGCGGGTTGGCATCAAAGGTGGCGACTTTCACGACACCGGCTTTTTTGATATCTGCGAGCTGGTCTGCATGGGCGACTGATGCCGAAAGACCACCAAATGCCAGCAATGCCAGCGTAAGAATCACTTTCTTCTGTGTGTGTAAGACCTGTGCCATAGTTTCCTCTGAGTTCCCTGTTTTTCTTGCTTTGTTGTACTACGCTCCCATAAATCCATCGCTTCAGGAAATGCTTATATATGATTTACATATGCAAAAAACTTATTAGTGAACAGCAGGTTAAAAGAAAGCCTTATGGGTGTTAATGATGGGGAAAGGGATTCGGTGTGGCGGCCGGTTGATTCCCGTGGGCCCAAAAAACTGGCTCTGACCAGGCCCGGAAGAAGTGAGCGATATTTTACCTCGCCTGTGCAGAGACGGATCAGATCACGAATCTCCTGACAACCCTGGTCGTTCCGTGGCAAATACGCTCGGTAAGATACAGTTCAACTAATCCCTGTACGGTCAATTCAGGGGTCTTAGCCTGTTCAGCTTCAATCGCACGCTGGAGCTTATCTTTTTTGAGTTCAGTCGCAGGGTACCGGCCTTCCTGACAGAGGAGCTTTAATTCGTGAAGTTTAAGACGTGCAGCGGCGAGAGAAGTCTGCGGGAGGTTACCGATTTTCACCTACATCAGCCTTATCTTTGTCGCCAGACTTCATCATTTCTACCGCTTTAAACGAAAGTGGCTTTGCCTCTTGTTTTCCTGCCATAAAGACTCCGTTATCATGCTCCCTACGCATTTATAAAACGAAATGCAGGTTGTGCTGTATGTAGCCATATTTAACCAGGCTTATAGCTTGGCAAGCTACTATTTAACCTTCATTTATACCCAGGATTTCATGAGATCCAATGAGACAAAGTGAAACACAATGAGAACAACAAACATCACTAACTCATTAAAATTTAAGAAAATGGACATCATAAACTGATGAGTACACTAGAGAATTTCGACGCCCACACCCCAATGATGCAGCAGTACCTGCGCCTGAAGGCACAGCATCCGGAGATCTTACTGTTTTACCGGATGGGCGATTTTTACGAGTTGTTTTACGACGACGCAAAACGGGCTTCCCAGTTACTGGATATTTCCCTGACCAAGCGAGGTGCTTCCGCGGGGGAACCAATCCCCATGGCGGGAGTGCCGCATCATGCGGTCGAAAACTACCTGGCAAAGCTGGTGAACCTTGGGGAATCCGTCGCTATTTGTGAACAAATTGGCGACCCGGCAACCACCAAAGGCCCGGTGGAGCGCAAAGTGGTGCGTATCGTCACGCCAGGAACCATCAGTGATGAAGCCTTACTGCAAGAGCGGCAGGATAACCTGCTGGCGGCTATCTGGCAGGACAGCAAAGGTTTTGGCTACGCCACGCTGGATATCAGCTCCGGCCGGTTTCGCCTTTCTGAACCGGAAGATGCCGAAGATATGGCGGCTGAACTGCAGCGCACCAATCCGGCAGAATTACTCTATGCCGAAGATTTTGCCGATATGCGCCTGGTTGAACACCGCCGGGGGTTGCGCCGCCGCCCATTATGGGAATTTGAAATTGATACCGCTCGCCAGCAACTGAACCTGCAATTTGGCACCCGCGATTTAACTGGCTTTGGTGTGGAACAGGCACACCGTGGCCTGTGTGCCGCAGGGTGCCTGTTGCAGTATGTGAAAGACACCCAGCGCACTGCTCTGCCCCATATCCGTGGTATCACCATGGAGCGCCAACAGGATGGCATTATCATGGATGCCGCCACGCGCCGTAACCTGGAAATCACCCTCAACCTGGCAGGTGGGACCGACAACACGGTAGCCGCTGTGCTGGATGGCACCGTTACACCAATGGGCAGCCGCATGCTGAAACGCTGGCTGCATATGCCGGTACGCGATACCGGCGTGCTGAGCCGCCGCCAACAGGCTATCAGCGCATTACAGGATTTAACCAGTGAGCTGCAGCCCATTTTGCGCCAGGTGGGTGACCTGGAGCGTATTCTCGCCCGCCTGGCACTGCGCACTGCCCGCCCGCGCGACCTGGCAAGAATGCGCCATGCTTTCCAGCAACTGCCACTACTGCGCGATGTGCTGGCGGAAGTAGACGCGCCTGCCGTTCAGAGCCTGTGTGAAACCAGTGGCGAATTTAGCGAGCTGCGCGAATTACTGGAGCACGCCATTATCGAAAGCCCGCCAGTGCTGGTGCGTGACGGTGGCGTGATTGCACCGGGTTACCATGAAGAGCTGGATGAATGGCGCGCACTGGCAGATGGTGCAACGGATTACCTCGACAAACTGGAAATCCGCGAGCGGGAAAAGCTGGGTATCGATACCCTGAAAATCGGGTTTAATGCAGTGCATGGCTACTATATTCAGGTAAGCCGTGGGCAGAGCCATATGGTGCCAATTAACTATGTGCGCCGCCAGACCCTGAAAAACGCCGAGCGCTATATTATTCCTGAACTGAAAGAGTACGAAGACAAAGTCCTCACCTCTAAAGGGAAAGCACTGGCACTGGAAAAACAGCTCTATGATGAACTGTTCGACAAGCTGCTGCCGCACCTTGAAGCGTTGCAAAACAGTGCCGCAGCGTTGGCGGAACTGGATGTGCTGGCAAACCTCGCGGAACGCGCCCTGCGTTATAACTATGTCTGCCCGACACTTACCGATAACCCCGGGATTGCAATACAGGGTGGCCGCCACCCGGTGGTGGAACAAGTATTAAGTGACCCGTTTATTGCCAACCCGCTAAACCTGTCGCCGCAACGGCGTATGCTGATTATTACTGGCCCGAACATGGGCGGTAAAAGTACCTATATGCGCCAGGCCGCTCTGATTGTGCTGATGGCTTATATTGGCAGCTTTGTGCCAGCAGAAAGCGCAGAAATTGGCCCGGTCGACCGTATTTTCACGCGTGTTGGTGCGGCGGATGACCTGGCTTCCGGGCGTTCTACTTTTATGGTTGAGATGACGGAAACCGCCAATATTTTGCATAACGCCACTGCGCAAAGTCTGGTATTGATGGATGAAATTGGCCGGGGTACTTCAACTTACGATGGCCTTTCTCTGGCCTGGGCCTGTGCCGAAAACCTTGCCAACCGCATTAAAGCGCTGACACTGTTCGCCACCCACTATTTTGAGCTGACAACGCTGCCAGAAAAAATGGAGGGGGTTGCCAACGTGCACCTCGATGCACTGGAACACGGTGATACCATCGCATTTATGCACAGCGTGCAGGATGGTGCGGCGAGCAAGAGCTACGGGCTGGCGGTTGCGGCACTTGCTGGCGTACCGAAAGATGTGATTAAACGCGCACGCCAGAAGCTGCGTGAACTGGAAAGCTTGTCGGGCAATGCTGCAGCGAGCCAGGTCGACGGCACGCAGATGTCTTTGCTGGTTGCCTCAGAAGAACCCAGCCCGGCAGTTGAAGCGCTGGAAAATCTCGACCCGGACAGCCTGACTCCACGCCAGGCGCTGGAGTGGATCTACCGGCTGAAGTCACTGGTTTAACGCGGTTAAAAACGCCCCATTTGGGGCGTTTCAAATTGATGAAAAAGAAGGAAAAAGCGTGGTTTTTCCTTCTTTTTAGTTAGCAGCCGAAAATCAATAAATTGATTTTCCTGGTTTTTTATTGGGTGACATCCTCTCATTCTGTGCGGACATGAGGTTTGTCATCAGACTCAAACGCCCCATTTGGGGCGTTTTACATTACAGCTCAGGCCAGGTAATTAACGCTGGTCTTCCGGCAACAAAGGCGGAATGGTGGGTACCTGCGGCGCATTATCTATATCGGCCTGGGTCATCATAAACGCTTCAGGGTAATGTTCCCGGCTGGTGCGGCGCAGCGGTTCTGTATCCCGCCAGGTGTACAGGCAATGCTGGCACTGGTGAACTGTCCAGACACCGGCTACCGGCGATGTTGCCAGCACTTCAATATGTTCATCAGCACAACGTGGGCAAATCATAGCTCTTCTCCTTATTTCCGGTTAGCCAGCATGGCTGTCAGTTTTTCAACCCACAGTGCCGTTTCAGGTAAGTCTTTCACCGGCTGGCTGTAGTGACCGCGGTTATCCGGCGCAACGGGTGTGGTGGCATCAATGATAAGCTTGTCGGTGATCCCGGCAGGGCTTGAGCCCGGGTCCAGTTCCAGTACCGACATATTTGGCAATTGCACCAGATCGCCTGCGGCATTCACTTTGGATGAAAGCGCCCACATCACCTGTGGCAGATCGAACGGATCAACGTCTTCGTCCACCATAATCACCATTTTTACGTAACCCAGCCCATGTGGGGTTGTCATTGCCCGCAAACCAACCGCTCTGGCAAACCCGCCATAGCGTTTTTTGGTGGAAATAATGGCAAGCAAACCATGGGTGTACATGGCGTTAACCGCCTGCACTTCCGGGAATTCCGCTTTCAGTTGCTGGTACAGCGGCACGCAGGTTGCCGGGCCAATCAGGTAGTCAATTTCGGTCCATGGCATCCCCAGGTAGAGGGATTCAAAAATCGGTTTGCTGCGGTAAGACACTTTATCGATGCGCACGACAGTCATGTTGCGCCCACCGGAATAGTGGCCGGTAAACTCACCAAACGGACCTTCGATTTCCCGTTTGCGCCCTTCAATTACACCTTCCAGAATCACTTCTGAACCCCAGGGCACATCAAAACCTGTCAGTGGTGCAGTGGCGATTGGGTATGGCGACTCACGCAATGCGCCAGCCATTTCATATTCAGACTGGTCATATTTAAGTGGCGTTGCGCCCATCAGGGTAATCACCGGGTCGTTACCCAGAGTAATAGCAATGGGCAGGTCTTCACCACGCTCTTCGGCTTTATGTAAATGCAGAGCAATATCATGCATTGGTACCGGTTGCAGGCCCAGCTTACGCTTGCCTTTCACTTCCATTCGGTAAATACCGACGTTTTGTTTGCCGAAGTGTTCCGGGTCCTGTGGGTCGCGCGAGACAACACAGGCTTTATCCAGATAGAACCCGCCATCACCGTCATTCAGGCGAAATAAAGGCAGAATATCAAACAGATTGATGTCTTCTCCGTCTACGCTGTTTTCAGCCCAGGGCGGGTTATCACGGCGTTCAGGTGCTACCGGGAATGTGTCCCAGCGGCGAATAAATTCATCCACCTGTTGTTTGAGCGGGGTGTTTGGCGGCATACCAATGGAAATAGCATGGTTCTGCCAGGAGCCAATAGTATTCATAACTACCCGGGCATCCGTAAAGCCGGCTATGTTATCAAACCACAGTGCCGGGGCACCTTCACCAATACGCCCTGTTGCGTTAGCTGCCGCAGCAATGTCCGGTTCCGGCATCACCTGCTCTTCAATTTTCAGTAACTGCCCTTGTTCATCCAGCGCACGTAAAAAGCTGCGCAAATCATCAAACGCCATATGCGTCTCCTGTTAATGAAATTAAGACTGTTTTTTTCCGTCGCTCAATCCTTCCCAGCGGCGTGCAAAAGGGGATTCCAGGCCAAACTGATCCAGTACCCGGGCCACCACATGGTGGGTTACATCGTCAATGGTTTCGGGGTGGTTGTAGTACGCGGGCATAGGCGGCACCATGGCAACGCCAAGTCGGGATAACGCCAGCATGTTTTCCAGGTGAATTGGGCTTAATGGGGTTTCACGTGGGACCAGCACCAGTTTGCGCCCTTCTTTGATGATGACATCAGCCGCGCGCCCAACCAGACCTTCTGCGTAACCCGCGCGGATCCCCGCCAGGGTTTTCATGCTGCAGGGAATAATAACCATGCCATCGGTTTTAAAAGACCCCGACGAGATGGTTGCTCCCTGATTAGCCGGGCTGTGAACCACATCAGCCAGTGACTGTATTTCAGCCACCTGGTAAGGGGTTTCCAGTTCAATAGTTGTTTTGGCCCACTTAGACATGACCAGGTGTGTTTCCACCTCCGGCAGTTTATGTAGTGCCTGTAGCAGCGCTACTCCCAACGGAGCGCCTGTCGCGCCAGTCATTCCAACAATGAGTCTCACACATCCTCCGGTTAATTTGTTCGTACACGAACATTATAAATAACATTAAGGATCGAGTGGAATTTACGCAAGGAAAAGTCACTGCCGCGCGTTAAAACAGCACGCTTTGCTAATAACCAGGAAAGCGATGAGCTGGCAAGAATTACAAGGTATGATACTGGCTGATGCTTTTACCTTCATGCCAAATGGGTTCAGGATGCATTTACACCAGGAAACGTTTCACCTTTTACGCCTTTTATTTCAGCAGCATACTGCAAAGTGGCAACACACTTTTCCCGAACTGACCAAGCCGCAGTATTCGGTGTTACGTGCGGTCGCCGAGCACCCGGGCATTGAACAGGTGCGCCTGACTGAAGCGGCAGTGTGTACCAAGGCGACACTGGCGGAAATGCTGAGCAGGATGGAGAAAAAAGGCTGGGTCAGCCGGGCCTGCGACCCGGCAGATAAACGGCGGCGGTTTGTTTCACTGACACCCGACGGGCAGGCACTACTCACCCTCAGCCAGTCCAGGGCAACGACGGTGGACCAGGCGTTTTTAACCCGGTTAAGCCCGCAAGAGCAGCAGGCATTTAACGCAATGATTGAAAAAATGCTGGAGCCGGACGGCAACACCCAGGCATAAAAAAAGCCAGTCATACGACTGGCTTGTTCGGCGGAAAAGGTATTATTCCTGGAACAGTGCCTCAATATTCAAACCCTGTGTTTGCAGGATCTCTCTGAGGCGACGCAGGCCTTCAACCTGAATCTGGCGAACACGTTCGCGTGTCAAACCAATTTCATGGCCAACATCTTCCAGTGTGGCGGCTTCATAGCCCAGCAAACCAAAACGGCGTGCCAGCACTTCACGTTGCTTCGCATTGAGCTCAAACAACCACTTCACGATGCTGTGTTTCATATCATCATCTTGTGTGGTGTCTTCCGGGCCGTTGTCTTTTTCATCGGCCAGGATATCAAGCAACGCTTTTTCCGAATCACCACCCAATGGGGTATCCACTGAGGTGATGCGTTCGTTGAGCCGCAACATACGGCTGACGTCATCTACCGGTTTATCCAGTTGTTCCGCTATTTCTTCTGCGCTGGGCTCATGATCCAGCTTGTGAGAAAGTTCACGGGCTGTGCGCAAATAGACGTTCAGCTCTTTAACAATATGGATTGGCAAACGGATCGTACGCGTTTGATTCATGATCGCACGCTCGATAGTTTGACGGATCCACCAGGTTGCATAGGTTGAGAAACGGAACCCTCTTTCCGGATCGAATTTCTCAACAGCGCGGATCAGGCCGAGGTTTCCTTCCTCAATGAGATCCAGCAATGCCAGACCACGGTTACCATAACGCCGCGCTATTTTCACCACCAGACGAAGGTTACTTTCGATCATCCGACGGCGTGAAGCCACATCACCACGCAATGCCCGGCGTGCGAAGTGTACTTCTTCTTCAGCAGTCAGCAGTGGTGAGTAACCAATCTCACCAAGATAGAGTTGCGTTGCATCGAGCACACGTTGAGTGGCACCTTGCGACAGCAACTCTTCCTCTGCCAGCTCTGTATCACCGGGTTCCTCTTCCACAAAGGCCTTTTCGTCAAAGGACTCTGCTCCATTCTCATCAAATTCCGCATCTTCACTTACTTCATGAACCTTCAGCGTATTCTGACTCATCTTAAGGTGCCTCCTACCCGTGATCCCTGGGCAAAGCACCTGTTACAACGTACTTTGCCGGTTTATCGCTGCGGTAAATAACGCAGCGGGTTGACGGATTTCCCCTTGTAACGAATTTCAAAATGCAAACGTGTAGAACTGGTTCCGGTGCTACCCATAGTAGCTATTTTCTGCCCCGCTTTGACTTCTTGTTGCTCCCGAACCAGCATAGTATCGTTATGAGCGTAGGCACTCAGGTAATCATCGTTATGTTTTATAATGATAAGATTCCCGTAGCCGCGCAGTGCGTTACCGGCATAGACAACTCGCCCAGGGGCGGTTGCAAAGATAGCCTGGCCACGCGAACCTGCAATATCAATACCTTTATTACCGCCATCGGCAGCAGAAAAGTTTTCGATAATCTTGCCATCAGTCGGCCAGCGCCATGATGAAATCGGCGAACTGCTTGACGTACTGCTGACAGTCGGCTCGGGCGTGCTAACAACCGGTGCGGTAGTCGTCGTCGTGGCTGCTACTGCGCCAGCTGACGGGCGGTTACCAGGCAACATCTTGTTAGCACTTTGTTCACCTGAAGTTTCAGAATACGTAATTGTTGGTTGCGTTGCAACCACTGCGCCTGAATTTTGTGCAGGTTTAGTTACCAGCCCCTGAGCGCTTGCATCGGCGGTCGTAATCGCATTGCCGCCGGTGATTGGCGCGCCTGAACCATTGCCCACTTGCAGCGTTTGCCCGACATTCAAACCGTAGGGTGCCGAAATATTATTACGCTGGGCCAGATCCCGGAAATCGTTACCGGTCAGCCAGGCAATATAGAACAGCGTATCGCCGCGTTTAACGGTATAGGTCTGCCCGGAATAACTGCCTTTAGGAATAGAATCATAATGGCGTTCATAAACAATTTTGCCATTCACTGTGCGCACAGGCTGTGATGGTGGTTGCTGTACTGCAACGGTTTGCGTCTGGGTTGTTTGTACCGGGTGTACAGGTTGTATTTGCGGTCTCTGAACCGGCGCAGATGTGTTTGGTGTAATTAACATCCCGCTATTGGTACTGGCCGCAGATGACGAACCACCGCCATTAACGGAACTGATCGGAGCCTGGCTGTTATGGTTACTGGAACAACCGGCAAGCCACAGGCTTACCAGTGAAAGCGCCGCAACACGGCGTAAGGTGAAATGTGGGCTTCCCGCGCTCATTTATCCCCCAAGAAATAAGAAAACAGTCAAATCAGAGCCGTAGAGGTCATCCACACTTCGGCCTGCCTTACAATACGCCCGCCCCGCGCAAAAAATACGGGGAAAAATCTGGATTCAGGACAGTTCGCCTTTTACCAGCGGTACAAAGCGTACTGCTTCTATTGTTTCGATAACAAAATCTGCACCCCGGCGACGAACCCGCTTAAGCAGTTGTTGTTCATCGCCTACCGGCAAAACCAGTACGCCACCTTCATCTAACTGGGAAAGCAACGCAACAGGTATTTCTGGTGGCGCGGCGGTCACGATGATGGCATCAAAAGGTGCTCGTGCACGCCAACCCTGCCAGCCATCGCCATGTCGTGTTGAAACATTATGTAAATCAAGTTGTTTCAGGCGACGCCTGGCATGCCACTGTAAGCTTTTAATGCGCTCAACGGAACAAACATGCTGCACCAGATGCGCCAGAATAGCTGTTTGATACCCGGAGCCTGTTCCCACTTCCAGCACGCGGGACTCTGGCGACAGCTCCAGCAACTCTGTCATGCGGGCAACCATATAAGGTTGCGAAATAGTCTGACCGGAACCAATAGGTAAAGCAACGTTCTCCCAGGCTTTGTGTTCAAACGCTTCATCGACAAATTTCTCCCTGGGTACACTGGCTATAGCGTCGAGCACATGCTCATCGCTGATACCCTGCATACGCAACTGCTTAAGAAGAGTTTGTACGCGATTGCTTACCATTGGTTCTCCACTCCTGCCCGGGATAACCACCCGGAAACAACATCATGCGCGTTGTAAGCCGTTAAATCCACCTGTAACGGCGTGACAGAAACGTAGCCTGCATCCACAGCCGCGAAATCAGTATCCGGCCCGGCATCGCATTTTTCTCCCGGCGGCCCAATCCAGTAAACCGGGTTACCACGCGGGTCTTGCTGAGCAATGACCTGGTCTGCCGGATGGCGGCTACCACAACGGGTAATACGTATACCTTTTATCTGTTCAATGGGTAAGTCAGGCACATTAATATTCAGGATCCGGCTGGTGCGCAGCGGTTCTTGTGTCAACGCGCGCAGAATCGCGCAGGTGACTTTTGCTGCCGTTTCGTAATGAGTCAGCCCATTGAGCGAAACAGCCAGTGCCGGGAACCCTAAATGGCGCCCTTCCATAGCAGCCGCAACCGTCCCCGAATAAATGACATCATCGCCCAGGTTCGGCCCCGCGTTAATGCCGGAAACCACGATATCCGGGCGTGGGCGCATCAGCGCATTCACCCCCAGATAAACACAGTCAGTTGGTGTGCCCATTTGTACAGCAATGTCACCACCAGGTAAATTCAGCGCCCGGAGTGGGGTTTCCAGAGTGAGAGAGTTGGACGCCCCACTCCGGTTGCGGTCAGGAGCAACAACCTGAACAGTGGCAAATTCCCGTAGTGCTTTAGCCAGTGTCTGGATCCCCGGCGCGTGAACGCCATCGTCATTACTCAGCAATATGCGCATAGTCATCAGGTTGGTTAATCAGTTCCCTTACAACACTGGTGGCAAAACTTCCGGCAGGGAGCCAGAAAGTCAGGGCGACAGTGACCTCATCCCACCAGTCCCAGTGTAATTCTTTAGGAAACAGTAAAATAGCACGGCGGGCGGCATCAACACGCTCCTGAACTAACAGCGCCTGTAAATCCGGCTCACAGGCAATTGCAGCCTGTTCCGCCGCCAGCGCACTCCCCTGCGTGCCCCAGTCCCCACGGCCAGGCAAGGTGGCGGTAATCCACAAGTCGCCATCATTCACCCGCTGCTGTAAAGCTGGTAACTCTTCCGCCGTAGCCACAAACCAGCTTCCGCTCCCCGCTAATTGTAGCGCGTCTCCTTCAACAACCTGATTAAATTCTGGTTTTTTCAGACGTTCGCTGGCTACCTGATTAAATAACGCACTGCGGGCTGCTGACAAGGCAAAACTGCGTTTATTTCGGTCACGGGGTGGAGTTTGCTGGCTGAACCAGCGGCGTGCCATTTCCAGGTTGCTGCCATTAATGCCAAAACGCTGAGTGCCGAAGTAATTAGGCACACCGGTTTGCTGAATGGCCTGCAGGCGTGTTTCGACATCCTCACGATTAGTAACATTTCGCAATACTACCCGGAAGTGATTACCTTTGAGATAACCGGTGCGCAGTTTACGGCGGTGGCGGCTGGCTTCGAGCACCGTACACCCTTCCAGCTCAAAGGCGCGCAAATCCGGCATCGTTTTGCCTGGCAGACGGACGCAGAACCACTGCTCTGCAACAGCATGCTTATCCTTTTGCCCGGCAAAACTCACTTCACGCCCATGTACTTTGAGGAATTTAGCCAGTGCATCCGCAACAAAGCGCGTATTGCAGCCCTCTTTGCGAATACGCAATAACAGGTGTTCGCCGTCGCCATCTGGCGCAAACCCCAGGTCTTCAATAACCACGAAGTCTTCCGGGCTGGCTTTTAACGTACCGCTGCCCGCAGGTTCACCATAACGCCAGCACAGTGGAGCCATTATCTCACTCATTTTTCTGCCCTGATTAACAATGCCACCGCTTCACAGGCAATGCCTTCACCACGGCCAGTAAAACCCAGTTTTTCTGTGGTGGTGGCTTTCACGTTAACGTCATCCATGTGGCACTCCAGGTCTTCCGCAATAAACACCCGCATTTGTGGAATATGGGGAGCCATTTTGGGGGCCTGCGCTATCAAAGTGATATCCACATTACCTAAAGCAAAGCCTTTGGCCTGAATACGCCGCCAGGCTTCACGCAACAGTGCGCGGCTGTCTGCACCTTTAAATGCCGGGTCGGTGTCGGGGAATAATTTGCCGATATCACCCAGTGCAGCCGCACCAAGCAGGGCATCCGTCAGCGCGTGTAATGCCACGTCGCCGTCGGAATGCGCCAGTAAACCTTTTTCATAGGGAATGCGAACGCCGCCAATAATAATTGGGCCTTCGCCGCCGAACGCGTGCACGTCAAAGCCGTGTCCAATCCGCATCAGGTATTCTCCGTAGGGGTTAAGCGAGATAGATAAAAAGCTGCCAGGCTGAGGTCTTCCGGGCGGGTAACTTTGATGTTATCAGCCCGGCCATCCACCAGTTCAGGATGGTAACCGCAATATTCCAGCGCAGAGGCTTCGTCAGTGATAGCCGCCCCTTCTCGCAGGGCGCGCTGCAGACTATTGCGTAACAGCTCAAGAGGGAAAAGTTGGGGTGTGAGCGCATGCCAGAGCGCCTGGCGCTCAACAGTATGTGCAATGACCTGCTGCCCGGGTTCTGCGCGTTTCATGGTATCGCGCACCGGAGCCGCCAGAATACCACCTACCTGGCTGGTCTGTGTCAGAGCCAGTAAGCGGTTAAGATCATCGGGGTGAAGACAAGGGCGCGCGGCGTCATGCACCAGTGCCCAGCCAGCATTCCCGGCGGCATTCAACCCTGCCAGCACTGAATCAGCTCGCTGGCCGCCGCCACAAACCACTTCGATTTGCGGGTGGCTGGCAAGGGGCAAATGTTTAAACCACTGGTCTGCGGGGCTGATAGCGATAATGGCTTTTGAGACCCAGGGGTGCTGTAACACGCAGTCAACAGCGTGCTCCAGAATCGTCTTGTGGCCGATACGAAGGTATTGTTTGGGACATTCTGCCTGCATCCGGCTGCCGATACCCGCAGCCGGCACCACGGCAATGACATCCGGGAAGGAAACTGCCATGTGTAGTAGAACCTGAGTGGTTATTGATTATTTGGTCGTGACATGTTCCCGTTACGTTTAGACGCATCCGGAACCAGGCGGTAAAATGTTTCGCCGGGTTTAATCATGCTCAGCTCGTTGCGGGCACGCTCTTCAATCGCTTCCTGCCCGCCGTTTAAATCGTCTATTTCAGCAAACAACTGGTCGTTTCTTGATTTCAGTTTGGCATTAGTGGCCTGTTGCACCTCGACATCGCTTTTTACACGCGAATAATCGTGCACACCATTTTTTCCGAACCACAGTGAATACTGTAGCCAGACCAGCAAAGCCAATAATAGCAGCGTTAGTTTACCCATTCCGCCCCCTGAAAAACGGCAAACATCATCCCACAACTTGCCGACAGACACCACCGTGTGTCCAGCCTGTAGAGCAGGGAATACGAGTTATTGCCGACGCAGGCGGCAGAATTTACCACAAAACCACCCGGGATGCGCCATTCCTCATTACACACTCTCTCAGATTAGCCCAGCAGCCACATAAATAAACAGCCGAACATAACCATAACAACAAGGCAGGTGATTGGGCAACTGAGCCAAAGCCGGCCATTCAGCAGTGAGTGAACCGCAATACCGACTACAATGGCGACAGGCATCAGAGCCAAAAAGAAGGGCCAGGTATACAGGAAGAAAAACAGCGTGTTAGAGCCATAAAGCAAAAAAGGAACGGCGAGCGCCAGTAACCAGGCCACAAAACCGATGATACCACCGGGAAGTGACCAGGTACTTTCCGTATTGCTGGCAGGCGGAGGAACCGTATCTGCCCGGGAAACAATTAATTGAGTCGTGTTGCGCATAACCTATCCTGTCTTATGCCTTGCCGGATACCCCAGCGGGTTTTATCCGGCATGGTCTCAGGATTTGATAATATCTTCCCTGCGCAACAGATCTAATAATTGGGCTGTCAAATTTGTTACCAATTGTTGACCGTCGAGGTGGATTTCCGGGGTTTCAGGTGGCTCATATACTGCATCAATTCCGGTGAAATTACGCAGTTCCCCCGCACGCGCTTTTTTATATAACCCTTTCGGGTCGCGGGTTTCACACACCTCAAGCGGGGTATCAACAAATACTTCAATAAACCGCCCTTCCCCCAGGCGCTCGCGCACCATCGCCCGTTCGCTGCGATGTGGGGATATAAATGCCGTCAGCACAACCAAACCGGCGTCTACCATCAGCCGGGCAACTTCACCCACTCTGCGGATGTTTTCTTTGCGGTCTGCATCGCTAAACCCTAAGTCGCTGCACAAGCCATGGCGCACATTGTCACCATCCAGCAAATAGGTACTGACGCCGAGCTTGCTCAGTGCCACTTCCAGTGCGCCTGCAACTGTGGATTTGCCCGAGCCAGACAGGCCTGTAAACCACAGCACAACACCACGGTGGCCGTGGTGTTGTTCCCGTTGCTCACGCGTAACAACGTGGCTGTGCCAGACGACGTTTTCGTCATGGTCGGCCATTACTTGCCTCCCAACAAATCACGCGCGCCCCAGTGAGGGAAATGGCGGCGAACCAAAGCATTCAGTTCCAGTTCAAAGGCACTGTATTCGGATGGCACAGCCTGCTGGCCCAGGGTTTCCACCACCAGCCCGGCGCCCACAGTGACATTGCTCAGGCGATCAATAAATATCATCCCGCCAGTTACCGGGTTTTGCTGGTAGCTGTCCAGCACCAGTGGCTCATCAAAGGTGACTTCAACCAGACCAATGCCATTCAGCGGCAGGCTGGCAACTTCGCGATGGCTGAGGTTATTGATATCCACCTGGTAATCAATTTTGTCGATACGCGCACGGGTTTTCTTGCCAGCGATTTTCACATCGTAGCTGTTACCCACTTCCAGTGGCTGTTCCGCCATCCACACTACATTAAGGCTGGCACGCTGTACCGAAGGCAGCACGGTATCGGCTTCCACCAGTAAATCGCCACGGCTGATGTCAATTTCATCTTCCAGCACCAGAGTAATCGCTTCACCGGCAATGGCTTCATCCAGGTCGCCATCAAAGGTCACAATACGGCTGACGGTAGACTCAACACCCGAAGGTAACACTTTGACACGGGTGCCAGGGCGCAGCGTGCCTGATGCCAGGGTGCCTGCATAGCCACGGAAATCCAGATTCGGGCGGTTCACATACTGTACCGGGAAGCGCATTGGCTGGCTGTCCACAACACGTTTAATTTCGACTGTTTCCAGTACTTCGAGCAAAGTAGGGCCCGTGTACCATGGCATTTTGCTGCTTTGTGATGCCACGTTGTCGCCTTCCAGCGCAGACAGCGGTACAAAGCGAATATCCAGTTCACCCGGTAACTGTGCTGCAAAATCCAGGTAAGACTGGCGGATGGACTCAAAAGTTGCTTCGCTGTATTCCATCAAATCCATTTTGTTGACGGCGACAATCAGGTGGCGAATCCCCAGCAAAGTGGAAATAAAACTGTGGCGACGCGTCTGGTCCAGCACACCTTTACGGGCGTCTATCAGCAAAATCGCCAGGTCACATGTCGATGCGCCAGTCGCCATATTGCGGGTGTACTGCTCGTGCCCCGGGGTGTCGGCAATAATAAACTTACGTTTTTCCGTCGAGAAATAACGGTAAGCCACATCAATGGTGATGCCCTGCTCACGCTCAGCCTGTAAACCATCCACCAGCAGTGCGAGATCCAGTTTTTCGCCCTGAGTGCCATGGCGTTTGCTGTCGTTATGCAAGGAAGACAACTGGTCTTCATAAATCTGACGAGTGTCGTGCAGCAAGCGGCCAATCAGAGTGCTTTTGCCATCATCAACACTGCCGCAGGTTAAGAAACGCAGCAGGCTTTTGTGTTGCTGGGCCTGCAGGTAAGCTTCAACACCGCCCTGGTCTGCAATCTGGCGGGCAATCGTAGTATTCATCATGACTCCTTAGAAATAACCCTGACGTTTTTTGAGCTCCATAGAGCCCGCCTGGTCGCGGTCAATTACACGCCCCTGCCGTTCACTGGTGGTGGACACCAGCATTTCTTCGATAATTTCAGGCAGTGTGGCAGCCGTTGAGTCAACCGCGCCTGTCAGAGGCCAGCATCCGAGAGTACGGAACCGCACCATCCGCTGTTTGATAACTTCACCCGGCTGCAAATCAATCCGGTCATCGTCAATCATCATCAACATGCCGTCACGCTCCAGTACCGGGCGTTCTGCCGCCAGGTAGAGCGGAACAATTTCAATATTTTCCAGGTAGATATACTGCCAGATATCCAGCTCAGTCCAGTTAGACAATGGGAACACACGAATGCTTTCACCTTTGTTAACCTGGCCATTGTAGTTATGCCACAATTCCGGGCGCTGGTTTTTCGGGTCCCAACGGTGGAAACGGTCACGGAAAGAGTAGATACGCTCTTTAGCGCGGGACTTTTCTTCGTCGCGGCGTGCGCCACCAAAAGCGGCGTCAAAACCGTATTTATTCAGTGCCTGCTTCAGACCTTCGGTTTTCATGATATCGGTATGTTTGGCACTACCGTGAACAAAGGGGTTGATGCCCATTGCCAGGCCTTCCGGGTTACGGTGCACCAGCAATTCAAAACCATATTCTTTTGCTGTGCGATCGCGGAACTCATACATTTCGCGGAATTTCCAGCCAGTATCAACATGCAGCAGAGGAAACGGCAGGGTTCCCGGGAAGAACGCCTTACGAGCCAGGTGCAGCATCACCGATGAATCCTTACCGATAGAATACAGCATGACCGGATTGGCGAATTCAGCAGCCACTTCACGGATAATATGGATGCTTTCCGCTTCCAGTAACCGCAAATGGGTAAGTCGTTTTTGGTCCATAACCCTTCCTTAAGACAGATTCAAGGCGAAAGTACAGGGGCTTTCGTCTGTATTGTGTTGCCAGGTGAATGCAAAAATGCGCCCGACAGGCTGTGTTTCCGGGAGCGCGAGTTTTATACCGCTAAGCTGTATACAGGGTCAGAACGTGATGGTGGGCCTGGGTGCACCAGCCACCAGGGGCAGGAAGATTCCGCAAACGTCAAACGCCAATACAGCCGGGTGATAGAAGGACTATAGGGGTCTGCTAAAAATGAATGAAATGACGAATTGGAATGAGTAGTTCCACAATGGAATAACGCCGCCACGAAATCACAACAAAAAGTGCTCAAAAAAAGGTTTCAGCGCTTTTCAGCACAAATGAAATTGTCACCTGTCACCAACAGTTCCATACTATCTTCGCCAATTGTATGTAAGTTAAATTGAACAGGATAAAGGAACCATTATGCTTTCCGCATTGCGCCATTCAGCGATAGTTATCGCCCTGGGCGTATGCTGCTCGTTTGCCGTCTTCGCCAAAGAGCCTGCTCTGGGTGAAACCGCCAGTTTGCAAGCCCGCCACCTCGCTACCGTTTTCCCTGGCCGTATGACCGGCTCCCCGGCTGAAATGCTTTCGGCGGAGTACCTGCAACAACAATTTCAGCAATGGGGCTACGAGAGCAATGTTCGCCAGTTCCATAGCCGTTATACCTACACCAGCAAAGAAGGGAATAAGACCTGGCAAAATGTCACGGGCAGTACGGTGATTGCCGCCCGGGAAGGCGAACAGCCCGAGCAGATAATTATTATGGCGCACCTGGACACCTATGCCCCACACAGCGACAGTGACAGCGACAATAACCTGGGTGGGCTCACCTTGCAGGGAATGGATGATAATGCTTCCGGACTGGGTGTAATGCTGGAGCTGGCTCAACGTTTACAGCATGTAAAGACCCGCTATACGCTGCGCTTTATCGCCACCAGTGGTGAATACACCAGCCATTCGGGGGCAGAAGATTACCTGTCACGCATGAGCGCCAAAGAAAAGCGCAACACGCTGTTAGTGATTAATCTCAGTAACCTGATTGTGGGTGAACATATCTACTTCAACAGTGGGAAGAACACGCCGGTTGCCGTGCGTAAACTCACCCGTGACCGGGCACTTAGCCTGGCCCGCCAGCTTGGTATTCGTGCATTAACCAGCCCCGGCCTTTCTTCCGCATGGCCTGAAGGCACCGGACCGGCGCATGATGCCAGTGTCTTTGATAAAGCAGGTATTCCTGTACTGGCCGTTGAAGCAACGGACTGGTCGCTCGGCCAGCACGACGGGAAACAGCAACGCCCCCGGAGCAAAGCATTCCCGGCGGGAACCAGCCGCCACGATATTACCCGGGATAACCAACAGTACCTGGACCACTGGCTACCCGGCCAGGTTGAAAAGCGCACACGAGCAGTGATGAAAGTGATGCTGCCACTGGTAGAAGATCTGGCAAACCCGCACATTAGTAATACTAATAAAAAGGTAAAAGTGTGAGAAGGGCTGCGAATAACTGAAAAAATGGCGCAAAACTGGTAATTAAAATAGACAAACAGGTCATAAGCCTTTTTTAATAGTCATACTATTAAACAAAAGGAATCGTTTTATGACCTGTGAACGCGCATTATTTATTGATTCGCATGACATAGCCAAATGCAGGGATGCGCTCGCACTAGACTCGCTGCTGGGGAAAACGTTGCGCCAATACCAGGCGCAGGCAGCGGCCTGGCTGGCGGCACCCGTGGTTATCCCCGGCCATGGCGAAGGCGGTGGCCCTGAGCATCTTCAGCACAAAACCCATTACCAGATGCTGCACCTGGCAGGCTGGTTATGGCAATTCACCCAGGACCCGGTGTGGCGCGATAAAATCATTGCGGTGCTGTCGGGCTACGCCGATATTTATCCCCACCTTGGTAATGCCACCAGTAAAGATACCAATCCCCCAGGGCGGCTGTTTCACCAAACGCTGAACGAAGATATGTTTTTGCTCTATGCCGCACATGCCTGGTCTTGTGTGCGCGAAAGCACTGCGGCACCAACCCGGGAACACATCGAAAACAATTTGTTACGGCTGATGGCAACCGAGGCCATGGAAACCCACGCGGCCACATTTGATATTGTTCATAACCATGGCATCTGGTCGGTTGCTGCCGTAGGGATCTGTGGGTATGCCCTGAATGATCAGTCACTGGTGGATGCCGCGCTCTATGGCCTTAAGGGCGACAGCCAGAGCGGCGGGTTTCTGGCACAAATCAGCCAGCTTTTTTCCTGCGACGGGTTTTACGTTGAAGGGCTGTACTACCAGCGTTTTGCTTTACGGCCACTGCTGATGTTTGCTCAGGCGATTTCCCGTTTTCAGCCTGAGCTGAATATTTGGCAATTTGCCGGGGAGCGCATTAAAGCTGCCTGCTATGCCCTGTTTGCCCTGGCCTTCCCGAATGGCACGCTCCCCGCACTCAATGACGCATCCAAAACCATGAGCCTGAAAGATGAAGGCGCAGTGTTAGCGGTAAGCCTGTGCCGCCAGCATTATGGGCCAGATGCCAGGTTAGCGGCACTTGCCGCCTGGCAGGGTAAACTCTGGCCTTGTGCTGGTGCCCTGTTGCTGGACCGTGAACAACCAACCGGGCCATACCCCACCTGGCCTGGCGGCATATGGCGGGATGGCCCACAGGGGGATAAAGGCGGCGTGGGTGTGTTACGCAAGGCGTGCTCTCAAGGCGACCAGACCATGGCTATGTTGTGGTGGGGTGGACATGGCGACATTCCCGGCATGCACAGTGCCCTGAACCACGGGCATTTTGACGGCCTGCACCTGAGCCTGTTTAACCGGGGCAAGGAAGTGCTGCAGGATTATGGTTTCGGGCGCTGGGTGAATGTCGAACCTAAGTTTGGCGGGCGGTATATTCCGGAAAACAGCAGCTATTGCAAACAAACTGTGGCCCACAATACCGTGACGGTTGACGGTGGCTGCCAGCACAAGGGCAAGAAAACACTGGCAACAGGCGACCACGGGGAGACCCACTTCTACCAGGATAACCATGCGCTCGGTTCGGGCATGAGCGCCATTGCCCGGCACTACTGGCCGGATGTAACCCAACAGCGCACGGTGTTGCTACTCACCCTGCCCGCCTGCCCCCGCCCGGTGCTGGTAGACCTGTTTCGCCTGCAAAGCCCGACACCACACCAGTATGATTACTGCCTGCATCTTAACGGGCAGCGTATTGCCAGCAACATTACTCTGCAAAGTAAGCCACAACTGGCACCACTGGGTAACGAACACGGCTACCAGCATTTGTGGGACTGCGCCAGAGGAGTAATTCCTGCCGGGGAACATAGCCAGGTTAGCTGGCTGGATGGCGGCACCTACTACACCGCCACCACGGCCATGCCAGCGGGTGGCGAGCTGATAGTCGCCCGGACAGGTGCCAGTGACCCGGATAATAACCTGCGTTCAGAGCCGTGCTGGATTTGGCGCACCCATGCCAGCAATACACTGTTTGCCACAGTGCTGGAAAGCCACGGTGAGTTTGATGAAGCGAGCGAATATTCGGTGGATGCCCGGGGGAAAGTCTGCCGGGTTGATATCTGTGAAGACAGCGCCCGTCGTACCCAGTTGCAGGTAACCTTTACTGACGGCAGTTCTGCCCTGGTGACGGTAGACAACCGGCCAGGCTCCGGCGGGTTTGATGCCCAACTGCTGGCAGGCTGAAAACCTGGTGAACCGGTTCCGGCCCCCCCCCCCGGGCACCGGTTCACTTCCCGTTACAGGCGGTGCTTTTTCGCATTCATCAGCGCGAGTGAAGCCTGATACGCGGCTTCGCCATCTGCCATCATAATCGCTTTATAAATCTGGTGATGTTCAGCAAGGCACATGCCACCATCCCGGGAAGAATGGCTGATAAACCATTTAAATACCGTAGTCAGCAAGTTTCCGAACGGCAGATAAAAACAGTTACCGGATGCCTGGAAAATCAGGCTGTGAAAACGCGTGTCCACTTCCACCCACTCTTCCGGGGTAAAATCACGGGCACGCTGGCAGAGTTCATCATAAACACGGGACAACTCAATACGCTGTTCAGTAGTGGCATTTTCCGCAGCAAGCCTGGTGGCATGGGGTTCAATCACCCGGCGGAAATCCAGGAACTGGTGGTACATTTCCAGTGTGCCTTCCATACCCGACATCCAGTCCAGTAGTTGTGCATCAAGAATATTCCAGCTGGTTCTGGGACGTACCCGTGTCCCGGTTTTGGGGCGCGATTCAATCAGGCCCTTTGAAGTGAGTTGTTTTAACGCTTCCCGCAGCGCAGTGCGGCTGACACCCAGTTGTTCGCCCAGCTCAACTTCACTGGGTAAAATCGTACCGGGAGGTAATTCGCCAGACAGGATCCGGCGGGCGATATCTCGTGCGATCAGCCCGTCAAGGCCGCGTTGTGTCGTGCTTATGGCGGTAAATTGCATCTGACTCTTATACCTGATTCAGGAAGGGGCGCAGTGTAGCACAGGGGCTGGCAAAATGGGCAGTTGCCGGGTAAGTGCTCAGCGCCTTTCCCGGCAAGCCATTTTGTCGTTATGGTGCTATTTGCCCACCATTCACATCAAGGATCTGCCCGGTGATATACCCGCTGCAGGCATGTGATGCCAGGAACAGGAAACTGGGTGCGACTTCCTCGCTGCGGCCAAAGCGCCCCATGGGGATAGAACCGGCAATTTTATCCCGCAGTTCCTGAGGCTTATCTTCATGGAAGGCCGTATCAATAGTACCGGGAGATACAATGTTGAAGCGAATACCGTCTTTGGTAAATTCTTTGACCCAGTTGCGGTGTATATCGTGCAGCCAGGCCTTGGATGCTGCATAAATACCTGCGCCGATACCGCCGCCTTCGCGCCCGGCAATCGAGCCGGTACTGATAACCGCCGCTGTTTTACCGCAGGCTTTGGCGCTGGCACGCAAAAATGGCAGAGCGTATTTGGTCATCATCAATGCAGAGCGGGCATTAAGATCCATTACATGGTCATAGAATGCATCGTCAATGGCTTCCAGACCGGCGCGGCCCCCTAAACCACCTGCATTATTGACTAACACATCCAGCCCACCGAAATGTGCCGTAAAATCTGCAACCAGTTTTTCGCAGGCGGCAGAGTCACATAAATCCGCCTGAAAATAAGCGGCATCGCCACCCAGTCCCCGCAATGCTGCAACCACCTCAGCCATTTCCTCTGGCGGGCGGCGGCCATTAATCCCTACCTGCGCACCGCTTCGGGCAAACGCCTGAGCAGCCGCCAGACCCACACCGGCAGTGCTGCCAGTAATCAGAACCCGTTTTCCATGTAAATCGTTAAACATCATTCTCTCCTTTTAATTAGTCATACTATTTATAACGGCGCATACGATGAATTGCGATAATAAAACCATATTCACTGCAAATTTGTGACATCCATCCACTTATTAGTATGACTAATTAAAAGCTGAGGCACAAAAGAGTAAACAGTTAACAACCCAGAAGAATAAGTGAGCGCAGGAAGAAAGCAGGACAGGCTGTCGGCGGAGTATTGAAGTTGAAGCAGAGAGAAAACCGCTCCGGGGTAATTCCCCAGAACGGTTTACAGAGATTAACCTTCGTGCAGGCCACATTCCCGTTTCAGGCCGAAGAAACGCGTTTCTTCTTCTGCCATGCCCGGCTCCCATTTGCGGGTGGTATGGGTATCACCTACAGAGAGGTAACCCTGGTCCCACAATGGGTGATATTTCAGACCATGCGCAGTCAGGTACTGGTAAACCTGGCGGTTATCCCAGTCGATTATCGGCAGGATCTTAAACACTTCACGCTGGATAGCCAGCACCGGCAAAGCGGCACGGCTGCCAGACTGCTCACGGCGCAACCCGGCAAACCAGGTACCTGCATTCAGCTCTTTGAGCGCACGGTTCATGGGTTCAACTTTGTTGAGAGTATTGTATTTCTCAATGCCTTCAACACCCTGCTCCCACAATTTACCGTAACGCGCTTCCTGCCAGGCCGGGCTTTGTTCCGCCCGGTACACTTTCAGGTTAAGCTTGAGCTTATCTGTCAGCTCATCAATAAACTGGTAGGTTTCCGGGAACAAATAGCCAGTATCGGTGAGGATAACCGGGATATCCGGATATTGCTGCGTGACCAGATGCAGACACATCGCCGCCTGAATACCAAAGCTGGAAGAGAGCACAAACTCACCACTCAGGTTTTCCAGCGCCCAGGTAACGCGCTGCTCAGCGGTCAGCTTTTCCAGTTGATTATTAGTTTCAGCCAGCTCCATTACGCGCTCAGCTTTGGGCAGCGCATTCAATGCTTCTCTGTCAAACGTAGCCATATTTGCCTCCAGGTTATTCCCAGAAATCCCGGGCCGGGTCCAGTACCGGGCGCACAATACCGGTGCGCACCGCAAAGTCACCAAACCCTTCATCAGATTCACGCTGTTCCGCCCACTGGCCAACCAGGGTATCCATGATGCTGACGATTTCTGCATCAGTGATATTTTCGCGGTACATGCGTGGAATACGTGTGCCGTTACGGTTACCGCCAATGTACAGGTTATAACGGCCAGGTGCTTTACCAATTAACCCCACTTCGGCAAGCAGCGCGCGGCCACAGCCATTCGGGCACCCGGTTACACGCAGTACGATATGCTCATCGCTCATGCCATGTTTCGCCATAATGTTATCTACCTGGTCCACAAAGCCCGGCAGGAAGCGTTCTGCTTCGGCCATTGCCAGTGGGCAGGTTGGGAACGATACGCACGCCATCGCGTTTTCACGCTGAGGGGTTACGCTGTTCATCAGGCCATGGTCACGCGCCAGTTTCTCAATCGCTGCTTTTTCACTTTCCGGCACACCTGCAACAATCAGGTTCTGGTTGGCAGTCAGGCGGAAGTCACCTTTATGAATACGGGCAATTTCACGCAGCCCTGTTTTCAGTGGGCGACCAGGATAATCCAGGATGCGACCATTTTCGATAAACAGAGTCAGGTGCCATTTGTCGTCAATGCCTTTCACCCAGCCAATACGGTCGCCACGGCCAGTAAATTCATACGGGCGAATCGGGGCGAATGTGATACCGGCACGGCGCTCAACTTCGGCTTTAAATACATCGACACCCACACGTTCCAGGGTGTACTTGGTTTTCGCATTTTTACGGTCTGTACGGTTACCCCAGTCACGCTGCGTGGTAACCACGGCTTCTGCCACCGCCAGAGTGTGTTCCAGCGGAATAAAACCAAATTCACTTGCGGTGCGCGCGTAGGTTTTCTTGTTACCGTGGTCGATAGACAAGCCACCACCCACCAGCAGGTTAAAGCCAACCAGCTCGCCGTTTTCTGCAATGGCGACAAAGTTCATGTCGTTGGCGTGAAGATCGACATCGTTTTGCGGCGGCACAACCACAGTGGTTTTAAATTTACGAGGCAGATAAGTGGCACCCAGAATCGGCTCTTCATCTGTGGTGGCAACTTTTTCCTGATCCAGCCAGATCTCTGCATAAGCACGAGTGCGCGGCAGCAGGTGTTCTGAAATTTTCTTCGCCCATGCGTAAGCCTGCTCATGCAGGCGCGATTCCACCGGGTTGGAAGTACACAACACATTACGGTTAACATCGTTAGCCGTCGCCAGGGAATCCAGGCCAACTTTATGTAATAACTGGTGGGCAGATTTCAGATCTTTTTTCAGGATGCCATGGAACTGAAATGTCTGGCGGTTGGTGAGGCGAACACTGCCATACAGGGTTTCTTCACCAGCAAACTCTTCAATTGCCAGCCACTGTTGCGGCGACATCACACCACCCGGCAGGCGGCAGCGCAGCATCATGGCATGGCGTGGTTCCAGTTTCTGTTCAGCACGCTCAGCACGGATATCGCGGTCATCCTGCTGATACATGCCGTGAAAGCGAATCAGCAGGAAGTTGTCGCCATGGAAACCGCCCGTCAGGCCATCATTCAAATCTTCAGCAATAGTTCCGCGCAGGAAGTTGCTGTCAAGTTTCAGGCGTTCTGCATCGGCCAGTTTGCCTTCAACCACCAGGGGTCCAGGATGTTTTTCACTCATTAGTAGACATCTCGCTGATAACGGCGCGCCAGGCGCAGCTCACTTAAATATTCGTCTGCCGCTTCGGTGTCCATATCACCATAAGTGGCAATCACGTCCAGTAAAGCCTGTTCAACATCCTTCGCCATACGGGATGCATCGCCACAGACATAAATGTGTGCGCCTTCGTTAATCCAGCGCCACAGTTCTGCGCCCTGTTCACGCAGTTTATCTTGTACGTAAATTTTATGGTCCTGGTCGCGTGACCAGGCCAGGTCTACCTGATTCAGGACGCCTTCTTTCACCAGCGCCTGCCATTCAACCTGGTACAGGAAATCTTCAGTAAAATGCGGGTTGCCAAAGAACAACCAGTTTTTCCCTTCTGCCCCGTCCGCAGCACGTTGCTGCATAAACGCGCGGAAAGGCGCAATCCCCGTGCCCGGACCAATCATAATGACCGGCGCCTGGCTGTCTTCTGGCAGACGGAAATTATCGTTATGTTCGATAAACACCCGCACTTCACCGTCTTCTTCAAGGCGGTCTGCCAGGAAACCAGATGCACCGCCAGTACGTTCGCGGCCTTCGATGTCATAACGCACAACACCGACAGTAATATGCACTTCGTTTTCCACTTCTGCCTGAGAAGAAGCGATAGAGTACAGACGAGGCGTTAGCGGGCGCAGTAAGCTTACCAGTGCCTGTGCATCAAGCTGTGCCGGAGCAAAGCGCACCATATCCACAATAGGCGTACTGGCGGCATATGCCTGCAGGCTGGCTTTATCGCCCACTTTATCCAGCAGAGCGTCGTTACGGGTTAAGGTGGCATATTTCTCAACAATTGCCGCAGTATTGACAGTCAGTTCAAAATGCCACTGCAGAGCTTCGGCCAGAGGCAGGGTTTTATCACCCACGGTGACCGGCTCATCGCCTTTAAGCCACAGCAACTCCACCAACTCTTTGACCAGTGCCGGGTCATTCTGATACCACACACCCAGTGCATCACCGGGTTGATAACGCAGGCCAGATTCCCCAAGGTCAATTTCCAGGTGGCGCACGTCTTTATCTGAATTGCGGCCAGTAATTTTTTGGTTCACCGACAGCGCAGCACTGAGTGGGTTTTCTTTAGTGTAAGGGCTGGTGTAAACCTCATTGACAGCACCACTGGCAAGTACAGCTGTAGGGGTTGCGCTCGACGCAGGCACACGGTCTTTCAGCAGTGCGACCACTTCTTTACGCCAGGCCTCTGCAGCAGGCTGGTATTCAACATCGGCATCAACCCGTGCAAGCAGGCGCTCTGCACCCAACTCGGCCAGTTTGCTGTCGAAATCTTTTCCGGACTTGCAAAAGAACTCATAAGAGGTATCGCCAAGGCCCAACACCGCAAAGGCCGTTTCCGGCAATTTAGGCGCTTTTTTGGAGAACAAGTATTTATGCAGCGCAACCGCTTCTTCCGGCGGTTCGCCCTCACCCTGAGTGGAGGTGACAACCAGTAAGAGTTTTTCCTGAGCGATTTGTTTGAATTTGTAGTCGCCCGCACTGACCAGTTTCACATTGATATTTTCTGCCAACAGGTCGTCACGCAGTTGCTCTGCAATACGGCGGGCATTCCCGGTTTGGGAAGCGCTGAGTACCGTCACAGAAGGCGCTTCTGCCGCCGCCGGTGCGGCTGCCACTGCGCCCGCTGCGCCAGTCTGGTTAACCTGGCCCCAGAAGTAGCCAGATAACCAGGCCAGCTGAGTTGGGGTGAAATCAGTCGTTGCCGCCTGCAGGCGGGCCAGTTGCTCCGGACTAAGCGGAAGCATCGCTGTCGGTGGGACCTGTTTTGTCATGCGTCGTTATGTTCCAGTAGCACAATGAGGCTGTTTTAAATAAACAGTCAATAACCCCAAATCACTCAGGCTGACTGGCTCAAAGCCGTCGCCATATTTTCCGCGTGGTGCCACAGCGTGAAGCTGCCGAAGGTATGCACCCGCGCAGAGCCGGGGCGGATTAATGACATTATTGATAAAGACAATGTCGATAAGGGTAACGGCGGGCATAATAACAATTAAATAAGTGATAGAAATAATAAATAACCAAATTGACTAATCACTTTTTAAGGTAATGAATAACGGTAAAACCGGTAGATTAATACATTGATTTTATTTATTAAAATAAGATAAAGCGCCCTGGCATACCAGGCAAAACCAGGGAGCAGGTGTTCGGGGAGAAATAATTTACTGGCAAGGCGCGCCAGCGTCTGGAAATCGCAGGCATACAAAGCAGGTGTAAAGACAAGTATTGTTAGTGCGTAAAACAGCCATTTAATGTACTATGCGGCGGTTTTTTTGCTTTACCAGGACTCCCTATGGCTACCAGCTTATTTAAAGATTTTACATTTGAAGCGGCGCACCGCCTTCCCCATGTTCCGGAAGGCCACAAATGCGGCCGCCTGCACGGGCATTCCTTTATGGTGCGCCTGGAAGTGACCGGCGAAGTTGACCCTTACACCGGCTGGATTATTGATTTTGCCGAACTCAAAGCCGTATTTAAGCCGACCTGGGAGCGCCTTGATCACCATTATCTCAACGATATCCCCGGGCTTGAAAACCCCACCAGTGAAGTGCTGGCGAAGTGGGTATGGGATCAACTCAAGCCTCAGTTACCCTTGTTGAGCGCTGTAATGGTTCAAGAGACTTGTACCGCAGGTTGTGTTTACCGCGGCGAAGCCTGATTCCCTCTCGCGTGCCCCAAAAGCGGGGCACACGCCCCGCCTCAGGCTATGTTCAGATATTTGTGCGTCTGCATGGATAACCGCCAGTTACGCTCAATACAGGTTTCAATACATAAACGAGTGGCGTCTTCTTTCTGGCTGATGGGCTGAAGCGCGATAATGCGCGGTTTCTCATCAGTGAGCGTTGCAAGCAGGGCATCCAGTGCTTCGATATCTCGCACCCGGCCTACCGGGTGTTTGATTTCATCGGCCCGCACCAGTGCCTGCCCCAGCACATCATAACCACCGCGCATATTCACTTTGGGTGAAACGGTAACCCAGGTGTTTGCCGTTGCCAGCACCTCATGCGTACCACTGGTTTCAATCTGGCACTGGTAACCGTGTTGTTCGAGCAACTGCGTAAGTGGCGTTAAATCGTGAATACAAGGCTCACCACCGGTAATCACCACATGGCGCGCGGTGTAACCCTGACGGTTGACAACAGCAAGCAACTCTTCTGGTGTTGACGCAGCCCACTTATCACTCTCTTTCGTTTTCGCCATGACCGAAAACAGCGAGACTTCCCGTTCCGCGAGCTTATCCCAGGTGTGTTTAGTATCACACCAGGCGCAACCCACCGGGCAACCCTGTAAGCGAATAAAAATGGCTGGCACGCCAGTAAAGTAACCCTCGCCCTGCAAGGTCTGGAAAATCTCATTAATCGGGTACTGCATAGTCAACTCGGTAAAGGAATAAACCGTTATTATCGCAGATCCTGGCGGGCAGATCATGTCGGTAATGAAACCGTGCCACAGAACCGAAAATATCAGGCACAAAAAAACCCGCCGAAGCGGGTTTTTTCAGTAAGAGAGCAGACGATTAAGCCTGGCCTTTCACTTCTTTCAGACCGTTGAACGGTGCGCGGTCACCCAGAGCTTCTTCGATACGAATCAGCTGGTTGTATTTAGCAACACGGTCAGAACGGCTCATAGAACCCGTTTTGATCTGGCCTGCTGCAGTACCTACCGCCAGGTCAGCGATGGTTGCATCTTCAGTTTCGCCAGAACGGTGAGAGATAACGGCAGTGTAGCCAGCATCTTTCGCCATCTTGATAGCAGCCAGAGTTTCAGTCAGAGAACCGATCTGGTTGAATTTGATCAGGATGGAGTTAGCGATACCTTTTTCGATACCTTCTTTCAGGATTTTGGTGTTGGTTACGAACAGATCGTCACCAACCAGCTGGATTTTGTTGCCCAGAGCTTTAGTCTGGTATGCAAAACCGTCCCAGTCAGATTCGTCCAGACCGTCTTCGATAGATACGATCGGGTACTGTTTGGTCAGGTCTTCCAGGAAGTGAGTGAACTCTTCAGAAGTGAACGCTTTGTTACCTTCGCCAGCCAGAACATATTTGCCGTCTTTGTAGAATTCAGAAGCAGCACAGTCCATAGCCAGAGTAACGTCTTTGCCCAGCTCATAGCCAGCAGCTTTAACAGCTTCAGCGATAACAGCCAGTGCTTCTGCGTTAGAACCCAGGTTAGGCGCATAGCCACCTTCGTCACCAACAGCAGTGCTCATGCCTTTAGATTTCAGAACCTTAGCCAGGTTGTGGAAAACTTCAGAACCGATACGGATCGCTTCTTTAACAGTTTTAGCGCCAACAGGCTGAATCATGAATTCCTGGATGTCCACGTTGTTATCAGCGTGTTCACCACCGTTGATGATGTTCATCATTGGCAGCGGCATGGAGTATTTACCCGGAGTGCCGTTCAGTTCAGAGATGTGTTCGTACAGCGGCATGCCTTTAGCAGCAGCGGCAGCTTTGGCGTTAGCCAGAGACACAGCCAGGATTGCGTTAGCACCGAAGTTAGATTTGTTTTCAGTACCATCCAGATCGATCATGATCTGGTCGATAGCAGCTTGATCTTTAGCGTCTTTACCCAGAACAGCCTGAGCAATCGGGCCGTTTACCGCAGCAACAGCTTTGGTTACGCCTTTACCCATGAAACGGGATTTGTCGCCATCGCGCAGTTCCAGCGCTTCGCGGGAACCAGTGGAAGCACCTGACGGGGCTGCAGCCATACCTACGAAACCGCCTTCCAGGTGAACTTCGGCTTCAACAGTCGGGTTACCACGAGAGTCGATGATTTCACGACCGATGACTTTAACGATTTTGGACATTAGGTTTTCCTCAGTACAAGTTAAACTAAAACTCCAGACAACAACGCGCCAGTGTAGCCCATTACAACTGTTTTAGCCCGCTAACGTTTCCAGGCAACCTGGTACAACCACCAGGCCCCCGGATACGTTCGCGGGCTACAATACCAGCGTGGCAGGCACTTACCGACCCCGCCGCGTTGCCGTACTAATATTACTTCTCTTGCCGTTTCTGGTATTCACCGGCGGCTTTCACAAAGCCTGCAAACAGTGGATGCCCATCGCGCGGCGTGGAAGTGAATTCCGGGTGGAACTGGCAGGCAACAAACCACGGATGGTCAGCCACTTCAATAATTTCAACCAGTTGGTCATCACCGGAACGACCCGCAATACGCAGCCCTGCGGCTTCAATTTGTTTCAACAACATGTTGTTGACTTCATAGCGATGACGATGACGTTCAACAATCACCGGCGCGCCATACATTTTACGCACCAGGCTGTCGTCGCTCAGTTGGCATTGCTGACCACCTAAACGCATCGTACCACCAAGATCACTTTTCTCAGTGCGGACTTCAACGTTACCGTCTTCGTCACGCCATTCAGTAATCAGTGCAACCACCGGATACTTACAGTCTGGCACAAATTCAGTTGAGTTAGCATCCTTCATCCCTACCACATCGCGTGCAAACTCAATCAGCGCGACCTGCATTCCCAGGCAGATACCCAGGTAAGGGATTTTGTTCTCACGGGCATAACGCGCAGTGGCGATTTTACCTTCCACACCACGGTAGCCAAAGCCACCAGGGATAAGAATTGCATCGAGGCCTTTAAGCAGCTCGGTGCCACGCGTTTCTATATCCTGTGAATCGATAAGCTTGATGTTCACGGTTAAACGGTTTTTCAGACCACCGTGTTTCAGTGCTTCAATCACCGATTTATATGCATCTGGCAGCTCGATGTATTTGCCCACCATACCGATGGTCACTTCGCCTGCCGGGTTTGCTTCTTCGTATAAAACTTGTTCCCACTCGGAGAGGTTGGCTTCCGGGCAGGTTAAGCTGAATCGTTTACAAATATAATCGTCCAGCCCCTGTGATTTCAACAGGCCCGGAATTTTATAGATAGAATCGACGTCTTTCAGAGAAATAACAGCTTTTTCCGGGACGTTACAGAACAAAGCAATTTTCGCACGTTCGTTAGCCGGAACCGCACGGTCTGAACGGCAAATCAGGATATCTGGCTGGATCCCAATAGACAGCAGCTCTTTAACAGAATGCTGTGTCGGTTTGGTTTTCACTTCACCAGAAGCACCCAGGTATGGAACCAGAGTCAGGTGCATGTACAGAGTACGTTCACGACCGACTTCGGCTGCCATCTGGCGAATTGCTTCCAGGAATGGTAAAGATTCGATATCGCCAACGGTACCGCCGATTTCAACCAGAACAACATCGTGGCCTTCGCCACCTTCAATGATGCGCTCTTTGATAGCGTTGGTGATATGTGGAATAACCTGAACTGTCGCCCCAAGGTAATCACCACGACGTTCTTTACGCAGAACATCGGAGTAGATACGCCCGGTAGTGAAGTTGTTACGACGGGTCATCTTGGTACGGATGAAGCGTTCGTAGTGGCCCAGGTCCAGATCGGTCTCAGCGCCGTCTTCAGTAACGAACACTTCCCCATGCTGGATTGGACTCATAGTACCCGGATCGACGTTGATGTACGGATCCAGTTTCATCATGGATACATTGAGCCCGCGGGCTTCGAGAATAGCGGCAAGGGAGGCTGCGGCAATGCCTTTACCCAGAGAGGAAACAACCCCGCCGGTCACAAAAATATAGTTCGTTGTCATGCTGAACCTGAGAAGTTAGGTTTAAAAGACGATGGAATAACCAGGACGGGAAAGTAGTATACCTGAACAGCGCATCGCTCACAAACTTTCATTCTTCACTCTCTGGCCGGACACCGAACGTAGTACGAGCGAAGAAAATAGCTTGTCAGCCATAAATGTTTTTGACGTAAATCAAGCGCTTGTTATTTAATTTTTCAGCTAACTCGCGCTTGATCGTAAAAACCATTTAAATATCAATTTCCTGGCACTTAACTTGCTGCCACGCGCGCTCCATCTGTACCAGAGTGGCCTGTTCGAGTGTCAGCCCCTGCTGGCGGATAATCGCCTCAACCTGGCGAAAACGGCGTTCAAATTTCAGGTTCGCTTTTTGGAGTGCTGTTTCGGCTTTTTTCCCTAAATGGCGCGATAAATTGACTGTGGCAAACAACAAATCGCCCACTTCTTCTTCCAGTTTATCTTCATCCACCACCGCCTGGCTGGCTTCATGCATAACTTCATCAATTTCCTCATGCACTTTTTCCAGAACCGGGCCAAGCGTTGTCCAGTCGAACCCGACTGCTGAGCAGCGTTTTTGTATTTTATGTGCCCGCATCAGCGCTGGCAGTGAATGCGGGATATCATCCAGCACTGAAAATTGTTCTTTTTCTGCACGCTCTTCGCGTTTCGTTTTTTCCCAATTGGCGAGCACTGCTTCACTGTCATTCAGTGTGGCATCACCGAAAATATGCGGGTGGCGGCGTTCCAGCTTGTCGCTGATTGCGGCGCACACACTGGCAAAATCGAAATGCCCTGCCTCCTGCGCCATTTGTGCGTAAAACACGACCTGAAATAATAAATCCCCCAGTTCGCCACGCAAATCGTCAAAATCTTCCCGTGCAATCGCATCCAGCACTTCGTAAGTTTCTTCCAGAGTATAGGGAGCGATACTGGAGAACGTTTGCTCTTTATCCCACGGACAACCACTTTGCGGGTCACGCAAGCGCCGCATAATGCCCAACAGGCGTTCTATTTCGGTCATTTCGGTTCCTTAAAGATTACAGCGAGAAAACAAACCATGAGGGATGACTACCGACTGGCATGTGCAAAATAACACTCCCGGGCAGAGAACCCTGCCGGGAGTGTATCAACGGGTGAGAGGTATACATTGAAGCCGTGTGAGTTAACCGTGCAAACGGCGTGCGTCAATCACATCCGGCAGTTGGTTAAGCTTGCTCAACACGCGCCCCAACACCTGCTGGTTGTAGATTTCGATATCCATATCAATGGTTGCCAGTTGCTGCTTCACATCGCTACGGCTGGCAACACCCAGCACGTTAACTTTTTCGTTAGCCAGAATGGTGGTGATATCACGCAAAAGACCACTGCGGTCATTTGCCGTTACCCGCACCACCAGCGAGTAACCACTGGAATAGCTTTCACCCCACACCGCATCAACCACGCGCTCCGGCGCATTGGCCTGTAACTCCGCCAGTTGCTCGCAGTCTGCACGGTGAATAGAAATACCGCGCCCCTGGGTGATATAACCAGTGATATCGTCCCCCGGAATTGGTTGGCAGCAACGGGCGATATGGTGCATCAGGTTACCCACACCTTCCACTACAACCCGGCCATTGTCTTTGCGGCTTTGGCCTTGCGGAGCGTAGTTTTTTTGCTGGAGCTGTTTTAGTGCCTGTGCATCCTGCTCTTCCGCACTGGGCTTATTAAACTGCGATTGCAGGAAATTCACCATTTGGTTCAGGCGAATATCGCCGCCGCCAATTGCTGCCAGTAATTCCTCCACTTCATTGAAGTTGTAACGCGGCAACAGGTGTTTTTCGGCATCTTTCAGGCTGATACCTAAATGCGCCAGTTCATCATCAAGGATCTGGCGCCCGGCAAGGATATTTTTATCCCGATCCTGCTTACGGAACCAGGCGTGAATCTTGGCCCTGGCACGGCTGGTTGCCACATACCCCAGGTTGGGGTTTAACCAGTCGCGGCTTGGGTTAGGCTGTTTCTGCGTGATGATGTCAATCTGGTCGCCCATCTGCAATTGGTAGGTGAACGGGACAATACGCCCACCTATTTTCGCGCCAATGCAGCGGTGGCCCACATCACTGTGGATGTGGTAGGCAAAATCGAGCGGTGTAGACCCGGCTGGCAGGTCAACGACATCACCTTTCGGGGTAAAGACGTAGACCCTGTCATCGAATACCTGGCTGCGCACTTCATCCAGCATTTCACCGGTATCTGCCATCTCTTCTTGCCAGGCTATCAGTTTACGCAGCCAGGCAATGCGGTCTTCATGGCCTGAACGGCCACTGGCCGATGCAGTACCTTCTTTGTACTTCCAGTGCGCGGCAACGCCCAGTTCTGCATCTTCGTGCATCTGTTTGGTACGAATCTGGATCTCTACCGTTTTCCCTCCCGGCCCCAGAACCACCGTATGAATTGACTGGTAGCCATTGGGTTTAGGGTTCGCGACATAGTCATCGAACTCATCGGGCAAGTGGCGATAATGGGTATGCACAATCCCCAATGCCGCGTAGCAATCCTGCAAACGTTCAGCCACGATGCGCACTGCTCGCACATCAAACAACTCATCAAACGCCAGATGCTTTTTCTGCATCTTGCGCCAAATGCTGTAAATATGTTTTGGTCGGCCGTAAACCTCAGCCTTCACACCTTCTTCTTTGATGGATTCACGCAGTTGCCCAACGAACTCTTCAATGTAGTGTTCGCGGTCAAGCCGCCGCTCGTGCAGCAATTTAGCAATCCGTTTGTACTCATCGGGGTGCAGGTAGCGGAAGCAATAATCTTCCAGTTCCCATTTCAGTTGCCCGATCCCCAGGCGGTTCGCCAGCGGGGCATAAATATTGGTACATTCTTTTGCCGCCAGTACGCGTTCATCTTCCGGCGCATCTTTCACTTCGCGCAAATGTACGATACGTTCAGCCAGTTTGATGACCACGCAGCGGAAATCATCCACCATTGCCAGCAGCATACGGCGGACATTATCAACCTGTTCTGAAGAGACTGCGTCTGTATGGGTGGCTTTCAACTGGCGAATGGCATCCATGTCACGCACACCATGAATCAGCGAGGCAACCGATTTGCCCATGGCTTCCTGGATGTCGCTTTCGCTGACCACCTGGTTATCTGCCAGCGGGAAGAGCAGTGCGGAGCACAGCGTGTCGGTATCCATACTCAACATGGTGAGGATTTCGACCATTTCCACACCACGCCACAGAATCAGGTTGGCGTCGTCATGGCCTTCAATTTGCTGCTGGCAATAGCGCACGGTATCCGCTAAGCGGGCGCACGACTGCTGGCTCGCTATACCCAGACTTTTTATCCATGTTTCAGGGGCAAACTCGCCAACGTTATTGATATGTGCACTTCTTACCGCAACCATTGTCCTCTCCTTTCGGGACTCATTCTGGCAGATGGGAGCCAGTTTCAATCTTTTGATTTTTCGAACAACACCATCGATTCCAGGTGACCAGTGTGCGGGAACATGTCCAACATTACCAGCCGTGTAATCGGGTAACCCGCGGCCTGTAATACCTCGCTGTCACGCGCCAGAGTCGCCGGGTTACAGGATACATAAACAACCTTTTCTGGCGCGAGCCGGATAACCTGGGGTATGACCACCGCAGCACCCGCCCGGGCCGGGTCGAGTAATACTTTGGTAAAACCCTGCCTGGCCCAGGGTTGCCGGGTAACATCCAATTCCAGGTTCTCATGGTAGAACATGGCGTTCAGACAACCATTATCAAGGGCATTTTGTTGCGCCTTTTCTACCAAAGCAGGAACCCCTTCCACCCCAACAACCTGCGCCGCGCGTTTTGCCAGCGGCAGGGTAAAATTCCCCATGCCACAAAACAGGTCCAAAACCCGGTCCTGTGGTGTAACAGCCAGCCACTCGCAAGCCCGAGCCACCATTTGCTGATTAACCTGGTCATTCACCTGGATAAAATCTCGCGGGCTAAAGCTTAAGCGTAGACCGTCCGACAGATACCATGGTGTATCACCGCTGATTCTTGTTAATACGTCACTTTCCGGTGCCAGAAATAGCGTCACCTCGTGTAAATGCGAAAATTGTTCCAGTTTTTCCTGGTCTTGCGAATTTAACGGGCGGGTGTGGCGCAGCACCATGACCGGGCCATTTTCAGCATCCACCAGCTCCACATGGCCAAGATAGCGAGCCCCCTGCAATTGTTGTAAACAAGCCTGCAGTGGTTTTAATAATGCTTCAAGGCGACGCACCAAAACCGGGCATTGCTGTATGGTTACCAGGTCATTACTGGCACTTTTGCGAAAGCCCATCTGTAAAGACTGCGTTTTGGGAATAAAATTCAGACTAAGCCGTGCACGGCGTCGGTATGCCCAGGGTGTACCTGTAATGACATCATCTACAGGGCGTTTTAACATGCGGGCCAGAGAGCGGGATTTACTTTGCTGCTGCAGGGTAACTGAAGCATGTTGTTGTTGGCAGCCGCCACATACGCCAAAATGGGGGCAGACGGGTGAGACCCGTTCCGGGCTGTCATTCAGCCTGCGTAACAGTTTTCCTTTGGAATACTGGCGCTTATCTTCGGTAATGGTGACATCAACACGCTCACCCGGCAGTGCGCCAGGAATAAATAATGCTTTACCGTTGTGGCGTGCCACGCCTTGCCCAAAGGTGTCCAGGTCGTCAATAGTAACGGTGAGTGATTGACGCGTCGCCACGCGTCTTTTTGCAGAGTAGAATTGCGCCATGTGCTCGTTTTTACTTAATAATTACTGCGACATATTGTCCCATACTGGAACGTCATGACCAACTACAGCCTCAGAGCCCGAATGATGGTACTGATCCTGGCACCCACGGTGTTGATCGGTTTGTTGTTGAGTATCTTTTTCGTTGTACATCGCTATACCGATTTACAACGCCAACTGGAAGATGCCGGAGCCAGTATCATTGAACCACTGGCTGTCTCCAGTGAATACGGCATGGATCTGGATAACCGTGAATCGATACGCCAGTTAGTCAGTGTGTTGCATCGCCGCCATTCTGATATTGTACGCGCCATCGCGGTGTATGATGACAAGAACAACCTGTTTGTTACATCTAATTACCATCTTTCGCCGGATAATTTACGCCTGGCCCCAGGCCAGCCGGTTCCCCGGAAGCTCACTATCACACAGCAGGACAGCAACAGCCTGATACTCCGTACTCCCATCATTTCTGAAGACTACCAACCGGATGAATCCCCGGTTGCAGGAGCGAAACAACCACATAATACATTGGGTTATGTTGCTCTTGAGTTGGATTTGCGCTCAGTACGCTTACAGCAGTACAAAGAAATTTTCATGGCATCACTCATGCTTATTCTCTGTGTGGCTATCGCACTTGGGTTTGCCTGGCGCTTAATGAAAGATGTCACCCGCCCGATTCGCAATATGGTCAATACGGTAGACCAGATACGCCGTGGGCAACTCGATACGCGCGTCGAAGGTTTTATGCTTGGCGAACTTGATATGCTGAAAAATGGTATCAACGCCATGGCCATGTCGATAACGGCGTACCACGAAGAAATGCAGCATAACGTTGACCAGGCGACATCGGATTTACGAGAAACCCTGGAGCAGATGGAAATCCAGAACGTCGAACTGGATCTCGCCAAAAAACGCGCTCAGGAAGCCGCCCGTATCAAATCCGAGTTCCTGGCAAATATGTCCCATGAATTGCGTACACCACTTAATGGTGTTATTGGCTTTACCCGGCTGACACTCAAAACGGAACTGAACGACACACAACGTGATCACCTGCAAACCATTGAGCGCTCAGCTAATAACTTGCTGGCAATCATCAATGACGTTCTGGATTTTTCCAAACTGGAAGCGGGCAAACTGATTCTGGAAAGTATCCCCTTTTTGCTCCATAACACGATGGATGATGTGGTTACTCTGTTGGCTCATTCCGCCCATGACAAAGGCCTGGAACTGACACTCAGTATAAAAAATGATGTGCCGGATAGTGTCATTGGCGACCCGCTACGCCTGCAGCAAATCATCACCAATCTGGTGGGGAACGCTATTAAATTCACGGAACAGGGCAACATTGATATTGTGGTGGAGTGCCGTTCACACGCCAACCAAAAAGCACAAATCGAAATTCGCATTCATGACACAGGGATTGGTATTCCGGAACGCGACCAGTCACGGTTATTCCAGGCCTTCCGCCAGGCAGATGCCAGCATTTCTCGCCGCCATGGTGGCACTGGCCTGGGTCTGGTTATCACGCAGAAGCTGGTTAATTCGATGGGTGGCGATATCTCGTTCCACAGCCAGCCGGGCCAGGGTTCAACCTTCTGGTTCACGATTAATATTGACCTGAACCCCAATGCCATCAGAGATATGCATATCACCGAGTTTCTGGCAGGCAAGCATATCGCCTATATTGAGCCTAACCATACTGCAGCGCAAAGCACGCTGGAGTGGCTGGAATCCACACCGGCACAAGTCTCATGGCGTGCCAAACTGGATGATTTAAAAGCAGAGAGAATCGATGTGCTGATCATGGGTGTGTCAGTGACCTCCCACGAACCATTATCAATGGAACAGGACTTGTTTGCCCGGGCGTTACAACGCTGTACCAGCCTGATTATCGCTCTGCCCTGTTATGCGCAAATTGATGCGGAAGGCCTGAAAAAAGGCGGTGCCGCCGCCTGTATTCTGAAACCTATTACACCAACTCGCCTGCTGCCACTGCTGGCTGAATGCTGTGGTAACCACCCTGAGCGCCACGATGATATTCACCCATACAGCCCGCTGCCAATAACGGTGATGGCTGTCGATGACAATCCGGCTAACCTGAAACTGATTGGCGTATTACTGGAAGATTTAGTGCAGCAAGTAGTGCTGTGCAACAGTGGCCGCCAGGCTGTGGAGAAAGCCCGCAGTGGTCATTACGATATTATTCTGATGGATATCCAGATGCCGGATATGGATGGCATTCATGCCTGTGAGTTAATTCGCCAGATGCCTCATTTGCACAAAACGCCAGTGGTGGCGGTTACCGCTCACGCCATTGCCGGGCAGAAAGAGAAAATGCTGCGTGCCGGTATGAATGACTACCTGGCAAAACCGATTGAAGAAGACAAATTACGCAGCCTGTTATTGCGTTACCACTCATCGTCTCATGGCATGTTGCCCGCTACTACGGCATTCCAGCAACAGGATATCCCATTACCAGCCAATGACGTCTCTCTGGACTGGCAACTGGCAATACGCCAGGCAGCAAATAAGGTGGATCTGGCACGAGACATGCTACAGATGTTGATAGATTTCTTACCAGAAGTACGCAATACCGTAGAAGAGCAACTGGTAGGGGAAGCACCTGGAGACTTGCTGGACAACATTCACAAACTGCATGGTAGCTGTGGGTATAGTGGTGTGCCCCGGCTGAAAAACCTCTGTTTCCTGATAGAGCAGGCACTGCGGAACGAGACGCCAGCCAGTGACCTTGAGCCGGAATTACTCGAATTACTGGATGAAATGGATAATGTCGCCAAAGCCGCGAAAAAAATCCTTGGATAACACAGTCACTGCCCGTTGCAACCAACGGGCAGAAAGCAGCATCAACAAAAGCGGTTACTGCGCGAGTTTTTGGCCCACCTTGAGAATAGCCGCAATATTACGTGCCGTATGTTCCAGGTTTTCGCCTGCATCATTCAGAGCCTCTTCCAGGGTGCACACGCGGCTCAGTACACTGAATACAGCATTCAGACCATGCTGGTAAACAACAGAGACATCACTGGAAAGGCTACCGCCAATCCCGATAACGGGCTTATTAAACCGTTCCGCAATACTGGCAACACCCACCGGCACTTTGCCGTGAATACTCTGGCTGTCGATACGCCCTTCTCCGGTAATGACCAGGTCAGCATCCTTGATGATATCTGCCAGCGACAATGCTTCTGTTACTATCTCGATTCCCGGGCGTAAGCGCGCCTGGCAAAAAGCATACAACGCCGCCCCCATCCCACCGGCTGCACCCGCACCCGGCAGATTCAGAACATCTTTATCCAGCGTTTTCGCGATGATGCCAGCATAGTGCTCGAGTGCCTTGTCCAGTTGCCCGACCATTTCAGCACAAGCCCCTTTTTGTGGGCCAAACACCGCAGAAGCGCCCTGCGGGCCGGTCAGTGGGTTGGTTACATCGCATGCCGCGTCAATCTGGCATTTTGCCAGCCGCGGGTCCAGGCCGCTGATATCAATCCGGTCCAGTTTCTGTAATGCCGCTCCCCCGGCGGGAAGCAGCTGGCCCTGGCTGTCCAGTAAACGGGCACCCAAAGCCTGAATCATTCCTGCACCACCATCGTTGGTTGCACTACCGCCCAGGCCAATAATGATGTGCTTCACGCCCTTCTCAAGGGCATGGCGAATCAACTCCCCGGTCCCCCAGGATGTTGTCAGCAATGGGTTACGCTGCCCGGCTGGCAGTAGCTCAAGGCCACTGGCTGCCGCCATTTCAATAAACGCCACATTGCCATCGCCGGAAATACCATAAAAACTGTCACAAAGTTCACCCAGAGGGCCTGACACACTGACTTCAATGATGCTCCCCTGTGTTGCCGCCACCATCGCATCAACGGTTCCTTCTCCGCCGTCGGCGACCGGTACGCACACATACTTCGCTTCAGGGTAGATTTCCTGAAAACCTGACCGGATATGCCCGGCAACCTCTTGCGCACTCAGGCTCTCTTTAAATGAATCAGGTGCAATCACTATTTTCATATGCCATCCCTCTGCTTAACGGTGATTTCTTGGTTACGTGTTGACTGGCAATGCCAGGCCTGTAATGGCACAAGCCTGGCTACATGATGGTTAAAATACCGGTTAACGCACCATGCACGGGCGCTTGTTATCAAACGTCCAGTCGGGGATAAGATACTGCATAGCCATGGCATCATCACGTGCGCCAAGTCCATGTTTTTGATACAGCTCATGGGCTTTCATGACCTGGTCCATATCCAGCTCAACTCCCAGACCTGGTTTGGCCGGCACCTGAACCATACCGCCTTTAATTTGCAGTGGTTCGCGAGTCAGACGCTGGTTGCCTTCCTGCCAGATCCAGTGGGTATCAATAGCGGTCACATTCCCCGGTGCCGCAGCTGCCACATGGGTAAACATAGCCAAAGAAACATCAAAATGGTTATTGGAATGCGATCCCCATGTCAGCCCAAAATCATGGCACATTTGAGCAACACGCACTGAACCCTGCATTGTCCAAAAATGCGGGTCCGCCAGCGGGATATCCACAGACTGGAGCGATAAAGTATGGCCCATCTGCCGCCAGTCTGTAGCAATCATGTTGGTTGCGGTGGGCAGACCGGTAGCACGGCGGAACTCAGCCATCACTTCACGGCCTGAGAAACCTTGTTCCGCACCGCAAGGATCTTCTGCGTATGCCAGCACACCTTTAAGTTGTTTGCCCAACGCAATCGCTTCATTCAGAGACCAGGCACCATTCGGATCCAGGGTAACCCGCGCTTTGGGGAAACGTTTTGCCAGTGCAGTAACCGCTTCGGCTTCTTCTTCGCCAGCAAGTACACCGCCTTTCAGTTTAAAATCATTAAAGCCGTACTTTTCATAAGCAGCTTCAGCCAGGCGCACCACGCTGTCTGGAGTCATGGCTTTATCATGGCGCAAGCGATACCAGTCGCATTTTTCATCTGCCTGGTTTTGGTAAGGCAGAGGTGTCTGTGTACGGTCACCAACGAAAAACAGGTAGCCCAGCATTTCAACTTCACTACGTTGTTGCCCATCGCCCAGCAATGTTGCAACGTTAACACCCAGGTGTTGGCCCAGCAGATCCAGCAGTGCCGCTTCGATGCCGGTCACAACATGAATCGTGGTACGTAAATCAAACGTTTGTAACCCGCGGCCACCAGCATCGCGGTCTGCAAATGTTTGGCGAACCAGGCTAAGCACATTTTTATATTCGCCCAGTGCTTTTCCCTTAACCAGCTCAGCGGCATCTTCCAGCGTTTTACGGATTTTTTCGCCGCCGGGAATTTCGCCCACACCGGTATGGCCGGCGTTATCTTTAATAATGACGATATTGCGGGTGAAGAAAGGGGCGTGAGCGCCACTCAGATTCATCAGCATGCTGTCGTGGCCTGCAACGGGAATAACCTGCATGCTGGTTACGACAGGAGTAGAAGTTACGTTACTCATTAGCTTGTCCTTGTGTTCATATAATCACGACCAAAAGCAGGGCGTTTACGGTCAAATGTCCAGCCTGGCACCAAATACTGCATTGCACTGGCATCATTCCGTGCGCCTGCTGGCAATGTTTTATACAGTTCATGAGCTGCCTGAACCTGTTCCCAGTCCAGTTCCACACCCAGCCCGGGGGTATCCGGCACAGTGATTTTCCCATTAACAATTTCCAGTGGTTTTTTCGTCAGCCGCTGGTTACCTTCCTGCCAAATCCAGTGAGTATCCAGCGCGGTGGGCCGCCCGGGGGCTGCCGCGCCAACATGGCTGAACATCGCCAGTGAAATGTCAAAATGGTTATTTGAATGGCAACCCCAGGTAAGCCCCCAGTCATCACACAGTTGCGCCACACGAATGGCGCCACTGAGCGTCCAGAAGTGTGGGTCTGCCAGCGGGATATCCACCGCGTTCAGCATGACCGAATGCCCCATTTCACGCCAGTTGGTGGCAATCATGTTGGTTGCCACAGGCAACCCGGTGGCGCGCCGGAATTCAGCCATCACTTCGCGGCCAGAAAAACCCTGTTCAGCGCCACAAGGATCTTCGGCGTACGTGAGCACATCTTTCATGCCTTTGCACAATGTGATGGCTTCATCCAGTAACCAGGCCCCATTCGGGTCTACAGTGATGCGGGCATCGGGGAATTGCTTCTTGAGCTGCACGGCGGCATCAAGTTCCTGTTCACCAGACAACACGCCACCTTTCAGTTTGAAATCTTTAAAGCCATAGCGGTCTTGCGCAGCCTGAGCCTGGCGTACAATGGCCTCTGAATTGAGCGTTTCCTGGTGGCGCAGGCGGTACCAGTCGTGGGAACCGGGGCTGCTTGCCAGATAGGGCAAATCCGTTTTCTGCCGGTCTCCGATATAAAACAGATACCCCAGAACCGTCACGGCATCGCGCTGGCGGCCAGGCCCTAACAGCTCACATACCGGAACATTGAGAACCTGCCCCAGTAAATCCAGGCAAGCGGCTTCCAGAGCAGCGACAGCATTAACCCGTAACTCAAAGGTCCATGCGCCTTTACCAAAGGTGTCAAAATCCGCAGACTGATTACCTTTGTGCACCTGTTGCACCAGGCGGTTAAGGCGGGCAACTTCCTGCCCGACAACCTGGGGAATAGCGTCATTCAACGTGCGATAAATGACGTCGCCGCCAGGAGCTTCTCCAACACCGGTATGTCCGGCGTTATCAGTAAGCACGACGATGTTGCGTGTGAAACAGGCGTTATGTGCACCACCAATATTGAGCAGCATACTGTCGTAACCTGCCACGGGGATAACCTTCATCTCCGTGATAACCGGGCTAGATTGTGTGTGCATGTTTCTCCTCCTGTCCTTTAACGGGTTTGAGCTCAATACGCTTGATATCACCAACAATGACCAGGAAGCTCAGCACCGCAACCAGAGCATGAATACCGACATAAATCAGCGCTCCGTGGAAAGACCCCGTCATCCCGATGATGTAACCAATGGCAATCGGCGTCACAATGCCGGAGAGGTTACCAAACATGTTGAACAGCCCACCGCTCAGGCCACTGATCTCTTTTGGCGCGGTATCGGCCATCACCGCCCAGCCTAATGCCCCAAGTCCTTTGCCGAAGAAAGCCATCGCCATAAAGCCAACCACCATCCACTCTGCATCAACGTAATTGCACAGCACCATGGTCATGGACAACAACATGCCGCATACAATAGGCACTTTACGGGCAATATTGAGGGAACCGGTGCGACGCATCAGCCAGTCGGAGATAATTCCCCCCAGCACGCCGCCAACGAATCCACAAACAGCAGGTACAGACGCGATAACCCCGGCTTTAAGGATTGACATTCCACGCGCCTGAACCAGGTAAACCGGGAACCAGGTAATAAAGAAATAAGTCAGGGCATTAATGCAATACTGGCCGAGATAAACCCCCATCAGCATGCGTGATGACAGTAATTGCTTGATTTGAGCCCATTTTTCAGACATCGGCACCTGGTGCTTACCCCCTTTCTGATCCATATTGATCAGGGCCCCACCTTGCTCGATATATTCCAGCTCTTTTTTATTTACCCCGGGGTGGTCATTTGGTTCGTGGATCATTTTGAGCCACAGGAAGCTGATGAGGATCCCAAGCCCGCCCATAAAGAAGAACACATGAGACCAACCCACAGCATGGGTCAGCCAGCCCATAATGGGCGCGAAAATAACGGTAGCGAAGTACTGTGCTGAGTTGAATATAGATACTGCCGTTCCCCTTTCCTGTGCGGGAAACCAGGCGGCAACAATTCGGCTGTTACCAGGAAAAGAAGGCGCTTCGGCCAGGCCGACCAGAAACCGCAACATAAACAGCGCAGCGACAATGCCAAACCCACTGAATATATCGACGAACCCTTGCAATAAGGTAAACAATGACCAGGTGAAAATAGACCAGAAATAAACCCGTTTGGAGCCAAAACGGTCGAGTAACCAACCGCCCGGGATTTGCCCAATCACATAGGCCCATGAGAAGGCCGAGAAGATGTACCCCATACCAACGGGGTCAAGACCAATGTCTTTCGCCATAGCAGAACCGGCAATAGACAGCGTTGCGCGGTCACCATAGTTGAATGAGGTGACGATAAACAGCATCACCACAATCCAGTATCGGGCGTTGGTGCGCTTTTGTGCGTTATCCGCCATCTGGCTGACTGTGTTCATGTTGTGCTCCTGAATCTCTACGTTGAGCGACTCCCATTCTGAACAACAGAACCTGTAGGGTACTTCAGAATGATGAATAAAGGCCGCAGCGTTATTTGTTATCTGGCGCCCTGAGGGCTTTTACGTCTGCGGAATATGTACTGGCTTAAGCAGTATAAAAACGCGCAATGCACCGCTCACCGTGCAACCGCACAAGATTAAGGAAACGAGGAATAAGAAATTTAAGCATCAGACCAAAGTGCTGCGTACTTCTTCACGAATTGCCTGATTAGCTACCAAAGATAGCGAGTTTGGCAGTGAATTGTTTTGAGACGTGAGCGGCATCACTTGACAGCCATGCCGCAGAGGAAAGACACACTAAAGAAAGGGAAATTGCAGTAACATCAGGTGATTAAATCAATTTACCCCACCGCTCAACCCAGGCATTGGTCACTTGCTCAGGTTCCGGGTTTTCTGCTGCATCCACCAGCAACACATCACCAACCCGCTGCGCGGCCACTTCCTGAAGCAGAGCATCAAACTGCTTACCACCACCGCAAAAGTGTTCATAGCCACTGTCGCCAAGGGCTACCAGACCATAACGGTGTTGCGGGAAATACCCGGCATCCTTAATAGCGTGAAAGAGAGCGCGAATGTTATCGGGCAAATCTCCCTGGCCGGTGGTGGAAGTAATGACCAGGGAATAATGGCCCTGGTAACGCGCCCAGTCAGCGATTTCAGGGTCTTCAAAAATGGTGACATGATGCCCCTGCTGCGTTAGTAACGCCTCTGCTTCTTCGGCAACTAACAGCGCGTTTCCATACACGGTGCCAACAAAAATACCGACTTCTGCCATCCTGTTAACCTCTTGTTGTTTCGCAATCACACCCATCCTGGCTGCCACCAGAGACAAACTCAACCCTTTCATTCTCTTTCAGGATCCCTTGCCAGCCAAAATGTGACAATGCCTGCATCCAGCTTTCATCCAGCCCGGCATTTATCACCAGGGGTTCGCCGGTAAAAGGGTGTGTCAGCGCCAGTTGGCTTGCATGTAGCATAAGGCGGTTACACCCAAAATGCTCGGCGGCGCCACGGTTCTGACGTAAATCGCCATGTTTTGTATCGCCAATAATGGGGTGGCGCAAATGCACCATATGGCGGCGTAACTGGTGTTTACGCCCGGTCTGGGGTAACAGTTCCACCAGGCTGTAACGCGCGGTGTCATAGCGGCCAATAGCCACCGGCATTTCCACTGTTGCCAGGCCACGGTATTGTGTTACGGCTGGCTGGGCCACTTTATCTTGCCGGGAAAACTTATCCGCGATTTTATCCAGCTCTTCCACCAACGGGTAATCCAGTACGTCAGCGCCTTCCAGCCAGCCCCGAGTAACCGCATGGTAACGTTTTTGAATTTCATGCTGTTCAAATTTCCGGGAAAGCCTGCGCCCTGCTTCGCTACTCAGCCCAAGCAGCAATACGCCCGATGTTGGCCTGTCCAGTCGATGCACGGTAAAGACATGCTGGCCGATTTGATCACGCACAGTCTGCATGACCACGACTTTTTCGTCCCGGTCCAGCCAACTACGGTGCACTAACCAGCCTGAGGGTTTATTGACTGCAACCAGCCAGTCATCCTGATAGAGAATTTCCAGTGTCACGATTTATCACCTGAAAATAAGGCGTCCAGTTCTACCAGCACCGCCAGTACGGATTCCCGGCCAGTATGACCTGGGGCAAGCGCCTGTTCATAATAAGGCGCGACGGCGAAGTTCTCGGGTAATGCATGTGGGCCATCCAGTAACGCATGCATCCGGGGAATAAGCACCCATTGCAACCATTCATAAGGTTGTAAGGTATCAAGAAAGAATGGCTGTGAACTTTCGAAAGCACTGGCATGAGGCGGTTCGGCCTGCCACTGCCCACAATCACGCAACTGCTGTTCAAGCATGTGCAGATGGCGGCGCACCGCCTGGTGGTGGTTCATGGGTTTCTCCGGGCAAAATCAACAGGCGCAAGCATACCATTGCTGGCTGTAATGAGAAAAATAGCGGGTGGGAAACAATAATAAAAAAAGGGAGCACTGTTAAACAGTGCTCCCGGTTCGTTTAGCAGCTATCCGGCTACTCATTGTGCTCCCTGCTCATCCTTGACAACTTTTCCTGATTAACAATCCGTGTTAGTGCTTCCTGCACGCGTCTTCCCGATGCTACAAGCGCCCCCCGACGCATCTGTCCTTAAGTCATCCTGACCCACCTGACTCCTGTCGGGCTCTCATTCTCCATCCTGGAGGTGTCCTTTTGCGCAACCTTGCGCTATCCTCTTTGCTTCATCCTGAAGCCTTCCCTGTTGCACCTTCTGGTGTGTCCTGTTTGAAGAGACATCATCCTGATATCTGCTTCATTATCAACTCCCTGTCGATGGCATTAGAATCGCTGATTCAGCAGGCAGTTACAAGATGGCGTCAGATAAACCCTACGTAAAGTTTCATCTGCCAATGTATAGCTCATCTTTAACAGAATGATAATAAAAGCTTTTTAAAAACAACCATCTAAAAGGTAATGCATTTTCTCTGGCAGTTTTCCTACAACTTTGTAAGAGATATCTCACAAAGTTGTAAGCCAAAAGGACTACAAAGTCCGCGGACTGGCGTTCTGAAGGAACTGTACAAGTGAGGGAGCGAGAACCTGGCGTACCTTCCGCCCCAGTGTTTCGAGCACCACTTCACCACTCAGGTTACACACAGCAACCACCTGAGACTCACTTTCCACTGTGCCAATAAAAACCGTTGGGGACAGTTTTAAACGCCGTTGGGTGACCAGGTGACCAATCACATTCTCCTGCACGCGGGTGAAGTCTTCTTCACTCCATACTTGCAGTAGTGTGAGCTGTAATCCCCCAAACGTTGCCAGCATATCGCCAGCAAATTGCGTGGTGTAAAACTGATGAACTGCTGGCTGCAAGGTGATCCCCATGGCTCGCTCCACAGCGCCCAAGTCCTCAGACAGGCTAAAAGGCTGAGGTTGCCAGTACACCACATCCTCTTTAGTTTGCGTAATACAGGGTGATGCCACGCCGAACAGTTCATCACTCGCCGGGTGGGTTCCACACAGTTGTTCCCACGCCTGACTGTATCGTGTGGTAAAATCCTGCAAAGCATTCTGGACAGCGTTATCCACTCTTTTCTCCGAAGAAGTCACTGCAAACCGGCGGCCTGGCGAGAAGTAGCCAGATACCGTTGACGACCAAAGCGGACACCATACAGGATGGTAGCGTAGCTTGCTAACTTCCGGCCGCAAAATTTACACGAACAAAATAAACACCACCTTCTCGGCATCCTGTTTAAAGGTAAAGTATGACTGTTTACGATAACCACAAGGCACTCAGTGGCCTTACACTGGGTAAAACCACGGATTACCGGGATCGCTACGACGCTAATTTATTGCAACCCGTACCCCGCAGCCTGAACCGCGACCCACTGGGGCTGCATGCTGACAGCCTGCCGTTTCACGGTTGCGACATTTGGACATTGTACGAACTCTCCTGGCTTAACAGTAAAGGGCTGCCTCAGGTTGCTGTAGGGCATGTTGAACTGGAAGCGCGCAGCGTTAACCTGATTGAATCGAAGAGCTTTAAACTGTACCTCAACAGTTTCAACCAGACCCATTTTGAAAGCTGGGACGACGTGCGCCAGACACTGATTCGTGACCTGAGCCAGTGTGCAAAGGGCCAGGTTGCCGTCACACTGTATAGCGTTGGTGATCTGGAAGGGCAACCTATCGCCGCTTTTAACGGTGAGTGTATCGATAACCAGGATATCACTATTGATGATTATCAGTTTGATGACACATTACTCGAAGGTGCCGCAAGCACAGGCCCGGTCATCGAAGAAACACTAATCAGCCATTTACTGAAATCAAACTGCCTGATTACTCACCAGCCGGACTGGGGGTCAGTACAAATCGCCTATCAGGGCAGGCGCATTGATCGCGAAAAACTGCTGCGTTACCTGGTCTCTTTTCGCCATCATAATGAGTTCCATGAACAGTGTGTTGAACGCATATTCAATGATATTCAGCGTTATTGCCAACCTAAAGCACTGAGTGTTTATGCCCGCTATACACGCCGTGGTGGTCTGGATATCAACCCGTGGCGCAGCAATTATGCCTTCACCCCTGCTACAGGCCGCCTGCCCCGCCAATAGCCTTTGTTGCTCATGGAAGAGCAATGCTTTGAATCACTTTCCGCTATGCGAACCAACACGCGAATCAACACAATAATGCAAACTGTTGCACTCGGGTGGGTTGTTAAAACACACAAGCCAGGGCTATTGTAATCAAAGGGAGCTGTGCCTTTAGCCCCATAAGGAGTCTACTTGATTACACATATCAGCCCACTTGGTTCAATGGATTTGTTGTCGCAACTGGAAGTCGACATGCTTAAGCGCACGGCCAGTAGCGATCTTTATCAACTGTTTCGTAACTGTTCACTTGCCGTTCTGAACTCCGGTAGCCAGACAGACAGCAGCAAAGAGCTGTTATCCCGCTTTCAGAATTTCGACATCAACGTACTACGCCGGGAACGTGGCGTTAAACTTGAGCTGATTAACCCGCCTGAAGATGCCTTTGTCGATGGGCATATCATTCGCTCACTGCAGGCCAACTTGTTTGCCGTATTGCGCGATATTCTGTTCGTTAACGGGCAAATTAATCTTGCCAGCCGTGTACAGCACCTGGATCTGGAAGCCTCGGCACATATCACTAACCTGGTGTTTTCGATTTTGCGCAATGCCCGGGCATTGCATGTTGGTGAAGCCCCGAACCTGGTTGTTTGCTGGGGTGGTCATTCAATTAATGAAACTGAATATCTGTATGGCCGCAGCGTAGGTAACCAGCTCGGCTTGCGGGAATTGAATATCTGTACTGGCTGCGGGCCTGGTGCAATGGAAGCCCCAATGAAAGGTGCGGCGGTTGGGCACGCTCAGCAACGCTACAAAGATGGCCGGTTCATTGGTATGACTGAGCCTTCAATTATTGCCGCTGAGCCACCAAACCCGCTGGTTAATGAACTGATAATCATGCCGGATATTGAAAAACGCCTTGAAGCATTTGTGCGTATTGCCCATGGCATCATCATTTTCCCGGGAGGCGTCGGTACTGCAGAAGAACTGTTATACCTGCTCGGCATTCTGATGAATCCGGAAAACCAGAACCAGGTGCTGCCGTTGATTCTCACCGGGCCGAAAGGCAGTGCGGATTACTTCCGGGTGCTGGATGAATTTATTGTTAACACGCTGGGTGAAGAAGCCCGCAAACATTACACCATCATTGTTGATGATGCGGCTGAAGTGGCGCGCCAAATGAAAAAAGCGATGCCTCTGGTGAAAGAGAATCGCCGTGAAAGCGGAGATGCTTACAGCTTTAACTGGTCATTACGTATTGCACCAGACCTGCAACTTCCCTTCGAACCCACCCATGAGAATATGGCAAACCTTAACCTGCATACGGAACAGCCAGCAGAAAAACTGGCCGCGGACCTGCGCCGGGCTTTCTCAGGAATTGTGGCGGGTAACGTGAAAGAGGTGGGCATCAAAGCGATTGAAACCTATGGCCCGTATAAAATCCATGGTGACAGCCAGATAATGAAACGGATGGATGACTTACTACAGGGCTTTGTAGCCCAGCATCGTATGAAGCTCCCCGGGTCGACCTACATTCCCTGCTACGAAATTTGTAGTTGATAACCAGGTTAATGCGTAACCATTCATACAGGGCAGTCTTCACTGCCCTTTTTTATTGCGGTTAAATTTGGAAACTGCCGCGCATTGTTTTCCCCCAGCCTGGTAGCCAAAGCCATAAAATGGTAGGGTTTATTTATAGTAACTTGCTGAAAAATACTGCTATGTCATCACACTTACTGATAATTGACGCACTGAATCTTATCCGCCGCATTCATGCTGTATCCGGTTCCCCTTGCCGGGATACCTGCATACATGCGCTCAGGCAGTTACTCAACCACTCCAGCCCCACTCATGCTGTTGCGGTATTCGATGACGAGAACCGGCACCTCGGCTGGCGCTATCGCCTGTTTCCGTCATATAAAGCAGGCCGCTCAGCAGTACCGGAAGATTTACAAAATGAGATGCCACTGATTCGCAAGGCCTTCACTGAACAGGGCGTTGCCTGCTGGTCACTGGAAAACTGCGAAGCAGATGACCTGGCAGCAACGCTGGCTGCAAAAGTTGCTGCCGCCGGGCAGTTAGCCACCATAGTTTCCACTGATAAAGGCTACTGCCAGCTCCTGTCGCCCACTATTCGGATTCGTGACTATTTCCAAAAACGCTGGCTGGATACCCCATTTATTGCAGAAGAGTTTGGTGTAACCCCGGAAGCATTACCCCATTACTGGGGCCTGACGGGGGTTAGCAGCAGTAAAATCCCAGGGGTGCCAGGCATTGGCCCCAAAACGGCCAGCCAGTTAATCAGCCAGTACCAGACTCTGGAAAACCTCTGGCAACACCTGGATGACGTTCCAGAAAAGTGGAAGAAGAAGCTCGCAGGGCAATATGACAATGCCCTGCTTAGCAGAAAGCTGGTTACGCTGGAAACCGGGATGGTGTTATCCGGCAACCTGCAGCAACTTCGCCTTAATAAACCATAGCCCTGGTTACTGGCCGGTAAACCAGTAACCACAGGCACGCTTAACGCTCGTCTCGCCGCCCACCTACAGCCGCCCACCAGCGGCGCACATGCACGGTGACTTCCTCCCGGTCATGGTACAACTGCCGCGCCTGGATTGTGGCATTAATTCCCTGTTCATCCAGTGCATTACGAATAGACGCCAGGTTTTGTGACACCTCTTCATAGCGCTTTTTCATTGGCAGCTTGAGGTTAAAAATGGTCTCCCGACACCAGCCATTTACCAGCCACTGCACCATCAGTGCCGTTACTTTGGCGGGCTTTTCCACCATATCGCACACCATCCATGAAATGTTGTTGCGATTAGGGCGGAAACGGAAACCATCTTCCCGTAACCAGGTCACCTGCCCGGTATCCATCAGGCTTTGTGCCATAGGCCCGTTATCAACGGAGGAAACCCACATGTTGCGTTTCACCAGTTGGTATGTCCAACCACCCGGGCAGGCTCCCAGGTCCACGGCATACATACCGTTCGCCAGGCGTTCATCCCATTCATCTTCAGGAATAAACACATGAAAAGCTTCTTCCAGCTTAAGGGTCGAGCGGCTTGGTGCGTCGGAGGGGAACTTAAGGCGGGGTATCCCCATATAAAATGGCGAATTATTGGTGCTCAGGGAATAACCCACATAGCAACAACCCGGGGCGATAAAAAAGACATGAACCACCGGGCGGCGGTTGTTTTCAACTTTTGATAACACCCCGGCAGAACGCAACGCACCACGCAACGGTACCGTAAATTTACGGCAGAACTTCATCAACTCTTTACTTTCGTTGGTATCGGCAACCTCGACACGCAAATCGCCGCCTTTATCAACCTGGCCGGTAAGTGCGGCAACAACCGGTGTGATACGGTCCTCGGGCGGTAAATCTTTAAGCAATTCGCCGGTGATAAACATTTGCCGGGCAAAAATCAGCGACATAAATGGCAGGTTTTTTATCAGTTTTTCTGCATCGCCATCCTGGTAGCATTCAAATAAAACCCAGGCAGAATGCTCTTTTACCCGGGCAAAACCGTACACTTCTAATTGCGCCGCTTTATCAGTTATTTCTGCGGCACACTCTTTTTCAAAACCCTGCCGGCAGTAAAGTACTACCTTATTCATGCGTTACACCTTTGCGTTTCAATCGAATTGCGCCAATCAGCATCAATACCCAACCGGCTAAAAAACTCACGCCACCAACGGGGGTGACAAACGCCCACAAACGGAGTTGGGACAAAGCCAGGCAGTACAAACTGCCGCTGAACAAAACTGTCCCTAATGCCAGAAAAACACTACTCCAGTAAAACCAGATACTGATCCGGCGTTGCATTGCCACCGCCAGCCCTAAAATTGCCAGCGTATGGAATGCCTGATACTGGAGCCCGGTATGTATCCATCCCAGTTCAGCAACCCCAATAGACTTACTGAGAACATGTGCGCCGAATGCGCCAAAGGCGACATAAACAAAACCGCTCACCGCGGCAAAAATCAGCATAAAACGGCTGGTCATGATATTACCTTAAATTGTGCCCTGCCCTGGCAGCACAGATTAATGATCATAACGAAAACGGAATTTTTCTTGTTCACTGGCCGCTTTCGCAAGGATCCACTGCCGGAAGGCTGCGATTTTTCCCAGCTCTGCCTGGCTGTCATGACAAACCAGATAGAACGCGTTTTTACTCACCAGCACATCATTGAAAGGACAGACCAGGCGGCCTGCTTCAATCTCAGATTGCGCCATAACATTATTGGCTAACGCAATCCCTTGCCCATGGATAGCAGCCTGCAACACCATCGAGCTGTGGCTAAATATCGGTCCTTGTTGCACATTAATATGCGCCAGCCCCAGTTGCCGGGTGTAGGCCTGCCAGTCACGGCGCGACGCATCATGCAAAAGCGTATGCTGAATTAAATCCTCAGGGGATTTTAACGGTTTATCTCCGGTTAACAACAACGGCGAACAAACAGGAAGCAAATACTCAGCATAAAGCTTTTCAACACGCAGCCCCGGCCAGTTTCCCCGGCCATAAAAAATAGCCACATCGACATCATCCGCCAGCTTATCTTCCTGCCTGTCCACCGCCTGAATACGTACATCAATGCCCGGGTAATCAGCGTTAAAGCTTGATAAACGCGGTACCAGCCACTGTATCGCAAAACTTGGCAGTAAACTGACTGTTAATGCCCCTTTCGCACTGCGCGCCTGTAGTTTGCGCGTTGCCTCAGTTAACTGGGAGAATATTTCTTTGATATCGAGAAAATAGCTTTGCCCTTCTTCTGTAAGCAGAAGGGAACGGTTACGCCGCCGGAATAATTTAAGCCCCAGAAAATCTTCCAGGGACTTTATCTGGTGGCTGACCGCCGCCTGAGTAACGAATAATTCTTCAGCCGCTTTCGTAAAACTCAACTGGCGCGCTGCAGCATCGAATACACGTAATGCGTTGAGAGGTGGAAGTCGCTTTGACATCTTTGCCTGGCTTTTATGTTAACCAATAATAACAAACAGGAAACAGAGTTTAACCTATTAGTTTTTTTTATCTGAGCCATTATAAATTGTCCGTTGAGGTTGCACCAGCAAATACCTATAGTGGCGTCACTTCCTGAGCCGGAACGAAAAGCTATTCTGAAATGAAGGTTTTAGAGGGGCTTTTGGCTTACGGTTGTGATGTTGTGTTGTTGTGTTTGCATTGGTCTGCTATTCAGACCCCGGCGGCAAAGGCTGCCTTTTTCACTTCCTGTACATTTACCCTGTCTGTCCATAGTGATTTGTATAGCACCGCAATTTGCGGTGCTTTTTTTTGCGTTAAGATCAGCAAATATCAGTTATCCAGCGCTGTCATTTCTTTTACATCTGAACGGTTTATCTGTTGTTGAGCCCCACTGGCATCTTCATATTTAATCATGCCAGTTTCATCATCGGTTGAAGGTTTACCCTGAGTGACAATCGTTCTGCCATCATTGGTGTGCATCACATAGTTGGTTCCGGAGCAGGCTGAAAGTGCCAGTGTCATCATCCCCGCACACAGCATTGCATAAACCTTTGTCATTCTCGCCTCCTTCAGTATGAGATGCTGCTTTATAACGCAGCTGCACTATTGAAAATAAAATTGCTAACACTATTCAGCATAACAAACTCCCCGACGACCATTTTCATTCCTGGAGGAATCTGAATCCCTGTCATGGCTTGTAGAACGCTTCAAAATACGCCACGATCTACGCCATGAAATGAGGAAAAGCATGAAATCATTTAATCCCAGCCAGTTTCGCGCCCAATTCCCTGCACTGAATGATGGCCCGATTTATCTCGATAGCGCTGCAACTGCCCTGAAACCTGGCGCAGTCATTGATGCGACTACAGCATTCTACAAAAGCAGCGGAGGCAACGTTCACCGTAGCCAGTCGGTACAGGCACAGCAACTGACGGAGCAATACGAAAATACCCGTACTCTGGTCGCTCAATATCTGAATGCCCCGGACCCAAACACGATTATCTGGACCCGGGGCACGACAGAAGCCATCAATCTGGTAGCCCAGGGGTTTGCCCGCTCTCGCCTGCAGGCCGGAGATGAAATTATCGTCAGTGAAGCAGAGCACCATGCAAACCTGGTGCCCTGGCTTATGGTGGCTGAACAGACTGGTGCCAGGGTGGTGAAATGGCCGGTGAATAGTGAAGGTCTGCCAGATATTCAGCAATTACCCGGCTTAATGACCTCTCGCTGCAAAATTTTGGCTGTTGGCCAAATGTCTAATGTGACTGGAGCCCAGCCTGACCTTGCCCGGGCGATAACACTGGCTCACCAGGCCGGTGCATTTGTTGTTGTCGATGGCGCGCAAGGTATTGTGCACAACCCACCAGACCTCACCGCACTGGGTTGTGATTTTTATGCATTCTCTGCCCACAAACTCTATGGCCCGACAGGTATTGGCGTACTGTACGGGAAAGCGGAACTGCTGGCAGATATGTCGCCGTTGCTGGGTGGCGGGAAAATGATTACTGATGTTTCCTTTGATGGCTTTACCACGCAACCAGCCCCGTGGCGTTTCGAGGCTGGCACACCCAATATGGCGGGTGTCGCAGGCCTGAATGCGGCACTGCAATGGCTGGAGCAGGTTGATACTGCTCAGGCAGAAGCCTGGTCGGGCCAGCTAGCCGACAGCGCAGCACACCAGTTAGCACAAAGGCCCGGTGTCCGGCTGTTTCGGGCACCCCATGCCAGCCTGTTTGCTTTCACGGTTGATGGCCTGCACCACAGCGACTTAGCAACGCTGATTAGTAGCGCCGGTATCGCTTTACGCTCTGGTCAGCACTGCGCACAACCCCTGCTTGCTGCTCTGGGCGTGTCAGGTACACTACGGGTTTCATTTGCGCCTTATAATACGCCAGACGATGTTGCCGCCCTGGTTGCAGCGTTTGACCAGGCGCTGTCAATTTTGTTGGACTAAGCCATATGCCTTTAACCGGACAACACCCTTTCGGAACCCAGATAACGCCAGAATCCTTGCAACATGAATTTGCGCAGCTCACCGCCTGGGAGGAAAAGTACCGCCAGTTAATTTTGCTGGGTAAAAAGCTCCCGCCACTACCCAGTGATGAACGGGAACGGGCACACGAAATCAGTGGTTGCGAAAACCGTTTATGGCTTGGGTGGGAGCAGGCCGAAAATGGGCAGTTGCACTTCTTCGGCGACAGCGAAGGGCGAATAGTGCGCGGCCTGCTGGCGATATTGTTAACGGGCATTGAAGGGAAAACCCGTGATCAACTGCAAAATAGCAGCCCACTGGCGCTATTTGACACCTTAGGGCTCAAGGCGCAATTAAGTGCCAGCCGCAACCAGGGGCTGAATGCTCTGGAAGCGGCAGTAAAAGAAGCGGCGCACGCTCAGCCCTGAGCCAGGCGGGCAGCTTTAGCCAGCATCTTTTTCAATGCATGAGATACGGCGACAAAGCCAAAAGTTGCGGTAACCATTGTTGCCGCACCAAACCCGGAAGCACAGTCCATGCGTTTTGGCCCTTCTGCGGTACTTTTCGCGGCGCAAACGGAGCCATCCATTTGCGGGTAAACCAGGGCTTCGGTGGAGAAAACGCAGTCCACACCAAGCTTTCCTTTGCTGTTTTTCACTACGCCGAAATCACTTTTCAGGCGTTCACGAACTTTGGCAGCCAGAGGATCCTGGATAGTTTTCGCCAGATCTGCCACCTGAATCTGGGTAGGATCGATTTGTCCACCCGCACCTCCCGTTGTAACCAGAGGTACTTTGTTGCGCCGGCACCAGGCTATCAGCGCAGCTTTAGGGCGCACACTGTCGATGGCATCAATCACGTAACTGAAGCCTTTATCCAGCAGTTGTGCCACGTTATCCTGAGTAACAAAGTCATCCACAACTGTCACCTGGCATTCCGGGTTGATTGCGGCGATACGTTGCGCCATAACTTCCGCTTTCGCCAGCCCGACATTCCCCTGCAATGCATGTATCTGCCGGTTTGTGTTGGTGACACAAACATCATCCATGTCAATCAGCGTAATAGCACCCACGCCTGTACGCGCCAGCGCTTCTGCAACCCATGAACCCACGCCACCAATGCCGACAACGCAAATATGTGCATCAGCAAAACACTGCAGAGCCTCACGCCCATAAAGCCTTGCAGTACCGCCAAAGCGTTGCAGCCAGGCATCCGTCAGTACGACAGCCATGAAAAACCTCAGATATTCTACAAATAAAACGGGCTGGATAATCCAGCCCGCAAGGAAGAGAGTCAGCCACTAAATATACCGATTCCTGGCGCTGTTTTCAGCACCCAAACGCGGCCATAATGGTTAAACCAGCCCGCACGATGTCCGGCAGCATCGCCAATCCCCTGATAAATATCGAAATGCTGGCCTTTAATTGCTCCGCCAACATCAAGAGCAACCATAACTCGCAATTCATACTGGCCTGCGAATTTGCCGTTGTCATCCAGAACAGGGACTTCAGCCAGAATCGTGCTGCCTGCCGGTACAATCGAGCGGTCAGAAGCCACGGATGCTCTGCCAACCAGCGGCACCGCACTGGCACCTTTTACCGGAGCCAGTTTTTCTGGTTTAAAGAAAACAAAGGAAGGGTTCTGCTCAAGCAGTTCACGCACTTCTGCTTCACTGTGTTGCTGACCCCATTCACGAATAGCCTGCATAGACATATCTTCGCGCTTCACTTCACCCCGGTCGATGAGTACCTTACCGATACTCACGTAGGCATGGCCATTTTTACCAGCATACCCAAAGAATGTCAGCGGCTCTCCATCACCGAAGTCAACATAACCGCTACCCTGGACATCCATAATGAAATTGTCCATCAGGGAGTTGCTCCAGGCGAGCACATAGTTATCGCTCAGTGCACCCGAGTATATCTGGGCACGAGAAGGTAACCGGCCGCGTTTTGGTGGCATACGGTAAATCGGATACTGGAAAGCGCCCTGGCGAGTATGGCGAGCCTGAATAACCGGTGTGTAATAACCGGTGAACTGCACGTTGCCGTAATTATCCACACCCTGCATTTGCCAGGCGTCAATACCGAACTGGCGTAGTGTGCGGGTATCGCCACCCGAGCGTAACCAGCGCTCTACCGCATCATAGACTGCACTCTGAGAACCGTACAACCGGGGCGATGCCCCCTGAATAAGCCCCACCTGCTTTGCAAAATCACCAGCATTGATTGGTGCGCCTATGGCATCAGGCTGGTTTACCAGTGAAAAAGGCTGAGTGAGTTCACCGTCTTTATATTGCTGACCACGATCCGTCGGTTTTGAGGAACAGGCAGCCAGCATGGTCGCCAGACAGCCTGCAATTAACACCTTCCCCCAATGAGATTTCATGATTTTCCCTTCGTTATAACTGCGTTCGCTTCGCGAAGATAACAAACCCCGGGCCTGAATAAAATCAGCAGGCTCGCGCCAACCTGTAATATGCGCAAAAACCCGGCATATAGCTGAATATTTCACCACAACTGGCACGAATCAGCATGTTGATTTAAAAAAAGGTTGCATCACAACATGATGAGTGTATAGTGCGCTTCCACAGACGCGGGGTGGAGCAGCCTGGTAGCTCGTCGGGCTCATAACCCGAAGGTCGTCGGTTCAAATCCGGCCCCCGCAACCAATTTTGTAGATTAAGCGTTATATGCTGTTTACAAAATGAAAAAGTGAAGAAGAAAGACGGACGCGGGGTGGAGCAGCCTGGTAGCTCGTCGGGCTCATAACCCGAAGGTCGTCGGTTCAAATCCGGCCCCCGCAACCAATAAATTAACACCCTGATGGGTGTTTTTTTGTTTCTGGCGCCAGAAAAAATCTGACTACGCCTCACTACCTGCAACGCCCCCAACCTGAAAAATCCCCGGCAGCCTTTTTCACAAGCAGCAACCCGCTATTTTTTACTGACAACAACAGAGAAGAACACCCCGACGCGCTCTTCTCTGCTGGTGATATACCCGGGTATTAGCTGCGACGTGCCAGTTTGGAGCTGTCTGCGAAATAAGCCTGTATTCCGGAGAAAATAGACTCAGCCACTTCCTGCTGGAACCTGGCGGTTTTGAGCTTACGCTCTTCTTCCACATTACTGATAAATGCGGTTTCCACCAGTATAGAAGGGATCTCAGGTGCTTTAAGGACGGCAAACCCGGCCTGATCTACCCGGTTTTTATGCAGCCGGTTCACTCGTTCTAATTTATTGAGCACTTCTTTGCCAAACTTCAGGCTGTCAGTGATAGTCAGTGACTGCACCATATCGAACATAGTGTGGTCCAGATAACGGTCGCCACTTTTACTGACACCACCAATTAAGTCGGCGGCGTTTTGCGTCTGCGCCAGGTATTTCGCGGCGGTACTCGTCGCCCCTTTCGTTGATAATGCAAATACGGAAGAACCGCGGGCCTCACGGCTGGTAAATGCATCCGCATGTATCGAGACAAACAAATCGGCCCGTTGTTTCTGGGCTTTCGCCACCCTGACTTTCAGCGGAATAAAGACATCTTCATTGCGTGTCATGTAGGCCTTCATGTTGGCCTGCTTATCAATCAGTGACCGCAAACGGCGCGCGATTTTCAACACCACATCTTTTTCGCGTGTTTTATATTTGCCAATAGCCCCCGGATCTTCGCCACCGTGCCCGGGATCTATCATGATAACAATTGGACGATCACGACCGGCTTTACCCGGTTGTGGCCCCTGTGGTTGCGCAGGCATTTTTTTATCTAAATCGCCATTGTTGTAATCTTCCAGCAATGCCAGCAACGGATCCTGCTCACTGGAGGCATTAACCGGGTATAGATCCATAACCAGGCGTTCTTTAAATTCAGCAACAGGTGCCAGCGCGAATAAATGAGGGGTGACATTTTGCTTGAGTTCAAACACCAGGCGCACAGTATGGGGATCAAACTGGCCGACACGGGCGGAACGGATATAAGGATCATTAGCGTTGATAAGATTACCCAGCCCTTTCAGAACCGAGTTTAACTGCACACCTTCTATATCCAGAACAAGGCGGGATGGGTTGCTCAACGCAAACTGCTTATATTTAAGCTGGTGACTGGATTCAACTGTCACACGCGTATAACTTGATGCGGGCCAGACGCGAATCGCGATAACGTGGCTTGCGGCAGCAAAACTCAACGGGCTGACGCTAAGAAGCCACATCGCGCCAGCACCTTTAAGTAAATTTCGACGGCTAAACAATGAATGAGAATCTGACATGCTTCTCCTGAGCATTTTAAAACGCTGCGTTGCCAGGCCGGAAATGTGCCACAACGGTAAATATTAAATCGAAACTTTAACGAAAGGTTGTGCACCTGTCATCAATAAAAGGGTAAACAAACCTCAACAAATCAGGCCTTACTCCAAAGACCCGCTATTTTACAGGGTTAAATTTGGACTTGCACCCAGGCCCATAAAAGAATAAAAATACACTTATTTCGAATAATCATGCATTGAGGGTGTTGCCGTGGTAAAGGAGCGTAGAATCGAGTTGGTGCAGGGATTCCGCCATTCTGTCCCCTATATTAACGCACACAGAGGGAAAACCTTTGTCATCATGCTGGGCGGTGAAGCCATTGAGCATGAGAATTTCTCCAGTATTGTCAATGATATTGGTTTACTGCACAGCCTTGGTATCCGCCTGGTTGTCGTTTACGGTGCGCGCCCACAAATTGATGCAAACCTTGCCGAGCACCATCACGAACCGGTTTATCATAAAAATACCCGTGTGACAGACAGTAAAACACTGGAGCTGGTGAAACAGGCAGCAGGCCTGTTGCAACTGGATATCACCGCTCGCCTGTCGATGAGCCTGAATAATACACCACTGCAGGGCGCACATATTAATGTGGTCAGCGGTAACTTTATCATCGCTCAGCCCCTGGGTGTGGACGATGGCATTGATTACTGCCACAGCGGACGTATTCGCCGAATTGATGAAGAAGCCATTCACCGCCAGTTGGATAGCGGTGCAATTGTTTTGATGGGCCCGGTTGCTGTCTCTGTTACTGGTGAAAGCTTTAACCTGACATCAGAAGAAATCGCTACGCAACTGGCAATCAAACTGAAAGCAGAAAAAATGATTGGCTTTTGCTCATCGCAAGGTGTGACAGACGAAGACGGGAATATTATTTCTGAACTCTTCCCGAATGAAGCACAGCAGCGCGTAGATGCGCTCGAAGCAGAAGGTGATTATTATTCAGGTACTGTACGTTTCCTGCGCGGGGCAGTAAAAGCCTGCCGCAGCGGGGTACGCCGCAGCCACCTGATAAGCTACCAGGAAGATGGCGCATTGCTGCAGGAACTGTTCTCCCGCGATGGTATCGGTACCCAGATTGTGATGGAAAGTGCGGAACAAATTCGCCGCGCAACTATCAACGATATTGGTGGGATCCTTGAGCTGATTCACCCGCTGGAACAACAAGGCATTCTGGTTCGCCGTTCTCGTGAGCAATTGGAAATGGAAATTGATAAATTCACCATTATTCAGCGAGATAACCTGACAATAGCCTGCGCCGCGCTCTACCCTTTCCCGGAAGAGAAAATTGGCGAAATGGCCTGTGTCGCCGTGCACCCTGACTACCGCAGTTCTGCCCGGGGAGAAATACTGCTGGAACGGATTGCCAGCCAGGCAAAACAAATTGGGCTGGATAAACTGTTTGTTCTGACAACCCGCAGTATTCACTGGTTCCAGGAGCGCGGGTTTACGCCTGTTGATATCGACTCATTGCCCGAAAGCAAAAAGAAAATGTACAACTACCAGCGGCGCTCTAAAGTGCTGATGGCTGACCTTACCTGAGTAGTTTGTCGCATTGCTTACCGGTGGCGAGCCTGCCACCGGTACTGTTCCTGTTTCCCGCACTAACCAGCCTGAAAGGCCTCCGGCAAACCACTGCGCCTTGTTGTGCGGTTTTTCACTGCCTGTAGCAAAACCGGCATATCGGCAAATACAGAAAGTTGTTTTTTTGCCCGGGTAACCGCGGTATAGACCAGTTCACGTGAAATTACCGGGTTCCAGCCTGGCGGCAAGATAAGTGCGGCATGGTCAAACTCCGACCCTTGTGATTTATGCACCGTCATGGCCCAGGCGGTTTCATGAGGTGGTAAACGCCCGGGTAGTACAGACTTAAGCGAGCCATCAGGCATAGAAAACCATACCCGTAAACCCAGCGGTGTGTTCAGCGTAATACCAATGTCACCATTAAATAGCCCAAGACCACTGTCATTACGATTGATCATAACCGGGCGGCCATGATACCAGCGCAATTCCCGGGCCGGGCGCTGGAGCAGATTTTTGCTAAAAAACGCCTGTTCGATTCGGTTATTCAGGCCCGTAACACCAAACGGCCCTTCCCGTAACGCACACAGAACCTGGCTGGTTGCAAATGCCTGCAAAATACTCTGTGGCTCACTGCCTTGTTTCAGGGATGAAAGAAATGGCTGATGAGCAGTGACAATCTGTTCCAGCATACTGGCGTAATCATCCGTCGTCGCCATCGGGAATAGCCCGATATCATTAAACCGCCCGTCAAATGCAGCCTTTACAGCCGCAACCTGGTTACCATTCACCGCGCGGGCAAGAAAGCCAATACCAGAATCTTTCCCAAAACGGTAGCTTTCCTGCAACAGGCAAATGGCATCACGCAAGGTATCCACCCCGGCGGCCTGCCCTGCCGGAACCGTGCACTGGCACAGGCGGGACAGCTCAGCGGCACGTTGCGGGCTGAAACCCTCACCAACAAAATGGCAAATATCCCCGAGAACGGCACCCGCCTCAACTGAAGCGAGCTGGTCGCGGTCACCCAGAAAAATAACCCGCGCATGTGCCGGTAAAGCTGCCAGTAACCGCGACATCATAGGCAAATCGACCATGGATGCTTCATCAACTACCAGCACATCGAGGTGCAGTGGGTTACCCTGGTGATAACGGACCGCCTGGCTCCCCGGTACGGCCCCCAATAAACGGTGCAATGTACTGGCTTCATCGGGCAATGCCGCCTTCAACGATGCATCCATATTCAACCGCTGTAACGCAGCCCCCAAAGATTCGGTAAGACGCGCCGCCGCTTTACCTGTTGGCGCAGCCAGCCGAATGCGCGGCAGGGATGGCCCGGAAAGTTGCACCAGGGCTGCCAGTAGCTTTGCCACTGTGGTTGTTTTACCCGTTCCAGGCCCACCGGATATCACTGCTATGCGCCGGGTAAGGGCAACTGCCGCCGCCACCTTTTGCCAGTCTGGCCCGTTCTGGCTTCCGGGGAATAAAGTATTCAGCACGCCGGCAAGAAGAGCCTCATCAACGACCAGAGGCTGATTAGTATCACGGAAAAACTGCGCCACACGCTGCTCATTACGCCACAGGCGGTCGAGGTATAAACGCCCTGCAGACAGTTTTATAGGAGTGGCATCGTCTTCATTACTGACTGCATCACTGCGCAACAGTTTTTCCTGCCAGTCTTCAACCTGGCCAACACCGGCAAATAGCGGTTCACCAATTAAACTGACCGCAGGCCCGGAAAAGCTCCGTTCCGGGCTCAGGCGTTCGAGTGGTACGCAAACATGCCCTTCGCCGGTATCACGGCTCAGAATGGCGGCAGCCAGCATAACTGCCGGGTCACCAGCAGCAACCATTTGAGCAAACTGGACATCGAGATAGCGAAAGTGCCCCTCAGCAGCTGCCTGCTCTAATAACGCCAGCAAGGGTGCTGTCATTTCACTGCCTCCATATCCCGCCCGGCAAACAGTGCATCCATTGCGGATACCAGTTGTTCATCTGGCCTGGTGGTAAAAATGCCATTACCTGGCAAACCGGGCTCCACACCACGCAGAAAGAGGTAAATAACCCCACCAAAATGGCGCTGATATTCGTAATCAGGCACCCGATGGCGCAGGTACCGGTGCAGGGCCAGCGTGTACAACTGGTACTGGAGATCATAGCGATGTTCACACATCGCCTGGGCCATGGCATCAGGGGTATATGCCTCGCTGGTACTGCCTAACCAGTTGGATTTGTAATCCAGCAAATAGTAGCGGCCCTGCCAGCGGAATGTCAGGTCAATGAAGCCCTTCAGCATACCGCGCACCTGCTGAAAATCCAGAGCAGGAGAACGTGCCGACAGAGGGTCATGCTGGCGAATCAACGCATCAAGTTCACCTGGAGCCAAAAGCGTATCTACAGGCAAGTAGAACTCCATTTCAACCCGTTTATCTTGCGCAGATAACACATTCAGGCTTAAGCCACCTTCAGCCAGTGGAGCGCAAAGCAAAGCCTCAAGCCAGGGTAATAAAACAGGCAGCCACTCAGCGCCATACCCTGCGGAGAGTAATTGCTGCTCCAGCCATTCGGCATCTACTGGCTGGGTGAAGTCCAGTTGTTCAAACAGGCTGTGAAGAAAAGTACCAGGTACTGCTCCACGCGGGAACGTATGGATGGTAAGTGCTTGCTCACCAGGGGAAGAGACTGCCCCTATGGCGTCAATATCCAGCCGGGGTAGCAAAGCCTGCCCGGCCGATGAACCATGCTGCTGTAGCCCTGAATAGCTGGTGACGCGCCAGAAATCGGTGAATGTTCTTGTTACTTCCCGGGCAGCCAGATTCTCGGTTGGCAATACCAGGGGTGACCACGGGGATTCATCGCTAAGGTCGATATCCTTTAAGGCGATATCGCCCCGACATAGCTGCTCCAGGGACTGCCTGAGCTCCCCGGCGTCACAAGGTTGTGCCTGCTGAATCAGCCTTCCGGGCGCACTCAGGTGGAAATCTGATGCGCCTTTTTTGGCCCGGTTACCACGAAACAGGGGGCCAACCCCCAGGCTGCAGTGCCATATCGCCCGAGTGACAGCAACGTAGAGCAGGCGCAAATCTTCGGCCAGCCGTTCAGCTTCTGCCAGCTCAAGGCTGGTTTTTTCTTTGTGTAAATCCAGTACAGCGTCGAATGTCTGGCGGTCGTGATATAACCCTTCGGCCTGAGCGCGATAATTGGCAATAAATGGCAACCACACCAGCGAGTACTCGAGCCCTTTTGACTTATGAATTGTCACTATCTGAACGAGGTGCCTGTCACTTTCCAGACGAAGTTGCTGGCTGCTTGCGTTGTCATCCGGTTCAGCAATACGTTGTGATAGCCAGCGCACCAGCGCATGCTCGCTGTCGGCCGTAGCCGCCGCTTCCTGCAATAACTCACTGACATGCATAATATCGGTCAGGCGGCGTTCACCATCCAGGCTTGCGAGAATATTTTCCGCCAGGTGCCTGTAAGCCAGCAGAGAGCGCAACATGGGCATCACCCCACGCTTTAACCAGCGTTGGCGGTAACCAACAAACTCATCAACCAGATTGTCCCAGGCCGTTTCATTCTGAGATAACTGCTCAAGGGTTGTTGCATCCAGCCCCAACAGGCTGGTTGCCAGCGCACTGCGCATGGCTGCTTCGTTTTCCGGGTTAAGCACGGCCTGCAGGACACGCAAAATATCCTGCGCCTCCTGGGTACTGAAAACGCTGTCGCGGTTAGAGAGGTAAACCGACTGAATCCCCAATAAACTCAGAGCTTCTCGTATTAATGCTGCTTCCTGACGGCTGCGCACCAGCACCGTTATATCTGCTGCGGTGACCGGGCGCGTTTTGTCCTCACGCTCCAGCACCGCGTTACCGGCCACACCAGCCACAAGCCAGTCACGAATCTGGCAGGCGCACTGGCGTGCCATGGTTTGCTGGTACTCCACCACACCACAACCTTCGCCGGGCATTAACCAAACGGACATCGCAGGCTGAGGCTCCCCATTGAGTACAAAACGCACTCCCTGGTTGCGCGGTGCCGCGTTAACGGGCAGAAAAGGGATCTCCTCAAACATGAACGGATTTTCGAGGTGGCTGAACAGCTGATTCACACTATTAACCATCGCCGGAGATGAGCGCCAGTTAGTCTCAAGCGTATAGTGAGCACTAACTTCCCCGCGAGCTTTCATGTAGGTAAAAATATCCGCGCCACGAAACGCGTAGATGGCCTGTTTCGGGTCGCCAATCAGTAACAGTGCTGTTTCAGCCTGCACCAGCCAGATATGGCGGAAAATACGGTATTGCTGTGGGTCTGTATCCTGAAACTCATCAATCATGGCAACCGGGAAGCGCCCACGGATAGCCGCCGCCAGATTGTCACCTTCCGGCTGTGCCAGGGCCTGGTCAAGGCGGCTTAGCATATCGTCAAACCCCAGTTCACCCCGGTAACGTTTTTCCTGCGTGATGGTGTAACGAATGTCCACCAGTGCCCGGGCAATAACCAAATCGCGAATGGTCAGTGGCTGAGAAAGAAAAACATCAATGGCGGAAAATAGCGCATGCTCAGGCGGATTACCTTCTGCTTTAGTACGCTCATAAAGAAATGACTGGGAGAAGCGAACCAGTGCATCCGGGTAAGTGTAATTTTCTGTTGGGCTTGCCGCCCAGGCCTCAACAGCATCAAACCAGATACCCTGGTTTTTACGGTTATATTTGCGCCTGTCGATGGCGGAATTTTCAATGATATCCGGAAGATCGCCAGAAGAACTTTGCCACTGAGCTTTCAGAGTATCAATGGCATTAATGATCGCATCGTGGCGGGTCTGGAGGGTTTCATCTTCATTTACAGGTTGCTTCAGCACCGGTGCGTCGCCAGACAGGTAACGCCCAATTTCACGCAACAGAGCCTGAGGCCCCGGCCACATCTCACTGACAGCCTGAGCAACTGGCTTATTCAGCGGGTAACAATAGCGCCGCCAAAAGTCAGCACAGGCTCGCTGGCGTAATTCTGTTTCATCTTCAATCAGTTGTTGTTCAAACGGCATACCTGATTCGAATGCATTCAGGCTCAGCATTCGCTGGCAAAAACCATGGATGGTGAAAATGGCGGCTTCATCCATCTGCCGTTCAGCAAGGAGTAATATTCGTGCTGCCTGTTTTGTGTCACTGATTTCAGCGAGCAATTGCTGGTACAACGGGTTGCTGCTGCTTTGCCGGACACAGGCGATACGCAGCTCATGAATGTTGCTGCGTATACGCCCACGTAACTCTTCCGTGGCCGCTTCGGTAAATGTCACCACCAGAATAGATTCCGCCGGTAGTGGCCGCACAAAAGCAGCTTCCCCCCCCAGGCCCAGCAACAGGCGCAAATAGAGGGCAGCGATGGTATAAGTTTTTCCGGTACCGGCTGACGCCTCAATTAAGCGTGCCCCTGCCAGGGGTAAACGCAGTGGGTCAAGGGCAGTTGGCTTATTATGATGCTCCGGCATCACTCAGCCCCCGACTGTGGCAATGTCTTTTGCAATGCTTCAACACTGCCCCACGGTTTCCAGCCCTCAGGTGCGGCAAAATCGGCCTTCCCTTGTTGAGTGCCACTTACCTCGGAAATAACCGCCATACCATCGTGTTCGATAACTGCCTGCCGGAAGAAATCCGCAACTTTGGCCGGTGTTAAACTGCGCACAGCGCGGATAACCGCATCATCACTATCAAACGCCATATTTGCCCGGTCGAAATCCATGCTGACTTTCGCCACTTCGTCGCCAAGAGTCTGAGGTGCCTGCTGTATCTGGCTAATGACCGCCTGCTGCACCTGAGCAAACTCAGGTTCAGGCATTTCACGCAGCCGTTTCTCTGTCCCGGCAAAGAATGCGTTATAGCGTTGCCACAGTTGAGCGGGTTGCCGGGTATTACTTTGCAACAGGAAACCTAACCCCCACTGGCGGCCCACACTCATCGGGAATGCAAACACGGCATAACCCAGTTGCTCCTGGGTGCGAAGCTGGTTGTAGAACCAGGGCTGAATAATCTGGCCCAACACTTCGCTGTATGCCGAACTGGTGTTTTCATCAAACCCGGAAGGTACAAACACGGCCGCCAGAGCTGAATCACTGCCGGATATGGTTTTTTCAAACACAATTCGCCGCGGCTGGTTAACCACCACAGACCGGTTACGGGTCCATTCCGTGCCTTTTGTTCCCAGCGACTGTTGAACCTGCAATGCCAGGTTATGTGCTGCATCAGGGGTGAGGTTGCCTACCACCAAAAACTCAGGGCGGCTGCCAGTTTTCAACTGCTCACGATAATCCAGGATATCCTGCACGGTAATGGAAGGTAAAAGTTCCCGCCGCGCCTGCCGCTCGAAATACGGCACCTGTGACATCATTTGTACTGGCATAATCGCCAGTTCATAGGCTTTGCCTTTCTCCGCCGATGCCAGCATTTGCTTATACCAGGATTTGGCCTGTTCAAGCTGGCCCTGCGTTGGCTGGTAACTGAAATACCCTTTCAACAAATCAAGATAAAGTGGCGCCAGCCGCTGGGTGTACCCATTCGCGCTGACCATCAGCCCGCTATTGGCATTGGTAGAAAAATGGATACCACCTACCGCAGCCTGCTGGCTCAACTGGTCCAGGGCCAGGCCTGCCATATAGTCATTAAGTGCAAACATGACCTGATTTTTTACCGTATCCATGGCATGCGGGTTGCGCAGTACTAATGTCACACTGGCTTTTGGCTCGCTGGCAAAATAGCGGCTGGGTTGATACACCACACGCAACCCGGGGTCATTGACAATCAGCTCAGGTTTGGTCCACTTTTTATCCTGCTTAATCAATGAAAAATCATCAGGAATATAGGGATTGAGCTCCGGTAAAGTGAACGAGAGCGACTGCCCAAACTTATCCCATTCAGAAAATTTTTCCGCACTAATTTTATCGACCTGATACGGTGCCTGTACAAAGTATGCCTGCTTGTTATGAGGTTCATCCGGGCTGACATACCAAATACGGGCATGTTGAGGGGTCATCTCATCCAGGCGGGAAGCGATCGCCTGCGGGTCGTATTGATCTGCAATATTACCGGCATCCAAAACATGGCTGACGGGCACACGAATCATGGTATCGGCTAACCACTGCACATAATCCATATCGCGGGTAATAGAAGGAAAGCGGAAGTCCAAATCAAGGACATGCGCCATTTCGTCGAAATATTGCTTACTGATGCCTTGTGATTTCAGGGTGTTGATATAACGGAAAACAGCAGCCACAACTTCATCGCGGTGAGCAAGGCCTTTATCGGTCAGAGAAACGGAAATGGCGAAAACGCCACTATTACCGGCAACAACCGGATCAGAATCAGCACGGATGCTGTCTGCCAGGCCCTGAGTTTGCAGCCAGTCAGACAACGTGTTTTTACTGCGGCTGCTAATCAGGTAGCCAATAAGCTCATCCGTTTTACTGCGAAATTTATCGCTATTATTGGCAATGCGGAATTCCACCCGCACCACTTTGCGTGGTAACGCCGGCACATAGTGAATAACTATGCCGGTCTGTGCATCCGTGACAACAGGTTCAGTTACCTCTGGGCGCTGAATATGCCTGTCGGGAACTCGCCCGTAGGTTTGCACTGCCAGTTCAGCTAAGTCTGCCAGCGGTTTGTTACTGTAAATAACCGCTTTCATGATATTTGCTGAGTAGTACTCATCGTGAAAATGGTGCAGTGCATCCAGCAATTTACTGCCGGGTTTATCACGCAGTGTTTCCAGGTTCCCACCAGAAAAACGTGCCGCAGGGTGTGCCGGATTAATGGTTTCAGCACTGACCTGCGCCATGCGCATGCCATCACGCTCCCGGGCAAGGGTCAGTTCAGCATTAACTGCATTGCGCTCACGTTCTGCATATTCCGGTGCCAATAACGGCTGGGCGATGGCATCTGCCAGGCGGTCAACCGCTCCAGCCAGCGCATCATTTTCCACTTCCAGGTAGAACGCTGTGCGGTAAGGGGCGGTGCTGGCATTATGGCTGCCACCATGCAGTTTGAGGTATTCGGCAAGGCAATCCGGCTGCGGATATTTTTTGGACCCCATCAGGGTCATGTGTTCAAGGTAGTGAGCCAACCCCAGGTGGTTATCCGGGTCCTGCAAAGAGCCCACCGGAACAACAAGTGCAGACAGCGATTTAACTGCCTGTGGGTCGGAGACTAATAGTACCGTCATGTGGTTATCAAGCTGTATTGCCTGATACAGACGGGGGTCGCTCGCACTTTTATGGATAGTCTGCTGGATGGGTTGCCAGCCGGTACCGGCCTGGCTTAAAGGGGCCCAAAAGAGCACAACGTAAACAAACAGCGCATAAAACCAGGTACTGCTCTTAGGCATTCACAAACCTCACCTTTAACAACTTTGCTATTCATCATCTGGTACTGTTCAGTGCCGATGCCCGCCTCCACCTTTTGAGGTGCTGCAGACTGTTCTTTTATCTCATTTCGACTGGTTGTACCTGAACAGGGGTAACAAAAAACGCTCTGCTTCACGCAGTATTGCCTGGTAATACTCTGGTTCAAGGGTACGCCACAAGCGTTGTAACCACATATCAGCCCCTTCACCAGCCACCATTTGGTTCCCTTCCCATACCTGGGTCAGCTTACGTCGGGCATTTTTTTGCGTATCTTCATCCCATAAAATGGCACTATTTTCGGCATCGTAACAGGCTTTTATCCATGCACCACCACTGTGCGGCAGTAAAACCAGTGGCTGAGACAACCCTTCCTGATACCCTTCAATAAGTTGAGCAAGGTACTTTTCAGCAAGATCCTTTTCCAATGGAGGGAACAGCCAACCAGAGTCATTACGCCCATATAAACGGCTGGCTCCCGTTCCACCGCCAACACAATAGACAAGGTGTTCAATCCAAAGTTGCATACCATGTGCAACACTGAGTACCGATGGCCGCCAGCGTAACAGCCCATCAGGCTGGACATGCTGTAACCACCCGGTCAACTTAACACCCGCTAAAGAGATATTCACTTCCTGCGCTGTATCAGATGTGCGCTGTGACAACACCTGGCTGGCAATTTCCTGCATTTCGTCTTGTTGCTGTGCCCAAAAAATCTCACCAAAAGGCCCGTAAGGCAAAGCCCCGGCGGCCCGGAACCGGCGATATAACCGGGTGGGATCCTCTCCGTTTACCAGTGTATTGAGCAATTGCTGATTGACCTGGAAACGATCAAGGCTATCGAGTTCAAAGGGCTCAGTATCAGGAATTTCTGTTTCATCCAAATGACTACTAATCCTCAACCGCATCTGGAAAAACGCCCTCACCGGATGGCGCCAGAAGCGTTGTAACGCCTCAAGCGCCAACTCATCAGTAGGCAACTCTGGTAACGGCTGGCGAATAAAATGCGGCTGGGGTTGCCCTACGCCAGAGGCCGCAGGCAGCCATTCGTGAGCAAAACTCTGTTGTGTGGCACCAGGGATAAAATTGCCGGCATCGAAAGGTGTTCGTGGGTAAACCTGCAATAAATGCTCGCGTACATGACGTGCGCTGGTGTCAATATCCTGTTGTTCATCGCCAGGCAAATAGTGGCTTTGGGCGACATAGTCAATCAGTTCCTCTACCAGAACTGATGGGTAACGTGGGGTGTTGTCCTGCACCGAGCGGCCTACATAACTGATATAGAGCTTTTCCCTGGCAGAAATAAGTGCTTCCAGGAACAAATACCGGTCGTCATCACGCCGGCTGCGATCCCCCCTGCGTGGTTTCTCGCTCATGAGATCGAACCCCAGAGGTGAGAGTGTTCTGGGGTAAACACCGTCATTCATGCCAAGCAGGCACACAACTTTAAAAGGAATAGAACGCATAGGCATCAGCGTGCAAAAATTAACTGGCCCGGCAAGAAAACGTTGGCTGATACGCTCCTGGTCCAAACGGCCAGTCAGTTCATCACATAATAAACTGAGTGGCACAGGCTGCTGATACTGGGCCTCCAGCGCCTGGTCTATGATGGACTGCCACTGCTTTTCAACCAATGCCAGCGCGGCCTCTGCATCCGGGTCTGGTGCAAAAAAATCCGCCAGTAGTTCATGGCAAACAGGTGACCACGCCAGTGGAGTACGGGAGGTATTGAGCGTGTCACGCCAGGTTTTCAGGCGCGACAACAATGTTGCCAGTTGGCCGGCAAGTTCCGCAACCAGGCCACTGGATTCATCATACGGCAGGATATCCCGCCACTCACCTTCAGCACTGTCCATCGCATAGCCCAGTAACATACGCGTCAGGCCGAATTGCCAGGTATGTTGCCCGGTTACTGGCAGTCCAAGGTCATGGACATTATCGTCGTCCAGCCCCCAACGAATACCCGATTCATTCACCCACTGGCGTAAATACCCTAACCCGTCTTCATCAATACCAAACCTGGCCGCCACTGCCGGCACTTCAAGTAATGCCAGTACATCTTCAGAAGTAAAACGGCTGACTGGCAGTGCCAGTAGTGCGAGGAAAGCCTGCATTGCGGGGTGAGCCTGGCTGGCCCGGCGGTCGGAAATAGCGAACGGAACATAACGTTCCCCCTGCGCACTGCCAAATACTGCCTGAATATAGGGGCTGTAACTGTCTATATCCGCAACCATCACGATGATGTCGCGTGCTGAGAGTTCAGGCTGGTTCGCCAGCAATGCCAGCAAATAGTCGTGCAACACTTCAACTTCCCGCTGTGGGCTGTGGCACAGATGGAAAGTCAGACTGGTGTCACCCGGTGCCAGGCTTTGTTTGCAGGTGCTGTGCTCAAAGCGTTCAAGGCTCAACCCTTCTTCCGTGGTATTGCTGAGGGTTAACACGTCATCCTGCAGACGATGCAACAGTGTGTCGCGCTCGCCATCAACGAACACATCCAGGTCATTAATATGTTCAAGGTCTGCCAACAACCAAGTGTAATCGCGGCCCAGTTTGCCCCATGAAGCCAGTAAAGCGTTAGGAAGTTCCTGTTCGCCGTTATCATCAAACAGTGAACCCAGCGCGGTTTCATCTCTGAACAAGGGGCGTGATTCATCTGACTGGTGCCGTTTGCGTGGGCGGGTAACTAAACGGGCAAGCCAGGCCTGGTCTTTAATATCTCCCCAGTAATAACGGCACGGGTTAGTAAACAATAAGTGGACGTCAATATGCCGCCCCAATGCTTCCAGCGCCTGCAGATAAACGGGGGGCAGAGCGGAAATCCCACAAATAAAGACACGCGAAGGCAAGCCTGCCGGGGGCCGGTCACTGGTTTCAAGGGTACGGATAAACCGGGTGTATAACCCGGCGCGGTGCCAGCCAGGCTGGCCCAGTTCAGCAGTATGTGCAACCAGCGCCCGCCATAACGGTGCCTGCCACACCTGGGCATCGCCTAATTCACCGAGTAACTGCCCGGCCTCCCAGGCCGTCAGCCATTCAGGCCGATACACCAGGTACTGGTCGTAAAGGTCTGCTACCCGAGAAGCAAGTTGGAAACACTTACGCTGGTCGATATCATCGTCAAGGTAATGGCGCAGGGCCTCAAATTCAGGCTCAGTTATCATGGCTGGTAACAGTGACATGAGTTTCCAGGTCATTCCCGGTTTGCTGAAGGCACTCTCCTGCGGAATGCCCGGCAGAACCGTAACAAACATTTCCCAGATAAAACGTGCCGGTAATGGGAATGACATGTTAGCGGCAATACCGAATTTCTGCGCCAGAGTCATTTGCAACCATTGCGCCATCCCGGTGCTTTGCACCAATACCACTTCTTCAGCAAAGGGATCGGGTAATGGTTGTTGCTCAATAATAAACGCCATGATCTCTTCCAGAACATCCAGGCGATTTGAGTGATAGACCCTTAACATAAAAACTCCTGACTACCGTGCCAATGGACAATGTAAACGAGATAGCTCGCCCTGTCTGCCTCCCGGGCTTACCAACTGAACCTGAAGGGTAAAACATGCTCCCTCTTCCCGCCGTGAACGACTTAAAAGCCAGCCTTCAGGTAAGTCAGGGGCAACTACATTAACTTGCTGGCAGGCAAAACGCCCGACCATTAAGAATTCGCGCTGCGCCTGTATACCCTGCGACAATGCATGCTGCAATGCCACCAGTGCCGCCAACATCAATGCGGACATAACTACGGCAGCCAGGGTTTCGACCAGGCTGAAGCCTTGCTGGTTACACACTACGGCAATGCGCATGCTTTACTCTCAGATAATGGACAAAAATCGATCCACCCCCGTGGCAGCCAGGTAATACCGGTGTCTGTTAGTGTTCCCCAGCGCCATAAGACCAGATGCGGCTTTGCATTATGTTCCTCTGCGGGCGTTTCCGGACTTGCCGCCAGTAATACACGGTTTTGAGAAATCTGGCGCATACAGGCACGCCCTGAACTATTTGCCGGTGCCTGGCAAAGCCAGTCAGTTGCCGGAGACCATTGTTGCTGAGTTCCCCATGCCAGCAACGTAAACGCCATATTCCATTGTGCCAGGGCCGTTCGCTCCTGGTGGATACGGCGAAAACGCATTTCATACTGCTGTGCCTGCCCGGCCAGGACTAACAGCCCTAATAAAAACAGCATGAGGACAACCACCAGCGATGATGCGCCACCTTGCTTTTTCATGGCAGATTATACCCCACCACACTGTGCAGCACAGACAGGCTAACCTGAGGGTAACGGCGTAAGTACCCTGCCAGCGAGACTTCAAAAACTGCCGGGTCCTGTGTTGATGATGCGACAGTAAAATGAGTCACGGCCACCCATTCCGGGTCAGTAATACGCTCCCAGGTACCTTGCTGGCAATCCAGGGAACCCCGGCTGGTTTGCAGGCTTTCGCCCTGAATGCGAAACCCAAATTGAGCGGGTTGCGCGGCAGGTAAAACAGGCCATTTACCCGAGCTGTCGCTGTCCCACTGTACAACCAGACACCCCGGTTGCAGGTATACGGGCGAACCTGCACATTCACCATTACAGTAACCAGCCCGTTGAATATGCTTACCCACCGTAAATGCCAGTTGCCAGAGCTCATCATCCAGTTGCATACGCTGTGTTTCCCGGCTTACCTGAAGAGTGAGAAAGGGCAGGATCTTCAGCACAGAAGGCAATAAAACTGCGCTAATGGCGAGGGCAATCATCAGTTCCATAAGAGTGAAACCACGCTGCCTGGCTATTCGCATGATGTGTCTCCAGGCAAACATACGCGAATTCTCCCCCACGCGGAGACAATAAGCTGCCCTTCACCTGCCGGGCTGCGCACAGTTATACGGCCAGTGCGGGCAGTGTTACGGGCACCGTAAAACCCCAGCCCGTCAGTCATGCTCACCAACTGAATTTCAGGTGTTACCGGGGTATAAACCTGACGGGGTGATGAGGCACACCCGCCATGAATATGTTCAGTTGTACTGATACACCACAAGCTATTTTCATGATGGATATACAAACGCACGTCCTGATTGTTCCAGTTGGCATCATCGCGCCATGCCATTAAAAATGCGCGTAACAGATTGATGCTTTGCACCAAACGCTGTTGCTGTTGCCAGCGCATCCACTGGGTATGCCCACCGGCAGACAACCCCGCGACAATCACCATAACAACCAACATTTCCAAAAGTGTAAAACCCGCACTGTTTCGTTTTTTCATGGCGGCAATGTGCCAGAGCGCTGCAGAAGAAGTGAAGACAGATATAACGGTTCAGGAAGGCCGGCCGACAAAAACTTAACAAGGAATGTAAACGTTACACGGCATTGCGAGCGGTACCGAAAAAGTATGCCGTTCATACCGTTAACGTAACAGATGACAGGCACAAAAAAGCCCGCATCGCAGGATGCAGGCCTGGGTTACTGGCAAACAAGAGCTCTTGTTTGCTGTGAGCTGTTAGACGAGCCGCACTTAGATAGCCACTGGTGCTTTAATTGCCGGGTGCGGGTCGTAGCCTTCGATTTCGAAGTCATCAAACTGGTAGTCAAATACCGACGCAGGTTTACGCTTGATAACCAGCTTAGGTAGCGGACGAGGTTCACGGGTCAGTTGCAGATTTGCCTGTTCAAGATGATTCATATACAGGTGAGTATCGCCGCCAGTCCAGACAAAGTCACCGGGGATCAAATCACACTGTTGCGCCACCATATGCACCAGCAGAGCATAGCTGGCAATATTGAACGGCAGGCCAAGGAACACATCGCAAGAGCGCTGGTACAACTGGCAGGACAGCTTGCCATCAGCAACATAGAACTGGAAGAACGCATGGCAAGGTGCCAGTGCCATTTTGTCCAGTTCAGACACATTCCATGCGGAAACGATAATCCGGCGTGAATCAGGGTCGCTTTTTAGCTGTTCAATAACCCGGGTAATCTGGTCAATGTGCTCACCGTCCGGTGTGGGCCACGCGCGCCATTGTTTGCCATATACAGGCCCCAGGTCACCGTTTTCATCAGCCCATTCATCCCAAATTGAGACATTGTTTTCACGCAGATAAGCGATGTTGGTATCCCCTTTCAGGAACCACAACAGTTCATGGATGATTGAGCGCAAATGGCAGCGTTTTGTCGTCACCAGCGGGAAACCTTCCTGCAGATTAAAACGCATTTGGTGACCAAAGATTGAACGCGTACCGGTACCAGTACGGTCATTCTTAAACGTGCCTTCATCCAGCACTTTTTTCATCAAATCAAGATACTGTTTCATGTTTTCTCACGATAACTGCGGCTGGCTTTTACGGCGATATGCCCAGACCATCATCGCCACGCCAGCCAGGATCATTGGGATGGAGAGAATTTGCCCCATGCTGATGTACTGAACCCAGGCGCCAGTAAACTGCGCATCAGGCTGGCGGAAGAATTCGACAATAATACGAAACGCGCCATAGCCTATCAGGAATAACCCGGATACAGCCCCAGCAGGGCGAGGTTTACGAATAAACACATTCAGAATAATAAACAGTACGATCCCTTCGAGGAACAGTTCATACAGTTGAGATGGGTGGCGGGGCAACATGCCGTATTTATCAAACAGGGCCTGCCATTGCGGGTGAGCAGGTAACAGCGCGATATCTTCACTACGGGAGCCAGGAAACAACATGGCAAAACGGAAATTCGGGTCAACACGCCCCCACAACTCACCATTGATAAAGTTACCCAGACGCCCGGCACCCAGGCCAAACGGAATTAATGGTGCAATAAAATCAGATACCTGGAAAAAAGTGCGTTTCGTGCGACGGGCAAACCAAAGCATCACGCAGATCACGCCGATCAACCCGCCATGGAACGACATACCGCCATCCCACACTTTGAATAAATACAGCGGGTTATTAAGAAACGATGGCAGATTATAAAACAGAACATAACCAATACGGCCACCTAAAAAGACACCGAGAAAACCCGCATACAGTAAGTTTTCCACTTCATTTTTTGTCCAGCCGCTTCCCGGGCGGTTGGCCCGCCGCGTTGCCAGCCACATAGCAAAAACGAACCCGACCAGGTACATAACACCATACCAGTGGAGGGAGACAGGGCCGAGAGAGAAAATGACCGGGTCGAAGTCAGGGAAATGCAGATAGCCAGTGTTCATAGTCACCATATAAACGCTTATTTTTCTGCCAAAAAGCAGACAGTTGGTCATGCGCACACGGAGCATACGCGCCAGAAAGCGCGCATAATATCATAAAGGCGACAGCCAGCGGGTTATGAGTTGTAAAGAACTATTCAGCAGTTAAAACCGCCTAACGGCCACCGCGAATCAGCCCGCCCATAGAACGGCGTTCCATAAATGCTGCCACCTGATGGCGAATTTCCGTGGTCATTTGCAATTCCAGTGCGCGTTTTGCCAGCTCCTGCGCCTCTGCGATTTCAATATGACGTAACAGATATTTAATACGGGGCACCGAACGGCCATTCATTGATAAATGGTGGTACCCCAGGCCAACCAGAAGCGCAACACACATCGGGTCACCGGCCATTTCGCCACATACGCATAAATCCAGGCCAACCTGTTCTGCTTGTTCGGCAATCATTTTCAGCGCGCGCAATACAGCCGGATGCAAACTGTCATACAGGCTTGCCACACGCGTATTGTTCCGGTCAACCGCCAGTAAATACTGAGTCAGGTCGTTGGTACCTACAGAGATAAAATCAACCCGCCCGGTCAGGTCCGGCAGCAGGAACACCATAGAAGGCACTTCCACCATAATACCAATACGCGGACGGGGAATGTCGTACCCCAGCATTTCTTCTACTTCACGCCCAGCCCGCTCAATCAGACGCCTGGCTTCGTCGATTTCATCGAGGCTGGTTATCATTGGCAGCAAAATGCTCAGGTTTTCGCTGGCTACGTTAGCCCGCAACATTGCGCGCATCTGTACCAGAAAGATCTCAGGTTGATCCAGCGTGATACGGATCCCGCGCCAGCCAAGGCATGGGTTCTCTTCACTGATAGGCATATAAGGCAGTTGTTTATCAGCCCCGACATCCAGTGTTCGCAAAGTAACAGGCTTACCGTTAAACATTTGCAACATACCCTGGTACTGCGCCACCTGCTCATCTTCTGAAGGAAAACCAGCCTGTAACATGAACGGGATTTCGGTGCGGTATAACCCAATCCCGTCAATTCGGTCGCCCAGCTTATCTTCATGCTGTGGGCTAAGGCCGGCATTGAGCATCACCTGGATACGTTCGCCGCTTTTCAGTTGCGCGGGTTGCTCAACTTCACCTTCAGCCAGTTTACTCAGCTCAAGCTCTTCGGTTATCAGCCGCTGATATTCTTGCTCCAGTACCGCTTCCGGGTCGACCAGCACTTCACCACGGTAACCATCGACCACCAGGGTTCGGTTATGCAACAAGCCGGGTTGCATGTCCGCCCCCATAACCGTGGGAATACCCAGAGCGCGAACCATAATTGCGGCGTGTGAGTTGGCGGCACCATCCCGCACGACAACCCCCACCAGCCTGTCTGTGGGTAACTCTGCCAGGGTTGCCGCAGACAGCTCATCCGCCACCAGAACAAAGCGCTCAGGCCAGGTATCCGGGCTCTGAATCGTATCATCGAGATGGAAAAGAATGCGCTGGCCAAGTGTGCGTAAATCCCCGGCGCGCTCTTTCAGATAACCATCAGTGAGCTCAGCAAACTGGGCGGCAAATTTCTCAATGATTTTTTTAACAGCCCACTCAGCAACCGACCCACCGTCAACTTCATCGAATAACTCACGGCGCAGGCGGGCGTCGCTCAGCAGGTGCGAATAAAGGTCAAAAATTGCAGCCGTTTCTTTTTGCGCACCAGCAGAAAAGCGCTTGCTGTAGCGACGAAATTCATTAGCAGCCTCTTCCAGTGCTCCCGTCAGCCGCTCACGCTCAAGGCTTTTATCCAGTGCTGAAGCTTCTGAGACCTGCTCAATCAGTGGCGATGTGGTATCCATCCACCCGGGTCCTATGGCCACCCCTGGCGATGCCGCCAGCGCACGAATGCGGGTTTGGCGGTATTGGCCAAATAAAGAGGTCAGTTGAGATTGCGACAGAATGGCGGCCATTTGCGTGGCCAGGGTAACTAAAAAAGACTCTTCACTTTCATCAAACTGGCGAAGTTCTCTTTGCTGTACCACCAGTACGCCCAGCAGTTGCCGGCGCTGGATAATAGGTACACCCAGAAAGGCTTTGAAGCGCTCTTCTTTAACGGCGGGAATATACTTAAAGCTGGGGTGTTTTTGTGCATCAGCCAGGTTAATAGGCTCTGCAAGGCGCCCAACCAGACCAACCAGGCCTTCGTCGTACGCCAGTGTGATGGTACGCCCACGTGGTTTTTTCAGCCCGCGGGTTGCCATTAAGTAGTAACAACGCCTGTCCTGGTCTGCCAGATATACCGAGCAAACCTCAGTGTGCATCGCCTGACAGATGTCAGTAACCAGAATATCCAGCGCCTCGTTTAAACGAGGCGCACTGGCGACCTTCTCTACTATTTCTCGCAACCGCGTTAACATATATCGCCTGTATTAACCTCTTTTACGCCGATAGTTAGCATTAGCAGCCGTATTACGTTGCGGCGCGATATCCTGCAATGCCATAACAACGCTGGCGAACTCTTTCATTACGCGCCGGTAGACATCCCGTTTGAAGGAAACAACCTGGCGAACCGGATACCAGTAACTTACCCAGCGCCAGCCATCAAACTCTGGCGTACTGCTGGTTTGCATATTGATATCAGTATCATTGCTCATCAACTGTAAAAGAAACCACTTCTGTTTCTGGCCTATACAGACGGGTTTTGTATCCCAACGCACCAAACGTTTCGGTAATTTGTAACGTAACCAGTTTCGGGTCGAGGCAAGAATCCGGACATCTTTACGCTGTAATCCGACTTCTTCAAAAAGCTCACGGTACATCGCCTGCTCAGGCGACTCACCGGGGTTTATACCTCCCTGAGGGAATTGCCAGGAGTGCTGACCAAAACGTCTGGCCCACATTACCTGTCCCTGGCGATTACAGATCACAATACCTACATTCGGGCGGTAGCCATCATCATCGATCACTGGACTACCTCAAAATAAACCTGGATGCGTTTGATTGTTTCATACTCCTGTATGGCGGTAAACCACTGTATGTGGGCAAGTACAAACGAATAACAATTGAATAACTCACAGAACACGCCACAGTTATAAACACCCACACAGCAATAACAGCGGTTTTATTCACTTTTTCTGTGGATATCATTGTGAAGAAGTACCGTATTACTCAGGGAAAACTAGTGACAGACTGCGTAGCCCTCGCATTAAGCGAGAAATTAACTTCATAAATATCATTATATTAAAAAAGAAATCACCACAACCGAGCTCTGAAAGGTGATATTCATCACATTAAGGATCGGCTTACTGATGAAAGATCAACCAGCGTCGATTTTATCCACAGATTATGCCAGTATCTTAGGCACAATTTGTCTGAAAATTGGATTTTATTCGCAAGTCAAGGCTGTAAATCAAACCAGTAGTTGCCACTTTTCCCGGTTATCCCATTTTTCTGTGGATAACCCGGTGTAAGATCCTGTTTATTCCCAGTGACCAGAATTGGAAAACCTTCAGAGCGCTAAATAATCCTGTGGATGAATAATTAAAAATAGCTTAAAAATCATAAAACTGTAATTTCTTTTAGCACAACGGTAAACTGAGTGGATAACCCTGCACTTACGCGTTCAATTTTTAATCACTCAGGTGAATATTGTTATGTCTGTCCTTCGTCCTCTGCCTCACCCCCCTTCAAGCGAACTGGAACTGGTTAACCAGGCGCAACAATTGGCGGGTATGGCATTAGGCGAACTGGCAACACTGGCCGGAATGAGCACCCCACCAAATTTGAAGCGTGACAAAGGCTGGACCGGGGTTTTGCTCGAACGCTGGTTAGGCGCCAGCGCCGGGAGTAAGCCTGAACAGGATTTTGCCAACCTGGGGATTGAGCTGAAAACCATTCCAATAGATGCTCAGGGGCGACCACTGGAAACCACATTTGTGTGTGTTGCCCCACTCACCGGTAATACAGGTGTGGTTTGGGAAACCAGCCACGTGCGCCATAAACTGCACCGCGTGTTGTGGGTTCCTGTTGAAGGTGAGCGCAGTATTCCACCAGGTGAACGCCGCGTCGGCACGCCATTATTGTGGTCGCCTTCTGAAGAAGAAGATGACCAGTTACGCCGTGACTGGGAAGAGTTGATGGATATGATTGTTCTGGGCCAGGTTGAGCGCATAACCGCACGCCACGGCGAAGTACTGCAAATTCGCCCCAAAGCCGCTAACAGCAAAGCACTGACCGAAGCCATTGGGGAAAACGGGCAGCCTATAATGACACTACCCCGCGGCTTCTATTTAAAGAAGAATTTCACAGGCGCAATTCTCGCGCGCCACTTCATGTTGTAGTTCACAACAGCCAGCATTCGTCAGACCTGCCGGCCAGAAATATCGCCAGCCGCCCCCCCCAGAAACAACGCACCCGGAGCCCTTGTAGCGGGCAGCCCTGCAACTCATTCAGGTTTGGGTATATAATATTCCCTTTCTTTTATTTCAGGGTTTTTTGATGTTATTTGCGTGGATAACCGACCCCAATGCATGGCTGGCGCTGGGAACACTGACGCTGCTGGAAATTGTTCTGGGTATCGATAATATTATTTTTCTCTCTCTGGTGGTTGCCAAACTTCCCAAAGCACAACAAAACAAAGCTCGCCGTCTCGGTTTGATGGGTGCGATGGTAATGCGTTTACTGTTACTGGCCTCAATTGCCTGGGTAACGCGCTTAACGAATCCACTTTTCTCACTAGCGGGCCATGCAATTTCATTGCGTGATTTAATTCTGATGGCTGGCGGGCTATTCCTTATCTGGAAAGCCAGTAAAGAAATTCATGAAACAATAGAAGGTGATGAAGAGAATTTACGTACCAATGTGCACTCTTTTTTCGGTGCCATTGTTCAAATCATGCTGCTCGATATTATCTTCAGTCTGGATTCTGTGATTACCGCGGTAGGTTTGTCTGACCACCTGTTCATAATGATGGCGGCCGTAGTGATTGCCGTCGGTATTATGATGTTCGCGGCCAGGCCGATTGGTGAGTTCGTCAGCCGCCATCCTTCAGTAAAAATGCTGGCACTTTCTTTTTTGATCCTGGTGGGTTTCACCCTCATTTTGGAAAGCGTTGGCATCCATATACCTAAGGGCTACATTTATTTCGCAATGTTCTTCTCCATTGCCGTAGAAAGCCTGAATTTGTTACGAAATAAAAAAAACTCGCATTAATTTTACTGTGCGCGTGACCAACGCGCACTTATTTACATTTTTTCAGAATATACTGCTTCCTGAATTCCGCCCAATTCGCTATTACTAGTATAACTTCGCAACCCTGAGAGGAAAATAATGATGAATAAATGGGCTGTAGCCATTTCCGCCGTGGGTCTGGTTTTTACTGTTTCTGGTTGTAGCAGCGATTACGTTATGGCAACCAAAGATGGCCGAATGATCCTTACTGATGGTAAGCCTCAGGTTGATAACGACACTGGCATGATCAGCTATGAAGACCAGAAAGGGAATAAGTTACAAATCAACCGCAACGAAGTTTCACAAATTATCAAACGCTAAACCTCAACCCGGCTGGCTCTGTGCCAGCCTGTAATTTTTTACTTCCCCTTTGCCGCCCGCTCTGCCATTTTGATAGCCCCCAGCAATTAAATTGTGGTGGGCTTGCAGAATACGTCGCGATAAATCTGGCCCCATGAGGCCTCGCAGTCTGCACGCCAACCCGCCTGTACAATTGAATGGCAGGAAACTGTTGTCGGGAAGCGACTCGTTGTAAACAACAAAAAGAAGGAAACCGGCTATGCATTATCACCGTATTCCCCACAGCTCACTTGAAGTCAGCGCCCTGGGCCTTGGGACAATGACATTTGGTGAGCAAAACAGCGAAGCTGAGGCCCATCTTCAGCTCGACTACGCCGTAAACCAGGGCATTAACCTGATAGATGTCGCAGAAATGTACCCCGTTCCCCCCCGCCCGGAAACTCAGGGGCTGACCGAAACCTACGTGGGCAACTGGTTACATAAACGTGGTAACCGGGAAAAACTGGTTATAGCTTCAAAAGTGAGTGGCCCTTCACGCAATAGTGACAGTGGAATCCGGCCAGACCAGTGCCTTGACCGCAAAAATATCCGTGCAGCGCTGGATGCCAGCCTGAAACGTCTGCAAACCGACTACCTTGATCTGTACCAGGTACACTGGCCGCAACGTGCCACCAACTGTTTCGGTAAGCTGGGTTATACCTGGACTGAAAACAAGCCTGCGGTGACGTTGCTGGAAACGCTGGAAGCCTTAACGGAATTGCAACGCGCCGGGAAGATTCGTTATATCGGTGTTTCCAACGAAACCGCCTGGGGCGTGATGCGCTATCTCAATCTGGCAGAAAAACACGACCTGCCGCGTATTGTGACCATTCAGAACCCGTACAGTTTGCTTAACCGCAGTTTCGAGGTAGGCCTGGCAGAGGTGAGCCAGTATGAAGGTGTAGAGTTGCTGGCGTATTCGTGCCTCGCGTTTGGTACGCTGACAGGTAAATACCTTAATGGAGCCCGCCCGGCGGGTGCCAGAAACACATTATTCAGCCGTTTTACCCGTTACAGTAGTGAACAGGCAGAACAGGCAGTAGCCGCTTATGTCGACGTGGCAAAACGCCATAATCTGGACCCGGCACAAATGGCGCTGGCATTTGTTCGCCAGCAGGCGTTTGTTGCCAGCACCTTGCTGGGGGCAACCAGTATTGAACAGTTAGCAACAAATATTGGCAGCTATAACCTGACACTGTCTGAAGATATCTTGGCAGAGCTGGAAGCGGTACACAAGCGCTATACCTACCCGGCACCATAACCACTGCGTTGCCTGTTTTCACAGGCAACGTTCCCTGGCCCGTTAAGGCGCTGTGCGCTGGCGGGCTTTTTTATCCTGGCCGCGTTTCCACACCCACAGGCCACTGATAGCCACAGCAAACAACACACCAAACCCAACACCAATGCCAATCACCGGCACACCCACTTTCACCGCCAGTGAGTAGAGGCCAAGCATCAGCAACATGGCGATGTTTTCACCCAGGTTTTGGACTGCAATAGCATTGCCGGCTCCCACAGTATGTTTACCTCTGTCCTGTAACAAAGCATTCAGTGGCACAACAAAAAAGCCGCCCAGCATACCAATCACCATTAACAGGACATAAGCAGGCAACAGGCTGTGTTGTACGGCGAAAAAGGCCACACCAACACCAATCAGTACCCCGGCAGGCATGCACCGGGCAACCGTTTTAAGCGTTACCAGGCGCGCGGCAGCTCCTGCACCGGCCACAATGCCAATCGCTACCATCGCGTTAAGATAGGTTGGCGTAGCGTTGTCCGTCAGCCCCAGCGCAACAGGCACCCACAGCACCAATAAGAAACGCAGAGTCACCCCTGCCCCCCAGAACATGCTGGTACCCACCAGTGAAAAACGGGTCTCTCCCATATGCCAGAGTGTGCGGCAGGCCAAAGAAAAGTGCGCCACCATTTTTCCCGGATGCCAGGATAACCCGGTACGAGCAGGTTGCAGGCGGGGAATCAAAAAGTTTGCTGCAACAGCACCGCCATAAACCAGTACACACACTGCCAGTGCCGCCAGTATGTGCCAGTCGGCCAGTACTCCCCCGGCCACTGAGCCCATAAGAATGGCGGCAATAGTTGAGGACTCCATCAAACCATTAGCTTTAACTAAACGGTCACCGGTAGTCAGCTCGCCCAAAATGCCATATTTTGCTGGCGAGTATGCCGCCGCGCCAATACCAACCAGGGTATAGCCGACAAACGGGTTAAACCCGGCACAAATCACCGCTGCGCCAAACAATTTCAGGGCGTTGGCAATCATCATTACTCGCCCTTTGGCAAGGCTGTCCGCAAACTGCCCCACAAAAGGAGCAAACAAAATATAGGCGCCAACAAATACCATTTGCAGTACAGGCTGGCTCCAGTCCGGGTAGAATTGCTGTTTCAGTACTGCCAGCGTGGCAAACAGCAATGCATTATCACCAAACGCAGACAGAAACTGCGCCACCATCACCGCCATCATGCCACGCGAATACAACCCCTGCTGCACCTCTGGCGCCTTAGCCATTAACGTTTTCTCCTTCAGCAACCATACTGGTCAGGGTAACAAAATCAGGCTTGCCACTGCCCAGCAACGGCAATTGTTTAAGGAAGCGAATATCACGGGGAACCGCCAGTTCTGGCATGCCCTGCTCACGCGCCTGGCGTAACAAACGTTCGCGAGTCAGTTCGCTGTCTGTGGTATACAGCACCAGCGCTTCACCTTTACTGGCATCATGGCGGATAACCGTGGCATGTAATTTTTCCGGGGAAACTCCCAGCGCCAGTTGCTCGACGGCCTCCAGTGAAACCATTTCCCCGGCAATCTTGGCAAAACGCTTTGCGCGCCCCTGAATAACGCAGAACCCCTGGTTATCAAACGCAACAATATCGCCAGTGTCGTACCAGCCCTCTTCAGACTCGCCATGCTGGTTTTCTGCACAAGGCGTTTCCAGAAAGCCCGGTTTCTCTACCCGCAGGTAACCTTTCATGATATTAGGCCCTTTGAGCTGTAACCGCCCGCCTTCACTGATACCTGGTACGGCCAACAAGCGTGCATCCATTCCCGGAAGAATACGCCCCACAGTGCCACTTTTTGCGGCCATAGGGACATTGATTGATACCACGGGAGCACATTCCGTCACGCCATAACCTTCCAGCACACGTAACCCAAATTTCTCCTGCCATAATGCGCGGGTTGTTTCCTGGAGTTTTTCGGCCCCAGCCACGACATAGCGAACTTTGAAGAAATCGTAAGGGTTAGCGAAACGCCCATAATTGGCGAGGAATGTAGGAGTACCGAATAGCACCGTGCAGTTACGGTCATACACCAGTTCAGGGACAACCCGGTAATGTAACGGGCTCGGGTAGAGAAAAACCTCGGCACCTGTCAGCAAAGGGGTTAATAACCCAACGGTTAACCCGAATGAATGGAACAGGGGTAGCGCCGACATAAAGCGATCATGCGCGGTAAAATCGGCAATAGTGCGAATTTGCTCAACGTTTGCCAGCAAGCTTTTGTGGCTGTGTACCACGCCTTTCGGGTGGCCTTCAGAACCGGAAGTAAACAAAACCAGAGCTTCGTCTTCAGGTTGTTGAGCGACCTGAGCACAGCGAGGCACCAGAAGATGTGCGAAGATCCAGACTTTATCACTGAGTGTGATATCGGCTTTTAAATCCTCCAGGAATACCCATTTAACCTGAGTCAGTTGCTCCGGCAGGTGCCATAGTTTGCCTTTATCAAGAAACTGCCTGGACGTGAATACCGTTTTAATCTCTGCGGCAGTAATCGCGCTGGTCAGCCCTTTAACCCCGGCCGTGTAATTCATCATGGCCGGAATTCGCCCCCGGGAAACAGCCCCGAAAATAACTGCGGCCGAAATACCGGCATTAGGCAACATCAGGCCAATTCGCTCGCCTTTCTGGCTGTATTTTTCGAGTACCCGGCCAACGAAGAGGATCTTGGTCAGTAACTTCCGGTAGGTGTCTGGAGTGAAATTGATATCTTCAATGCAGTTTTTGCGGGAACCATAGCGGTGCTGTGCTGACAACAGCGCTTCAAACAACGTTTCGCGTGGGCGAACAGCCATACGCGCTTCCATCATGATTTGATGTAGCATTTCCCCGGCCATGCGGCGGCGGTCACGCGCTTTAGGGGCCTGTGGCATAGGCAATGAGGTCGGGGGAAGGATGTGCAGCGTAATTCGTGGAAACAGGCGGCGTTTGACCACCCCTTTCAGGCGGCTGAAAAATGTCAGTTCAGCACCATCAATACGCAACGGTACAACAGTCGCCTGTGTTTTGGCAGCAACAAACCCGGCACCATCATAGATTTTCATCAGTGAACCCGTTGTACTGATACGCCCCTCCGGGAATATCACTACCGGCCTGCCCTGCTCCACCAGGCGAACCAGGTGCTTTATCGACATCGGTTTTGTCGGGTCCAGCGGGACAAAATCAATAATGGGGCGCAACCAGCGCATAAACCATTGGTTACTGATGGAGGTATAAACCGCAAAAACGGGCCTGACGGGAAGGAACAACGCCAGCAATACGCCATCGAGAAAAGAGACATGATTCGGCGTAATCAGCACCCGCTCACTGGACAGTGCCGTTTTATCCCCACTGACAGTGACGCGAAACATTATTCTGAATACTGCGCGAAAAAGACCAAAAAGCATATCAACTCCCTTTGTAGTCGGAAACCTGTACAGTCAGAAATGAATACAGGGAAAGAGAGTACACGACTTGCCAGACGGGAGCGACTGAATATCTGCAGAGTAAAAAAAACCTGCGCATCCGCGCAGGCTGGTGTAATGCTTGAGTTCAGCTGAAATTGGCTGACATCACCTATCAATACCTCTGGGACTCTTATCCTGACCGGTAGACAGGTAATACACCACCTCTAAAAAGCAAGTAAATTGGGCGAATTGCAACCAGGTATGTCCTTTCCCGGTTTATGTTACAACCCTGAAAAAAGGCAAAAAAAACCTGCGCATCCGCGCAGGTTGGTGTAATTCATGTGTTCAGCTGAAATTGGCTGACATCACCTATCAATACCTCTGGGACAATCAATGTATCAGCAGGCTCCTTTACACCGCCACCCGGGAATCGCAACAGGCTTTCGCAAAGTGTAAGCAAAAATTTGCCCTGACACGCTTTCCATTCATCCCACATAAACCGATTACACTATTTTGCTTTTTTTTGTGAGATGGCCTGGCAGAGCAGCAGGCATTTACTTGATGTGACGGGGTTTTTCCGCAACACTAAAGAAAGTGTAATCGTTTCCCCTAAAATAAGGTCTGCTATGGCGACAATAAAGGATGTGGCCCGGCTGGCAGGTGTTTCTGTCGCCACTGTTTCGCGCGTCATCAATGACTCCCCAAAGGCCAGCGAGGCATCACGCCTGGCGGTGACGAGTGCTATGCAGGAACTGAACTACCACCCCAATGCAAATGCACGGGCGCTGGCACAACAAAATACTGAAACGATTGGTCTGGTCGTTGGTGATGTTTCTGATCCTTTTTTTGGGGCGATGGTAAAAGCAGTAGAACAAGTGGCTTACCACACGGGCAATTTCTTGCTGATAGGCAATGGTTACCATATTGAGAAAAAAGAGCACCAGGCCATTGAGCAACTGATACGCCACCGCTGTGCCGCACTGGTGGTTCACGCCAAGATGATCCCGGACAATGAACTGGTTCCATTGATGCGGCAAATCCCCGGAATGGTGTTAATCAACCGTACGCTACCTGGTTATGAAAAACGCTGTGTGGCACTGGACGACCGCTATGGTGCATTTATTGCCACCCGGCACCTGATTCAGCAAGGGCATACAGAGATTGGTTACTTGTGCTCCAACCACCAGATATCTGATGCCACTGACCGCCTGCAAGGTTATTACGATGCCCTGAAAGCTCATGATATCCCCACCCAGGACAGGCTGGTGGCTTTTGCCGAGCCAGATGAAAGTGGCGGCGAGCAGGCAATGACCGAGTTGCTGGGCAGAGGGCGCAATTTTACTGCCGTTGCCTGTTATAACGACTCAATGGCAGCAGGTGCGATGGGGGTTTTAAGCGATAATGGCATCGAAGTGCCACGGGAAATTTCACTGATTGGCTTTGATGACATTCTCATTTCCAGGTACATGCGCCCGCAATTAACCACAGTGCGTTACCCTATCGTCACCATGGCGACACAGGCCGCAGAGTTAGCGCTTGCCCTAGCGGAAAACAGGCCTATTCCGGAAATTACGCATATGTTCAGCCCGACTTTGGTACGCCGCCATTCAGTCACGGCGCCTGCGGACCCTCATAACGACTGATGGTAGAGATGGACGGGTTTGTCTGGCGCATCCAGCCCGTCACCAATGTAGTGCCAGCCAAAGCGCTCGTAGTACTCTTTACAGGCCGAATACAGATACAGGTCACTAAACCCTTGTTTGCGGGCGTACTGCATTACATGGTGCTGTAACGACTCCCCCAGCCCTTGCCCACGCCATGAGGTATCGACATACAGGGCTGCCAGCCAGGGCCATAAATCCTGGCGGCTTATCAAATCACACCGCCATAACCCTACCGTCCCACAAAGTTGCCCCTGTTCACTGGCAACAAAAGTAACGGGCAAAGCGCCAGGCTGCTGGCTGTGCTGCACTATGCTGGCATAAAAACCAGCATAATCTGCCCCACCGAAAGCTTCGGTGAGCCAGCGGGTAACCTGTGGTGCAAAATGCGCAGCCTGGTACAGAGGCTGGATTATCATTGCAGTTTCCCCTGGAAAATGGGAACAGATTCAAACAGGTAACCATCGAAATCTGGTGCGTCTGCATCAGAAAACTCCAGCATACTGTGTTTGAGATTTTCTAAATGCTGCCACATTGCCTGCCATGCGCCCATCACATCACGGCGGCGGAGTGCGGCCAAAATGGTCTGGTGATCTCCCATCCATTTAAGCCGGTAAGCACGCGTTTCAATATGCCCGCGCATGTGCTGCCATAACGGGCTGGCATCCATATGGCGCCAGATACTTTCCACTGTCTCCAGTAGCATCTGGTTTTGTGAAGACCCCGCCAGCACCAGGTGAAAAACCTTATTGTTATCCTGGCTGGTATCATTCAGCGCAATAGCACGCTGCTCTTGCTCCAGGATGCGTTTGAGGTTATCGATATCGGCTTTCGTAGCCATTTTCGCCGCAAAGGCAGCAATATTGCTCTCGAGTAACTGCCTGGCCTGCAGCATTTCAAACGGGCCAATTTCACTATTAAAAAAGCGCTCTTCTTCCTCTTCATTTTCCGCCGGAATACGCATCACATACACACCGGATCCCTGGCGAATATCCACCACACCCTGCAGTTCAAGCATAAGCAGCGCTTCCCTGACGATAGTGCGACTGACCCCATATTTTTCAGCAATCATGCGCTCAGTGGGCAAACGGGATCCCACAGGATGCAGCCCCTGAATAATATGATTCCTGAGATCGTCGCCTATCTCCTGATACTGTTTTTTTTCTGGCGGAACGGCCATCTTTTCCACGATGTCACCTGCGAGCATTACAATCAGCATAAAGCCGCCGGGAAAAACGCCACACGCCTGTTCCCGGCGGAAATTTATGCTAGCTTACCAAACTCATTGCCTGATCGAGAACTTTCGCACCGTTAAGCGTGCCATAGGCCACAGGATCGATAACGGCTATCGGGATCTGGTGTGCATCCGTCAACTTTTTGTTTTCAGCCAATTTAAACCGCACTTGCGGCCCCAGCAGCACCGCCTGAATATCAGCACCAAAGCTTTCCAGTTCATCACGCAGGCCCTGTTCCGCAATTGCGTAAATTTCAACTGTCATACCACGCTGCTCGGCTTCCTTACGCATTTTGGTCACGACCAGTGAAGTGGACATCCCGGCAGAACAACACAGTACAATACGTTTCATGGTTATCCCCTATTTCCATTCGTCATCAAGTGACAAAGCCAACACCCTTGAATCGCGAATCTGGCGAAACCAGTGCGCTGATTTTTTCAGGCGGCGATCACGGTTATTTTCAAGGTCGATTTCCACCAGCCCATAGCGGTTTTTGAATGCGTTCATTGGCGAAACATTGTCAGTAAATGCCCACACCATATAGCCAAGGCAATTTGCGCCAGCTTCACGGGCACGCAATGCCTGAAAGAGATGTTCGCTATAGAATTCAATGCGGTAGTCATCTTCAATTACACCATCGCTGTTACGAAAACGCCCTTCATTTTCGATGCCCATACCATTTTCTGCGATGAACCACGGTATGTTGCGGTAGTCCGTTTTCAGGCGCATAGCCATGTCATAAATGATTTGTGGGTAGATTTCCCAACCCCGGGATGTATTCATTCGCCGTCCGGGCAGTGCAAAAGGCTCGTAATAGCAGGCAGGGTGAAAGGGCGTTTCCGGGTTCCAGGCATGAGAAGGCGCCTGAACCCGATGGGGGTAATACAGATTGATACCCAGTTCATCAACGCAGTTATCCCGCATCACAGCAAGATCGTTTTCGCTGTAATGCCAGGCAACTTCATGGCGGGCGAGTGTATCCAGCAGCAATTCGGGATAGCAACCATGCACCATTGGGTCAAGAAACACCCGGTTGTAGAACAAATCATACATCTGTGCAGCTTTTTGATCATGAGCCGCACTGGAACGCGGATAGGTGACTTCTGGATTCAGGATGCAGCCAATCGTACCCGGATACCCTTTTTCCCTGAATAACTGGATAACTTTCGCTGTTGCAAGGTTCTTGTGGTGATTCCATTGCATCCAGGTGCCCGTATTTTGCTCATGAGGCCAGCGCAGAGCATCCAGATATACCCGGGTTTGCACCACAACCGGTTCATTAAACGTATACCAACGGCGTACCTTTGCATGGAAACGTTCAAATACTTTCCCGGCGTAACGCACAAACAGCTCAACAACCTCGCTGGACGCCCAGCCTCCGGCGTTGTCAAATAACTCAGCCGGCAGCTCATAATGTTCCAGGCAGATCATGGGCTCAATACCTGCAAGAATCAGTTCATCAAGCACATTATCAATGTATGTCGCATAGTCTTCATCGACCACAGCATTACGGTAATCGGTGAAAAAACGGGACCAGTTAATTGAGGTCCGAAAATGTGTCAACCCGGCCTGTTTCATCAGGGCGACATCTTCTTTGTACCGTTGATAGAAGTTCGTGGCGACAGCAGGACCATAGCCGTTATGCCATACATGGCGTTCGCGTTTGTACCATGCGTCCATCCATGAATCCTGCCCGGGCTGCTTGCCCTGCCAACCTTCCGTCTGCCAGGCTGAAGCGGCAGCGCCTAAAATAAAATCATCAGGAATAGTTTTCGTTATTGATGCCATGATTTCCCTCATGCATTAGTGGGTGTAGCACTTTGCTGGCGTTGTGCCTGCTCTGCACGGTACGAAGCGATTTTTACAAAGGGTAAATAGATCAGTACCGAAACCAGGATGCACACCAGTTGAGTTACCACTGCGCCCATAGAACCTGCTGTTGAAAGCCAGGCATTGATCAACGGTGGCGTTGTCCAGGGCACCATAACGACGGCTTTGCCAGCAAACCCTGTTACCGTGGCAAAATAGCCAATCGTTCCTGTGACCAGCGGTGTAATAATGAAAGGCACAGCGAGAATGGGGTTGAGCATAATCGGCATACCAAATATGACGGGCTCATTAATATTGAACACACCAGGCCCAATAGAGAGCTTGGCTATTTCCTTCATCTCTTTGCGCCGGGTGGCAATCATTACCGCAAGCAACAAGCCAATTGTCAGGCCTGAGCCACCAATACTCATGTAAACATCCCAAAATGGCATGGTAATAATATTCGGCACTTCTTTGCCCTGCTCAAATGCCGACATATTGACGGTAATCGCCCCAAGCAAAAGTGGCTCGCGAATGGGCTTGATCATCTGGTTACCATGAATGCCTATCACCCAAAATAACTGGGCAACAAACATCAATAACAGTATTCCCGGTAAGCTTTGTACTACCCGCTCCAACGGCTGCTGTACCACCTGGTATACTGCATCATATAAATACATACCGGTGAGCTGATGGAAGATAAAACCCAGGGTGGCAATCAGTGATGTTGTGATAATTGCCGGGATAAGCGCAGAAAAAGAGGCAGACACATTGGGCGGTACGGTGTCAGGCATCTTAATTTTCAGGCGGTCGCGGTTTTCCAGCCAGGTATAGATTTCCACCGAAAAAATGGCGATAAACATGCCAAGAAACAAGCTGCGGGTATCAGAAAACTGCCGGGCCAGCACATCTTTCACCATATGTAACTGACCATCCACCATCATTTCCACAGTGGTTGGTGTGACACAGATAAAACAGATAACCGCCAGCAACCCCGGGAACAGGGTTTTCATGCCATTAATCCGCCCCAATTCAATACCGATTAAAAACACCGCACCGATATTGAGGAAGTTTAATGTGGCGTAATTCAGTGCACTGGTAATCGGTTTCAGGGTTGAAAGGAAAGAGAACATCTCAAAACTGGCTAATCCATTTTTGGAATCCAGCACCATATTCGAGATAAGCACAGAGAATGCACCGACTATAATCACTGGCATCAGTGTAATGAATGCAGCTTTGATTGCCATGATATAGCGGTAGCTATTGAATCGGGTGGCAAAACTCCCAAGGGAGTCGATAAGCTTTTCCTGTAAGGCCATGAGTTAATACCTCATATCGCAATTATTGTTATGTCAACGTGGGTACAGCAACCTCTATTTGGCATACCAAAAAGTAGTATCAGAGAGGTTAATAAACTGTGACGAAATTCTCACAAGACAAATTTGGTATTCCAGTAAGATGTATTTTGTGAATTTTGGCATACCAAATAAGGTGAATTATGTTCGACTTTGAAAATTGCGTAATGGGGTTACTGGTTCATGCAGGAGAAGCGCGTTCATGTGCCATGCAGGCGATGCAACTGGCCCGTGAGAAACAATGGGACGAAGCACGCAAAGCACTGGCTGACGCGGATGCTGCAGCCAGAGAAGCGCACAAAGTACAAACCGCGTTAATCAGCGAAGATGAAGGTAGTGGGAAAATTGCCGTGCCGTTGATCCTGGTTCATGCCCAGGATCATCTGATGACAGCCATGCTATGCAGGGATCTGGCAGAAGAAGTTATTCTCCTGCGTGAAGAGATTTGGCATACGAAGCAAGGCTAACCAGCCTTGCCTGTTCCTGCTGTATTAACATTGCTCAAGTTGCAGCAATTCATCAATGGTCTGGCGTCGGCGAATCAGGCGCGGGACGCCCTGCTCGAATAACACTTCCGGCAGTAATGGGCGGCTGTTGTAATTAGATGACATAGAAGCGCCATATGCCCCGGTATCATGCAGTACCAGGTAGTCACCCACATGCACTTCAGGTAACTGGCGTGGCTCGACCATGCCACCTTCCAGTTGGGTAAAGACATCGCCAGATTCACACAACGGGCCTGCGACAACGGTATCCCGGGTGGAGGCCATATCAACACTGCGCCCCGCTCCGGGCAACACAGAGATATGGTGATAACTGCCGTACATGGCCGGGCGCATCAGGTCATTAAAACCGGCGTCCACCAGCACAAAATGGCGGCTGCCCATATCTTTCACGCCGCGTACCTGGGTAACCAGCACACCCGCTTCAGCCACCAGAAAACGGCCAGGTTCAATTTCCAGTTTTACCGGATGCCCTAAATGTGCAGCAATTTTCTCGCGTGCTGCATTCCACAGGCCAAAATAATGCGCAGTGTTAATCGCTTCTTCATCGTAATGATAGGGAACAGACAAACCGCCACCAGCTGAAATGGCTTCAAGATCCTGACCGAACTGCACCACCTGGTTGACCATGGCGTCGCACACTTGTTCCAGATGGCCGTAGTCAACACCCGATCCAATATGCATATGCAGCCCCACCAGTTTCAGTTGATAACGCTGAATCACGCGCAATGCTTCTGGTAAATCTGCATACCAAATACCGTGCTTGCTGTTTTCCCCACCGGTGTTGGTTTTCTGGCTGTGCCCATGACCAAACCCCGGGTTAATACGCAGCCAGACACGGTGACCAGGAGAACTCTGGCCGACCTGTTCCAGCATATCCACCGAACCGGCATTAACAGGAATGTGCAGTTCGCGCACCCGCTCAAGCGTTGCCTCATCAATCACGTCTGCCGTAAAGACCATATCATCACTATGTGTAAGTGGGTCAAAACCTGCAATCAGCGCACGCTCAATTTCCCCCAGAGAAACGGCATCTACCCGAACCCCATGTTCACGCATCAGGCGAAGAATATGGGTGTTTGAACAGGCCTTTTGGGCAAAGCGAATTACATCAAACTGGGCGAGTTGCGCAATCTGCCGAGTGATAACGTCAGCATCGTAAGCCCATACCGGGCACCCGAACTTTTCCACCAGTGGTAATAAATGAGTGGTATTTAACGCAGTTTCGGTGGTGTTCAGCGGACGTGGCATAACGGATTCTCCCGGCTCGGTAAAAGGCGATAACGCCATTACGCCACACTCAGAAAAAAATAAAAAATATCGCTTTTTGTTAACTCCATGCAAAAATGATATGGATTTCGGAGGGGAATAATATGCCAGCAATCAATTTACGCCAGATAGAGATCTTCCATGCAGTAATGACAACCGGCAACCTGACAGAAGCTGCCGGGCTCCTGAACACGTCTCAGCCTACGGTAAGCCGTGAACTGGCGCGTTTTGAAAAAATTGCTGGCCTGCAATTATTTACCCGGGTTCGTGGGCGGTTGCACCCCACAGCGCAGGGCCTGCGGCTGTTTGAAGAAGTTCAGCGCTCCTGGTATGGGCTTGACCGTATTATTGATGCAGCCGAGAGTTTGCGTGAATTTCGCCAGGGAGAACTGTCGCTGGTGTGTTTGCCGGTTTTTTCCCAGTCACTGCTACCCGCTTTAATTCAACCTTTTCTGGCGCGTTACCCAGAATTAAGCGTGACCATTGTTCCCCAGGAATCTCCCGTGCTGGAAGAGTGGCTGTCTGCCCAGCGCCATGACCTGGGCTTAACAGAAACCACCAGCACACCGGCAGGTACATCACGCCAGACGCTGGCAACACTCAATGAAGTATGTGTACTACCCGCCGGCCACCCACTGGGAAACAAACCTTGCCTGGAGCCATCTGATTTTAGTGGTGAAAACTTTATTAGTTTGTCTCGCCAGGACAGCTATCGCCACTTGCTGGATGCATTATTTCAGGAGCATAAAGTTAAACGCCGCATGGTGGTGGAAACCCACAGTGCGGCGTCAATTTGTGCCATGGTGAAAGCGGGCGTGGGGGTTTCGGTCGTGAATCCTTTTACCGCTCTGGATTATGCCGGGCGCGATATCATCGTCCGGCCTTTTAGTGTGGACGTCCCGTTCACAGTGAGCCTGATTCGCCCACTGCACCGCCCTGCTTCCGCCCTGGTTGATGCCTTCAGTGCGCATATGTCCCAGGCCATAACCACTGTCACGCAGCCACTTGCATCCTTACTTAAGCAGGGCAATCCGCCAGCATAAACGCCAGGGCATCTTCAACATGAATCGCAGTGGTATCAAAGACAGGCAGGGGAACATCTTCCTGCTTGATCAATAAACCAATTTCCGTACAGCCGAGAATAATCCCTTGCGCCCCGCGGGCAATCAGGCCTTCGATAGCGTCCAGAAAAGCGGTTTTCGCCTCTGGAGTGATTTGGCCCATACACAGTTCATCAAAGATTATCCGGTTGATATTCTGGCGTTGTTCTGCGGGCGGTACCAGGCACTCCAGGCCAAAGTTTTGTGCCAGGCGGCCTGTCAGGAAATCCTGCTCCATGGTATAGCGGGTACCCAACAACCCCAGGCGTTGAATTCCGGCCTGAGCAATGTTGCGCCCTGTAGCATCGGCAATGTGTAAAAATGGCAACGAGCAGGCCGCTTCAATTTGGTCTGCAACCCGGTGCATGGTATTGGTACACAATACAATGCCCTGCGCACCAGCCGCCTGCAGGCCCTGCGCTGCACAGGCAAGTATTTCCCCGGTTTTTGCCCACTGCCCTGAAGCCTGGCAAGCCTCAATTTCATAAAAATCAACGCTATGTAATACAATTTTGGCGGAGTGCAGACCACCCAGTCGCGCTTTAATACCTTCATTAAGTAACTGATAATAAGGCAGAGTGGACTCCCAGCTCATACCGCCAATCAGGCCCAGTGTTTTCATCCTTCACCTCCTGTAAATACTCACAGACTACCCTGTTCAGATAAGTAATAAAACGTGATCCCACTTCCAAATCCCTGGGTCATCGTTTCTTTTCTCAGCTGAGTGCTATAAAATAATTGAAACAATGTTTCACTATCATGGAATCCACACATGTTTACGTTTATCAAAGAAACCGAACTTGAAGATCTGGGCGCAGGTGTTTCCCGCCGTATTCTGGCGCATGATGGCAATATGATGGCAGTTGAAGTGCATTTTGAAACAGGCGCTGTCGGCCCAATGCATAATCACCCCCACGAACAATTAACCTATGTTCTGGCTGGCGAGTTTGAATTCACCATTGGTGATGAAACCCATGTGGTTACCGCTGGTGATACGCTCTACAAACAGCCTAATATCATGCATGGCTGTGTATGCCTGAAAGCCGGTAAATTGTTGGATACCTTTACGCCAATGCGGCAAGATTTTCTGAAGTAAGCGGTTCGCCAGGCCGGGCGACGGAATACCGCCAGGCCTGTGCACAGGCAGATTAAATACCGGATTCTTTCACCGGGTCCGGGTTCCAACCCATTATACGCGCCTTTTGTTGTTGCACCGCTTGTTTACCAAACGTCCACATACAGAAAGCACACGCCCCAAATAAAGCCGCAATCACCGCCACAAAGAGCCTTGAAATACCATCTTTCTTGATGGGTAAAGAAGGCGACATCTGATAGCGGAAAGGAGAAAAATCAATCTCCTTAATTTTTACCGCTTCCAGTTGTTCAAGGACATGTTGCTGATTAAGCAAATCAGCATTAAGTTCTGCAACATCATGAATCGACTTCTCTATATTGAGTTTTTCCGCCAGGCCATGAGACCCCAGAGCGATGCTGAAATCCGGGTCATCATTCACTACCTGGCCACTGCTATAGACCGGTTCTTTGATACCTGCGGCATTTGCGACAGCCAGGGAATAATTCAGGCGCTGAATCGCAACATTGTGTGCATTTTCCAGCCGCGTGCGTTCCAGGTTCAGTTGGCGTTGTTTGTAGCGAACATTAAGCGCCAGGTCGTCCTGAATGGTTTTTACTTCCTCCGCCACCACCTGCTTCATCACGTATTCGATATACCCGGTGAGCACCTGTTGTGCATCCTGCGCATCGGGTGCGGTAAACTTCAGCGTCCAGGATTCATAAGGGCTGTTTTCAGGGTGCTTTGCATCTACATCAGATGCAGCGGTTATCTTGCCAGAGACCTGAACCACCGCGCGGTGTAAGTCATCAGCAGTATATTTCGCCCCATCTAATTGAGACAAAATAAACGGTGACTGGGACAAGTAACTCGCTTTCAGCGTCTGGGAGTCAAACTTTTTCAAAAAGGATTTGAACAACTTTTGCGGGTCAACATGGCGCTCAACGCCCAACACGTTGAGGGGGATTAACTGGCTCCTCAGAGCTTCAAGCTGAAAACTTTCGGCTGGTGTGACAACTGCCTCGCTGGTCCATTTCTGGGGCAACAGAAAAGTTATCGCCACCCCAATGAGTGCACACAGAAGTGTGAACATAATTAACTGTTTTTTAACCTGTCCAAGTAAGGAAAGCAAAGCAATTAAGTCGATTTCATTCTCTGGACGTGATAAAGCGAGTGATTCATTCCCATTAAAAAAATCAGTTTCCCCCTGATTTTTCAAAGCACTTTGCACTGTCATCGTATCCCTCTAAGGTCTTTGCTACTGGTGTACATGCATCCTGCAAGACCGATTTATAATGTTATACAAAACAAAATTTTAACAAAATTATTCTGTCAGATTTCTGACCGTTAACACTTTACCGCACTCACCAGGCTGAAAATAGGAAAATTCCCCTTCCACTACTAAAAATGGTAGAACCTGACACCTTCCTCTGCTCCCTGCCCGTACAGGCAAAAACCTCTGTCACATCAAATTTTCAAAACATCGTTTCGACTTTGATCACATTTCCATTAAACAGCGAATGACGGCGAATAAAATAACAATAGAATAAAATAAAACGCTGTTTTACAAACATGAAATAGCGGTTCATTTAAACCTGTATGCACTGTCTTTCCTGTTACAGGACAAAGAATTGAAATTGTTTTGCACAGTGCTGGCCCATGCCAGCACTCACCGCTACAGCACACCACAGGTGCGCTGTGCAGCAGTAAGCAGCCGTTTCTCTAATTGTTTGCCAGGTAGGTATATTATGAATGAAAACAAGCTTCTGGGTCTGGCCTGGATATCGCCCTATATTATAGGGCTGATAGTCTTTACGGCCTTCCCATTTGTTTCATCGTTTTTTTTAAGCTTTACCGATTATGATTTAATGAACCCGCCCACATTTAACGGTATTGAGAATTATCGTTACATGTTTTTGGAAGACGGACTCTTCTGGAAATCAATGGGTGTCACCTTTGCCTATGTATTTATTACTATTCCGTTAAAATTAGCCTTCGCACTGGGTATTGCGTTTGTTCTTAATTTTAAATTACGCGGAATTGGATTTTTCCGTACGGCTTACTATATACCGTCCATTCTGGGCAGTTCTGTTGCCATTGCGGTTTTGTGGCGCGCACTGTTTGCGATTGACGGCCTGCTCAATAGCTTTATCGGCTTTTTTGGTATGGATGCCATCAACTGGCTGGGCGAGCCTTCACTGGCGCTGATGTCAGTTACCTTGTTGCGCGTGTGGCAGTTTGGTTCAGCGATGGTTATTTTCCTGGCTGCACTACAAAATGTTCCGCAATCTCAGTATGAAGCAGCCATGATTGACGGTGCGTCTAAATGGCAGATGTTTATGAAAGTGACGGTGCCACTGATTACGCCAGTTATTTTCTTTAACTTCATTATGCAGACCACACAGGCATTCCAGGAGTTTACCGGCCCTTACGTTATTACTGGCGGTGGGCCAACTTATTACACCTACTTATTCTCACTCTATATCTACGATACCGCGTTTAAATACTTCGACATGGGCTATGGCGCCGCACTGGCCTGGGTATTGTTCCTGGTCGTCGCGCTATTCGCATCTATCGCATTCAAGTCTTCAAAATACTGGGTGTTCTACTCTGCCGATAAGGGAGGCAAAAATGGCTGATATACAGCATAGCCCGATGTCGTCGCAAAAACTCTCTAATGCTGAACGGGAAGTTCAGCGTACTCTGCGACGGGAAAAAATAAACGCGTGGATCCGTTATGTGATTCTGCTGTTTGTCGGTTTATTAATGCTTTATCCACTGGCCTGGATGTTTTCGGCCTCCTTTAAACCGAACCATGAAATCTTTACCACGCTGGGTTTATGGCCTTCAAATCCGACATCCGACGGGTTTATCAATGGCTGGAAAACCGGTACGGAATACACCTTTGGTCATTACATGCTCAATACCTTTAAGTATGTGATTCCCAAAGTATTACTGACTATTATCTCTTCTACTGTGGTTGCCTACGGCTTTGCCCGTTTCGAGATCCCCTGGAAGAAATTCTGGTTCGCCACATTGATTGCCACCATGTTGCTGCCAAGCACTGTTCTGCTGATCCCGCAGTACCTGATGTTCCGTGAAATGGGCATGCTGAATAGCTATTTGCCACTGTATTTGCCACTGGCATTCGCAACTCAGGGGTTCTTTGTCTTCATGCTGATTCAGTTCCTGCGTGGTGTCCCGCGCGATATGGAAGAAGCGGCCCAGATTGATGGCTGTAACTCCTTCCAGGTGCTGTGGTACGTGGTGGTGCCGATTCTTAAACCCGCCATTATCTCCGTCGCGCTGTTCCAGTTTATGTGGTCAATGAACGACTTTATCGGCCCGCTGATTTATGTCTACAGCGTGGATAAATACCCCATTGCACTGGCGCTGAAAATGTCTATCGATGTCACCGAAGGCGCACCGTGGAATGAAATTTTGGCAATGGCGAGTATCTCCATTCTGCCGTCAATTATTGTTTTCTTCCTGGCTCAACGCTACTTCGTTCAGGGCGTTACCAGTAGCGGAATTAAAGGTTAACGAGGGAATATCATGGCTGAAGTTATTTTTAATAAACTCGAAAAAGTCTACTCCAACGGCTTCAAAGCGGTACATGGTATCGACCTGAAAATCGCAGACGGAGAATTCATGGTCATCGTCGGCCCGTCAGGTTGTGCTAAATCGACAACCTTGCGCATGCTTGCGGGGCTGGAAACCATCAGTGGCGGTGAAATTCGCATTGGTGAAAAAGTGGTGAATAACCTGGCACCTAAATCGCGCGGAATCGCGATGGTGTTCCAGAACTACGCGCTCTACCCACATATGACGGTGCGTGAAAACCTGGCGTTTGGCCTGAAGTTAAGCAAGTTGCCAAAAGAACAGATTAATGCGCACGTCGACGAAGCGGCCAAAATTCTTGAGCTTGAAGACCTTCTTGACCGGTTGCCACGCCAGTTATCTGGCGGCCAGGCTCAGCGCGTTGCCGTTGGCCGTGCCATCGTGAAAAAACCCGATGTTTTCTTGTTTGACGAACCACTGTCCAACCTTGACGCCAAGTTACGCGCCTCCATGCGTATCCGTATTTCTGACTTGCATAAGCAACTGAAGAAAAGCGGTAAACCTGCGACCACGGTCTACGTAACACACGACCAGACAGAAGCGATGACCATGGGTGACCGTATTTGTGTCATGAAGCTCGGCCACATCATGCAGGTAGATACACCAGATAACCTGTACCACTACCCGAAAAACATGTTTGTTGCTGGCTTTATTGGTGCGCCAGAAATGAATATCAAACCATCAAAACTGCTGGTGCAGAATGACCGGCTGCATATTCGTGTCGGCGAAGACTTACTTGAGCTCAACGACACACAGCAAAAGAAACTTGCCGACCATAAAAACCAGGATGTGTTCTTCGGTATCCGCCCTGAATTTGTCTCCATTGCCGATGAACCCTTTGCTGGCAGCCACACAACCGGCCAAATGGTGCGCGTAGAAAACATGGGGCATGAATTCTTCGTCTACCTGAAGGTGGGTGACTTCGAACTCACTGCCCGTATCCCTTCCGATGAAGCTAAACCGATTATTGAAAAAGGGCTGCATCGCCAGGTGTATTTCAAATTCGATATGAATAAATGCCATATCTTTGACGCAAAAACAGAACAAAACCTCTCTCTCTGACAGGAGTCATGATAATGAAAAAAATGTTATTGGGTGCCCTGATTACGACCACACTGGCAATAACCACCGGCCAGGCTTTTGCTGAGCAGGTGAATTTACGTATGTCCTGGTGGGGCGGTAACAGCCGCCATCAGGCAACGCTTAAGGCACTCGACGAGTTTCATAAACTACACCCGGATATCAATGTTAAAGCGGAATACACTGGCTGGGACGGCCATTTATCCAGGCTGACCACTCAGATTGCCGGGCGCACCGAGCCCGATGTCATGCAAACAAACTGGAACTGGCTGCCTATTTTCTCTAAAGATGGCACTGGTTTTTATGACCTCAACCAACAGAAAGATGTACTGGATCTGACCCAGTTCTCTGCAAAAGAACTGCAATCCACCACCGTTAACGGCAAGCTCAACGGGATCCCGACATCGGTGACAGCACGCGTTTTCTATTTTAATGACCAGACCTGGCAAAAAGCGGGTATCGCTTTCCCGAAAACCTGGGATGAGCTGATGGCTGCCGGGAAAACATTTGAAACCAAACTGGGTAAACAATATTACCCGGTAGTACTGGAACACCAGGATGTTCTGGCACTGCTTAACTCTTATATGGTGCAAAAATACAATATTGCTGCCATTGATGAGAAAACCAAGAAATTCGCTTACACCAAAGAACAGTGGGTAGAGTTTTTTGGCATGTATAAGAAGCTTATCGATAGCCATGTAATGCCAGACACCAAGTACTATGCCTCTTTTGGCAAGAGCAACATGTACGAAATGCGCCCATGGATCCAGGGTGAATGGGGTGGCACCTATATGTGGAACTCCACTATCAATAAATATTCCGACAACCTTCAGCCACCGGCCAAACTGGAACTGGGTAGCTACCCTATGCTCGAAGGTGCAACTGATGCAGGCCTGTTCTTTAAACCCGCACAAATGTTCTCAATTGGTAAATCCAGTAAGCATCCAAAAGAATCAGCCATGCTGATTAACTTCCTGCTGAACAGCAAAGAAGGTGTGGAAGCACTGGGGCTGGAACGCGGTGTTCCGCTAAGCCATGCAGCAGTAGAGATCCTCACAGCAGACGGTTCAATCAAAGACACCGATCCGGCTGTTGCAGGGCTGAAACTGGCTCAATCACTGCCAACCAAACTTTCTGTCTCGCCTTACTTTGATGACCCGCAGATTGTGGCGCAGTTTGGCACCACTCTGCAGTACATCGATTATGGGCAAAAAACAGTTGCAGAAGCAGCAGCGGATTTTGAGCGCCAGTCGGACCGCATTTTGCGTCGCGCCATGCGTTAATCACATGCCTGGTTGGTGTTTGCCAATGGTTATCCACTCACTACTGCCTGTTACCGGGCGGGAGTCAGGATAACTGAACACCGAATTACCCTGCCTCACATGGGGCAGGGTATTTTTTTATTTGTAAGGAGATATCATGGCTAAAGGAAGAAAAGTTCATCTTTCGTTTCGCAGCCACATTGACCGTGAAACAGGCCACGAGGTTGTACGCTTAACGCCCCCTCATGTTATTTGTCATCGCAATTATTTTTACCAAAAATGTTTTACCCGGGATGGGCAAAAAATTATCTTTGGCGGCGCATTCGAAGGCCACTGGAACTACTATCTACTGGATCTCAATCGCGAAATTGCCACCCAACTGACTGAAGGCAATGGCGACAATACTTTTGGCGGTTTTTTATCCCATGATGACCGCCACCTGTGGTATGTCAAAAATAAACGCGAACTGCGTAAAGTCTGTCTTGAAACCTGGGAAGAACAGTGTGTCTACGAGGTTGACTCCGAGTGGGTTGGTTATGGTACCTGGGTTGCCAATAGCGACTGTAGCCAGCTTGTGGGTATTGAGATCCGCAAGTCTGACTGGCGTCCATTGACTGACTGGCAAAAATTCCGCGACTTCTGGTACACCCGCCCGGAATGCCGGTTAATTCGGGTCGATTTACATACTGGTGAGCACCATGTGGTATTGCAGGAAAAAAACTGGCTTGGTCACCCAATCTGGCGCCCGGATGACGACCAGACCATCGCATTTTGCCATGAAGGGCCACGCGACCTGGTCAATGCACGTATGTGGCTGACGGACCCACAAGGGAAAAGGATGCGCAAGGTGTGCCAGCCGCAACCCGGTGAGAGTATGACTCATGAGTTTTGGGTGCCCGATGGAAGTGCGCTCTATTATGTCACGCACCATGAAGATGATGCCCACCGCTATTTATGCAGCGCAGACCCGGAAACCCTCGAAAACCGCAGGCTGAGAACAATTCCCCCCTGCTCCCATTTAATGAGCAGCCATGACGGGCGCTGGGTTGTGGGAGACGGTTCACCGCATAAGACTGGTGCTCCAGAGCTCAACGATCCTTTTATCTGGGTGTTCGATCTGCATAAGGGCAGCCAGAAAGCTATTTGCCGCCATGATTCGTCATGGAAGGTACTGGAAGGCAACCGCCAGGTCACTCACCCACATCCCTCGTTTTCACCGGATAACCAGTGGGTTTTATTTACTTCAGATGCTGAAGGAATGCCAGCGCTGTGGCTGGCACATGTATAGTACCGTTAACCTTACCGCCTCCTTATGGAGGTGGTTCATAGCTAATAAAAAACCTCTGCACGGCTTCCCGGGCAGAGGTTTTTTAGAGGTGGGATACGAATTAACGAGCCAGCCAGCCACCGTCAACAGCAACGGTATAACCGTTGATGTAATCTGACGCATCTGATGCCAGGAATACTACCGGCCCCATCAGGTCACTTGGCAGGCCCCAACGCCCGGCAGGGATACGGTCGAGGATTTCAGCACTACGCTGTTCATCGCTACGCAGTTGCTGGGTATTGTTAGTTGCCATATAACCCGGTGCGATGGCATTCACGTTGATATTGTGTTTGGCCCATTCGTTCGCCATCAGGCGAGTGATACCCATTACACCGCTTTTTGATGCAGTGTAAGACGGCACGCGGATCCCGCCCTGGAAAGAGAGCATGGAAGCGATGTTGATAATCTTGCCGCCTTTACCCTGCGCAATAAATTGTTTCGCAACTGCCTGAGACATAAAGAAGACAGTTTTGATGTTCAGGTTCATCACGTCATCCCAGTCTTTTTCGCTAAATTCAATAGCGTCCTGGCGGCGAATCAGGCCTGCATTGTTGACCAGAATATCGATATGGCCAAATTCAGCAACCGCACGCTCCAGTAAAGCCGGGATACCTTCAATCTGGCGCAGGTCGGCAGTCAAACTCAGGAAACGACGCCCCAGAGCAGCCACACGCGCGATAGTTTCAGTTGGTTCAACAATATTGATACCAACGATATCGCAGCCAGCTTCTGCCAGACCAATCGCCATGCCCTGACCAAGCCCAGTGTCACACCCGGTAACCAGGGCGACTTTACCTTCTAAGGAGAATGAATTCAGAATCATAAGTAAGTTTCCTTTTAGAGCGCATGTTGCGAACGGGCGTATCACGCGACAGCAAATATGAATAGTTCAGTTAAACAGTGCATTACCTTAAACGGTTCGTTTCAGGCGCATGCGGTAACGGCTATCTGATAAAGCTGAAAACCCGTATTCCCTTAACACCGTTTAGTTTGTACGCTCATCTTAGACGGCTTGAAATACCATTTCAATTCTTATTGAAACGTTGTTTCAGTTTTTAAGCATGTTATTTTCATTTTTGATATTCTGATCACGGTTAGGCTCAGCGCCTGGGGTTCCAGGGGAAAATAAACACACAACAGAAGGCCAGGAAGCCATAACCGGTAACAACAATTCTGCTATTTCACTGGTAATTTGCGCCAGCAATCACATAAAATGAAACGATGTTTTGATAAATTACCAACTTGTTTTTGAACTTAACCACTTTATGGGTATACCCGCAGATTTTCGGGCTACAGCAAGAAGCTGATGTAACAGGTAACCTGATGGCTGAAGGGTATAAAACTGGAATTTTGAGGAGTTAATTATGGCTAAGGGCATGCAGATTAAACTTCAGTACGAGGTGTATACGGACCCTGATACCGGTGCAGAAATTACCCGGTTAACACCACCTGAAGTCACTTGCCACCGCAACTATTTTTACCAGAAATGTTTCACCAACGATGGCAACCGCTTGCTCTTTGCTGGCGCTTTTGACGGTAACTGGAACTACTATTTACTGGATATTGGCAAAGCAGTCGCTACCCAGTTAACCGAAGGCACAGGCGACAACACCTTTGGGGGGTTCCTGTCACCTGATGATCAGTTCCTCTATTACGTTAAAAATGAACGGACCCTGTTGCAGGTCAACCTGGACACACTGGCTGAGCGTGAAGTTTACCGCGTGCCGGAAGAGTGGGTTGGGTATGGTACCTGGGTGGCCAATAGTGACTGTACTAAACTCGTCGGTATCGAAATCGCGAAAAGTGACTGGGTACCATTGAATGACTGGAAAATTTTCCATGACTTCTTCCATAAAGGTCCACACTGCCGCCTGCTGCGCGTTGATTTAGCGACTGGCGAAAGCGCAGTCATTCATGAAGAGAAGATCTGGCTGGGCCACCCTATTTATCGCCCGTTTAATGATAAAACCGTGGCATTCTGCCATGAAGGCCCTCATGACCTGGTTGATGCCCGCATGTGGATGGTTAATGAAGACGGCAGCAATGTGCGTAAAGTAAAAGAACATGCGCCAGGCGAAAGCTGCACACATGAATTTTGGGTGCCGAATGGGTCTGCTCTGGTTTATGTTTCATACCTGAAAGGCAAACAGGGCCGTACCATTTTCAGCTACAACCCGGATACAGGAGCCAATGTTGCACTGATGCAGATGCCAGCATGTTCTCACCTGATGAGTAACTTTGATGGCACCCTGATGGTGGGTGATGGCTCAGGTACACCAGTTGATGTAAAAGATACCAGCGGCTACACCATTGAAAACGATCCCTATTTATATGTATTCGATGTAGCGAAAAAGGCCTGCTTCCGGGTTGCTCGCCATGATACATCCTGGGACACCTTCGAAAACAGCCGCCAGGTCACGCACCCTCACCCGTCTTTTACCCCAGACGACAAAGCCGTGCTGTTCAGTTCAGATAAAGATGGCAAACCTGCACTGTATATCGCGAAACTCCCGCAACAACGCGAGTATTTGCCTGCGTAATAATGTTTGCGTAACTGTTGTGTTCTGAAATCTGTACTGGCCTTGCCCCCATATTTATGGGGGCTTTTTTATGTTAGCAGCCCACAAGCCGCGGTAAGTTGGATTCAATCCACCACCAGTTGAACGGGCAGAAGTCAGAAGTCAGAAGTCAGAAGTCAGAAGCAGCATAAGAAAACAGACAGACAAATACTCATACAAACTCACAGCCATACTCAGCAAAAACATCAGCTAAATATTTATGCATTTAAAGGTTTTCATTAAATAAACAACAAAAAAAAGCACTCCCTGCGGAATGCTTACCTGAATACCCGGCATTACAATGTGGCGTCAAGAAAGTAAAGTCAGATGCTCTGTATCCTCAGTCTGCATTACAAGTTTATTAGTAATACCGGCATGACAGTCAATAGATTTAAAATGCGTACCTATCAGGAAAAAGGGTAATAACGCAACCTGGCATTTCCAACAAAGAAAGTGTTTATTTCATGCATAATAGCACCACCTGTATTTCATGGTGCATTATGCATTTCAAAAAGAGAATATAGCAGCAGATAATTTATTACCTGCTGCCTGTAATCAGAAGGAATATGCAACCCCTACGCGGTAGCGAGTCTGGCGTTCATCCGTTTTTGAGCTACCGGAAATATTACCCAACTCAGCATATGGCGCCCAGTTTTTGTCCAGTTTGTAAGCGACTTTCAGGTTGTATTCTTCAGAGTATTTATTGTTATTAGAGCGAATATTATGCTCACTGCGTGCATACAGATAGTTCAGCTCGGCACGCCAGTCACCCAGAACATAACCCACCCAGACATCGCCACGGTTTACCTTATCATCATCTTTATCGGCATTATCTGGATAACGTGTATATTCAAAGCGATAACGTGCAGCAACATACACACCACTATCAAAGCTATATTGTGCGTGCAGGAAAGGTTTATAGGTTGATTTACTGTCATTACTGTCAAGGTTCATACCTGGTGTCAGCGCAAAGTTTTTATTTGGACGCCAGCGCCAGCTAATTTGCTCTTCATGGCCATTAGCAATGATATCGGTAAAAGGCTGGTCCTGGTGAGTGCCACCTGATTTCCATTTAGCTTCAACAGTAAAACCAAAACCATTCGCAAAGCGGTGAGAAACAGCAACACGGTCCGCATTACGGCCATCATCACGATATTCATGACGCAAATCTACAGTAACAGCAGAAGCAGCAAAGCTCGCCCCACATAACACTGCCAAACCCAGAGCTTTTTTTAACATGTTATATCCCCTATTGAAAATCTGTTTCATTTTTATGGAATGAGATTTTATTTTTAAATTAACCTTATTTTAGTGATCCACGTCAGAATTAATAACCAGTAAAATGAACTATTCCGCCATTCGTGACACGAGTCATAATTCCCACTCAAAAAACAAACAAAAAGCCTTTATGAATCACAACAAAATGTCCTGAAATCACATTTGAAACGATATTTCAATTAAAAAATCAGGATCGTTATCGCATTTTTTTAGTACAGCTCAAAATACTTAGCAGACTAATTCTTAGATTTTCATATAAGACCGGGAAGATAAAAAGAAAATCAATACAGGGCAGGGTTCAGAGCTAATATTTGGCTAATCTGGCAGATACAGGTAATGAAATAGCGTGACGTAGCATATTCACCGCACATGATGTGCCAACAAAAACCAGTTTTTTGTCAAAAAGATGGTAATAATGAAAGCGTTCGGGCCTTCACTCCAGGCATGAGGCAGGAAAAATAAAGGTATGAAGTATGAAAACAGTGTGAATTATGAAGCGTAGCGTAATGCAGGCAGTGAAATTGCTGTAAACACGCCAGTGAAGGAGAAAACAGAGGTTATCAGCGCATTACGCTTGCAAAATAGCTGCTGGCAACGGCCACCAGAGTCTTAACGTTCTACCGCAAGCGCTACGCCCTGCCCCCCGCCAATACACAAGGTAGCCAGCCCCTTACGCGCTTCGCGTTTTTTCATTTCATGCAGTAGAGAAACCAGAATCCGGCAGCCAGACGCGCCAATCGGGTGGCCAAGTGCCAAAGCCCCACCATTGACATTCACCTTGCGGGTATCCCACTCCAGGTGGCGGCTGACCGAGATCATTTGTGCAGCAAACGCTTCGTTGGCTTCGATAAGATCAAGTTCTTCAAGAGCCCAGCCAGCCCGCTCCAGGCAGCGCCGGGTAGCATGAACAGGCGCGATACCCATAAATGCCGGATCAACCCCCACACTGGCAAATGCTTTGATCCGTGCCAAGACAGGAACACCTAACTGATAAGCACATTCCGCACTCATCATCATCACAGCGGCGGCCCCGTCATTAATCGATGAAGCATTCCCCGCCGTCACGCTGCCACGCACATCAAAAGCGGGGGAAAGTGCGGCCAACAGTTCAGCACTGGACTGCCTCAGCGGTTGCTCATCGCTTTCAACCCATGGCGTTACGCTGCCTGGTGCAGCAGTAACAGGAACGATTTCATCGCGAAAACGCCCGCCATGAATAGCCGAGAGCGCTTTTTGATGCGAAGCCAAAGCCCAGTTATCCTGCTCCTGGCGGCTGATACCAAACTCACGCGCCAGGTTTTCTGCTGTAACACCAATATGATAATCATTAAAAGCATCCCACAACCCGTCATGCACCAGGCTCTCCACTACCTGGCCATTACCCAGGCCACCAGAATTTGGTCCTTCCACAAGCAGGTGCGGTGCCCGGCTCATATTCTCCTGGCCCCCTGCTATTACCACATCTGCTTCACCGCACTGAATAGCCTGGGTTGCCAGGTGTAATGCTTTCAGGCCAGAGCCACAGACATCATTGATAGTAATCGCGGAAACAGTGCAAGGCAGGCCACTTTTCAGAGCTGTTTGCCGGGCAGGATTTTGCCCGGCTCCGGCGGTGAGTACCTGCCCCATAATCACTTCATCCACTAATCCGGCAGAAACGCCACTGCGTGCCAGCAATGCCTTGACAACCAGGCTGCCCAGTTCGACGGCAGAAAGGTGAGATAAGGCGCCCTGGAAACTGCCAATGGGGGTACGAACCGCACCAGTAATCACCACATCCCGCATAGCTGAACACTCCCTAAATAAGATCCTGTTGTATGGTAAAGCAACAACTGGAGGTTATTTTTAAAATCTATGCAAAAAGTGAACAACATCACGGTTACAAACATACCGGTTCGCTGACCCCTTCACTGCTATGTGGCAACTCAAAATCTTATCTCTGGTCAAAGAAAACCGTAATGGCTAAACCACCGCATCTGTTTTATGAAGCAGTTCGCTTTTTCTGGTGATATTCAGGCCGATGATTTTATGAGGAAAGACACCCAAACCGGCCAGATTCAGGAGGACATCATGACGCAAATCACGGACATCCAGGCTTTTCGTAAGGATCTGACAAATGCGGTACTGTGCTGGCTGGCAACGGTTGATGCCAGTGGTGCGCCCAATGTCTCGCCTAAAGAGATGTTTTCCTGGGATGGCAACCAACAGATTATCATTGCCGATATCGCCTCAGCCCGTTCTGTCGAAAATATCCGCCAGCAGAGCAAGGTGTGCCTGAGTTTTATTGATGTGTTTCGCCAGCGAGGTTTCAAAATTACCGGAAGTGCTCAGATAATACCGACAGGATCCCCCAACTTTGCCGCAATTGGCCACGATGTTCTGGCTCGCATTAAAGGTGAGTTCAGGGTGCAAAATCTTATCGTTGTGACGATTGAGTCCGTTTCCCGTGTTCTTGCGCCCAGTTACTTCACCTTCCCCGAACGTAATGAAGCAGAGCATATCCGCCAGACGCTGGAGTCCTACAGTGTAAACCGGTTGCTCTATGGAAAGTAATGTATCTGTAATAAGCTGAATGGCCACCACCCGGTCGAAACTACCGGGTGGTGTTGTACTGAAGATAGCGAGATCAGCACTTAGTGCGTGCTATTACTCAACCCGCCGCCCAGAGATTCCCACAGCGTAATACGGTTTTCGAAGTCGGTTTGTTCAAGCGCAATTAATGATTCCTGAGCGGACCATAATGTCCGTTGCGCCGTCAGCACGGTGAGGTAATCACCGCTACCGATTTGGTAACTTTTTTGCGCCAGATCCAGCGTTTTCTGCGCTGCAGCCACATAACCACGTTGGGCATCCATTTGTTCACCCAGCGTTTCACGGCGCGCCAGTGCATCCGCCACATCTTTGAACGCACTCTGAATCGTTTTCTGGTAAGTCGCCACCAGGCCTTTTTTCTCGGCCTGAGCGTAGTGCAATTGTGCCAGGTTGCTGCCTCCGGTGAAAATGGGCAGGCTAATTGATGGCGCAAAACTCCACACTTTCAGCCCATGGTTGAACAACCCGGACAGACTGTCACTCCCCACACCGGCACTGGATGTCAGCGAAATGGTGGGGAAGAAGTTGGCCCTGGCGGCACCGATATCAGCATTGGCACTCAACAGGTTATGTTCAGCTTCCTGCACATCCGGGCGGCGTAACAGGACATCGGAAGAGACCCCGGCAGGCACCAGTTCAATACTGTTATTAGCCAGCTTACTCAGTTCGTCAGGCAATAATGTGTCCGGCACCGGTTCACCAACCAACAAATCCAGCGCATTTTTATCCTGCATCACCAGTGTTTTGTAACTGGCGACGCTGGCACGGGCTTCCTGCCACACTTCCATCGCTTCCGAGACATCGGTTGCTGCAGCCGTGCCAACATCATGCTGTTTACGGGTGATTGCCAGTGATTTTGCTGCGCTGTCCATCGTGCTTTGCGCCAGCGCCAGATTATCTTTATCTGCTGCCAGCGTAACCCAGGCGGTCGTGGTTTCAGAGATTAAGGTCAGCCGGGTATCTTCCGCGGTGTATTTACTGGCAAGCCAGGTTTCTTTTTCCGCCCGGCTCAGGCTCTGGTTATAACCGAATAAATCCAGTTCAAAGCTCGACACCGTTCCTTCTGCACTGGCACTGGTGGAAACACCATTGGTCGTCGTCCGGCTGCGGGTCACATCAAGCCCTGCGTCCAGTGAGGGGAAAAGTGACGCACGCTGTTCAATATACAGCGCCCGGGCAGCGTCGATGTCGGTAATGGCTTTTTGTAAATCACGGTTGCTGGCAAGGGCGCGTTGTACCACTTGTTTCAAACGCTGGTCATTCACAATATGCTGCCAGTCTTTCAACACCACCGGTGCCGCACCGTGCTGGCTGGCACCAGGCCAGGTGCCCGGCACTGCAGATGCCGGGCGTTCATATTTCGGGTCCAGTGAAATACACCCGGTTAACAACAATGATAAAGCGATAACTGTAATTCGCGGTAACATGGGTTACTCCTGAACGGAACGGCGGCTGGCAAACAGGTATTTCACCAACACAAAGAACAACGGCACAAAGAAAATCGCCAGTAACGTTGCGGTCAGTGTTCCGCCAATAATACCGGTCCCGATTGCTATACGGCTGTTCGCCCCGGCACCAGTCGCTATCGCCAGTGGGAATACCCCGGCAATAAAGGCAAGTGACGTCATAATGATGGGGCGTAAACGGGTGCGGGCGGCCTGAATAGCTGCGGCGCTCAATGACATACCTCGTTTCACCCCGGCTTCAGCAAACTCCACTATCAAAATGGCGTTTTTCGATGACAGCCCAATAGTGGTTAACAGCCCCACCTGGAAGTACACATCGTTATCCAGACCACGCAGCGTGGCTGCAAGGGTTGCGCCAAGCACCCCGAGCGGGATGACCAGAATGACAGAGAAAGGCACAGACCAGCTTTCGTACAATGCCGCCAGGCACAGGAACACCACCAGAATCGAAATGGCATACAAACTGGTTGCCTGGCCACTTGCCATCTGTTGCTGTAATGACAGCCCACTCCATGCCCAGGTCGACCCTTTCGGCAGGTTATTCGCCAACTGTGCCATTTTATCCATCGCGGCACCTGAGCTATAACCCGTGCTGTTATCCCCCTGGATTTCATACGCAGCATTACCGTTATAACGCACCAGGGATTCAGGCCCGTAAGTCCAGTGAGTGGTGGCGAAGGCTGAAAATGGCGTCATGGTGTCACTGCTGTTGCGCACATACCATTTGTTCAGGTCAGACGGTTTAGAACGGAACTGTTTATCCCCTTCAATAAACACTTCTTTGACACGCCCGCGATCAATAAAGTCGTTTACGTAGGTCCCCCCCCAGGCGCTGGATAACGTATCTGTCACATCACTGAGCGTCAGCCCCAGGGCCACCGCTTTGTTGTTATCAATATCCACCTGCAACTGAGGCATTTCCGGTAATTCGTTGGCACGCACGGATGACAGTTCCGGGCTCTTATTCGCTTCACTAATCAGTGTGTCACGCAGTTTTGCCAGTTCAGTACGGTCGGTACTGCCGGATGCCATCAGCTCAAAAGTAAAGCCACTGCTATGCCCCATACCAGACACAGAAGGCGGCGTCATCGCAAAAACATGCGCATCACGCAGGCTGGACAATCCCCCCATGGCACGCAACGCAATATTTTGTGCGGTATTCGCAGCCCCCTTGCGCTGATCCCAGTTTTTCAGGGCAACAAACGCCATCCCGGTGTTTTCGCCGCTACCTGCAAAACTGAAGCCGGTAATGGTAAAGATGACATCGGTATTGGCCTTTTCCTGGTTCAGGAACCAGTTGGTTACCGCTTTGTTAACTTCATCGGTACGATGAGCACTGGCGCCCGCAGGCAGGGTGTACTGCACCATGACATCCCCCTGGTCTTCCAGCGGAATAAATCCACCGGGCAGCCTCAGCATCAGCAGTGCCATAACACCAGCCAGCACACCGTAAACCACTATCAGACGCACGGGTTTACGCAACACACCCAGTACGCGGTGGCGATATTTGCCTTCAGTAGACTGGTAAAAACGGTTAAATCCGGCAAAGAAGCCTTTGGTATGTGGGCGGCTGTGTTGCAGGACACTCCCGCACAGCGCCGGGGTCAGCGTCAACGCCACTACCACAGACAACGCCATCGCAGAAATAATGGTGACTGAGAACTGGCGGTAAATAACCCCAGTGGCACCACCAAAGAACGCCATAGGCAGAAAGACAGCAGATAACACCAGGGCAATCGCCACCAGCGCACCAGAAATTTCGCCCATGGATTTTTCTGTTGCCGCCTTCGCGGAAAGCCCCTCCTCGCGCATTATGCGCTCAACGTTTTCCACCACGACAATGGCATCATCCACCAGCAGGCCAATGGCTAGCACCATCCCAAATAGTGTCAGGGTGTTAATGGAGTAACCAAACACCGAAAGAACACCGAAGGTACCCAGCAAAACAACAGGCACAGCAATCGCCGGAATCAGCGTTGCGCGGAAGTTTTGCAAAAACAGGTACATAACGGCAACCACCAGGATGATGGCTTCAAACAGAGTTTCCACCACATCATGAATGGACAGGCGAATAAACTCAGTACTGTCTTTCGGGTATGCCACCGCGTAGCCTTCCGGCATATTGCGCTGGTATTCCTGAATTTTGGCCTTCACCAGCGCAGCGGTATTCAGCGCATTCGCGCCAGGTGCCAGCATAACCGCCATACCGGCGGCCGGGTGGCCATTCAGCCGCCCCTGGGCGGTGTAATCTTCACTGCCCATTTCCACCCGGGCAATATCTTTTATTCGCACCACCGAGCCATCTGACTCGCTTTTCACGATAATATTGCGGAACTGCTCGGGTGTTTGCAGGCGAGACTGGGCACGCACAGTCGCGGTAAATTGCTGGCTGTCTGCGGAAGGCATGCTCCCTATTTTCCCGGCAGTAACCTGGACGTTCTGCGCTTCAATGGCCGTTTCGACATCAGACGGCATTAATGCGTAAGAAGCCAGTTTGGCCGGATCCAGCCAAATGCGCATGGCATATTCGGCACCGAACACCTGCACACTCCCCACCCCATTCAGGCGGGACAGCGGGTCTTGAAGGTTACTGACCAGCCAGTCCGAAACATCAGAGCTACTGGCTTTATCGGTTTTATCATAAATCGCGGCAATCATCAGGAAGTCACTTTGGGTCTTGGTGACGGTTATCCCTTGTTCCTGGACTTCCGTTGGCAGGCGCGACTCAGCCTGTTGTACTTTATTTTGTACCTGTACCTGTGCTGTATCCGGGTTGGTTCCCTGAGCAAAGGTCACAGTAATTTTCACACTACCATCGGAACTACTGGTGGATGAAAAATAGAGCAGGTTATCCAACCCGGTCAGTTGCTGCTCAATAACTTTGGTAACACTGTTTTCCAGTGTATCGGCAGATGCTCCGGTATAGGTCGCTTTAATTTGTACGGAAGGAGGCGCTACATCCGGGTATTGCGCGACGGGTAATGTCCGAATGGCAATGGCGCCAGCCATCATAATTAAGATGGCTATCACCCAGGCAAATACCGGGCGATTAACAAAGAAACGTGAAAACATCAGTTCGCCTCTCCGCTCAGTTTCACTTCAACTGGCTTGACGGTTTGGCCCGATGTCACTTTATCACTGCCTTCCACGACAATCCGGTCACCAGATTTCAGGCCACTCAGCACTACCCAGTTCGTACCATCAGCTTCGCCAGTTTTGAGCGTGCGTAATTCCACTTTGTTATTGGCATCGACAACATAGGCAGTGGCTTCACCTTTCGGATCACGGCCAATCCCTTTTTGTGGAGCGAGAATGGCATTCTCAACAACGCCTTCGTCAATACTTGCGCGCACAAACATACCGGGGAGCAAAATATGCTGGGGATTAGGGAAGACAGCACGCAGCGTGACGGAGCCTGTAGAGGTATCCACAGCCACTTCGGTGAGTTCAAGGCGCCCTTTCAGCGGATAAGTGCTGCCATCTTCCAGAGTGAGAGTCACCTCCAGCGTATTGCTGTTTTGCGCCAGAGCCTCTTTGCGCAGGCGCAGCAAATCCGCACTGGAGCGCGTCAGGTCAACATACATTTTATCAAGACTATAAATCGTGGTCAGCGCGGTATCCTGAGAAGCACTGACCAGTGCGCCAGGTGTAACTGACGAAATACCGATTCGCCCGCTGATTGGCGCGGTGACGGTTGTCCAGTTCAGATCAATACGCGCGGCTTCTGCCGCTGCTTTTTTCTCTTCAAGCGTAGCCTTATCCACCCCACAGGTTGCCACGGCATCATCTGCATCCTGCTTTGATACCCCGTCAACTTTTACCAGTTGGGAATAACGGCTGGCTTTTTGGCAATCGCCCACCATTTGCGCCTGCGCCGTTTTTTGCGCAGCGACTGCTTCATCATAAGCCGCGCGATAGCTGGACGGGTCTATCTGGTACAAGGCCTGCCCTGCTTTGACGTCCTGGCCTTCAGTAAACAACCTTTTTTCAATAATGCCGCCAACCTGAGGGCGCACTTCAGCACTGAGCGTCGCGGTAGTACGCCCGGTCAGTTCGCTTCTCAGGGTGTAAGGCTGTTGTTGTAAAGTAACCACCCCCACTTCAGTTACTGCTGAGGGTTGACTGGCGTTATCCTTGTTATCACATCCGAACAATAAACATACGGATAAAAGGTAAATACCACGAATTTTCATAATTCCTCTAACTCACACCCAAAGGCGCAAACAGCAAAAAGGAACCCTATTGAAAATCAGATAAATCAAATCATTAAACCGGCTTTCGCCCCCCCTGGTTGGCACAAAGCCAACAGAGAAAATCCCATTAAGGGAAGAAATATTATTCAGCCTGGGGGTTTACCCCGCTGTTATAAAATAGCCATTACTTTTAGTGCGCCTTTGTAGTGAAACCGCATACCATCAGTCAGGCAAAAACTCCCCGTAACTCAAGAAAATGGCTACTCAAAAAGTCATTACCCATTTTTTATACAGGGATTGCAGGCAATAACGTCATCACTGAGACTATTCTCATCTCACTTATTTTCACGGCGTTGCTAATTATGAGAATTTTCATTCTCATTTTGTAGCTATTTGTGCCAATTCATAAAATGTCACGTTCCGGCACTATTTCCTGACAAAGACTCCAGAATATCTCGCATTTAACTTCATACTTTCTGCCATATTGCAGTGATTGCGAATGTTAAAAAACGAAAAGAGACATTTCAGCCCATGGAGAGTGAAGTACGATATACGTATCAGCAATGGTCAACAAGCCTTACCCGGCAAACAACCGGGTAAGTGAAAAGACAGGTAAAACGAGTGAAGACTGTTGGTAGTGATCAAAAACCAGACAGTACAATTTTGCCTTTTGCCCGGCCACTTTCCAGCGTGGCATGCGCCCGGCGCAAGTTTGCCGCATTAATCATCCCGTAGTGTTCGCCCACCGTTGTTTTCAGTGTTCCGGCATCAATAAGATGGCTGACATGGTCGAGGATTTCATGCTGGCGAATACGGTCCGGGGTGGCAAACATGGAACGTGTGAACATCAGTTCCCAGTGCAAAGAAATTGCTTTCTTTTTTAATGGCATAACATCAAGAATGGCCGGATCATCAATCACCCCGAAACGCCCCTGTGGCGCCAGCACATCCACGATATCAGCAAAATGCTGCTCTGTGTGGGTAAGGCTTGCTACATAGCGCACAGACTCGATCCCGGCTTCCTGTAAGCCTTCACGCAGTGGTCGGCTGTGGTCAATAACATGGTGTGCGCCAAAACTTTTTACCCACTCCGCTGTTTCCGGGCGGGAAGCCGAGCCAATCACCGTCAGGTTGGTCAGCTTTCTTGCCAGTTGGGTCAGCATGGTGCCCACGCCACCGGCGGCACCAATGATCAACAACGCGGCCTGTTCATCTTTCGCGGCATTCAGCCGGTCAAATAACAGTTCCCATGCAGTTAGTGAGGTTAAAGGTAATGCCGCGGCATCCGCCACACTCAGCGACGCCGGTTTGTGCCCGGCAATAAATTCATCCACCAGACCATATTCGGCATAAGCCCCCGGGCGGGTAATGTCACCTGCGTAATACACTTCATCACCCGGTTTAAACAGTGTAACGGCTTCACCCACTGCATCAACGATACCAACTGCATCCCAGCCAAGAATACGCGTCTCAGCCACAGCAGCACTTTGGCGGACTTTCATATCTACCGGGTTGACAGCAATCGCCTGGATTTTTACCCGCAGATCATGGGGGCCAGGCACTGGCATGGGGAGTTCCGTTTCATATAACGCCTGTTCATCGGTAATCGGTAAACCGTGCTGGCTATAAACAATCGCTTTCACAACCTGCCTCCTGTTAGTGGCAAAGGGCAATTAATAACTCATAAAGTTGGTTAACGCAGTCTACGCCTGGCAGATAACCAGAAAAATTAGCTAAAATGAGCAACACTTTCACTCCAGGAGTGTAAATAGAATTCGCTGTGAGACTCTGCCTATGATTCGCCTTGAAGATGTTCATTTGTTTATTCGTTCAGCGCTGCTTGGCAGTTTTTCCGCCGCCGCTCGCGAAGCCAGCCTGCTGCCAGCCCAGGTCAGCGCGGCCATTCGCCGCCTGGAAAGGGATTTGGATACACGCCTGTTTGCCCGCTCCACCCGCAGCCTGCGCCTGACCGCTGAAGGTGAAAAATACTTGCCCTTTGCGCGGGAGATGCTCAGCGCAATGCAGGCTGGCGCTGAAAGCCTGCGTACCAGCGAGCAGGATTTCCAGGGAGAATTAAAAATAGCGATGCCCTCCGATGTAGGGCGCAATGTGTTACTTCCGGTTATTACTGATTTTTGCCGGAGCCACCCGCGTATCAGCCTGCGCTTATTTTTATCCGACCACGTCAGTGATATTTTCCGCGACCCGGTGGATATCGCCATTCGCTATGGCGTACTGAGCAACCGTGATTATGTTGCTCTGCCGCTCGCCCCGGGAAATCGCCGGGTGCTGGTTGCGTCACCTGCATACCTCAATGAACATGGCAGGCCTGAATCACTGGACGATATCCTCAAGCATCCATGTCTGGCATTTACGCTCAACAACACGTTTGTGGATAAGTGGTCATTTCCGGTAAACGGAACAATGCAAGACCTGCCAGTGGCAGCCAGGTTGCTTTGTGATGATGCCGATGTAGCCCGGCGCTGGGCAATTGAAGGAATGGGCATCGTGTACAAATCATGGCTGGATGTTTGCCGCGATGTTGAGAACAACAGGCTCGAAGTTGTTCTGCCGGAGCAGGCAGGAGAAGCCGCGCCGTTAAACTTGATTTGCCCGCATCGTAAACAGTTCTCACCGGCAATCCGCACCCTGCACAGTAACCTGAAACAACACCTGGCGGCGATTACCGGGGCACTGGCTCATTACACCCGCTTTGGTGAACACCCCTGACACTTCCTGCCACAAAAACGCAGAGTTAAGCGTGCCTGCGGGATTAAACCCAACGGCACAACCGCCAATAATCCAGCCCCGATTTTGTACTGATAACTGTTTGACTCTGTAACATGGTTACATGATAATCAGAACGATTATCATTAACATAAACAAATAATAATTCATCTCAAAAAGGTTGTAATCATGGTTCTGCAAAACACACGTTTTAAACGGCATTTCTCTCACCTGGCGCTGGCTGTCATGCTTAGCGGCATGGCATTTTCTACTCTGGCCGCAGACACTGTGTTGCGCAAACCTGTTGGTTTTGGGGAGTACGAAATTGTTTATAACCCAAATAACAATGCGGTATATGCAGCAACAACCAAACAGCGCAGTGAACCTGGCGGCGCGGTTTATCAGCTAAATGCCAGCACACTTGATACAACCCATATTATTGATACACCGAACAAAGCTTTTGGTGCGGCGCTGAACGGCAAAACCAATACCCTGTATTTCGGCGACACTTTTACCAGTGCTTTGATGGCTGTCGATGCCTCTTCAGGTAAAGTTGCCGGTACTCTGGCCCTGGTTCCCCAGGCCGCCGCACAGGATAAAAAACCGGGCGAAGAAAAAAACCGCCCACCCGCACCACGTGAACTGGCAGTCAATGAAGCAACCAACACCATTTACGTTGGTGGTATTGGCCGGGCCGACAGTGTGATTTGGGTAGTGGATGGCAAAAACCTCACACTGAAACACACCATTACTCACCTGGGTAAACTGAATACCGGGCTGGCGCTGGACAGCCAGACTAACCGCCTGTACACCACCAACGCAGATGGCGAGTTGATTATTATCGACACCACCAACAACAAAGTTCTGGAACGCCATAAAATTGTTGATGATGGCAAAGACCATATGCTGCTGAATATCAGCCTGGATACCCAGGGCCAGCGCGCCTTTATTTCTGATGGCAAAGAACCTGGCTTATTTGTGGTGGATCTGAAAACCAATAAAGTGGTTAACCATATCGCCACACCAACGTCTGTTGCCGTACTGTTTAACGCGAAGCGTGACGAAATTTATGCCACACACCGCACAGACGGTTCAGTCAGCATCATCGATGGCAAAACCCTGGCAGTGACCAAAACCATTAAGTTACCGGTTCACCCAAACAGCCTGGCTGTTTCACCAGACGGTAATACTCTGTATGTCACCGTTAAGCAGGAAGCAAGCCGCACCAAACCAGCAACTGCACCCGATGACATCGTGCGCATCGCGCTGAATTAATTCACACAGGCAATACCCGGGCGGGTGTTGCCTGCATTTCATATTTCCCGAATTTGGATGTTGCGCCCAAAGGCACCGGATAGAGACCCGCCGGTTCAGGCATGCTTTGGTAAATATGGAAGGGAAACGGCTCACACAGTTGCGTATAAGCCGTTCAAATTAACGGTATGAAATAAAGACTAACCCAGTACCGCTGTACTCAGGCGGCAGGTACAACAACGCCGCCCTTGTTCATCAAACACCACAATTTCCCAACTTTGGCTTTGCCGCCCCAGGTGCAGTGCAGTACAGCGCCCACGAACCTTGCCCTGAGACACCGGGCGGTGGTGAGTGGCATTTAATTCAGTACCCACCGCACATTGCCCTTCCCGGGTAGTCAAAAAACAGGCCATTGACCCCAGCGTTTCAGCCAAAGCCGCGGATGCCCCACCATGCAGCAAACCGAAAGGCTGAAATGTCCGGCTGTCTACCGGCATTTCCGCCTCAAGGTAATCTTCGCCTAATTCGGTATAAACAATACCCAGTTGCGCCACCAGAGTATCTGCACTGGTAGCATTCAGTGCTTCAAGAGACAGTTGCCGCTTCCACACAGGCTATGCCCCCAGGGTTGAGCCGCCATCCACCACAATATCCTGCAATGTGATGTGGCTGGCGAGTTCAGAGGCAAGAAACAGCACGGTGTTGGCGATCTCCTCAGGCCGGGCGATTTTCCCCAGAGGTATCCCCAACTTGAATTGCTCAGCGAAGCCTCGAATACGTTGCTGTTCGGCATCATCGCTCAGCCATAATGTGCGCTGCATATCGGTATCCGTTGAACCGGGTGAGACCAGGTTACAGCGCACACCAAATGGGGCCAACTCCAGCCCCACGGTTTGCGCCAGGCTTTTCAGCGCCGCTTTAGAAGCGCCATAGGCACTCATACCAATACGCGGTGTATGCGCAGCATCCGAGGCAACGGTCACGACAGCCCCGCCTTTCTGGTGGCGAAACTGTGCCATAGTGTGGCGGAACAGGTTGAATGCGCCGCCCACGTTAACCGCAAAGGTGCGATGCCAGGCTTCCGGGGTGAGTTCATCGGTTGCCCCCATAGTCAGAATTCCGGCAGCATTCACCAGCACATCCAGCCGCTGGATTGATGCCAGTTGCCCCCGGCAGACTTCACTTACCTGCTGGTCATCCGCCACATCCATCATCACTGTTGAAAAGGCATAGTTATTCAGCGGGAATGCAAGGTCGAACCCGGTGACATTCGCACCTGCGGCAGCAAATGCCTGCGCCGTCGCGTAGCCAATACCTTTGCCCGCGCCAGTCACCCACACGGTTTTATCCTTAAACCCAGGGTTCATACCCGAACCTCGCGGGATAACAGCGCCCACCAGGCATCAATGGTGGGGTTCTTCGCCAGCATCACGAAGTCGATATCATGGTGAACTTTGCGCCAGCGTGCGGCCAGCGCCATCATCCGCACGGAATCCAGGCCGAAATCCACCAGGTTTTCATCATCCATGGGTTCATCTTCTTCATCAATCAGTGGGCGAATAACCTCTCGCAGGTGCCCTTTACTGGCAGGTAATGGCACCACATCCTGGGTCATTACCACCTGCCCTGCGCAACCTGCCACATAGTTGAGTGCCATCAGGTGTTTTTCGCGGCTGAAATCCGCCAGGGCATCGGCCACCATAAACGGCTGAATATCACGCATAAAGGCATCAGTAGCCGTCGTCATGCAGCCAATATGGGCATACACGCCAGTAATAATCAGTTGGTCGCGGCCACTTTCTTTGAGCAACTGTTCCAGCGGTGAGCGGTGAAACGCACTGTAGCGCCACTTCACTAATACGGTGTCATCTGCATCTGGGGTAAGTGCGGCCACCACTGCCTGTTGTTCTGGCGATTTGGTCAGCCCGGGCCCCCACATATCATTCAGTAAGGCCCGGTCTTCAGCAGGCTGGTCTTTTGGCTGCGCGGTGTAATAAACCGGGATCCCCTGCTGCTTGCAGTACTGGCGAAGAGCAGCAATATTATTCACCACCTGGTTGATCATGGAGTTATTTTCCCCCCAGAACCCCACGAAGTATTCCTGCATATCGTGAATCAGCAGTGCTGCGCGGGCAGGATCTGCTTCCCAGTTGACTTTGCTGACCGGTAACTCGCTGGCTTCAGGCAATGCATAAGCCGTTAATTTTGGAATCGCCATTTCACTACTCCTCAGGTTGCGTCGCGCTCAGCCATCCAGCGGCGAAGCGCTTTTTTATCTACTTTGCCCACAGCCGTCAGCGGCAAGGCATCCACACACACTACCCGGTCAGGTAGTTTGTAATCCGCCACGCCAAGGCCACGCAGAAAACGCCGTATATCCACAGCGCGTAGCGGCGCAGAGGTCACCAGGTAAGCGCAGCTCTTCTCTCCCATTAAAGGGTCGTCAATACTAACCAGCCCGGCATGAATTACCGCCTCATGGCGTTGCAGTAAGTTTTCTATTTCTTCTGCCGCGATTTTTTCGCCGCCACGGTTTATCTGGTCTTTCTCGCGCCCCTGAACAGTGATGTAGCCTGCGTCATCAATAGCAATCAGGTCGCCTGAGCAGTAAAAACCGTTCGGGTCGAAAGCACTGGCATTGTGTTCCGGGCTGTTGAAATACCCGCGGAAGGTATAAGGGCCACGGGTCATCAAACGCCCCACCTGGCCTGCTGGCAGCGGGTTACCGTTTTCATCTGCCACCCAGACTTCGTCATCGGGGCACATGGGTTTGCCCTGGGTGTTGATAATGCGCTCTGGTGTGTCATCCAGCCGGGTGTAGTTCACCAGCCCTTCAGCCATGCCAAACACCTGCTGTAACTGGCACCCTATTTCTGCCGGAATTCGTGCAGCAAGCGCTGGAGACAGGCGTGCGCCCCCCACTTGTAGTAACTGTAGTGATGCAAGTTGCTGGTTATTGCCCCACTCACTAATAGCCTGTAACCACAAGCTGACTGCCGGTGGTACCAGGGCCGTGACATTGATTTGGTGCTGTTCAATTAAGGGGAAGCACAAAGTGGCATCCGGGTCACCAGCCAGTACCACACATCCACCAGCAAGGAAGACACCCAGAGTTCCCGGCGAACTCATGGAATAGTTATGGGCTGCAGGCAGCGCGCACAGGTAACGGGTTTGTGCACTGAACCCACACACTTCGTTACTGCGGCGAATGCTGTAGTAATAATCGTTGTGCGTGCGGGGAATAAGTTTTGGCGTGCCGGTACTGCCGCCAGATAACTGGAAAAACGCCACCTGGTCTGCCGGACCAGGAACCAGTTCAGTACCACCAGCCGGTTGTTCAATCGCTGCAGTCAGGCTCTGTGAGCCCTGCGCTCCCAACAGTAAAACTGTGCGAATGGAAGCGTGCCGGGTAACAAAATGATCCACAGCTTCGGCATTCTGGTACAGGCTGTGCTGCTGGTCGGCAATCAACAATGTTGGCGAAATTTGTACTGCGTAAGCATCCACTTCATTACGCTGGTGGCTGAACAACGCATTAACCGGGACTACGCCAATTTTCAGCAACGCGAAGAAGGTAATAAAAAACTCAGCATTATTGCCCAGATGTACCAGTGCGGTGTCGCCCGGTTTAACGCCACGGGCTAACAGGCTGGCTGCCAGGTTGCAGGCGAGCTGGTTGAGTTGCGGGTAACTGAACGACCGTGTGCCATCAACCAGTGCAACAGACGGGTTTTCACGTTGATTTTCAATAATGTCTGTCAGAGGGCGGTCCAGCCAGTAACCTTTTTCCCGGTAACGCCGGGCGAATTCATCTGGCCATGGAGTGAAAGGAATTGCCATTGGTATGTCCTTGTTAATTAATTCAGCCCGAACACATTCAGCATGGTGGTGAGCTTAACGCCGGTCTCTTGCCACTCTTTCTCAGGTGACGATGCCGGTACAATTCCCGCGCCGGCAAACAAGCGCACCTGGCTGCCATTCAACGCGGCACACCGGATGGTTACGGCCCATTCGCCGTTGCCCTGCTCATCACACCAGCCAACAATGCCGCCAAACAGTTCGCGGTCAAAGGGCTCCAGTTCACGTATCAGCGTTGTGGCAATCTCATGAGGGAAACCGCTCAGTGCTGGCGTCGGGTGCAGGCGGCTTGCCAGTGACAACACGTTGTCGCCTGGGTTGGTCACACCCTTTATCGGGGATGCCAGGTGCCACAATGTAGGAGTAGAAATCAGTTGTGGCGTGGCAGGAATTTCCAGTTGCTGGCAGTGCGGCGCAAGTACGCTTTTCATGGCCTGTACCACCAGTGCATGTTCATACTGGTCTTTTTGCGAAGCCAGCAGTTGCTGCCCGGCGTCTTCATCCAGACCGGCATCACTGTGGCGATGCGCTGAACCGGCAAGGGGTAAGGAAGCAAAAGCTTCGCCATCTTTGCGTACCAGCAGTTCCGGGCTGGCCCCCAGCAAAACACGCCCGTCAGCCAGTGGCACATGGAAGTTGAAACTGCCCGGGTTTTGCGCAATAAGCTGCTGAAGCAGCACAGTGCTGTCCAGGGGGGATTGCGCGGTAATATCAATCAGCCGCGATAAAACAATTTTATCCACCTGTGGGGTATCGGTTAATGCTGCCGCCCGGGCAACCATCGCTTCAAACGTATCCTGTTCAGGGATTGCTTTACGGTGCACCACAGCCAGGGGATTTTTTTCAGGCGTATTCACCTGGTTTAGCCAGGCTTCACGTGAGAATTCCGACCAGGTTTCCGGGACGAATAACGCACAAGGCTTACGCGTATCAAAAGGTATCGCCCCAACCACAACAGGCCTGGTTAACCCGGCCTCATGTGCCTTGCCAAACGCAGCAGTTAACGCCTGTTGAAACGGGCTGCCTGCATCCTCGCCACCGGCCAGCGGCGTGGTAATTCGGGAAAAACACCCCTGTGTCACCAGGCTGCGAAATGGCGACATAAAAAAGAAGCTATCGGATCTCAGTGTTGCAGTCATAGACTGAATCCCCACCCTTCAAAAACATCAGAGTCACTTATCCTCAATAGTTCTGGCTGCTGTGATTTTGCGTTGTACCAGAATTATCTTTGGTCTTTAACGAAAATGATAAACACTTTAATAACAATTATCATTTGCGTATTTAAGTCTGCTACCCTAAAAGCAACTGCACGGGATGTCAACCACACAAACCGCATGAACAGTGGGCTCGCGCTATTTTCGGCCAACGTGTTTCCCGTAAAATCAGCCCATTAATCGCCAGGCTATATCCGGTAAACTGATAGAGGGCTGCCAGTGACAACCCGTTTTCAGACTTTCCTCACGCAGAATTTATGCCTGCCCCGGCGTACCGGAGGCAGAAGAGACCGCCTCCTGGCGAAAACGGCGCAGTTGCCCCAGGGCGAGTAGCAGGATTACGCCAATAATGCACAGCACAACACCGCTGACACTGGCAGAGTGCGCTGGCGAAACAACGGCCCCCAGCCCACCCAGCACCGCCGCGCCAATAGCATCGCCAGTAACGTTTTGCGCCGTCCATAAACCATTTATCCGGCCCAGCATCTGTTCCGGAGTCTGGGTTTGTAACAAGGTGTACTGGAGCAGTGCACTGATGGCGCTGAGCCAGCCAAACCCCACCAGGCACACAACACCAGGCAACCAGGCTGGCATAAGCCCGAACAAGGCAATGGCAATAAACGCCCCCAGCGTAGTCAGGAGCATCAATAAACCGGGGCGCGGGTGGTGCGCCAGGTTACCACTGGTTAGCGCCCCTACCGCAGCGCCAAGTGGTATAGCCGCATACAACAGGCCAATATGGGAGGCAGACATCTGCCAGCCTTCCGCCAGCGAGGGGTACAGTACCCTCACGGCACTCGCCATTGTCACCAACCCACCTAACAATGCGATGCCACCAATTAACGGGTTTTTCACCAGGTAATGCCCGGCACCGAACAGGGATTTGAGTGGGTTTTCCCGTGGCTGAGGCGGAGGGGGTAAACGAGGCAGGAACAGCAAAGGCAACAGGGTAATAAAGGTACCCAGAGCAGCCAGACCATAGTTCCATTCCACACCGCCACTCGCCAGTAACAGGCCACCCAGCATGGGGGAAATCACCGACCCAAGGCGAACCGTCAGCATGGTTATCGCCCCGGCCTGCATCAGGTTTTCACGGCCCACCAGAGCCGGCGTTGCCGCCAGCAGGGCCGTAACGCCCAGCGAAGCAAAGAAACCGTCCCAGATACCCAGCAGATAAATCACCGCCAGCGATGGCGCAGGCAATAACGCATTGATGCACAAACCAATAAACCCGACACCACAGGTGGCTCTCGCAAAAAGAATCAGCTGCTTGCGCTCGTAGCGGTCAGCCAGTACGCCGCCTGTCATCAGGCCAATAAACATCGCCCCGCCGGTCAGTGTCACCGCCAGGCCTACCATCCAGGTTGACTGGGTAAGAGCCTGGATTTGTACCGGCACCGCCACCCCTAATAACCCAAGCGAGAGGATGGAGATAAACCGGGCAAAGAACACCGCGCGAAAAGCCGGGTGTGTTTTCAGCAGGCTGAGATTAAGCCACCGTGAAGACTGCTTATTCATGAAGGCTCTCCCAACAATTGACTGATTTGCGGGCCAATAGTGACAAAGGCATCCGGCGCAATAATCTCAGCATGAGCGCATGGCTGGTGATATACCGATAATGACCCGGTCCAGGGTGCCCAGGCGCTGTGCGGCTCAAGCCCGCTGGCGAGTGTCTGGTCTGCTACAAACAGAGTGGCATGCCCGTTAAAACGCTGGCTTCGCGCTGTTGCCAGTAAGCGGACGGCGTCGGCGTAGTTGGCTTCAATAGCGCTGAACAATTCGTCCCCCGCGTTCTGCCCCTGCTGCGCCGCGATAAAGGCTTCACGTTCATGGGCGATTTTCTCAAGCACTTCCGGGTCGAGTTGCTGGTGGTCTTTACCTGACCAGTTTTGTGTCTCTGGTGGCCAGGTGTCGAGCAACCCCAGGAAAGCCACGGTTTCGCCCCGCGCTTCCAACCGGGATGCCAGAGCATGCGCGAGGGTTCCCCCTAACGAATAACCAAGCAGGTAATAAGGCCCGTGAGGCTGACGCGCAGTCAGTACAGCAAGGTGGTGCTCACACAGTTCTTCAAGGGTTGTTGCCGACTGCATTGGCCCTTCCGGGCCTGCTGCCTGAACACCAATCACAGACCAGCATGGCGCCAGGTAGCGGGATAACACGCTGAACTGCCAGGCAAAACCAGAAGCCGGATGGAAGCAAAACAGCGCAGGCCCGTTACCTTCCCGCAAAGTCAGTAACGGCTCAAAACCAGCGGGCTGAGATGCAACTGAGTTGCCCTGTCCAAGCGCTTCACTGAGTTTTTCAACCGTGGAGGCTGCCATGATTTGCCCGGGCCGTACCATTTGCCCCAGTTGGCGGCTCAGTATGGCTGCAAGGCGCATCGCCAGCAGGGAGTGCCCGCCAAGGGCAAAGAAATCGGCGCTGGCATCGTTGATTTCACACCCCAGCAATTGTGCAAATGCGCCAGCAACCAGGCTTTCAGTGCCGGGCAAAAGCGATCGCCCATGAGATGACTGGTGCAGTTGTGGGAGCGGCAGTGCTTTACGATCCAGTTTGCCGTTAGCGCTCAATGGCAACGCATCAAGCGTAATCAGGACAACCGGCACCAGGTGCGGTGGCAGTTGCTGGCGTACCTGCTCCAGTAACACGGCTTCATTTGGCACGCAGCCCTCTTCCGCCACCAGGTACCCCACTAACTGGCGGGCATCGCCCCCCACATCTGCGGCCTGGTTGAAAACACAGGCATGGGAAACCGCCTGGGCAACACCCGGCAGGCTCTGTAATACTGCGTCTATTTCACCCAGCTCAATACGCTGCCCACGGATTTTCAACTGGAAGTCGCTGCGGCCCAGGTATTCGACTGCACCATTGCCCAGCCAGCGCGCCACATCCCCCGTGCGGTACATTCGTTCACCGGGTACAAACGGGTCGGCAATAAACCGGCTGGCGGTCAAATCAGGTCGGTGCATATACCCCTGAGCCAGTTGAACCCCTGTAAGGTACAGGTCTCCGGCAACGCCAACAGGAACCGGTTGCATCATGTCATCCAGGACTCGCAACCCGGTATTCCACACAGGGAAACCAATTGGCACACTGGGGGTGGTCACTGCGGCCAGTGTCTCGCCATAAGCCGGGTACCAGGAGACATCCACTGCGGCTTCTGTTGGCCCGTACAGGTTATGAAGCGCCACACCAGTCAGTTGTTCCCATTCGCGGCATAACCCCGTGGGAAGCGCCTCTCCACTGCAAAAGACCTGGCGTAATGAATCACAATCCTGGCAATGCTCTTTAGCGGACAGCGTGGCAACAAATGCCGCCAGCATGGAAGGCACAAAGTGGGTGGTTGTCACCCTATAATGGCGGAAAAACTGCAGCATCATTTCCGGGTCACGGTGGGCATCTGGCTCAGCCATAACCAGTTTTGCCCCGGCAATAAACGGCCAGAAAAACTCCCACACCGAGACATCGAAACTGCAGGGTGTTTTCTGTGCGACAACGTCATCCGCCGTCAGGACATAATGGTCCTGCATCCAGAGAAGGCGGTTAACAATTGCCGTTTGCCCCACCATAACGCCTTTCGGCCTGCCGGTAGAACCCGAAGTAAAAATAATGTACGCCGTATGTTCCGGGCGCGAGAGTGCCAGCGGCGTTGCCCCCTGAGCAGGCAGGAGCCCGTCATAACAAATAAACGCTGGCACACCACTATGCCGGAAACGTTCTTGTTGTTGGGGCGTGGTGATCAGTACCGCCGGGCGGGCATCTTCCAGCATCATATGCAGGCGTTCGTCCGGGTAGCCCGTATCCAGCGGGAGCCAGGCGGCTCCGGCTTCCACAATGGCATGCAGAGCAAGAGTCAGGAAGACGGAGCGCGGTAAGGCGACGGCAACGCAATCTCCAGGCCGCACACCATGCTGGCGTAACAGATGCGCCAGGGCAACCACCTGTTCACGCATCTCCCGGTAACTCAGGCTGATACGGGCATCAACCAACGCTGGCGCATCGGGCGTTTGGCTTGCCTGGCGTGCCAGCAGTTCACTTAATGTGGTGAGCGGAACGGGTGTTTCAGTCTGGTTAATACGGACCAGCAGGGCTTGTTCTTCTTCGAGCAGCACCTGGCTGTCGCCACAGCGCAAATCCGGGTTGGCAGCAAACTGCCTGAGTAACAATGGCAGGCGTTGCATATGGCGGGAGAGGCTGTCAGCATGGTAGCGGCGGGCATTAGCCAGTAATTCAATGCCGAACGCACCACCTTCTTCACCCGGTAACAGCACCAGTTCCAAATCATTAACCGGGCCGGTAGCCAGGATATGAGTTTTGCCACGCAGGCCGTCCATATCAACCTGGTAATCAAAGACTTTTACGTTAAATACCGGGCCATACAGTGGTTCGTGGCTGACTACGCGCCCGGTATCCCGCAGGATCTGTTCAGTGTCGTAGCGCTGGTGGCGGCGCATTTTCTTTAACTTACCCGCCAGCGATTGCGCCAGGTCAGCCAGTGTTTGGTTAGGGTCAATCGTGACCGCCAGTGGCAACACATTCAGCACCGGCCCGGTCGAACTCAACGCGGCCGAGCCCATACGCCGCATAAAAATAAACCCGGCGGTATAATCGCGCCGCCCGGATAACCGCCCAAGCCACAGCGCAACCAGCGCCAGAACAATGTCTTCCCGGCGACAACCTGGTACTGCCCGCATCAGTTGGTTAAATACCTGTGCATCAGCCTGCTGAACCAGTTTTACTATCTCATGGCCGGATGCATTCCCCTGTAATGGCACCTCAGACAACGAGACCGCAGGCGGTAGCTGCTGTGCTTCCTGCGCCCAAAACGCGTTATCACGCCCCCGTGCATCGCTGTGCTGGTATCGCTGGTACTCTTCCACTACATCTGCAAACGGTGTAAATGGCGAAGGAGGCAGAGATTCCCCGTGCAGTAATGCACGGTAAATGGCGGTAATATGCTGAGTAATAGCAACAAAACTGAAGCCATCCACCAGCAAATGGTGGTAGCGCTGATACCAGTACCAGCGGTTGTCGCCCACGCGATAAATATGGTGGTAAACCAATGGATTATTGCTGTCCACCCGCAGATTCTGGTTTAAATCCTGCTGCATTAACGCGATTGCCGCGTTATGAGGCCCGGCTTCATGGCGCAAATCAGTCAGCCCGGGAGCAGGAAAAACCAGGGAATCATCCACTGATTGCCTGACTTCACCCTCTGTTTCATGAAAACGCAGGTGAAGGGTATCTGCTTGTGCTAACCCGTGTTCAATTGCACGGGCCAACAATGCCGCATCCAGTTCACCTTCCAGCTCCACATAATGCGCCACACTCCATTCACTTTGCAGTGCCGAAAGTTTTTCTGCCATCCAGATGCCAGGCTGCGCCGCTACTAGAGGTAAATTCATACACCCTCTCCTTCACAACTCACCTGGTGATGGGGATGGAGGGACTGCCATTGTGCTTTCAGCCAGGCATCACAATCAGCCTGGGGCTGTGCGTCACAGGCAACGTGCCATCCCACAGGCAACGCACACTGCTGCGGCCACAAACAGTATTGCTGCCGGGGATTACACAAAATCAAAAATAACCCTTGCGGGTTATCGAAGGGGTTGCTGAATTCCATACCAGGCTCCTCTGCCATGAAAAACACGCTTTACTGGCCCAACAGTGGCGCCCAGAGAGTTTTTAACCCGCTGGTTAGCCCACCGCGCCAGCAAAACGCGTCATGTCCGCCGTCAAACTGACGCCACAAAACGTTGTGCTGTGTGTGTTGTAGTTGTGCATACATAGCCTGGTTGGCCCGAAAGATAAGGGGTTCACGCAAGCCCGCCTCAAGAATGATTCGTGGGCGGCCTGCCGGGAGCTGGCCACTTTTAACCTGGCGGATAAGCTCGCCATCCACAGTTTCCCCACGGTTGGGCCACCAATAGGAACCAGAAAGGCTGAGCGCACAGCCGAAGCGCTCAGGCCAGTGTAATGCGGCATATAAAGATGCCAGGCCACCAAAACTTTGCCCGGCAACCACGGTATTTTGTGGCCCGGGATGAAAGGGCTCCATATGAGCAATACGGGGTAATAATTCGTTTTGCACCGCCAGCCAGAAATCCTGATTGCAGGGCAATTCCCGGCTGCGATGAGCAGTATCGATAGCATCAACCAGTACATATACTGCTGCGGGCAGTTGCCCGGCCAAAGTCAGTGATTGCAGAACAGGCCAGACCGGCATGCTCTGCGCCCAAAACTCGCCATCCAGCAGTATTGCCAGTGGCCGTTGGGCAGGGTTTGAAGCCTCACCGGTGGTGTAAACCCAAACCCGGCGGGTATTGTGCAAATGTTCGCTGTGCCAGTTAACACACTGTGGTTCTGTATAAGACACTTGCGTGTTTTTCCACCCCGGTTGCTCTGGCGCATCCGGGAGTTCCAGACCTGAAACCGGGTGACCACGCCCCCCTCGCCAGCTTACCGGGTTTAGTGGGTCTGCAATCGCCTGGGGCAACAACCGGCGCCAGCCTTCACGCAGTGCCATTTTATCGCTCATATCACCCTGCATTACGGCTTCACTGAAGTCGTTCTCACCAAACGAGGGAATAAGGCAATAGCTGCCACGCCAGTGTGAACTTAATGAGGTAGTCCATGACCAGGCGTCGGTGCCCGGAATACGTTGCAGAGACTGGGGAACAGCACGCTGGTGGTGGTCTGTAACCCCGGTAATGTAGAGCCATACCCGCCGAACAGGCGAAGTGGATTCATCACCGTCGGGATCACGCCACCAGAACGTCACCCGGTACTTATCTGTGCCTTCAGCCACCCACTCCGGGCTTTGTTTATGTTGCCACCACGCATGGCTCCCACAGGCCAGTTCCATTGCACAATAACCTCATCGTTAAAATGGTTTTTTAACTGTAACAGAAATCGCGCATTATAGTATTGATAATAATTTTCATTTTCAATGATATTCTGATTCTCATAAATACCATTCAGAAAAAGCAGAATACTTAAAAAGCCCATGTTTTTAATAGGAATTAACTTACCGGGGGAATCACTGGTTGAAGAGATTTTGGAACTAATGGGAGCAGCAAGGTTTTCAGTGAGGGAAGTAAACTGTGGAGATTAAACCAGAAAAACCGTAGCAAAGGTTTTTCTGGCTGTACTGTCAGTTGCAGGCCATTATTTGGTCAGTTCTGCAGTCATATGAACTCTGTTGTTCATATTTGCTTCAGTAATATGGTAAGAAGCACCTTCCTGCTGTGCTTTTGCAGCAATTTTTGCTTCAGCGCTGTCCAGCGTATCCGCAGTCACACTGACAGATTGTGCAAAGCTTGCAAATGAAACCAGAGTAAGAGCAGCGGCAGCAGCGATGGTTTTAATATTTTTCATGGTCATATTCCTTCATTCATTAATTAACACAAGTGATTTTGTTGAACGATGTCTTATCGTCGATGTGTATATAGTAACCACTGAAATTATATTTATAGTAACTAAAAGTGCGCTTATAATTTTCTTTCGCACAGATTAATAAAAATTATTAGGTACACAAGAAAGAAGCAATGAAGGAATATGATTTAAAATCAGTTTATTAAACGATGTTAACCAGAGTAAAACAGAAGGTGCCGCTGGGGTAACGGCCTGATGAGCTTTCAGCAGTGAGCAAGGTACGTGCCCTGCTCACTGGTTGATGAAGATTATTCTTCTTCGCCGAAGAACCAGTACCCCTGGTTTACCAGAGCAGTCAGTTCAGCTACAAACGCCGGGTTATCCAGCCCGTTGCCCAGTTCCTGCTCACCAATAGAGGTATAACGGCACAGTGCGTCTGCAGCCTTATCATCACTGGTGTTCAGCGCTTCACTGTGAACAAAGAAATGTTCGCCAATATGCAGAACCCGCAACCCACTGAGCCGGGTCAAAACCTCACCAGAACGCAGGGCATTAACCACTTCATCAGCCTGGTAAGCAGGTTCTGGCGGAGCAATATCCAGCTCATGGCGTGGCGTAGTGGCAAAACGGCCAAACCATTGCGCAAAGTCTTCGGGCTGGTTGATCAGATCAAGCATCATATTGCGCACCCGATCCAGTTCATAATTTTCTACTTTCCCGGGGTGCTCACGGCATGTCAGATCCGGATCACTGTAATGCTCACCACCCAGATCGTTTTCCAGCGCATAATCCGCAAAACTGCTGATCAGATCGCGCCCATTAGGGCCACGAAAACCAACGGAGTAATTTAATGCTGTCTCATGGGTAAAGCCGTCATGGGGGAATCCGGGTGGGATGTAAAGAATATCGCCTGGTGCCAGGTCTTCATCAATGATTGGCTCAAATGGCTCAACATGCAGCAAAGCCGGATGCGGGCAGAACTGCTTCAGTGGCAGTTTATCCCCTACCCGCCAGCGGCGGCTGCCCATGCCCTGAATGATAAAGACATCATACTGATCGATATGCGGGCCTACGCCCCCACCCGGTACCGAGAATGAGATCATCAAATCATCAAGCCGCCAGTCCGGTAATACCCGAAACGGGCGTACTAATTCAGCCGCAGGCGCATGCCAGTGGTTTACCGCCTGTGCCAGTAAAGACCAGCCCGTTTCCCCCAGGTGGTCAAACTGTTCAAACGGCCCGTTCCACGCCTGCCATTCCCCATTCTGCAGGCTCACAATACGGCTGTCGACTTCAGCTTCCATCGCGAGGCCGGCCAGCTCATCTGGTGTAATAGGATCGACAAAATCTGGCAAAGCATTTTTTAAGATAACCGGTTTTTTCTGCCAGTAAGTTTCCAGAAACTCCGGCCAGTTAATATTGAGTTGGTAAGCCATTCATGTGTACCGCGCAAGGGAAATGGGGGCTGATTATAAAGAAGTGGGGTTGTGGGGCTCTTTGTTGTGGGTCAAACCTGCGAGCGAAAGAAGGGGAATGACAGGAAGCCCAAACTCAAAGGCTTCCTGTCACTGGTTTAAAATTCCGTGTCAATATCTACAACAGAAATCAATTTGTGGTTAACAAACTCTTTGATACCCAGCCCGGTTAATTCACGGCCATAACCAGAGCGACGTACGCCACCAAATGGCAGGTCTGCTTTCACGCGAGTTGGGTGATTAATGTAAACCATCCCGGTGGATACTTTGGTAGCCAGTTCAGCACCACGAGCAGTGTCACGAGTGAAAATAGAACCACCAAGGCCAAACGGCGAATCATTGGCGATACGCACTGCATCGTCATCATCTTTGGCACGCAGTATCATAGATACCGGGCCAAAAAACTCCATGTAATAAGCCGGATTATCGGGTGTTACCTCAGTGAGAATTGTGGGCTGAACAAACGCCCCCTGACCTGGTACTTTTGGCCCAACTTCCAGAGCCTGTGCACCATGGGAAATCGCCAGTTGGATTTTCTCTTTGACTTCATCTGCCGCCTGTTGCGAGGAAAGCGGTGCCAGCGTAGTCGCCGGGTCCAGAGGATCACCAGCCTTCAGCGCCGCCACGCCTGCAGTATAGCGTTCAAGGAACGCATCATAGACGTCATCAACAATAATCATCCGTTTGGAGGAAACACAGACCTGCCCGCCATTCCAGTGGCGGCCAAATACGGCCCATTTTGCTGTTTTGTCCAGGTCGGCATCTGCCAGCACAATAAAGGCATCAGCCCCACCTAATTCAAGGGTGGATTTTTTCAGTGCCTTCGCAGCCTGTGCAGCCACTGTTGCCCCGGCACCTTCAGAACCGGTGAGCGCCACACCCTGCACACGCGGGTCATTCAGGATTTGCTCAATATGGTGACGGGCGGCATACAGGTTGATAAACCCACCATCAGGCAGGCCTGCATCATGCATGAGTTTTTCAAAACGAGCGGCACTTTGCGGTACATTGGAGGCATGTTTCAGAAGGATGGTATTCCCGGCTGAAAGTTGCGGAGCAATGATACGGGCAATCTGGTAGTACGGGAAATTCCAGGGTTCGATCGCCAGCAGGACACCTAACGGTTCATGAACAATTTTCGCTGTGGCTTCCTGGGGGTTAGCTACTGGTAAGATTTCCGGGGCCAGTAGTTTTTCCGCATTTTTAACGTAATATTCAAAAATCTGGGCGGACAGCTCTACTTCAGCCAGCGCTTCACTATACAGTTTGCCCATTTCCAGTGTCAGTAAGCGTGCAAATTCATCTTTCTGCTCACGCAGCAAGTTGGCTGCGTTTTGTAAGATTTCGCCACGCTGTGAAAATGAAACATTACGCCATGTAGTGAATGTATTGTGCGCTCTGGCAATAGCGCCGGTGACTTCAGCATCTGTTGCGTCGGGAAATGTCTTAATAACTTCCCCTGTCCAGGGGTTCGTTGTTGCATATGCCATGGAAATTCTCCTTATAAATAATAATCCACATAATGTGGCACCCTTTTTTATCTCATCGAGCTTTTCCCGCCCCGCATGCCTGCCAGGGCTAAAAGTTAAATTGTCCTGCATCAGTCTGGCACAGATAACTGCACGTTACCGGGGGTACCACACATAATGTAAAAATAGTAACCAGCGTGTATCACAAGAGAAAGACAGTAGTTTTGTTGGTGTTAATCAGAATTATTGAATATTCAACAAATTCGTTTCCCTTGTTTATTATTTCTTGCCTTTAGCATCTGATTTTATTTTTAGCCCCAAGTTCACAACCAGCCTGGGAAAGCGCACTTTTTATCTACCTTCCATCAACACAAAAACAGCAACAATATGTTTTATATAGATAAAATATAAATTCACATATTACAAAATAAAATATAAATTTATATTAATATAATAAAATATTTGTAATACAAATAACACAACAACCTTGAACCCGGAACCAAAATGGGTTGATAATAGTCTCAAGTTGATAACATTTTATTTACCTTGTGTTATTGCCGTTCTCTTTTTAGGGAGTTTTTTATGTCGAAAAGTATTGCAAACTTTATTACCGAAACACTTGATAAAGCGGGTGTTAAACGTATTTGGGGCGTTACTGGCGATTCATTAAATGGCATCAGCGACAGCCTGAGAAAATTAGGTACAATTGAGTGGCTGGGTACCCGCCACGAAGAAACAGCGGCATTTGCCGCAGGTGCTGAAGCCCATATCACAGGCGAATTGTCTGTATGTGCTGGTTCTTGTGGCCCGGGTAATATGCACTTAATCAACGGTCTATTTGATTGCCACCGTAACCGTGTTCCGGTACTGGCTATTGCCGCACATATTCCTTCCGCAGAAATTGGCACAAATTATTTTCAGGAAACTCATCCGCAAGAACTCTTTAAAGAATGCAGTGTTTATTGCGAATTAGTTTCCAACCCGGAACAAATGCCTTATTTGCTGGAAACGGCTATGCGCCAGGCCATTCTTCACCGTGATGTCAGCGTATTGGTCTTGCCGGGCGATATTGCATTAAAAGCAGTTCCTGAAGGGGTTGAGCCGAAATGGAATGTGCCTAAACCTGCCTATTACCAGCCTCAGCAGTCAGATCTTGCTGAACTGGCCGAAAAACTTAACAACAGTGCAAAAATCACCTTAATGTGTGGTGCTGGTTGTGCTGAATCCCATGAGGAAGTTGTTGCTCTGGCTGAAAAATTACAGGCTCCGATTGTTCATGCCATGCGTGGCAAAGAATATATCGAATATGACAACCCTTATGATGTGGGGATGACAGGCTTAATCGGTTTTTCATCTGGCTACCACGCCATGCGCCAGGCCGATACAGTTTTACTGCTGGGCACCAGTTTCCCATATCGTGCGTTCTACCCAGAAAATGCCAGCATACTGCAAATCGATAATAACCCGGCGTCTTTGGGCCGCCATACCCAGATAGACCTCGGTGTATTGGGTGACATCAAGTCCACACTGAAGTCTCTGCTACCAATGGTTAACAGTAACCACAGCTCTGCGCACCTGGAGCAGTGTGTGGCAAATTACACCGAAGCACGTAAAGGGCTGGATGAGCTGGCTAATGGGAAAACGTCTTATAACCTGATTCACCCGCAGTATTTAGCTCGCCTGGTAAGTGAAGAAGCGGCTGATGATGCGGTATTTACTTGTGACGTGGGTACTCCGACATTATGGGCAGCACGTTACCTGAAAATGAATGGTAAACGCCGGTTGATTGGGTCATTCAACCACGGTTCTATGGCTAATGCATTGTCACAGGCAATGGGGGCACAATCTGTCGACAGAAAGCGCCAGGTCGTCGCACTGTGTGGCGATGGGGGCTTCTCCATGCTAATGGGTGATCTGTTGTCCCTTAACCAGTTGAAACTCCCGGTAAAAATTGTAGTGTTCAATAACCGTTCTTTGGGCTTTGTCGCCATGGAAATGAAAGCCGGTGGTTATCTTTCTGACGACACAAACCTGGAAAACCCGAGCTTTGCCGCCATTGCTGAGGCCTGCGGTGTAAAAGGTATTCATGTCGGTAAGCCAGAGGACCTGCCAGGCGCGCTGAAAGAGACCCTGGCACACCCGGGCCCGGTGGTTTTGGAAGTGGATACCGCCAAACAGGAACTGGCGATGCCGCCACAAATTAAAATGGAACAGGCGAAAGGCTTCAGCCTGTACATGATGAAAGCGCTGCTCAATGGCCGTGGGGATGAAATCATTGAGCTGAGCAAAACCAACTGGCGCAGATAACCCCTTGCCTTACTTAAAAGCCATGCTGCGGCATGGCTTTTGTTCGCTATTTCCCCGCTCTGGCAATTTATTTACCCGCAAAAAATCACAACTGCACTGTTCTTTTCCGGGCAACTATGTTGCCTTACCCATGAGTGATTAATTAATGAAGAATGCTCATATCTGATTGTTGTTTTCGACTGTTTATTTTTAAAAGCCGCCTGACTTATTATTTTCTGCACATGATGTGCACCAGTCGCCAGAAAACTACCCGTAACACACCAAATTAATTGTGATTTTACCGGGAAAATTCGCTCACCTCCGCGTAGACCAATCGCCTTACCTTTCTGGGCTGGCACTGACTAAACACTCTGAATCAGTGCTTCGGTAACAACGAAGCCAACATCTGTAGCGGAAATAATATGATGAAAACAATCGAAAACACTTTCTTTGAGGGAGAACGCCCTCTTTTTGCATCTGAAGATCTGTTGGTGCAGAACGTAAAATTCTACCCGGGCGAGTCGGCCCTGAAACAATGCCTGAATATTAAAGCCAGTAACTGTGAGTTTATGGGGAAATACCCCTTCTGGCACAATAACAATACGCAGATTGAAAATTGCCGCTTCACGGTTTATGCCCGTGCCGCTATCTGGTATTCACAGAACTTGCGCATGATTAACTGTGTTGTTGATGCCCCAAAAATGTTTCGTGAAGTCACTCATTTTTACCTGGAAAATACTCAGTTGCTCAGTGCTGCGGAATGCTGCTGGAATTGCCACCATGCTGAATTTCATAATGTAGAGATTCATGGTGGTGACTACCTGTTTATGAATGGCTCAGACATCAATATTGATGGTTTCCGTCTGCAAGGCAACTACGCGTTTCAGGATGCCCATAATGTTGTGATTCGTAATGCCCATCTTGATTCAAAAGATGCATTCTGGAATACCGAAAATGTGACTGTTTATGATTCCGTACTGAATGGCGAATACCTGGGGTGGCATTCGAAAAACCTGCGCCTGGTTAACTGTAAAATCTCCGGCGAGCAGCCACTGTGCTATGCCACCGACCTGGTGATGGAAAACTGCACCATGACGGATACCAATCTTTGCTTTGAATACAGCACATTACAGGCAGACATCCAAAGTGAAATCATCAGTGTGAAAAACCCGCGTGGTGGCTATATCAGAGCAAACCATATTCAGGAAACCATTATTGATGAAAACTGTATCAATCCTGGAGCCTGTGAGATTGTAACCGCCACTCATGCCGGTGTCTGATTATGAACCACAACTTTGATCAGATGACACAGCGCCGGGGCACTGATTGTACCAAATGGGATTGTGCGCCCGATGACGATATGCTGCCAATGTGGGTGGCAGATATGGACTTCATCACCGCACCTGCTGTTATTACGGCCCTGGAAAATCGTGCCCGCCAGGGGATCTTCGGTTATGTGCGGGTTCCTTCCCGTTTTTATGCGGCCATTGCCAGTTGGTTTAACCGGCGGCACAGCTTTACCATCAACCCCGGGCATTTACTTTACACCACAGGCGTAGTACCTGCTTTATCTGCCATTGTTCGGGCACTCACGCAGCCCGGTGATAAAGTCATTGTCCAGACACCTGTATATAACTGTTTTTTCTCTTCTATTCGTAACCAGGGCTGCGAAATAGTCACCAATGCGCTTCGCCGCCAGGATGATACTTACGTTATAGATTTTGCTGACCTGGAACAAAAAGCATCTGATCCGCAAGCCAAATTACTACTGCTATGTAACCCGCACAATCCGGCTGGCCGGGTTTGGCAACCCGATGAATTAACACGAATAGGCGAAATTTGCTTACGCCACAACGTTATCGTTGTAGCCGATGAAATACATTGTGATTTAGTGCAACCAGGCTTCCGATATACACCTTTTGCCTCCATCAACCCGGAGTTTATGCAAAACGCCATCACCTGTATGTCACCGAGCAAAGCCTTTAACCTGGCCGGTTTACAAGTTGCAGCCATTCATACAGCAAATGATGCTATGCGCCAAAAAATTGATAAGGCTCTGAATATCCATGAGGTATGTGAAATTAACCCATTTGCCGTTGAAGCCCTGATTGCCGCATATAACAATGGCGAAGCATGGTTAGACGACCTGAATAATTACCTGCACGGGAATTACCAGTATCTGAAGGCCTTTTTTGAGGAACATTTACCGGCATTCCCGGTAACACGCCTGGAAGGAACCTATCTGGTATGGGTGGACTGTTCAGCCATCGCGCATTCTGCAACTGATATTACCAGGCACCTCAAATTGCATGAAAAGCTCTGGGTGAATGAAGGGACGCTTTATGGTGAAGAAGGTGAGCATTTTATACGGCTGAACATTGCCTGTCCAAGAGAACGCATGATAACCGGGCTCAACAAAATAAAGCATGCTTTCACTGGTGGGTGGGTTAAATAACAGACTGAATTTTTTCGTTGCCGCATGATTTCCATGGTTGCCTGCACCTGGCAGAGAAAGCAGATACACTGTCTGTGTAATTAGTTTTGGCAGACAGTGTAGCAATTGCACTCACGGATAATATTGAGAGGTACTGGTGGCACGAGAAAATCTTAATGATCTCATGGCATTTATTGCTGTAGCCCGGGAGAAAAGCTTTACGCGTGCTGCGGCTATTCTGGGCGTATCGCAATCAGCATTAAGCCACAGTATGCGCACTCTGGAATCGCGCCTGGGGATGAAATTACTGACGCGAACCACACGCAGTATTGCACTGACAGATATTGGGCAAACCATGTTTGAAGACCTGGGGCCATATATTGATGGCATTCAGGACAGGTTGCAGTCGCTAAAAGATCTCAATAGCAAAGCATCAGGCACTGTGCGTATTTCAACGTCTGATTATGCAATAGGTTCGGTTATCTGGCCGAAACTGGAACCGCTCCTGAAAGAATACCCTGACATCAACCTTGAGTTGATAGATGATTATGCATTGACCGATATTGTCTCTGGCCGCTTTGACGCAGGCACACGCCTTGGTGAGCAAATTACTAACGGCATGATCTCCGTGCGTATTGGCCCGGATGTCCGTTTTGCTGTTGTCGGTTCACCTGGCTATTTTTCCCGTAACCCTCATCCCACTCATCCCAATGATCTTATTGACCATAACTGTATCAACCTGCGGTTTCCTACTCATGGAAACCTGTATGTCTGGGAGTTTGAAAAGGAAGGCAAAAGCATTAATGTAAAGGTGAGCGGCCAGTTGGTATTCAGCCGTATCTACCAAAATCTTCAGGCAGCATTGAATGGCTATGGGCTCGCCCATGTACCAAGAGATATTGCAGAACAACATATTGCCAGAGGCGAATTAATCAGTGTGCTTGAGGACTGGTGCCCATACTGGGATGGCTACTATATTTACTACCCAGAGAACCGCAACCTTTCAAAAGCATTTCAAATAGTTGTTGATGCTTTACGGCATTATAAACACCCTTAAACAAGCGACATTGCTCTTGCTGTAGAAACCAGAGTAGGGATTACCTAAAAACTTGTTACTGCCGCCGGGCCTCTGCGGCAGGCAATATTTCAGCCCCCTGGCCACCAAACTGCTTTCTCAACCCTTCAATATCCCGCTTTGGCGATAAACCAAAAAGCTGATTATATTCACGGCTGAAGTGCGACGGGCTTTCATAACCCACCTGGAAAGCCGCACTGGCTGCTTTCATTCCTTCACTGAACATCAGGCGGCGGGCTTCAGTCAGCCTTAACCATTTTTGGTACTGTAAAGGGCTCATGGCTGTGAACTGGCGAAAATGCTGATACAGGCTGGACGGGCTCATTTGCACACAGGATGCCAGCTCATCAACACGCAAAGGTTGAGCATAGTGCTCTTTCAACCAGGTGATGGCACGGGAAACCCGATGCCCCTGGCTGCCGACAGAAGCTATCTGCCCAAGCCGTGCCCCCTGGTCACTGCGCAGCAACCGATAATGGATTTCCCGTTCAATAAGTGGTGCCAAAACAGCAACAGATTCGGGTTCATCCAACAAATCAATTAACCGTTTGAAAGGCTCCAGTATCGCTGTTGTTAGCATGCCTAACCCAATACCAGAGTCTGGCCCTCGGGCCTGCCCAGAGGGGAATAACACGCTATCCTGAGCCATCAACTCAGCCATAATGCGTAAATCAAGCCGAAACGCAAACCCGAGGCAGGGTTTTTCCGGGCTGGCTTCCAGCACCTGAGAATAAGCAGGAATATCCAGCGAAGTAATCAAAAAGCGGCTGGTGTTATAAGGGTAGGCTTCACCCGCAACCAGAATCTGTTTTTCACCCTGCACTGCCACCACAATACTGGTTTCAACCAGGCAAAGCGCGGGGGGCGCAGGCCTGTCTCGGTGAAACAAGCTAAGGCCGTTAATCACACTCGGATAATCTTTATTACCACCAACACGATGCGCAACACTTTCTGCTATTTGGGCTCTTATCCTCTCGAATGTGGCTGTTTCACTGTTATCTGGCATCGCATTATCTTGCATGGTCTCTCCTTATTCTGGCTGTGGTAAGCAATATATTCCTTTACGACCGCTGTCGATTAAAAGATCTGCCAGATGGAGGATCAGGCAAGAAATTTGCCGGTTCTGTATATCAACAACTTATTTGGTAGTGCCAGGATATTCCACTATCTCCCGTCAATAACCACCCAAATTTCGACATCAATGATCATCGATTTTAAAAGGAGTACAACGATGAGTGAAGATAATGAACTGAGCCGCAGAGAGTTTGTCGTACGCTCTGGCGCGGTGGTCGGTGCAGGTATGCTTATGAGCAGCCCTCTGGGAGTACTGGCTGCAGATGGAAAAGAAGCTACCACTAAATCGCGCGGTTATGCCGCTTTTGATACCTCAGGCAAGCTCGCACCATGGACCTTTGAACGCCGCACACCAGGCGACAACGATATTCTTATCGAAACTAAGTATGCCAGTATCTGCCATTCAGATATCCACCAAATGAAAGGCCACTGGGGTGTACAAAAATACCCTCAGGTTCCTGGACACGAAATTGTCGGTATTGTTACCGCGGTAGGTAAAAACGTGACCCGCTTTAAAGTGGGAGACCGGGCGGGTGTGGGATGCATGGTTAACAGCACGCTGCCACGTAATAAACTCGCCACTTTGGAAAATGTCGAACAATACAGCCCGGCGACAATTTTCACCTACGGTTACCCGGAAAAAGATTCACCAACCGGTATTTCTCAGGGTGGGTATTCGACAAATCTTGTGGTGCGTGACCACTTCGCAGTACATATTCCGGACAACATCAGTTTTGAGGAAGCAGCTCCGTTGCTGTGCGCAGGCATTACCACTTATTCTCCACTGATGCAGGCGAAAATAACTAAAGGCATGAAAGTCGGTGTTGCAGGCATTGGCGGCCTTGGTCATATGGCTATAAAAATTGCTGTATCCAAAGGTGCCGAAGTGTATGCCTTTACTACCTCACCTTCCAAAGTTAAAGATATTCTGGCTTTTGGTGCGAAAGAAGCCATTGTGGTTGATGACCCCAGCAAAATGGCCCCGTATCAGGGCAAACTGGACTATCTGATTTCCACTATCCCTTATCAATATGATGTCGCAACCTATGTTTCTGTTGTTAAACCTTATGGCACCTTTACTCAGGTTGGTATGCCGGTAGGTTTCCAGTTGTCGCTTAATGCGCTGAATCTGGCCGCAAGCCGGGTGAACTTTAATGCCTCGCTGATTGGCGGCATGAAAGAAACGCAGGAAGTCGTTGATTACTGCGCTGACAACAAAGTTCTGCCGCAGATCCAGATTATTAAAGCAGAACAAATCAATGAAGCATGGGAAAACGTCGTGAATAAAAAAGCACGTTATCGCTATGTAATTGATGCGGCAACACTATAAGTTCCGCAAAAACGACTAATCAGGAAAAGAAAGGCACCGAAGTGCCTTTCTGGCATAGTTTTACTAACCCGTTAATTCATAACCAGATATCAGGCAACTTCATCAACCATGTTACTGCCCTGATTCGCCGACAATGTGGACGCAAAACTCTGCAAAACAGAACTGAGCGTGGCATTGCTACTACTTTGCCCCAGACTGGCGAGCATAGAGCTGAAAGCACTTTGCAGGTCACTGATTTCAGTGCCTGATGATGAACTGGTTGTTGAACTGGAAGAAGAAGCCAGCTCGCTAATCAGCGCATTCAGGTCGGTCTGCATCGGGTTTTCTGATGACGAATCTGCCACCACAGTTGGCGGTGGTGGCGGCGCATCTGTGTCTGTTGATTGTGCCGCAGGTGCGGACATACTGTGCATGGCAGCCATCAAAACCTGGATAAACTGCCCGACAGCCTGTTCAGTATCTGCCGTTGATGCAGTACTGGACGTATCCGTATCTGTTGCTGTGGTATCTGCGCTACTGAGTGTAATACCAGACTCAGAAAGCGCATTAGCCAGTGCGCTGTAAATGCCACCGCTCCCGGAATGGCGCGTGGTAGCCTTTTGCACTTCAGACACATCAGTTGTTGCCAGGACACTACTGGTACTACTGACTGAAGGAACATACGACAAGGGATAAGTCGTATACCCCGATAGTGATGAGACCATTGTCAAATCTCCAGATATGTTCATGAATGAACGGAGGAGTGCCAGAAGCAAGTCCTTTCAGGCATGTAATATTGCACCTGCCAATGCAGGCAACCAACACGAACCAGTGTGCGGGAGGATTGTTTGCATTAAGCCGGGTACAAAACCGCAAGTGAAACAGCCTGGCGGACTGGATTAGCACATGTGCGTTGCAGGAATGCATTGCACAGCCTTAAGGCAAATCACCCTGAGGTGAAATAGCCAGTTACAGCTTCTGTTTCATTGAACAAAGGACAACAAACCCAACAAAAATAAACCCAATAATAATAAATACGTTATGGCAGTATTTATAACCTGATAGCGATAGCCGGTTCCTTGCCACTCACAGGTACTTGTTATGATTTCCTTCTTTCCAGGCTGAAAAAACAGTCTGGCTGTATGATTTAACCAAAATTAATCACCAGCTAATCGCAGGAATAGCGATAAAGAAAGATACTGATTTACGGTTTTACCTGAGCTTAAACAGTATTTAACGCCAGACAAACACAAACCAGGCATGATTTGTGTGCAACTAAAGGAAATGTCTAAAGTAAAAAGCCGACAGGCGGGGGCTGTTTTCCCTGGAGATAATACAGCTACGAAACCGGGTCTGGCATCACCCAGACCAGGCCAAAAAACCTGCTGGTACTCAGAATAAATCAACGCAATACCCGCACCACTTATTGTGCTGGAAAGTGGCCCGGGTATTGACGAACCCGGTGGTCAGTCGTGGATTTTCACACCAAGGCAGCCACGAACGAATTCAGGATTAAAGTGTTTTACTGCTTCGCCAACGTAGCCTTCATCCAGCGAACTGATTTGAGCCATTTCGCCATCCGTAAGTGAGAAATCCCAGACAGCAAAGTTCTCTTCAATACGTTCCTGGCGCGTGGATTTAGGGATAACCGTTACACCACGTTGCAGATTCCAGCGCAAAATAACCTGAGCAATGGTTTTGTTATGGGTGCTGGCAATGCTTTGCAGCATTTCATTTTCATAAGGGTTATGCCGCCCCCCCGCTAACGGAGCCCAGGCTTCAGGCTGAACGTTGTAGTATTTCATGGTTTCAAGTGCATCCGGTTGTGCAAAGTAAGGATGCAATTCGACCTGGTTTACCATGGGTTTGATTCTGACAGTTTCGCAGAAATTTGCTAATACGTGCGCATAGAAATTGGACACCCCAATTGCTTTCAGTTTCCCGGTGTCATATGCATCTTCCAGAGCGCGCCACGCACTGAAGTAATCCCCCATTGCCTGATGCAGTAAGTAGAGGTCAAAATATTCTAACCCCGATTTTTCCAGCGATGCTCCGATACCGGCTTTCGCCATATCGTAGTCAGCCATATCCTGCACCCACAGTTTGGATGTGATAAATAATTCCTCGCGGGTACACAGACCTTCTGCGATAGCTTCACGAACAGCATCACCAACAGCATCTTCATTGCCGTAAACGGCTGCGGTATCGATAAGGCGATAACCTGCCCGAATTGCACTCAACACGGACTGTTTACATTCTTCTTTATCGGTTACCTTAAACACACCAAAACCTGCCATCGGCATTTTAAGGTTGTTGCTTAATACTGAATATTCCACGGTTGAGCTCCTCTGCCATCTCAAGGCATCATTCTAGAATAAAAGTATCCATGTAATTAATATGCAAAATAAGATATGACTTGTGAGCAGAACTCATTAATCAGACACTCGCTGTTTGCGGGCAAAGCGGGAAAGCTTGCACAAGGAATAAGGCCGCCAGGAGCCAGAAACAACAATCTTAGCAACGCGCCAGAACCTGAAACTGCCCCGGGGTCATACCCATAAACCGCCTGAAAACCACAATAAATGCGCTCACATTCTCATAGCCCACCAATAAAGCAGCCTGAGAAACTGGCGTACCACTCTGTAAAAATTCCAACGAGCGCAATACCCGCGCCTTTTGCTTCCACTGACTGAATGTTAACCCTGTCTGCTGCATAAAAAGCCGGCTTAATGTCCGCACACTTAACCCAGCCTGTTTAGCCATGACTGACTGAGATAACACATCCCCGGTGCCCGCTAATACAAACTGCGCAACCTGTTTTGCCCGTGCATCTGCAGGAAGAGAGAGTTGCGACAACGCGGGTGTGGCCTGTTCGATTTCGTCCACCAAAACCTGTTCCAGGTGCATTAAGTATGGTGAATGAACGCCAGCCGGAACTCGCTCACTGACCTTCTGTAATAACAACTGCAAAAAAGGGGAAGCGGTGCGAATACAGGGCAACAAAGGAAGTAGTAAAGTTCCTGTGGGGCTACAGTGCAGAATCTCTCCACGGGCATCAACAGGCATCCAGGCACTGTGTGGTATTTCTGCAGGGATCCACCCTATAACCCCTGGCGTTACCGCCCAGTGCGTGTGTTCAGCCTCAATCATGATAATGCCCCGGGTAACCCAATACAGTTGCCTGGTTGAATGACGGTGGCTCGGGGTATGGTGTTTAGCTGTATGGTTCAGGGGCTCTGTGCTTTTTATCATGTTGGCCGATTCGCGTTATTGATTGTCACCTCAGGGTTACCCTGGCTGAACAGATAAGGCATATCCTCCGGTGACAGTAAATCACACGAGGTAACACCTGTGGATAACCATATCCCACTGATAAGCGGAGCACTGGAAGCAGTAATTACCAGCCCCGAATATAACGAGAAAATATTAGAGACTTTTTTTGCCCCGAACTACCACCAGAGGGTGAACGGTATTGAGCTTGATTACACTCAGTTTGTCGCACATCTGTCACAACTGAGGCAACTCACCACGGCGATGGAACTCAACATTCTGGCTATCGCGCAACAAGAGGACAAGGTACTGACTCACCACCTGGTCGACGTATCCAAAAAAAATGGCGGGCATGTGCTGACCGAAGTGTTTGCCAGCTTCACTGTGGATCACGGGCTAATTATTGGCTGCCAGGAGCTCACCCGGCTCATTGAAGGCCAGGCGGAAGATACATATCTGGGGAGTGTGCGCTGAAGAGTTAAATCATTTCAATAAATTAATGTTTTTTGCTCTGCCCGTACTGGCAATGCTACGCATTCATACATAACCATTGCCGTTCCCTCCGGCAATAGTTATGTTGTTCAGGCTCTGACTGGGTAAATGACGTCCAATAAAACAGGAATGCATATGACAATAAATTCGCAATCAATAATTAGTTACTCTGCCATTGAACTTAGTGAAATAATGAATGCCTGTTTTGAGCGCTATGTCATTCCTATAAAAACCACCCCGGAATATTTTATCTCTCGTTTTATATCTGAAGGAATAAGCTTCAATGATTCCTGTGTCTGGAAAGATGGGGAGAACATTGTTGCAATCACTATTATCTGCCTGCGAAGTAACAAAGCGCGCCTTGCTGCTTTTGCACTCGCACCGGAGTATCGTGGCAAAGGCTTAGCTAAAAAACTATTAAATTATTCCTTTCAAAAACTGAAAGAAAAGAACATACAAGAGATCCATTTAGAAGTCATTCAGGAAAATCATGTCGGCGTAGAGCTATATAACTCACTTGGGTTTAATATCACCCGTGATTTAGTAGGATTTAAATCACAAAGTAATAATAAAAAGAGCGAAGTGGAATTTATCTCTGGTTCATACGATGAGCTGGTGAAGGATATCTGCAGGCAGTCGCCCCTTGAAGTACAGTGGCTGATCTCCCCATTATCTTTTCATACTATCCCGTGTAAAATCCTTAATTATGTAAATAAAGGATGGGCTGTGCTGGACACTTTATCTGGCACTGAACAATTACGCTATATTTTCATTACCCCAGAGTACAGGCGTCAGGGTTTTGCTACCAACTTTTTACGCGATATATCTGTTGCATACCCAGGAATTACCACTCCCGTTGCAATCCCCGGAGAGCTACAAAGAATGTACTTACAGGCAGGCTTTTTTGAACTCCCCATCAAGCAGTACGAAATGGTATTAACCTTATGATGAGGCTAATCTCTGCATTTTTTAAGCATAAAAATGAATATGGGAAATCATGGAGCGGGTGAAGGGAATCGAACCCTCGTATAGAGCTTGGGAAGCTCTCGTTCTACCATTGAACTACACCCGCACTGGAAGTGCGTAACGCATTATAGACATTTGAAATTGATTAACAAGAGCCGTACGAACTGAGTGCTGTCATTTTAAGCAACCGCCCTGCTTAGCAGGACGGTGATTTCCCTTGAGGGGGCAAGTAACGCAGTGGATCCAGTGCTGTCGCTTTGTAGCGGATCTGGAAATGCAGTTTTACTGAGTTGGTACCTGTGCTGCCCATAGTGGCTATCTTCTGCCCGGCCTTCACCTGCTGGCCATTGGTAACCAGCATGCTCTGATTATGACCATAAGCAGTAATGTAGTTTTCATCGTGCTTAATCAGAATCAGGTTGCCGTAACCCCGCAACTGGTCGCCAGCATAGACCACACGCCCGGCAGCCGCCGCATAGATTGGTTGCCCACGAGTACCTGCAATATCAATGCCTTTATTGCCGCCATCTTTACTGGACCAGCCATCAACCACTTTCCCCTGTGTCGGCCAGCGCCAGCACTTACTGCCGGGGGAAGGCCAGTTGGCAGGGGCCAGTTTTGCCGGTTGCGACGCGCTGCTGTTACGTGCAGTTGTGGTGGTTTTGGTTGATGCCTTCGGCGTCACTGTTTTACCAGGCGAAGAGCCGCTCAGGCGCAAACGTTGCCCAACCTGGATGGTATAAGGCGATGAAATGCCATTAAGGCGTGCCAGCGTACCCACTGAGTTACCAGAACGCAGTGCGATGCGATACAGCGTATCACCACGCTGGACGGTGTAAGTTGAACCAGAAATTGGCGTATTGTTGCGGGATGCACTCCCGGAACAGGCGGCCAGAGACAGGGCTAAAAACAGACAGATAATTGGCCGAAGCCAGTGTGAAAAAGTTATTCCCGAACTCACGCACTCTCCTCTGGATCTATTCAGATAGCTTCCGGTGCTGATGGCAAGACGGTAAACCAGGCCGAACGATAGCGAGAAAACGCTCCCCAAATGGGGAGCGTTAGCGGATTATTTCACCGGACGCATAGCCGGGAACAGGATAACGTCACGAATGGTATGGCTGTTGGTGAACAGCATAACCATACGGTCAATCCCGATACCCAAACCTGCAGTTGGTGGCAGACCGTGTTCCAGTGCAGTGACATAGTCTTCATCGTAGAACATAGCTTCGTCATCACCGGCGTCTTTCGCAGCAACCTGCTGAGCAAAACGATCAGCCTGATCTTCAGCATCATTCAACTCGGAGAAACCATTACCAATCTCACGGCCGCCGATAAAGAATTCAAAACGGTCGGTAATTTCCGGGTTTTGATCATTACGACGTGCCAGTGGAGACACTTCTGCCGGGTATTCAGTAATAAATGTAGGCTGGATCAAATGGCTTTCTGCCACTTCTTCGAAGATCTCGGTCACTACGCGGCCCAGCCCCCAGCTTTTCTCAACTTTAACACCGACAGACTCAGCAATTGCCACAGCTTTCGCCATATCGTCCAGATCCGCCATATCGGTTTCCGGGCGATATTTTTTGATAGCTTCACGCATGGTGAGTTTTTCAAAAGGTTTGCCGAAATCAAAGGTTTCATCACCATAAGGCACCTGAGTCTGGCCCAGAACTTCCTGCGCCATTGTGCGGAACAGGGATTCGGTCAGTTCAATCAGGTCTTTATAGTCTGCATACGCCATATAGAGTTCCATCATGGTGAACTCAGGGTTATGGCGCACAGAGATACCTTCGTTACGGAAGTTACGGTTGATTTCGAACACCCGTTCAAAACCACCCACGACCAAACGTTTCAGGTACAGCTCAGGAGCAATACGCAGATACATATCGATATCCAGCGCATTGTGGTGTGTCACGAACGGGCGCGCAGAAGCCCCACCCGGAATCACCTGCATCATCGGCGTTTCTACTTCCATAAACCCGCGGCCTACCATGAATTTACGGATACCAGCCAGAATACGTGAGCGTACCTGGAAAGTATGACGGGATTCTTCGTTGGCGATCAGGTCGAGATAACGCTGGCGATAACGCATTTCCTGGTCAGAAAGACCGTGGAATTTATCTGGCAACGGGCGCAGTGCTTTGGTCAGCAGACGCATCTCGGTGCAATGGATGGTCAATTCACCGGTTTTGGTTTTGAACAGTTTACCGCGAGCGCCGAGGATATCGCCCAGGTCCCATTTTTTAAACTGTTCGTTATAAATGCCTTCGGCTAAGTCGTCACGGGAAACATACAGCTGAATACGGCCGCCCATGTCCTGCAACGTAACGAAAGAGGCTTTCCCCATAATACGGCGGGTCATCATGCGCCCGGCTACGCTGACTTCAATGCCCAGCGCTTCCAGTTCTTCATTTTCTTTGCCATCAAATTCAGCGTGCAGTTTGTCAGCAGTGTTATCACGTCGGAAGTCGTTCGGGAAAGCCACGCCCTGCTTACGCAGTGCAGACAGCTTTTCACGGCGGTTTTTCATTTCATTATTAAGATCGACTTCAGTGCCCTGTGATTGTTGTTCAGACATGTTGGTTCCTCATAACCCTGCTTTCAAACTTGCTTCGATGAATTTATCCAGACTGCCGTCCAGTACCGCTTGCGTGTTACGTGTTTCCACGCCAGTACGCAAATCTTTGATACGGGAATCATCCAGTACATAAGAACGAATCTGGCTGCCCCAACCAATATCAGACTTGGTTTCTTCTACTGCCTGTTTCTCAGCATTTTTCTTCTGCATTTCCAGCTCATACAGCTTCGCCTTCAACTGCTTCATTGCCTGATCTTTGTTCTTATGCTGAGAACGGTCATTCTGGCACTGAGTAACCAGCCCGGTAGGAACGTGCGTAATACGAACCGCAGATTCAGTCCGGTTTACGTGCTGGCCACCTGCTCCGGATGCACGATATACGTCAATACGTAAATCAGCCGGGTTAATTTCAATATCAATGTCGTCATCGACTTCCGGGTAAACAAATGCGGAACTGAATGACGTATGGCGACGGCCACCTGAGTCGAACGGGCTCTTACGCACCAGGCGGTGAACGCCGGTTTCAGTGCGCAGCCAGCCATAGGCATAATCACCCATCACTTTCACAGTGGCGGATTTCAGGCCGGCAACTTCACCTTCAGACTCTTCAATAATTTCGGTTTTAAAACCTTTGTCTTCCGCCCAACGCAGATACATACGCAGCAGCATACTTGCCCAGTCCTGCGCTTCAGTACCACCAGAACCGGCCTGAATATCGATATAGCAATCTGCGCTGTCGTATTCGCCAGAGAACATACGGCGGAACTCAAGCTGACCCAGTTTCGCGTCCAGTTGATCCAGCTCGACGATCGTTTCATTAAACGTTTCTTCGTCGTCAGCTTCTACCGCCAGCTCTAACAGGCCATTGACATCGTCCAGGCCTTGCTGCATTTGGTCCAGTGTGCCAACAATGGCTTCCAGTGAGGAACGTTCTTTACCCAGCGCCTGTGCGCGTTCAGGTTCGTTCCACACATCGGGCTGTTCCAGCTCGGCGTTTACTTCTTCAAGACGCTCTTTCTTCGCATCATAGTCAAAGATACCCCCTAAGAACGTCAGTGCGCTCGGTGAGGTCCTGGATGCGGTTTTTTACCGGGTTAATTTCAAACATGGTTGCGAATCTTACGTTGAATTAAGAGAAGACATATGCGGTTACAGACCGGGAAGTCTACCGGATTTACTGAACATTTTATACCTTAAAAATTTACGCCCCAGGCGGTTATTTCACCTGGGGCGCTCTGGCGGATAACTGGCGGGAATATTTTGGGTAATTACACCGGCCAGAGGTTTTCGATAATTAACTGTAAGTTGCGGTTACCACGAAACTCATTGATATCCAGCCGATAAGCCAGTTCGACTTCTTTTACGCCCATATCGGGCCAGCATTGTGTATCCACATTAAAAGCAATGCCATCCAGTAACGGACCGCCACCAACAGGCTCCAGCATCACTTTCAAATGGCGTTCGCCCACCAGCCGTTGCTGCAACAAGCGAAAACGCCCGTCAAACTGGGGTTCCGGGAACATCTGCCCCCAGGGACCAGCGTCACGCAGCATTTCAGCGACGTTCAACGTCATTTCCTGAGGTTCCAGCAGGCCATCCGACCAAATTTCACCTTGCAGCATAGCGGGATCCAGCCATTCATCCACCAGCGCGGCAAAATGTTCGCGGAATGTTTCAAACTGCGCTTCTTCTAAAGACAGCCCGGCAGCCATGGCATGACCGCCAAACTTCAGCATCAGCCCGGGGAAACGCGTATCAAGGCGTTCCAGCGCATCACGCATATGGAAACCCTGAACAGAGCGCCCGGAACCTTTCAGGCTGCCGTCACCAGCAGGTGCGAAAGCAATTACCGGGCGATGGAAACGCTCTTTCATGCGCGAGGCCAGTATACCCACCACGCCCTGATGCCACTCCGGGTGGTACATTGCCAGCCCGGAAGGCAACGTTTCACCGCTGCGCTCCAGTTTGTCGCACAACACCAGCGCTTCCTGCTGCATGCCCTGTTCTATCTCTTTGCGCGTCTGGTTCAGTGCATCCAGCTCACTGGCTAACATACGTGCTTCGCCGGGGTTATTGCACATTAACAGCGCCACGCCGACAGACATATCATCCAGCCGCCCTGCGGCATTCAGGCGCGGGCCAATGGCAAACCCCAAATCCATCGCCACCAGGCGTGATGCATCGCGGTTAGCCACTTCAAGTAGTGCACGGATCCCGGGGCGGCAACGCCCGGCGCGAATACGGCTTAACCCCTGCCAGACCAGTATCCGGTTATTGGTATCCAGCGCCACGACATCTGCCACTGTACCCAGTGCCACCAGGTCCAGAAACTCCGCAAGGTTAGGTTCTGCCCTGCCCGTTTCAGTGAACCAGCCAACAGCGCGCAAATGGCTGCGCAGCGCCATCATTAAATAGAACGCCACCCCCACACCTGCCAGTGATTTGGAGGGGAAATCGCACCCGTGTAAGTTGGGATTAACCATGGCATCTGCTGCGGGCAATGTTTCACCAGGCAGGTGGTGATCGGTAACCAGCACCGGGATCCCAAGCTCATGAGCCTTGTCCACACCCGCATGTGACGAAACACCGTTATCAACAGTCATGATAACCTGAGCACCACGCTGGTGTGCCTGAACCACAACTTCCGGGCTCAGACCATAGCCATCTTCAAAACGGTTAGGAACCAGGTAATCCACATTGGCGCCAAACTGCTTTAACGCCAGCACACTCAATGCTGTGCTGGTTGCGCCATCGGCATCAAAATCGCCGACGACCACAATGCGCTGCTGGTTCACCAGAGCCAGGTATAAAAAAGCCACCGCGCCGTCCATACCGCTCAGTTGCTGCCAGGGAAGCAACCCTTTGACACTGCGCGCTAAATCCTCTTCACCATGTACCCCACGGCTGGCATAAATGCGCCGTAATAACGGCGGGAGAGACTCTGGAAGTACCGCCTGGTCATCAACGACCCGGCGGCGAAGTTGCAACTGTTTTTTCACCCGAAACTGACCACGCTTTGCTGAACTTTAACTGTCATGTTGATCCAGGAAGTTTTTCATTTCTTCAGGCCCCTGGTAGCCTGGGATCACGCTGCCATTTTGCAACACCACGGCCGGTGTGCCCTGGATACCAAACTGCAGCCCCAGGTTGTAGTGTTTTGCGATATCAACCTTGCAATTCGCCGCAGGCGCTTGTGTACCAGCCATAGCGTTATCGAAGGCTTTTTTAGGGTCTTTGGCACACCAGATATTTTTCATGGCAACCGCCGTTTCACTTTGCAGGCCCTGGCGAGGGAAAGCCAGGTAACGCACAGTGATGCCCAGGCTGTTATAGTCCTGCATCTGCTCATGCAGTTTGTGGCAATAGCCACAGGTGATGTCCGTAAACACGGTAATCACATGTTTTTCCTGAGCGGCTTTGTATTCAATCATTTCGCCTTTCAGGGCTTCCAGTGAACTGACTAACAGCGCGTTAGTCACGTTAACCGGGCGCGCGCCACTGACATCATACAAAGGCCCCTGAATCACATGTTTGCCATCTTCAGTGACATACAACACGCCTGCCGGTGTCAGCACTGTTTTCATCCCCGGTACAGGTGAAGGCTTGATGGTCATCTGGCTTACACCCAGTTTCCCCAGCGAAGTTTTGATGGCGTCGTCATCGGCGTGCACAAGGCCTGGCAACATCCCTGCCATTAAAGAAAGCAATACAAACCCTTTTTTCATAAAACATCCTTTTGCTTCGGCACTCACGCGCGAGGGTGGTGCTGTTGATGAAGTTGGCGCAGTCGTTCCGTGGCCACATGTGTATAAATTTGCGTTGTAGAAAGCGAGCTATGCCCCAGCAGCATTTGCACCACACGCAAGTCCGCACCATGGTTTAACAGATGCGTGGCAAAAGCGTGGCGCAACACGTGAGGTGACAGCTTCTCACTGTCGATTCCCGCCAGCGTAGCGTAATGTTTAATACGATGCCAGAAAGTCTGGCGTGTCATCTGCCTTGCCCGCTGGCTGGGGAAAAGCACATCAGACGCCACACCATTGAGTAACCATGGACGGCTGTATGTCAGGTATTGTTCCAGCCAGTAAACCGCTTCTTCACCCAGTGGCACCAGGCGCTCTTTATCGCCTTTACCAATCACGCGTACCACCCCCTGGCGCAGGCTGACATCACTCATACTCAGGCCCACCAATTCCGACACACGCAACCCGGTGGCATAGAGCACCTCCAGCATGGCTTTATCGCGCAACTCCAGGGGAATATCCACCACCGGTGCCTGCAGCAGGTGCTCAACCTGGATTTCGCTCAGGTCTTTGGGTAAGCGTTGAGGGAGTTTTGGCGATGCCAGCCTGGCGCATGGGTCATCAGTACGCAGTTTTTCGTTGTACAAATACTGGAAAAAACGCCGCAGAGCGCTCAATAAGCGTGCGGAACTGGTCGCTTTGTATCCGCCTTCAACCCGTTCTGCCAGCAATGCCTGCAAATCGTCACCCGTTGCGGATAACACGGTTTGTTGCCGGTGGTGGAGCCACTCCACCGCCATGTGTAAATCGCGCCGGTACGCACTGAGCGTATTTTCCGCCAGGTTGCGCTCAAGCCACAGCGTATCGAGGAACTGCTCAATCAGTGCAAGATTGTCGTCCATTTTCGCCTCGTATTTGTCCAGATATGCGCATTATGCCTTAACCTGCGGGGGATCTGGTACACTATGCCTGTTGGTATAAGAAATGAATGGTTAACATGATGAAAATCGGCCTTTTTTATGGCTCCAGCACCTGCTACACCGAAATGGCTGCGGAAAAAATTCGCGACATCATTGGCCCGGATCTGGTGGAGCTGCACAACCTGAAAGATGACTCCCCCACATTAATGGAAAGCTATGATGTGCTGATTATGGGGATACCGACCTGGGATTTTGGTGAGATCCAGGAAGACTGGGAAGCCATATGGGACAAACTGGGCGACCTTAACCTCAAGGGAAAAATTGTCGCACTGTACGGCATGGGTGACCAGGAAGGTTACAGCGAGTGGTTCCTTGACGCACTGGGCATGCTGCACGGCAAACTACAACCTCTGGGCGTTCACTTTATTGGTTACTGGCCAACAGAAGGCTATACCTTTACCAGCCAGAAACCCGTCACGGCAGATGGCAAGCTGTTTGTTGGTTTGGCTCTGGATGAGACCAGCCAGTATGACCTGAGTGACGAACGGCTGGAAAACTGGTGTGAACAAATTCTTGGTGAAATGGCACAGGCATTCGGCTGACCAGCCCCGGCAATACTTATGTACTGCCGTGTTGGTTCAGTAAGCGGCGCAAATCACGCCATGCTTTTTGGTCCATGCTGTCTGCTGCCAGCCATAAATGGTGTTTGCGCCCTCCCGGGAGGCGGCGCAAACACAGCAAAACGCCATACTTCAACATCCAGGGCTGGCCTGCCAGAGCCCACTCAGCTTCTTGCCATTTAACCCGGTTTTCGGTTAACAGTTGCAATTCACCATGGCGGGCATTTATACGCCGCTGGCTTCTTACGCAGTCGAACACCACCAGCGAAACCAGCAACAGCCATACAGGAGTCCAGGCCAGTGGCCAGGGCAAAAACAGCACTGCCGCAGCGACTAAACCGTGCAGCAGCAGTGAAAGCCATTGCGTTTGCCAGGAAACCCGCAGGTCAGAGTGCCACAGGACCACGAGCCATATTCCGTGACTGAATCAGTGCAACCATTTGGGCCAGTTCCGGGTCTTCTGGCGAACCGTGGTTCATCAGCCAGTTAAAGAGATCCGGGTCATCGCAGGTGAGTAACCTGACAAACGCTTGTTTCTCGCTGTCACTCAACGTGTCATATTCATGCTCGAAAAAAGGCATGATGGAAATGTCTAACTCGCGCATACCGCGGCGGCATGCCCAATGAATACGAGCTTTATTATTGATATCCATACATTCTTTCCTGTAATCCACAAGCGGGTACCTGGCTAGTTTACCTTGTTTTATCGCCACTCTTCACCGGAATATGCGATTTTCCTTGATCCTTCTAACTTTACTCTTAATGTTGCAGGCTATTACATTAGCCTGCAGCCCTGCACGCAAAGGCACAAAAGGTATGGTGAAAGCCCTTGCAATGGCTTGCGTCTCTTTTACCATAGTTGGCATATCGCACTCATTTAAACGGGACTAATACTATGTCTTTCAATCCGTTTGCGCCTCGCCAGGCGGTTAACGCAGCCCGCCTTCCTTTGACATTAATGACACTGGACGACTGGGCCGTTGCCACCATCAGCGGCCCTGACAGTAAAACATATCTTCAGGGGCAACTTACTGCAGATCTTGCTCAGCTAACGGAACATGAACATGTGCTGACAGCACATTGCGATGCCAAAGGGAAAATGTGGAGCAATCTGCGGTTATTTCCCAATGAACAGGGTTTCTCCTGGTTACTGCGCCGCAGTGTGTGTGAAACACAGTTGAGTGAACTGAAAAAATACGCTGTTTTTTCCAAAGTCACCATCGCACCAGATGATAACGCAGTGCTGCTCGGTCTGGCCGGTTTTCAGGCCCGTGCCGCTCTGGCCTCTGTTTATACCACCTTGCCAGATGCCAGCCAGCCAGTCGTACAGGATGGCAATACCACGATTCTGTGGCTGCCTTTGCCTGCCGAGCGCTTTTTACTGGTAACTGACGCCTCTCAGGCTCAGGTAGTGGCCGATAAACTAAAAGGTGAAGCCCAGCGTAACAACAGCCAACAATGGCTGGCTCTGGATATCGAAGCTGGCTACCCCGTTATTGATTTGGCCAACACCAATGAATTTATTCCACAGGCTGCAAACTTACAGGCTCTGGGGGGAATCAGCTTTAAAAAAGGCTGTTACACCGGGCAGGAGATGGTGGCACGGGCAAAATTCCGTGGCGCCAATAAGCGCGCAATGTGGCTGTTATCTGGTAAAGCCGGGCATATTCCTGCCGCGGCAGATGCACTGGAAATGAAAATGGGTGACAACTGGCGGCGTACCGGGCGTGTTCTGGCCGCAGTATCACTGGAAGATGGCCGAACCCTGGTTCAGGCCGTAATGAATAACGATATCGAGCCTGGCACCGTATTCCGTGTTTTGGGCGACGAAGGCAGCGAACTCAGTCTTGAGCCACTGCCTTATTCACTTGAAGAAGAAGCCTGATTCCACCACGTACTGGCGCCAGGCAAGGGGCAAACGCGTTCTGCCTGGCGTACTTCAACAGATATGCGCCTTAACCTTACCCTGGTATCCTCCTGCCAGCTTTACCCCACATTTACCCAACATAAAAGTAAATCGCCAGGAAATGGCACACGCTCCCCCCCAGCACAAAGCCGTGCCAAATAGCGTGGTTAAACGGGATACGGCGACAGACATAAAAAATCACCCCCAGGGAATAAACTACCCCACCCGCTGCCAGTAAAGTCACCCCACCCGGGGCAATACGCATTGCCAGTTGGTACACCACCAATAATGAAAGCCAACCCATAGCAAGGTAAGTTACCAGCGACAGTACTTTAAACCGGTGAGCAATGGTGAGCTTAAACAGGATCCCCGCTAATGCCAGGCTCCAGATAATCACCATTAAGGTATGCGCCAGTGGCGAGCGCAGCCCGACCAGCAAAAATGGTGTGTAAGTACCGGCAATCAACAGGTAGATGGCACAGTGGTCAAATTTTTTCAGTAGCGGCTTAATTCGCGCATGCGGAATGGCGTGGTACAGCGTGGACGCCAGGAACAGCAATATCATACTGCCGCCATACAGGCTGTAACTGGTTATGGCTGTCGCATCCGCCCGGGTATCCACGGCCTGAATCAGCAATAACACCAGCCCAACGATGCCAAACACCAGACCTATCCCATGGCTGATACTGTTGGCAATCTCCTCTGCCAGAGAATATCCCTGCGCAAAACGTTTTGTCCGGGCCATAAGATCAACTCCTGGAAATAATAAGGTCACCGCACGTATAGCCTAACTGAGAATGATTTCAGTGAACACATGTTCACTGAAATTTAATATGTGTACAGGTATTTCCAGGTTGATCGCAGGTAAGCGGAATTTGTTTTACAATTTGCGCAGGCGCATAACAGCAGGATAAGAACGATGACCGGTAGTACTCCTGGCTTTGGTAAATTTACCGATATCATTAATTTTCTTATGGAAATTGACAAACTCAAGCGGGTTGAACGCCGCACCCGGCTGTTAGGCGGAGGGCGTGCAGAAAACAGCGCTGAGCACAGCTGGCATTTTGCTGTAGCCGCAATGAGCATGGCACCTTTCGCAGGCAGCAAGGTGGATATTGACCGGGTAATAAAAATGGCACTGCTGCATGATGTTGTCGAAATAGATACCGGTGATGTACTGGTGTACGACCTGGAAGCCCGCGCCGCCATTGCCAGCCAGGAAGCTCAGGCAGCAGAGCGTTTGTTTGGCCTGCTGCCTGCCCCGCAAAACAGCCAGTTTTTGGCACTCTGGCAGGAATATGAAGCGGGCACCACGCCCGACGCCCAATTTGCTGGCGCGCTGGACAGAGTGTTACCGGTGCTGCAAAACCTGCATAATGAAGGGCAGAGTTGGCAGGAGAACCAGGTCAGGCTTGAGCAAGTTCTCAACCGTAATACCTGTGTTGGCGATGTCTGGCCGGACTTATGGGAACATGTCAAAACACAGTTATATGCCGCTCACGAAAAAGGCTGGTTACGCTAACAACCATTGGCTTGATGACTCAGGATACCCGCTGTGACCTTATTTAACCATGCGGCAATCGCCGGGCTGAACAACCTGGAATTGCTGGTCTACAACTACGCCATCAAGAATCATGATGCCGTGATGTACATGACTATCCGGGAACTGGCAGAAGCCGCCGGAGTTTCAACAACCACGGTCTTACGTTTCTGCCGCAAGCTGGGTTGTGATGGTTATTCTGAGTTTCGTGTGCGCTTCAAGCTCTATTTATCCCAGGCTGAACCACTGCCCGCCAATTTTGGCACTGGTGAAATCATCAGTTTCTTTAACAGTGTGAATAACCCGGAGTTTGATACGTTGCTGAACCAGGCCGTGGATATTATCTGCCATTCAGAGCGTATTATATTTGTGGGGGCCAGCACATCCGGCTCGATGGCGAAATACGGCGCACGTTTTTTTTCCAACATGGGAAAATTCAGTAACCATATTGATGACCCATATTTCCCGGTCAACAACGATATGGCGAAAAACGCGCTGGCAATTGTGCTTTCCGTTTCCGGGGAAACGCCAGAAATTTTGCGGTTTGCCAGCCAGTTCAGCCTGCATCACTGCAAAGTTATGTCAATCACCAGCAACGACAACTCGTCACTGGCCCGCATGGCGGATTTCAATATCTCCTGGCATATTCCCCAAATGCGCATTTCTGGCAATCACGATATTACCAGCCAGTTACCTGTCGTCTATATTCTGGAAACATTAGGCCGGAAACTCGCCCGAAAGCTGGCCTAAAAAACGCCCTGTTTTTTGCATGTAACTAGTCACAACCCACTGATTTTGTTATATCGTGACATTTGCATCTGCTTTTGCCAGACTCTGAAGCATGACTTTTAACTGCTGAATATCCGTTCTGTTTTACGCCCAATTTCCGGGCGGTAAAACCAGGATATCGCGTGCACACTCAGAGGACGTTATGAAAAAACTCACACTGCCAAAGGATTTTTTGTGGGGTGGTGCTGTTGCAGCACACCAGGTTGAAGGCGGCTGGGATAAAGGCGGAAAAGGCCCCAGCATTTGTGATGTGCTGACCGGTGGTGCTCACGGTGTGCCACGCGTGATTACCCAGCAACCAGAAGCAGGCAAATACTACCCTAACCATGAAGCTGTCGACTTCTATGGTCACTACAAAGAAGACATTAAGCTGTTTGCTGAAATGGGCTTCAAATGCTTCCGGACATCCATTGCCTGGACCCGCATCTTCCCCAAAGGGGACGAAACCCAGCCAAATGAAGAAGGCCTGAAATTTTACGACGAGATGTTTGATGAAATGCTCAAATACAATATTGAGCCGGTCATAACTCTGTCGCATTTTGAAATGCCTTTACACCTGGTGCAGGAATACGGCGGCTGGGCTAACCGTAAAGTTGTCGATTTCTTCGTTCGCTTCGCAGAAGTGGTGTTTGAGCGTTATAAATCCAAAGTGAAATACTGGATGACGTTCAACGAAATCAATAACCAGCGTAACTGGCGCGCGCCGTTATTTGGTTATTGCTGCTCTGGCGTGGTGTATACCGACCATGATAACCCTGAAGAAACCATGTACCAGGTGCTGCATCACCAGTTTGTTGCCAGCGCAATGGCGGTTAAAGCCGGCCACCAAATTAATCCGGAAATGAAAATTGGCTGCATGCTTGCCATGGTGCCGTTGTATCCGTTTACCTGTAACCCGGATGACGTGATGTATGCGCAGGAATCCATGCGTGAACGTTATGTCTTTACCGATGTGCAATTACGCGGTTACTACCCGGCTTATGTACTCAACGAATGGGAACGTCGCGGCTTTACCATCCACATGGAAGAAGGTGACGAGCAAATTCTGCGTGAAGGGTGCTGTGATTACCTGGGCTTCAGCTATTACATGACCAATGCGGTAAAAGCAGAAGGTGGTAGTGGCGATGCCATTTCCGGTTTTGAAGGCAGCGTACCGAACCCACATGTTAAAGCGTCTGACTGGGGCTGGCAGATTGACCCGACAGGCCTGCGTTATGCACTGTGTGAACTGTATGAACGCTATCAGAAACCGCTGTTCATTGTCGAAAATGGCTTTGGCGCGTACGACAAAGTTGAAGACGATGGCAGTATCAATGATGACTACCGTATTGAGTACCTGCGCGCACATGTCGAGCAAATGGTGAAAGCTGTCACTTATGATGGTGTGGATCTGATGGGCTATACGCCATGGGGCTGCATTGACTGCGTCTCTTTCACTACCGGGCAATACAGCAAGCGCTACGGGTTTATTTATGTGAATAAACACGATGATGGCACAGGTGATATGTCACGTTCACGGAAGAAAAGCTTCTGGTGGTATCAGGGCGTGATTGCCAGCAATGGTGAAGAACTCTGATAACCAAACCAGCCGGTTTCTCAGGCCCCGCATTACTGCGGGGCTTTTTCTTTTACAGGCTGATACCAACCTGCGTGCAGGTCACCTTGCGGCAGGGTTACAGTCATTTTTACAGCCCACCAGCCAAATCAATAAATGAGCCTGTCACGTAAGACGCATTGTCACTGAGTAACCAGACAATTGCCTGAGCCACTTCATGGGGTTCTCCCCCGCGTTGCATGGGCAAACGGGACTTAATTCTGTCTACCCGACCGGGTTCACCACCACTGGCATGCATCCCGGTATAAATAAACCCAGGCCGGACACCATTCACGCGGATCCCCAGAGCAGCCACTTCCAGCGATAACCCCCGGGTCAATGTATCCAGCGCGCCTTTTGACGCGGCGTAATCAACATATTCGCCAGGTGACCCAAGACGGGCCGCCGCAGAAGAAACATTCACAATAGCGCCTCCCGGGTTACCTGGGTGCTGGCTCATGCGTTTTACCGCTTCCCGGCAGCAAATAAAAGGACCGGTAACATTGGTATGTAATACTGCGTTGATTCGCTCAGCATCCAGCCCTTCAATACCCGACTGAGGAAATAACACACCAGCATTATTGACCAGTGCATGTAGTGAGCCCGGCAACGTATCAATCCAGTCAAATAAATTTACGATGTCCGTTTCCTGTGACATATCAGCCGGATACGCCCATGCCTGCCCACCATGCTGAACAATATCGGTAACCACTTCATCTGCCGCTTGCTGGTTTTCGCGGTAGTGAACCACCACAGAATAGCCGCTTTGCGCTAATAATTGTGCCGTTGCCCGCCCGATTCCACGGCTGGCGCCTGTCACCAGTGCTATTTTCATCCTTTGCTTTACTCCAAAATAAAAAGGGTGCCGAAGCACCCTTAACATAAAATTAACAAAAAACAAAATTTGACTAGTCGTATTCACTCATCGGAACACAGGAGCAGAACAGGTTGCGGTCACCGTACACATCATCCAGGCGTTTAACGGCTGGCCAGTATTTATTGCCGTAGCCTGCCGGGAACGCAGCAAGTTCACGAGTGTAGCTGTGCGGCCAGTCAGCCTGAGCCAGTTCTTGCTGTGTATGAGGTGCATTCACCAGTGGGTTATCACCCAAAGCCCATTCACCCGCACCAACTTTGGCAATTTCACCACGGATAGCCAGCATGGCATCAATAAAGCGATCCAGTTCAACTTTGCTTTCCGACTCCGTTGGTTCCACCATCAGAGTACCGGCCACCGGGAAAGACATGGTTGGAGCATGGAACCCATAATCAATCAGGCGTTTCGCAATATCCAGTTCACTAATACCGGTTTGCTCTTTAAGCGGGCGGATATCCAGAATACATTCGTGAGCCACGCGGCCATCCTGGCCGGTATACAACACCGGGTAGGCATCTTTAAGGCGTGTGGCAATATAGTTGGCATTCAGAATTGCCGTCTGGCTTGCCTGTTTCAAGCCTTGTGAACCCATCATGCGGATGTACATCCAGCTAATAGGCAGAATGGAAGCACTGCCAAACGGTGCGGCAGACACCGCGCCCTGCTGGGTCAGCATTTCTTCAATTTGCACCACGCTGTGGCCTGGAACAAACGGAGCCAGGTGTGATTTAACACCAATCGGCCCCATGCCCGGGCCGCCACCGCCGTGAGGAATACAGAAGGTTTTGTGCAGGTTGAGATGCGATACATCCGAGCCGATAAAACCGGGTGATGTAATGCCAACCTGGGCATTCATATTCGCGCCATCCAGGTAAACCTGGCCACCAGCCTGGTGGACGATGTCACACACGGAGCGGATAGTTTCTTCATACACACCATGGGTGGACGGGTATGTCACCATGATGCAGGAGAGTTTGTCACCTGCTGCCTCTGCTTTGGCACGCAAATCATCGAGGTCGATATTGCCTTGCTTATCACAGGCAACCACAACGACCTGCATACCCGCCATTTGCGCAGATGCCGGGTTGGTACCGTGGGCTGAACTGGGGATAAGACAGATATCGCGCTGCCCCTGGTTGCGGCTTTCGTGGTAACGGCGAATCGCCAGCAGACCGGCATATTCCCCCTGAGCACCCGAGTTAGGCTGCATACACAATGCATCATACCCGGTCAGTTTCACCAGCCACTCAGACAGTTGGTTAATCATGTAATGATAACCTTCAGCCTGATCAACCGGGCAGAACGGGTGCAGTTCAGCAAACTCAGGCCAGGTAATGGGGATCATTTCAGCCGCAGCATTGAGCTTCATGGTGCAGGAGCCCAGCGGGATCATGGCCTGATTCAGAGCCAGGTCTTTACGCTCCAGGCTGTGCATATAGCGCATCATCTCAGTTTCACTGTGATAACGGTTGAAAACCGGATGCGTCAAAATAGCATCATCACGCAGCATTTCTGCCGGTACTGAGCGGCTGTCCAGTGCGGTTTCTTTATCCAGTTGGGCGATATCCAGACCATGGTCGTCGCCCACCAGCACGCTAAACAAGCTGAGGACATCTTCCCGGGTAGTGGTTTCATCCAGAGTAATGCCCACTGCATTATGAATATCACTACGCAGGTTGATACCCTGTGCCTGAGCACGCGCCAGAACACTGGCTTTGTCGCTCACTTCCACGCACAGCGTGTCAAACCAGTGCTGGTGACGCAGTGAAAGCCCTTTTTGCTTCAGGCCGCAAGCCAGAATATCGGTAAAACGATGAATCCGCCCGGCAATGCGTTTCAGGCCAACCGGGCCGTGCCATACCGCATACAGGCTGGCGATATTGGCCAGTAAAACCTGAGAAGTACAAATATTGGAATTCGCCTTTTCACGGCGAATATGTTGTTCGCGAGTTTGCATTGCCATACGCAATGCAATGTTACCGGCGGCATCACGGGATACGCCAATAAGCCGCCCAGGCATCGCACGTTTATGTGCGTCGCGTGCAGCAAAGAAAGCGGCGTGCGGGCCGCCATAGCCCATCGGTACCCCAAAGCGTTGCGCGGAACCGAAGACAATATCAGCGCCTTGTTTACCTGGTGCCGTCAGCATGACCAGCGCCATAATATCCGCCGCAACGCTCACCACGATATTACGCTGGTTCAGTTGCGCGATTAAGTCGCCGTAATTATGCACTTCTCCAGTGGTACCCACCTGCTGCAGTAACACACCAAAGATGCCGGGCAATTCCAGCACTTTATCTGCGTCATCCACCACAACCTCAAAACCAAAGGTTTCTGCGCGAGTACGGACGACATCCAGTGTTTGCGGATGGACATCACTGGCGACAAAAAAGCGGTTAGCATTCTTGAGCTTACTGACGCGTTTCGCCATTGCCATAGCTTCTGCTGCCGCAGTCGCTTCATCCAGCAAAGAAGCAGACGCCATGTCCATACCGGTGAGGTCGAGAGTTACTTGCTGGAAATTCAGCAACGCTTCCAGGCGCCCTTGAGAAACTTCTGGCTGATACGGAGTATAAGCCGTATACCAGCCCGGGTTTTCCAGCATGTTACGCAAAATAACAGGTGGAGTATGAACCGCCGTATACCCCATACCGATAAACGAACGGAAACGCTTGTTGCGGCTGGCAATTGCTTTTAATTCAGCCAGCGCCTGCGCTTCGGTAGCTGCTTCACCAATATAAGGTGGTTGTGCCAGTTGAATATCTTTGGGCACAATCTGCCCGGTCAGCGCATCCAGTGAATCGGCACCAACTGCAGCGAGCATGGCCTGCTGTTGATCAGGCGACGGGCCAATATGGCGACCGATAAACGCTTCATTGTTTTCCAGTTGGCTTAAGGTCTGGGTCATGGGCGGTATTTCCTGAAACGAAACTTACGATAAGTAGATAGCTACAGGGCTGGCAGGTTACCAGCCCCCGGGTTTTACTCGTCTTCCAGCAGAGCCTCATAGGCTTCTGCATCCAGCAGCGCATCAATCTCAGAGGCATCGCTGGCTTTAATTTTGAAAATCCAGCCATTGCCATAAGGCTCGCTGTTGACCTGCTCCGGGCTGTCATTCAGCTCTTCGTTAACAGCAACAATTTCACCGCTTACTGGTGCATAGATGTCTGAAGCAGCTTTAACAGATTCAGCAACGGCGCAGTCATCACCTGCGCCAACAGTGGCACCCACTTCCGGCAGATCAACAAACACCATATCGCCCAGCAGCTCTTGCGCGTGTTCGGTAATACCTACGGTGTAAGTACCATCCTCTTCTTTACGCAGCCACTCATGCTCTTTAGTGTATTTCAGCTCATTAGGCACATTGCTCATAATTCTCTCCTGATAAAAGTTTACTGAGCCACCGGTTTACCGGCGCGAACAAAAATCGGTTTAGTAACATGCACCGGCATTTCCCGGTTACGGATCTGAACAACCGCTGTGCTGCCAATACCCGCCGGCACACGTGCCAGTGCAATACTGTAGCCTAAGGTCGGAGAAAAAGAGCCGCTGGTGATAACACCTTCGCGAGCAGTGCCTTCGGTGTCGGTGAAACGAACAGGCAAACCACCACGCAGTACACCTTTTTCTGTCATCACCAGGCCCACCAGCTGCTCGGTACCATGTTGGCGTTGAGCTTCCAGAGCATCGCGCCCGATAAAGTCACGGTCTTCAGGTTGCCAGGCAATAGTCCAGCCCATATTTGCAGCCAGGGGAGACACGCTTTCATCCATTTCCTGGCCATATAAATTCATTCCGGCTTCAAGGCGCAGGGTATCCCTGGCTCCCAGACCACAAGGTTTTACCCCGGCCTTAACCAGTTGTTCCCAAAAATCTGCGGCCTGCTCTGCCGGCAGTGCAATCTCATACCCTGCTTCACCGGTATAACCGGTTGTTGCAATGAAAAAATCCCCGGACTGAACGCCGAAGAAAGGTTTCATGCCTGCAACAGCCTGTTGCTGTTGTGCAGTAAACAAAGTTGCCGCTTTCTGCTGTGCATTCGGGCCCTGTACGGCAATCAGTGACAAGTCATCGCGTACGCTGATATCAATGCTGTAAGAGGCTGCCTGTTGATGGATCCAGGCGAGATCTTTTTCACGCGTTGCAGAGTTGACGACCAGGCGGAACCAGGAGTCGGAGAGAAAATAGACAATCAGATCGTCGATGACACCCGCTGAGGCGTTAAGCATCCCGGTATACAGTGCTTTGCCTGGCTGGGTCAGCTTCGCGACATCATTCGCCAGTAAATAACGCAAGAATTCACGGGTACGTTCGCCATGAAGATCGACAATTGTCATATGCGACACATCAAACATCCCGGCATCCGTGCGCACGGCGTGGTGTTCATCAATTTGCGAGCCATAATGCAGTGGCATCATCCAGCCATGGAAATCCACCATGCGCGCGCCGCACTGCTTATGCTGCTCAAACAACGGAGTTTGCTGAGTCATGTTGTCCTCTTCAGTAATAGCCCGCAATTGCGGAACATTTACGTCTGGCCAGGGGAAAACAATGCCCTGATGCGCCCCGACGCAAACGTTATCTTTTGCCTGAACTTACCACTGAAAAGCACGCTTAACCATAAGGTAAAATGAGTCATCACTTTATCTTATGAGTGTTTTTAACAACACGACCACCAGTTAATTAAACTGGATTAACCACAAAAACATAAAATTTTCTCCAGCTTTTGCGTACCCGTTTCCGATTTTAATGATATTAATCTCCAAATACTCAGGGAAACGCGAAATTCAGGAAAAAATTCGGATAAATAAAACTAATCTGAAAAAAGCAGTGAAATTAGAATATTTCAAATGAAAGGTGCGCCGATTTACAAACCGTAAACACGGCGCAGATGATCAGTCACGCAACCATTGGGGTAAATTATCAAGCCCCATGGCCTGGCGAATAATGCGGGGTTTAACACCGGGTAAAGTGTCGGCGAGTTTCAGACCAACATCACGTACCAGTTTCAGTGCCGGGTTGGTTCCTGCGAACAATTCACGGAAGGATTGCATGCCAGCCAGCATCAGTGCGGCATTGTATTTACGCTGCCTTTCATAGCGTTTCAGGTACAGGTACTGGCCAATATCTTTTCCCTGCTGGTGCAAGCGCCGTAATTCCCCTACCAGTTCAGCAGCATCCATGAAGCCCAGGTTCACACCCTGGCCTGCAAGTGGGTGAATCGTGTGTGCTGCATCGCCTACCAAAGCCAGCCGGTGAGCAGCAAACTGCCGCGCATAACGCCCGGTAAGAGGGAAACACTGGCGGTCACTGCTCAGCTCACAGCGCCCCAGGCGCAGATCAAATGCAATGCTCAGCTCGCGGTTGAACAGTTCAGGGGCCGCATCCTGCATTTCACGGGCTTTATCGGGCGGCAACGACCAAACAATAGAACACAAATGAGGATCGTTAAGCGGCAGAAAAGCCAGAATGCCATCGCCATGAAATACCTGGCGAGCAACAGACTTATGCGGCTCCTGAGTACGAATAGTGGCAACCAGGGCATGGTGCCGGTAATCCCAAAAGGTGAGCGGGATATTCGCCTGGTTACGCAACCAGGAGCGTGCGCCATCAGCTCCGACAACCAGCCGGGCAGTGAGCATCTCGCCATCTTTGAGTGTAATAAATGCCTCATTTTCACCCCAGGCAACTGAATTCACTTCAGCCGGGGCATAAAGCGATACATCTGCCGAGTGCTCAGCCTGTTGCCACAACGCCTGGTTTATTACGCTATTCTCGATGATATAACCCAGCGCATGCTCACCCGCAGTGCGGTCATCAAAGGCTATGTGCCCAAAACTGTCTTTTTCCCACACTTCCATGCCGTGCCATTCACTGGTGCGCTGTGGTGCCATTCGCTCCCAGGCTCCCAGACGGCGCAGTAATTTCTCGCTGGCAGCATTGATTGCCGAAACACGCAGCGCTGGAGGCGCAGACGCATCAACTGGCTGGCATGGCTGATTTTCCACCACAGCAACCCGCAGCCCACTGCCTTGCAAACCGCAGGCTACGGCCAGCCCAACCATCCCACCGCCAATAATGGCGACATCCACACTCTGAACCATAATGCTCCTTACCGAATCACCCAGCCCAGGGTGCGTTTTGCCAGCGCCTCACGCACTGGCGCCAGGATATCCATCGCCATTAAACCTATGTTGCGCCCAACAACCAGCGGCCCCCATTGGTTGGCAAACAAGTGAACCAGGCCGTCAGTGACGCCAATTGTCGCCGCCCTGTCAGGTGAACGGCGCGCATTATAGCGTGCCAGCACCACACATGAGCCCGGGTCCTGATGCTGATTAAACGCACTGGCAAATTCTTCAGCCAGCGACATCACATCGCGCATGCCCAGATTAAAACCCTGCCCGGCAATGGGATGCATTGTTTGTGCGGCATTACCCACAGCAACAACGCGGTGTGAAGTTGCGGCCACTGCCGTAGTTAAGCGAAGTGGGTATGCGCTGCGCTCACCGGCATGGCAAATGCGGCCAAGACGCCAGCCAAAGGCGCGCTGAAGTTGTGCGCAAAACTGCTCATCACTCCAGCTCATCACCTCCGTTTGTTGTGACAATGGGTGGCACCAGACCAGTGAACTGCGGCCACCAGACATCGGCAGCATCGCCAGTGGCCCATTGGCAGTGAAGCGCTCAAAAGCCCGGCCATCTGGTGAACATGCGGTGGTTACGTTCGCGATAACAGCGACTTGTTGGTAGTCATCCTGCTGCCAGGCAAGGCCACAAGCTTTACCAACAGCAGACAGTGTGCCATCCGCAGCAACCAGTGCTTTGCCCACGACTGTTGTTTGGTTATCCAGCGCCACTGTAACGCTGTCAGTACTGCGGGTTACCGACTCAACCCGTGCCGGGCAATGCAGCGTCACACCCGGAGCGTTGCGCAATAACCGAAACAGGCGAACCCCGGCATCATGCAGCTCTATAACATGGCCCAGTTCAGTAATGCCATAATCTTCAGCCTGCAGTGTCACAAAACCGGCATGACCACGGTCGCTAACCTGAACTTGTGTCAGTGGCGTTGCGCAATCTTGCAATGCCTGCCACACCCCAAGTTTTGCTAACTGTGTTGAAGTCCCTTTTGCCAGGGCAATAGCCCGGGCATCAAACCCCGGGTGCTGACTGGCATCCGGGGAACGGGCCTCTATCAGATGAACAGGCAACTTGCCCTGAGTCAGGGTGGAGATAGCCAGCGCCAGAGTTGCGCCGATCATTCCGCCCCCTGCGATCACAATACTCATGAGTGTGATGCCGCCATCAGCGCTTCGATGTCGTCCGCCGATTTCACCACACTGGCAGTCAGGTTTTCGTTCCCGGTGGCAGTAATCACAATGTCATCTTCGATACGAATACCAATGCCCCGGTAGATTTCCGGTACGTCTGCATCTGGCGCTATATACAAACCGGGTTCAACCGTCAGCACCATGCCAGGTTCCAGCGGACGCGAGCGATCCGGCCCATATTCTCCGACATCATGGACATCAAGCCCCAGCCAGTGGCTCAGACCATGCATGAAAAATTGCCGGTGTGCATTCTGGGTTATCAGGGCATCGATATCACCCTGTAAAATATCCAGGCGAACCAGGCCTGTGACCATTACGCGCACAACAGCTTCTGTCACTTCCTGCATAGTTGTGCCCGGGCCATATAAAGAAAGAGCCGTTTCAAGCGATTCCAGCACGATGTCATACACCGCCCGCTGAGCCGGAGTGAAGCGCCCGTTAACGGGGAAAGTACGGGTAATATCCCCGGCATACCCTTCCAGTTCACACCCGGCATCAATTAATACCAGGTCGCCAGCACGTAACAGGCTCTCATTTTCGGTGTAATGCAGAATACAACCGTTCTCACCGCCACCAACAATCGTGTTGTAAGAGGGGTAACGTGCACCATGGTGGTTGAATTCGTGAAGGATTTCACCTTCCAGTTGGTATTCATACATACCCGGGCGGCACTGCACCATCGCCCGGGTGTGCCCCAATGCGGTTATCTCCCCAGCACGGCGTAATACCGCGATTTCCTCGGGTGATTTAAACAGGCGCATATCATGCACCCAGGGGCGCCAGTCAGTCAGTGTGGAAGGGGCTTTCAGGTTCGCCCGGCTGCCTTTACGTAGTTTATCCAGCGCGCCAAAAACAATACTGTCTGCATAGTCATAGAGACCCTGGGCGTGGTAAACACAGTCGAGCCCGTTAAGCAGTTGAGCGAGGTTGTCACCCACTTCATCAAAAGCCAGGGCTCTGTCCACTCCCAGTTTTTCCGGCGCAGCTTCCTGACCCAGCCGGCGGCCAAACCAGATTTCTGCCGTTTTATCCCGCACACGGTTAAACAACACACTGTGATTGTGCGTGTCATCGCTCTTGATTAAGACCAGCAATGCTTCAGGCTCGTTAAAACCCGTGAAGTACCAAAAATCACTATTTTGCCGGTAGGGATACTCACTGTCTGCACTACGCGGCGCTTCGGGGGCCGCAAAAAACAGTGCCGCACTGGCTGGCGCCATTTTTGCCAGCATTGCCTGACGGCGGCGAAGAAATTCCTGTTGAATCATCACCCCTCCTTCCGTTACTGAACCCGGCTTGCTTAATGCAGCGTGGGTTTTTGTTGTACTTCTGGTGCTGTTGGTTGCTGGCGGTTGAATGTTTCATAGCACAGCAATGCAGCAACACGCACATACTCAACAATTTCTTCCAAAGACATTTCCAGTTCTTCAATATCTTCGTCTTCGTCGTAACCCAGTTGGGCAATATTACGCAGATCGGCAATCGCCTCGCCAAGGTCACCTTTCACTTTATCCAGGCGTGGCTGAGTCACTCCCAGCCCCAGCAGGAAGTGATTCACCCAGCCAGAAAGGGCATCTGCACGGTCAAACACCGACACATCTTCACCTTCAGGCATGAACAGTTGGAACTGAAAGCCTTCATCTTCCAGCGCATCACTGGTGGCACTGTGCATCTGACGCAGGCTGTCAGCGAGGTTCTGGCTGAACGCCAGGCCTTCGTTAGTCAAATCGTGGACAAGCGGTTGCCAGGAACTGTCATTGTTCCCGCCACACAAGATCCCGCTAATCAATCCGTGCATTTCCGACGGCGTTAAACCAACATTTTGTTGGTTGAGTAACTGGTTTATGCTGGCATAGCCAGGCATCTCATTTTGTATAGACATGCGCATTCTTCGTCGTTGGGAAGCTAAGTTCGTGTTATGCTACCACTTCGGCCCCGGGAGATACCAGAAAAGGGCTTGTATCTTCATATAAGGGTAGCTATAGTAGCGCCCCTTCGCCGCCCCAGGGCTGCGATAAGGCAGGCGAGTAAACAGCAGGAAGGTGTCATGTCTGCAGAACCAGTCGACATTCAAATTTTTGGTCGTTCACTGCGCGTGAATTGTCCGCCTGAACAACGTGATGCGCTGAATCTGGCCGCTGATGAGTTAAATCAACGGTTGCAAGATCTGAAAGTTCGCACTAGAGTCACCAATACAGAGCAACTGGTTTTCATTGCGGCACTCAACATCTGTTATGAGCTGTCACAAGAAAAAGCGAAAACCCGTGACTATGCTGCCAGTATGGAGCAACGAATCCGGATGTTACAGCAGACCATTGAACAGGCATTACTTGAACAAGGTCGCATAACTGAAAGGCCGGAAACGAAGTTTGAATAACAATTCAGGGTTGGCTGTGATACAGTAACCGTGAATTAAAAATTTCTCTGAGATGTTCGCAAGCGGGCCAGTCCCCTGAGCCGATATTTCAAACAAACAGAATGTGACGCTCCACGACCGGTGAGCATGCCCGGTCCGTCCGGGAAGCCTTAAGGTCGTGACGACACATTCACCTTGAACCACGGGTTCAAGGGTTACAGCCTGCGGCGGCATCTCGGAGATTCCCTCTTTCTTTTCATCAGCTCATTATCTATGCAGCACTCACCGGATGTATCAGCTTCCCGGCAACATATTCGTCAGCATATTCGCCAGGTTCGGCGGGCTTTAACTTCTCATCAGCAAAAATCTTCCGCTCATGAAGCGGCTGAACGTTTTCTGGCCTGGAACCCCGCAGCGAGCGCACAGCATATTGGGTTATTCCTCTCTGTAGACGGCGAGCTCGACACCCGTCCACTAATTGAACGCCTGTGGGCAATGAACCGCTCGGTCTACCTTCCGGTTCTGCACCCGTTCAGCACCGGCGGGCTTATTATGGTACGTTATGAGCCGGATACTGAGCTGGTAGTCAACCGCCTGAAAATTCCCGAGCCGCGCCTTGATGTGCGCCAGATTCTGCCCTTGCAGCACCTGGATATTCTGGTAACACCTCTGGTTGCGTTCGACAGCACTGGCCAGCGCCTGGGTATGGGTGGTGGGTTTTATGACCGGACACTACAAAACTGGCGCGAACATGGTTTTATCCCGGTAGGCTACGCCCATGACTGCCAGCAAGTGGAGGTACTTCCCACCGAGCGCTGGGATATTCCTTTACCCACCATTGTGACACCGTCAAAACTCTGGGTCTGGTAACTCACTGCCCGGCGCATAAAAAAGCCTTCCCGAAGGAAGGCTCAATGCAGCAATGTATTAATTAGTAAAGCAGGCGGGCACGAACTGTCCCTGGAATAGCTTTCATGCTTTGCAGAGCTGCGTCAGCGACATCTTCTGCCGCGTTGATATCAATAACCACATACCCCATATGCGGAGAAGTTTGCAGGTACTGCGCTGCAATGTTGATTCCCTGGTCGGCAAAAATATGGTTGATTGCGGTCAGAATGCCTGGGCGGTTCTCGTGGATATGCAGCAAACGGCTGGTGCTGCTGGTATGCTGAGGCAGGGACACTTCCGGGAAATTCACCGCAGAAAGTGTTGAACCGTTATCAGAATATTTCACCAGTTTGCCAGCAACTTCGATACCAATATTTTCCTGCGCTTCCTGTGTTGAGCCACCAATATGCGGTGTCAGCAGCACGTTATCAAACTCACACAACGGTGAAGTGAAAGGATCACTGTTCGTTGCCGGTTCAGTTGGGTAGACGTCGATAGCGGCACCAGCCAGGTGCTGGCTTGCCAGCGAGTCACACAATGCTTCAATGTCAACCACCGTGCCGCGGGATGCGTTAATTAACAGTGAGCCCGGCTTCATCATGGCTATCTGTTCGGCACCCATCATGTTTTTGGTGGATGCATTTTCCGGCACATGCAGGCTGACCACATCACTCATATTCAGTAAATCTGATAAATGCTGAACCTGAGTGGCATTGCCCAGCGGCAGTTTGCTTTCAATATCATAGAAATAAACGTGCATGCCCAGCGATTCTGCCAGAATCCCTAACTGAGTACCGATATGGCCGTAACCAATAATCCCCAGTTTTTTACCGCGAGCTTCAAAGCTACCCACTGCCTGTTTATGCCAGACACCACGGTGTGCTTTGGCGTTCGCGGCGGGTACCCCACGCAGCAGCAGCAGCAGCTCACCAATAACCAGTTCAGCAACAGAGCGGGTATTTGAGAAAGGTGCATTAAATACCGGAATACCACGCTTACCTGCAGCATCCAGGTCAACCTGATTGGTGCCGATACAGAAACACCCTACCGCAACCAGTTTTTCAGCTGCGGCAAAAACGTCTTCAGTCAGATGGGTACGGGATCGTAAACCGATAAAATGAGCATCACGGATGGACTCTTTGAGCGATTCAGTGTCCAGTGCGCCTTTATGATATTCAATGTTGTTGTAGCCTGCAGCGCGAAGGTTATCGATTGCTTTTTGATGCACACCTTCCACCAGCAGGAACTTAATCTTGTCTTTCTCCAGTGATACTTTTGCCATTTCCCGACCCTGTGTTATCTGAAAGAATACGCTGCGTGAAATAAGCCAGCCTTCTGTCAACATATCAAAAATTACGCCTCCGGCAATAACGATGTTTTGTCACTTATGCTGAACAAAACGCATGTAAGAAGGAAAGCCGGGGAGTAACACCAAAAAAATTACAAAAAGCAGGAATAAAAACCACAACAGGAATGAAATGTGAACATTATCACTAAATTTAAAATTTCTTAAAATTTTTCAGAACGACAGTTTCTGGAGGGCAGGCAAGCCCCCCAGCCAGATCATTTCACAATAGTTTTAACGCCATCAGCCGTTCCAATAAGCGCTATATCTGCGCCACGGTTGGCGAACAACCCAACGGTCACCACGCCGGGAATTGCATTAATGGCGTTTTCAGTGGCAACCGGATCAATGATGGATAAACCGTAGACATCCAGAATCACGTTACCGTTATCGGTCAGAACACCCTGGCGATACTCCGGGCGCCCACCTAACTTGACCAGGCTGCGCGCGACGCAACTGCGGGCCATAGGGATAACCTCAACTGGCAGTGGGAAATTACCCAAAATATCAACCTGTTTGGAAGCATCAGCAATACAGATAAATTTATCTGCTACAGAAGCAATGATTTTTTCCCGGGTTAAGGCAGCACCACCACCTTTAATCATTTGCATCTGCCCGTTAATCTCATCTGCGCCATCAACATAAATACCAAGCGCATCAACATTGTTAAGGTCAAACACGGGAATGCCCAGCGCTTTGAGTTTGGCAGTAGAAGCGTCGGAACTGGATACCGCGCCTTCGATTTGGTGCTTAACGGTGCCCAGTGCATCAATAAAATGTGCGGCGGTAGACCCTGTGCCGACACCAACGATAGTTCCGGGTTGCACATACTGTAAAGCCGCCCATCCCACTGCTTTTTTCAGTTCATCCTGCGTCATGGTGTTTTTGCCTGTGATAGAAAAGATGAAAAAACCGGGGACGCATTATAGAACAGTGCCAATAAAAATACCGTGTTTAAGGCCAAAATACGCCGTACTAAAGGCAACCAGCGTGCCATACGTAAGGATTTTCACTGGATCATGTCTGGTTTTATGTCATAGTGCCAGAAGCCAAAAAAACAGGAGCATACCGAAATAATGAAACGCCCGGACTACAAAACACTACAGGCGCTGGACGCAGTTATCCGCGAACGCGGGTTTGAACGTGCAGCACAGAAGCTTTGTATCACCCAGTCTGCGGTGTCTCAACGAATCAAACAGTTGGAAAATTTGTTCGGTCAGCCCCTGCTGGTAAGAACAGTACCACCTCGCCCTACTGAACAAGGGCAGAAACTTTTGGCTTTGCTGCGCCAGGTTGAATTACTTGAGGAAGAGTGGCTGGGCGATGAACAAACTGGGTCAACGCCACTGCTCTTGTCACTGGCGGTGAACGCCGACAGTCTGGCAACCTGGCTGCTCCCGGCACTTGCGCCGGTACTGGCTGATTCACCGATTCGCCTGAACCTGCAAGTGGAAGACGAAACCCGCACTCAGGAACGTTTACGCCGTGGTGAAGTGGTTGGAGCCGTGAGTATACAGGCTCAGGCGCTGCCCAGTTGCCTGGTCGACAAGCTCGGGGCACTGGACTACCTGTTTGTTGGTTCCAAAGCTTTTGCAGACCGCTATTTTCCCAATGGCGTCAACCGTACGTCTTTGCTTAAGGCTCCTGCCGTGGCATTCGACCACCTTGACGATATGCATCAGGCGTTTTTGCAGCAGAATTTCGATCTTTCCCCTGGCAGCGTGCCCTGCCATATCGTGAACTCATCAGAAGCATTTGTTCAGCTTGCACGCCAGGGAACAACCTGCTGTATGATTCCACACCTGCAAATTGAAAAAGAGTTAAACAGTGGTGAGCTTATTGATTTAACGCCAGGGCTGTTTCAGCGCCGTATGCTTTACTGGCACAGATTTGCACCTGAAAGCCGTATGATGCGCAAAGTGACAGATGCACTGCTGGCGTTTGGGCACAAAGTATTACGCCAGGAATAGCGGTCTTTTTTGCCTGTTTATTTTCCGAACCCAAATGAGCGTTCTCTGTAAGATTTAATAACAAATAGATAAAACTGGTTATTATCCGTCGGCGTGGGAATGTTAGACAATGCGGCGGTTAATTCGCACAGGCGGGTATTGCAGACTGGCATGAAAACGTTATTTATCACGATTTTTTCTCTCGGGCTGTTTGGGTTATTGGGTTACAGCCTCTATCTTCCGGCCGCGGTGATGTACTTTCACGGCCAGACACTGTTTATTTCCAGCGTGGCAGCGACGGCAGAATGCCAAATGTGGCATACCCTTGTTTTCGCTATTTCCGGGACTCTCGGTACGGTGATTCTGCAGCGCGTCTTTGCTATGTCGTCATTACTGAAGGCGCTGGTTTGTACATTAGGGCTGGCGGCCAGTAACCTGCTGGTACTGATGGCCCTGCTGCAAGTGAAGAGTACCTTTTTCGAACCACTCAATACGAACAGGTTAAGCCATGTTCCGCTGAGTGATTTCTCAGTGTATGGTTATGTTGTTGCTGCGGCGATTATTGCGCTGGTTATCACTGGCGCGGCAAATTTATTCCCTCGCCGGCAGCCTGTTTGGTACTAATCCAACTCGTATTCATGAAAAAGGCTTCCTGGTGGAAGCCTTTTTTACTTGTGCCCGCCGTGAACAGCTGTCACTGAGCAGAAGCAGCCTGTGGGCTCATTTCGAATACCACATCAACCTGATCACTAAACTGAATCGTTTGCTGGTCGTAGGTATCTTCGGCTGAAACAGGAGCAGCGTCTGCTTTCATCATACGCACCATAGGTGATGGCTGATAATTGGCAACGTGATAACGCACACTGTATACCGGGCCCAGTTTGGCGTGGAAGCCTTGCGCAAGCGAATTTGCCTGTGCGATAGCGTCGCTGATTGCTGCCTTACGTGCCTGTTCTTTATAGGCATCCGGGCTGGAGACGCCCAGAGAAACGGAGCGAATTTCATTTAACCCGGCTTTGAGTGCGCCATCAAGCAACCCGCTGAGACCATCAAGTTTGCGCACCGTAACAACCACGTTGCGCACAGCACGGTAGCCTTTAAGTTCGCGCTTGCCTTCTTTCAGATATTCGTATTCTGGCTGAGTACGTAAGTTTGCCGCATCAATATCTTTTTTATCGACACCCTTTTCCTGCAGGAAAGAAAAGTAACGCGCAACACGCTCATCAGCCTGTTGTTTCGCGCTGGCTGCATCCTTCGCCGTAACACTCACCTCGATAGATAACGTCGCGATATCTGGCACTGCGTCTACACTGGCACTCCCTGATGTGACAATATGAGGGCCGTTTGGTAACTCATTAGCGACACCAGAAAAAGAGGCCAATCCTAAAACACTTGCCAGTAACAACACGTTAAACTTCATTTCTTATCCTCCATGCAATTTTTAACCTGACAGGAAGTACTTCTCGTTACATCCTGCGAGCAAGAGTAACGATTAATCACCAGATGTCCATAGGATAATTACGCCAGCCGGTTATCAAAACAACCCCTGAAGATGGTGAACACCTTCCTGTGCAAGTCTTAACGCAATAAACCACATCACGCTGCCGACCACAAAATTGATAACCCGTTGCGCATGTTGAGTACGCAGGCGTGGTGCAAACCAGGCCGCGAGCAGCGCAAGGCCGAAAAACCACAAAAACGAGGCGCTGACAGTCCCCAACGCAAACCACCGTTTCGGCTCGGTGGCCAGCTGCCCACCCAGGCTACCTAACACCACGAAAGTGTCCAGATACACATGGGGGTTGAGCCATGTCACCGCCAGCATCGTCGTAATAATACGCCAGCGCCCCTGGCCCGCTATTTGTGCTTCATCCAGCGTAATATCGCGGCTGAATACTGTTTTGAATGCGCCCCATCCATACCACAACAAAAACGCCACGCCCCCCCAGGTTACCAGTGCCAGAAGCCAGGGCGACTGCATCAACAGTGCGCTGCCACCAAAGATCCCGGCGCAAATCAGCACTAAATCACTTAAGGAACACAGCGCCGCAATCATCAGGTGATACTGACGACGAATCCCCTGATTCATTACAAACGCATTCTGTGGCCCAAGGGGTAAAATCATTGCTGCGCCCAACGCCAGCCCTTGCAGATACCAGCTAAACATAGTTCATCCTTTTATTTTGGGAATGGCGCGCAGTCTACGTAGTTTGTTTTATTAGGGGAAATTGATATTTTTAATTATTAATAAGAATATCTAATAATAGCAGACATAATAATGGCCAGGGTAAGCTGGCCATTAGTGTGTGAAACTATGCAGAAAAAACCATCTTCCCCAGGCATCACAATGGCCTGAGAGCAAAAGGTTATTTTTCTTGCTCGCGAATCATATGCACGTCCATTTGCGGGTAAGGAATGCCAATATCATTAGCATCCAGAGCCTTCTTAATTTTTTCCAGTGTATCCCAGTACACTTCAATAAGGTCTCCGCTGTTACTCCAGGCCCGCACGACAAAATTCAGAGAAGAAGCCCCTAACTCATTGAGGCGCACGGTAATACCTTTCTCTTTTATGATGCGATCATCCGCCATCAGAATATCGGAAATGATCTTTTTCACCTGGTCAATATCCGCATCATAGGACACGCCAATAATAAACTCATTACGCCGCGCAGGCTCACGTGAGAAGTTAATAATATTCCCGGCAATAATTTTACCATTCGGCACAACAACAATTTTGCCATCCACGCTGCGCAGTGTAGTAGAGAAGATCTGGACATTCAGTACAGTACCTGCGGCACCACCCAGATCCACATATTCACCACTACGGAACGGGCGGAATGTCACCAGCAACACACCGGCAGCAAGGTTAGACAACGACCCCTGCAACGCGAGGCCAACAGCTAAACCGGCAGCACCTAATACGGCAATCACAGATGCGGTCTGCACCCCAATCCTGCCTAATGCAGCAATCAGAGTAAACGCGATAATGCCATAGCGAACCAGCGCAGACAGAAAATCTGCCACGGTGGCATCAATTTTACGGGCCTGCATAACACGGTTGAGCGCATTCGAAATTAACCGGGCTACCACAAAGCCAATAATAATAATGACTACGGCCGAGACAATATTAACGGCGTAATCAACCAGCAAAGCCTGATTGCGCATCAACCAGGTGCCTGCATCATTTATGCTGTCCACAACATGTATGTCTTCCATCTGGGTTCCTTGTCTCCGTTAGTCAAAAGCAAATTTACACCTCAAAGATGTTTCTAAAGGGTAAACAAAAAGCCTGCCTTATGCCAGACAGCTCACATTTTTATGCTTTAAACCCAGAAAAAGGCGTAAAAAAACCCGCCTCAGAGGCGGGTTTTTAGTTGAAACAGCAGCGAACTAATTACAGAACGTCAATCGCGTTCAGTTCAGTGAACGCCTGCTCCAGACGAGCTACCATTGACTGCTGGCCGGCACGCAGCCAGACACGCGGGTCATAGTATTTTTTGTTCGGCTGGTCTTCGCCTTTCGGGTTACCCAACTGGCCTTGCAGATAAGCTTCGTTTTCTTTGTAGTAGTTCAGAATACCTTCCCAGGTTGCCCATTGGGTGTCGGTATCGATGTTCATTTTAATAACACCGTAGCTTACGGAGTCTTTGATTTCCTGGGCAGTTGAACCAGAACCGCCGTGGAATACGAAGTTCAGGCTGTTGTGCGGCAGGTTGTGTTTCTTGCACACATATTCCTGGGAATCGCGCAGAATAGTCGGGGTCAGCTTAACGTTACCTGGTTTGTAAACACCGTGTACGTTACCGAAGGAAGCAGCGATGGTGAAACGCGGGCTGATTGCATTCAGTTTGGTGTATGCATAATCAACGTCTTCTGGCTGAGTGTACAGTGCGGAAGCGTCCATGTGGCTGTTATCCACACCATCTTCTTCACCACCAGTACAACCCAGTTCGATTTCCAGAGTCATGTCCATTTTGGACATACGCGCCAGGTATTTAGAGCAGAGCTCGATGTTTTCTTCCAGAGACTCTTCAGACAGGTCGATCATGTGAGAAGAGAACAGCGGTTTACCGGTAGCTGCAAAATGTTTTTCACCAGCATCCAGCAGGCCATCAATCCACGGCAGCAGTTTTTTGGCGCAGTGGTCAGTGTGCAGAATAACCGGAACACCATAATGTTCGGCCATATGATGAACGTGAAGCGCACCAGAGATAGCACCCAGAATAGCAGCCTGCTGGCCTTCGCCTTTGTAGCCTTTACCAGCGATAAATGCCGCACCGCCGTTAGAGAACTGCACGATTACCGGTGCTTTAACTTTGGCAGCCGTTTCCAGAACAGCGTTAATAGAATCAGTACCGACGCAGTTAACTGCCGGTAAAGCAAAGTTATTTTCTTTTGCTACCTGGAAAACTTTCTGAACATCATCACCAGTGATAACGCCAGGTTTCACGAAATCAAAAATTTTAGACATATTACGTTGTCCTGTATCTTCGGCCTTGGAAAAGGGGTGCGTACCTGGTTAACCAGACACACAGAAAACGACGGGCAGGAACCCCTGCCCGAATGCATTACTTCTTAGCACGCTCTTCGAGCATAGCAACAGCTGGCAGAACTTTACCTTCTACGAATTCAAGGAAAGCGCCACCACCGGTGGAGATGTAAGAGATTTTGTCTGAGATACCGAACAGATCAATTGCCGCCAGAGTGTCGCCGCCGCCAGCGATAGAGAACGCATCACTTTCAGCAATGGCTTTAGCAACAATTTCGGTGCCTTTACGGAAGTTCGGGAACTCGAACACGCCAACCGGGCCATTCCACAGAATAGTTTTAGCGTTTTTCAGGATTTCAGCCAGTTTCTCAGCGGAAACATCACCCATATCCAGGATTTGCTCTTCGTCTTTCACTTCAGTTACAGACTTCAGTGTAGCCGGAGCCGTTTCAGAGAACTCGGTTGCTACGCGAACATCGGTCGGAACCGGGATGTCGCAGATAGTCAGCAGGCGTTTTGCTTCTTCAACCAGGTCTGGCTCATACAGTGATTTTCCAACTTTATTGCCTTGAGCAGCAACGAAGGTGTTAGCGATACCGCCACCAACGATCAACTGGTCAGCGATTTTAGACAGGGAGTCAAGAACAGTCAGTTTAGTGGAAACTTTAGAACCACCAACGATAGCAACCATCGGGCGAGCCGGCTCTTTCAGTGCTTTACCCAGCGCGTCCAGTTCAGCTGCCAGCAGCGGGCCTGCACAAGCGATTTCAGCAAACTTGCCAACACCGTGAGTTGATGCCTGGGCACGGTGAGCGGTACCGAAAGCGTCCATTACGAAAACATCACACAGTGCCGCGTATTTTTTGGACAGCGCTTCGTCGTCTTTCTTCTCGCCTTTGTTAAAACGAACGTTTTCCAGAACAACCAGTTCACCAGCAGCCACTTCAACGCCATCCAGGTAGTCTTTTGCTAAACGAACTGGCGCAGAGAGTTTGTCTTTCAGGTAATTCACAACTGGCAGCAGAGAGAATTCTTCATTGTACTCGCCTTCAGTCGGACGACCCAGATGGGAAGTCACCATCACTTTCGCACCTTGTTTCAGGGCGATTTCAATGGTCGGCAGAGATGCACGGATACGCGCATCAGAAGTCACTTTCCCTTCTTTAACCGGTACGTTCAGATCCGCACGGATAAGAACACGTTTACCAGCCAGATCCAGATCGGACATCTTAATTACAGACATGGTGAATCCTCTCGTTGATTCTAAAAGTTTTGCAGGCGCAAATTACGCCTTACCTGATATCTGTGTTGCAGACATCGCCAACGTGGTATCCAGCATTCGGTTGGCGAAGCCCCACTCATTATCACACCAGACCAATGTTTTGATCAGGTGCCCACCACTTACCCGGGTTTGGGTGCCATCCACAATAGCGCTATGTGGATCGTGGTTAAAATCGGTCGAGACTAACGGTAATTCCGTATAGTCAACTATACCATGAAATGCCCCCTGTGCCGCTTTTTGCAGCAACAGGTTAACCTCTTGCGCAGTAACTTTATGTGACACAGTGACGCTCAAATCAATCGCAGTCACGTTAATGACCGGAACGCGTACAGCAATAGCTTCAAAGCGGTCACAAAATTTCGGAAAAATACGGGTGATGCCTGCAGCCAGCCGGGTATCGACCGGAATAATTGACTGGCTGGCTGCCCGGGTGCGGCGCAAGTCCGGGTGGTAAGCATCGATCACCTGCTGGTCATGCATCGCAGAGTGAATGGTTGTGACCGTCCCTGATTCAATTTCCCAGGCTTCATCAAGCAACTTAATAACGGGAATAATACAGTTAGTCGTGCAGGATGCGTTGGAAACAATGCGGTCTGTCGGGCGGAGTTGGTCATGATTGACACCGTAAACCACGGTGGCATCCAGCGTATTACCGCCGGGGTGCGAAAACAGCACTTTTTTGGCTCCAGCCTCAATGTGAGCCAGACCATCTTCACGGCTACCATAGACCCCAGTGCAATCCAGCACGATGTCCACATCCAGCGCCCGCCAGGGCAGTGAGGCAATATCCCGTTGATGCAAAATGCGAATAGTGTCATCACCAATGAAGAGTTGTTCGCGGTCATGGCGAACTTCCCAGGCAAAACGGCCATGGCTGGTATCGTATTTAAGCAAATGCGCCATACCAGCGGCATCAGCCAGCTCGTTGATTGCCACAACGGTGATTTCCGCACGGCGACCGGATTCGTAAAGCGCCCGAACCACGTTCCGCCCAATGCGACCAAAGCCATTTATCGCGATGCGTACGGTCATATCTCTCCTGCCAGGATTCTGTGCAATGTTGTGGCAAACAGGGTAATGCAGCCACCGCCTCAGGGGAATCCTCGCCAGCCATAAATCACGACTGTTTGGTTAAATGTCGAACATTTCAAACTACTGAAACGCTTCAGCCAGCATATTAGAAATAAGGAATAAAGGGAATATTCCCTCTGTGTTATCACTCATTCTTCTGACCTGCGTCACACTTTTCGCTCTTTCACTGGCCAGAAGATAATCCGTGCAAGAATAACCGCCAGGAATAATGGAATAATTTACTGCCTGAGGTGATATCATGGGCGTAAAAAAGCCGGGCAAATTGCCCGGCTATATAAACAGACGTTGGTGGGACGATTACAGTAAAGATTTCGCCTGTTTCACTACGTTTTCTACAGTGAAACCGAACTCTTTAAACAGCAACTCTGCTGGCGCAGATTCACCGAACGTAGTCATGCCCACAATGGCACCGTTCAGGCCGGTGTATTTGTACCAGTAGTCAGCAATGCCTGCTTCAATTGCCACACGGGCAGCAACCGCTTTTGGCAGCACCGCTTCACGGTAAGCAGCATCCTGTTTCTCAAACACGTCGGTTGACGGCATGGAAACCACACGCGCTTTCACACCTTCGCCAGACAGTTGTTCCCACGCGGCAACCGCCAGTTCCACTTCAGAACCGGTGGCAATGAAAATCACCTGCGGCTGGCCTTCACAGTCTTTCAGCACATAGCCACCACGCGCTGCATCAGCGAGTTGTTGGGCACTGCGCTCCTGTTGGGCCAGGTTCTGGCGGGACAGAATCAACGCGGTCGGGCCGTCATGGCGTTCAACGGCCGCTTTCCAGGCAATGGCACTTTCCACCTGGTCGCACGGGCGCCATGTACTCATGTTCGGCGTCACACGCAGGGAAGCCAGTTGCTCCACAGGCTGGTGAGTCGGGCCATCTTCGCCCAGACCAATTGAGTCGTGGGTATACACCATCACCTGGCGCTGTTTCATCAGCGCTGCCATACGCACTGCGTTACGGGCATATTCCACAAACATCAGGAAGGTGGAGGTGTACGGCAGGAAACCACCGTGCAACGCGATACCGTTGGCAATCGCCGTCATCCCGAATTCACGCACACCATAGTGAATGTAGTTACCGGCGGTGTCTTCGTTAATGGATTTGGAGCCGGACCAGATGGTCAGGTTGCTCGGAGCCAGGTCAGCAGAACCACCGAGGAATTCCGGTAACCACGGGCCAAAGGCTTCAATGGCATTCTGCGACGCTTTACGGCTGGCAATTTTAGCCGGGCTGGCCTGCAGTTTTTCAATAAAGGCCTGGGAGTTTGCGGCAAAGTCTGCCGGCATTTCACCGCTCATACGGCGGGTGAATTCAGCCGCTTCCTGCGGGAAAGCTTTGCTGTAGGCTGCAAATTTTTCATCCCATGCGGATTCTTTTGCTTTACCTGCTTCAGAGGCATCCCACTGGCCATAGATATCCTGCGGGATAACAAAAGGTTCGTATTTCCAGCCAAGCTGTTCACGGGTGGCGGCCACTTCGGCATCACCCAGCGGTGCGCCGTGGGAATCATGGGTACCGGCCTTGTTTGGCGAACCGAAACCGATGATGGTTTTGCACATCAGCAGGGACGGTTTGTCTGTGACACTGCGCGCTTCGTCGATGGCGCGTTTGATGGAGTCAGCATCATGGCCGTCAACACCGCGTACCACATGCCAGCCGTAAGCTTCAAAGCGTTTGGCGGTGTCATCCGTGAACCAGCCTTCCACATGACCGTCGATGGAAATGCCGTTGTCATCGTAGAACGCCACCAGTTTACCCAGTTTCAGGGTACCGGCCAGGGAGCACACTTCGTGAGAAATCCCTTCCATCATGCAGCCATCGCCCATAAAGGCATAGGTGTGGTGGTCAACGATTTCATGGCCCGGACGGTTAAACTGCGCGGCCATGGTTTTCTCAGCAATCGCCATACCCACTGCGTTGGCAATCCCCTGCCCCAGCGGGCCAGTGGTGGTTTCCACACCAGCGGTGTAACCCACTTCCGGGTGGCCCGGGGTTTTGGAGTGCAGCTGGCGGAAGTTTTTCAGTTCTTCAATTGGCAGGTCGTAGCCGGAGAGGTGCAGCAGGCTGTAAAGCAGCATGGAGCCATGGCCGTTAGACAGGACAAAGCGGTCACGGTCAGCCCAGTGCGGGTTCTTCGGGTTATGATTCAGGTAATCACGCCACAGGACCTCAGCAATGTCAGCCATCCCCATAGGGGCACCGGGGTGACCGGATTTGGCTTTTTGTACTGCGTCCATGCTGAGCGCACGAATGGCGTTGGCAAGCTCTTTACGAGAAGACATTTTGACTCCAGATCGGATAGTTGAAGACCAGGCCTTAATAACGGTTTCAAGCCTGCGCCCCAATGGCGTATAACCCAAAGCAAAAACATCCCATTACAGTAAACTGTATTCAGGTTGTGTTAATTTCAGGCTATTGATTCACCAAAATAAGTGGGCACATATCTCTGGCCGTTAGGGCTCCAAAAAGTTGTCCATCAATTTAACCTAAGCAGCCTGTCATGTACATGGAACATCCTTTTGTCCACAGATAAATCTGCGAAACAGCCCTCAGGTTCTGTAGTTGAGTATCGCACAGGCTGTGCCTGAGGATTTATACTTATGCGCCCTGGAAGCGGATTTTAAGACTTTTTGCTTACTGTTCTGCTGGTAAACAGGCAATAAAAAAACGGCGCGCAGGTAACCCGCGAGCCGTTTTTTAGCAAACGAATAATGGGTTATTCGTCTTCGAGGTAGGTATAGCCGTAAAGACCAGCTTCAAACTCTTCCATAAATTGCTGTTGCAATACAGAGTCCAGGCCAGTCTGCTTAACCTGATCGCGGAAATGTGTCAGCAGTGTATTAGGGTCCAGTTGCACATATTGCAGCATGTCAGCAACGGTATCACCCTCGTCAGACAGCTCTACTTCCACGGTGCCATCAGGGAAGACAAACACATCCACGGCTTCAGTATCACCAAACAGGTTATGCATGTTGCCCAAAATTTCCTGGTATGCCCCCACCATAAAGAAGCCGAGTAACGGTGGGTTTTCAGGATCATATTCCGGCATTGGCATGGTCGTCGCGATACCGTCGCCATCCACATAATGGTCTATAGCACCATCTGAGTCACAGGTGATATCCAGCAACACAGCACGGCGTTCTGGCGCATGGTTCAGCCCTTCAAGTGGCAAAACCGGGAACAACTGGTCTATCCCCCAGGCGTCCGGCATGGACTGGAACAGCGAGAAGTTGACGTACAGTTTATCCGCCATACGTTCCTGCAGTTCATCAATAATTGGCCGGTGAGCACGGTTTTGCGGATCCAACTGTTTTTGCACCTCATGGCACATACTCAAATAGAGTTGTTCAGCCCAGGCGCGTTCCTGAAGATTGAATGTTCCAGATGAGTAACCAACATGGATATCATGCAAATCCATCTGGCTGTCGTGCAGCCATTCACGCAAGGAGCGGCGGTTGCCAGGCTCATGCATTTCTTCCCAAGTTTCCCACATGCTTTGCAATGCACGGGAGGCATCTTCAGCCGGGGGGGTTGGGTTGGAAAACTCGTTGCGCTCTACCCCAATAATATTGGAAACCAGAACCGTGTGGTGCGCAGTCACTGCGCGGCCAGATTCGGTGATAACCGTCGGGTGTGGCAAACCATGCTCTTCACAAGCATCGCCAATGGCCCAAATAATGTTATTGGCGTATTCGTTCAGGCCATAGTTCACCGAGCAGTCAGACTGAGAACGTGTCCCTTCATAGTCCACGCCCAGGCCGCCACCAACATCAAAGCACTGAATATTCACACCCAGTTTATGCAGTTCAACATAGAAACGCGCAGACTCACGAACACCAGTTGCGATATCGCGGATGTTCGCCATCTGCGAACCCAGGTGGAAGTGCAGCAGTTGCAGGCTGTCAAGGCGGTTAGCCTCACGCAACATTTCAACCAGTTGCAATACCTGGGTTGCTGCAAGGCCAAATTTCGATTTTTCGCCACCGGAAGACTGCCATTTGCCAGACCCTTGTGAAGCCAGGCGAGCACGAACCCCCAGGCGTGGCACAACATTCAGGCGAGCAGCTTCTTCCAGAACGATATTAATTTCCGTCATTTTTTCGATGACCAGATAGACTTTGTGGCCCATCTTTTCACCGATCATCGCCAGGCGAATGTATTCACGGTCTTTGTAACCATTACACACAATCACTGAGCGGGTCATACCGGCGTGAGCCAGTACCGCCATCAACTCGGCCTTGGAACCTGCTTCCAGCCCCAGCGGTTCACCAGAGTGAATCAGTGACTCAATCACGCGGCGATGCTGGTTGACCTTGATAGGGTAAACCAGGAAATAGTCACCATTATAGCCGTATGATTCACGGGCGCGTTTGAATGCCCCATTAATAGAACGCAGGCGGTGCTGGAGAATTTGTGGGAAACAAAACAGAGCAGGAAGACGCTGCCCCTGAGCTTCACGCTCCTTCACCAGTTTTGCCAGATCAACCCGAGCTTGCGGTACGTCCGGATCCGGGCAAACACTAATGTGCCCCAGTTCGTTGACGTCATAATAGTTATTGCCCCACCAGGCAATATTGTATGTACGCAGCATTTTGCTGGCTTCCTGGGAGTTCATTGCAACCTCCTGCATGGAACGGAGTACACCCTGTTCGCCTGCTGACGAACCCGGAACAAAAGAAATGTCGTCAGACATTGCGAACCTCAATTTTTGTCGAAAAAGTAAAACAGTTGACTACTATCGCAGGGCATACCTGAGATAACAACCCATAAGCAACACCCGGAGTTAGCAGAACATAAAGCTTCGCTAACCGCGTGACCGGTTTCATTTTCATAACATTGTAAGACACGATTCCGAACGCCACATGACAGTCCGGCGAAACCTGGAAAAATCCTTCTGGAAAACCAGAAGAGCCCTTGCTCAGTTCAGGTGGCGAAAACCAGCTCGAGAATCCTGAGACGTGCCGAAATGGGTATGACATCGGCTGGAAAACAAAAGTGAGAAGCAGGTGGAGAGGTGCGTATATACACCTGAGGAGCGACGTAACAACGGAATTTGTTGAAAATGGCGGTTCATTGTCATTGCTTGTTATCACCTCCACGCATACAACTGCATGCGATAAGTAAAGCCCGCGGCCTGGTCACAAAGACGAAAGCCACGCTACTGAGAATTTGCTCAACCCGGCTGGAAGTGAGTAACACAGTGCAAAACCGATTACCTGACGATATAAGCCGCGCGCGCCGTTTTATACCCACATCACCACCAAAAAGCAAAACAAAAATGCGCTATCTGGCCTGTGCTTTCCTCCGCTGTTTTGTAACAAAACAGCAGCATCGTGAACCCGATCAAAAAACCACTGGAAATCTGCTTAAGGTATAACCTAGAATAGCCGTCCAGAAGTTAATCCATCTATACTGATTAACACTAAGACTGCTGGTGTTGATTACCACCCCAAATGACGTTTGTCAGCATAGTCCTTATAAAGGATGTGGGTTATCAGCAGTCCCTGATAATCGATTTACTCCAGGGTGAAGATAATATGGCAAAACACCTTTTTACGTCCGAGTCAGTATCCGAAGGGCATCCCGATAAAATCGCAGACCAGATTTCAGACGCCGTTCTCGACGCGATTCTGGAACAGGATCCTAAAGCACGTGTTGCCTGTGAGACTTACGTAAAAACGGGCATGGTTCTGGTAGGTGGTGAAATCACCACCAGCGCCTGGGTTGATATTGAAGAAATTACCCGTAATACCGTGCGTGATATTGGTTATATTCATTCCGACATGGGCTTTGACGCAAACTCTTGCGCCGTTCTGAGCGCCATCGGCAAACAGTCTCCGGATATCAACCAGGGTGTTGACCGTGCAGACCCGCTGGAACAGGGTGCTGGCGACCAGGGCCTGATGTTTGGTTATGCCACCAATGAAACCGATGTGCTGATGCCGGCACCAATCACTTATGCTCATCGCCTGGTTCAGCGCCAGTCTGAAGTGCGTAAAAATGGCACACTGCCCTGGTTACGTCCTGATGCGAAAAGCCAGGTAACCTTCCAGTATGATGACGGTAAAATTGTCGGCATTGATGCAGTTGTGTTGTCTACTCAGCATTCAGAATCAGTTACGCAGAAAGATCTGCAAGAAGCCGTAATGGAAGAAATCATCAAGCCTGTTCTGCCAGCAGAATGGCTGAGTGCTTCCACCAAGTTCTTTATTAACCCAACTGGCCGTTTTGTTATTGGTGGCCCAATGGGCGATTGCGGCCTGACCGGGCGGAAAATTATCGTTGATACCTACGGCGGTATGGCTCGCCATGGTGGTGGGGCATTCTCCGGTAAAGACCCGTCCAAGGTGGACCGTTCTGCTGCTTATGCGGCTCGTTATGTAGCGAAAAACATCGTTGCTGCGGGTCTGGCAGATCGCTGTGAAATCCAGGTGTCCTATGCCATCGGTGTGGCAGAACCAACGTCCATCATGGTAGAAACCTTTGGCACCGAAAAAGTGGCACCAGAGTTACTGACAGCACTGGTTCGCGAACATTTTGACCTGCGCCCATATGGCCTTATCAAAATGCTGGATCTGTTACATCCGATCTACCGTGAGACAGCGGCTTATGGTCACTTTGGCCGTGACCACTTCCCGTGGGAAAAAACCGACAAAGCTGCCGACCTGCGCGCGGCTGCCGGGCTGTAATAATCAGCTTCAGGCATCTTTGAGGGCCAGTATTCACTGGTCCTCAAATTGATGAAAAAGAAGGAAAAAGCGTGGTTTTTCCTTCTTTTAAGTTAGCAGCCGAAAATCAATAAATTGATTTTCCTGGTTTTTTATTGGATGACATCCTCTCGTTCTGTGCAGACATGAGGTTCGTCATCAAACTCAGGGCCAGTATTCACTGGCCCTTTTTATGACTCTTCGCAATTGTTTACTGGCTAACTTTTCTCTTTGTAAGACCGCACACTCTTCTCTGACGCCTGCAACCAGCACATTTTACATAACGCTAAATCATCCTGTGCCGCCCCAAACAGTTGTTTACTGCCAATTTGTTTGCCTCTACGTGTGACAATGGAAACGATTACACTTCATATTGCAATATACTTTTTCAGAATCCACTTAAAAAAACATAAATTTGATATTTTTGTTACATAAACTATCAGACTCGTCTAATAAACCAGCATCAAAGAAAATGAGATAGTTAATAACACAATGATTTAAATCGTAAAATTTTACAATCATAAAACATGAATAGTGTAACCGATTACATCATCGTGATAAGGGTCACACTTTCTTACCTGAACACAACCTACCATTAACATTTGAATAATTAGTAACCCAACTGGAGGGCATCATGCCTGACACTAAAAAGACGGGGCTTTCTAACAAGGCAATGACATTTTTTGTCTGCTTTCTGGCCGCACTGGCAGGATTGCTGTTTGGTCTGGATATCGGTGTTATTGCCGGAGCACTTCCCTTTATTGCCCATGAGTTTCAAATCACATCACACCAACAAGAATGGGTGGTGAGTTCCATGATGTTCGGCGCTGCAGTTGGCGCGGTAGGGAGCGGTTGGCTCTCTTTCCGGCTGGGGCGTAAATACAGCCTGATGATTGGCGCGATACTGTTCGTGGCCGGGTCACTGTGCTCCGCTCTGGCACCGAATGCCGAAATTCTGATTATTTCCCGCGTGTTACTGGGTCTGGCAGTGGGTATAGCTTCCTACACTGCACCGCTGTACCTTTCTGAAATTGCGCCAGAAAAGATTCGCGGCAGTATGATCTCCATGTATCAATTAATGATAACTATCGGCATTCTTGGGGCCTATTTATCAGATACTGCCTTCAGCTACAGTGGTGAATGGCGCTGGATGCTTGGCGTTATCACTATTCCGGCTGCCTTGCTGTTAATTGGCGTGTTCTTTTTACCAGACAGCCCACGCTGGTTTGCAGCCAAACGCCGCTTTCATGATGCTGAACGTGTGCTGATGTACCTGCGTGACTCAAGTGAAGAAGCCAAACGTGAGCTGGAAGAAATCCGTGACAGCCTGAAGGTGAAACAAAGTGGCTGGTCACTGTTCCGTGAAAACAGCAATTTCCGTCGGGCTGTGTTCCTTGGTGTACTGCTACAAGTAATGCAGCAATTCACCGGGATGAACGTCATCATGTATTACGCGCCAAAAATTTTTGAAATAGCTGGTTTTGCCAACACCACAGAGCAAATGTGGGGAACGGTTATCGTCGGCCTCACCAACGTACTGGCAACCTTTATTGCAATTGGCCTGGTTGACCGTTGGGGGCGTAAACCAACGCTGATCCTTGGGTTTCTTGTGATGGCAGTTGGTATGGGCATTCTCGGCACTATGCTGCATGTAGGTATTCACTCCAGCAATGCACAATACTTCGCTGTGGCTATGCTACTGATGTTTATTGTGGGTTTTGCGATGAGTGCCGGCCCGTTGATCTGGGTGCTGTGTTCTGAAATTCAGCCACTGAAAGGGCGTGATTTCGGCATAACCTGCTCAACGGCTACCAACTGGATTGCCAATATGATTGTCGGCGCAACCTTCCTGACAATGCTCAATAGTCTGGGGAATGCAAATACCTTCTGGGTTTATGCCGGGCTGAATGTGTTCTTCATCATTCTGACGCTAATTCTGGTACCAGAAACCAAACATGTTTCCCTTGAACACATCGAACGTAACCTGATGAAAGGCCGTCCGTTGCGTGAAATTGGCGCCCAATAAAGTATTTGGCAAAATTCGGGGGGCGGCAGTGCCCCCCGACACATACTTGCAGTCAGCAATTTCAGGCTCTATGCTGCCAGCTTATGAATACACGCCGCATCCCCATTGCAATACAACAAGCTATAATGCGCAGCCTGCGCACTAACCTGGTACGGGCCAATCACTACCTGAATACACAGTACCCTGAGCCCAAAGTCTCCTGGCAACAACGCGGAACATCGGCAGGTACCGCCTGGTTAGAATCCTATGAAATCCGGCTTAACCCATTATTATTGTTGGAAAACCAGCAAGCATTTACCGAACAGGTTGTGCCACACGAGCTGGCTCATTTGCTGGTCTGGAAGCATTTTGGCCGGGTTGCTCCCCATGGCAAAGAGTGGAAATGGATGATGGAAACTGTGCTGGGCGTTCCGGCTCAGCGTACTCACCAATTCGAACTCAGCGCCGTGCGTTCCAATACCTTCCCTTATTATTGCCGTTGCCAGCAACATCAGTTGACGGTACGCCGCCATAACCGGGTATTACGCAAGCAGGCGGAATACCGCTGTATTCATTGCGGTGAAATACTGAAACCGGGCACATCTCCCTTGTAACCACAGCCAGTTAACTGGAAACTTTAGAATCCAACTGATTGAAACTGGATAAATGATCAGTTAGGGTGCGGGCATACTTTGACAGAGAATTTCGATATGTCCCGCAAAATATCTTCTACCACTATCTCCATGCTGGCCTTTTTGTTAAGTGCCGGCGCACAAGCCACAGGTATTCACAGTTTTTCTCAAGCAAAGACGGCTGGCGTAAAGGTGAATGCCGATGCTCCCGGCAGTTTTTATTGTGGTTGTAAAATCACCTGGGAAGGGAAAAAAGGCATTCCGGACCTGAATTCATGCGGTTACCACGTCAGAAAAAATCAAGTTCGGGCCAACCGTATTGAGTGGGAACATGTCATGCCCGCATGGCAGTTCGGGCACCTGCGCCAGTGCTGGCAAGAAGGTGGGCGTAAAAACTGTGCCAAAGATCCGGGGTACCGCAAAATTGAAAGCGATATGCACAACCTGGAACCAGCAGTGGGTGAAGTCAACGCCGATCGCGGTAACTTTATGTACAGCCAGTGGAATGGCGGTGAAAGCCAGTATGGTCAGTGTGCAATGAAAGTCGATTTTTCCAGCAAGCGCGCAGAACCGCCCGCTCGCGCCCGGGGGGCCATTGCCCGAACATATTTTTATATGCGCGATCAGTACCAGTTGCCGCTCTCACGCCAACAAACTCAGCTATTTGAAGCCTGGGATAAAACGTACCCGGTAACTCAGTGGGAATGCACCCGCGATGAACGCATAGCCAAAATACAGGGAAATCATAACCCTTATGTACAGCGGGCTTGCATGGCGCGAAAAGGCTAACCTACACTACCCAGCAATAATTAACTCTGTGATGCGCCGGTGCCTCCATTAGCGGAGGCACAATAATGACGGCAACTTCTGCACTCTGCTCTTAGCGAAGAATTTGTTATAACCACCATCACACCTTTTTATGGATGATATAAACGATGCGTATTCCTCGCATTTATCACCCTGCGCCACTTGTTGTTGGCCAGACTATTGCGTTAAGTGATGACGCGGCAGGGCATGTTGGCCGTGTTCTGCGCATGTCTGCCGGGCAGGCGCTGGAGTTATTTGATGGCTCCAACCAGGTTTTTTCTGCAGAAATCGTTCAGGCAGATAAAAAACAGGTTCAGGTCAGGTTGCTGGGTAGTGACACAGATAACCGTGAGTCCCCACTGTTTTTACATCTGGGCCAGGTGATGTCTCGTGGCGAAAAAATGGAATTTACTATCCAGAAATCCATTGAGCTGGGCGTCAATGTTATTACCCCCCTGTTCTCAGAACGTTGTGGAGTGAAACTGGATGCAGAACGCCTGAATAAAAAACTGCAGCAATGGCAAAAAATTGCGATTGGCGCCTGTGAACAGTGTGGGCGCAACCAGATCCCTGAAATACGCCCTGTAATGAACCTGGAAACCTGGTGCCAGGAACAGGATGATGCCCTTAAGCTCAACCTTCACCCACGCGCCAGCGCCAGTATCAATACGCTCCCACTGCCAGTTGAACGGGTGCGGTTGCTTATTGGCCCTGAAGGGGGATTATCGGCAGAAGAGATTGCCATGACTGCGCGTTATCAGTTTACTGATATTCTGTTAGGACCGCGTGTGCTGCGTACAGAAACCACTGCCCTTACTGCAATCACCGCACTGCAGGTGCGTTTTGGTGATTTGGGCTAAAGGAGACAAGAATGATCAAGCTCGGCATCGTGATGGATCCCATCGCGTCAATTAACCTGAAAAAAGACACCAGTTTTGCGATGCTACTGGAAGCACAAAAACGTGGTTACCAGTTACATTATATGGAAATGGCAGATTTATACCTGACGAATGGTGAAGCCCGCGCACGCACGCGTACCCTCAGCGTCGAGTATAACTACGAGAAATGGTACAACTTCGACAGCGAACAGGATATTCCGCTGTCAGACCTTGATGTCATTTTAATGCGTAAAGACCCACCGTTTGATACTGAGTTTATCTATGCTACCTATATTCTGGAACGGGCTGAAGAACAGGGTACATTGATTGTTAACAAACCCCAGAGTCTGCGTGACTGCAATGAGAAACTTTTTACCGCATGGTTTGCCGATTTAACGCCAGATACACTGGTCACCCGTAATAAGGCACAACTAAAAGCGTTTTGGGAAAAACACGGCGATATTATTCTGAAACCACTGGACGGCATGGGCGGGACATCGATTTTCCGTGTGAAAGCGGGCGACCCTAACTTATCCGTTATTACCGAAACGCTGACGGAACTGGGCAACCGCTATTGCATGGCACAAAATTACCTGCCAGAGATTAAAGATGGTGATAAACGCGTACTGGTGGTAGACGGTGAACCGGTGCCTTACTGCCTGGCACGCATCCCACCAAATGGGGAAACCCGTGGTAACCTGGCAGCTGGCGGCCGTGGTGAGCCTCGCCCGTTAACTGAAAGTGACTGGGCCATTGCCCGCCGTATTGCGCCGGCGTTAAAAGAAAAAGGCCTGATATTTGTTGGGCTCGATATTATCGGTGATAAGCTCACTGAAATTAACGTCACCAGCCCAACCTGTGTGCGTGAAATTGAAGCACAGTTCCCGGTATCAATTACGGGAATGCTAATGGACGCTATTGAGAAGCGTCTGGCAAAATAGCGACCATGGCGGGAAGGATCCCGCCAGCCTCTCGGGAATGCCGGTAGAACACATTCCTTATCAGGCAGGCTTACCAACTGCCAAAGACTCAACCGGGAACAGACCTCTGACAATGAATTTACAGCATCACTTTCTTATTGCCATGCCAGGGTTACAGGATCCGCTGTTCAGGCGTTCTGTCGTGTATATCTGCGAGCACAACGATGAAGGCGCAATGGGGATTATTATTAATAAGCCTCTTGATAACCTGAAAGTTGCCGACGTGCTTGAGAAATTAAAGATTACACCAGAGCCACGTGACCCGGCGATTCGCCTGGATAAACCGGTATTTGTCGGTGGGCCGCTCGCGGAAGACCGGGGCTTTATTTTGCATACTCCACCAGAGATGTTCAGCTCCAGTATCCGTATCGCTGAGAACACCATCATTACAACGTCCAAAGATGTTCTGGAAACATTAGGCACGCCAAACCAACCACCAGATGTTCTGGTTGCGCTGGGTTATTCTTCCTGGGATAAGGGCCAACTGGAACAAGAGATCCTGGATAATGCATGGCTTACAGCGCCAGCTAATAATCAGATTCTGTTCCACACCCTGATTGGTGAGCGCTGGCGGGAAGCTGCGCGCCTGATTGGCATTGATATCCACAATTTGCCTAATGAAGCAGGGCACGCATAATGGCGACAGGAACAATTTTAGCTTTTGACTTTGGTACCCGTAGTATTGGTGTTGCCATTGGGCAGAAAATTACCGGAACTGCCCGCCCTTTATCTGCGCTGAAAGCAAAAGATGGCGTGCCAGACTGGGATCAGATTGGTCGTATTCTCAAAGAGTGGCAACCTGATTTTTTAGTTGTTGGTTTGCCGCTGAATATGGATGGCACGGAGCAACCCCTGACAACCAGGGCGAAGAAATTCGCTAACCGCCTGCATGGCCGGTTTGGCATTACTGTAGAACTTCATGATGAACGCCTGAGCACAGTTGAAGCCCGTGCGGGTTTATTTCAGCAAGGTGGTTTCAAAGCACTGGATAAAGGCAGCGTCGACTCAGCTTCCGCTGTTGTTATTCTGGAAAGCTGGTTTGAGCAACACTTTTGACACATTACTGGCTGTGCTCTGCAGCCAGCCTCCCTTGTTTCTGAACCAGCCAACCCACAGTCTCCCTTGTTATGTAACACCTTTTGCCCGGCACAGCCCTTCTGCATAAACCCACACACTACCTGAACTACCAGATGAATACAATTTAGCTTTTTGTGCCAAAAATAAGTAACCAGCCAGTGATTAACACCTGATATTACCCAGTATGTAACATATTAGAATTTCAATAAGTTAACTAAAAAAACGCCCTTTCCAAAAGCCATATCTCCAGCCAGCTCCGCCGCATAACGTGATCCATATCGCACTTTTTGTTACCTAAGATATAATTTCAAGCGTTATTATAACCCACATCAAAGGCACTCGCCTTTAACGATAACAAATTGAATTAAATAAGGAAAAGACCATGAAATCTGCTAAAACTCTGTTCGCTGCTGCTGCTCTCTCTCTGGTTTCTTTTGCAAGCTTTGCACAAACCGTTACTGCTACCGCCAGCACTCTGGATGGTGCAGAAGCACAGATAGCAGCTCAGGCTAAACAAGCTGGTGCAGCTTCTTACCAAATCACTGAAGCATACTCTGGCAACCAGGTTCACATGACTGCTGAACTGAACAAATAAGAGTAATTGTTCTGGTACCGGGGCGTTTTTATCCCCCTGCTCCCGGTACTGAACAGCCAAATTGAGCCTAGTCACTGCACTGGGCTCAATTATATCCACAATGCTGTAAATAGCGTCGCTTGTGCTATATCACTCTTCTTAATAACCACTCGCACGGCAACTCAACTCAAAAAACCAGGCAAACTTACTATTGCAATCAATGGAATATTATATTCTTTGCCCATCCATTGATTACTCACCCACTGCTTAGCAATAGCCCAGCAGTGGCACCTTCTGGCCAGCACTGCATGCAGGCTTTTGTACCGCGCCGTTTGTGCAGTTCCACACCAAAAGACAACCCAAAGCACTTATGCAAGCATGCCCGCCGCATCACGTTCGGCGCGGCTTTGTTCGAAAGTTTGCATGCCAGCCTGCTTGCCTGTTTGTAATACACCAGGTAACTGGTGTGTTTTCCCTTCACGAACCAGGCTGGAAACGGCTGGCGTAACAACTAAAAGCTCAAACAAAGCCACCCGCCCACCACCTTTACGCACAGCCAGTTGTTGAGCCACAACACCTTTAAGGCTGCCAGCAAGTTGAGTGCGGACCATACTTTTCTCTTCCGCCGGGAAGACATCCACCAGCCGTTCTACAGCTTGTGCAGCCCCACGAGTATGCAGTGTTGCCAGTACCAGGTGCCCTGTTTCAGCCGCTGTCAGGGCGAGGCGTATCGTTTCGCTGTCTCGTAGTTCACCCAGCAAAATAACATCCGGATCCTGGCGTAAAGCGCCCTTCAGCCCGGCCGCAAAAGAAGCACAGTGCAGGCCGACTTCACGCTGCTGGATTACACCCTGAGGAGGTTTGTGAACGAACTCAACCGGGTCTTCAAGGGTAATAATATGTGCCTGCGTTTGCCGGTTCAGCTCACCAACCATGGCCGCCAGTGTAGTGGACTTACCGCTGCCCGTAGCGCCACACACCAATACCAGCCCTGACTGCTCCTGTAACAATGCCATTAATGCTTCTGGAACCTGTAATGCGGTTAACTCAGGGCATACCTGCGGTAAAATACGCAACGCCAGTGACACCCCTGCCACCTGAAGGAAAGCATTAGCCCTTAACCGCTGGCCATTTGCCAGTTCCACGGCGAAATCAAGTTGGCCATGGTGTTTAAACTGGCTGTGCTGTTCTGGTGTTAGCCACAAATCCAGCAATGCGGATATATTGGGCAAAGCACATGGGGCTGGTTCCATTACGCCATCTTTACGCCAGTAAAAATGCCCACTGCTACACAGGTGTAGATCAGAGACATTATGCTTTACACTAAGGGCCACGATTTCTTCCATTTTGGCTTATCCTGAAACTCATGAACGACATTGCCCACAACTTAGCGCAGGTTCAGCAGAGAATCTCAGCGGCTGCAGAACGTTGCGGCCGTGCTCCAAAAGAAGTTTCCCTTCTTGCAGTCAGTAAAACCAAACCTGCGAGTGATATCGCACAAGCCATTGCCGCCGGGCAACGGGAGTTTGGTGAAAACTATGTTCAGGAAGGTGCCGATAAAATTGCCCTGTTTCGTGAGCAAGGGGTTACCGGCCTGACCTGGCACTTTATTGGCCCTTTACAGTCCAATAAAAGCCGCCTGGTTGCCGAAAACTTTGACTGGTGCCATACCATTGACCGGCAAAAAATCGCCACGCGGCTCAGTGAACAGCGCCCAGGCGAATTAGCGCCATTGAATGTGCTGATTCAGGTTAATATCAGCGATGAAACCAGTAAATCGGGTATCGCATTAGCTGAAGTAGACGCCCTTGCAGACCTGGTAAGCAGTTTACCGGGGTTACGCTTACGCGGGCTGATGGCGATTCCTGCGCCAGAACAGGATTACGCCAGGCAATTTGCTGTCTGCCAACAAATGGCTGTAGCATTTAACGCGCTACAAAGCCGCTATTCTGGCATTGATACACTTTCGCTGGGCATGACGGATGATATGGAAGCAGCCATTGCCGCAGGTTCCACCATGGTTCGAATTGGTACAGCTATTTTTGGCGCACGGGATTACTCCGCGCACCAGGGACAATAACTACAGAGGAATGCCATGCTGACGTTGACTTTCCTGGCCAAAACCATCATTGAATTGTATGTGATGGTATTACTGCTCCGTATCTGGATGCAGTGGTCACGTTGTGATTTTTATAACCCGCTTTCACAATTTATTGTGAAGATTACCCAACCCATCATTGGCCCGTTGCGCCGGATCATTCCGTCAATTGGCCCGGTGGATACCGCTTCTTTGCTGGTCGCGTTTATTCTTACCACGCTTAAATTCCCACTTCTGCTACTGATTCAGGCAGGAGTGCTGGCGATTGGCCCGGTTAACTTGTTGGTTGGCCTGCTGTCGTTACTTAAAAGTGCCGGCTCACTGGTATTCTGGGTCATCATTGTGCGCTCCATTATGAGCTGGGTAAGCCAGGGGCGTAGCCCGATGGAGTTTGTACTGATGCAGCTCACTGAACCATTGATGGCACCCATTCGCCGCTTTATCCCGGCGATGGGCGGTATCGACTTTTCCGCTATGGGCGTAATTATTATTCTGTATCTGCTCAATTACCTGGGTATGGATCTGTTCCCGGGGCTGTGGTACCAGCTTTGAGTGCAGTAACCCAGACTGAATCCGGGCTGGCGCTGAACCTGTTTATTCAGCCCAAAGCCAGCCGGGATGCCATTGTTGGCCTGCATGGCGATGAGTTAAAAATCGCTATCACCGCGCCGCCGGTTGACGGCCAGGCCAACGCTCACCTGGTTAAATTTCTGGCAAAACAATTCCGGGTTGCCAAAAGCCAGGTGTCACTTACCAAAGGTGAACTTGGCCGTCATAAATCAGTGCTAATCAGTTCACCAAAAACCATTCCGCCGGTTGTTGCGGCCTGTCTTAATTAATCTGTGGTATTCGTTATGCAAAAAGTCGTACTGGCGACCGGTAATGCGGGAAAAGTTCGCGAACTGGCTGACTTGCTGGAAAATTTCGGTCTGGATATTGTCGCGCAAACCGAGTTGGGCGTTGATTCAGCTGAAGAAACCGGTGGCACCTTTATTGAGAATGCCATTCTCAAAGCCCGCCATGCGGCGCGTATCACCGAGCTGCCAGCCATTGCCGATGATTCAGGCCTGGCAGTAGATGCACTGGGCGGTGCTCCGGGTATTTATTCCGCACGCTATGCGGGCGAAGAGGCAACAGACCAGCAGAATCTGGAAAAGTTATTGCACACTATGAACTCCGTGCCAGATAACCTGCGTAAAGCACGTTTTCACTGTGTACTGGTGTACATGCGCCATGCTGATGACCCCACACCACTGGTGTGCCATGGCTCATGGGAAGGGGAAATCACCCGCGTCCCGGCAGGCCAGGGTGGGTTTGGTTATGACCCCATTTTCTACGTTGCTTCTGAAGGCAAAACTGCTGCGGAATTAACTAAAGAAGAGAAACGCGCTATTTCACACCGTGGCCAGGCACTGGCATTACTACTGGAAGCAATGCGCAATGGCTGATTTGCCGCCACTGAGTTTGTACATCCATATTCCCTGGTGTGTGCAGAAATGCCCTTACTGCGACTTTAACTCTCATGCACTGAAAGGCGATGTGCCTCATGATGAATATGTCAGCCACCTGCTGAGAGATTTAGACAACGAACTGCCTGCCGCACAGGGCCGGGCTGTCAGCACAATATTTATTGGCGGTGGAACACCAAGCCTGCTTTCTGGCGAAGCGATGCAAAAGCTGCTCGATGGCGTACGCGAACGTTTACCGCTGGCAACCGGTGCAGAAATCACCATGGAAGCTAACCCGGGTACCGTTGAGGCCGGCCGTTTTGCCGCTTACCAGGCAGCCGGTGTTAACCGCATTTCCATTGGTGTCCAAAGCTTCAGCCAGGAAAAGCTACAACGTCTGGGGCGTATTCATGGCCCGGATGAAGCAAAAAGCGCCGCGCAACTGGCCTCCTCGCTTGGCTTGCGGAGTTTTAACCTGGATTTGATGCACGGGCTGCCTGACCAGTCGCTGGAGGAAGCGCTGGGCGATTTGCGCCAGGCGATAGCACTGAACCCGCCACATTTGTCCTGGTACCAGCTTACTATCGAACCCAATACGCTATTCGGCTCACGCCCACCAGTGCTGCCCGACGACGATACCTTATGGGACATTTTCGAGCAGGGCGATAAACTGCTGAGTGCGGCGGGTTACCAGCAATACGAAACATCCGCTTATGCCAAACCAGGCTACCAGTGCCAGCATAATCTCAACTACTGGCGCTTTGGTGACTACCTGGGAATTGGTTGCGGTGCACACGGCAAAATCACCTGGCCGGATAACCGGATTGTTCGCCGGGCAAAAACTCGCCACCCACGCGGTTATATGGCCGGAAAATACCTCGACAGAGAGCATGAAGTGGCAGTGGCAGATAAGCCATTTGAATTCTTTATGAACCGCTTCCGGCTGTTAGAACCCGTTCCCCGGAACGATTTCCTGCAACTAACCGGCCTTGGCGAAACAGTGGTCCGCCCGCAACTGGATGAAGCCATTGCCCAGGGCTACCTCACCGAAACGGCATCAGAGTGGCAAATTACTCAGCACGGGAAACTGTTTCTGAACTCGCTACTGGGGCTGTTTTTGGTGGATGACTGAAACAGGCTCCCCGGCAATAAAAGGGGAGCCTCAGATTGATGAAAAAGAAGGGAAAAGCGTGGTTTTCCCTTCTTTTTAGTTAGCAGCCGAAAATCAATGAATTGATTTCCCTGGCTTTTTATTGGGTGACATCCTCTCGTTCTGTGCGAACATGAGGTTTGTCATCAGACTCGAGCCTGGTATTCTTTTTCGTAACTGACTTACTTCAGGCCTTTCACCAGTGCCTTGCGCTGGTCTTCCAGGGAAATCACCCGGGAGCAAACATCTTTGCCAAACTGTTTGAAATCAGCCTGCTGGTTATTCCACTCTTGCTGAATGGCATTTTGCATCCCGCCAAGGTTACCCAGTATCCCTTGTAAACCACCTTTGCTGTTCCCACCAGTGAGCGCTTTCGCTCCCATCTCATTGATACTGTCCTGCAGAATGCCACCCATGGCCTGGTTAACCAGTTGCTGGCCATCTGCCCTGACCTGGTCAATAGCTTTGTAGTGAAAAGCCAGGCCATCACTACGGTGTTCGATAATGCGGTTCATCTGCGCTTTTAACTGTGCATCAAGCTTTTCCAGCCGCCCGTGCATGCTACTGCTTTCCCCCACCTGTTCGGTGATGATTTTGTCCAGTGCCGCGCGGCCTTTCTCAACCCGTGATCTGGCACCGTTATCAATCCACGGCAGGTCGTTACGCAGTGCCTGTTGGTAATTTACAGCCTGTTGTTGCTGGCTGGCAGAAAGCGATTGCGCTTTACCATTAAACTGAACTGCGCCCTGAGGTGAAATAACCAGGTCGCCATGTTGCCCAACCACCTGCACTTGTTGAGGGTTGATAACCACATCATCTTTGGGGCTGACACTGCACTGGTAATCAGCTTTCGCCGCCGTGCTGACAGCCAGTAACGCAGCCAGCGCAAGGGATAACTTCTGCATTTGCTACTCCATAAAGAAAAAACGGGCCGGTAGCAACCGACCCGTTGAACATCCTGCACTTAATCCCACCAGACGTCGAACAAGTCGCTGGTGCGAATTTCTGACAACTGGCGTGCTTCGAGCCAGTTTTTTACCAGCGCCTGATGCTCTTCGGTACATTTGCCAATTTGCTGCATGCAAATCAGCCCTTCCCAGGCAAGGTAACCACTACCATCAAAGGCCAGGCCATTTGGCTCAATTACTTCATTAATTAAGTCATCAACGGTTTTATCAATTTGTTCTTCCGGAGTACCTTCCGGGAAACGCCATGCCACCGAAAACCCCACTTCCTGAAACTCGTCGATATGCATTTTTTTGCGTAAACGACGGCTGCGGTTTATTGCCATTATTTGATCCTCTCGAACATTAAGTCCCATACACCGTGGCCGAGACGCTGGCCGCGTTGTTCAAATTTGGTGACCGGACGGGATTGAGGGCGAGGTACATAATCGCCACTCTCCGACAAGTTTTGATAACCGTCCACCGATGACATTACTTCGAGCATATGTTCTGCATAAGGTTCCCAGTCTGTCGCCATATGGAAAACACCGCCCAATTTTAGTTTCCCTTTCACCTTTTCGGCAAACGGCACCTGAACAATTCGGCGTTTATTATGGCGCGCTTTATGCCAGGGATCCGGGAAGAACAGTTGCACCATGGACAGGCTGTTTTCCGGGATCATCATATCCAGTACTTCAATGGCATCATGGCACATTACACGCAGGTTAGTCAGCCCGGCTTCATGGGCAGCACTCAGGCACGCCCCCACACCCGGTGCATGAACCTCAATTCCCAGAAAATTCTGGTGTGGATTGGCCGCGGCCATTGCCACCAGCGATGCGCCCATCCCGAACCCAATTTCCAGAGTAACAGGCGCTTCCCGCCCAAACAGCGCAGCAAAATCGATGGGCTGACCATCAAATTCAACGCCCATCACCGGCCAGTAGTGGTCCAGCGCATGTTGTTGCCCTTTAGTCAGGCGGCCCTGGCGGCGGACAAAACTACGAATGCGGCGTAATGCGCGACCATTCTCATCAAATTCCGGTGAAATCACGTCGTTTATCATGGTGGAAACTCTGCTTGAGTTAATGTTCAGGAAACGGGCATTATCCAAAGTTACTCCGCCGATGCAAGCGCCGGACACCAGCTGTTTACAGCAGGCCCGTGCTGTGCTGGAATCTGACACCTAAATTGACTGAGTCGGATACTGTGCGTAAATGATACAAGCGCTTCAATTCTCTCGCCAGGTGCTCGACTGGTATGAAAAGTATGGCCGAAAAACCTTGCCCTGGCAGCTGGCAAAAACGCCTTATAAAGTGTGGCTGTCTGAGGTGATGTTACAACAAACCCAGGTGGCAACGGTTATCCCCTATTTCCAGCGTTTTATGGAAAAGTACCCGGATATCCGCGACCTGGCGGCTGCTCCACTGGATGAAGTCCTGCACTTATGGACTGGCCTTGGCTATTATGCCCGCGCCCGCAACCTGCATAAAGCAGCACAAACCGTTGTGCAACAGCATGGCGGTAAATTTCCTGAACGTTTCGAAGACGTTGCCGCCCTGCCGGGTGTTGGGCGCTCTACCGCGGGTGCTGTGCTTTCTCTTGCCTGCGGCCAGCATTACCCCATTCTGGATGGCAATGTAAAACGGGTTCTGGCACGGTGTTACGCAGTAGAAGGCTGGCCGGGCAAAAAAGAAGTCGAAAAGCGCTTATGGCGCCTGAGTGAGCAAGTTACACCAGAGCATGGCGTCAGCCAGTTCAACCAGGCCATGATGGATCTGGGGGCTATGGTTTGCACCCGTTCACGGCCCAAATGTGAGATTTGCCCTCTCAGCCAGGGTTGCCTTGCGAAACAGGCAGGCAACTGGTCCAGCTTTCCGGGGAAAAAACCAAAGCAAACACTGCCGGAGCGCACTGGCTGGTTTGCGCTGGTACAACATGGTGACGAAGTTTACCTCAGCCAGCGCCCACCAGTTGGTTTGTGGGGTGGGCTTTATTGCTTCCCACAATTTGAAACGCAAAACGCGTTGCATCAGTGGCTGGAAGCAAGAGATATTTCAGCAGATAATTGCCAGCAACTTACGGCTTTTCGCCATACATTCAGCCATTTCCATTTGGATATTGTGCCAGTATTAGTCCGGGCAGAAACATGGCCTCTTCGCATGGAGGAAGATACCGGTCTCTGGTATAACTTACCGCAGCCACCTGCTGTGGGTTTAGCGGCGCCGGTAGAGCGCCTGTTGCAGCAATTGCGTGCCGGGTCAGTTGCTTAAGGCCCACCAAATAATGAGGATGAGACATGAGCAGAACGATTTTTTGTACTTACCTGCAGCGCGATGCTGAAGGCCAGGATTTCCAGTTGTACCCAGGCGAACTGGGTAAACGTATTTATAATGAAATATCCAAAGAAGCCTGGGCGCTGTGGCAAACCAAACAGACCATGTTGATCAATGAAAAGAAACTCAACATGATGAACCAGGAACACCGCAAATTACTGGAACAGGAAATGGTGAACTTTCTGTTTGAAGGTAAAGACGTACACATTGAAGGTTTTACACCCGAAGAAAAACAATAAGGGCTCGTGCCCTTCAATGGATAAAACTGCACACATCAATGAAGAAGAGACTTATTGCGCTGGTTCTTGTTGCACCACTTTTGGTGTCCTGCTCCAGTAAAAAGGATTCGGCTTATCACGAAGAGTGGGTAAAAGACACCAACGGTTTCGATATTTTAATGGGGCAGTTTGCCAATAATATTGAGAACCTGTGGGGTTATAACGAGGTACTGATCGCCGGGCCGAAAGACTATGTTAAGTATACGGACCAGTATCAGACCCGTAGCCACATCAACTTTGATGACGGGACGATTACCGTAGAAACCATCTCCGGTACAGACCCGGCTGCTCACTTGCGCCAGGCGATTGTCTCGACGCTGCTGATGGGCGATGACCCAGGCTCTATTGATCTCTACTCCGACAGCGATGACGTAACGCTTTCCAAACAACCTTTCTTATATGGGCAGGTAGTGGATAACCGTGGCCAGCCCATTCGCTGGAAATGGCGTGCGGAAGAGTTTGCGGACTACCTGCTGCAAACCCGCCTGCAAAGCCGCAGCAACGGGCTGCATATTATCTACAGCGTAACCATTAACCTGGTGGCAAACCATCTGGATAAGCGTGCGCATAAGTACCTTGGCATGGTACGCAGCGCATCTCACAAATACGGTGTGGATGAGTCTCTGATTCTGGCAATCATGCAAACAGAATCCAGTTTTAACCCTTATGCGGTAAGTAATGCCGATGCGCTGGGGTTAATGCAGGTGGTGCAACACAGTGCAGGCAAAGATGTGTTCCGCTCCCAGGGGCGCAGCGGTATTCCCAGCAGAAACTATCTTTTCGACCCGAGCAACAATATTGATACCGGTACAGCCTACCTGGCGATGCTGAACAATGTTTACCTTGCAGGCATTGATAACCCAACGTCGCGGCGTTATGCCGTTATTACCGCGTATAACGGCGGTGCTGGTAGCGTACTGCGTGTATTCTCCAGTGACAAAGACCAGGCGGTGTCGATTATCAACAGCCTGTCGCCGGACGATGTTTATGAAACACTAACCACCCGCCACCCGTCATCGGAGTCACGCAGGTATTTATATAAAGTGAATACCGCGCAAAAAGGCTACCGCCGGGTGCATTAGGTTTTAAACGCTCACCGGGCAACAATACAAAAAAAGGGAAAAGCATGCTTTTCCCTTCGATTGATGAAAAAGAAGGAAAAAGCGTGGTTTTCCTTCTTTTTAGTTAGCAGTCGAAAATCAATAAATTGATTTTCCTGGTTTTTTATTGGGTGGCACCCTCTTGTTCTGTGCGGACATGAGGTTTGTCATCAGGCCGGATTATTATTCACCACATAGCCATACAGGCGCTTAATGCCATCCGGGTCTGTCTCGCTGTAAACCCCCTGGAGTTCTGGCGAAAAACCTGGCAGCAGGTTGACACCCTCTTCCAGCGCCAGGAAGTAACGCAATGCAGCACCCCCCCAGATTTCACCAGGTACAACACACAGCACACCAGGCGGGTACGGTAATGCGCCTTCGGCAGCGACCCGCCCCTGGGCTTCACTCAGGCGCACCAGTTCTACGTCACCACGAATAAATGCACTGTTGGCATCCTGTGGGTTCATCACCACTTCAGGGAAGCAGTCTTTACGGAACATCGCTTTTTGCAGATCTTTCACGTCAAAACTGACATAAAGATCGTGCATTTCCTGGCAAAGTTGGCGCAGTGTATAGCCTTTGTAGCGTACCGGGTATTTCTGGTAGATGGTAGGTAACACATCTGCCAGCGGCGTATTGTCTTCAATATGGTGTTCAAACTGAGCAAGCATAGCCACAAGTTGAGCCAGCTTCTCCGGGCTTTCGGCAGGCGTTAACAAGAACAGGATCGAGTTGAGATCTGATTTTTCCGGTACGATGCCATTTTCACGCAGGTAGTGCGCCAGAATCGCAGCAGGAACACCGAACTCACTGTATTTCCCTGTTGCTGCATTAATTCCTGGCGTGGTCAGCAATAATTTGCACGGGTCCACCAGGTATTCATCTTTGGCATACCCTTCAAAGCCGTGCCAGTTTGCTCCTGGCTCAAAGCTGAAGAAACGCCGGTCATGGGCTATGGTGTCCGTGGGGTAATCCTGCCACTGGCGGCCATCGATTTCTGGCGGAATAAACGGGCGGATCATTTTGCACTGCGCAAGGATCTGTTTGCGCGCTTCAATCCCCATATCCACACATTCAGCCCATAAGCGCCGGCCACTTTCCCCTTCATGAATTTTGGCATTCACATCCAGTGCCGCAAACAGCGGGTAAAACGGGCTGGTTGATGCATGCAACATGAAAGCATTGTTCAGGCGTTTATGCGGGCAAAAACGCGACTGACCACGGATATGATCGTCTTTTTTATGGATTTGCGAGGTTTGAGAAAACCCGGCCTGTTGCTTGTGGACAGACTGCGTGACAAAAATACCCGGGTCTTCCGGTTTGAGCTCCAGTCGCAATGGCGAGCAATCTGCCATCATCGGCAGGAACTGCTCATAGCCAACCCAGGCTGAGTCAAACAGAATGTAATCACACAGGTGGCCGATGGTGTCTACTACATGGCGGGCGTTATATACCGTGCCATCGTAAGTACCTAGCTGGATAATCGCCAGGCGGAATGGGCGCGGCAAGTCTGCGCGTTCTGGGGCCACTTCGCGAATGGATTCACGCAAGTACGCTTCGTTAAAGCAGTGAGCATCCACCCCGCCAATAAACCCAAAAGGGTTACGTGCTGCTTCCAGGTAAACCGGGGTCGCCCCAGCCTGAATTAACGCACCATGGTGGTTGGATTTGTGGTTATTGCGGTCAAACAGCACCAGATCTCCCCGGGTCAGCAGCGCATTTGTCACCACTTTATTTGCTGCAGACGTTCCATTCAGAACAAAGTAGGTTTTATCTGCGTGGAACACTTTGGCTGCGAATTTCTGCGCATCTTTCGCCGAGCCTTCATGGATAAGCAGGTCACCCAGTTTGACATCGGCATTGCACATATCCGCACGAAAAACGTTTTCGCCGAAGAAATCATAAAACTGGCGCCCTGCCGGGTGCTTACGGAAAAACGCACCATGCTGATGCCCCGGGCAGGCAAAGGTGCTGTTGCCCATTTCAACATACTGGCTCAGCGTGTCGAAAAACGGGGGTAACAGATTTTCTTCATAGCGGCATGCTGCCGTTTCGAGCTCAAGAAAATCTTGTGCTTTTCCCGTAATCACACCTTCAGTACCCGGAAGCGGAGCAACCTGCTCAGGGCTGAAAAGGAACACCGGTAAATTAAACCCGGTACGTTTAAGCAAAGTCAGAATACCGCTACGGCTGTCGGCAACCGAAACCACCACAACGGCCACATCAGTGAAATCAGTGTTATCCAATGTCACGACTTCGCGGTGCGTGGACAAACAGGCGACAACATCATGGCTTGCGGCAATTTTCAACGCTTTCATAAGCACAAATCCCCAGGGGTCAAGGATGAGTGAGTGCCAGAGGCACAACAAAAGGGAGTATTCTCCCGGCGAAAATGATAAGGGGCCTGAACTGATAACCAGCTGCGACCACCAGACATCAGTAAAACCAGGGCCTGCCTGAGTTTACTGATGCTCCGGTGTGAGCCTGCACTGCCCTCACCGCATGGTGAAAGTTTGAGTTACTTGAATAGATAAATAGCGGACATAACGAGAACACGCCATTAAGCAATGGCTGTGATGTGCCAGAAATGTCGATGAGAATCCGAACATTGCAGCGACCTCGTTAAGGGTAGTCGTGGAAAAAATCCGCGCAATTCTGGCACCTTTCTGGCGGGGGTGCAAGCGGTTGCCTGTAACAGAATGCACACAAATCAGGCAAACACACCACCGGGCACAACAAATGATTTGACGACAGCAGGCCTTTACGGTTTAATGCGCCCCGTTGCCCGGATAGCTCAGTCGGTAGAGCAGGGGATTGAAAATCCCCGTGTCCTTGGTTCGATTCCGAGTCCGGGCACCACTATTTAAAGAACCCAGCCTATGGCTGGGTTTTTGCTTTCCGGGCTTCCGGTAGATATCTGGTCGTCTTAGCCACAGTTACCATCACTCGGCCTCTTCCATCCAGCCTAAGCATTTCCCTTTAGCTACTCCCAGCCCTTCCGGTCACGGTGCTGTTGTCTGTTAGGCTTCAAATTGCCAACAAACGCTATACCCACCATGTACAACCTTCGACTGGTTCCATAACCACAAGTGACATCCGGTCTTTGTCCGGTCTGAAGAAACAGTACATCAATCCTTTTTGACATGCCCCTAATACCAAGCAATGCTGACGTACTCGCTAATTACCAAGGAAATCAGCGATACCGCATGACCAGATTCAATGGCTCACTGCATATCAAGCCTGCTAGCTAGGCTCTTTACCTGCATTATCCTCTTTGAAATCTCTAGCTAATTTACCCGTTTCACGGTCGTAGATGGTTTTAACCACGGCTCTTTTACTGACCTTTACCTTCTTTTCCTTGGCATGACGATCGGCGGCTTTGTCTAACTCAATTTGCTTGTTTAAGTTAGCAATTGACTCTGAGTCATCTGGGGATACATACCCATACTCTTCGTTAAGAATATCTACTAACTGGTCTTGTGGTATCCCTGTCTCTTGTTCGATTTCTGAGATAGTTTTAGCCAAGCTTCGCTGCAAGTTACGCTGTACAATGTTAACCATATTGCTTACCTCTTTGTCAGATAGTTTTGTTGTTTCTAGCAACTAGCAAGACCTGGCTCGTTGCTCTGGTATCGATACTAGAACAAACCTGCGAGCCAAAAAGCAGAAAAAATTAATAAGCGAGAAATTCATGGACTCAACGAACAAAGAAAAGCTGTGTGTTACGAACAAAGATGAGTTACGTCGCAGACATTGCGGTAACTATAGACCGGTGAGCAACGGGGAAATCTATCTCCTACCATATGAGGTCTTATTGCATTCTAAACCTCAGTCATTTTTCGCGTCCCTATCAGATTATGATCATCTTAAAACCGCTGATAAAGTGGGAAAACTGAGTCTCAAAGGGCTTCGAAAAGAACTATGGCCGCTGAATGATGAGAAAACTCACCATGACTTTTGGAAGAACTTCAGTGATTCTGCGCTCAAAACGCACTTAAATACCATTTTGGGTACAACTAAGGTTGTCAGTCGGGGTAAAGATTGGCGTAAAACCTATTTAAAGCAAGGCAAAGAAGCAGATGCCGATAAGCCACATCACGAAGATATGCTCAAATGCCTTTACCTCCTAGCTCACCTACATAAAGCAAGCCCCACCTTCATTCGACAATTGGCATTGGTCAATGATGCATGGTCTACCGATTTGAGAGTATTCTACCCGCGTAAAGACTTTGCATTCAGCGAAGAATACGGTGGATATCTCGCGGAACTGTACACCAACATTCTTTATCATCAACCTGAAGCCATTCGCAAAGTGGTCAAAAATCTTGATCTTCTGATTGATAAAATGGTGAAATACTCGGACGGCATGTTTGCTGAAATGTTAGATCGACGTAGCGAAGACATCGACAGCCCCGGTCTCAAAATCCTAAAATACAACCAAATTGGGGCTATCACACACACCCAAGCTTTACAAAGTTTATTGGTTGATAAAATAACAGGACCGTTCAATAATGACTCTTTTACCCAGTTGGAGGAGCGAGCAAATCAAGGATTAGCAAATGCAAATCATTATAGGTTAGTAGCGGGTCAATGTCTGAAATTTAAATTACAAACCGCAATGACCAAGAAAGGACAGTACTGGTACTTAGATAAACATAACTCTATACCACAAAAAGATGTCGATCAGCTCATCAATTTGTACGCCAATGCATTGGCGGCTGATGCTTTAAACGGTTTAACATTCGAAAGTGTAGGCTCTAAAAGCGGTAAAAAAGATACATCCCTTCCGGCTGCGATCCGACAAATGGCTGAGCAGAACCCGCAAACAATAGATGAGATCTTAGAGTCTCCCGCATTGGATTGCGCCAATATCCCTGAAATCTATACTAAGTATGCTCACTACCGAACCCAATATGCTGAATGTTATTCTCAAGGGACACACACTAGCTTCATCAAAAATATGAAAGAAAATCAATCAATTAAAAGAGTACTTAACTATGTTAGAAATAACAACCTTGGCCAAATTCACGCTGACATCGATGAGATCGAGCGGAAAATAAAAGTGATGAACATTCTTCAAGGGAATATGGATAACATTGAAAACGTCACAATAGTTTTTGAGTATGGTATGCATAAATTACCACCGCGGAGTTGATGACCGTTGAAGATATAAGCTATTGCATAACACTATCTGGAAGTACGGTTGGATGCTGCTATATGGTATTTATTGCCTTAACTTTTTGGCGAACGATTTTCAACATATTAACGCTGTTCACGGTATGAATAATCGTAAACCAAAAAAATCAATACGGAGCCTTTCCCGCAACTACCCCGTAGTTTTCCCTCCACAGAGAATCACGCTTTCCTTATATACCAACACTTTGCTCGCCCCCTCCCGTTTTCCCGCTTCATTTTCACAGGGTGTACAGAAAAGGTTACCTTCGGTTATCAATATATATTTATAAAGTAATAACAATTTCACCTCGAATAAATGCTATAGTTTAAACGATAAAAATATCACGCTGACAGCGTATCTTTTCATATAATATTTTCAACAGATTAGCCATTCATCTTCCATGGCTTATATTATGGTAGCAGATAAGCGTGAAAACTCCACAAGTTTAATGTTTGACCTAGGGATTAATATAACTAACACACACTAACCAATATAATTATCGGAGTAATAAGCGATTTCATTTATATATTATTAATATGAATTATTACTTATCAGTCATCACTCTATGTCAATCGCCTATCAGTCACTTTCATTAACAGTCACCATAGCACATTTTTTACGGGGAAACGGGGTGTAGTGGTCTAATAAAACCGGACACTAATTAAAGGCGTTGCTATAGTAGCGCCATTAACAGAGGTGCCCATGTATCACGACCGTTCTCGATTTACCCCGGAGTTCAAACTTGAAGCCGTTAGCCTTGTGCTGGATAAGAACTACACCGTCACTCAGGCATGCGATGCGTTAGGCATTGGGCCGACTGCATTACGCCGCTGGATTAAGCAGTTCAGGCAAGAGCAGCAAGGCTTCGTACCCGAAGGTGCTCAAGCACTAACGCCAGAGCAACGGGAAATTCAGGAACTGCGTAAACGTATCGACCGTCTTGAACTGGAGAAAGACATTCTAAAAAAGGCTACAGCGCTCTTGATGACGGACGAACTCAGGCACAAGCGCTGATTACTCGCTTCAAATCGTACCTGCCAGTCCGTGCGCTCTGTCGTCTGTTTGATATAGCGCCATCAACTTATTACGAACGGGAACAAAAGAAAGACCTCATCGATGCAGAGCGCCTGCAGCAGCGGTCTGTCGTGACACGGCTGTTCAACAAAAGTAATGGCTCAGCAGGTCAACGAACGTTGGTCACCCAACTGGCAATGCAGGGAATTAATATGGGCCGTTACAAAGTGGCGGCCCTGATGAAAGAAGCAAAGCTCGTTAGTAAACAACCCGGTGGACACAGATATAAAACAAATGGAAAGGTTCATTCAACGGTAGAAAATAAACTGCAACGTCAGTTCGACGTTGCTGGCCCTAATCAAGTGTGGTGTGGTGATATCACCTATATCTGGGCGGATTCTCAATGGGTTTACCTGGCTGTCGTTATCGATTTATATGCAAGAAAAGTTATTGGTTGGGCGATATCACGCTCTCCAGACAGTGCATTAGCAATCAAAGCGTTAGAGATGGCTTACCACCTGCGTGGGCAACCAAAAGGCGTGATGTTTCACTGACAGTAAGAATGTCTGTGTCAGTTCTCATCATCATGCTTGCTGTTTTGTTCGCGCGGTGAGATCACTGATGCAGTGAAGACTTTCCGGCTACCTGACTCACACTCTGATCGACCAGAAATGTGTCTTTCCCTGGACCCGTCGGTTGACGGAAAGTACTTCATGCGAGGCTTCTCCTCACCGATGCGCGTGACTCAAGAAGGGCCTGACGTCTTGTCTCCTTACTGTCCTGTCCGGGTTATCGTCAGGAGAAATGACGATAAGTTCCAGAAAGGATTAGGCTATGGCGAAGACTAAATCAGTTCGCCCACCGTTTGTCGTGGGCGGCGTTGATACGCATAAGGACCTACACGTTGCTGCAGTAGTTGATGAAAACAATCGCGTTTTAGGCAGTGATTTTTTCGCGACAACCCGGCAGGGATATCGGCAGATGCTGACATGGATGGCATCTTTTGGAACGGTTGCACGCATCGGAGTTGAATGTACCGGTTCTTACGGCGCTGGCTTGCTACGCCACCTGCAAAATGCCGGCATCACCGTGCTGGAAGTGACTGCTCCGGATAAAATGGAACGCCGCAGGCGTGGAAAAAGTGACACAATTGATGCTGAAAGTGCCGCCCACGCAGCTTTCTCATTGATACGCACTGTCACACCTAAAACACGAAGCGGGATGATTGAAGCACTCCGCGTTCTGAAAGTCTGCCGAAAAACAGCCGTTGCAGCACGTCGTATTGCGCTGCAAATGATCCAGATGAATATCGTTTCATCTCCGGATGAACTACGTGATCAATTACGTAATCTGACCCGGATGCAGCTGATTCGAACCCTGGCCGCATGGCGGCCGGATGTGACGGCGTATCGTAATGTTCAGGATGCTTATCGTATTGCCCTGAAATCGCTGGCTCGACGATATCTTGAACTTCACGATGAAATAGCAGACCTAGATATCATGATCGCGTCAATCGTTGATGAGCTGGCACCTGAGCTGATCAAGCGTAACGCTATCGGCTATGAATCCGCTTCTCAGCTGCTGATCACTGCGGGTGATAACCCTCAACGGCTGCAGTCTGAGCCTGGCTTCGCGGCCTTATGCGGAGTCAGTCCCGTTCCCGTCTCATCAGGAAAAACAAATCGCCACAGACTGAACCGTGGTGGAGATCGCGCAGCAAATAGCGCCCTGCATATCATCGCTATAGGCCGGTTACGTACAGATACGAAAACGCAGGAGTATGTCGCGAAAAGAGTCGCGGAAGGGCACTCAAAAATGGAAGCGCTGCGCTGCCTGAAACGTTATATCGCACGCGAGGTCTTCACACTGCTTCGCAATCAAAATCGGCAGATTAACAGCACTCAAATAACGACTTGACACTTAGAAGGGCATCCAGGGTTGCCAGTACAGCAGTCTGGCCTATCAACAACAGATGTGGCGTAAACGCTTTAATCAAAGTATGAGCCGCCGGGGGAATTGCTGGGATAATGCACCGATGGAACGACTATTTCGCAGTTATAAAAGCGAATGGATGCCAAAACGAGGTTACAGTGATTTAGATGAAGCTCAGCGAGATATCAGTTACTACCTGATGAGTTATTACAATCAACAACGACCGCATAGCCATAATGCAGGCTTTACACCTGATTATATGGAAAAACGGCTCAACAAACTGTCCGGAAATAGTTGACCACTACAACCTCTGTGTTCTTACTGGTGAGGCCGAGAAAATTAATCCGCATTCCACTGGCCTGCTGCACTGGGAGATGACTGAAAATCTGGACGGGGAACGGGGGTTGCGCATTACCGCCAACGACAGTGGTGGTCTGTTCTCCCGGGAATGGATTGCCCTGAGTGCTATATCTGGCGTTCTGAAAGCCCATGAAGCCGGTGATTTCACCTCCATGGCTCTGCGCCCGTTGTTTACCAGCGCCAGCCGCAATAATGCGGGTTTCCTCGCCGCCATTCTTCGCTGTGCTGATATCTGTCTCACCGAAGAGGGTTCCGGCGGAGCGTTCAGCCATCGCTGTTACCCCGACTGGGAAAAGCGACTGGAAAAACTGCTGACAATTTCCCCTTCTGCCTGACCCCCTTTATCCCCCTTGCCCTTACCCCCCCCCCTCATGACGTTTGCACTGCCGAAGACAACCCAATTTATATTGCTATAAGGAGCTTATCTGTGACCCCTTGTTCATCCATACTGCATCAGCCCACGCTTGACCTTCCCCTGAGTGGCGAGTTTATCGCACTGATAACCACTCACCTCGCGGCACTGCCTAACACATGTCAGGGCGTCGTGCTGAACTTTCGTGACCCGGAGTACAGCGCCGAAAACGGTGGCTGGCACCCGGTAGAAATTCGCCTTATCCGCAGCGAGCAACCTGAAATATGGCAGCTCGATTACCTCACCGACTTTAGCTGGCAGGGCCGCGCCTGGCCCGAACTGGCAAAGGAGTTCGATATCAGCTGGTCTCAACGCTATGCCTGGCACTGCCTAATCGGAGAGTTGTCGCTAAACCATGAGCTGAGCGAGTTCTGGGCGCTCTGGCGGGATAATTTTGTGGCGTACTGCGCGATGGATGTCTTCACCGTCACCGTTTCCCCGGACTGCTGAGGAAGTTTTATGCTGTTCACGCTTATTTCCAGGCTGGTGATATACCGGCCTCTGTTCAGTCTGGCGGAAAGCTTCACCGATAATGTTATTCGTGACACGGTGGACGAACCGGCAAGAGGCGGTATCGTCTGGTGCGAACTGGCAGGCGGCTATGTCACCCACAGCGGTATCTACACCGGCAATAACCGTATTGTGCATTTGTCCGGTGATGGTGAGGTGCTTTGCAGCGACCGCAAAGGATTTATGGCCAGACTAAATGGTCTGAATCCTGCCATGTCGGTCTATACCGATTGTCAGGGACGGTTGCCCGTGGGAAATATCGCCGCAGCCGGTCGGGCATTACGGGCGCTGGGCTCCAGACGTCAGTATCACCTGCTGAAGGAAAACTGCCACAGCTTCACTGCGGAGTGCCTGACCGGAAGACCGGATAATGCCGTGGTCCTGCATCGCCAGCTTAAACGACTGCAACGCGGGAATACCTGGCGCGTATGGGAGGACTGATGGCCCGCGCTGAAAAACTTGCTGAACGCCTCTGCCACTGCGTCATTTTGCTCTGTCAGGGAAAGACGTTGTCAGTTCGTGTGCTGACACAGCTATTCGGAATTTCACCCCGCACGGCCCGCCGTGACCTTGCCCGTATGGGCTGCATCATGGAGCCCGCCTCACCCGGATGCTGGCGACTCTCTGCACCACTTCGACGCGCCTTCATCCATCACTGAAAATTCTTTCCCCTGTGGTCATAACCTGTCCCACCCACCCGATATGCTCATTCTGCGGTATCCCGCATGGCCTGTTATTTAAGGAAAAAAACATCATGAACAAGATTTTTACTGCACTGTTTATTTCGCTCATCCCGCTTGTCAGCGCTCATGCCGGACTGGTTCAGGTTGAAAACCGGGTGAGCTGTTATCTGGCACTGGACGGCAATGAAGGGCTTATGAAGTCCAGTGGAAGTGACATCGCCTTTACCAAAAGCTGGCTGCACAACGAGCTGGCCCGCCACGGCGTTGATCAGGAATCCATTAATGAAAACTCTGATGCTCTGGAAAATGAGCTTCCCCGGGCTTACCAGAAGGCAGCTTTCGCCGATAAATGCGTCAGCTATTACAGCTCCTCCGCCAACCGCAAAGGCGATGAATAGCCCATTAACGCTAGCGCTATCAATAGCTGAATTCAAACCTCTTCATTTTTCACAGGTTAAATTAATGAAAAACATCATTCTCACCACATGCATTCTGGCAGCATCTGCTTCAGCATCCGCCGCTCAAATCTCACTGGAAACAGCAGGCCGTTGCTATGAAGCCACCCGTCAGTCAACACAAATGGCCATGCTGCTGGACCCGGATGCAAAGGAATACAAAAATATTGGCGACAACAACAAGGAGCTGTTTGGCACGCTCTCCGGCGGTGTGGGCGAAAAGGACTCAAAGAAAATACGTGATGCATGGAAAGCCATTCTGGATAATGCAGGCATGGAAGGAAAGATGGCGAAATCAGACGGGTATCGTGCAATGAATATGTATCCGCACGATGTCATTATGCAGGAGGCCAACAAGTGTGTCCGACTGGCGCTAAAAAGTGGCATCGTAAAATTGTGACGTGAATACATAACAGAAGGGAGAGCGTTGTGCTCTCCCTTCTCACTGACTTACTGGTGCGGTTTATTTTTTCCCTGGTGGCGTAATCTCGCCATACTTCATCTTCAGCCGGACGATTTCGCACTCATACCAGGTGATAATGACCTTCAGCAGCGCATTCACTTTCTCCAGGTCACGAGGAGCAGAATATCCCACCATTCCTTTATTCATAGGGCTGAAACGTTCCTTACGGGAAAGCGTCATTGCCGCCAGTTGTTCATCAATGCCGTGCATCAGCAGGTGGCTGTCGTCCCCCGCCTGAAATCGCTCACAGATAAATTCGGCATGTTTGAGTAAAACCTCTGGCTGAACGGGGAAAGGACTGTCCAGCCAGTCTTTCAGCTCGGCATTTTGCGCATTATCATGCACCCCCAGTAACCCACTGAGTAAATCCACTGCGAGCGCTTCAAAAGCGTTTTCCGCGTCATTATCGTCGTATAAAGTCGTTTCGTTATTCATCTGATGTTTCTCCATTCATTTCATCATATCGGGTGAGCGCACTGCGCATGTCGTCAATAATCTGATTGCGGATGGACGCAGGCTTAATAACTTCCACCTCAGGCAACCAGTATTTGATAAGCGGAATAATCTGCCGTGGGTGCGCCACACGCGAAATAATGAGCAAATCACCCGCTGGCGTTGTATGGATAATTTCCTGACCGGGATAAAGATTGCGCCGGGTGAAGTAAGACGCCGCACGGACAGAAACAGAAATCAGCACTTCGGTCAGTTTATCGCCATACCAGATGCTTTCCGCATGTTCCACCTGCTGACTCACAACCGGATCGGGGTTGAATCGCATATTACTGACCTGCACATGGGTCATCGTGGAAACTGCAAAACTCTTCAACGATCCTTCGTGCCGGGCGGCTAGATACCAGAGCCCTCTGTCATTCACGACACGATAAGGTTCAGTGGCCGAAAACGTCTTGTCCTTATATGTAAACGCAATCTTCCGGGATGCCTGAATCGCCCCGGAAATAGCATTAAGGGTGGACATGAAGGCACCACAATTCTCGTAAGGGCGTTGCTTAATCAGGAAGGGATTGTTTTCTGTATCACCCAGCAATACGTTCAGCAGGCGGTCTTCCCAGCGCGGAAATAGTCCTTCAATGCCAAGAATGCGGGTAAAACGACGCAAATCCGTATTGTTGCGCTGTCCAAGAATCCCTTTAGGCAACCGATAGTGTTTACCCTGTCGGAGCAGGTTCTGGTAAGCAAGGCGCTCAGTCAGATCACGCCGTATAGTTTTTTCGCAGACGTTAAATTCGTCAGCAAGGCCCCTGACGGTCAGTGACTCCCCATTATTGAGGCGTGTCAGTATCAGGCCAAGTCGGTACCCAAGTTTGTCGTGTCGGTCCATTCCGGCATCCCGGTTGCTGAAAAGCAAGGAATGGGATTATCAGAAGGAGAAGGGACAGGTTAAGTCCATGCATATTGATGAATACATGCATATTTTAGTCCATTAAAATCAATAACATGCAACAATAATTTCAGTTGCAATTCTTATTGATCATAACCTGTCTACATCCATGCCCACTAAATTGTCGACCACGATTGTAAACCCAACCCAACTTTGTGAGAGGCAAAAAAATTATTCCCTCAATTCCCTTGATTTTAATGAAGAAATCATTAGCATCAAACAAAAGCATTTATCCAGCATGCAGAACAAACGTTCTGAGGGCGGTAGCGTGTTTAGCGCTTATAGTACTTGGTTATCGAATAATTAATTTTGAACTTTAACGATTCCAGCCTCATCGCTTATACATTTGTGAAATCAAATATTAATTCCTTCTCACCAATTAAGGACAATGAGATGTCAAACGAATTTGATTTAAATCCTATAAGATTCTTTACTTCACAAAAGACGTCTCCAAACAGTATACAAATTCATAATATAAAAACAAAAAAAGCGAGGAATTTACTCAGAGGAATTGATTCAGATAGTTATAAAAGTACAAAAACCGCACTTGAAAAAATAAAATTAAATTGCACACGCACAGATTATAAAAACTCACTTTTATATGTACGTACACACACTTTTTTTGAAAAAACTGATGTTGGGCAACTATTTAATGATTTTTGTCCAAAAGGCATAAAGCAACCACATGAATACACGCTCTCCGAAATCCTTAAAGAAATAGGCAATTATACAAATGAACTTTGCCTTTTAACAGAATGTGCATATAGTATATCGAGTCATCTAAGTAAAAACGAATTTCTCAAAGCATTAGAGGCATGCGATGACCTCGTTAAAAACAAGGGTGTTTCTATATATTTATTAAGGGTAATATCATTCATAACCAATAGATATCAGTTATTCTCCTTAGAAGATAAAGAGTTACTTAACAAAATTGACAAATTGAAGCAGTCCATAAAAATTTCGAACAATAACTTTATCTCTGAAGCAGTCTCACAATTAAGTAACTTACGTACATCACATTTAGCTATTTGCAAACGTATAAATGAGTTGTCAACTGATTTTGAAAAAGGCCTGATTGCAAAATCATTCATCAACCCAATACCAAACAATTATGATGTTTTCCTAAAAACATTAAATGCCTATTACTCATTTTCATTATTTGATGCTTTCCTATATTATCAAAATATATCAAAATTTAAATTACCTTTCATCCCCCCCCATCTAATAAATTCGGATTTAACACTAATCCATCAAGAATTTTGCTCAATAGAATTCGATCCTAATCTTATCTACGATGAAGTTGATGAAGACACAAGCCACTATTATCTAAGAGAGTGCTTTCTTTTCATTGAACAAGAAAAGGCGTTAAATTACCTACTAATACATGGAAGCTACTACACCCCCTATGTTTCAAACAAAAGAATAAATCAATTTTCAAGGCCATTAATAAACCGCTACTTTGAGAATTTAAAAAATCTAAACCAATTACGCTGTGAGAAAATGGTCGATGTTGAAATAAACTGGCATAAATACAATAATAACACATGTAGCATGTTAGAGAACTCATCGGCATTAATATACCTTCTAACTAAAAAAGAAGGATATCTCGACCAGCATGAACAGTATTTATTTGTAAAACTTATGTCCTACACACGTGATATCGGAGAAATATGCCCTCCTGATTTTTTAGAAAGAATTGCTGATGATGCTAAGGATTATCTTTTAAAGATTGTAGCTCAATGCTTAATAACTATAAATAGGAAAAGTCAATACACAGAACATCAGTTAAGAGCTACGATTCAAGATTTTTGTATTAGTGAATTCAATAGTAACCTTTTAGAATTGTTAAAATATCTTCACCAAGTTTCACCTGCAGTTACTGAACATATAATAACCATCTCAAACGAAACATTCCTTAGTACATTATTCCATTTAACAGACAAACCAATTGATGCACTCAATTTGCGTGCCGACATGCTATTTTGGTATGGTGAAATTACAAAAGATGAACGATTTAAAGATAGAGCTAAGACGCTGAGGATAGATATACAGATTAATAAAGAAAAAGGTACTATTGATGACTCCAGAATTTATGTTGACCCATTGAATTTTCAGCAATGGTTCGAAGATAACATGGTCAGTAAGTTAACCATGATTTTAGATAATCTTATGATTAGTAATGACTCATCATTCAAACTTGATTGGACCAGCAAAGGCAGCTCAGTCAGTAACGGAGAAGAACTAATTGAATCCTTGTTGGCATGTTATAAAGAATTCTGTGAAAACAAGGTATTCGGCATAGCATCATATCTTGGGCGTAGAATAAGGCATGGAACATTTAAAGGAACAGCTATTACAGAGATTCAAAAGCTTCCTAACGAGCAAGAATATCATAGTATATTCGAGGACAAGGACTTCAAACGGAGGCTTGATGAATGGCTTCTCCAATACGAATATATGATTGAAGATTTAGTAAAAAATCACCTTCAGATAAAAAGCAAGAGAAAACCAGCAGGTTTGATCACCACCGAAATAGACACTCCTGCTAAAACAGTAATTGCAAATCAACTTGTTTTTGATATTTTATCTCTTTATCCTAAACGAACTGGCGTGATCAGACTACCTAATCTAATTATTGATTATTGTTGGCGTTTAGTTGAGCAAGATCTTGCTAAGACTAAAAGACTATTAAGTCAAAAAAAATCTTCACATGGTGTTTTTTCTTATACACCTAAAAATCAAAGCCCTTATTTAAAAAGAACATTTTCCAAATTCACACAAGAAGTGAACTCATTGACAGGTCAAAAATTCGGACTAATGGCTTCTTGGTTCAACAAACCTAGCTATGCTTCCCCAAGTGCTGATATCTATTTACTATTCAATGCTGTAATTTCAGAAGTTAAAGAGAGAATGATTGGTTTTGAACCTACTATAGATATAGGTGAAAAAACATTTACTATTGATGGCGGCACTTATTACATCTTATATGATGCACTTTATGTACTAATTCATAACGCTGCTAAGCATGGAAAGCTGGATGGCACCATTCACTTTAATGTTTTACCTTCTTCGGCACGTAATACAATAAGACTATCTCTTTCGACAGAGTTAGGATGTCTTCAGGATATCTTGAAATCCGAATCACAAATAAGACTATTTATAGAATCAGCAGATAAGGATTCTAATTTCATAGATGACGCTCACATCATTGAAGGAAATAGTGGAATGAAAAAACTAAAAAGGCTTGAGAAGGAAGGAAGCATAAGTAATTTCAATTTCTACTCTAATGAAAAAGAGCTTTTGCTATGTTTCGAATTTGACTTTCATCTTGACCATAGAGGTATATACGATGATATTGATAGTTGAAGATGATGCACACAAATCATCGCAAATAAGCGATATATGTGTTGCGTTAGAATATGATATTGATGGACGTACCATTGTTGATAATGTAAAAGATGTTGTCCGGTATCTCGTGCATAATACTCCTCTAAAAATTGTACTAGATATGTCATTACCTAGCCATAAGGCGCTACCTGGGCAGGGAACTCCAGTGCCAATGCCGACAGGTGGCATTGAAGTTTTGTTTGAATTGAAGATGAAAAAAATAATGCACATTCCCATTCTAATTTTAACTCAATATCCAGAAATTGAAATTGAAGGTGAGCCTTATCCTATTGATGAATCTGCGGAAACTTTAAAAGAGATGTACGGCTTCAAAAATATACAAGCCTGTTATTACGAAAGCAAAAAGAATGCAAAATGGATTAATGTAACAACTGAATTCCTGAGGAATTGATGAATATACTTATTATTGAAGACAACCACCAAAAGTTACAATCTATAAAGGAAACTATCACAGAAGAACTGAGCGAACGTTCAATTACCCCTTCTATATCAATAGCATCAGACTTAGCTCAGGCAAAGAGATACATTTGCACCACACTTTATGATCTAGTTATATTTGATATGTTTCTTCCAGAAAACAGTTCTTCGACTAACGAACGAGATTGCTCATCAGAGTTAATTCAAGAGTTTTCAATCAGCAAGAACTACCAAACTGAAGCAATCGCATTAACTCAATTTGTCATAAGTGAAATTGAAGACATTCAATTATTTAATCTATCAGGTATAACTGTCGTTCATTATGCAGAAGACCTTAATTGGAAACTGGCACTAAAACAAAAAATAAACAGAGCATCTCAAAAGGTTCGCTGTGACTTTCTAATATTTTGTGCATTAAGTAGTGAACGCGGTGCATACCAAGAAACGAATTGCACGTTAGGAAATAAAAAAAATATTTATGGGATGAACTGTCAGGAAGTAGAAATTGATGGTTCAAGGGGGTTCATCATTACTCCCCGAGGAATGGGGCTTGTGAATATGGCCATCATTTCCTCCAAAGCCATTGAACTTTTTCAGCCAAAGATAGTTGCAATGAGCGGTATATGTGCAGGTGTCCAAGGAGAATCGAACTTTCTTGATATCATAGTTGGGAAAACTTGTTGGGAGTATCAAACCGGAAAATGGAAAGATGGAAACTTTGAGCAAGAGCCTTATTATGCAGAATTATCCCGAAGTCTTCAAGTAGACCTTGAACAATCTAGCGAGGATCTAGAAACAATAAATCACCTCAGAAACAACTTATACAACTCAGCATTAAAAAGCATGAAAATAAGAATTGCGCCACTCTCTTCTGGTTCGGCAGTTATAGCCGATAGTGAAATGATGAAAAAAATTGGTATGCAGCACAGAAAAATGGCAGGATTGGAAATGGAGATGTATTCACTTTATGAATCTGCGGCTCAATCGTTGAGCAGCCCTTTGGTTTTTGGTGCTAAGGCAGTTGTTGACTTGGGTGGCGTTGATAAGAATGACGATTATCAGGAAGACGGGTGTATTATTTCTGCAAGATACATTACCTTAATGCTTAAGGAGCAACTTAAAAAACTGAAAAATCATAGCTAAATCTTGAGCAAAGAAAACATCAACACCTTGTATATCTTCCAATAACTCTAGCACCCCAAATATCTCTCAACTCTATTTTATAGGATTTTTAATTAATTTTAAAACAAGCAAAATATATGCAATGCTGAGAATGAGTAATTTCAACTTCTTAGAAATCAATATTGATATAATTTTTAATCCGATATTGGCGTAAAGGTATAACATGTCAGATCTAGCTCCCCCGAATGATAAAAAACTTGAAGTAACAATGGCTCTAATTAAAGGAGCGTTAGGTTCGATACCGTTCGTAGGTTCAGTAGCAACTGAACTTACAGGATTAATTGACCCTTTCGAAGCCCGTAAAGATAAATGGGCAAGAACTATAGCCAAAGTTGTAGAGGAGATAAGAGAGAGTCAAAAAATACTTCCTGAAACGTTAGCAGCTAATGAGAGCTTTATCTCATTCCTTTATCAGTCAACACACATTGCTATCTTAAATCATCAGCAGGAAAAAACTGAAGCTCTACGAAATGCTCTGATCTCGACAGTGTCGTTACGTTTACCTTCAGAAGAAATTATTTTTCAGTACCTCCGATATATAGACGAGTTGACTGTTTCACATATTAATATCCTATCATTTATAAATGAGCATGCTGAAACATATGCTAAGCATCATAGTCTTGAGGAGGTACTAATAACTACCGAGCAACATTTTTCCACAACATTTGAGCGAAGCCATTTCAGAGCAATTATGTATGATCTGGCAAATCGCTCGTTAGTTCAATTTACTGACTTGGATGATTTTGATGAGTTTGCATCGGGGGTTGCATCAATAATTACTGAGCAATCCAGCAAAAAGCCTATGAATATTACTCAGTTAGGTAAAGGATTCCTAGATTTTATTCGCCGTTGATCAACTCAAAAATCTGGTATCCTTTCCCTTCGGGTATTTTAGAAACTGCCATGACACGAGTTTTGAAAATCCCCGTGTCCTTGGTTCGATTCCGAGTCCGGGCACCACTCATTCAGAGAACCCAGCCTATGGCTGGGTTTTTGCTTTTCTGAGGCCGGACTCTCCATCGAACTTCGTTTGTGACAAAACGTGGTATCTGCGTAATCCTTTTTTAAATAACAACTTCTTTGATTACCAATAGTTATTGGCTGGTGCTAACCCAGTAAACCACATTCACCAATGCCGCCAGCCACAATAAAATCAGTGAGACGATTGCCCGGTAAAATAGCCTTACAGCACCACGCCAGCGTTGAGCTATATCCCGCACTTCACCGGAACGCTCACCCCAGATACACGCCATACCAGCGTCAAATTCCAGTAAATTCTCATTGTTTTCAATTAACTGAAACAGCCGCCCATCAAGCCACAACCGCCAACAGTAATAATGCGTGGAGATAAACAACACCAACGAAACCAGGCTTCCCCACGACGCTAAATGCAGAAACCCGACGAACAATGGCGGCAGCGTCAGCGCGGCAAAATAACGCCATGAAGACAAATGAATACGCATAATCCGGTGAGTTAGCATGATGTCTGGCATTGGGTCTCTCTGAGGTGTGTTGCCCGGTAATGTTCCAGTAACGCGATATGTGCCGGGGTAAAAACCACTTGCGGTCGCTGGCACTTAATCAAATTAACAGCCTGCTCCACTGAAGACACATGAGCCCTGGTGAGCAACCAGGCAGCAACAACCGTTGCGCTGCGCGATAGCCCTAATGCACAGCACACCAATACATTGCCATGTGCCTGATGCAACTGTTCAAGGCAGCTCACTGCATGGCGCAGAGTGGGTTCATCTGGTGCGACCAGGTCCATCAATGGGTGAGACAGCCAGTCTTGTGGCTGACTGCGGCACATGTGAAATTCAGCAGTAAGATCCAACACAGCAGCCTGCGAAACCTTCCTGCCTTTGGCAGGGAAACCACCCAGTGCCACCCCATCACACACCACATTGCTGTGGGCGAGATGGCGGGAAAACCAGGCTCTGGAAAGTGCAGCCCCCGCTAAGTAAGGCCATAATACGAGACGCGCAGACAGCGACAGCGTACCTGTACTGCTCTTCTGGAATATCGCCGTACCCAGCCCGGCATACCCAAGCGCGACCACCAACACAGACAGTGCCGGCCAAAACAAGAAGTACCCGTAGGGGATAACGGCTCCCGCCAGAGCAAACAATATGCTGGCTGCACAATATTTCACGGCCAGGCGCAACGCCTGCTTACTCGGGCGCTGCCAGCACCAACGGCCTGAAACCGGCACCAGGTAGCTAACCAGAACCCCCACTATCAGCCCACTAATAACATCAATAAAATGATGCTGCCAGGTTGTAAGAACGGATACGCCAATCAACAGAAACCACCCGGCACAGACCTGGCGCATTAAGCCGTGCAGGTGTTCCCGGAAGCGCAGCCATAAGATCCAGGCAAGGATGATATGCAGCGAAGGTGCCTGGTTATAAGGCAAGTCGAACTGCTCCAGTTGGTGAAACAACCAACCAAAAGCACCCGGAACATCCGGGCGCATAAAGGTAAATTTCAGCGGGAATAGCAGGAAACCGGTACAGGCAACCAAAGAGGCGGCGACTAAGCGCCAGGCATGCCGAGTCTGTTCTTGCCGCACAGTGCAGATAAACAGAGAAAGCCCGTACAGCAGGTCTATGCTCCAGTAAGGCACAATGGTCCAGGGCAGGAAAGGAATAGAGTGCTCCCAGTTAAACACCATGCTCCCCACACCAGCGCGGCTCGCGGTGAACTGATTCACCTGGCCGTAAGTCAGGAAAAAGAGCGGAGCCAGCAGCAACAGCCAGCAAACGCCACGCCGGTACAGCATAGCGCGATTCACCGCCAGGTCAGGTTCAGCCATCGTGTTTTCTCACCGCCATGGATACCGTGAAAATGCCAAACTCATCAATCAGTTGATGGCACTTTTCAAACCCTGCCTGCGCGACCAGTGAATCCATTTCCCCCTGGCTGCGCACCCGCATCATCCATGGAATACCATTACGGTGGCTGGTTAAGGTATACGCGATAGTTTTTAGTTGTGGGTGCCAGGGCTGGCCGGTATAAATCAATATGCCGCCGGGAGGAATGGCGGCTGCCAGGCCAGCTAAAGATGTGCTGACAGCGCTGTTGTCCTGGAATAATTCATAAAGCCCGGAAACAATACCCAGGGTTGGAGAGGGAGCCAACTCCGCCAGTGAACCGTAGTCAAATGCATCGCCGGTTGTGAACTGTGCCAGTTGGCCCAAGCCACGCGCTTCAATCATGGCCCGGCCTTTTTCCACATTCAGCTCACTGTAATCGCGCAATAATATGCTGTCGATACCCGCCTGTTTTTCCAGGGCATCCAGTACATAGCGGCCATGACCGGCGGCAATATCTACCACGCGAACTGGTTGGCCATTACTGTGCAGCCTGGCAACGGCCTGTGCAATCATCTGTTGAAGATGCTCCTTGCGCACACGAATGCCCCGCCAGCCAATACTGCTGAGGTACTGGCGGTCAATCATCCGCCCCAGTATCCCCTTCCCTTCAGGTTCATTACGGTAGACATAATCCAGAGTACTGCCAGAATCAAATCCGGTTTCATAGCCGAGACTCATTCCACGAGACTGGCGGCCAAGTGTTTTCATGCCCAGGCTCAGCGCCGCATACCCGGCGCCTTCCAGTGAAAAGCGCCCAGGCGGTGCCTGCAATTCCCGGTATGCATCCGCACTGGGGCTCCAGCAATCTTCGCGGCTGTAATCAAACTGGCAGGGTTGTTGAGCATAAAGTTCACCAATGAAACGACGCATATGCCCGAAAGCCCGCGCACGCTCTTTTTCCCCCAGCGTATCGTGATAAAAGCCCGGTAAGATATGCTGCTCTTTTACCGGGCTACGCAGGCCAGCATAAAACTGCTGTTGTGGCTTTTGATGCACCACATAGTCATTGCCCGAAATCAGCAATTGGGTGGGAATGGTAATAGCAGCAGAGTCAGCAACAATACGTTCCGCCGTTTGGTAGAGATCCAGCAAAATGTTAACGGCAATTTGGCGGGTTATGAGTTTATCCTGCTCAAAGCTGGTAATACGCTCTTCATCGTGGCTGAGGAACTTCCCTTTGACATACGAGTTCACATAGAACAAGCCGCGAATGCGCTGTAGCAGCCCCAGGCCAGCCCGTGCAAAAGGCACATACAATTTAACTTTAAACGCAGGTGAAGCCAGCACCATACCGCGAATTTTTGGGGCATAGTCGTGCACCCAGGTAGCAACCAGAACAGCCCCTACACTCTGGGCAACCACCACAATTTGCTCAATGCTTACCTGGGCATCTTGTGCCACAAAGCGCACGAACTCATCTACATCTCGCACTGAACGGGCAAGGCTGGGGCTGTACCCGCGTTCCCCGGGAGATTTTCCGTGCCCGCGGGCATCCCAGGCATAAAAGTGGGTATCCGGCATCAGTAGCTCATCAACAATATGTTGTAAGCGGCCGGAGTGCTCATGCCCGCGATGAAACATCACTACCACTTTATGGCTGTTTGCCTCGGGTGCAGGCCAGTGGCGAAAGAACAGTTCAGTACCATCACTGGTTAAAAACTCACGCTCATTAAAGTGGCGGGTATCCTTACTCATGCTGTTTCCTTGTGGTGAGTTGTTGTAATGCGATAAAGCGGTTTAATAAATCCTGCTTAAAGCGATTTTTATCCGCGTCAGAGTGAAGTGGGTTATCTACGTAGATATCAATAAAAAAGGGGACCGGGATTTTCTGGCCTTTCCCCATGGAGCGGTCAAGCCCATGCAAATACACCGGCGTAATAAGTACATCCGGGCACTGCTGGCTTAAATGCCAAATTCCCGACTTAATGGATGAAAATTTACCCGGTTCACCGCGTGTGCCTTCCGGGAAAATAATCACAATTTTGTTGTTTGCCAGCGCATCAGCACAGGCCTGCAAAGGGTTCGCCTGGTGAGCCCCCCGGTGTACCGGAATAATGCCAATCACCTTCAGGGCGAACCAACTTATCAGCTTATTTTTGAGAAAGTAATCTGCGGCGGCAACCGGTTGAACATTAACCAGAGTTGAAAGAGGAAACAGGGTAAATAAGGTTAAAATATCCAGGTGGCTATTATGGTTGGCAACAATAATAGCCGGGCCGTTAACCGGGAGCTTTTTGCGCCCCGCGACAGACACCCCCAGCCATACCCAGACAACCGGGTAAGCGATACACAACGTAAAAATCCAGCGTAACAGGCGATTCATACGCGCCCTCTACACATAGAAATAGTAATAGAAATGGAAAAACAGCGGCGCGGTATAAATCAGGGAATCAAGCCGGTCGAGAATACCTCCGTGGCCTGGTAATAATTTCCCTGAATCTTTAACACCAAAATCACGTTTAATCGCCGACATCACCACATCACCACAAAAACCGCTCAGCCCAATCACCAGGCCTGCAGCAAGGGAGTAATACCCGTTCATTGGTGTTAAAACTGGCCCCAAAATAACGGCGAGCAGCATCGTGGTAAACACCCCACCCAGCAGCCCGGCAAGCGTTTTATTTGGGCTGACCTTCGGGGTGACTTTTATTTTGCCCAGCGATTTGCCCCACAAATATTGAGCAATATCGTTTAGCTCAGTCAGAGCAACGAGGAAAACCACCAACAACGCTCCCGCTTTGGTTTCTGAACCCGGCAGCGTCAGTAAATAAGCAATATGACTTAACGCAAATACAGTGGTCATCATGCCCCAGTGCATGACACTGGCTGAATGCAGAAAACCTTTGGTATCGCCGACAACCACCATCCTGGCAGGCAGAAATAAAAAAACATAAACCGGGATAAAGATAATAAACATGCCGTACCACGACATCCCCGTCCACAGATACTGCACCGGAATTGCGGCATACATCCACAATAACGGAATGCTGTCGGAACGCCGTGTTGGGGAAAGGGTCAGGAACTCTTTCAGTGCCAGAAAACTAATAAAACCGAAGAAAGTCAGTGCCAGCCATTTTGGCGACAGCATCGCCAGAGAGAATAAAACGATAATCACCCACCAACTGGTCACCCGCTGCTGTAGCTCCAGCCAGTTTTTCTGCGGCCGCAATAGTTTTAGCCCAAGGGTAATCAGCGTTGCCAGAATTAAAATGCCGAATATGCTCCCAAGGCAAACATAAAGAAGGTGAGTTGAATCAGACATGCGGCACCTCCATTGCACTACGGCAACGGTTGATACAGGTCCAGACCAGAAGCAGTGCGGCCAAAATAAATACGTGATTCACCCAGGGGAGATATTCAGGCCAGATGGCGATAACCAGCCCAACCGCGCCAAAGAGAAATGCGCGGTCACTCTTCCCCAAAGGCCCACGATAATTACGCGTGCCCGTTAAAACCTGTGCCAGTACCCCGCAAAACTCCGTCAGCCATGACAGCAACACCACCAGCACAACGACAACTGGCGATACACCGGCAAGAAAAGCGAATGCCAGATACAGGCCGGCATCTGACACAATATCCCCAACCTCATTCAGCACTGCCCCCATTACCGATTGCTGGTTAAATTCCCGGGCTAACATGCCATCTATGGCATTTAATGCCATGCGGAAAAACAAAAACAGCGGGAGTAAGGCAAATAATGCTGTATGCGGGACACAAATCAAAATGCCCCCCACCAGCAGTGATAACACCATAGCCAGCAAAGTGACCTGATTGGCGGTAACACCACGGGAATAAAGCCGGGCAACAAGGGGTCTTAACAAATTTTGGAACTGCGGTTTTATGTCATACAGCGTCACGTTGTGGCTCCTGCCGTTTATTCTCAAAATGTATTAACTGGCTACAGAAAAAGAATGCCAATGGGATATCACAGACTGCGGTAATAACGCGGAAATACAGAGCAAATAGAAAGCGAGGCCAGGCACTATTCTGGCTGAGTACGTTTATAGTTATAAAGGCAAGGGCCAATGATAAACATATTTGCTGTACTTACATACCGTTATTACCGAAATAGCGACCAAAAGTGGGAAGCAGGCAGCAAACCTGTATGCAGCGATTACACTTATCAGGATAAAAAGAACGGGAGCTTTTTGTGAAGATATCGCCGCCACACGATAATCGGGTATCTGAAACCGCACCTCAATGGTTGAACAGACATGATATGGTCAACCATGCGCTGGCCCGGGCTTTACCTTTCCTTGCCTGTGTCCACGCCACCTTTTCGCTGATGGTGCTGCTTCGTTTTAGATTAATGGGCTACGACGACGCAACCATTCTGACAGCGCGCGAGTTAATTCCAGTTATTGATATGCTCATGTGTGTAGTGCTGGCGGGAGTGGTAATGCTGGTTGTGCTGTCGCACCGCAAAATGATCTGTTCACCCCATTTCAGAATACGCTGCCAGGTTGTCTTACTTCTGCTGAGTGCCGCCTGGTCATTCAGCGCTTTTGTTTTCACCGCCTTCTGGCATTTGCCTTTTGCTTTCCCACTCAGTGTTACGCTGCTTCTGAGCACTGTGGTTGCGCTCTATTTTCACCTGAGTTTATTGCTCTGTTTTGTGTTGCCATTATGGTTTATGTCCTTCAGTGCCAGTTTGTATATCAATCAGGGTATTAATGCGCGGATTTTGTTGATTTGGGGAGGTTGTACCCTGATTTTTATCTACAGCCGATGGCTACTGGTTCGCTGGTTTAATGAAGCCTGGCAACGCTATAACGAAAACCAGCTTCTGGTATCACGGCTGGACACAATGGCACACCAGGATGCACTCACCCAAACGGCCAACCGGCGGGCTCTGGAAGACCACCTGCAACACGCTGTTGCCCAACAAATTCCATTCAGCATCATCATTCTTGATGTCGATTACTTCAAACGTTACAACGATAATTATGGCCACCAGGCTGGCGATAAATGCCTGGCGAATGTTGCTGATGCCTTAAAAAGTGCGGTACGTACCCCAGAGGACCTGGTCGCCCGATATGGTGGCGAAGAGTTTGTCATTGTACTGCCTCATGCCAGCCAGCAAGACACTGAACGTGTTGCGCAACGTATTCAGCAATGCCTGGCGGAAAAAGCATTGCCTCACGAAAAGTCAGAAGTGAGTGGCTGGGTAACAGTGAGTATGGGGCTGGCAAATTCAGAGAACGGGAAAAATGCCAATGAGATTATTGCTACGGCTGATGCCGCACTTTACCGTGCAAAACAGTCAGGGCGTAACCGCTGGGCGTACTGAATCCGAGGGGAGAATGCTGGGTGGCAGCATATTTTTGCTGCCACCCAAACAGGTTTACATAATAGAGAACGGGTACTCAACAAACACGCGGATTTCATTACCGCCAATGTTGTAATCCGCCGCATCGGAAGAGACGCGCAGTACGGAATAGCGCAGTTTCAGTTTCAGGTCTTTGGCGATGCCATTCGGCACTTTGTACTGCACCTGGTTAAAGAACTCATGTTCATGGCCGTTGCTGCTGGCAGAGGTTTTAATGTTGTCACCACGCACATAAGCCACATCGTAGCTCAGACCAGGCACGCCCAACCCGCCAAGGTCAACGGAGTAAGCCACTTGCCAGGAGCGTTCGTCCTCGCCATTGAAATCAGACCAGTAAGAGTTAGCCAGCCAAATCGTATTGCCGCCGTCGCCGATACCGCCATTTTTACGGTAACCGCCATAGTGGTAACCCGTGCTGCCACTGCTCTGTTGCCAGGCGATTTTAAAGGTATGGATATCCCACAACACATAACTGGCTGCCAGGCTCCAAATCGTATTGCTGCGCCCGGTGTTCAGGCTGTCGGCATAAGACTGGTCAAGGCGAGAGTTATAGCCGTTGAAGTCCAGAATCAGTTTCTGGTCATTCGTCAGTGGCTGAGTGAACGTCATGCCAAGATATTGTTTATTCTGCACATCCTGCACAGATGATGCATAAAAAGCAGCATTAAACTGGTCATTAAAGGCATAGCGTGCCCCGGCAAAAGCCAGGCTGTTTAACCCACTGTCATGGCTGTCGTCACTTTTTTGCTGTTCTGCAGTGAAATAGCCTGCGCTGACATCCAGCCCCTGTAGTTCCTGCGAATCCAGCATGAAGCCAGTAAAAGATTCATACAGCAAGCGGGATTCGTCGGCGGTAACAATTGGCAATGCCGGGCGCTGAGTACCATAACTCAAAACAGTATTGGAAAAACGCATTTTGGCACGCGCACCAAATTTGGCTAAATCAGACTTTGCTTTGCCATCCTGGTCCTGAGCAAAAAAGTCGATTCCGCCCGCACCGCTACGCCCGCGCCCACCGTCAAGGCGTACTGCATACTGAGCAATACCGTCCACACCAAAGCCAACCGGCCCTTGAGTAAACCCGGAATTATATGTCGCAATAATGGCCTGGCCCCATTCATCGCGGTCGCGAACACCAACGTCTTTATAATCACGCTTGATATAGGCATTTTTCAGCAATACATCCAGGTGACTATCTTCCAGAAAGCCGTTACTGGTCTGTTGCCCGGAGTCGGCCGCAGCCGCATTTGCCGACAAAACCAGCAAGGCGGCGAAAGGCAGTGATTTTTTCACGTTGTGTTTACCTGTGTTGTCTGTTTGTATAATTGTTTATTTGAATAAAAAACGCATACCTTCATGTAACTACAGGTTACACAGGCATACAATTTGTCATTTTTACCAGGCAAACTAACGAAAAGTATTATCAATTGGTGCGATGGTTAGCAGACTGTGTGCTCAATGGTAAGAAAAGCAGCGGTTTTGTACAAAAAGCAGGCCAAAGTGACTATTTTTCATTTTTCACTGTGGATTGGACCAGGCGCAACAGCAGCGGCCTTGCCTGTTCCAGAGCGTGAATACCCCCTTTCAGCCAAATACCTTTACCGTGCCAGGCAAGCCGTGCAGCATGGTCAAACTGGTCGTAATCAACCGGGTAAACCAGTGCCGGACGCTCTGCTTTCAGGCAGTGCCACATAATGCCTGCGCCGCCATGGTGAATCACGGCATCGTACTCAGAAACCCAGCGGTCATAATCAACCCAGGGCAGGCAATACAGGTTGCTTTGGTGCGCCACACTGGCAGTATCCGGATTACCCAGGGTAAAGTGGAAAACCCAGTCCGGCAGAGTTTGCGCCAGTTTTGCCACCGCCCGGGTCACTTCAGCTTTATGCCAGTCCAGGTGTGTGCCCAGTGTCACCAGAACATGGCGCTTACCGGTCTCGAATGGTGGCTGCGGCACTATTACTGGCGGTGTGTATAACGCCGGGCCGATAAAATGAACAGCGGCAGGCCAGGTTCGGGGAAATTCAAAGCGCTCTTCACTTAAGGCAAGAATACAGTGAGCTGAATAGGCGCTTTCGGAACCATCTTCACGGTATAACCGGTGAATACCGGTTGGGCGAATGGTTTTGCGAAATAACCAGAATATACACCTTTTGAACCCACGCACTTTTTTGCGATGAAGGCATTGAATCACCCGCTCAAACTTATTGCGCGGAGGCAGCAACCCACCACAATACCCCGGCACACCATCAGCGGTTTCGAGTGCACAAGGTGATGGCAGGCTGGTCCACCAGGGAACCGAAAACTGGTGGCAAACCTCACCCACCACGGGTAATGTGAAATCACTGATAACTAAATCAGGCGTGCCTTCATCGCGCCAGTATTGCGCCAACGCATGGGAAAAGTTAACCAGTAACCCCACAACCTCCCGAAACTGGCGGTATAACCGAACCGGGTGGGTTTTCACCGCATACTGTGGGTTTGCCACGGCGCATAACACATCATCATATTCACCTTCAATTGCAACGCCAGTCAGCCCGGCAGCATGAATACGCGGCAGCGCTTTTGGGGTGCTGAGAATACGCACCTGGTAGTGTTCAGCCAGAGCCCTGCCCATAGCCAGCACCGGGTTCAGGTGCCCGGCAAACGGCGGTGCCAGTAAATCGATGCGGGATGCCCCTGGGGGAATCAAGGCCAGTAAACGTTGCATATACTACTCCTGGCAAATCAGTGGAGCGATAAAATTGCGGCATAATGGCACCAGTTCCGGGTGCGATAAATACCCCATATGCCCCGAGCGAATACAGGCATCAACATCACGCAACCACAGGCGGGAAATGAGATCCTGCCTCCCCTGAACCAGCAAATGGCGGCAGTCCGGCCGTTGGTGCGCAACAGGGCCCCAGGCAAAAACGCTCACTCGACCAAGAAATGGTGGGGGCAACGCCAGCTGGTTGAACAATGCCAGCCCACAGCTGCCAGCCAGCAATACCGTATGCTCAGCAGATTCCAGCAGCGCCTGTGCAACGGGCTGGTAACGGCGGGTAAACTCTGGTTTTCTGGCATTTAAATATTCACGGGCATTATTCAGGCTGGCACGCAGCAGTCCGGTAGGTTGCCAGCCTGCCTGGCCGCTTTCCCAGGGGAAATTGGCATAAACAGGCAATGCACCCGGTGGCGTGACCTGCTCCAAAAAGGCCTGTTGCTCCGGGCTGAGAGCCAGGTTGCCAGGCATGCTGCGCCCGGTAATAAAAGCGACCTGCAACGAAGGTATGCTCATTGTGCAACAAACCGTTCATTGCTGTAGATGCGGTAACGCCGTGAGCGCCAGGTAATGGTGCGGTTAACCAGAGCATGCAGCACATGTAGCGGTTGCAATAGTTCCGAAAGCAGCGAATACAACGGGCGTGAGGGAATACCCGGTTGCACAGCCAGTTGAATATTACGTAACACCAAATGGCGAACAACCAGCACAGCAACCAGGGTGCCCACGTTCATCACGCTGCCAAATGCCAGCACCAGCATCGCCCAAAGCAAGAATGGGTGTAAGCCCTGAAGCAGGCCTATCGCCAGCCGGGTCACCCCATTTTTCTCACGCATCAGTAAAATAGCGAACACAAACCACCGGTGCATTTGCCGCCAGTAGTGATGTGCGTTGCTCAGGCTGGTCTGCACCTGGACTGTGGCAGTGGATTGTACCAGGGTCACTTGCTGTGCTGCCAGGTGGCTGGCCAGTGCCAGGTCATCCGTCAGTTGGTGTTGTATGGGTTGAAAGCCCCCCGCCCGCGCCAGTGTTGTACGTGCCAGCACATAACACATGCCATTGATGGATAAAGGCCGGGCAACGGGGAGAAGCGGTAAATAAGTCAGTGCGGAATTATCATTCACAAACTGCGCTAACAGGCGCGATGGTGTATCTGCACCTGCCTGGTACCAGGGCAGCGCAGTAACCAGTGTGTTATCCCCCATTTCGCCAAGCATTCTGGCAAGCGAAGGCGCACTGAGTATGGCATCGTCATCCAGCACCAACAGAGCTTCGGCCTGAACCATTTCATAACCCAGCGCCAGTTTATACGCTTTGGGGTTAACGCCTTCAGGTGCTGGTGGGCAGTAGTGAATATGAATGGCAGCATGGGGATAACGCTGTTGCAGGCGCCGGGCCACATACCCAGCGTCCTGGTCGTCGTCGTCAATCAGCCACAGAAATTGTGCGCCGTTAAGTTGGCCCAGGTTGGCAGCCAGCACGCTTTCCAGAGCAGGGTCACCACTCAGCACCGGCTGCATAACCACCACATTGCTGAAACAAGCAGGCACATCACATGGCGTGGCATGCGCTGCCAGCACTATCCGGGCGGGAAGGTACTTCACCAGCAAAATAAACAGCCATAACATTGCCAGTATTAGCATGGAATATACCCTTTCGCATGGTGTAAAAAACTGTCGAAACTGTGAGTAAAAGGAATGGAAGGTTCGCCAAAATCTGCCCGCATTGCATCCACATTCAGGGTTGCACTGTAGCCAAACACCGCCACACCAAAACGGGTGACAGGCGGAATTCCTGGCAGGTGAGCAATACGCCACATGCATTCAAGAGCACGGGCAAACCACATTGCCCGGCGTAATGGGACCGTTGCATCTGGAACAGGAAGGTTTAGTTGCATCAACAAATGATGCAGTGCATCACGAGTAAGTACCGGGTGCCCGGCAGATAAGTTGTAGCAGGGGCGAAGTTTTGGAGCCATTGCCGCCCGCAGCAGGTAATCACACAGCACATCCACATGCACTAATTCCGCCTGCGCAGGTTCTCCTTCATCCTCTAACCAACACAACCGTTTGTTACGCGCTGCGGTCAACAGTGGCGGGAACAGTAGCTGATCTCCCTCACCAAATACTGCACAGGGGCGCAGTACCGTTTTCTCGCCCGGATAACCGGCAACACACATTTCCGCCTGATATTTTGTACGCCCGTATTCACTGGTGAATTCTGGGCCAACTGGCTGGCTTTCCAGTAAATTGTGCTGATGAGCAAAGCGATAATACACCGCAGCAGTAGAGAGAAAAATCAGGCGCGGTAAACCCTGTTGCTGGCAAAACGAAACCACCTGTTGTGTGGACTGGACATTATCGCGCCAGTACTCTTTTCTGGTTCCCCATGGCGATGCCCGGCCAGCCGCATGAATCACCACATCAGGTGTAAAGTCCAGTTGGCCCAACCTGTCCAGAGGCACAGCTGCATATTGTGCTCCTGCAGGTACATTCTGCCTGGGACGACGGCCAACGCCATACAATACACAGCCGCTGTTTGCGGCGAAGCGCTGCAAAAAACGCCCACCAATAAACCCGGAAGCACCAGTAACAAGAATATTCACCCATTCACTCCCTGTATTACGGATTGCAACGCCCGCCACTGGCGCACAATACGCCGCCGTTTAGTCCCCGCGGTAAGCACCGGCTCACCACAAACCAGAGACCAGACCAAATTCTGGCTTACAACCCCCTGGTGCTGAAAAAAGCGGTTAAGTGCGTCCTGGCATGGTTGTAATTCAGCCAAAGAAACCGCTGCAACCAGAGTCAGAGCGTTATGGTCGGTCTGCCGTAACTGGTAATCAGCAGTCAGCGGCAAAGACTGAGCTATCACCCGGCTGCAGGCATCAGCAAACACTGTTACCAGGCGTTCTTTCAGGCCAGGAAGCAGCAATTGATCATCATGGCGGCCTTCAATACAGGCAATAGCCTGAGTTGCGCTACCACAAGGGCAGGCTTCCTCCCGTGCCACCAGAACGTCATCCAGCCGGTAACGCACAATCGGCTGCGTCGAACGGGTAAAATCAGTAATTACCGGAACAAAGCGGTGCGCATCCAGCCACTGTGGTTCCACATGCAAGAATTCTTCATTCAGGTGTAATGTGCCATGTGAGCAAGTGGCAGCCAGAAAACCTTCCGTTGCCTGGTAAATTTCCCCCACATTACCAAAGACCCGAACCAACAGCGCCTTATCACGTGCATCCAGCACTTCAGCTACTGAAATCACTTTTTTAACCTTTAATGACAATGCACCACTCAGCACCCTTTCTGCCAGTGCGCACAAGACCTGGGCCGGAGCCACAATAATGGTTGGCGAGAAATCAGTAAGGCCAGGTAACTGCTCCTGAAACGGCATCAACAAATCAAAATATGCCAGTGTAAGCCAGCGGTTATTAACGCTCTGGTATAAATGATTGTCAGCCCGCAGGAACAGTGCCACCCGTTCGCCAGCAAACAAGCCATCTGGCAACATTTTTGCCAACACGGCTCCTGCCCAGATGCATTGTTCTTGCGGGCTGACCACAAACACACCACGCCGGCCAGAGGTACCTGAAGATAACCCTACACTGAAACGCCCTATTTTTGGTGTGAAGTCACGGCTTTGTTCGCTTTGTAAAGCACAGGCCAGCAGTTCATCCCGGTTGAGCCCGGCCGTATTCATTTGGTCGAAATGGGCCATCATTTGTGCTTTATCCATTAGCGGCCACTTTTTGAAGGGCTGGTGAAGATATGGCCTGAACCATGGGCTGTGGCGCAAAGTATGGCGGCTAAAATGAGCCAGCCGCTTTGCCTGCCAGGTTTCCAGCGCTTCGCGGTGAGTAAAGCGTAGCCGCCTGGTACGCGCGTAGTGCCACAGTAATGCCACCAGATTCATAAGTCTCCCTCATGGCACAGGCGAATAGTAACCTGCCCGCATTGCGACAGAGTATGTAAACTTTGTAATGTCTGGTAGAACTGTTGCGGGTTGCCCATGACCAGATGCGCCAACCGCGCAGGGCCACGAAGCTCACGGTAACTGGTGGCAGACCAGGCGGCATCACTGGCTAACAACACCCAGCTATCGTCGGTCTGCACAAACGCCCCAATGTGTCCGGGAGCATGGCCTGGCAGTGGTACCAGAAAGATCTGCCCTTCACTGCCTGGCAATACGTACCCCCGGGTAAACGGACTCAGTTCACCGGGTAATTCAACCAGTGGAAAAGCTTCAATAAATTGCAGGGAGGATTCAAATTCAGGCGGGATCAGTGCCGGAATAAAGGCCTGGCGCAATGCCCGAAAACCACGTAACGCACGGACCTGCTGCCACCCATCACCACTACAAATAGAGGTTACTCCCGGGAAATCACGCAGGCCGGCAACATGGTCTGCATGAAAATGCGACAAAATGATGCCGGTAAGATCCCGTGCATTCAGGCCACAAGCTTGTAGCTGGTTAACCAGTGCCTGGTGTGAAGAAAAATGTACCGGGGTCATATGGCGGTAAATACGGAATACTCCCCGACGGGTGGCACTGCCAAACCAGTCCGAATAACCGGTGTCCCAGAGCCAGCGCTTATCTCCCACTTCCAGCAACCAGGCGCGAGCCGGAAATTTACACACCCTCATCCCTGCGCCTTTCAGCGCCATACAACCAATGTGGGTGCAATACCCCACTTCAAATTCCGTGATTGTTGCCATGAGCCAGCCACCACTCTCCTGTACGGGCAATACCTGCATCCATTGAGAACCGGGGTTGGTAACCCAGAATACGTTGAGCTTTTTCGCTACTGAGTGTCATATCAAAGCTGACAGTACCAGCGCTGTAACGGGTCAGTGCCGGTTCCTGATTTCTCCATGTGCCAACCCTTTCCATGCCACTGGCGACGAGAGACACCACTGGCCAGGGCACTGCTTTTATGCGGTAATTCAAGCCCAACTGCTGATTCAGCAAGGCATACAGCATATCGGCAAGGGTTGAAGGTTGCTGGTTAGTGATATTAAAACATTCACCAGACCGGACCAGAAAAGCACCAGTTGCCAGCCACATGGCATGAACCACATTTTCAACATACGTGAGATCAAGCAAAGCACGGCCACCGCGTGGCAAATGTAACACGCCCCTTCGCTGGTGCAACTGGCGTAACACTCTGGGGACAATGACATTATCGTGTGGGCCAAATAACCCTCGCGGGCGCAAAACAACAAATGTCGTCGCCGGATTTTGAGGTACCGCCAAAGCTACCACCTGCTCAGCCAGGTATTTCGTTCGGGCGTAATGACAGGCAAAACGCCGGGCGAGGTATGTCTCTGGTAACGCATGATGGTGTTGAAAATCAAAATAAATTGCTGGTGTTGAGATATGCACAAACCTTGGAATGTTCAGGCCAGTGGCGGTATTTACCAGCTTTTGCGTGACCGTAACGTTGGCCTGAAAGAAGTCTTCTGCTTTACCCCACGGGGATGATTTTGCTGCACAATGCCAGACAGCATCGCAACCGGCCATTAAGGCTTTAATCGCAGATTCATCAGCCAGCGTAAGGTCCATAGCGACAAAACGCGCTCCAGCCTGTGCAAGTTGCTGGCCGGGAGCCGGGTTACGGCCAGTAGCCACCACATCAATACCGGCCTCCAGCAGAAAATTGACAGCATTACGCCCCAGCCCACTGGTTGCACCTGTGACCAGCACTCTCATGGCAGCAACACCATGCCTGCAAAGGTCAGACCGGCGGCGGTCCCCATCAACATCAGTGGTTTCCCGGGAATACAACGCCCGGAAATCATCGCTTCATGCAATGCTGTGGGGATGGATGCCGACACCTGATTACCATAATCGCGGTAAATATCCACCAGCACAGTTTCCGGAACGTTCAGGCGCTTACGCATATGTTCCAGCGCCAGATGGCTTGCCTGATGGGGTACCAGCGTAGCGATATCAGCCAGCGTCATTCCACTTCTGGCAAGCAGACGGGCAAAATACCCTTCAATCAATGAAGCAGCCTGGCGAAACAGTGCCTTGCCTTGCATATGAAATAAGAAATCGGCGTCTTCCATGCCTGTGCGCGGGTTACAGCGGGTTCCCCCGGCCCGGATTTCACATAACGCACTGCCTGCCGGGTAGGTTTCAGCCAGGCTGGCGATAATACCGCTGCGCCCGTCGCCTTTCTCCACAATGGCGCAAGCCGCGCCATCGCCAAAAATCAACGAAGCTTCTTCGTGGGACCAGTCGATACCACGCGAGGCAAGGTCAGATGAAACAATAGCAATACACCGGTAAGCGCCGGTATTCAGTAAGCCTGCGGCTACATCCAGTGCAGCAATAAAGCTGACACAACTACTGTTGACATCGAACCCGGCCACACCGGCAGACAGACGGGCGGCTTTCATAATATGGACGGCGGTACAGGGTAGTGCCTGCACCGCAATAGCAGAAGCACATATCACCAGGTCTACTGACTCAGCGGGCAGCCCAGCATGTGCCAGCGCATCATGCAGTGCCCTGGCACCCAATTCTGCCTGGCTTTCCTGTGCTCCAGCGTGATAACGCCGGGCGATGCCTGCACGCTTCTCCACATAGCCAGGCCTTTTCCCCAGGCGGTTATCCAGTTCGCGTGAGGTCACACAGGTTTCAGGTAATGCCACCCCGGTGGCAATAATTTTGAGCGCCGCTCTGGGTGCAGTAAAAGATACATTTTCCATTAAACCAACCATTATTCGCCAGCCAGTGGCTGGTGTCAGACAGTTACTGACAATAAACCTGGCAAACAGTGCCTTCGTTCGCCGCGTGATAACTGACAAAATCCACTTTGCCATGCGGTTACACTATAAATAATTCCGGCAAAGATATGCAAAGCAAGAACCAGGGGGAACTTCCCCGGCAACAGCACAAAGAACACCACAACCAGGCCGGCTATTACTATTTATATTTACAATGAATCGTTAGTCATTCTCATAAGAAGTATAAATAACTTAAAGAAAATTTCCGAAATACTCACTTCCGTCGCCAAATACCTTCACAGTCAATTGACAAAAAAACCATGCATATCTATTTTTGTCGCCGTTGAGAAAATTAATTTCAACAATGGATGAACATTTATCAACTAATATGGATTTATAAAATGAAAAAAGCAGCAAAAGTATTTGCTTTACTGGCCGTTATTTCTACCTTAACTGCATGCAGCGGCACTATTCAGAACAAAGAGAAAGACTGCAGCTATGATTACCTGCTGCACCCGGCGGTTTCCATCTCTAAAATTATTGGTGGTTGCGGCGACACTGCCAAATAACCCCTTACTGGAAATAATTATTCCGGCCAATATAACCATATGGCCGGAATAATTAGAACAAACAGAAAAGCTTTCTTATTGTAGCTGGTTAATCAGCAAGAACAATTAATAGCCCCTTGCCGAGCCTGCCGGTCGGCGTACATCATTTGCCCCATATAAATACCCTTCACGCACTTTTCCTGATACCGCACCATCGTTCCCGGAACTGGCAGTACTGACACCCGCGGCACCGGGTAACCCAACCATAATTAACTCAGCCGCCCCCCAGGGGGTTTGTTCCACCATGTTGTATCCCATACCTGCCAGGATTTTTAGCGTATCTGCCGAGACGCCACGCTGCTCATAATAGACTTCATCTGGCAACCACTGGTGATGGATACGTGGGGCGTTCACGGCTTCCTGCGGCGCCATACCAAAATCAATAATGTTCAGAGCCGTTTCCAGGGTAATGGTAATAATACGTGAACCACCAGGCGAGCCGAGCACCAGAAAAATTTTCCCGTCTTTAGTTACCAGGGTTGGGCTCATTGAAGAGAGTGGCCGTTTGCCCGGAGCAATACTGTTTGCTGTCCCCTGAACCAACCCGTACATGTTTTTTGCTCCCACCTTAGTGGTGAAATCATCCATTTCATCATTCATAAAAAAGCCGGTGCCCGGTGCCATCACCACCGCCCCAAAACGCCCATTAATGGTATAGGTTGTGGAGACGGCATTGCCTGCGCTGTCCACAATAGAATAATGGGTAGTTTCCGGTTTTTCATGAGGCGCCACCCCGGGCTTTAAGGATGACGAAGGCGTGGCTTTATCTGCCGGAATGGTTGCCCGGATTTTTGCTGCGTAATCCTTACTGAGCAGCCTGTCCAGAGGGTTTTTAACAAATGCCGGGTCGCCAAGATAGGTGTTACGATCGAGGTAAGCGTGGCGCATCGCTTCTGTCAGGGTATGAATAGCCGCTGCGGAGTTGAACCCCATAGATTTCAAATCATACCCTTCGAGGATATTCAGCGTTTCACACAGCGTAACGCCCCCTGAACTGGGCGGTGGTGCCGAAACGAAGCGGTAACCCCGGTATGTGCAGGTAACTGGTGCGGTTTCCGTCACCCGGTAATTGGCAAAATCGGCAGCCGAGATAACCCCTCCGCCTTTTTTTGCGGCAGCAGCCACAGCTTGCGGTATACGGCCTTTATAAAAAGCATCCGTACCCTGTTTTGCTATTGCTTCCAAAGTCTTCGCCAGATCGCGCTGCACCAGCCTGTCCCCAGGTTGTAATGGCGAGCCATCCGGGCGCAGGAAAATACTGGCGACGTATGGGTCCTGTTTGAACCTCTCCACCGTTGTGTCGAGGACATCCGTATCAGCCCGGGTGAGAATGTACCCGTCACGAGCCAGCTTAATGGCCGGAGCCATAACCTGCTCACGCGTCAACTTACCGTACTTCTGGCGCGCCGTTTCCATGCCCAGTACAGTACCCGGTACACCGGATGCCAGCCAGCCATAAAGGCTCGCCCCTTTGACCAGGTTACCATTGGCATCCTGGTACATGTTGGCGCTGGCTGCAGCCGGAGCCATCTCACGAAAGTTAATGAAGGTATCTTTGCCGTCGGCGAGGTGGATTGTCATAAATCCACCACCGCCAATATTCCCGCAGCAAGGGTTTACTACGGCTTCGGCATAACCTACCGCTACCGCTGCATCAATGGCATTCCCTCCCTGCTTTAAAATTGCCAACCCGACTTTGGTCGCCAGGTCCTGAGATGTTACGACCATCCCATGTTGTGCTTCTGTTGCTGGTTCCGAAGCCGCATAAATCTGGCTACTGACCAATAACGCTGCGATGGAAAGCGCCCCTTGCCATTTTCTTATTAGCATTGTTACTCCTTGCCTGTTATGTAAAAAAAGCCTGCAACCCTGCAGGAATGGTTGTCAATTCCGTGCAAGAGGCAGGCCAGGTTAACTATAGGCAAATTCAGGCGGGGTGTTTATTTAATTATTTACAAAACAGCAAGATATATTCTCCACAGCAAACACTTTACCCACATACTCTTTATGCCTTTACATAAAGTAAAAATACTCTGCACAGCGCAGGTGCAAACTATTTCCCCAACCGGGATAGTATTTCCGGGCGCATAAATTTATGGATGACCAGCATAAACAGCACCGAAGGCAGTAACAGAATTAATGCGGTTATCGACGATACCTGGTAATTACCAGACATGCTGGCGGTATAAAGCATAATCGGCAATGTCGAAATATCCGGAGCACCAACAAAAAAAGTGCCGGTGAATTCATCCATTGATTCCAGGAACACAAAGATACTTGCGGCGATAATCCCGGGTGCCGCCTGGGGCAAAATAATGGTGAAGAAAGTGTATACCGGCCCGGCCCCCAGGTTACGGGCAGCTCTGGCCTGCAATGGGTCTGTGGCTGAAAACGCGGCAACGCTTATCCAGACGGAATACATTAACCCATGCACACTGTGCACCAGCACCACCCCCAGTACCGTGCCATTCAGCCCCCACTGGTAAAACAGGCGGGCGACATTCATGTACACAGTAAGGTTTGGGAATGCCTGCGGGATAAGAAACAACAACATGAAAACCAGGCGTAACGGCATGGTACGTTGTGCCAGAGCGTAACCTGCAGGCACAGAGACAACCAGGCAAACCAGCACACTCAGTAACGCAACCCCCAGGCTGGTAAACAATGAACCAGACACATCACTGTAAGGACTGAATACCTGAAACCAGTATTTTAACCCCCACTGGCTGGGCAGCGCATGAGGGAAAAACCAGCTTTCCGCCACACTCCAGATGAGTAAATTAACAACCGGCCCTAACAGGACTAACACCAGAAAAATAACCAGCAGCGTTTGCCAAAACCGCCCATTATAAATCTGCAAAATACGCCGTGGTAATTTGACCGATACCGGAACAGGTAACATTGCCGATGCCATTACTGGCCCCCTTTTTCTTTCAGGCTGTAGCGTAAATAAAACCAGGACAACACTGCACAAATTCCCCAGGAAACAATGCCCAATGCACTGGCAACCGGGTAATCACCATAAGAGTTAACACGAAAAGCCATATCGACTGTCAGCATGCCGGGGGAGCCGGTGCCAATCATTAAAGGGACAGAAAGCACAGACAACATCATTACCGTGGATAACACCAGTGCCACACCCAGAGTGGGCATAACCTGCGGCAGAATAATAGTGAATAAAATACGTATTCTGGACGCACCCAGATTCCGTGCAGCCTGAATTTGTGCCGGGTCTACCGCCGCCATTGCCCCGGCAACTAATAACGTCACAAAAGCGAATTGCTTCCAGACAAAAGTAATAATAATGCCTTTCCACCCTAAAAATGACACGGTTTCCAGCGGGGTAACCAGGCCAGTGGCCACCAGCGCATTATTCATTAACCCATTTTTTGCCAGGAACGTTCGCATCATTTGCGCCGTGACAATAAAGGGAATAAACAGCGGCAACCGGTACAATAACCCCAACAACCGGACTGCTTTTTGCCAGGGAGATAACACCACTACCGCGGAAACTGTTACTGAAATCACTGCCAGCAACGCCAGAGAAACCAGTACAATAACCACCGAAAAGACAATATCCTGCGAATAGAGCGAAAATACTTTGCGCATTGGCTCAAGGCTGAATTCCGCCTGCTTACCGGTGAATGCGGCAACCAGAGAAGCACCCATCGGCCAGATAAACAGCAGGCTTATCATTAATGCCGCAGGTGCGACTAACAGATATAAATGAATATTTTTATTTCTCATCCCAGGCTGTCCGGCTACAGAATTAATGACCAAAATACGCCCGGGAGAATCCCCCGGGCTGAATAATTAATTTGAGACCTGGCTTTCATAGCCTTCTTTGATGTCATCAAAATAAGGCGCTATTGGGAAACTTTTACCGTATTCAGCCAGTGCCTGAGGTGTAATTTCAGCAAACAGTTTTTCCCAGGTGGCGCTATCCAGCTCTGGTTTTACATATTTCGCGTCAATCCCCGGGTACCAGTTAAATTGCTTCACGATTCCCTGAGCCTGAACAGCCGGGCTGGTTGCCAGGCTAATAAAATCTCGCGCCAGTTCAGGGTGCGCAGCTTTGGCAGGCAGAACGTAATACATTGGTTGCCCGGGCATCCCTGGCGCTAACAGCGAAAGTTTAATCGACGGAGGCAATTTGCCCTGGTCTTTCCAGCTATAAAACATATCCACCCATACCGGGCCCATCGCTATCTCACCACGGCTCAGCATGTCGAGAGTACCCGCATTACCCGGTGTAAATGTCACATTCTGATTAAAGGCTTTAAGTTTCTGGAATGCTGGCCCCCAGCTTTGTTCAATGGATTTATCATACTTCCCGGCAGACAGGCGGCTGGCATCCGTCCCACCCCAGGCATAGATCCACCCCACCACAAAACTGACGCCCGACATGCCGTTTTTGATGCCGTTATACCCGAAAGCTTTGGGATGTTTTTCCGCCCACTGCACTAATTCGCCATAACTTTGTGGCGGTTTTTTTACCAGGTCACTATTCCAGGCAATGGCTGTCTGGCTTAAAAACATCGGCATAACATAGCCATCGACATTCACGCCCAGCGCATTTTTCGCATTCTGCGCACTGACCATTTTGCCTTCAGGAATAGAATCCCGGTAACGTGCCAGTAAGCCTTTATCCACCAACTCGCCACCAGCTTTTTGGTGCACCACGGCAACATCCATATCCCACTGTTTTACGCCACTCGCCTGTTGTGCCGATAACTTCTCCATAATTTTGTTCGAACCGGCATCCCCCGGCCCTGTCCCGATAACATTCACTTTAACGCCAGGATGCGCCGCTTCGAATTTCGGTGCTAAAAACGTTTTCACGTAATCCACCATGTTCTGGTCACCGGCTGTTGCCACATTAAGCACCGTATCTGCCCAGGCTAAGGGTGTAAGCAACCCGCAGGAAAGTGACGCCATTACTGCCAATTTTTTCATGGAAAACATAACTATCCCCAAAATATTAACGAACAATAAGCCGTTACATTGCACGTGCAAAAATGTGCAAGGCTGGCGCTGGAATATGGAGTGTTACCGGAGTTTGCTGCGCCCAACAGTTGGGGGCATCAGCAAACAGCATTTGATTATTGACCCGCACACCGTGGCGGTAGTTGTGGCCGAGAAAAGCCGACTGTTCGACAACCCCGTGCAGACGCAGCCCGGGGCTGGCGTGTTCTGTGTGTTCACGGGTAATGGCAACATCCGTGCTGCGAAAATAAATTTCGCTTTCCCAGCTTTCAGGCTGTGGCCTGATACAGTCAGGCAATTGGGCAGACAACCAGACCAGCCGGTTATCTGCTCCCATAAAGTCGGCAACGAATGCCGTTGCCGGGTGTTGATACACGTTTTCCGGGGTATCGAGTTGCTCAATGGTTCCCTGGTTCATGACCGCAATCCGGTCTGCCATCACCAGAGCTTCTTCCTGGTCGTGGGTAACAATTAACGAGGTGAAACCCAGTTTTTCCTGCAATGTTTTTATTTCATGGCGCACGCTCAGGCGCACTTTTGCGTCCAGATTTGAAAGTGGTTCATCCAGCACTAATACGTCGGGTTCAATAGCCAGGGCTCGGGCCAGAGCTACGCGCTGCCGTTGGCCGCCAGATAACGCCGCCACATTTTTATCGGCCATTCCCTCCAGATTGACCATGGCGAGTAAATCCATTATTCGGCGCTGGCTTTCTGCCTTGCTAACTTTGCGCACTTTCAACCCAAAACCAATATTTTGCGCCACAGTTAAATGGGGCCACAGCGCATAACTTTGAAAAACCATGGTGATATTACGTTGTTCAGCAGGCAGTAATGTAATATTGCGCCCGGCAACAGAAACCTCACCAGACAGAGTAGGAATAAACCCACACAAGGTATTTAGCAGGGTGGTTTTCCCGCACCCTGAAGGCCCCAGTAATGCAAGCATTTCGCCTTTATTCACCGACAAATCAATGTCACGCAAAATAACCTGCTTTCCGTACCCGGAAGTTAACTGGCTGATTTGTAAATAGCTCATAGTCTTTTAACCTGATTGCGGCTGATTTTTCTGTTAATGAACACGTGTTCATTTCTCTGTAAAAAAAATGCAACCTTGAATCGACATGATGTGAGCCTACTTTGTCGTGCATTTGTGACACTTTAATTAATGCGGGAAGAAATTTAGCGAGGCAGAATGAAAATTGATGTTCTGGGTTGTGGCAGCGCATTTTCGTTAAACCACACTACATCGGCTATTCGTATTATTGATGACCAGCAGTCACAGTGGCTGATTGATTGCGGCCCTACAGTTCCTCGCGCGTTATGGAACCGGGAAGTGGATATCAATGCGATTGATGTGATTTTTTTCACGCATATTCACCCGGATCACTGTGCGGGCCTTGCGGTATTACTTAACCACTGGAAAAGTTTCGGGCGGGTAAAACCACTGCAAATTTATTGCCAGCCTGAACAACAAACCGTGCTGGTTAACCAAATCGCGCTGGCAAACTGGCCATACACCGGGCTGACCTTTCCCATTGAAATCCTTGCCAGCCAGCCCACATGGCGGTGGCGTGGCTGGCAGATTCAAACAGCCTTCGCGCAACATGAAATTCCAAGCCAGGCCATTCGTATCGAGGCCGATAACCATGCACTGTTTTACAGTGGTGATGGCAGGCCAACAGACGCAACCCAGGCACTGATGGCTGGCAGTACTCTGGCTTTTCAGGAATGTGCGTCCTGGCTCCCTCTGGCTGCTGATGCTTCTCACGGCGATTACCCTGCCTGCCTGGCATTATGTGAAAAGCTGGCATTAAACCTGATGGTGTTGTACCACTGCCAGGATGCTGACCGGCCAGCTATTGCACAGGCCTGCGCGCTTCACCCTCATTTACGGCTCAGCGACGACGGCGCCATGTTCGACCTGGCCCGCCCAAACCGGCTGCAAACGGCATGGTGAAAGTCCCCAGTCCCAATAAATCTACAGTAACAGCGCAGGATGTTGCCCGCCTGGCGGGGGTTTCCCGTGCTGTGGTTTCCAGAGCACTCAGCAACAATGGCAGCGTTTCCCCGCAATCCCGCGCCAGAGTGGAAGCTGCGGCACGCCAGTTGGGTTATCAGGTTAACTTTCTTGCTCAGGGGCTTAACCGGCAGCGTAGCCAGTTAATTGGCGTGGTGGTTGCCCGGTTGACTGATCCGTTTCGCAGTACCCTGGTCAATGCTTTGTTATCTGCAATTCAGGCCAGGGGGTACCAGGCACTGGTCACTGAAATTACTGATGAGCAAGAAACTGGCCTGTCACTACGCCGTTTTACGCAATTTCGGGTATCGGGAGTGGTCGTGACTTCCGGGCAGCCCCCGGAATCTATTGTGCGGGAGTGTATAGAGCACCATATCCCTGTGGTGGGTATTAACCGGGCGCAGAGTGGCCCGTCCATGGATGTTGTCTGTTCAGATAACCATGCTGGCGCTATGCTGGCGGCAGCACAACTCCGTGCAGCAGGGTGCCAGTCGTTTATCTGGCTTAACTACCAGGGTTCAACCTGGGCAGGCCGGGCGCGTGGTGAGGCGTTTCACCATGCACTTACCGCAAAAGGCATCGCGCCAGAATGCCTGAGAGAGTTGCAGGCCCCAAAGGACGGGTATGAAGGCGGTTTTTGGGCGGCGCAACACAGTGATTTACAACACAGTGCTTTATTACCCCAGCGGGCCACTACCGGTGTATTTTGCGCCAATGCTCTGCTGGCTTGTGGTTTCCTGGATGGCATGCGCCAGCAAGGCATAAACGCCCCGACCGATTTTCATTTGATAGGCTTTGATAACACCCCCCAGACCGCATGGGAAAGTTACCAACTCACCACGATTCACCAGCAAGTGGATGTACTGGCAGCAAAAGCGCTGGATTGCCTGCATGAACGGGCAAAGAATCCGGAGCTTGCGGCTCAGGTTATCCCGGTGGCGGTGGAACTTGTCCATCGCCGTACTTCACCTTGCGTAACAGAGCAGACAGACACGTTATGACAACTGATCAAAAACAGGCATTGTTCACCCTGATTAAACACGCCGGGCAGCATGCTCAGGCATTGCGCAACCAGGGGCTAAAAATTGATAGTAAGGGCAGGCAAGATTTTGTTTCCGAGGCCGATGTTTGGGTGGAACAACAGTTACGGAACTGGTTAACACAGCACTTTCCCGCAGACGGTTTTTTAGGTGAAGAAAGCGGGTTACAAACCGGTACCGGGCGCACCTGGGTAATAGACCCGATAGACGGCACCACGAATTATATTTTAGGCATGGATTACTGGTGCATTTCAGTGGCTTGTGTTGAAGAGGAGCAGGTTGTACTCGGCATTATTTATGCACCTGACCGCAACGAGTTTTTTGTGGCTGAAGCCGGGAAAGGCGCTACATTAAATGGGAATTCCCTGCACCTGAAGGAACCCGACCCGGAGCAGGTGGTTATTGGACTGGGGCGCTCCAGCCGTACGCCTTTAGATGGCTACCTGAAAACCTTACAACACCTGTCTGACCAGGGAGTGGAATACCGCCGGTTTGGTGCTGGTGCGCTGATGCTGGCGCATGTCGCCGCCGGGCAAGTGCACGGGTATTTTGAGGCCCACCTCAATAGCTGGGACGCCCTGGCCGGTTTGCTACTGATTCTGGAAGCTGGCGGCAAGGCTAACCCCTTTCTGGCTCGCAATGGCCTGACACAAGGTAATGTGATGTGGGCGGCGGCACCGCAAGTATGGCAGCGGTTATCGCCTGTGTTGTTTGATTAGCTCCCCGGTACCACAGGGCTGGTAACGGCACCAGGAGAAGCGCCGGGTGGAGCGGGTGCAGGTACATCCGTCTTCCCGGCGAACAGGTAGTCCATGATGTTACGCATAATCGGTGCGGCGGTGACACCTTCATCGCCACCATTTTCCAGAATCAGTGTAACGGCGACCTGCGGGTCGTTATAAGGCGCAAATGCGGTATAAAACACATGGTCCCGCAGGCGTAGCGGAATAGCTTTTGCGTTATACACCTGGTTCTCTTTCAGGCTGAACACCTGCGACGTTCCACTCTTCGCCGCAATACCGTAAGGTGCCGTATGGAAGTATTTATATCCGGTACCATTGGGCGCATTCGCCATACCAAACATGGCCCGGCGGACCACGCCCCAGAATGGTGATGCCGGGTCGCCAACTTGTTGTTGCTCTTTAGGTGTTCGGTAGAAAGAAACCGCTTTCCCCAGCGCCATTTTCGCCATCAAGTGGGGAATAATCACATGCCCGTTGTTTAACAGGGTTACCAGCGCTTTTTCCATCTGGATGGGCGTGGCAACCCAGTACCCCTGGCCGATACCGACGGAGATAGTATCCCCGCGATACCACTGTTTTTTGTGAACTTTGAGCTTCCACTCCCGGTTGGGCAATAACCCCTGGTACTCTTCATGCAAGTCTATCCCGGTGTATTTACCGTAGCCGAACTGGCTGAGCATTTTATGGATCAAGTCGATCCCCATCATGTTCGCCACCTGGTAAAAAAACGTATCCGATGACTCTTCTATAGCCTGTGTAACCGTGATATTGCCGTGCCCCGATTTTTTCCAGTCGCGGTAACGGCGGCTGGTGCCTGGTAATGTCCAGCTGGATCCACTGAACAGATGGGTTTCAGGTGTGATGACATGGTTTATCAGTGCCGACATCGCCATGTAAGGTTTGACTGTCGATGCCGGAGGATAAAGCCCTTGTGTAACCCGGTTTATCAACGGCAAGTCCTGATTATGGAGTAACGTGGCGTAACCTTTTGCACTAATCCCTTCGACAAAAGGGTTCGGATCATAAGAAGGTGTCGAGACCATAGCTAACACTGAACCGTCGTGAGGGTTCTCCACCAGTACAGCAGCTCGCTGACCAACCAGTTGTTTTTCGATAAATTGTTGCAACGGAAGATCGAGTGTCAGCCAGATGTTCTTACCCGCCACAGGCGGTATCTGTTTGAGAACCCGAACAATACGCCCGTGGTTATCCACTTCAACTTCCTGGTAACCCGTTTTGCCATGCAGCTGCGATTCGTAGTAGCTCTCAATACCCTGCTTGCCTATATCGTGGTCAGCAGCGTAATTCTCAGCTTCCCCTGCTTCACTCAGGCGTTTGAGGTCACTGTCATTAATTTTGGAAACATAGCCGATAACATGCGCCAGTGACGCGCCCCAGGGGTACTGGCGTTCCTGGTAAGTATCAATCCCCACACCTGGAAAACGGTACTGCTCAACCGAAAACCGCGCCACATCCCGATCTGACAGTTCGTCCTTCAGGATAACGGGTTTATAACGGCTACTATTGTGCAGCGTATGCCAGAAGTTATCGATATCGTCCGGGGTCAGCCCCACCACAGGCGTTAATTCAGCAATCGTGGTTTTTAAGTTTTTGATTTTGTAAGGTGTAAGCTGAATATCATAGCGGGTAACATTTTTGACCAGCGGCGTGTTGTTACGGTCATAAATTATCCCGCGGGTAGGTGCTATTGGCAGCAATTTAATGTCGTTCTGGCTGGATCGCTCGCTGTAGTAGCTATGATCCAAAATCTGCAGGCGGTATAAGTTAAAAATCAGAATACAAAAACAGACGATCACCAGTGCGAACGCAATGGAAACCCTGTAGACAAAGAGTTTTCTCTCTGCGTCAAAATCACGAATGGGTGTTTTTTGCATATCAATTTACAGTACAGAAATGCTCATATGCTCAAGATAATTCGAGTTGCAGCCAGGCGGCAACGCAGTGGATACCGGGGCTTACACGGGTAAGTGACCGGAGTAAGCGAGGACAGCTAACATACCTGCAATTGAAAAATGAATATCCAGGCAGGTTCAAACCTGCTCTCTGCAAGCAAGGAAGTTGCTTTCGTGGGGAAGCTAGCACACAGGGTCTGGCACGCCTACCCTGAAGCTGTATCTTCCGTTCCTGATTTTGTTTCTATTTTTTTAAATGTGTCGCCTGATTATGAGCGTGCCTGAACAACATAAAAAATAAAACAGCATAAATACATTAAGATAATGGCACTTTTTACTAAAAATACGTCAGTGAGACTTTCCTGCGGGTGTTGAACAATCGAAACATTTTCCCATCATTTTCGCTTCCGGAACGGTTTGCCCCAATTGCCATAGCTGAGGTGTATCAACACCATTGAGCACCAGCGTGCTACCACAGTCTGTTATCTTTTCGGCTACAACAGGCAGCATTGGGGACATGACGTACTGGTGAAAAAATGCAGGAGCCAGCACCGTTACAGCAAACATTCCACTACACACAACAGAAAATGGAATGATACCAGCACCTGCATCGCTCAGCCCCAGATTCACATCAGCCATTAACGCACTCAATAGCGGGTTATGCTGAGCATCGGCCAGATTCGGGAAAGACTCATTCACCATTAAAGTCACAAACGGCGCTAACGCGAGCTGGCGCAGGTGTTCTGGCGAAGATGCCAGGTACGCAGCCTGTTCAAAGTCCATATGCAGCAGGTAACACAACCCTCTGTGGTTAAACACATGGGCGGCCCGGCTAATGAAACTCAGTTGATTCTCAAACCAGTTTATATTGGCATTCTCTTTTGGAGAAAAGACCGCAGGCAAATAATGCCCCGGAGGTTCACCTGACATGATCCCCCATAATTTCCCGGTTTCACCAATAATGGCGGCAGAACCGCCAGGCACAGAAACCTGCCCCAGCAGGGCAAGTGCTGCATTGTATTGTTCCATAACTGACATCCTTGTTTAACATCACTTAAATGATCGAAAAAACCAATTAATACATCATTTTTGATCGATAAAATACGTGTTAATGCCTATCAATTCATGCAATTTGATCGATATAAACAGGTAAAAATCCTATTGTTTTTTTATAGTTAATCATGTAATGGTTAATTTTTACCCATAAGGCAAATTTTCATCATACTGTACTGAGTTGTCAACGGCTGACATCCTGGTTCAGGCCGTGCGTGTACACTTCCTCCCGGCAATTATGCTATTCAAAAGTAGCATTTAAAAATAAAGAAAAATACTTTCACTTTTTATTCTAAAAACTAAAAAAATAAAAACTCTAATAATAAAGTACCAGAAAAATATGCCGTGCTTTCTGACCTGTTCTCAAATACCAAAACAGATAAATAACCAATTAATTAATATATATTAAAATCATAACCTTACTCTGCCAGCTCCTTTTCGCTGGATAAAGTTTTAACGCCTTTTACCGATAAATTTATCATCCCCGGCTCATTTTTCTCACATTGGATGATGAACATGATAAAGAACCTGAAAGTCATAACAGGTATCATCGCAGTACTGGTGATATTTTCGGTACTACAATTGGTTACCAGCGGTTTTTTCTACTCTGCCGTTAATAATGATCGCCGTAACTTTCAAAACTCTGATGTACTGAACTACCAACAGTCACAACTTACTGACAGCTTTCTTACTCTTATTAAAACCCGTGTCACCATTAACCGGGTCGCCATTCGTTTTCTGAAAAACCAAAAAGACCAGGCTGCTATCGACGGCATGAAGCGGTTGCTGGACAGCGCCGGGAAATCACTGGTCCAGGCAGAAGGTTATTTTGCCAAATACAAGGATGCGCAAGGTATCAGTGGGCAGGACACAGCTCTTGCCAGCCAGTTGGAGCAAAAGTACCAGGCCATGCATGACGTGATGAAGATGTCCATTCAGTATCTGGGTGAAGGTAACTACCCGGCATATGGGAATCTGGATGCTCAGCAGGCGCAGGATGACCTGGAAGGGATGTACAACCAGTGGCGTAAACAGAACGCCAACCTGCTACAAAATGCCGGGCAGGAAAACCTGAACAGCTATAACAGTATGAAATGGACGTTGGGCGTAATTCTGTTATTGGTTGTGGTCACTATTGTCATTTTGTGGCGTGGACTCCAGGTGATCCTGTTGCACCCATTACGTAAAGTGATGGAGCATATCCGTGCCATCGCGGATGGTGACCTGACACGTAATATTGACGCAACAGGCAATAATGAAATGGGGCAACTCTCTGCCGGGGTTAAGGCCATGCAGGGGTCGCTGGTTCGCACTGTCAGTGCAGTGCGTGAAACGTCAAATTCCATTTTCACTGGTGCCAGTGAAATCTCTTCCGGTAGCCACGATTTGTCTTCCCGTACTGAAGAACAAGCCGCCTCTCTGGTGGAAACTGCGGCCAGTATGGAAGAACTTACAGCAACAGTTAAACAGAATACCGACAACGCGCGCCAGGCTGCGCAATTAGCGAAAACGGCCTCGGAGACAGCACTCAAAGGTGGCGAAGTGGTGAATACTGTGGTGCATACGATGAGCGCCATTGCCGACAGTTCGCAGCAAATAGCCCATATAACCAGCGTTATTGACAGTATTGCTTTCCAGACCAATATTCTGGCGCTCAATGCTGCCGTTGAAGCGGCCAGAGCAGGAGAACAGGGCCGCGGTTTTGCAGTCGTCGCCGGAGAAGTGCGCACCCTGGCGCAGCGCAGTGCGCAGGCAGCAAAAGAGATTAAGGAGCTTATCGACAACGCAGTCTCTCGTGTGAATACTGGTTCCGGCCAGGTGCAGACTGCAGGCTCTACCATGCAGGATATTGTACAGGCAGTTACCCGGGTAACGGATATTATGGGTGAGATAGCTTCTGCATCAGACGAGCAAAGCCGTGGCATTGAGCAAGTTGGCCTGGCGGTCTCACAAATGGATGGTGTCACCCAGCAAAACGCCTCCCTGGTTGAAGAATCTGCTACCGCCGCTGCGGCACTGGAAGCGCTGGCGGGCAAACTCCACCAGGTGGTTGATGTGTTCCGGATTAACGGTATGCAGACGCCAACGACCTCTTCCCGCAGCGCCCCACCCACTGCACGGGCAGCCACACATGCCCTGCCGCCTGCTGGCAGCGACAATAACTGGGAAACGTTCTGATTCCCGAACCCACCTCAGGGATGAGGCGGTTTCCCCACCCAACGCAGCGAATCTGCCTCGAGCTTACATGAGTAAGTGACCGGTGTGAGCGAGGCAGCCAACACACCTGTTAGTGCAAAAGACACCCCGCCAGGCGCTAAATTATTCGTGCTACAGGAAGGCGGCAACGCAGCGAACCGCCGGGAGCTTACATGAGTAAGTGACTGGCGTGAGCGAGGCAGCCAACACACCTGTTAGTGCGAAGAATGACGCGCCTGAACACATTTGTTTACCCTTAGCCTTAGCCTGAAACCCGAACTTTGCACTCTGCTGACTGTGGATGGGGGGCAGAATGCCGTATTATGTTGAGGCGATAATGTAGTGTGAGCCTGGTGTTATGTCTTTTCATCCTAAATGTTTGGTCGCTTTGGTGCTTGCGGTTTCGGCTGGTGCGCAGGCCGATATTACCGAGGCGAGAATTACTGCTGATTGCGCTAAAGTTAGCCACTATGCGGCTGAGGGTAAGGCGGCGTGGGCGGCAAATAAGTTTGCTGCTGCGCGGGCTGCATTTGAAGAGCAGGTTAGCTGGAGCGAACAGTGTGACCTGCCTGATGACCAGATTGCTGCTGCTTATAATGCTGTGGCAAACACCTATATACAGCAGGCAGATTACCACCGGGCGTGGGCGTGGCTGATGCTTGCACCTGGCTACCCTGAATCTGTGCAAAACCTGGCTTTAATTAAAGACAAACTGGCTGCTGAACCTTTTTCTCGCTCTCCAGATGGGGTGTGGTGGAAATATGCCGGCAGGGGAATTTGGCAAAGCATTAAGGTAACCAGTGCCGGGAATGACAAAATCAACGTGGATTTTGAAGGCTATGCTTTTGGGCTGATGGGGTTGTATAACGGGCCCAATATGGGACATTTCGTACGTACCGTTGCCTTTTCGGGCAACCACGCGACGGTGAAATTACGCGATGATGACGATGACGTCTCCAGTAATGACACCGACAGTGATGACAGCATTAACTGCAATATTCATCTGCAGTTCACACCGGACCAGTTAACGGTCACCACCGTCAGGCCGCAACAATGTGGTTTTGGTCATAATGTTACGGCCAACGGTACATGGATTCGGGTGCAATAACGGGCGGATTACGCCAGGTGTTTAGCCAAAAACTCCCCCGCTTTATCAACACCCTGTTGCGTTATTGTGTGACCTGCTGTGGCATCCCATACCACCTGAACCGGAATCCCCAACGCCTGAAGTTTTTCCTGCGCCTGCTGGCTCTCCTGCCAGGGGATCACCGGATCACGCTGACCATGTACCAGTAAAGCAGGTACTGATGGCACAGCGCCCTCCTGCTGTGTTGCCAGCCTGCCAGAAAACGCCACGACAGCAGCCAGCGGCCAGCGGCCCGATACCAGTGCGTCCAGCGCCATAATCGAACCCTGAGAAAAACCAACCAATGCCAGTTTGTCCTGTAAAGGGTTCACTCCCTGTTGCTGGCAAATAGCCTGAATAGTGCGGTCGAACTCCGGGCGAGCCTCAACAATTCGTTGTGGGCGATTCGCTTCTGTAATACCGTTAAGACTGAACCACTGCCAGCCTCCACCTTGCCCAAAGGCCTGCGGGGCATTTGGTGCGCTGAAGTGGGTGTCGGGTAAGCGTTCTTGCCATAATTGCCCAGGCACAGCTAAATCCGCACCACTGCTGCCCACTCCGTGCAGAAAAATAACCAGTTTCTTCGTCATGTCCGGCTCCTTACAACCCGTAAGCGCTCATATCTGGCCCTGCCGGAACAATCCCCGGTGGATTCAGCGCCTTAATTGAATAATAACCATGTTTGATATGGGCAATGTTCACCGTCTCGCGCACCCCCGGAATATCAAGCACCCGCTGCATATACGGGTTGAGGAATGCATATTCACGCACCGGTTTCAGATTGCATTTAAACAACCCGTAGTAAGCCACATCAAAACGAATTAGCGTAACAAACAGGCGAATATCTGCCTCTGTCAGTTGTGTACCACACAAGAATGGCCGCCCATCGCTCAGGCGTGATTCCAGTTGTTCCAGCATAGTGAAAACATCATTAAATGCGTCTTCATAGCTTTCTTGCGTCGTCGCAAAACCGGCACGGTAAACACCATTGTTCAGCCTTGGGTAGATAACCGCATTCAGCTTGTCTATCTCTTCACGCAATGGCTGTGGATATAAATCCCATTCATTGCGGGCCAGGTCACCAAAGCCGCTGTCCAGCATGCGCAGAATATCGGCGGACTCATTATTCACGATGGTGCCGGTAAGCTTATCCCACAAAACGGGGACAGTTGCCCGCCCGGTAAAATGCGGGTCAGCCCGGGTATAGAGCTCATGTAACCACTCAGCTCCATTCAGTTCATCAAGGTTCGCACCAGGAAAGAGCCCAAAGTGCCAGCCCTGGTCAAATAATTGCGGTTCCACCACACTGACTGAAATAACAGACTCCAGCCCTTTCAGTTTACGCGCCATCAGCACCCGGGATGCCCAGGGGCAAATATACGCAACATATAAGTGGTAGCGCCCGGCTTCAGCCTTAAATCCCCCGTCTCCGGTTACGCCTGGCGCACCGTCTGGCGTAACCCAGTGGCGGAAGCTGGAGGTTTGCCGGACAAAGCCGCCTTTCTCATCGGTTGCCTGAACCGGATGCCACTCGGTGGTCCATTTGCCATCTACCAGCATGCTTACCTCCTGATTACAGTAAAAACGTTTATTTACGGCCAAATGGTGTCGGTTTCAGTGCCATTGCGCCATCACCAGTCAGAGCCAGCACAACCAGGCCAACAATCCAGAACCCGGGGAATTCCCAGCCGCCGTTAGGGTTGGTAAAGAAGAACCCGGCCGGGCCATGCACAGTAAAAATCGCGCCAAGCAATACCGGAATCAGCGCAACAGCTGCAATACGGGGCCAGATACCCAGAATCAATGCAATAGCGCCCACCAGCTCCCAGGCCATGGTGATATAAGCCAGGCCACCTGGCAGCCCCAGCGAAATAAAGAACTTCGCAGTACCGGCCGGAGTGAATACAAAAGCTTTTAAGCCAAAGTGAGCCAAAAACAGAATACCCAGCGCGATGCGCATTACTAAAGCAGCCCAGGGGGCAGTACGGTTATCAATCATGGTCTTTTCCTCATCATCAGGACAGGTTTTGTCGATAAGGCAAGACTACGTTATTTCTGATTAAATGATTATCCGGCCAAAGTGAGATTATTTATTTCCATTTCAGCACTAATCAAACCATGCCTGGTCTGCGAAGGATCCAACCAGAAAATCAATAAACGTCCGGGATTTATGGGCAAGATGCCGCGATGGCGGATAAATGGCATACAGACCAAGTGGCGGTGTATCCCACTGCGTAAGTAGCTTTACAACTTCTCCGCGGTGGATGGCATCGCCAGCAACGAAAGTAGGTAACCTGGCAATACCCAGCCCCGCCACCACTGCACTCAGGCAGGCTTCTGCATTTGAAAAACGTAACCGCCCTTTTACTGGAAAGGGAATCAGCCGGCCGTCTTCATGAAAATGCCAGTGATTTGGGTCGCGAAAGTTTGTGTCCACAATGCAGTCAAATTCAGAGAGTGACTTCCAGTGTTCTGGTGTGCCGGCACCAGCAAGATAAGCAGGTGATGCGACTGTCGTGACATGTATATCGCACAGTTTACGGGCAATCAGGCTACTGTCTTCCAGGTTGCCAATGCGTAATGCCAGGTCAAACCCCTCTTCAACAATATTCACCCGCCGGTCTGAAAAGCTGACATCCAGTTCAATGTTGGGGTATTCGCGGGCAAAATTTACCATTACGGGTGTCAGTTGGCGCGTGCCAAAAGTAACGGGTGCAGAAATCCGCAACTTACCGGAAGGGTCACGGGCCGTGTGGCGCACATCGGCGTCCAGTGCCTCGAAGGCATCAATCAGCACCTTTACCCGCTCATAATAAGCCAGGCCTACATCCGTGGGTGCCAGAGAACGGGTGGAACGTTTAAATAACTGGATCCCCAGTTCTTTCTCCAGCCGCGAAATCAACCGGGATGCCTGGCCGTGGCTGGTATTCAGGCGTTGCGCTGCCCGGGCAAAACTACCAAGCTCCAGCACCATTACAAACATACGGTCACAATCCAGACGATCCATCTCATTCTCTCATTGCAGTTTTATTACTTACCGGCTCTGAAACCGTAGCAGGATACTTAAATTATGTTACCTGGTTGGTTCGAATGGTTGATATCTTAGTAAGACGTATTTCGAGTAAATTATCTTCTGCTTGAGATTTGTCTCAAGACACAGAATTAAAACTGCGCACCTGAGATAGCTGACTTATGTCGGAAGAAACATTAAAGCAACAAATACAAAATCTCAAAAAACATAATGCCAGATTAAAGCGTATTGCCCACGATGCCAGAGATAAATTAAGTGCGGCACTGGATGGCACAGGGTTATGTTTATGGCAACTGGATATTCCCTCCGGGAAACTGGTTATTTTTAACCGCCGTTGGGGGGCCATGCTGGGGTTCCAGCCAAAAGAGCTAAATGCACATTTCGATGTCTGGCGCGATCATCTGCACCCTGATGACCGCGATTTTGTGCTGGCTGCCTTTTATAACCATATTGAAGGCAAAACACCGTTTTATGAAGCATTACACCGCATGGAAGCCAAAAATGGGTCTGTCACCTGGGTGCTGGACAGAGGCCGGGTTACTCAGTGGGATGACGAAGGGCGGCCACTGAAAGTGACGGGCACACATATTGATATGACGAAAGAAAAGCAATACGAGCAACAACTGGCCCGCCTTGCAAACCATGACCCGCTCACCGGGCTGGCAAACCGCCATGCACTGACCAACCAGTATAAGAAGCTACAGAAGCAATCAGCGTTTTCCATCGCGTTTATCGACCTGGATAATTTCAAGACCGTTAATGACACGCTGGGGCACCGCAGTGGCGATAATCTGCTGGTGCAACTCGCCCAACGCATTAACGCGGTTTGCCCGCAAGGTTGTGTTGCCGGACGCCTGGGTGGAGATGAGTTTTTGTTGATTATCCCCTGGGGCGTAAGCCATCCTGAAACCATGCATCTTGCCAGGCAGATTCTGGATGTCGCTATGGTGCCATTTGAACTGGATAACGGCGAGGCCGTCATAGGCGCATCAGTTGGTTTGGTTGATGTTGGCAGCCGTGAATCATTTGCCGATGCGGTTTTGCGCGCCGACGAAGCCATGTACTCTATTAAGCACAATGGTAAATCAGGTATTGCTGTTGGCAGCCCTCCGCCGTCACCGGCACCCAACCGCCGCCGGTAAGTTTGCAAAAATTTCATCGCCACCTGGGCCAAACCCGGCGGCAATCAGAATTTTTTGAGCCAGAGGCGAGCCCAGGAATACAGCCAAACGTTCCGCCTGCATATCCAGCAGCGCCAGCGTATATTGCGCCTGCACCCCCATATCTTCAGGAATATCCAACACTGTCAGCCCAGTAATGCGACGCAGTCTGGCGGCATAGCTGGCATAACCGATAAACATATCAACCCGCCCCTGGTTGATCAGCCAGCCTGCCGCGGTTTCCCCCGGGGGAACAGGCAGCGTTTCACTGCCGCCAACCAAACATTGCGCACGTTGTTGGATAGCCATTCCCTGCCCGGGGTAACGCCATTCTATCTGGCGGAACAACTGCCAGGTATAGTCACCGGAAGGATCGCTTACCGGAGTGGATGTCCCCAGGCGTAATTCAGGCCGGGAGAGCACGGATAACCAGGTGTCGCCGGGTACCAGGCAGTCTGTTTTCACTGTCAGGCATAAACGGTTGGTGGCAAAGGGCATCACCTGGTGCGCTCTGCCAGCCATAAACAGTGAGAGCGGGTGATCAAGGTTTGCTGAAGCAAATAAGTCACAGGCTTCACCTTGTTCAATGCGCGCACGCAGAAGGCCTGCCGGGCCAAACCCGGTATCCACGTGCTCACCACTAAGCTCATAAAAAGCAGCCATTAACGGCTGCCAGACAGCCCGTAAACTCCCGGCGACAAGTGCTTTCATGTTAGTGTTCACCCTGGTAATTAGTGCCATAGAACCGCTGATACCAACGATTAACCTCTTTGCTGATATCAATATCGCTAAAGCGTTGTGGATAGAGCTTTTTCGCCATCCATAACTCACCCAGGCCCACAGCTTCAGGCATTGGGTAACCCCAGGCTTTGGCATACTCCGGCATTAAGTAGACCCGGTGGTGTTTCACTGCATCAATCACCTGCCACTGGGGTGAGTGAGTGATGTCAGACACGACCTGTGGGTAACGCGCCTGGACAAAGATAACCTGAGGATCCCAGTTAATAACCTGCTCCATGGAAACCTGTTTATAGCCTTTTACCGTACTGGCAGCGACATTCACTGCGCCAGCGCGGGACATCATCAGCCCGGTGTATTTCCCGGATCCATAAGTGGTTAAATCCGGGTTTGCCATATAGGCCCGTACTTTTTCACTCGCCGGGATATCTTTCAGCCGGGAAGCCACTTCTTTGCGGTATGCAAATGCCGCCTCATTCAGTGCACGGGCATCCGCCTGATGATTAACAATTTCGCCAATCAGAGTAATGCCTTCACCCAGCCCCTGGTCATACGCCTGTTCATCATTAGCAAGTGTTGGGTTTAACCTGGTGGCATCGCCTGGGGTTGCATCGTGGCGCAGCGAAATAGCCACCACCGGAATCCCCAGTTGCGTAATACTGTCTATCATTGCCGCAGGTGCATAATTCGTCACAAACACCACTTGCGGGTGCAGGGCCACCAGCTTTTCGGTATCCACATGCGTAAGATCACCCAGCCCCGGGGTGTTAGCCAAAAAGGGTGCCAGGCGCAAATAATTATCCCCCAGTTGTTGTTTCCAGTTTGCCAACACACCAACAATTTTGTTCCCGGCATGCATTTGTACCAGCAAATTCAGTGTTTGGTGTTGCAGCACCACAACCCGGTCCACCTGGTCAGGAATTGTCACCTGCCTGCCTAATTGATCCGTTACTGTGCGCGAAGCCTGTGCGGTAAATGCCAGGCAGCAAAAAAATAAGGCTGCCAGCCAGCCTGTAATAGTGGCGTGTTTCATTATGTCCCCTTAATCGTTATATAAAAAATTATATAACGAATGGCTTACCGATGAACAGACAAACTGTACGGCTTTTAACACTCCAGGCCAGAAGTAGCCTGTTTGAACAAGGCGGTTAATGTCTGTACCACTTGATCCGGCGGTGTGAGATCCTTTTTCACGATCAAATGCAAAGGTGTGGCGCGTTTTACACCATGAGGTAACGGCAGTATTTTCAGGATCCCGGCAGCAAGGTGCCCGGCAATACGCTCTTGTGGCAACCAGCCATAACCTACCTGGTACAACACGGCTTCAATGGCGGCTTCAAAGGTGGAGAATGTCCAAAATTCAGTTGCTGAAATCTGGTGTGTATCCTGAGCGCCGTCGAGTTCTGCGATGCGTACCTGAGGGTAACGTGACAACGCGTCCTCCCCGGGGAAAGGGGTGATTTGGTGTAATGGGTGGTCGCGGTGGGCAACCGCAACAAAATCAATATTCATCAGCCACTCACCACGGCCAGTTATATCCTGGCGGCGGGAAAGGATCATGACGTCAGCGTCCGTGTTGATATCCACATGGTTTTCCAGCACTTCGGTGAGGTTAACCTGGGTATAAGGGTGGCGTTGCTGGAACTGGCGTAATACTGAAAACAGCAGTGCCCGGGGGAAAATGCTGTCCACCACCAGGTCTAACCGGCTCCTGATACCGCCACGCATTGACTGAGCGCGCGCCTCCACATAATCAAAAGCACTCAGCAACGGCCTCACCTGAGTCAGCAGTACCTGCCCGGCAGGCGTCAGCTCTGCCCGTCGCCCCACCTGGCGCAATAATTCCACCCCAAGGCGGCTTTGCAGCAACCCCAAATTATAACTGACCGAAGACTGGCTACGGCTGGTTGCTTCAGCGGCTTTCGCAAAGCTGCCCAGCCGCACAACCTGGTCCAACAGAGCCCACTGTTCAAGTGTTGTTTTATGCATAATCAATCCAATTTTTAAATCAATTTAATGCAAAATTAGCGTTATTCATTCAAAAAATGAAGATGTAAGCTGTATTCATTCCACAGAGGAGAGACAAAATGAGCACCTTTGATAAACACGATTTGCAAGGCCTGGTAGGGAAACACCTGGTTTATACCTACGATAACGGCTGGAATTACGAAATTTACGTTAAAAATGATCGCACCATGGATTACCGCATTCACAGTGGGATCGTCGGTAACCGCTGGGTGAAAGATCAACGTGTCTTTATTGCCCGCGTCGGGGAAAGCATTTATAAGATCTCCTGGACTGAACCCACCGGCACCGATGTCAGCCTGATCGTTAACCTGGCGGATCGTCTGTTCCATGGCACCATCTTCTTCCCGCGCTGGATAATCAATAACCCGGAAAAAACTATTTGTTTCCAGAATGATCATATCCCGGAAATGGAAGCTTACCGCGCGGCGGGCCCGGCTTACCCAACTGAAGTCATTGATGAATTCGCGACAATCACCTTTATCCGTGACTGTGGCGAAAACAATGAAAGCGTCATCGCCTGTGCAGCCAGCGAACTGCCGAAAGATTTCCCCAATAACCTGAAATAAGGTTAATGGCGCAGTTCATTGATTAACAAGGTATGCCACATACCTGCATAGCGAAAAAGAGGGAACAACGTTTCCTTCTTTTTGCGTATGCATATAAAAACCGGTAGCCATGCCATCCACAACTGGCGTATTACCGGTTTCTTTGCTGAAAGAATGCCTTACAAGAAAAGGAAAGCAGCCATGCGTTTAGTAAAAAAACTGGTAATCACAGGCGGTTTTTGTATGACATTGTTATCTCAGGCAGTTCTCAGTGCCCAGCCTTCCCTGCCCGGTTATACCAGCGGTGCCGAAGTTATAAAAGTCGCACCGGAACGTGCCCAAATTGATGCACTTAACGGTGTGGTTTATTCGCAGATTAAACAAGTCCGGGCCGTTCGCCAGTTGCATATGTCATTATTAGTGCCACGCACCAGCGCCCTGAAACCCGCGATTATCTATTTCCCGGGCGGCGGTTTTATCTCTGCTGATTACGATAAATTTATTGAAATGCGCATGGCGCTGGCAGAAGCCGGTTTCGTCGTGGCTGCTGCGGAATACCGTGTAGTACCAGATACTTTCCCGACCCCGGTTATTGATGGTAAAGCCGCAGTGCGTTATTTACGCGAACACGCCCAGGAATATGGTATCGACCCTGCACGTATTGGAGTGTTAGGTGATTCTGCCGGGGGCTGGATGGCACAAATGTTGGGTGTCACTGGTGGAGATAAGGTGTTTGATAAAGGGGAATACCTGAATCAGTCTTCCCAGGTTCAGGCGGCTGCAACCCTGTATGGTATTTCCGATTTACGCAATATTGGCGCAGGTTTTCCTGCCGATGTGCAAAAAGTACATCAGTCGCCAGCAGTCACGGAAGCATTGTTGGTAAATGGCCCGGCGTTTCGCAATTTTGCTGGCGCTGCAATTAGTGCTGACCCAGCCAAAGCCCTGCAGGCAAGCCCCATGGGGTATTTAGCCGGGAAAAAACCACCATTTCTGATTATGCATGGTAGCGCCGATACCCTGGTATCTCCTCAGCAAAGCGAACAGCTCTACACCGCACTCAAAAAAGCCGGAGACCCGGTGCAATATGTCCTGGTGGATGGCGCTGAGCATGGCGATATTCACTGGTTCCAGCCAGTAATTATTCAGAAAGTTGTTACCTGGTTCAGCCAGACGCTGGGTAAACCCACTCCCCTGAAACCCCAGGGCAAAACACCGGGTAACGACCAGCTATAACCAGCAACCGCGTGCCCACCTGCAGCCGAAGGGTGGGCACAAACAGGCGGTTAAGCTTTAACAGCCAGCACCACGCTGGAGGCTTTGACCAGAGCAATAACCCGGCTCCCGGCCACTAACCCCATCTCATCCGTGCCTTCATTAGTGATAACGGAAATCAGGGTAAAGCCAGCATCAGTCTTAACATGAACGGTGGTATTCACTGCACCTTTTTGCACGGACTCCACCACGCCAGCAAACTGATTACGAGCTGAAAAAATTAGCCCACTGTCTTCAGATGCCAGAATCACCCAGGGGGCTTTAACTAGCGCGACCGCACTTTTCCCCGTGGCCAACCCCATTGCAGTTTTACTGGCATGAGTGACAACCGCGACAAGTTTAGCGCCACTTTCAAGGGTCAGTTCAACTTCATCGTTTACCGCGCCATCGGCAACCAAAGAGACAACACCGGCTAACTGGTTACGTGCTGAAACAGCCATATCTCGCTCCTGTATGTGATAAACCGCACAAAAAATAATACCCGTACAGAATGACAGGAAATAATCACAACAGACAATAGATAAAACTGATAATCGCCATGACGAGAGAAAAATACAGCCAGCACCCAAGACAGCAAGCCCGCAGAGCCGGAAAACATTTACAGTAAAACCCCATCTAAGCAGAAATTTTAGCGTTCTGTCCTGCCTTATGAGAAATCCGTCGCGCCCAAAGATAAATTGCTTTGCTACGCTTTACGGGCAGTCCCCTATAAATTTTTAAAAAAAGGAACTGACTATGCCACGTAAATTAGGCCAACATATTGTTCATGTTGATAAAGCTATTGACTTCATGGCATCTACCCAGGCTTTCCTGGAGTACCTGAATAAGCAGGGTAACCCCACACCACTGGCCCATGACATTCCGCCCGAGTATGAGGATTTTTTTGCCCAGCGCCTTGCGTGGTATCGCAAACTTTACCGTCCGGATCCGCTTAACGGTAATCAGACCGTATCAGAAAAAGAAAATGGCGCAGGTTAATACCGCGCCATTCAACAAGAATATGCCCCTGAATGCTCAGGGGACGGGAACACACAGGCAGGTTAATTAGCGCGCGGAGGTTGCCGCGCCGGCTTTTACTGTTTGTGGTTCATCATGAGGCATTAACAGGTTGAGTACCATCGCGGCAATACCACCACTGGTAACAGCATGCCCGAAAATATTGCCGATAATTTTCGGGAACTGGCCCAGTACTTCAGGTACAGCTTCAATACCCAGACCAATCCCAAACGAGATGGCAATGATCAGCATTTCCCTGCGGCCTAACGGGCTTTGCGTCATGATCCGGATCCCTGCCGCCACCACACTGCCAAACATTACCAGTGTCGCACCACCTAAAACTGGCGCCGGGATCTGTTGCAGCAACCCGCCAACGACCGGAAACAACCCTAACAGTAATAAAATCACACCGATATACATGCCCACATAACGGCTGGCGACGCCAGTCATCTGAATAACCCCGTTATTCTGGGCAAAAGTTGTATTCGGGAATGACGAGAACATGGCAGCCACCATGCAACTGATGCCATCGGCCATGATCCCCCCTTTCAGGCGTTTGCGGAATGATTCCCCTTCAATAGGCTGCTGCGAGATCATGCAATTTGCTGTCAGATCCCCCACGGCTTCCAGAATAGAAATAAATGAAACCAGAGCAATAGGGATAAAAATGGCCCAACTGAAGTGAAAACCAAAGCGGAATGGCTGAGGTAAAGCGAACCACTGTGCTGGCAATGGCTGAATGGCCAGGTGCCCGGTTACCGCCGCAGCGATACAGCCAACCGCAATCCCAATCACGATAGCTGACAGGCGCAAAGCCCTGCTACGGGAACGGTTTAACGCAATAATAACCAGTAACGTCAGTGCACCGAGGCCCAGATTAGCGGGTGAACCAAAATTCGCGACACCATGCCCGCCGCCCCAGTCAGTAATACTGACTTTAATCAGGCTGATACCAATCAGCGCAATAACTGTGCCGGTCACCAACGGTGTCAGAACCCGGCGCAATGAATCAAAAAAGCGGCTGACCAGCAGTGGAATAAATGCCGCGACGAAGTTAACACCAAAGATCATCGCCAGCACATCTTCGGGGCTGCCGCCCTGGCTTTTAACTAAAAAGCCCCCGGAGAGAATCACCCCCAGGAAAGCAAAACTGGTGCCCTGCAGGCTAATCATACCGGCACCCACGCCCCACACACGCTTAGCCTGCAGAAAAGTGCCAATGCCTGATGCCAGCAAGGACATACTGATGAGATACGGCAGGTAAGCATTCAGCCCCAGAACTGAACCAATAATCAGTGGTGGCGTGATTATCCCCACCACACTGGCCAGCACATGCTGAACCGCCGTCAGGAGTGCGGCCCAGGGAGAAATGCGCTCCTCGAGCCCATAGATCAATTCTTTTTGGTTAGTGTCTGACATGGTAAGCATCCTGATCCGTTGAGTACCAAACTAAAATGCATAAACCAGGCCAGGTATGGTCGAAGCAGGCTTTTTACCGCCAGGGTAAGCAGGCTGTGCGTTTCTCTGTATTACTGACTGCACCGGGTGAAACCATAAAATCACTCATGCACCACATTGTTACTTTTGTTTCACCAAAAGCATCATATAGCTTTCTTTTGCACAACATTGATGCAACAAACAGAAATGCGTCTTGGCGCACAGTGATAACCAGGAAGCGCTGGCTATAGTTAGCACCAGAAGGAGAGCACAGGAGGGCGGTATGAAACACTATCAACATATTCTGGTGCTGGTTAATGATGAACAGGATGGTCCCCTGCTGTTGCACCGGGCAAACCAAATGGTTCACCAGGATGCCCGGATAACCCTGGCACATATTCTGATTGATTACCGGGCCATGAATTATATTTCCGACAGTATGATGAACGATGCGGGTTCCAGCCAGGTAATTGAAATCAAAGCCCTGCTTAACCACCTGGCGGCCAGCAGCCCCTGGCCGGTCACCACTCGCGTGATAATCTCGTTAGATAAGGTCAGGGCTTTGGCAACATTTATCCGCAAACAGGAGGTTGACCTGGTGATTATTGGGCACCATAACCGGTTGTTTGGTGTACTGACCTCTCGCTCCATGGCCTTTATCAACCACCTGGATGTGGACTGTTTTATTTGCCACATTCCACCAGACTAAGCTGCGGCACGGTCCTGGTTATCCTGAGGGATAATCACCCGGCAAGGGACAGCAAGGCTGACATTGATTTCGTTAAGCCGCTCAATCAGGCGAATATTAATCTCCTGCTGAATATCCATGTATCTGTTGTAGTCAGCAGTATCAACAATATGCACCACTTCAAAAGTGAGGCGGTCCTGGTCAAACGACAGAAAATGCCCGCGGTCAAATTTCGTCCCGCCGACTTGTTCAATCACGTCTTTGAGCAGTGGGCCGATTTTGCGTAACTGCGCTGCGGTGGTGGAGTACGAAACACCAAAAGTAAAGACAATGCGCCGGGTATTCATGCGCTTGTAGTTGTGAATTATCTGCTGCAACAGTATCGCGTTGGCACAGACAATTTGTTCACCACTGAGGCTGCGTATCCGTGTGGTTTTCAAACCGATATGTTCAATACTGCCCGCTACATTGTTGAACACGATAAAATCGCCAATCTCAAAGGGCTTATCAAACCCAATCGCCAGCGACGCAAACACATCACTCAGGACAGTTTGTACCGCCAGAGCAATCGCAATACCACCAACCCCCAGGCTGGCAACCAGTGCAGTAATATCCACCCCCGCATTGGCCAGGATGGAGAGCAGCATGACAGACCAAACCAGCGCCCGTAATATCAACCCCAAAATGACCAGTGTGACCGGGTTACGGGAGATACCAGGTGCAAACAGCAGCTTTTTCAGCCAGGACTGGATCCCCTGGTCAAACCAAATCGCAATCTGCAATGCCAGGACCAGAAACCAGGCATGGGAGATTGTACTGTACAGTGTATCCGGCAAAGCAACGAACTGCAGGCTGAATAGGAATGCGGCAAACAGGATCAGTAATTTTTTGGTTTGTTGTAACACTTCAAAAAAAATGAAGTGAAATTGCGTTTTGTGGGTGGTGTTTTGCGACCAGGCATCAACCCGGCGGTGAATAAACTTTATCAGGCGATTAACCAGAAAATAGGTCACCAGCGTTATCGCTATCACTAATGCCACATCGGCCCAAAATGGCAATGACATCAGTAACTGCAGGTAGTTCGTTCGTTGAAGTATCTCCATGCAGACTCCATAACTAAAATGTGAAGTTCGCGCATAAGTATAGTTGCCGGAGCCGGTACGCCGGGTTTCCTTGCCCTAAAAGCAGTTTTTTCCGAATGCTGCTTAAGCAAAAAAGGCCAGTCTTTAACGACTGGCCTTTGATTTAAACTAATTGATTATACTATGAAAGTTGTTTTTCCAGTTGCTCTGCAGGTTGCCCTGCTTCGCCGCTGCGTTTGAGTAAATAACCCACCAGCAATACAGCTAACGCACAACCCAGGAATAACATTCTGCCCCACAGTGGGTTTGGCAGTAATACCATCAACAACAACCCGGCGCCCATCATCAGAGTAATACGGCCCAGTTTGCTACGTTGCAGGCGGTCAAACTCGTCCTGGCCTTCAGCAGCCACAACCGGGGTATCCACGTTTTTGAAGAAGGTATCGACGTTTTCTTTCTCTTCTTGTGTCAGTGAAGACTCTTTATAGAACAGTGTTGTCAGGACAAAGAAGCCGCCGGTTAACACCAGGTGTGCTGCAACTGTCAGTGTAGTGGTCAGTTCAGAACGCTCACGAGCAGTCAGTGTGATACCAAACAAGTCAGCACACCACTGAGCAGTAAAGACATTCATTACCAGCCAGGAAACTACCATACCGAAGCAGACCGTTGACCATGCAGCCCAACGCGGCGTTTTACGAATAAACATACCGAAGAACAGCGGAACCAGAATCGGCGATTGCAGCAGTGTTGCCACACGCATCATCAGTTCGAAGAGACTCAGGCCTTTAAGCTGGGCAAACAACTGCGCAATCAGAATGACCAGGATACCATTGACTACGGTGACAATCTGGCTGGTACGCAGCAATTGTTTTTCTGACAGCACTTTGTTACGGCATACAATTGGCGACCAGAAGCTACGCACAAAGATACCTGAGTTACGGCACAGAGCTGAATCCATAGAAGACATCGTGGCAGCGAACAGACCAGCAACCAGTAAGCCAACCGTACCTGCTGGCATCAGTTTCTCTGCAAACACCAGGTATACGGCATCGGACGCTTTGTTACCAAGTTCAGCATGAGACGCTGCGGCATCCGGTAACAGAACAGCGGTCGCCCATGGCGGGATAAACCAAATAATAGTCCCTACCACCATCAGCCCCATTGCCAACAAGGCCGCTTTGCGGGCATTGCCGGAATCTTTCGCATTCAGGAAGCGATAAGAGTCCTGCATATTGTTGATGCTTTGCAGCTGTTTTACCAGGAAGAAGATGAAGGAGCCCACCAGCAACAGGCCGTAGTTCATATCCGGGCCCATCATAAAGTCGCTTGGGAATTGCTCAATCATGTTGGTTGGGCCGCCGACAGCCACCAGTGCGACAATCGCGCAGGCCACAGAAATCACTGCGACAACCAGTGTCTGGACAAAGTCACTGGCCACCACACCCCAGGCGCCACTGAGCATGGAAATGAGCAGTACAGAAATCCCGGTAACCCAAATAGTGGTTGTCATGTCATAGCCAAATACCGCGCCGACAAAAATAGCCAGGCCGTTCAGCCACACACCACCACTCAATACACTCAGCGGGATAATTGCCCAGGTGAAGAACTGTTCATTGCCTTTACCAAAGCGAGCACGAACGCCTTCGGTAGGCGTATCAACACGCATCTGGCGGAAACGCTGGCTGAACCACCACCAGGAAGCCATATAACCCAAAATATTACCGAAGAATACGAAGGTAACAGCAAAGCCATCCGTAAATGCTTTACCGGCAGCACCGGTAAACGTCCATGCTGAGAACTGAGTCATAAAGGCTGTCGCCCCGACCATCCACCACAGCATGCGGCCGCCGCCACGGAAATAGTCACTGGCCGACTGGCTGGCCATTTTTTTGAAAGCGAGGCTAATTACGACCATCAGGACGAAATAGCCTGCAATTACCAGGATATCTATACTCATTTAATTACCTCTGAGCCACTTGCATTTGCTCTGGCAAACGCAGTCTCACTGAAAACATCACCCAATCCATGAAATCTCCCACTATTATAAAACAGTGTTTTAAAAATAATGTGACGTGGTTTTTATTTGTGGAATCATTATGAAACAGGTCACACTTATTTATGATCTGAATCACATTTAATGCAGGCTGAATGGTTTCAGTTATGACTGAAAATCATTACTCAAATGAAAAACGGTACAACTCCGTAAATTTCATAAAGATACAGAACAGGAAAAATAACGGTTAGCGGATAAATAATTAGTATGATGGTTATTTTTAGGATTTTTCATTCATCATTTTCGGTATTTTTAGCACTGAAAACATGACGCCCGTATAAACACACATCAATGCTCATACGGAAACAAGGCAACAGTGCCAGGGCCACCAGGCACCAACAAAAAAGCTCAGCACAAACACGAGTTCGGCCTTCAGGAACAATACCCTGAGTAAGAATAAATATGGGAAGGAATAAACAGGCGGTATGCCCGAAGGCAGTAACCGCCCGGGTCGGGGTTTGTTAATTGATAATCTGCGGGATGCCTTTATTCCATGGCAGCGTAATCACCTGACGTGCCCCGCCGTGGTTAATATGAAGCACCACGCTTTCTGGTTGCCATTCAACATCAGTAAGCGAAATACTGTTTCTCCCGCTTAAATCATACAGCGTGGCCAGGCGGCAACGGGCCTGGTTGCTACGCACCACCAGGTAGTTGATATCCCGAGTCGCCGGGTTCGCCGGAGCCAGGGCCGTGTATAAAGAGGTTTCCTTCTCGCTCGCAAGCCACAACGGCAGCTGTTTATCTTCATGGTGGAAGTTAAGTGGCATCAAACCGTTAAGTGGGCGGCAGCTAACAGAATGAAAATACGCATCGACCCCCTGATTCGGCCACTGGCAGGCTTCACCTGGCGGGCATTTCGCCAGGCTCGCGTCCACATGCAAAGTAAAATCCAGTGCCTGCTGGTGCGGGTTCTCAACTTCAACCACATCCACAGCCATACCCGCCAGCCACAGGATATTGCGGCGAAAGACAACCCCCTGCCAAATTTCGGTATCCACCGCGGGTGGGTAATGGCTGTCCAGTTGCACTAATGCGCCACTCCAGCTCACTTCGGCCTGTAACCAACTATAAGCGGGTTCTTGTTGCCAGTTGATAACCAGAGGTACTGCAGGGGGCTGATTGGTTCGCCCAATACTCAGCGTGTTATGGGTGACACTGTTTTTATAATACTGGTAATGCGCCGGCGCGCCATACCCGGTGGTCCCCAGGTCTGGAAGCCAGTGGTGCCCCTGATTAAACAATATAATTCCCAGGCGGTCATGGTGATCGTGTTCACCGCCAAACGGGGAGTGCTTGAGCAGCAACGCCTGGTCACTGCCAGGCTGGCGCAACACTGAAAGCCCGGCCCCCGGTGCATGGGTCGTGTCAACGGGAACCAGAACCGGGGTAACATCGGGTAAGACGCTTGCCCCATATAGCAAGGCATCCAGATTATTGCGCGGCTGCTTTTGGTAGATAGTGTTAAGTACTGCACCATAGCGAGGCTTGCCATATTCCCCATAGAAGAACTCGTAAATATGGGAATGAGTCAGCACTTGCTGGCCGGTGATACAATCATTTATTGGCGGGAAAGTGCCGTCAGGCAGCAGTAAATCCAGCGGGAAATCGAGCATCTTTTGGTAGCCGGGTAATGGCAATAAACTCCAGCGGGTTCCCCGGGCCAGTTTTTCAAAAGCGCAGAAACCTTGTAGCGCATAAAAATGATAATGGACCGATCCCTCGAACCACAGCCCTTCTTCCAGTAACCCGTGCTCAAGTTGATAACGCAGCCCGTATTCACTGTTGACCGCAAATTCCAGGTAGTCTGTATCCCCAAGAATTAAACCAATAACACCCACTGTGGCACTGATTTTTACTTCATGGTTATGTAATTGCCTGGCGCGGTGCGCTATCAGAAAATCGGCGCCTTCCCGCAACAACCGCTGTTCAATATAGCGCTGTTCTTCCAGGCTGAGTGCATCGCGAATGAAATCATAGCCAAGGGCAAAATCCAGGTGGCAATTCGCTTCACACAAGGTTTGCGCATTGGCTTTTCCGGGGCCATTACAAGGAATGCCACCATGTACTTCATAGTCCGGGTAATATTTGGCGTAACCAAGCAGTATTTCACGCACTTTGCCGAGGTATTCTGCGTCGCCGGTAAGTTGCCAGAGTAGCCCTAACTGATAGCAGGCCTTTGCATTAAGGCCATTAAGACCCCGCCACCACGCACCATCCCAGGGTTCTCCACGCCATATTTTGCCATCTACCGGGCAGCAATGTGCATCTGGAGACTGCCGGTCCCAGTTAAGCCGGACTCCGTGCTCCGGGCAAAAATAGTAAAGATTCCATGTCGCGATTGCGGTTTCAGGCACCAGTACCGGCCAGGCCAAAATAGCCTCGTTATCTTCACGGATAGCCTGAATAAAATTGGGGTAAGCCTGAAAACGTGACTTACATAACGAAAAAGCTGAATTACTGAACTGAATCATCTCTGCATCCCTGTCGGAGTTTTTTTTATTAGAACAATTCCACCCACAAAAATAAACCAGCGTTTCATTTTTACATAAGAAGTGAGAGCGCCATCAATACGCCGGTTTCCCGCATGCAACAGACCAATATGAGAAGTTGTCATACCTATTTCAATTAGCACTATTAAGTAACGAATTAAAACGCGCTGTTATATGAATGACGCAGGAAAATATTGCGGGCTGATAAGTATCACCGGTGACTATTGCACTGAACCCTGTATTAAAAACTGAGTAACCTGATGAAGTTAATTCAGGTGATCTCATTCACAGAAATGGTTATCCATAGCTTTCATCCGGAAAAATGTGAACCACACTAACAAATGCTATCCGACAAGTAAGATAAGATGTCATACATCAAAACCAATAATTACATTTTATTACACCGACGTTACGCCTTAATTATCCTTCGGAGAATGTGTTATGAAACTGACCTCTTTTTCCCGTAGCCTGCTGGGCGCAGCAATTTTGACCCTCTGTGCCGGCAATGCCAGCGCTGCAGAAAAAGTTACGCTTAAACTGGCTCATAACCTTGAGCGCAGCCATGTGGTTCACAAAGCCTTTGAGCAAATGGCGAAAGAAGTAAAAGAACTTTCCCACGGCAATATGCAGATCCGTATTTATCCCAGCAGCCAAATGGGCAGCGCCAGGGAAACCATGGAGTTACTGCAAAATGGCGCGCTGGATATGACAAAAGGTTCAGCCAGCGATCTGGAATCATTCGACAACGTATACGCTATCTACAACCTGCCTTATTTGTTTAAAAACCAGCAGCACTTTAACAATGTCGTCTACGGTGAAGTGGGCAAAGAAATAATGAACTCCACCAAGGATAAAGGCTTCTTCACCATGGCAGCCTATGTTGCCGGAACCCGCAGTTTCTACGCGAAAAAACCGATTACTAAACCTGAAGACCTGAAAGGCATGAAAATTCGTGTTCAGGCGAGCCCAACTACACTGAAGATGATTGAGTTGATGGGCGGTTCACCTACACCTATCTCCTTTGGGGAAGTGTACACAGCCATGCAACAGGGTGTGGTGGATGGGGCAGAAAACAACGTGCCGTCCTGGGTGCAAACACGTCATATCGAAATTGCCAAAGTGTTCTCTGAAGATGAACACACCTCCATTCCTGACTTCCTGGTAATGTCGACCAAAACCTGGAACAAACTGACACCAGAACAGCAGCAGATCCTGGCTAAAGCCGCCACTGATTCTGAAGTTTATGAGCAGAAACTGTGGGATGAAGTGGACAAAGAGTCTCGTGAAAAAGCCACTTCAATGGGTGCCACTTTTGTAAAAGTAGATAAAGCACCGTTCCGTGCAGCAGTAAAACCGCTGTATGACGATTTTGCCAAAGATCCAAAACAAGCAGCCCTGCTTGCCAAGTTTGAAGCCGCCGCGCCACAGTGACGGGCCTCTGGCGGGCTTGAAGCCCGCCTTTTTTAATCAGGAAAACAAAAATGATCTTCGACCGTATTAAATGGGTGGTTGACCGGATTATTGCGACCTTTTCTATCCTGGTAATGGTAGCCCTTGTTGTCTGCGTCGTCTGGCAGGTATTCAGCCGTTATGTGTTGGGGCAACCCAGTACCATGACGGATGAGCTGGCACGCTTTCTGATGATATGGGTAGGCTTACTGGGTGCCGCCTACACCGTGGGGGCGCAACGCCATTTATCAATTGATATTCTGGCGCTCAGTCTGAATGAGCGGAAAAAACTGGTTCTCAATATCTTAATTAACCTGTTTATTCTTCTGTTTGCTGGTGGCGTGATTATTTCCGGCGGCCTGAAGCTGATTGAAAAAACTCTTGCTACTGCGCAAGTGTCTGCAGCCATGCAAATTCCTATGGGTTATGTCTATTTTGTTCTGCCGTTAACTGGCGCCGTCATGATGTTCTATTCCTTATGGTTTATTGCGCATGATATTCACCGCTTACGTCATCCGGATGAGGTTGCCCCATAATGGAAAGTTATATTGCTCTCGCCCTGTTTGGTAGTTTCTTTATCCTGGTATTTATCGGCGTGCCTATCTCGTTTTCTATTGGGATAGCGACTGTCACATCCATGGCGCTGATGTTCCCGTGGGATATTGCCATAATTACCGTCACCCAGCGCCTGGCTAATGGGCTGGATAACTTCGCACTACTCGCCATCCCGTTCTTTATTTTTGCGGGCATCCTGATGAACAGTGGTGGGATAGCCATCAGGTTAATTAACCTGGCGCAAGTGATGGTTGGCCGGGTGCCAGGTTCTCTGGGCCATGTCAACGTGCTGGCAAACATGATGTTTGGTTCTATTTCAGGTTCGGCTGTTGCAGCAGCTGCCGCCGTTGGTGGCACACTGGATCCTATTCAGAAAAAAGAAGGGTATGCCCCCGAGTTTTCAACAGCCATTAACGTTTCTTCTTGTATCACCGGGTTATTGATTCCGCCATCGAACGTGCTGATTGTCTTTTCACTGACAGCTGGCGGTGTTTCTGTAGCTTCACTGTTTATGGCGGGTTACCTGCCGGGCATTCTGATGGGTTTCTCCATCATGCTGGTTTGTTGGTTTTTGGCTCGTAAACGCAACTATCCACTGTCACCTCGCCCGACAACTCGCCAGGCACTGAAAGCACTTCTGGATGCACTTCCCAGCCTGCTATTGGTGTTTATCGTTATGGGTGGGATTCTGGGTGGCGTGTTTACCGCCACTGAAGCTTCAGCCATTGCGGTGGTATACACCTTTATCCTGTCGGTGCTGATTTACCGTGAAGTGAAATGGCGCGATTTACCCAAGCTTATTCTGGAATCTGTCGTCACCACATCTATCGTGTTGTTGCTGATTGGCTGCTCTGTGGGCATGTCCTGGGCCATGACCAACGCAGATATCCCTTACTTAATTAGTGATGCCATGATGGGTATCTCTGACAACCCGCTCGTTATTCTGCTGATGATTAACGTGGTGTTGTTAGTAGTGGGTATTTTCATGGATATGACCCCCGCAGTGCTGATTTTCACGCCCATTTTCCTGCCAATTGCGCAGACACTGGGAATGGATCCGGTACATTTCGGGATAATGATGGTAGCTAACCTGTGTATTGGCCTGCTGACACCACCAGTGGGGAGTGCGCTGTTTGTTGGGTGTTCTATCTCTGGTGTGAAGCTCCAGAACCTGATTAAACCGTTACTGCCGTTCTATGCAGCCCTGTTTATTTCACTGATGATGATAACCTATATCCCTGAGATTTCGTTGTTCATACCGAAACTGCTGGGGTTGATGTAATGCTTAACCCGGCCAGGCGCTAATCCTTCGCCTGGCCGGGTTCCTTTCTGCCATAACCGTTATACATCCCCAAGAGAAACCATTGGGCGCTGGTAAGCCGGCCACACAATGGCAACCAGTTCCGGATAAGCACTCAGACTGAACTCATAAAAACACTGGCGCAGATTCAGCACTTCGATATCTGAGTAGCCAATCACTTCACCGTTCATGCAGCGCTTTTTCAGGTTGTCATAGTATTTGTACACCGCCGAGTTAAGGTCACTGCAACGCCGCTGGGCATCAAACAACCCTGGTGTCGAAGTGATTTTATCAATCCCCATTTGCTTGACTGTGATGCGAACAAAATCAATGTATTCGTTATTCACCCGCCAGTACCAGGGTGGTGTAATGTGGTTGATCAGACGGGCAAACTGATCCTCACCTTGATCTGGCGTTAATGAAGGTTGTGAATATAAAGGCTGTTGCTGTTCCCGTTTTGCGCTGTTTTTATTATCGCGCATTAAAACAAGCACACCACCCAGCAGTATTAATAATATAAAGACGAGATAAATAGTGAGGCTCACATTTACACTCCTTTTTTTTGATTTTAATTTTACAACATGTTATTGTCAACGTTACACTCGCCCTAAATAATTTTATCTTTTTGATATAAAAGGCTTATTAGTTATGCTGCCAGATAACCTGGTGCCCGGGCGGTATCACTATATAGTTCCGGAATCACCGCAAGACAGTTCTGATACCCCATCTGATTTCACTTTAGTTACTGAAAAACTTCAGGAACTCGAAGTGGAAATTCTTAGCAGCGTCTCGCAACCCGGGCGTATTGGCCTGCCGAAGAACGCCCTTCTGGAAGAACATGACCGCTATTTCAAAGAGCGGCTATTTAGTGTTGCTAAAATAGAGACATTTGCCCGGGTACTAAAAGAATTAGTCGCAGAAAATGAAATTACCCAGGAAGCCCTCTCTGAGCTAATCACACAGAAAACCGTAGAAATAAATGAACAAGGTGAAAAAATTTGGCTTAATTTAATTACCAGCGAAATTAAATCACCTTTGTTTTACCGGTTTGAGGATTAGCCCTATGTCTGAACAGGCTCAATCAATTAATAAAAATTTCACTTTAAATACTGAAAATAAGCACCAATTTATCTTAAGTAGAAATTTACAGTCACTGCGGCTTTATAAAAACGAAGTGGTAGACCGTTATACCCGTAAAGTCTCCAGCATTCCGGCAGCCCTGGTTGAATTGAAGTGGCAGAACCGTAAAGCGCTGTACTCGTTCCAGGTGAAAGAAGAAGTTTATGGCAGCGTGTTGTGCCAGTTACTGGCCAGCAACCCGGAGCTAAAAGAAAAGGTCATGGCGCGTATTGAGGCTCATTACCAGCAATTCCGTACTCATGAAGCACAAACACTGGAAGTCTCACGCAAACTGGTTGACGGCCAGTTTAAGACGTCTTCTGCGCTCGGCAGCTAACCTCCCACATCTCAATTTTTCTGGCACATTCTTTCACACATAAAAAAAGCGTGGCCAGTGCCACGCCTTGATTCCGGTAAGAAGCAAAGCAAGCCTTCCGTCTTACCTGGAACAGATAAAATTCCCACTATTGATTCACCAGCCGGGCTGGCAGCAATCCGCATTATTAACGGATTAGCCACTCACCCGTTACCCTGCTCGTAACACAAGGCTTACTTAGTAGCGGCCTCTGCCGGCTGTGATGGCTGAGCGGGTTGTGGTGACGCACTCGTCGGGCCTGCTGCCGCCCCGGCTGCTAGGTTACTTTCTTGCGCTACCAGGCCAATTTTGAGATACCCGGCCTGTTGCAGCATATCCATCACATGCATCAGGGTTTCATAATCAACCGTTTTATCCGCACGGAAAAAGATAGTGGTGTCTTTCTTCCCGTCTGTCATGGTGTTCAGGACGTCCACCATGTTCTGCTCAGTTACAGGCTCATCGCCGATAAACAGCGTTTTGTCGGCTTTGACTGACAGATACAGGGGTTTTTCCGGGCGTGGTTGCGGCTCGCTGGATGAACCAGGTAAGTTCACTTTTACGTCAACTGTCGCCAGTGGTGCCGCCACCATAAAGATAATCAGCAACACCAGCATCACATCAATAAAGGGTGTGACGTTGATATCGTGCATCTCGGCGCTGTCGCCAGCGTTCTCGTTAAAATGCATAGCCATAAGGCATCAACCTACACGCAGTTTCTGAGCGGGCTGGATATTTCGTGCTTCACGGCTCGTGGCCAAATCCAGATCCCGGCTTTGCAGTAACAAGACTTGCGCCGCCACATCACCCAGAGAGGCTTTGTAATTACCGATCATGCGCGCGAAAACGTTGTAAATCACCACAGCTGGAATAGCAGCAACCAGGCCAATTGCGGTAGCCAACAGCGCTTCTGCGATACCCGGAGCCACAACTGCCAGGTTCGTTGTTTGCGATTGCGCAATACCGATAAAGCTGTTCATGATGCCCCAGACCGTGCCGAATAAGCCGACGAATGGAGAAATAGCGCCAATAGTCGCCAAAAAGCCATTACCACGCCCCAGATAACGCCCGGTTGCCGCAACGCGGCGCTCCAGACGGAAACTGGTACGCGATTTAATACCTTCGTTATCAGTACTGTCTTCTGAAAGGACCAGTTCGTCCTGTGCTTCATTAATTAACTGAGCACTCAGACTGCGGGCGTGAAAACCGGCAGCCGTTTCGCTGGCTTCATCTAAAGAGCGGGCACTTGAGAGCGCGGAATACTCACCATTCAGGCGGCGTTTCCAGGCAAGCAGTTCAGTAAATTTGCGAAAGAACAGCGCCCATGTGACCACGGAGGCGAGCAACAGGCCAATCATGACCAGCTTCACCACAATATCGGCATGATGATACATACCCCAGACGGACAAATCCGCCTGCATCAAATTTTCTGCCACAGTGAATCTCCAGGACCAACATGAAAAAAATGAATATTGGCGGTATCATATCAAAATACCGTCGAATTGATAGTCGTTCTCATTAGTATTTACATAATGACCTGGATCACACTCTTTTTCTTTGCGCCAGGACAGAAATTCACCGCTTTTTTCCGCGCTTTTTCTTATGACGCTAATTTCCCTGTGCCGGTCCCGGCAGAAGCGTGGTAACTTATTTAGACATCCAGACGTATAAAGGGACAGGCAATGTCAGAGAAACATCTTGAAACCGCGCTGATTACTGCTGGCCGTAACAAGCGCTATACCCAGGGTTCTGTTAACAGTGTTATCCAGCGCGCATCCTCGCTGGTATTTGAGTCCGTCAGTGCTAAAAAGCAGGCTACTGCAGGCCGTGCAACAGGTGAGTTATTTTACGGCCGCCGCGGCACCCTCACGCATTTTTCCTTGCAGGAAGCTATGTGTGAACTCGAAGGTGGTGCTGGTTGCGCACTGTTTCCTTGTGGCGCTGCGGCCGTCGCAAATACTATTCTGGCCTTCGTTGAACAAGGTGACCATATTTTGGTAACACGCACCGCGTATGAACCGACGCAAGATTTGTGCACCAAAATCCTCTCCCGGTTAGGCGTGACCACCTCCTGGTTTGACCCGCTAATTGGCGCTGATATTGCCAAACTGGTCAGGCCGGAAACGCGGGTTGTTTTTCTGGAATCCCCTGGTTCCATTACTATGGAAGTGCATGATGTCCCGGCTATCGTCAAAGCAGTACGAGAGAAAGCCCCCAATGCCATTATTATGATGGACAATACCTGGGCTGCGGGTGTGTTGTTTAAGGCTCTGGATTTTGGTGTCGATATCTCAATTCAGGCTGGCACAAAATATTTGATTGGCCATTCCGATGCGATGGTTGGCACCGCTGTTTCCAACGCCCGTTGCTGGGAACAACTTCGTGAAAATGCCTACCTGATGGGGCAAATGTTGGATGCCGATACCGCGTACATGACCAGCCGCGGTTTACGTACCCTGGGTGTGCGCCTGAAACAACACCAGGAAAGCAGCATTGCTATTGCCACCTGGTTGCAACAGCATCCGGCAGTTGAGCGCGTTAACCACCCGGCTTTGCCTGGCAGTAAAGGCCATGAATTCTGGAAGCGCGATTTTACCGGCTGTAGCGGGCTGTTCTCCTTTATTTTGAAAAAACGCCTTAGCGAAGCTGAGTTTGCCCATTTTCTGGACAATTTCAGCCATTTCAGCATGGCCTACTCCTGGGGCGGGTTTGAGTCACTCATTTTAGCGAATCAACCTGAAGAAATTGCCGCTATCAGGCCGGAGAGTGAGGTAGACTTTACTGGCACCCTGGTACGCGTTCACATCGGTCTTGAGAATGTGTCAGACCTGATTGACGACCTCGCCGCCGGGCTGGAGCGTATTGGTTAACTCAGTTTGGTTTAAGTCTGAAAAAAGTTGTCATACATGAGTATGGGATGTGCCATGTTGAGCGCCGGATCAAGGTGTTAAACTGTATCCGTCAGGTACAATTACTATAATTTATGCTGTTCCACGGGATGTTTCATGGTTGTTATCGAAAATATCATCGCTGCACTTTGGCACCATGATTTTGTGGCTCTGACTAATCCACATGTTATCGGTATCGTATATTGCATCATGTTCGCAACACTGTTCCTTGAGAACGGCTTGTTGCCTGCAGCCTTTCTTCCCGGGGACAGCCTGCTGTTACTCGCTGGCGCAATGATTGGCCGGGGTGTAATGGATTTTACTTCTACATTATTGTTGCTCACCGCCGCTGCCAGCCTTGGCTGCTGGCTGAGTTACCTGCAAGGCCGCTGGCTGGGCAATACGCGCATGGTGAAAGGCTGGTTACATCAACTGCCTGAGCAGTACCACCAGCGTGCAACCTGTTTGTTCGACCGCCATGGTCTGCTGGCGCTGTTGGTGGGGCGTTTTCTGGCATTTGTGCGCACCATTCTGCCCATCATTGCCGGGTTGTCCGGGCTGTCCAACCGCCGGTTTCAGTTCTTTAACTGGCTGAGTGCTATATTGTGGGTGGGCACTGTTACCGGCCTGGGTTATGCACTGAGTATGATTCCATTTGTAAAACGCCATGAAGACCAGGTCATGACCGGGTTAATGATTTTACCGGTTGTTTTGCTGGTCGCCGGGTTACTCGGGGCCATTATTGTTGCTGTTAAAAAAAAGCCGATGGGCGGCGTTGTGACAAACAATAACCGCCCGGTGAACTAACCAACAGCCAGGGTTCTACTGGCGAACAGCCGTGTTCAGCAGATTGCGGGTACTCGTTTGCGTTGCCCGCATTCTCAGAATATCTTCCCCGGGCGTCAGCCCAAAGTAACGTTTAAATTCCCGGCTGAACTGAGAAGGGCTTTCGTAGCCCACCTGCATGGCCGCAGCCCCTGCTTTCATCCCGTCATGCAGCATCAATAAACGCGCTTTGTGTAACCGGTAGGTTTTCAGGTACTGCAACGGTGAAGTACTGGTGACAGATTTAAAATTGTGATGAAACGCTGATACGCTCATGTTTGCTTCTATAGCCAGCTGGTCGACCGTCAGGTTATCGCGGTACTGAGTTTCAATACGCCGCAATGCCCGGCTAATCAGGCTGAAATGGGTATGGCGGCTGACCAAAGCCAGTAATGCCCCACCTACCGGCCCGGTCAACAAATGATAAAGAATCTCCCGAATAATAGCTTTACCCAGGATGCGCGCATCCAGCGGGCTTTCCAGCACATCCAGCAAGCGCTCAACAGCACATAAAATGGGTTCAGATAAAGGTGCTGAATGAATACCACTGGATACAGGACGCGGCTGGAACCCCGGCTCTTCGCCAATATCCATAAGCAGAGCCTGTAACTGCATGATGTTGATGTTGATGCGTAACCCGGCAAGCGGTTCTTCTGGTGTTGCTGCAGTTTCACATTCAAAAGGCAATGGCACTGTCAGCAATAAATATTCGTTCACATCATAGCGAAAGACACGATCATTAAGATAACCCGTTTTGTGGCCTGAAAAGAGAAAAACAACACCTGGTTCATACATTACCGGCGTGCGGGGATACGGAGATTCCCCATAGAGCAGGCTAATTTCACCACCAAAAAAATTAGAAGTATTTTTTATATTTATCAGGTGATTAACCTTTTCTTTTAACGCCAGGCAAATTTCACTTCGGCTCATTTTTACTTACCAGGTTGAGAGAATACGGACAAAGCACAGTCTACCTGAAATGAATTCTTTCTCTATTACTTTGTAGAAATAGGCAAATCAATTGCAGAAATGAGCATTGAGCAATGGAGCGTAGAATCAGACAATAAACGCCAACGCCCCACAGGGCATAATTAATTATCTAAGGGTACACCCCATGAACAATTTCGATTTACATACCCCTACCCGCATTTTATTTGGTAAAGGTGCACTGTCTTCACTGCGCGAAAATATTCCGGCAGATGCCCGCATTCTTATCACCTACGGCGGCGGCAGCGTGAAAAAAACTGGCGTGCTTGACCAGGTGCTCACTGCTCTGGATGGTTTAAATGTACAAACTTTTGGTGGCATTGAACCGAACCCGGCGTATGAAACCCTGATGAAAGCCGTAGAGGTGGTTAAGAAAGAAAATATTACTTTCTTGCTGGCTGTTGGTGGCGGTTCAGTACTGGATGGCACGAAGTTTATTGCCGCCGCAGCACAATACCAGGATGGCGTGGATCCCTGGGAAATTCTGGAAACCTGGGGCAGCAATATTAAAGGTGCCCTGCCACTGGGCTCCGTGCTGACACTGCCAGCGACCGGTTCTGAATCAAACAATGGCGCAGTAGTGTCTCGCCGCACAACAGGCGACAAACGTGCATTTATGTCTCCACATGTTCAGCCACTGTTTGCGGTTCTCGACCCGGTTTATACCTACACATTACCAGCCCGCCAGGTGGCAAACGGTGTGGTTGATGCATTTATTCATACCGTTGAGCAATACATCACTTATCCGGTTAATGCGAAAGTTCAGGACCGTTTTGCTGAAGGCCTGTTGCTGACACTGAAAGAAGAAGGCCCTGTCGCGCTGAAAGAACCAGAAAACTACGATGTCCGGGCGAATATCATGTGGGCCGCCACCATGGCGCTTAATGGCCTGATTGGGGCTGGTGTGCCGCAAGACTGGGCAACACACATGCTGGGGCACGAGCTCACCGCGATGCACGGCCTGGATCACGGGCAAACTCTGGCCATTGTTCTGCCCGCGCTGCTGAATGAAAAACGCGAACAGAAACGAGCAAAACTGCTGCAATATGCTGAACGTGTGTGGAACATCACTGAAGGAAGCGAAGATGCCCGTATTGACGCGGCCATTGATGCCACTCGCCAGTTCTTTGAAAGCATGGGAATTCCAACACATTTATCCGATTATGGTCTGGATGGCAGCACTATTCCGGCCTTATTGTCTAAACTGGAAGAACACGGCATGACCAACCTGGGCGAGCATCAGGATATTACCCTGGAAGTAAGCCGCCGTATTTATGAGGCGGCCCGCTAACCAGCATTCACGATCCTGGTTTCGACCCTTCGCTGCCACCTGCTACGGGTGGCAGCTCAATAAAGGAGGAGAGAATGGCGAATGCAAGTGTGATAAAGCTGCACGATGGTAACCTGATGCCACAACTTGGCTTAGGCGTCTGGCAGGCCAGCAATGAAGAAGTGCTAACAGCCATAAGTAGTGCACTGGATGTGGGCTACCGGGCAATAGATACCGCGGCCGCCTACCACAACGAAGAAGGCGTTGGCCAGGCATTAAAAAATAGTCATGTCCCCCGCGAAGACTTATTCATCACCACCAAATTGTGGAACGCTGACCATCTGCGCCCTGCGCAGGCACTCCAGACAAGCCTTGAAAAACTGCAGCTTGATTATATTGACCTGTGGCTGATGCACTGGCCGGTCCCGGCGAAAGGCCACTACATTGAAGCCTGGAAAAGTATGATTGATCTTCAACAGCAAGGGCTGGTGAAGAGTATCGGTGTCTGCAACTTCAATATTGATCACCTGCAGCACATTATTGATGAAACAGGCGTGCACCCGGTGATCAACCAGATTGAACTGCACCCGTTATTTCAACAACGTGCATTGCATGCATGGAATGCCACCCACCAAATACAAACGGAATCCTGGAGCCCACTGGCCCGGGCTGGTGAAGGTATTTTTGAGCAAAAGATTATTCACCATCTGGCAGACAAATACGGAAAATCCCCCGCGCAAATTATTATCCGCTGGCATCTGGATAACGGCCTGGTCGTGATCCCGAAGTCAGTAACCCCATCGCGTATTGCTGAAAACTTCAATGTCTGGGATTTCCGCCTGGAAAAAGAAGAACTGGCAGAGATGGCAAAACTGGATTGTGGTAAGCGTATTGGCCCGGACCCGGATAAATTTGGAGCATAAGGCTGCCCTGGCATCTTACCAAAGCAGGGCGATATAAGCGCCTCTCGCACAAACAAACGCCCTTCATTACGAAGGGCGTTTTTTCATTTGTTAAGCCAGCCTGTTTTAGCCTTGTTTGGCCTGAGGTTTACGACGTTTTTGCGCCGCCTGAGGAGACCGCCCCGGTGTAGCCTGAGGCCCACGGCCTGCAGATGCGGCCTGAGGTGCGCGGCCAGTTGCTGCCTGAGATGTACGGCCTGCAGGCGCGGCCTGAGGTGCGCGGCCAGTTGCTGCCTGAGGAGACCGGCGCTGATGAGCCATTGGCGTATGGCGTGTCAGTGCTGTCTGGCTCTTACGGTTCTGGCGGCGCGCTTCGCGCATTTCTTCCATTGTTGGTGACGGCACCAGGCACTCGCGCCGCGGGCCTATCAGGTGCTTTTTCCCCATAGCTTCCAGTGCAGAGCGAATCAACGGCCAGTTGGCCGGATCATGGTAACGCAGCAAGGCTTTATGCAGGCGGCGTTGCTTGTCACCACGCGGCACCACAATATCCTCACTCTTGTAATTCACTTTGGATAACGGGTTTTTACCGGTGTAATACATCGTGGTGGCATTCGCCAGCGGCGACGGGTAGAAGTTTTGTACCTGGTCCAGGCGGAAACGGTGTTGCTTCAGCCACAATGCAAGGTTGACCATATCTTCATCCCGCGTACCAGGGTGCGCAGAAATAAAATAAGGGATCAGGTACTGCTCTTTACCTGCCTGTTTCGAATAGCTGTCAAACAGCTCTTTGAAGCGATGATAGCTTCCCATACCCGGCTTCATCATCTTCGACAACGGGCCTTCTTCGGTATGTTCAGGCGCAATCTTCAAATACCCACCCACATGGTGAGTTGCCAGTTCTTTAATGTAGCGCGGATCTTCAACTGCCAGATCGTAACGCACACCAGAAGCTATCAGGATCTTTTTAACACCACTCAGATCACGAGCACGGCGATACAAGTCAATTGTCGGCTGGTGATCGGTATCCATGTGCGGGCAGATATCCGGGTAAACGCAGGATAAACGGCGGCAGGTTTGCTCTGCGCGCGGGGATTTACAGCGCAACATATACATATTGGCGGTTGGCCCGCCCAGGTCGGAAATCACGCCCGTAAAGCCTGGCACCGTATCGCGGATCGCCTCGATTTCATTGATGATTGAATCTTCTGAGCGGCTCTGAATAATGCGCCCTTCATGTTCGGTAATAGAACAGAAAGTACACCCGCCGAAGCAACCACGCATAATATTGACTGAGAAACGGATCATTTCATACGCCGGAATACGGCTGTCGCCATATGACGGATGCGGTACACGTTTGTAAGGCAGTGCGAACACGCTGTCCATTTCTTCAGTGGAAAGCGGAATTGCCGGTGGGTTGATCCAGATATAGCGATCACCCTGTTTTTGCATTAATGCCCGAGCGCAACCGGGGTTAGTTTCATGGTGCAGAATACGTGAAGCATGGGCATACAACACTTTGTCGCCTTTTACTTTTTCATAGGAGGGCAACAGAATGTAAGTCTTTTCCCACGGCTTTTGCTTGAGTTTTGGCGGCTGTACCACGATAGCTTCAGCTTTTGCCCCCGCGCCCACTTCAACGGCTTTGTTATTATCCGCACAAGGCAAATCCTCGCCATAGGGATGCGGGATCGGGTCTATCTTACCGGGCGTGTCCAGGCGAGTGGAGTCCACCCCTTCCCAGCCAGGCAGTGCTTCACGAACGATGATTGCAGTATTGCGCACATCTTTAATTTCACTGATCGGCTCACCCTGCGATAAACGGTGTGCCACTTCCACCAGTGGGCGCTCGCCGTTGCCAAACATCAGCATATCTGCTTTGGCATCAACCAGTACGGAACGGCGAACGGTATCAGACCAGTAATCATAATGCGCGGTACGGCGCAGGCTGGCTTCAATACCGCCAAGGATCACCGGCACATCGCTCCAGGCTTCTTTACAACGCTGAGTGTAAACCAGGGTGGCACGATCCGGGCGTTTACCTGCGACGTTATCCGGTGTGTATGCGTCGTCGTGGCGCAATTTCCGGTCTGCCGTGTAGCGGTTAATCATGGAGTCCATATTGCCCGCAGTCACACCGAAGAACAGGTTGGGTTTACCCAGTGCCATAAATGCGTCTTTGCTGGTCCAGTCTGGCTGGGAAATAATCCCGACACGAAACCCCTGCGCTTCCAGCATACGGCCACAAATCGCCATCCCGAAACTCGGGTGGTCAACATAGGCATCACCAGTAACCAGAATAATATCGCAGCTATCCCAGCCTAATTGGTCCATCTCCTCGCGGGACATGGGCAGAAATGGGGCGGGACCAAAGCAGGCAGCCCAATATTGGGGCCATGAAAAGAGGTCGCGCTCGGGCTGAATCAGGCTGGTACGGCTCATATTGCTTCCGAAAAAAGGTAAAAAGATATCAAAGGGTCGCGATTATACGCCCGGTTAGTGCAGGAAAAGAAGAGGGCTGAACAAATTATGTTCACTTGGCTACCACCTGACACCCCTGAATGCTCAGTGATATCAGGTGGATAAGCATCAGGATGCAGGTTGAACTAATAGCTGCCCAATTGAGCCCCTGTCGGCCAGTTCCAGTGTCTGGCTGGAATACAGGAAGGGGAAATGCGGCCAGGACGGCTGGCCGAAATACACCAGCAATTCCACCTGCCCGTCAACCCAGACGGTATCTTTCCAGCCTCTGTCTTCCGGGAAGGGAGCAGCGCCATTCACATTCCGCACCTGGAACATGACACCTTCGATGTGGAAAGCCTGGGGCGTATCGGCGTGAACGGTCCAGCGCTCCCAGGTCCCTTGCAGGGTTTCAATATCAATGCGGTTCACGTCCCACAACTGACCATTAATACCCGGATCATCACCCAGAGAAATATCACGGCTGCGTGTCGAAGAACCGGCAATAATATCCTCAGGTAACAGGCGCGCAGGAAGTGGGGTGGTAACCAGGGGCAACAACCCTGTTGGGCGTAGCGTTAATACTAACGTTGAAATCAGAATGCTGGATGGTTCAAAAAAGCCACGAATGCGTTCCATTATGCCGGCAGATTCCCCGCAGGTAATGGAGACGGCATCACCATTACTCATATCCACCAGCACTTCACGGCGTTCACCGGGCGCAAGAGAGAGCTGAGAAACGGATACGGGTGCCGGTAAAAAACCCTGATCACTGGAAATAACGTGCAGCGGCCGGCCATCAGACATACGTAGCTGGTAACGCCGGGCATTCGACGCATTAAGCAAACGCAGGCGCACCCAGCCTCGCGAAACTTCGACATAAGGGCCCTGCACGCCATTGACCAGCAAGGTATCACCAATAAACCCGCCATCGGAAGGTTCGCTGTAGGTTGGCGCGCCAAAGTTATCCAGCCGTTTGTCCTGCAAAATTACCGGGAAATCATCCACTCCGTAGTGGTTAGGGACAGGCAATGATTTACTGACGTCATCTTCCACCAGCCACATCCCCGCCAGCCCTTTGTAAACCTGCTCGGCGGAACGGTTTGGCGTGTTTGCGCGGTACCACAACGTTGCAGCCTGCTGGCGAATCGGCAGCACCGGCGCCCAGTCTGCGTTAGGTGTCATCATGCGCGCCGAGCCGCCCATCAGAGGCCCCGGAACCTGCAACCCGGAAATCGTCATCGCGACATTTTCCGTTAACCGGTTGCTGTAAATCATTTTGACATCATCACCATTCCATACCCGAATGGTTGGCCCCATATAACGCCCGTTGAACCCCCATACCTGAGCACGCGTCCCGGCCGCAAATGACCAGTGAGCGCTTTGCAGCGTCAGAAACAAAGGTTGCCCGCGCCGGGACTCCAGCAATGGCGGAACAGGAAGAGGCAACTGGGTGGCAGCATTGGCTTTTAACGGCAACGCCCCCGCGCCCAGTGCAATGCCAGATGCCTGAATAAACTGACGCCGGCTGAGTGACATAATTGCTCCATGTAAACTGAATAAATTTGGCGGGACACCTTTCCCGCCTAAAAATGGCCAGAAAGAGGCTTAACGTTGTTCGTTTTTCTCGGACGTAACTTTTCCCGCTTCACGCAAAGCAACTTCTTCATCCAGTGCGCGAATTTTTTCTTCCATCAACTGGCGGCAATGCGCAGACAGTTCACGGACCTGATCTTTACCAAAGCCACTGGTATCAATGGGTGGCAACATTTCAACTATCACCAGCCCATTACGCCAGCGATTAAGTTTAATTTTATTGCTGGTGTTGGAAACACAGATAGGAATGACAGGCACTCCGGCAGCCAGCGCGGCATGAAATGCCCCTGCTTTAAAAGGCAATAAGCCACGACCACGGCTTCGCGTTCCTTCCGGAAACATCCAGATGGAGATATTACGCTCGCGAATCTGCTGAACTACCTGGGCAATCGTACCATGTGCTTTTGCCCGGTTATTGCGATCTATCAGCAGATTGCCTGTCAGCCAGTACAACTGCCCAAAAAAGGGGATCCACAATAAACTTTTTTTGCCCACCGTTACGGTTGATGGCTGAACTATGTAAGACGCCGTAACCATATCGTAGTTGTTCTGGTGGTTGGCAATATAAATAGCATTACCAAAATTTTCCGCGCCGGATGGTTTGCGGATTTCCACAGTTAACCCAAATACAGTCGAAAGGCGGGCAAAAAGGTGGCCAAACGTGGCGACATGGCGCGGGTTTCTGGGGCTGAAGAGGCAGTAAATCGAACCGAAAACACACACCAAAATACTGTAGAATACGACAATAATAAAACGAATAATCAAAAGCATAGCAACCTCTGAAGACACAGGCGATGTTCACCAGAGCCCTGGTATAATTTCAGTTTCAGGCAGGGTTCAACGCCTTTTATCCTGTCCCCTGAATAACATTAGCAACCACTATTTGCAGACCAGCTATTCACCATAACTGGAGCAAGCATTGTCAGACGCTTCGCCATAACAAACAATGGTGAGGTGAAAAAAATCATACGAATTCAGGGGAGTGAGGCACCACTCCCCTGTTCTTTTTATGCCTCGCTCTCGTCATCAGAGCGGGCTGGCGAGTCTATCTCGATATTATCAATCCGTTGCAAGCCACGCATAACCGCTCCCCGGCGCCCACGTTCCGCATGGACTTTTTGCAACTCTTCCGGGCGCAGTTTCAGCTTCCGTTTACCTACATGGATTGTTACCGTGCTTTGTGGTGGCAGAACACGCAACCAGGCCAGTTTATCTTTCCCGCTCGCGGCATCGGCCGCAGGGATGGAGATAATTTTGTTGCCTTTACCTTTCGAGAGTTGCGGTAAATCACGAACCGGGAACATCAGCATACGCCCGGCGGTAGTAATCGCCAGTAACATATCATCATCATGATTTACCCATAACGGCGGCAATGCACGGGCATTTTCCGGCAGGCTAATCATTGCTTTACCCGCACGGTTACGGGCAACCAGGTCATTAAAGGTACACACAAAACCGTAACCGGCATCGGAAGCCATTAACAGTTTCTGCTCATCCGGAGCCATCAGAACCTGTTCAACCACCGCACCCGGCGGCAGCGTCAGTTTACCGGTAAGCGGTTCCCCCTGCCCACGGGCAGACGGCAGGTTCACCGGGTCCAGCGCATAGCTGCGCCCGGTGGAATCAATAAATACCACAGGCTGGTTGGACTTGCCTTTGGCCTCGGCCATAAAACTGTCGCCCGCTTTATAATTTAACCCGGCGGCATCAATATCATGGCCTTTGGCACTGCGAACCCAACCCATTTGCGACAACACAATCGTAACGGGTTCTGACGGCATCATTTCATGGTCGCTCATCGCCTTCGCTTCACTACGTTCGTGTAACGGAGAACGGCGGTCATCGCCATAAGCCTGCGCATCTGCCTGTAACTCTTTTTTCAGCAGGTTATTCATTTTCCGCTCAGAAGCGAGAATGCCCTGCAGTGTATCGCGTTCTTTTTCCAGATCACTCTGCTCACCACGGATTTTCACTTCTTCCAGGCGGGCAAGGTGGCGTAATTTCAGTTCAAGAATCGCTTCCGCCTGGGTATCTGAGATACCAAAGCGCGACATCAGCGCTGGCTTCGGTTCATCTTCAGTACGGATGATTTCAATAACTTCATCAATATTCAGGAACGCAACCAACAAACCTTCGAGGATATGCAGGCGTTTCAGCACTTTCTCAAGCCGGAAACTCAGGCGGCGGCGCACTGTATCACGACGGAAAACTAACCACTCGCTGATAATTTCATGCAGGTTTTTAACCGCCGGGCGGCCATCCAAACCAATCATGTTCAGGTTAACGCGGTAGCTTTTCTCAAGGTCGGTAGTGGCAAACAGGTGGTTCATAACCTGTTCCATATCCACGCGATTAGAGCGCGGCACAATCACCAGGCGAGTCGGGTTCTCGTGGTCGGACTCATCGCGCAGGTCGTCAACCATGGGCAGTTTTTTCGCCCGCATCTGGCTGGCGATTTGTTCCAGAACCCGTGCACCTGAAACCTGGTAAGGCAGCGCAGTAATAACCACAGCGCCATCTTCTTTATTCCAGACAGCGCGCATGCGCACAGAACCACGCCCGTTCTGGTAAATGCGACGGATATCTTCACGGGAGGTAATGATTTCCGCTTCAGTGGGGTAATCCGGCCCATGGATTATATCCAGCAAGGCATCCAGCGTGGTTTTTGGGTTTTCAATCAGGGTTACTGCAGCCTGAGCCACTTCACGCAGGTTATGAGGCGGAATATCTGTCGCCATCCCCACAGCAATGCCTGTGGTGCCGTTTAACAGAATATTTGGTAAACGGGCTGGCAGCATTTTCGGTTCGCTGAGCGTCCCGTCAAAGTTAGGAACATAATCAACCGTTCCCTGGCCCAGTTCACTAAGCAGTACTTCGGCATAACGCGACAAACGGGATTCGGTATAACGCATCGCTGCGAAGGACTTCGGATCATCCGGTGCCCCCCAGTTCCCCTGGCCGTCTACCAGTGGATAGCGGTAGGAGAAGGGTTGCGCCATTAGCACCATTGCTTCGTAGCAGGCGCTGTCGCCATGGGGATGGTATTTACCCAGAACATCACCAACGGTACGTGCCGACTTTTTGAATTTAGCCGCTGCATTGAGCCCCAGTTCAGACATGGAGTACACAATACGCCGCTGAACGGGTTTCAGCCCATCGCCAATAAATGGTAATGCGCGATCCATGATGACGTACATGGAATAATTGAGATACGCACTTTCCGTAAATTCATGTAGAGCACGGCGCTCTACGCCGTCATGAGTAATCTCACTCATTAATTCTTAACCCTCAAACTGACTGGCCGAAGCAAAGTTGAATGGCACTATTGTCGCCGATAGTACCCTATCTGGCGTAGAGAGTCACAAGAAGCGCATTATTGCTCCCAGAGCAAAAGTCTTTGCCTGTCTTTCCACTACAGGTGTGACGCACATCACGATAAAATCTTCTGCATCTTAACTTATCGGAAAGAGACCATGAGTAACATACTGATTGTTAATGGTGCCAAGTCATTTGGACATTCCGCCGGCCAACTGAATAATACGCTGACCGAAGAAGCTGTAGCTCAATTACGTGAGCTGGGCCACGAAGTAACAGTGAGCGTTGCCGACAGCGATTACAATGTTGACGATGAAGTTGCCCGCTTCCTGGCAGCTGACGCCATTATCTGGCAAATGCCTGGTTGGTGGATGGGCGCGCCCTGGACCGTTAAAAAATACATAGATGACGTGTTCACCGCAGGCCATGGCAGCCTGTACGCCAGTGATGGCCGTACCCGTTCAGACGCCAGCAAAAAATATGGTTCAGGCGGCCTGCTGCAGGGTAAAAAATATATGCTGTCACTGACCTGGAACGCTCCACTGGAAGCATTTACCGACAAAGAACAGTTCTTCCACGGCGTAGGGGTGGATGGCGTCTACCTGCCGTTCCACAAAGCCAATCAGTTTATTGGCCTGGAAAGTTTACCCACGTTTATTGCCAACGATGTGATTAAGCAACCAGATGTGCCGCATTATATTGCACAATATCGCGAGCATCTGCGGGCAATTTTTGCTTAACTGTTAGCACATTTAAAAAGGAGTGAATTTATGCTGACAGTGATTGCTGAAATTCGCACACGTCCAGGCGCTCATCATCGCCAGGCCGTGCTGAATGAATTTAAAACCCTGGTACCTGTTGTTCTTCAGGAAGAAGGTTGCCATGGCTACACCCCAATGGTGGATGAGAACACCTCTCTGGATTTTCAGGCAACTGCACCTGATTCCATTGTGATGGTTGAAGTGTGGGAAAGCGCCGCACATCTCAAAGCGCACCTGGAAACGCCGCATATGAAAGCATTCGGGGAAAAAACGAAGAATGATGTGCTGGATATGCACATTCGCATTCTGAAACCCGGCATCGCCTGATTTCACTCCAGTGCCAGGCACAACATAACTGTGCTGGCGTTTCTAAAAAGAAGGAAAACCCGGTTTTCCTTCTTTTTTGTTTCTGCTGTATTCTGCTTTTTTAAGCAACGTTCACCCGTTTCACCGCGCAGCCTCGTCCCTTGTTTGTGCTTCTTCCCGGCTAAGTATATTGAGTAACGCAGCAGTATCCGGGTAACCATCCAAATGCAGGCAAATCTGCTCGAGTTCTCTGCAGAGCGCCTCCGGCAACACCCGGCTGGCAAGCTGGTGGAATTTTGCCAGCAATGCCTCATCACTCAGGGGGTTTCCCGGAGAACCTGAAGGTACCGGCACCTGAACCTGCGCCACACGGCCACTGGTAGTGTGCAAGATAACCACCGGTTCTTCATCACCTTGTTGAGACGCATCAACTTCCAGAATAATGCGCGCCATCATATCGCTCACTTGTGGCGAAAGCCGCTTTTCTTCGCTGTAACTTTCCAGCCCGGCACTGCCGTAACATAAACGCGCAGCCAACGCATAAGGCAGGCTCATTTGTGCCGCAGCCAGGCTGTCAGTTGACCGGCCACCGCACATCTCCATTAAAAATGGGTTCAGCCGGACATGTATGCGCTGCACCTGAGCTAAAGGCTGCACAGATAACAACTGGTTCAGTGCATCAACCGCTGAATGGGTTCCCCGGCATGAGGCATAAGGTTTGATTGAGCAACGCGCCAGTTTCCAGACTTGCCCGAGCGATGCCACCAGTGCCTCAGGTAGCTGGCTGTGAGGTGCAATGGTTTGCAAAAAACCGCCCCATTTTTCAGCGAAAATAGCACCCGGCCCCTGAATGCCTCTTTGTGCCAGTTGCGCGGCAAACAGCCCACTCTCAGCAGCCCGGCCAGCATGCAGTTTTTTAGTTTGTGAACCATCGTGTATAAAAGCCCACAGGCCACTACTGAAACTGCCCGCAATACCTAGGGCAGCACTGCACTGAGCAGGGGGCAACCGGAGCAGGTTGCATACTGCGGCAGTGGCACCAAATACCCCGCAAGTTGCCGTCGAGTGCCAGCCTGCTTCGTTATGAGCGTTATAACCGCCACAGGCTTCCAGCACACGGCGGCCAATGTCATAGCCAATAATAAACGCGGTCAGCAAACGCTGCCCGTCAACAACGTTCCCCACCAGCGGTAATGCCGCGAGAATGGCCGGCATTACCACCGCTCCGGAGTGGTCACAGCCACCGGTATCATCCAGTTCATACATATGTGCAGCAACACCATTCAGCCAGGCCGACTGGCGCGGGGTTACCCGCCACGCCTGCCCGACAAGAAGGGACTGTGCATGCCCACCTTCTTCCCTGGCTAATGCAGCACACTGATGCCAGATATCACTGTCTGTGCCTGCGAGCATAGCGCCCAGGGTATCTAAAAAATGGCGTTTGGCTTTTTCCACCAGGTGCGGCGGAAAATCGCTGTAGCCTGTAGAGGCAATGAACTCACCCAGCGAGTGCGCATAATCAATCACTGGTTCAGCCATGATTTTGCTCCCACAACCGCTGGAATATTTCCGCCGGGTGGTCTGGCGTATTAGCGGGTTGAGAAGAACGCCAGTGTTCGGCCACAGACTCCGCGGTGGTTAACCAGACGGGTTGTTGTTGCAACGTATCAATCAGCGCTTCCAGTAATGAAATTCGGCCTGCCGTCCCCATAATTTCCGGGTGTAAACGGAGTAAGTAACACAAACCGAACCGGTGATAACCGTAAAAATCCTGGGTCATGTTCGCCAGTGTTTCCTGGTAGGACGCAATACGCGACTGGCCAGGTGGTACTGCCGGGCTGAGGTTAAACGCGAAATAGGGTTCATCTTCCAGTTCATAATGCAGCGGTAACTCAACCAGAGGTGTGCCCGGATGGAAATACGGCAGGTCATCGCCCCGCCAGCATGAAGACCACTGAAACCCCATGCCGCTCAGTGCCTGAGCAAACCCGGGTTTCCACTGCCCGGCAGGAGTACGAAAACCCCGTGGCGCACGGCCACATAACGCTGTCAGTTTCTCTGTAGCGCGGCGCGCACAGGCAACCTGCTCTTCCAGGCTCATAGCGGAAAAATCTTCGTGCTGGTCGCCAGCGCAGGCAACTTCGTGCCCTTCTGCCAAAATCCGTTCCAGCAGCAGTGGCTGTTCTTGCGCCACAATGGCAGGCAGGCACCAGGTGGTTTTCACCTGTTTTTTCGCCAGCAGATTCAGTAAACGGTCCACACCGCGCAGCGTGCCATAGCGCCAGACAGACAATGTTTTATCCCGCCCTTCAACAGCAGGAGCCTGGGTCAAAATGCCGTAGATATCATTAAAATCAATGGTGATAACCGCAGCAGAACGGTACCCCTGCGGCCAGGGCGAAGTACTCCCGGTAAACATTGTGTTTTTATCCGGCATGTTGACACTCCTGCATATACCACTCAGCGACGGCATCACAGCGGGCAAACCACACGTCGTCACGGGAAGTCATATGGGCAAAGAATTTCTCCAGCAACAAAATGCGTCCGGGCTGCCCGGAGATTTTGGGGTGGAACAAAGTTGTCAGGCATAATCCTTCATCCATGGCGCCATCAAATTCCCGTTGCCAGTTATCCAGCGTCAGTGCATAGCTGGCAGTACGGTCTCCCCCTTTGGGGAAATCCGGGTTTCGGGTATAAGCCAGTGAGGCGTAGTCATCCATTTCCCACTTACCAGGAATTTCCACCAGGGGCGGGAAACCCGCAACCTCAATGCAATAAGGGCGATCATCGCCACGCATACTGCTCGAATAGAGAACACCTGCCGCTTTGAGCACTTCAGGGGTACTGGCATGCCAGTCTCCCGACGGGGTACGAAACCCCCGTGCGGTGATACCTAAATAGCGTTGAAAGATTTCTGCGGATTTCGCCATCACTGCATGTTGTTCATCAGGGCTCAGGGCAAAAAACGATTCATGCCGATAACCATGAAACGCAACTTCATGCCCCTGCTCCACGATGGCGCGGCATTGTTCCGGCCAGTGCTCAACAACCCAGGCCGGAACAAAAAACGTGGCAGGTAACTGAAAGTCTTGCAGTAAATCGAGCAAACGACCGAGTGCCCGAAATGGCCCATACGAGCCAAAGGTAAAGTACTCCGGCGAAGACCAGATACTGCCATTAAGCATGGCATCGCCAGTTGGCCCATCTAAATCAAACGCCAGCGCCATACAACCGCGTTTTCCCTCAGGCCAACGCAATTCACCCGGTGATTGCATCATCTGCTCCTGCTTTAGCCCTGGTTGACGGTGGCTTTGGCAACACCGTTATCTGATAAGCCCCATTTAGTGAGGATTTTTTGATAGGTGCCATTAGCAATCATGTCATTCAACGCGCCCTGAATGGCATCACGTAATGCAGTGTTGTCCTTGCCAATCGCCATCCCGGTGTACTGGAAGGCGAATGCTTTATCCAGTGGCTTAAAGGTTCCCTTTTCGAGGCCCATAATGTAAGGCAGCGTTTCGCTCCCCTGCACAGCTGCATCCAGGCGGCGCTGGCGTAACTGCGTGCGTGCATCCGCGCTACCTTCAGTACCCACAACCACAACGGCCGGTTTACCCGCAGCTTCGCAATGGGATTTGCTCCAGTTAGCAATTTCCTGCGGGAATGTAGTACGGCGGCTGGTGCCAACATGTTTGCCACACAAATCAATATCATGCTGGAGATCCTGACGGGCGGTCAGCGTGTAAAACTGTGGGCCGGTTTTGAAGTAGTCAATAAAATCGACCACTTTCTGGCGTTCTTTGGTATCTGTCATACCTGACATCACCATATCGACTCGTTTGGTTACTACAGCATTGACCATCTGCTCAAACGCGATTTCCTGCCAGTTCACTTTGATACCCAGCTCTTTGCCAATGGCAACGCCCAGATCGTAATCCACACCGGTTAACTGATTGCTGGTCGGGTCTTTAAAATCCATTGGCGGGTAGTTCGGCATAATTGCCACGGTAATTTCGCCTTTTGCCTTAATGGATGCTGGTAATTCAGTTGCCGCCCAGGTGCTGGAGGCCTGGACAACGAGTGCAGTTGCTATCACGCTCAGAAACACGTTCTTCATGGTTTACCCCGGTTAATTAAAGGAGAATGGCATTAATGAAATTTTTCATCCGCGGGTTACGCGGGTTGAGCAGAATCTCTTCTGGTGCGCCCTGCTCAATAATCTGGCCTTCATCCATAAACACCACCTGGTTGGCAACCTCGCGGGCAAAGCCCATTTCGTGGGTCACCACCAGCATTGTTGTGCCCTCCTGCGCCAGTTGACGCATGACAGCCAACACTTCCCCCACCATTTCGGGATCCAGTGCCGAAGTGGGTTCATCGAACAGCATCAGTTTTGGTTTCATGGCCAGTGCCCGGGCAATGGCAACGCGCTGCTGTTGCCCGCCAGAGAGCGACTGCGGGTAGGCGTGTGCTTTGTTTGCCAAACCAACCCGCTCCAGCAATGCCATTGCTTCTTCAGTTGCTTCGCGTTTTGGGCGCAATAACACATTGCATGGGCCTTCAGTGATATTCTCCAGCGCAGTTTTATGGGGAAATAAGTTAAAGCGCTGGAAAACCATGCCGGTATGCAGGCGCTGGCGGGCAATTTGTTTGTCACTGAGCGGGTACAGCTTATCGCCCGCAATGCGATAGCCAGCCAATTCGTTGTCTATCCAGATCCCGCCCCTGTCCACCTTTTCAAGCTGGTTAATACAACGCAGAAAGGTACTTTTCCCTGAACCAGATGGCCCGAGAATGCACATCACCTCGCCGTAATTCACCTCCAGACTGACATCTTTCAGCGCGTGGAACTGGTCAAAATATTTGTTCACCTTCATGGCACGAACAATGTTTCTCATGAGGCTCTCCAGTTACTGGCGGCGGCGATGACCGCGGGAGAAATAACGCTCCAGTTGGCTTTGGCCAAAAGAGAGCACCGTGACAATCATCAGATACCAAATACCAGCCACAAACAGCAGCTCCATCACACGCGCGTTAGCGAAGTAGATGTTTTGCGTGTTGTAGAGCAATTCGGAGTACTGAATCATGCTCGCCAGACTGGTCGTTTTGATCATGCTGATAAATTCATTACCAATTGGCGGCAGAATAACTCGCATCGCCTGGGGCAAAATAATGCGGCGTAAAGCCTGCAGGCGCGGCATGCCAATAGATTTCGCCGCTTCATACTGGCCAATATCCACAGACAGCAAACCGGCACGAACCACTTCGGAGGTATACGCTCCCTGGTTGATACTCAGCCCCAGCAAAGCGGCCAGAAATGGTGTCATTACGTGTACGGTTTGCACACTGAACAGGCCGGGTATGGAAATCACCGGGAATACCAGTGCGAGGTTGAACCACAGCAGTAATTGCAGAATCAGTGGAGTGCCACGAAAAATCCAGGCATAGACCACTGCGAGGTAATGCAACACCGGGTTGGGCGACATATACATAATTGCCGCCACCACACCAAAAACCACGCCCAGCATCATGGCCAGAATCGACATAATCAGGGTGTTCATCACCCCCTGAAGAATGGCTTTGGCCGTAAAAAACTGCCCGACATAGCGCCATTCAATATTGCCGTGGGCAAAAGCATTCACCAGCATTGCCACCAGGAACAAAATCACAACCGAGGCAGTAATTCGCCCGTAGTAACGGCGCGGGACGACCTGGTATTTATCCAGGTCATACTGTGTGCGGCTGTTGTGCGCCGGTGATGATGTTGCAAGCGGGGTTGATTGTTCCATCCTGCCTCCTTCAGGCTCGCGGCCCTGTGTAATCCCGGGTCCAGCGCAACTGGGATTCAGTCAGTGTTTGCAGGCGGGCTAACTGCTGTTCAACACAGTGCGGCGCGGTGCCACCGAAACCGTGGCGGGCAGCTAATGCCGCTTCCAGAGTCAGGGCCTCGCGAACGTCAGGTGTCAGGCGCTCATCTACCGATTGCAGTTGGGCATCGCTCAGCGCATCCAGCGCGCACTGCTGTTGTTCGCACAGTTGTACCAGTTGCCCAGTAATTTCATGGGCATGTTTAAATGGCACCCCGCGCATTGCCAGCCAGTCCGCCACCTCTGTTGCCAGGGTGAAGCCTTCTGGCGCCTGCTGAGCCATTCTTTGTGTATCGAATTTCAGGGTGGCAACCATGCCAGACATGGCAGGCAGAACCAGTAACAGGGTCTCTACCGCATCAATGACATTGCGCTTGTCATCACTTAAATCCCGGTTATAGGAGAGTGGCATCGCTTTCATGGTGGTCAGTAATGCCATCAGGTTTCCGACCAGGCGACCACTGCGCCCACGGGTCAGCTCGGCAATATCCGGGTTTTTCTTTTGCGGCATAATCGAGCTACCCGTGGCATAGCTGTCATCCAGTTCAACCCAACGGAACTGGCGAGATGACCAGAGGCAGACTTCCTCGCACAAGCGCGACAGGTTGACGGCTATCATGGCAGTCACAAACAAGAATTCCGCGGCAAAATCACGGCTGGCAACGGCATCAATAGAGTTCTCACAGGCTGCGATATACCCCAGTTCCTGCGCTGCAAGCTCCGGTTGGCGGGCAATAGCGGAACCAGCCATGGCCGCAGCGCCCAGAGGGCAGTATGCACTGCGCTGATCCCAGTCCTGCATACGTGAAATATCCCGGGCGAAAGACTGAGCGTGAGCCAGTAACTGGTGTCCAAAAACAATGGGCTGAGCCTGCTGAAGGTGGGTAAAACCTGGAGCAACACTGTTAAGATGCTGGGCTGCCTGCCCCATCAGAGCCTGTTGTAACTCCAGCAATGCACTGGCTACACGGCGCCCGTTATCCCGCAGGTAGAGACGCAAATCATTCACTGTCTGGTCATTACGAGACCGGCCTGCGCGTAACTTGCCGCCCAATTCCCCCAGGCGTTCAACCAGTACACGTTCAATAAATGTATGAACGTCTTCATCCGCAATAATCGGTGAAACCAGCCCGGCACGAAAATCCTGGTCCAGCTTATCAATCGCCACCAGCATGGCTGATAACTCTTCAGCACTGAGCAACCCGGCTCTTTCCAGCTCTCTGGCATGGGCCCGGCACCCGGCGAGATCGTAAGGAGCCAGTGAGAAATAGTGCTCTGGGCTGCGTGATAACGCACTCAGGCTCGCGGCTGGGGCGGATTTAAAACGCGCTCCCCAAAGGCGCTCTGCATTTTCAGACATGCTGTTTCCCTTTCAAGACGGCGATAAATGATTTCGTTTCCGGTAATAATAAAAACTTATTTTTACAATCACTGGAAAACTTAATTCATTTCATGTTCACTGTACTTTTACCGCAATATTTACGGAGTTAAATAGTAAAAATGGAAAGTAAAGTTTCTCATTATGGAAACATGGCAAGTCCGGGCAATGGAAACAGCGCGATGAATCGTAATGACGGAACAACACTTTCATTAAATAACATCGACCTTAAATTACTGCGGGTGTTTAAATGTGTGGTTGAAGCCGGGGGAATGACGGCGGCCAGCCATGAACTGAATATTGGCCTTGCCGCAATTAGCAAACAGGTTTCCGACCTTGAAATACGCCTTGGGATGACCTTATGTAGCCGCGGGCGCGAAGGATTTGAATTGACTGAATATGGTGTAAACGTATACCAGGCAACACTGGAACTCTTTGTTTCACTTAATACTTTCCGTGAGAGGGTTCACAGCAGCCGCAATGAAGTTCTTGGAGACATCGCAATTAGCGTGGTTGATAATACTATTTCAGACACTCAATCACCTGTCACCAAAGCGGTGCAACAATTGCACCAGAATGCACCAAAAGTAAATATCCGCCTGCAGACATCACAATTAGAAGATATAGAAAGAGGTATTAGCGAGGGGCGTTTTCATTGTGGAATTGGCCCTGTATACGAAAAAAAAGAAGCCTTTGAATATTTCCTTTTATATCATGAAACCTCGAAAATTTATTGTTCTTCATCTCACCCATTATTTAATAAAGAAGCGGAAAATAATGTTTCTATTGATACAATAAAACAACAAAAAATGATTAATCACATGTATGTTTCACACCGCGATACCAGTGGTATCCTGCCGGTTCACGACACAAAAATACAGGCTGTTCAGGTAGAGTCAGTTGCTATGCTAATATTAACCGGGCACTTTATTGGTTACCTCCCGGAACATTATGCGCAAAGCTATATTGATCGGGGCTTACTGCAGGCACTCAGTAATGAAAAGCTGGTGGCAGAAACACCTTTTTATCTGATGCTAAAAAAAGGAAAAAAAATTAACCCGGTGATTAATTTATTTATGCAGGCATTAGCCATCAATGAGGCTGCGGTTGCATCATTATGAGGCAACACGCTTATACAGGTGAGCCTGCGACGTGCCAACGGGCATAAAAAAACCCTGTGATTCGGGCTTTACGCCTCCACCATCAGGGTTGTTAACCGGCAATCAATCAGACTTCGATATCCACCATATCGCCTTTTTCCTGCAACCAGTTACGGCGGTCTTCAGAACGTTTTTTCGCCAATAACATATCCATCATTGACTGGGTACGCTCTTCATCGTCATCGCTAATGGTTAACTGCACCAGGCGGCGGGTATTGGGATCCAGCGTCGTTTCACGTAACTGTAGCGGGTTCATTTCACCCAGCCCTTTAAAGCGCTGAACGTTTGGTTTACCGCGTTTACGCTTAAGCTGCTCCATGACACCGTCTTTTTCTTCGTCAGTCAGGGCGTAATAAACTTCTTTACCCAGGTCGATACGATACAGCGGTGGCATTGCCACATACACATGGCCTGCTTTCACCAGCGGGCGGAAATGGCGCACAAACAGCGCACACAGCAATGTAGCAATGTGCAGGCCATCGGAGTCAGCATCCGCCAGGATACAAATCTTACCGTAGCGCAGTTGGGTTAAATCGTCGCTGTCGGGATCAATACCAATGGCGACGGAAATATCATGCACTTCCTGGGAGCCCAGCACTTCGTCTGAAGACACTTCCCAGGTGTTCAGGATCTTACCTTTCAAAGGCATGATGGCCTGGTACTCACGGTCGCGAGCCTGTTTTGCCGAACCCCCTGCGGAATCCCCTTCCACCAGAAAAAGCTCGGTACGATGCAAATCCTGGGCGGTACAGTCTGCCAGCTTACCAGGCAGGGCCGGGCCACTGGTCAGTTTCTTACGCACAACTTTTTTAGCGGCTCTCAGACGGCGCTGCGCGCTGGCAATCGCCAGTTCAGCCAGTTGTTCTGCCGCCTGCACGTTCTGGTTCAGCCACAAGCTGAAAGCATCTTTTACCACACCAGAGACAAATGCCGCACACTGGCGCGATGACAGGCGTTCTTTGGTCTGCCCGGCAAACTGCGGATCCTGCATTTTGACAGACAGTACGTAAGCACAGCGTTCCCAAATATCGTCAGCAGATAATTTCACACCACGCGGCAAAATATTGCGGAATTCACAAAACTCGCGGATACCATCCAGCAGCCCCTGGCGCAGACCGTTAACATGAGTCCCGCCCAGCATGGTAGGGATCAGGTTGACATAGCTTTCAGTGAGCAGTTCACCACCTTCCGGCAACCACAGCAGTGCCCAGTCAACGGCTTCGGCTTCACCAGAAAAGTTACCCACAAATGGCTTTTCCGGAAGTGTCACCAGACCATTAACAGCTTCACACAGGTAGTCTGTCAGGCCATCCTGGTAGCACCAACGCTGTTCGGTGTTGTTCACTTCATCGCGGAAAGTGATTTCAACGCCCGGGCACAGTACTGCTTTCGCTTTCAGCAAATGCGACAGGCGAGAAACAGAGAAGCGCGGGCTGTCGAAAAATTGTTCATCAGGCCAGAAATGCACGCTGGTACCGGTATTACGTTTACCGCAGGTCCCTGTCACATGCAGTTCTTCAACTTTATCGCCATTTTCAAACGCAATGCCATACACCTGGCCATCGCGTTTAACTGTGACTTCAACCCGTTTGGATAACGCGTTGACAACCGAGATACCCACCCCGTGTAATCCACCAGAGAACTGGTAGTTTTTATTGGAGAATTTCCCCCCGGCGTGTAAACGGCACAGAATAAGCTCAACCGCCGGAACGCCTTCTTCCGGGTGAATATCGACAGGCATACCACGCCCGTCATCAATGACTTCCAGCGACTGATCCGCATGGAGAATTACGTCAACTTTTTTGGCATGGCCTGCCAGCGCTTCATCCACGCTGTTATCAATAACCTCCTGACCAAGGTGGTTAGGGCGCGTGGTGTCAGTGTACATTCCCGGGCGACGGCGAACCGGCTCAAGCCCGGTAAGTACCTCAATGGCATCAGCGTTATAGGATTGCGTCATGGTTTTTCGCTGCTCAACTAAGGAAGAAGATACCTGGTACTAACTCAGCCCCAGGAAATCAATAATCTGTGTGAAATGATGCTCAAAGCCGGTGAATGCATGATTACCGCCTTCTTCAATATGCTGGCGGCAAGGGGCGTAATAAGCCACTGCCTGGCGGTAATCCAGCACTTCATCACCCGTTTGCTGCAACAACCAAAGTAAATCGGGTGCTTCCAGCGGGTCAACCTGCATGACTTTGAGATCATAAATATGGCGAGACTCTAGCACATATTGCTGGCCGGTGTATGGGTTCTCATTGTTTCCCAGAAAATCTGCCAGTAATTCAAAAGGGCGTACAGCCGGATTCACAACCACAGCAGGCAACATAAAACATTGCGACAACCATGTGGCGTAGTACCCACCTAATGATGAACCCACAATGCCCATGTGTTCCCCTCCTCTGGCCATCACAATAGATTCAAGCATTTCTGCGGCGTCGGCCGGGTAAGGAGGTAACTGAGGGATAACCATGGTGATGTCAGGATGATGTTCAGCCAGCCAGTTTTTCATACTGGTGGCTTTAGCAGAACGTGGTGAGCTGTTGAAACCATGGAGATAAAGAAGAGTGGCCATTAATAACCTTCAGAATCAGTATCGGGGCTGAAAGCACTGCCCGACAAACGACAAACTTCAGTTGTCAACGAACCATCAGGGTGCAGTGTTATCCAGCGCCATCCTGGAGCAATCGTGTCCAGCGTAAAATTGGCGCAATGTGGCTTGAACTGCACGCAAGTAGACGGTGTGGCCATCATCCGGCGCCCATTCCAGTCTACATCCATTTCCTGGTGGATATGCCCACACAGCAAGTGTTTCACTCCGGCATAACGTTGCAACACATCATCAAGTGCCTGAGCATTGCGCAGGCTGTGTTGATCAAGCCAGCTGCACCCGGCAGGCAGAGGGTGGTGATGCAACAGCAACAAAGTTTGCCGGTCAGGGTTTTCAGCCAGTTTTTTTTCCAGCCACTCAAGCTGGTATTCGCTCAGTTCACCATGGGGCACACCGAAAACCTGGCTATCAAGCAGCACAATCTGCCAGCTTTTCCCTGCCAGTACCTGCTTTGAAGACGAAATACCCGATTCTTTCAGCGAGCTGAACATTGCGGGTTGAAAATCATGATTACCAGGCAGCCAGACACAAGGCGCCGCCAACGAAGAAACCCCTTCAGCGAAGTGCTGATAGGCTTCGTTGCTCTGGTCCTGTGCTAAATCCCCGGTGGCAACTATCAGATCACACGGGCGGGCCTCTTTGTGGATAGCCGCCAGCACTGCCCGGTAGCTTGACCAGGTGTTAACGCCCAACAGCGTTTCATCTTTCCCGGCAAATAAATGGGTGTCAGTAATTTGTAGTATCCTGATACTGGCTTCATCAGCAGCAGGTATTGTCAACAGGCTTTCCAAATGGTGTCCTTAGGTTTCACGACGCTAACAAACCGGAATCGCCATCGCTCCATGCGCTAAACAGTAACGTAGCCAATCGGCAAGGAACTGGTTAATTTGATGTTTTTCGTCGCGTTGATGCAACTTTTTATTAGGATAATCATAACGTGCTTTAAAACGGAAGATCTGCTGACTTGAACACACTTCAGCAACCATGGCGTCATGATAGAGCCTGACGGACATGGAAGGAAGACTCCAGTATGTTACAGAGGGTAGCGTTTGTTCAATCTCAACCAGCGTAGTGTAGCGAGTTGATTCAAGAATCGTTAACCGATACTGAGCACTATTGACCTGGTAGCTGATTTTTTCACCGATTGCGTCAACAGGTGGCAGCAACCGGCGCAACTGGGCGAAGTTGGTTTCGCACAAACGCATCATCTCAGGGAAATCAGGTGTATAGCGCTTCATTGTCATGCGTTCCACTCTTGTCGTAATTGTTGATAATGCAACTGCAGCCATTGCAAGGCGATGACAGATGCGGCGTTGTCGATTTTCCCTTCCTCGACTAATTGGTAAGCAGTTTCCCGGCTGACGACATGAACGCGGATATCTTCATTTTCTTCCGCCAGGCCGTGGATCCCGGTAGCTGTCGTTGCATCCACTTCTCCGACCAGAATAGACAAACGTTCACTGGTTCCGCCAGGGCTTGCCAGGTAACTTAATACTGGCCGGGTACGTTTCACATGCAACCCGGCCTCTTCTTCTGCTTCACGGCGCACTACATCTTCCGGCGACTCGCCCGGTTCAATCATGCCGGCAACCATTTCCAGCAACCATGGGGTTTCACTGGTATCAAAAGCAGCAATTCGAATTTGCTCGATAATCACCACTTCATCACGCACAGGATCGTAGGGCAACAGTACTGCAGCATGCCCACGCTCGAAAATTTCCCGCCGAACTTCTTCGCTCATTCCACCATTGAACATACGGTGACGAAAACGCCAGACATCGAGCGAAAAAAAACCACGCCAAACTGTTTCCCGTGCAATAATTTCTACATCGTTTTTTGTAAACGTTGTGATGTTTTTGTTTTCTATAGCCATCAGTAAACCTGCTCGAACAGTGATTGATTTCTTGATTTCAATCCATCAGGAATGTTGTTTCAACCACTCTGTGGTAGATTGATGAATTTTCAGGGCAGATGGCACTTAACGCCAAGACGTTGTCAAAGCTGAACCTGCTAAAATCGGCGATCCTTTTTGGCATCAGTCAGCGCTATTACACACAATTTCTGCTTCACAACAAGGAATGCAAATGAAGAAACTGCTCCCCACACTTATTGGTCTGAGCTTTGTCGCGTTCAGTACCATGAGCCAGGCAGAAAACCTGTTGCAGGTTTATCAGCAGGCACGTATCAGTAACCCTGACCTGCGTAAATCCGCAGCTGATCGCGACGCGGCATTTGAGAAAATCAATGAATCACGCAGCCCATTATTACCTCAACTGGGTCTGGGAGCCGACTATACCTATAACAACGGCTACCGTGACAACGATGGCATTAACTCCAATGCCACCAGTGCGTCCTTACAGCTTACGCAAGTTATTTTCGATATGTCAAAATGGCGTGCGCTGACCATTCAGGAAAAAACGGCAGGAATACAGGATGTCTCCTACCAGTCTGACGAACAGACGCTGATCCTTAATACCGCAACAGCTTATTTTAACGTATTGAGCGCTATCGATTCGTTGTCATACGTTGAAGCGGAAAAACAATCTATTTACCGTCAGCTTGACCAAACTACCCAGCGTTTTAATGTCGGCCTGGTGGCGATTACTGACGTACAAAACGCCCGTGCTCAATACGACAGCGTTCTGGCTAATGAAGTCACCGCCCGTAACAATTTGGATAATGCACTGGAATCTTTGCGCCAGATTACCGGCAATTTCTACCCTGAACTGGCATCCGTCAATGTTGCGGACATGAAAGTCAACAAACCTCAGGCTGTTCAGAACCTGCTCAAAGAAGCGGAAAACCGTAACCTGTCTTTGTTGCAGGCTCGTTTGAACCAGGATCTGGCTCGTGAGCAAATTCGCTACTACCAGACCGGCCATATGCCGACACTGAATCTGACCGCGTCCAGTAGTGTTTCCAACACCAAATACGATGGTCACAACGCTGTTGGTTCAAGCTATGCAGACAGAGACATCGGCCAGAACTCTGTTGGCCTGAGCTTCTCTTTACCGCTCTACAGCGGTGGGTCTGTCACTTCACAGGTGAAACAGGCGCAATATAACTTTGTGGGTGCCAGCGAATCGCTGGAAAGCGCTCACCGCAGTGTTGTGCAAACCACCCGCTCAGCCTGGAACAACATCAATGCATCTATTAGCAGCATCAATGCCTACAAACAGGCAGTTGTTTCTGCGCAAAGCTCACTGGATGCAATGGAAGCCGGTTACTCTGTCGGCACCCGTACTATTGTTGATGTTCTGGATGCAACATCCACGCTGTATAGCGCCAAGCAGGAGCTTTCCAGCGCGCGTTATAACTACTTGATTAATACTCTGACACTGAAATCTGCTCTGGGTACGTTGAACCAGCAGGACTTAGTCACACTGAACAGTGAACTGAGCAAACCGGTTTCGACTTCACCTGAAAGCATTGCGCCGGATAATGTGCAACAGGACGCAAGTGCAGATGGTTACAGTGACACTACTGTACAGAAAACAGCCAGCAGAACCACCACCAGCAGCAAAAAAATGCTGAGCCACTAACTGGCCGTTTGTTTTCCCCGGGAGAGCCTTTTGGCTCTCTTAGCTTGATGAAAAAGAAGGGAAAAACGTGGTTTTCCCTGCTTTTTAGTTAACAGCCGAAAATCAATGAATTGATTTTCCCTGGTTCATTTACTCGTTCCATGAACGTTCAGTCAAACCAGTCGTTTTTCACTCATATACAGAGAGCCTTTTGGCTCTCTTTTTTTTGCTAAACGTAAGGCTTCGTAAAGAAGCCTCCACAGTTCTGCACATTGCTTCAAATATAATCAGTGTTCCTCTATTCTTGGCACTCCAAGTAATACCTACCACTGGGCCAGGAAAAGAATGATGAAAAGGACCAAAACAATACAACTCTCCGCCTTTCGCAAAAGCTGGAATGCGCGGCATTTAACGCCTGTAGCTCTGGCTGTCACGGCGGCATTCTTACTCGCAGGCTGCGAAAAAAGCGATGAGACCGTAAAACTTTACCAAAATGCAGATGATTGCAGCGCTGCCAACCCGGGTGAAAGCCAGCAGTGTACAACAGCCTATAACAACGCTCTGAAAGAAGCTGAACGCACTGCACCTAAATACGCCACCCGCGAAGACTGTATTGCCGAGTTTGGTGAAGGGCAATGCCAGCCTGCGCCATCTCAGGCCAGTGTGGCAGGTGATAACCAGGCACAGGCCCAGTCAGGAGGGAGTTTCTGGATGCCGTTAATGGCCGGCTACATGATGGGCCGAATGATGGGCGGCTCTTACGCTCAACAGCCACTATTCAGTTCGAAAAACCCTTCCAGCCCGGCTTATGGCCGCTACACAGACGCCAGCGGCAAAAACTATGGTGCCGCAACACCTGGGCGCACGATGACAGTTCCCAAAACCGCAATGGCACCAAAACCAGCAACCACCAGCACAATTACTCGTGGTGGTTTTGGTGAAAGCGTAGCCAAACAAACTTCCATGCAACGCTCCAGTACCAGTGGCACAACGCGTCGTACAATGGGTGGTTAATTCATGAAACGTCTGCCTATTACCGAACGCCCAGGCTGGCAGGATAAAGCCCGTGAATTTGGCTTCAACTTTCACACCATGTATGGCGAACCCTACTGGTGTGAAGACGCGTATTACCAGTTCTCTCTGGCGGAAATTGAAAAGCTGGAAGATGTGACTGCTGAATTACACCAGTTGTGCCTGAAAGCCGTAGAACGCGTGGTTGCCAGTGATGCTTTGATGGATAAATTTTGCATCCCGCGCCATACCCGGGATTTCGTACGCCAAAGCTGGGCAACCCGCCAGCCATCGCTCTACTCCAGGCTGGACCTTGCCTGGGGTGGCACCGGGGAACCTAAGCTACTGGAAAACAATGCCGATACCCCAACCTCACTATATGAAGCTGCGTTTTTCCAGTGGATCTGGCTGGAAGATCAAATCAACGCCGGTAACCTGCCAGCGGGAAGTGATCAGTTCAACAGCCTGCAAGAACAGCTAATCGAGCGTTTTCGTGTATTGCACGAGCAACATGGATTCAATTTGCTGCACATGGCCTGCTGCCAGGACAGTATTGAAGACCGTGGCACAGTGCAATATCTCCAGGACTGCGCAGCCGAAGCCGGGCTCCCGACCGAATTCCTGTTTATGGACCAAATTGGGCTGGGTGAGAAAGGCCAGTTTACTGATATGCAGGATCAGGTCATCAGCAACTTGTTCAAGCTCTACCCGTGGGAGTTCATGCTGCGAGAGATGTTTTCGACAAAACTGGAAGATGCTGGTGTGCGCTGGCTGGAACCGGCCTGGAAGAGTATTTTATCTAACAAAGCGTTACTGCCATTGCTGTGGGAAATGTTTCCAGGCCACCCAAACCTTTTACCCGCCTGGTTTGCCGCAGATGATCACCCCGCCATGGAGAGCTACGTGGTGAAACCCATTTTCTCCCGTGAAGGTGCCAATATTCAGATTATCGAACACGGGAAAGAAATAGCCCGGGCAGATGGGCCATATGGCGAAGAAGGTATGATTGTCCAGCAATACCACCCGTTACCCAGGTTTGGCGACAGCTATACGCTAATTGGATCCTGGCTTATTAATGATCAACCCGCCGGGATCGGTATTCGGGAAGACAGAGAGCTGATCACGCAAGATCTTTCGCGCTTTTACCCACACAGCTTCACACCTGAATAAATACTGCACGCGCCTGTTAACCAGGCGCGCTCTTACTCAGTATTCATCTGGCTCTGACACAGTACTGTGTGGCAACGCGGTTATGCGCCAACCTGCACAGAAAGCATACTCAGAGAGCCCATTTCAATCCCTTCGGTGACAATACTCACCGGCTCTTCGCCATCCCATGCTCCCAGAATATACAACAGTGGCAGGTAGTGGTCTGGTGTTGGGCAAGAAAGCTGAGCGCCTGAGTGGTCCATATAGTTAACCAACGGGTGGTTTTGCGCTTCACCTTTCCAGGTCAAATTATCGCGAACATACTGGTCAAAGGCGGTTGCCCAGGGATAAGCCTCACTCCCCCCCTGCCAGCGAACAGTACGCAGGTTGTGTACAACGTTGCCGCTACCAATCAGCAGGATACCTTCATCACGCAGTGCTGCCAGCTTACGACCCATTTCATAATGCCAGGCCGGTGGTTGGGTGGCATCAATACTCAACTGCACCATAGGAATATCGGCATCAGGGTACATTTTGATAACCACTCCCCATGAACCGTGGTCAAAACCCCATGCACTGTCATCTTTAATTACGGCGGCAGGAGCCAGTATATCCACTAAGTGCTGAGCTAAATCCGGTGCGCCAGGCGCCGGGTATTGTGTATCGAACAGTTCCTGCGGAAACCCGCCAAAATCATGAATAGTTTTTGGATTAGGCATAGCTGTAACGCCAGTTCCCCGTGTGTACCAGTGAGCAGAAACCACTACCATCGCTTTCGGGCGAGGCAGTGTTTTACCCAGTTGCTGCCAGGAACGGGTAAACACGTTATCTTCAAGCACATTCATTGGGCTGCCATGACCAACAAACAGCGCAGGCATACGTGAGGTGTTCATCATTATATCCTTAATTACCGTGTCAGATTACTTACTGTCAGATTACGGCTTTTAGCCTGCAAATAAACGCAGATAACCATGATGATGATCATCAGAAATTTTGAATGTATTGTTATGTAAAACGCAGTCCCGGCTCTCGACACTCTGTGTAACCAAATGTATAAATGATAATCATTATCAAAGGAGAGTGCTATGTCCGTACCGCTGGTTCTGACTCTGTTAGCGGGTAGTTCGACATTTATTGGCGCATTTTTAGGGATAATAGGCCAAAAACCTTCTAACCGCCTGCTGGCATTCGCACTGGGATTTGCCGCAGGTATTATGCTGTTAATCTCCCTGATGGAAATGCTGCCTGCAGCCCTGGATACACCTAATATGTCGCCATTGTTGGGTTACGGTATGTTTATCGCCGGGCTGACTGGCTACTTTGCTCTTGATCGCGCGCTGCCCCATGCCCACCCGCAGGACCTGATGGATGGCAGTATCAACACCAGGAAATTGCGGCGCACAGCCTTGTTACTCACTTTGGGGATTAGTCTGCACAACTTTCCTGAAGGAATAGCGACATTCGTAACCGCCAGCAGCAATATTGAATTGGGGCTGGGTATTGCACTCGCTGTCGCGCTGCATAATATTCCAGAAGGGCTGGCGGTTTCCGCTCCGGTATATGCCGCAACAGGTTCGAAGCGCAAAGCATTACTGTGGGCAGGCTTATCCGGCATGGCAGAAATTCTGGGGGGGATCCTTGCCTGGTTGCTGCTCGGTAGTATGGTCTCACCTGTGGTGATGGCCGCAGTAATGGCAGCGGTTGCCGGTATTATGGTGGCGTTGTCCGTAGATGAACTGATGCCACTGGCAAAAGAGATTGACCCGCAAAATAACCCCAGTTATGGCGTATTGTGCGGCATGGCTGTAATGGGATTAAGCCTGAGCGCATTACAAAGTTTGGGGCTGGGTTAACTCCCGGTGTGTTCATTGTGCGCGATTAGCCTGGTAGTAGCTGGTAATGAATACCAGGCAATCGCACAAAAAAACCGAATAGAGGCAGGAAACTAAATACATATTTAACTCAGATTTTCCACAATCATTTATTGAAATATTTAACTTCGTCACATAAAATAAAACACTTGGTATTATATAACGCACCAATACCGTTATATAGGTTATCAGTTCCCCATAGATAGTTACCCGCCATCCATCCTCTGGATAATAATCAAACAAAAAACACTAAAAAAACTAATTAAAGTTTAATGCAATTAAAGTAATTAAAAATCTGCAAAAATGAGGACTACAATCGGGGCTAAATTAAACCGTTACACCCCTACATCATACGCCAGACGTATATTTACATGGTGATATTTTCTCTTATGCGCCGTGGCAGTATGGTCGTCCCTGGAGCATTCAGATGTTAAAAAAAAATTCTGTATATACCCCATATACTGGGGCTATGTTGCTGGAAAACCCTTTATTAAATAAAGGCCTGGCATTTTCTCATGAAGAGCGTATTGCATTAAATTTAATTGGCCTGTTGCCGGAACAAGTCGAAACCATCACTGAACAAACTGACCGTGCATGGTCCCAGTTTAATCACTTTAAACGCGACCTCTCCCGCCATATTTATTTGCGAAATATCCAGGATACTAACGAAACATTATTCTATAACCTGCTGCGTGCACACCTTGAAGAGATGATGCCCATCATCTATACCCCTACAGTGGGTGAGGCCTGTGAACACTTCTCTGATATCTACCGCCGCGCCCGCGGGTTATTTATTTCCTGGCCAGACCGCCACCGTATTGATGACATGCTGCAAAACTTTTCCCGTCATGACATAAAAGTCATTGTTGTTACCGATGGCGAGCGTATTCTCGGCCTGGGTGACCAGGGGATCGGCGGCATGGGGATCCCTATCGGTAAATTATCGCTGTACACCGCCTGTGGTGGCATTGACCCGGCATCCACATTGCCGATTATGCTCGATGTGGGCACAAACAACGCCCAGCGCCTGGACGATCCGCTGTATATGGGCTGGCGCCACCCGCGAATCACGGATGGTGAATACCGTGAATTTATGGATATGTTTATCAATGCCGTGAAAGAGCGCTGGCCAAACGTTCTGCTGCAATTTGAAGACTTTGCTCAGAATAATGCCACACAATTACTGAACCGTTACCGTGACGAGTTGTGCTGCTTCAACGACGATATTCAGGGCACCGCCGCAGTGGCATTAGGTACACTGATTGCCGGTTCACAGGCTAAAGGTTCAACACTGCGTGACCAGCGTATTGCCTTCCTGGGTGCGGGTTCCGCTGGTTGCGGTATTGCGGAAACGATCATTGCACGTATGGTGGCAGATGGCGCCAGTGAAGAAGAAGCACGTTCACGAGTCTTCATGGTAGACCGTTTTGGCCTGTTGACCGACGACATGCCCAACCTGCGGGATTTCCAACACCGCCTGGTTACCAACAGGGAAAAAGTGCAGGGCTGGGGAAATGAAGCCGGAACAATTTCCCTGATGGATGTAGTCAGCCACGCTAAACCCACTGTGTTAATTGGCGTCTCCGGGCAACCCGGGTTATTCAGTGAAGAAATCGTCAAAGAGATGCATCGCCACTGCCCGCATCCCATTATTATGCCGTTGTCTAACCCAACATCACGCGCGGAAGCTAAACCACAGGACTTAATTGCCTGGACTGAAGGTGCAGCACTGGTTGCTACCGGGAGCCCGTTCCCACCGGTATGCTACCAGGATAATATTTACGATATCGCCCAGTGTAACAATGCCTATATTTTCCCGGGCCTGGGGCTGGGCATTCTGGCGGCGAAAGCTCGCCGTGTCACAGATGGTATGTTGCTGGCGGCAAGCCAGACACTGGCAGACCACTCACCGCTGGTACAGACCGAGCGCGGTAAGTTACTGCCTCCGATTGAAGAAATCGAACAGGTTTCCCGGGCAATAGCGCTGTCTGTGGCTAAAGCCGCACAGCAGGATGGTGTTGCGCCACAAATGGATGACAATGCTATTCTTGCCGCTATAGATAAAACATTCTGGAAAGCAGAATACCAGCCTTATAAACACGCGGCATTTTAATTTATTTTTCTTGCCTGTGCATAATGCGCCATTTATTGGCGCATTTTTTATTTCTCACATCTATTCCCGCCATCAGCCATTGATAAATAGCCTTCCACCACAAAAACACGCACTGGTTACTTTATTAAATTTAATCAGGCTTTAGTAATTAATGTTAGCCCTTTGCTGTGACTAATGTCACTCACAAGAAAACCCAGTAACTATATATTCAGTTCACCATAACGATTATTCAACCATTACAAAAACAGCGTAATACAACCTTGGTATTCAGTGAGTTACCAGAAAAATCTCAACGAGAGAAAACATCACTGAAGATGATATACAGGTTGTTTTCACCCAATACTATTACAAGGTAATATCATGCCAACATTACTCTTATCCTCATTATTTCCACTTGTGTTTATTATGGTTCTTGGCTGGCTAAGTGGTAAGCTGGGTTATACCCGTCGTGAAGATGCATCGGTATTGGCGACGGTAGTTATCCGTTTTGCTCTGCCTCTACATTTATTTATGGGGGCACTAAAAACAGACCCGGAGAAAATTCAAAACCTGCCATTCATGGCCGTACTGGTATTTGGTCTGATGGGGTCGTGGTTGCTGGCATTACTTATTTCGCGGTTTGTCTTTCGCCATGATATTAAAACCAGTGCAATTCAGTCACTGGTATGTGCCTTCCCGGATATGGCTTACTTTGGCGCACCGGTACTGGCGGTATTGATTGGCCCGGAAGGTTTTCTGGGGGTTCTGATAGGTAACCTGATAACCAGCGTACTGATGATCCCACTGACCATTATGCTGATTCGCATGGGGGAAAAAGGTAGCGAATCTGAAGCCGTTAGCCTGGGCAGTATGATAGCCGCGAATTTATTTAAAGCAGTTCGCAACCCTATTGTCTGGATCCCGATTCTGGGGGTATTGCTTAGCCTGAGTGGTCTGAAAATCCCGGCACTACTGGAGTCACCAATTGAGATGATGGGGAAAACTGCCGGAGGGATTTCACTGTTTGCTCTGGGGTTACTGTTCTATGGCGAACGCCCTGCTTTCAATATACATACACTCACCAACATCAGTATTAAGAACCTGATCCAGCCTGCATTAATGGTTGCCGCAGGGTTGGCGGTTGGCCTGAGCCACACGTTTATGCAGCAAGTGGTGATTATTGGCGCAACACCTTCCGCTATAGCTGCCGGGATGTTTGCCATACGCAGTGATACTTATGTGGAATCAGCTTCATCGTCCATTTTACTGGGGACAGCTCTGGGCATTGTGACCGAGGGCATCATGATTTACCTGGTTTCATAACCGTATCAGGCCCCGAAAAGCACTGTGGCAGCCAAATGGCTGCCACAGTAAATAAAAGGTCATTGCCAGTTAGCTGGCTTTACGCTCATTAGCCTGGCGGTAAGCCACGATATCTTCGATGGTGACAACCGCTAAGTTATGTTTACCAGCGAATTCGATGCAACCCGGCGCACGAGCCATAGTGCCATCGTCGTTGGTCAGTTCACACAGCACACCCATTGGTTTGAACCCGGCCAGCGTAACTAAATCTACCGTCGCTTCAGTGTGGCCACCGCGGGTAAGCACACCACCAGCCTGAGCACGCAACGGGAAAACATGCCCCGGGCGGTTCAAATCACTGGGTTTTGCGCCATCGGCAATTGCGGCACGCACTGTGGTCAGCCTGTCGGCCGCAGAAACACCGGTAGTCACACCGTGAGCAGCTTCAATAGTAACGGTAAACCCGGTACCGAACGCACTGGTGTTATTTTCTACCATCATAGGCAGGTCAAGTTGCTTACGGCGCTCGTCCGTAATGCACAAACACACAATACCGCTACCATGACGAATGGTAAGTGCCATTTGTTCAACCGTCATGTTTTCAGCGGCAAAAATCATGTCACCTTCGTTTTCACGATTTTCGTCATCAAGGACCATTACACCACGGCCCTCACGTAATGCAGTAAGCGCTTGTTCAACACGTTCAATAGGCGTGCCAAAAGAAGAAAGCAGCGTCTGATTCATGGTAAGAAACCTCATTAAACTTATGGATTACCAGAACCAGGGCAGTCTTAGGAGTGCCAAAAGGCAAATAAATAACGCGAGCGGGCTTTCACCCGACTGGATCGCTATCCTCTCCCATCCGGACTCTAACCGTCGGCCCCGGAATTACACCGAGTCTGCTGACCTCCGCCATGACAGCGGAGCGCTCGCGGGCTTTCAGCAAAGAGCTGATTTACCGCCGGTGGGGAATTTCGCCCCGCCCTGAGAATAAACGCACTTACTATAACGCCAATCCACTAACCCGGCAACGGGCTTAGAAATATTTCTGGTTTATCCCCCCGGACTCAGCGATTACAATAGAAGAATCACCTCACTTTATCGCCGGAAAAGACAATGATTGACCCCAAAAAAATTGAGCAGATAGCCCGTCAGATTCACGAATCAATGCCCAAAGGCATGCGTGATTTTGGTGAAGATGTTGAGAAAAAAATCCGCCAGACCCTGCAGGCACAGCTGACGCGCCTGGACATGGTGAGCCGTGAGGAGTTTGATGTGCAGACCCAGGTTTTACTGCGGACGCGCGAAAAGCTTGCTGTGCTGGAACAGCGCCTCGCCGCACTTGAAAGTGCCCAGAAACAAGAGAGTGACGAGCAGGCATAACCCTGAAAAACCAACGGCTGGTAACATTAACTGACTGCCAACCGTTGGTGGCTCACAGGGCTCTGTTCAGAATCACTGATTCTGAATTTTACGAATAATATTGGTGGTTGAGCAGCCATCTTCAAAGTTGAGCACCAGCACGTCACCGCCATTTGCCCAAACTTCTTTACTCCCGGCAATATCTTCCGGTTTGTAATCGCCGCCTTTTACCAGTAAATCAGGCAGGATGTCAGCTATCAGGCGCTGCGGGGTGTCTTCTTCAAACCCAACGACCCAGTCTACCGCTTCCAGTGCCGCCAGTACAATCATACGTTGTTCCAGCGCATTAACCGGCCGGGTTTCTCCTTTCAGGCGGCGCGTCGAGGCATCGCTATTGACGGCCACAATCAGCCTGTCGCCCAGCTTACGGGCATTTGCCAGATAGGAAACATGGCCGGCATGCAGTATGTCGAACACACCGTTCGTCATGACCACTTTTTCGCCCCGCTTACGGGCATCGCTCACAGCCTGTTTCAGCGCCGCTTCGCTCATCACGCCAAACCCGGTTTCTGCCCGGCCACGCACCGCGTTTTCCAGTTCAATTGGCGAAACGGTAGATGTACCCAGTTTACCAACAACGACCCCGGCTGCAGCATTAGCGAAGTAACAGGCTTCTTCCAGTGAGTTTCCGGCTGCCAGCGTTGCGGCCAGCACGCCAATTACGGTATCCCCGGCACCTGTGACGTCGTAAACTTCCTGCGCCTGAGTGGGCATATGCAGAGGGGCCTTACCCGGCTGCAATAAGCTCATGCCCTGTTCCGAGCGAGTTACCAGCAAAGCACTCAAATCATAATCAGCAATGAGTTTCAAACCGCGCTCAACAATCTGTTCTTCTGTAGCGCATTTACCCACCACAGCTTCAAATTCAGATAAATTTGGCGTCAGCAAGGTTGCCCCACGGTAACGTTCAAAGTCGGTACCTTTCGGGTCGATTAACACGGGGACACCAGCCTGGCGCGCCAGAGCTATCATCTGCTGTACAGAAGCCAGTGCCCCTTTGGCGTAGTCAGACAGCACAATCGCGCCCATTTCAGGCAAAGCCTGCTGGATACGTTCATGCAACGGTGCCGGGTCAACGCCTTCGAAACCTTCTTCAAAATCCAGGCGAATCAACTGCTGATTACGTGACAATACACGTAATTTGGTGATTGTCGGGTGGGTAGGCACGGAAACGAAATCACATTTAACATGCACATCCGCCAAAGACTGGCTCAGCGCCCGTGCAGCGTCATCAATCCCCGTCAGGCCAACCAGGCGTGAGCTGGAGCCCAGAGAAGCAATGTTCATCGCAACGTTGGCTGCACCACCGGGGCGTTCTTCGATGGTGTCCACTTTTACCACCGGAACAGGCGCTTCAGGGGAAATTCGGCTGGTAGGGCCATACCAGTAGCGGTCCAGCATGACATCACCTACCACCAGGACGCCAGCACGGTTGTATTCGGGCAGCGTTACTTTCATTCCTTATTCTCCAGCAGAGATAGCAAATTTGCGCGCGATAATACCACAACTGATATTAATCGCACTGTTCAGGCCTGTTCCAGCCAGGTATTCCAACTGGCTGTAACTTGTTGGCGTTGTGCTGCAAAAGCATCCGGCTCCACATGCCCGGGCTGTGCCTGTAAGGCCAAATGGTGCAGGGCATCGCGTAACGTCACATAAGCGGATGTGAGCGCGTGCGCTTCATCTTCAGGCATAATGCCATGCTGAGCTAACAACGCCAGAATGCGCACATTATCAGACCAGCGGGTCAGGCCAGGGACTTTTGCTGCATCGCGCAATACCAGGTACTGCGTGATAAATTCGATATCAGTAATGCCGCCCTGGTCAGCTTTGATGTCAAACCGGCCACGGTGTTTGTTGCCAAGATGCGTGCGCATTTTCTCACGCATCTCACGCACTTCAGTACGCAACTGGTCTTCATTACGCTCAGTACACAAAATCTTTTGGCGAATGGCGTTAAACCGGGTGTGGATTTGGCTGTCGCCATATACCACTCTGGCACGCACCAGCGCCTGGTGCTCCCATGTCCAGGCTTCATTACGTTGGTAGTCTTCAAAAGCGCTGTCAGTGGTGACCAGCATCCCGGCTTCACCTGCCGGGCGCAGGCGCGCATCAACTTCATACAAAATACCGGAAGAAGTCCGCGTACTGAACAAATGCATAATGCGCTGGGCCAGACGCAGATAAAACTGGCGGCCATCAATTTCCTTTTCACCATCCGTAACCGCATCGGCCGGGCAGTCGTGCAGGAACACCAGATCCAGGTCTGAACTGTAACCCAGTTCCCATCCGCCCAACTTGCCGTAACCGACTACGGCAAACCCGTACCCTTCGCGGCCAGCTAAATGCCCCGGCCTGCCAAAACGTGCCACCATTTGTGCCCACGCGCGCTGCACAACCGCATCAATGATTGCTTCGGCAAGCCAGGTTAAGTGATCACTCACTTTCATTACAGGCAAAGTCCCGGCGATATCGGCCGCGGCGATACGTAACAGCTGCGTTTGTTTAAACTGGCGCAGTGCTTCCAGTTGCTGTTCTTCGTCGTCTTCAGGAACACGTAACAAATACTGGCGCAGCTCATCCCGGTAGGCATCTGGTGCTGTAGGTTGGTAAAGCGTGGAAGGGTCGAGCAGCTCATCAAGCAACAAAGGGTATTGTGCCAGTTGTTCCGCAACCATTGGCGAAGCGGCACATAAACGCACCAGGTGCTGCAATGCGCCCGGGAACTCGCTGAGCAGTTCCAGGTAGGTGGTTCGGGTAAGGATGCCCGTGAGCAGAGGCACCATGCGCGAGAACGGGACTGGCGCATCATCACGGCTACAAACAGCCTGCAACAAATGCGGCATTAACTGATCAAGCACCTGCCGACCTCGCGGGCCAATGGTCCGCCGGTTGGTATCGTTACGAAAGTCGGTAATCAGGCGCAGAACTTGCTGGCGATCAGTATCCGCAAGGTGAGCCAGCACTTCCGGGGTATCCTGGACATCCAGCGTGTCGTGCCATAATTCACTCCAGCCATCATCCACCGCATGCTGCGCTTCCGCGCTCTCTTCATCGCCAATCAGTGCATTGAAAATCGTGCGTACCGCCAGCATATGGTGCTGCAATGTTGCTTCAAGCGCGGCCCAGTCGGGGGCGTTCATCGCCCAGGCAAGGCGTGCGCGATTCAGTTCATCGCCCGGCAATGTTTGGGTTTGTTCATCATGAATACTTTGCAGTAAATTCTCCAGCCGGCGCAGCCACAAGTACGCCTCACGCAACGCAACGACATCGCTGGCAGGCAGCAAATTCAGTTCGTTGATAACATCCAACGTTTGCAGTAATGAGCGTGACTGCAAAGCGGGTTCACGCCCGCCACGAATAAGCTGAAACACCTGAACAATAAACTCGGCTTCGCGAATCCCTCCGGCACCAAGCTTAATATTATCTTTCAGCCCTCTCCGCCGTACTTCCCGGGCAATCATACTTTTCATAGTACGCAGTGACTGAATCACGCTGAAATCAATGTAGCGGCGAAAAACAAACGGCCTCAGCATTGCGTGTAGCTCTTTGCTCCAGGTGCTGTCCTGCGGGCCAAGCATTTTCGCCTTCACCATGGCATAACGTTCCCAGTCGCGCCCCTGTTCCTGGTAATAATCTTCAAGGGCCGCAAAGCTCATTACCAGTGGCCCGCTCTCGCCAAAAGGACGCAGGCGCATATCAACCCGGTAGACAAAGCCATCCTGTGTCGGCTGGTCCAGTACCTTTATCAAACGCTGCCCCATGCGCGTAAAAAACTGCGCATTATCCAGCTCCCTGCGCCCACCTTGTGTTACGCCGCTTTCCGGCCAGGCAAAAATAAGGTCGATATCCGAAGAAAAGTTAAGCTCCCCGCCGCCCAGTTTCCCCATACCCAGGATAAACAATGACTGAGGAACACCTTCTTTATTGGAAGGCGTTCCCCATTCCCGGCAGCATGCCAGGTATACCCAGTCGCGGGCAGCAACAATTAACGCTTCAGCCAGTGCACTTAATTGCACCAATGTTTGTTCTGTGCTGCTGCTCTCTGTCACCTGCCCCCACGCAATGCGGACCATTTCCCGGCGGCGGAAAATACGCAGTGCGCGCATCAGTTCTGCTTCGCTCTCAATACTGCCCAACAAGCTCTCCAGCGCTGAAGCATAGTTTTGCCATTCGTCAGGGCCAGGCTCAGCAGCCTGCAACTCTTCCAGCCATTGCGGCCAGGCCTGCACGCTGTCGCACACAAAGTCACTGAACGCCAGAACACTTTGTGCCTGCTGAGACAGCGCCTGGGATGCAAAAGACTCAGGCAGGCACGCCAGACGCGCCTGCCAGTGTTGCTGTAAAACAGGAGAGAGAGGAATCATCACCATTTTCCCTTAATTAGTGTTTCCCTGATTGACCACTGTGCAACCAGAAGGGGGCCTGAGCCAGTGCCTCATGGCGGAAGTGGTCTGCTTCATGGCGGCTCCCCTGCCTGATAGCCAGGCAAAGCTCCTGCCAGTTTTCCAGCCAGTGGCTGGCCTGAGTTTGATCATAAAAGCCAGACAACAGGCGTAAAATATGGACTTCACGGCTCAGACGCGGTAGCTGGTCCCGCAGGCTGTCGCCTGTTACATGAGTAAATGCACGCTTCAGCTCCGCACTGTGGCGCGACAAATTAATATCGGCAAAACGCTTAAACCCTTCATTAAGGCTACGCAACGCTTTATCGTCCAAAAATGGACGCCAGCCCCGGGTCACCAGCCATTGGGTTAACGCCAGTTTAGTTTGCGTAAAGCGTGTTTCCCACACCACGCTTTCTGCTGAGACATCCAGCGCCAGGTCACTTTCAGCATTGGTCAACATATCACGTAAGTGAGTGCTTGCTTTTCTGGGAATAATGCCACCAAACAGCACCAGCGCTGCACGAATCAGCCCAATACTTTCAATAATTTCGTTCTTCGCTTTCTGGTCGCCACGCACCCACAACTCTTCATGGTAAAGCCAATGGTTTAGCGCGATATCCAGCGCGCACTCCAAACCGGCTTCCACACTGGATTTCAACGGGAGCTGCATAATGGGTAACGCCTGATGAGTACGCTCAGGATTGCCCTTCGCCAGGTGGTAACCCCGGGCAGCCTTACTGAGCAGCCCCTGGCGAATGCCCGGGTGGGAGGACAAAACCCCGGCAAGGCTCAGGACATCTTCCGTATTGCCTTTAATCAGTTCCAGTTCAAGTTCATGAATGACTTCGCTGAACTCACCCGCTTTCACTTCGCCCTGGTCAAAAGCTATTTCTACTTCGCTTTCACCGTGAGTAACCACCCACTTTTCCCGCAAAAAATCGGTACTGAACAGCGGGTGCAGCGCTTTTCCCAGCTCTGCTACATCACAACCTTGTGGCCAAATCTCTGCCGGAAACTTTTCCAGTGCTAATACAGGCGCATCCAGAGCAACGTTATATTCAGGGCGCTGATGCAACCCACCGACAACATGCCCGGACGTTTTAATCGTCATTTCATACCGGCCATCCACACCACGGATACGCAAGCCGGCATCATGGCGCCGCAAGTAGTTATCCTGCGTTTCATAATAGATATTGCTTAGTTTCCGTGGCTCACTGTGCTGGCCGGGAAGCGTATTAAGAAAAGTGCATAACGCATCACGGCTTTGCGGTTGAACAATGAACTTTAATTCGATTTCTTGTGCCATAGTCTCTGCTTACTGTCGTTCCCCAGGTTGGGAAGTGAACTAAAAAAACATTTAACTGTCAGTATACTCTAAATAATTCGGGTTTCAGGGCTGCAAAATAACCCTACGGCCAGAAACACAGCCAACACAGCAACTGTTGGTGAAACCCGAAGAATGGAAGTGACACCCAATGACGCTAAGGGTAGCTGGCTTCGGCGCGACCTGACTTTTTGGTGGTGAAAATCACATCAGGAAGATTCCCATTCAGGTTTAGTTTTTGCGTCGTCAGACTGTTGCCATTACTATCTTTCTACCATTTATGACAATAATGACTTACTAATGCAGAAATTACGCCTGATTTGTCTCTCTTTATTTGCTTTAAGCGTTTCCGCTACAGCTGTCGCGGATGAAACACGTTATGTTTCCGATGATCTCACCACCTGGCTGCGTAGCGGGCCGGGTGACAACTACCGTCTGGTCGGCACCCTTTCTGCGGGCGAAGCTGTTACGCTGCTGCAAACCAATGAAAACACAAATTATGGCCAGGTTCGTGACAAAGACGGGCGAACAGCCTGGATACCGCTGAAAGAACTGAATACTGACCCCAGTATGCGTACTCGCGTACCTGCACTTGAATCTCAGGTAAAAACCCTGACAGATAAGCTCAATAACATTGATGCCACCTGGAACCAGCGCACGGCAGATATGCAGAAAAAAGTGGCCGAAAGTGATGGCATCATCAATGGCCTGAAAAGCGAAAACCAGAAGCTGAAGAATGAGCTGGTTGTTGCCCAGAAAAAGGTCAACATGGCTAATCTGCAACTGGATGACAAGCAGCGTACCATCATCATGCAATGGTTTATGTATGGCGGCGGCGTTGCAGGTATTGGTTTGTTACTGGGCCTGATCCTGCCCCATATTATTCCTGGTCGCCGCCGTAAAGACCGGTGGATGAACTAACCCCGGTTGTGAAGATGCCCATGTTCTGCCACCCCGGTAAACTGGGCGTTCTCTTCTTGTTCTTGCTCCATTATGGTTACACTTAACGTATGATATTGGGCAAAGTGACCATAAATGAGGTAGCGGGTGAAGATTTTTCTGGTGGGTGGTGCAGTACGGGATACGTTGTTAGGCCTGCCGGTAAAAGACCGGGACTGGGTTGTTGTGGGCGCCACGCCAGCAGAAATGCTGGGTCAAGGCTTCCAACAGGTGGGCCGTGATTTTCCTGTATTTTTGCACCCAGATACCCACGAAGAATATGCGCTTGCCCGCACAGAGAGAAAAAGTGGCCACGGCTACACTGGTTTTATCTGCCATGCTGAACCAGACGTCACACTTGAGCAGGATCTGCTGCGCCGTGACCTGACTATCAACGCCATTGCCCAAAGCGAAGACGGGGCGTTTATTGACCCCTGGAACGGGCAAAAAGATATTGCTCAGCGTGTGTTACGCCACATCTCCCCCGCTTTTTGTGAAGACCCGTTACGCGTGTTACGGGTGGCGCGCTTCGCTGCCCGTTATGCCCATTTGGGCTTTCGTATTGCGCCGGAAACTCTGGCGCTTATGCAACAGATGGCTCAGGCTGGTGAGCTGTCTCACCTGACACCTGAGCGGGTCTGGAAAGAAACGGAATCAGCACTGTTAACACGCAACCCACAGGTCTTTTTCCAGGTACTACGCAACTGCGGCGCACTGAGCGTGCTGTTCCCGGAAGTGGACGCCCTGTTCGGCGTTCCGGCCCCTGCGAAATGGCACCCCGAAATCGATACCGGCATTCACACATTAATGACGCTGACCATTGCAGCCCAGCTCAGCCCGGCACTGGATGTACGCTTTGCCACACTGTGCCACGACTTAGGCAAAGGCCTGACTCCACCTGAACTGTGGCCGCGTCATCATGGGCATGGCCCTGCCGGGGTGAAACTGGTGGCCCGGTTATGTGAGCGCTATAAAGTACCGGTTGCCATCCGTGACCTGGCCAAACTGGTTGCGGAGTTCCACGACCTGATTCACACCATACAAATACTGCAGCCAAAAACTCTGGTGAAGTTGTTTGATAACCTGGATGCCTGGCGTAAGCCGGAACGTGTTGAGCAACTGGCCTTAACCAGTGAAGCCGATGCCCGTGGGCGAACCGGTTTTGAATCCAGCGATTATCCGCAGGGCCGGTTGTTACGTGCCGCCTGGCAGGTTGCCCGTTCAGTAGACAGTAAAGCGGTGGTAGCGGCGGGTTTTCAGGGCGCAAGCATTAGGGAAGAGCTGACACGCCGCCGTATACAGGCGGTTGCAGACTGGAAGCAGGAGCACTGCCCTCAACCCGAAAGTTAAGGGCTGCAGGGATTAATGCACAAAGACCAGGTAAACGGCTGCTGCAACGATAAACCGGTAAATGGCGAATGGAATAAACGAAATTCGTTTAATTAATTCCAAAAAGGTTTTAATGGCGATTAACGCAACGACAAACGCCATCACAAACCCGACCGCGAACATCGGCGCATCAGCCATACTCAGAAAGCCAATGCTTTTATAGAGATCCAGCGCAGTTGCGCCAATCATCATTGGCACGGCCAGCAGAAACGAAAACTCAGAGGCGGCATAGCGGCTTACGCCCATTAACATCCCACCTGAAATCGTTGAGCCCGAACGGGAAAAACCCGGCCATAACGCAAGGCACTGGAAGCAGCCAATCACAAATGCCTGGCGGATTGTCATGTCATCCACCCCTTCAGCACGCGGTTTTTTCGGCTTCAGGCACTCGGCGGCAATCAGTAAGAAGCCACCCACAATGAGCGCGTACATTACTGTCACCGGGTTAAACAGTGTCTTGATAAAATCATGAAAAACCAGCCCGAGAACAACCGCAGGCACCATGCCAGCAATAATGTGCAACAGGGTGAGTTTCCCGGTGCCCGAGCCTTCATGTGGTACAGAGCCAAAATGAATACCAATCAGACCAAACAACCGCCGCCAGAACATCACGACCACAGCGAGAATAGACCCCAACTGAATAACAACTTCGAAGGTATCGGCCTTTTCACCTTCAAACCCCAGTAAATGGCCGACAATTATCAGATGGCCTGTGCTGGATACCGGGAGGAACTCAGTCAAACCCTCGACCACCCCTAAAATGCCCGCAACACCAAGCGAATGCAGATCGCTCATGACAACGTTACCCCTAAAAAAAGATATAAAAAAACGGCAGATACTCGCACTGCCGCAAATGATTATCTGTAAGACCAGCTTAACCGGAAATAATTTAGTTTAGATTAAGTTATTCGCTTTTCAGACTTTGCTTACGTTCAATTATTACGCCAACATTAGTTGCTTCAGCAACGGCTCCCGGCTTGCTGACTTTCAGGCGCAGCCAGGGGATGGGAAACCGCGCCAACAGCAAACTGGCAACTTCTTCTGCCACGCGCTCTACCAGTGCAAAACGCCCGCCAGAGACATGGGCTAATATTGCTTCGCTCACATCGGCATAGCTCAGGCAATCATTCACATCATCGCTTTGCGCTGCTTTTTGGTTGTCCCAGCCCATTTCGATATCGAACACCAGTTTTTGCTTAATGGTCTGTTCCCAGTCGTAAACACCGATTGTGGTGATTACCGAAAGTTGCTCTATAAATACAATATCCATCACGTCCCGCCGCTTTTTAGCCCAGCCGGATACCACTTCCGGCGAAATATGCGTATTATCCACTGATGCAGAGAATAAAACGACATTTTCAAAACGGAACAGCGTTATGAGTGCAATCGCGCCCGGAATAGTGCTCCTCGCGTACCTTTGTGGCTCGATATCCAGCGCCATTCTTGTCTGTCGGCTTATCGGCCTTCCCGACCCGCGTGTCCAGGGCTCCGGCAACCCCGGGGCAACCAATGTATTGCGTATCGGTGGGAAAGGCGCCGCCGCAGCCGTGCTGGTTTTTGACGTTCTGAAAGGCATGCTGCCTGTCTGGGGTGCATGGGCATTGGGCGTCAGCCCGATGTGGCTTGGTTTTATCGCCATTGCCGCCTGTATTGGGCATATCTGGCCGGTTTTTTTCGGGTTTCGTGGTGGTAAAGGTGTTGCAACAGCTTTTGGCGCCATCGCGCCTATTGGCTGGGATCTGACAGGTGTTATGGCAGGAACCTGGCTACTTTCCGTGCTGCTGAGCGGTTATTCTTCGCTGGGCGCTATTATCAGTGCCCTGATTGCACCTTTCTATGTTTGGTGGTTCAAACCCCAGTTCACCTTCCCCGTCGCCATGCTTTCATGCCTGATTCTGCTGCGCCATCACGATAATATACAGCGGTTATGGCGCGGTCAGGAAACCAAAATTTGGGAAAAACTGCGGCGTAAAAAGAAGAGTGAAAGCAAAGAATAATGCCGTGGCTCAGCACGGCACAGAATAAACACGGGCAAGCAAAAGCAGTTATTGCGCTGCCGGTAGTTCAGCCAGCGGCCAGCGCGGGCGTACACGAACGCCTAAATCAGACACCCCACCCGCTTTAAAGCGCACCATGCCCGCATAGGCAATCATCGCGCCATTATCGGTACAAAATTCCGGGCGGGCGTAAAAAACTTCACCGCCACGTTTTTCCATTACCTGCGCCAGTTTCGCGCGCAATGCCCGGTTAGCACTGACCCCACCCGCCATAACCAGGCGGCGGAAACCGGTTTGCTCCAGTGCACGCTTGCATTTGATTGCCAGCGTATCAACCACAGCATCTTCAAAAGCTCTGGCGATGTCGGCACGAGTCTGGTCGTCGTCGCTGTTGCTCCGAATGGTATTCGCCGCAAAAGTTTTCAGGCCGGAGAAGCTGAAATCCAGCCCGGGCCGGTCTGTCATTGGACGCGGAAAAACAAACCGCCCTTCCTGCCCTTGCTGCGCCATACGCGAAAGTAATGGCCCGCCCGGGTAATCCAGGCCAAGCAGCTTCGCGGTTTTATCAAACGCTTCACCGGCGGCATCATCAATGGATTCACCTAATAATGCATATTCGCCAATACCCGTCACACTAATCAGTTGGGTATGACCACCAGACACCAGTAATGCAACAAAAGGGAAATCAGGTGGGTTATCTTCCAGCATCGGGGCTAACAAGTGCCCTTCCATATGATGAACAGGCACAGCAGGAACATTCCAGGCAAATGCCAGCGAACGGCCAACGGTTGCACCAACTAATAATGCACCGACCAGACCAGGCCCTGCCGTATACGCAACGGCGTCAATATCCTTCGCAGATAACCCGGAAGATGCCAGCGCAGCCTGAATAAGAGGCACCGTTTTACGGACATGATCCCGTGATGCCAGTTCAGGCACCACACCACCGTAGTCGGCATGTAATTTAACCTGGCTGTATAACTCGTTGGCTAACAACCCTTTTTCATCATCATAGATGGCTATTCCTGTTTCATCACAGGATGTTTCGATACCCAGTACACGCATACTTCACCCTCTTTTGTCAGCGCGAAGTGTATGCCCAGATGCGCGGCTTGTAAAACTTTGCTCATCCTGGCGCATCGTAGTGTATAATGCCGGACTTTTGGAAAGGCCTGACAGAAAAGCCCTCTTCAGCTTGCAGCAGGTGCTTTACAAAGCAGCAATAGTTGAAGTAAAATTCCGCACCATTTTGAAATATGCTGGCGTTGATGCCAGTGGCAAACCGATTTAGTAAAGGTGAGAGGCACATGCCGGTAATTAAAGTACGTGAAAACGAGCCGTTCGACGTAGCACTGCGTCGCTTCAAACGTTCCTGTGAAAAAGCGGGTGTTCTGGCGGAAGTTCGTCGTCGTGAATTCTATGAAAAACCGACTACTGAACGTAAACGCGCTAAAGCTTCTGCGGTAAAACGTCACGCGAAGAAACTGGCTCGCGAAAACGCACGCCGTACTCGTCTGTACTAATTGTTGGTTGCGGGCTATCCGCAATACAACAGTCACACAGACTGAGTTTTAGTTGTAAAGGCCGTGCTTCCGAAAGGAATGCGCGGCTTATTCTCGTTTAAGAGCTGAAAAACCGGGGCCTATGGCTGGACGTATCCCACGCGTTTTTATCAATGACTTGCTGGCTCGCACCGACATCATCGATTTGATCGATGCGCGTGTGAAGCTGAAAAAGCAAGGCAAGAATTACCACGCGTGTTGCCCATTCCATAATGAAAAAACCCCTTCTTTCACGGTGAATGGCGAGAAGCAGTTTTATCACTGTTTTGGGTGTGGCGCTCATGGTAATGCCATCGACTTTTTAATGAATTACGACAAGCTTGAGTTTGTCGAAACCGTTGAAGAGCTCGCTGCCATGCACAATCTGGAAGTTCCCTACGAAGCCGGTAACGGCCCGGGGCAGATTGAACGCCATCAGCGGCAAAACCTGTACCAGCTGCTCGATGGGCTGAATGCATTTTACCAACAATCTCTGACTCAACCTGTTGCTGAAAACGCGCGCCAGTATCTGGAAAAACGCGGTCTCAGCCAGGAAGTTATTGCACATTTCGCCATCGGTTATGCACCGGCTGGTTGGGATAATGTGCTTAAACGTTTTGGTCAGCATGCCGAAAATAAACAGGCGCTGATTGATGCCGGGATGCTGGTAACCAACGATAACGGGCGCAGTTATGACCGTTTCCGGGAACGCGTTATGTTCCCTATCCGGGATAAACGCGGCAGAGTCATTGGCTTTGGCGGTCGCGTGTTGGGTGACGGGCTTCCCAAATACCTCAACTCACCGGAAACCGATATTTTCCATAAAGGCCGCCAGCTATATGGCCTTTATGAAGCACAGCAAAGCCAGCCTTCTCCTGCACGGTTATTAGTGGTTGAAGGTTATATGGACGTAGTGGCGCTGGCGCAGTATGGCATTAACTATGCTGTTGCCTCGCTGGGTACGTCGACAACAGCAGATCATATTCAACTGCTGTTCCGGGCAACGAACACCGTGGTTTGTTGTTATGACGGCGACCGGGCAGGTCGTGACGCGGCGTGGCGAGCTCTGGAAACAGCGCTGCCTTTCATGACTGACGGTCGTCAGCTACGCTTTATGTTTCTGCCCGATGGCGAAGACCCGGACACACTGGTTCGCAAAGAAGGCAAAGCCGCCTTTGAAACCCGGATTGAGCAGGCTCAGCCGCTCTCTGCGTTTCTGTTTAACAGTTTGCTGCCACAGGTAGACCTGAGTTCACCCGATGGGCGGGCACAGTTAAGTACACTGGCTTTGCCATTAATCAGCCAGGTACCCGGCGAAACGTTACGCATTTTTTTGCGCCAGGAGTTGGGTAACAAACTCGGTATTCTGGACGAAACACAACTGGAACGGTTGATGCCGCGCCAGGCGGAAACACCAGTAAATCCGCAGCCAGCCGGGCTAAAACGGACAACCATGCGTATACTGATAGGGTTGTTGATACAAAACCCGCAGCTTGCACCGCTGGTTCCTTCGTTGGCAGGGCTTGAGCAGGCAAAATTGCCAGGATTAGGGTTGTTCTCTGAGTTGGTTGCAGCCTGTCTGGCGCAACCAGGGTTGAACACCGGGCAGTTACTTGAGCTTTATCGTGGAAGAAAAGAAGCCCCGACCCTTGAAAAACTGGCAACCTGGGACGATATAGCAGATAAGGACATTGCAGAACAAACCTTCACCGATGCGCTCAGCCACATGTTTGATACGGTGCTGGAGCTCAGGCTCACCGAGCTTATTGCACGGTCAAGGACTGAAGGCTTAAACGCTGCGGAGCGTGAAGAAGTTCGCGTGATTACCGAAGCGTTAAAACGCGCAAAGAAATAGGCGCGTGGCACTACAGAATTAACATGCTTTGTGTTGTGAGGGAAGTGAAAACACACCTGCGGCGCGAAGTATGACGAGAAAGAATTTAAGCGGCTTAACTGCCGAATATACCTCGGGAAGACCCCGAATGCCGCAAAGACGGGCAGCGGCCAGAAAATAAACCAGCCCGCCGTACCTGAGATTTTTCAGGGTGCAGCATGACAGTGATGGCGTGGCCCGGGCGGAAAGAAACCGCCGGGTAAACACAGACCAGGTCATACAACGCCGCAGTTTGAAAGAAACGGGTATACGTTATTGTTGGCAGTTTCGCCGACCAACACCAACTCTCATGACTTAAGTGTGGATACCGTCTTATGGAGCAAAACCCGCAGTCACAGCTCAAGCTTCTTGTCACTCGTGGTAAGGAGCAAGGCTACCTGACCTATGCCGAGGTCAATGACCATCTGCCGGAGGATATCGTCGACTCCGACCAGATCGAAGACATCATCCAAATGATCAACGACATGGGCATCCAGGTGATGGAACATGCGCCGGATGCCGATGATCTGTTGCTGGCTGAAAACACGAATGACACAGACGAAGATGCAGCTGAAGCAGCCGCACAAGTGCTTTCAAGTGTTGAATCTGAAATTGGCCGCACCACCGATCCCGTACGTATGTACATGCGTGAAATGGGTACCGTTGAACTGCTGACCCGCGAAGGCGAAATCGACATCGCCAAACGCATTGAAGATGGGATCAACCAGGTACAGTGCTCTGTTGCCGAATACCCGGAAGCTATCACCTACCTGTTAGAACAGTATGATCGTGTTGAAGCAGAAGAAGCTCGTCTGTCCGACTTGATCACGGGCTTTGTTGACCCGAACGCAGAAGAAGATCTTGCCCCGACCGCCACTCACGTTGGTTCTGAATTGTCCCAGGAAGATATGGACGATGACGACGACGAAGATGAAGACGAAGACGACGACAGCGACGACGATAACAGTATCGACCCGGAACTGGCGCGCGAGAAATTTGCTGAACTGCGTGATCAATACATTGTTACTCGTGACACCATCAAACTGAAAGGCCGTAGCCACGCGACTGCACAGGAAGAAATCCTGAAACTGTCTGAAGTATTCAAACAGTTCCGCCTGGTGCCAAAACAGTTTGATTACCTGGTAAACAACATGCGTACCATGATGGACCGTGTTCGTACCCAGGAACGTCTGATCATGAAACTGTGTGTTGAACAGTGCAAAATGCCGAAGAAAAACTTCATCACACTGTTTACCGGCAACGAAACCAGCGAAACCTGGTTCAACGCGGCTATCGCGATGAACAAACCCTGGTCTGAAAAACTGAACGAAGTGACAGAAGACGTTCAGCGTTGCCTGCAAAAACTGCGTCAGATTGAAGAAGAAACCGGCCTGACCATTGAGCAGGTTAAAGACATCAACCGTCGTATGTCGATTGGTGAAGCGAAAGCTCGCCGCGCCAAAAAAGAAATGGTTGAAGCAAACTTGCGTCTGGTTATTTCTATCGCCAAGAAATACACCAACCGTGGTCTGCAGTTCCTTGACCTGATTCAGGAAGGTAACATCGGCCTGATGAAAGCAGTAGATAAGTTCGAATACCGCCGTGGTTACAAGTTCTCAACTTATGCCACCTGGTGGATTCGTCAGGCTATCACGCGTTCTATCGCTGACCAGGCGCGTACCATCCGTATTCCGGTACATATGATTGAGACCATCAACAAACTCAACCGTATTTCACGCCAGATGCTGCAAGAAATGGGCCGTGAACCAACACCGGAAGAACTGGCTGAGCGCATGCTGATGCCAGAAGATAAAATCCGTAAGGTGCTGAAAATCGCCAAAGAGCCTATCTCCATGGAAACACCAATTGGTGATGATGAAGATTCGCATCTGGGTGATTTCATCGAGGATACTACCCTCGAGCTGCCGCTGGATTCCGCAACAACGGAAAGCCTGCGTGCCGCAACCCACGATGTTCTCGCCGGCCTGACAGCCCGTGAAGCAAAAGTCCTGCGTATGCGCTTTGGTATTGATATGAATACTGACCATACTCTGGAAGAAGTGGGCAAACAGTTTGACGTAACCCGTGAACGTATTCGTCAGATTGAAGCGAAAGCACTGCGTAAACTGCGCCATCCGAGCCGTTCGGAAGTGTTGCGCAGCTTCCTGGACGATTAATATTTTAATCCTCCAACGTGAAAAGGCCCTTTATGGGCCTTTTTTATTTTGTAGGGTAATCGCCCGCAGTACAGAAAAACATACACGAAAACCTGCCTTATTCCTTCAACACTTCGTCTTTTATACCGTTCGCTAAACAAACCCGCATAACCAAGGCCTGACATACACTTTTCGTGTGGGAAAACGATTGCGCACACATAGTGCAATGCACCATAATCACGCCTCATTCTGGTTCGGAATAGTCTTAGCCAGTGATGCAACGAAGAAGGTAAACGATTGCGTCCAGGCATGGCATAGCAATTGCTATGTGAATTCAGGGAAAGGAGTTGGTATACAAGGCGCTGGCGAAAAATCGTCAAATTGATAGCCGAGCATGCAGCTGTCAGCCTTTTCCCGAAACAATAACGCGCATGCAACCCATTATTGGCAAGAGAACGCACGTCAGTGACGTCTCCCCATCACGAGAGATGATGATGTTAGAAAAACTATTCAAGCTAAAAGCGCACAATACAACGGTTCGCACCGAAGTTATCGCGGGTATCACTACCTTCCTGGCAATGGCCTATATTCTGTTTGTTAACCCCAGCATCCTTGGTGCCACCGGCATGGATAAAGGTGCGGTGTTTGTTGCCACCTGTCTGGCTGCGGCAATTGGCTGTGTGCTGATGGGCCTTATTGCCAACTACCCAATTGCTCTGGCACCGGGTATGGGGCTGAACGCCTTCTTTACTTACACCGTGGTGTTGCACATGGGCTACACCTGGCAAATCGCGCTGGGTGCGGTATTTCTTTCAGCCTGTATCTTCTTTGCGCTGTCGATATTCAAAATCCGTGAGTGGATTATCAACAGTATTCCGTTAGCTTTACGTTCCGGGATAGCCGCAGGTATTGGGTTATTCCTGGCGTTGATCGCACTGGAAGGTGCCGGGATTGTGGTTGATAACCCGGCGACACTGGTTGGCCTGGGCGACCTGACCAAACCGGGTCCGTTGTTGGCTCTGTTGGGCTTTATCATCATTGTGGTACTGGAAGCCCGCCGCGTAACAGGTGCTGTACTGATTGGTATTCTGATTGTTACCTTCCTGTCTATGGGTATTGGCCTGACACCGTTCGGTGGTGTGTTCTCTGCTCCGCCATCAATCGCTCCAACCTTCCTGCAACTGGATATTTCCGGTGCATTTAATGTGGGCCTGGTAAGCGTTATTTTTGCCTTCCTGTTTGTAGATGTATTTGATAACACCGGCACACTGCTGGGTGTAACCAAACGCGCCGGTCTTGCCGATGAAGACGGTAACCTGCCGAAGATGGGCCGCGCACTGATTGCCGACAGCGCCGCTGCACTGTTTGGTTCACTGTTGGGTACATCCACCACTACCAGTTATGTGGAATCTGCTGCAGGTGTGAGCGCCGGTGGCCGCACTGGCCTGACAGCAATTGTGGTTGCAGTTCTGTTCCTGCTGAGCCTGTTCTTCTCACCACTGGCTGGCAGCGTACCGGTTTATGCTACAGCACCAGCACTGCTGTTCGTTGCTGTGTTGATGACCTCTGGCCTGGCAGAAATTGACTGGAAAGATGTCACCACTGCTGCGCCGGTTACCGTAACCGCGCTGACCATGCCGCTGACTTATTCCATCGCTAACGGTATCGCTTTCGGGTTTATCACCTGGACTGTGGTGAAACTGCTGAGCGGCCGTACTAAAGAAGTGAATGCTGCACTGATTATCATGTCCATCCTGTTTGTTATCAAACTGGGCTGGCTGAGTGCCTGATTAGTGTTCTGATTAGCGTTTATGGGCTACTACCTTTGGGTAGTGGCCCTTTAACCGCCATGCTGCTATATGCCATAGCAAGTGACCTTAACGGCCCGACTTCACCTTCTCCCCTATAATGGCCCTGAAGCCCATACAGATACTCTCAGCGCGTTTAATAATCCAGTGCACCCGCAACCAGGCTACTGACAAGCGGGCATTCCCAATTCTTGTTGATTTTCTAACGGGTTAACACTGCTTATAAAATCAGCATACGCATTATAATGGCTGGATTGAGCCAGTCAGTTCCATTATAATCGTCCGCCACGGCCCCTTAGCTCAGTGGTTAGAGCAGGCGACTCATAATCGCTTGGTCCCCCGTTCAAGCCGGGGAGGGGCCACCAAATAAAACAAGGGCTTACGTGCAAACGTAGGCCCTTAGTCTTTTTCAGGGATACTCAGGGGATACCACGGAAAGGTATGAGTGAGTAAATCACAATGCATCGACCAATCTCAGGCTGTTGCAAGTTGTGCTGCATTTACCGTGTCCTGCCAAAATAGAGAACGGTTATCTACCTTCCATTTTGTAGTGCTCGACAAAAACATCCACATTCATGCTCGTTCGCCCTTCCATAGTCCTTTACCAGCGAGACCTGATAGACAGCGATTGCAAATTGACAGATGACATAAAGTGTCATATTGATTTTGAATACCACAGAAGGGATTAGGAATTTCATCATAACTAATTGAAATTTATAAAAATTAGTTTAATTAATTTAATCTATACACATTCGTTCGCTGCTTCCATCTTATTTGTCTACTGTTCGACCTCTGTCTTCACCTGTAGTCGACTCAACTGGCGCTTATCAAATCATAGGCTGGTTTGTTACAGGATATGCAGGGCCTCGTGGTGCCACTTTCCCTTCTTATTGATGGACTTAGTTCGCCCGGTCGGGCCGTCATGCTCGAGCCTCGCAATGAGGATTAACTTTATTTCGCGTGATGTAATGGTAGGTATTCTGAAATGTGGATAGACTTTCAATCATTGCTTCTATATGCGATATTGAAGATTAAGACTTGTACGCAAGGGCAGAGTTCTGCCCTTTTATAGAATATCATCCTCTCAGTAAGGAGAATTTAAGTTCTAACTAAATATCCTTAACTATCTGCGATCTAATTATATGATTGCTTCTTTATCATTTATCTCAAAATTAACTCATGAAATTCTCATTTAAATATATCTTTTTCAAATGTACCTATTTCTTTTTGGTAGGGTCTGTTTTATAAAATCCATGATTGAGATCTAAAAAAACAACATAAAAGACATTATTGCAAAGTCGGTATCCTTTAGTTATTTCAATACCATTTTTTTTATCTGGCACGATAAAACCAGCTAATCTGGTTGCTCTATCAATTCTAAATCGCCCCCATTCGACGCCCTTGGGTACATGCGCTGGAACTTCAAAGTCTGAATTTTTAGGGAAATTAATGTAATTAGCAAATACGGTTCCTTTATGGCCTATAGGTTCTAATAGCCAATGACTGATTGGTTCCCGGCAAAACTCCCTGAGCTTAATGAATAAACTTGAAAGTGATTCTTGGTTTAAATTATTGAAATCGGCCCCGGGAGCCTCTCCTAAAAAATAAGAAAAATTGAAAGCCATTCTCTTTGAGATATTATTTTCAACATGATCGACTTGTCTGACAAGTTGCTCATGGTCCTCAATTTCATGCGCCTTCTTTATGAAGTCTTCTTTTCCTCTATTCTTAAATCTGCTCATAATTCAGGAACTCCACCCAATTTTTTCTTAAGATAGAGGCCAGAAAGTTTTCTATCAGACCTAACGGTTGTACCAGGAACTAGCGTTGCAGGCATTTCATCAAGTCGATAGCAATAACTTTCTAAATTTTTCTTATCAACCAAGATAGTCCTGTACTTGCCTAAATAATCCATTATCTCAGTATTATGGGCTGTAAAGATGAATTGAGCAGCTAAGTTATTTGATTTTTTACTTTCAAATAAACTGATTATTTTTGGCAGAAGCAAAGCATGAAGATGAATATCAAATTCATCTATAGCGAGAACCCCACCACGTATAAAAGTTGACCAATACATTGCCATCTTGTTAAAAAGCGTTTGAGTTCCGCTAGATTCATCAAGATATATTACCCTATGAGTATCACTCCCGTTTGAATGTTCGAATATTGGATAATACCGCTCTTTGCCATCATCATCATCACCTTTAATAATGCTAATATTAGAAATAGAGGGATCCGCTGTTTTTATAATATCCTTTGCAAAACAAAGTAGTCTTTCATTTGAATTATACAATCTAGAAATATCATTCATTGAAAGGCCAAAATTATCCCGCATCATCCCGGCATAACCAACGTTACAAATGATTTTGGAAAAATATTTATTTACAGCTCGCAAATCGGCCATATCAGAATCAAAATCAAATTTATCAACCAAGCTTATTAAGGAAGCGTTAGTTCTAAGTTTTATTTTTTTAATTTCATCTAAACTCTTCAAGCAATGCTCAATGACATTCTTCTTACGCTCAAAGATAACAACTTCACGCTTAGCTTTTTTTGTTAACTTTTCATTGTAAACTTTAAATTTATCAATAACAAAGCTATAGGTATAAAGTTTATCATCTAAAATAAAATCGATATAGAATTCACTTGGTTCTTCACTTTCAAAGAAAGAGTCTAATCTTATTGTTTCATCAATCTTTCTATCAGATGAACTGGTGGCAAATGTATAGATGAAGCCGAGCGCTCTAATTATGTTGGTCTTCCCTGAACCATTTGCCCCCTTGATGCCGAGAATGTAGCTGATCCCATTTTTATTCGGAATCGAATCTAACACTCTTTTCTCAAGCGAGAAGGTTATCTCAGCACCTTCTTTGAAGGAAAAGAAATTTCTAAATCCAAAGTTAACTATCATTTTACCCCCACTACTTCAAACAAAAAATCATATAGGCATTATATGACTTTTTTGTCACAAATTGCATATAAGAATTAACCAAATGTGCCATTTTTTGTCAATGATTTGTCTGTAATCACTCTCATTTTATGAGTTTAATAAGTCTTTCAACCTGATAAGTTATCGGCATTAAAATTGCATTAATTTTCATATTAATCAACAGATTAAATCAACTGTAACTTAGGGCACACACAGCCAAAAATCTGCCACTGGCTGCCCTAAAGGATGCCAACTTTTGACAACCTGGTTCCCCCTGCTACGTTCACCAAAACTCAGTACCTGGCCTTTACAGGCAATCTGTAACTGTTGTTCAACGGCGTCAGGATTTGTTAGACGAAGTTGACACTTTTCCCGTTTTTACCCGAAAAAGTGTCAAGCTGGTGTGTTGTTGGCGGGTTTAGTTTAAACGGAGGTTTACAGTTTTTCGCCTTTCAGCAGACATAATGCCCGCAGGCCCGGTTCATTCCAGTCGTCCGGTATATCCGGATGCATTGTGGCAACGTAGCCCAGCTCAGAACGGAGGAAACGTAAAGCGCCTGCCACACGGTCTTTGCCATAAAAGCTGTGGGTTTCTTCATCCAGTCGAAACAAAATGAGTAATTGCTCATCAGGTTCGTGTTGAATATCAAAACCCAGCTCAGTGGCTGCAGCCTTAACCCTCTGGCCACCTTCCACACCATCAGAAAGTTCGCTACCATCATGCCCCCATACCCATACAGCCGCCTGTGCCCAGGTCATTTCAGTCCGGTGAACGCCGCCGGCTGCGACAGCATTTCGTCTGGCCAGTGATGCGTCAACATCAACTTTATCACCAGACAGTACAATACTGCCCCGGGCAGCCCAGGAGTACACCGTCTGCCGGCTTACGCCCATGTGTCTGGCATAAGCAGATTTGCTTAATTGATCCTCCCCACCATTAGTGGACACGCAACTAAGTGAGTAAACTCTCAACCAGAGGTGATTACTCATGACAAAACCAGCATCAACCAGCAAAACGGCACGTAAACAGTACACCCCCGAATTCCGCGATGAAGCCCTGAAACTCGCTGAACGCATCGGTGTTGCTGCCGCCGCTCGTGAACTCAGCCTGTATGAATCCCAGCTCTACAACTGGCGCAGTAAACAACAGCAACAGATGACCTCCTCAGAGCGCGAGAATGAACTGGCGGCCGAAAATGCCCGTCTCAAACGACAGCTGGCGGAACAGGCTGAGGAGCTGGCCATTCTCCAAAAGGCCGCGACATACTTCGCGAAGCGCCTGAAATGAAGTATGTCTTCATCGAAAAGCATCAGGCTGAGTTCAGCATCAAAGCCATGTGCCGGGTGCTTCGGATTGCCCGAAGCGGCTGGTATGTCTGGCTCAGACGTCGCCATCAACCCGGCCCACGCCAGCAGTTCCGGCTCATCTGTGATACTGCTGTCAGTCAGGCATTCACGGAAGCAAAGCGGCG
>NZ_QGTS01000002.1:0-267653 GCF_003182475.1 Mangrovibacter plantisponsor
CAGAGCGACGGGAGGCAGGAAGCCGACTCGGAGCGGTACCCGAACAGGCCGCCGGGGTAAGCCGAATGTCCGCGTAGCGGCGATTTTGCCGGCCAAAAAAGGGGGGGGCAGGGGGCCATTGCCCCGTGCGGGCGCCGGGCGCAGTGGGTGAGTAAAAGCAGTGTGGCTGACACGGCGCGCAACTGGCTCTGTGCTGGCAGATTACTGTTACTGCGGTGACTGTTCCGTAAAGTCTAAGTTGCCGCTTTAATCCGGTCTCACTGCTGGTGAACAGGGCTGGGGGGCAGCGCAACTGCTGCAATTTTGTTCCCAGTCAGGGAAAACTTACACAATATGTGTTGTTTTTACGTGTATGCGTTGATTTATAACGTCTGCGCGTGTAAAAAATGAGGTTTTTATAACTATAGAATTGATAAGAATTATCATTTGTCTTATCGTTGGCGGGCATATATGCCTGCGCTCGTATTTATTTTGCCTGGTAGTCTCGCTGTGAGCCCTTGTTTACAGCAAGGCAGCATACAAACACTTACGGACGTACCCTGGACAGTGCCTGTATCGGTCTCAACATTCTGTATTGTTGTAGCTGGCGTGTAGCCAGTATGAATAGTTGTTGCCTGTGCGGGTGTTTAACCTGAGAGCCTGGTGGCGCGAGCTGGCAGGCGTTTAATGATGAGCATGACGCCGTAAAGGTTTAGATGTAATGAGTGTAACCTCCGAATCAATGTCACAGTCAACGTCGCAATCATCATCTGCCAACAACGTGATGGGGCGCTACCAGAAGGTGCTGTACCACCGTTACTGGTTACTTGGCGTAATTATTCTTGCCATTCTGGCGTCGCTGCTACTGGATTTTACCCTTGGCCCTTCAGGTTTATCACTGAGTACGCTGTGGCATACGTTGATTGACCCATCCAGTGCTAACCCGGGAACCCGGGTGATTGTCTGGGATATCCGCCTGCCTTATGCACTTATGGCGGTAATGGTGGGGATGGCGCTGGGCCTGGCCGGGGCAGAGATGCAGACCATTCTCAATAACCCGCTTGCCAGCCCGTTTACTCTCGGTGTCTCTTCTGCTGCGGCATTTGGTGCAGCGCTGGCTATCGTCCTGGGTATTGGTATACCCGGCGTGCCTGACCAGTGGTTTATCTCGGCCAATGCCTTTGTTTTCGCGTTAATCGCAGCCTTGTTGCTTGATGCCATCACCCGCTGGACACAAGTCGCGACATCAGGTGTGGTGCTGTTTGGTATTGCACTGGTGTTTACCTTTAATGCGCTGGTTTCTATGTTGCAGTTTGTTGCCAGCGAAGATACGTTGCAGGGGCTGGTTTTCTGGACCATGGGCAGCCTGGCAAGAGCTTCCTGGGATAAACTGGGTGTGCTGGCGCTGGCTTTTGCGGTTATTTTGCCACTTTCAATGATGAGTTCGTGGAAACTTACCGCACTGCGCCTGGGTGAAGACCGTGCAGTCAGCTTCGGTATTGACGTGCGCCGCCTGCGCCTGGCGACTTTACTGCGTATCAGTATTCTTTCTGCGTTATCAGTGGCGTTTGTCGGCCCGATTGGTTTTATCGGCCTTGTCGCTCCCCATATTGCCCGCCTGACATTTGGTGAAGACCACCGTTTTTACTTGCCGGGTAGTGTGCTGATTGGTGCACTGGTGTTGTCGATGGCATCTGTTGCTTCTAAGAATATCATTCCTGGCGTCATCATCCCGGTAGGGATCATGACATCTTTGGTAGGGGTGCCTTTCTTCCTGAGTATTATTTTGCGCCACCGGGGGAGCGTATAATGAGTGGCTTAGTTATTCGCGAGTTTCATGCCGGTTACCCGAAACGCCAGATTATCAGTGATCTGAATGTTGGGCCGTTACCCCGTGGGAAAATCACCGTGTTACTTGGCCCCAATGGCTGTGGTAAATCCACGCTGATGCGTTCGCTGGCCGGGCTGAATAAAGCACAGGGCCAGTTGGTGCTGGACGGTGAAGACCTGATGGCACTGCCTTTTGCGAAACGGGCAGAGAAAGTGGTTTATTTACCACAAAGTTTACCAGCGGGTGTTCATCTGCACGTTCTGGAATCAATAATCGTTGCACAGCGTGCGTCTGGCGGACATGCCAATGCATCCCATGAGCAGGAAGTAATGAGCCTGCTTGAGCAACTGGGCATTTCACACCTGGCGATGAGCTACCTGGACCAACTCTCTGGCGGGCAAAAACAGCTGGTTGGCCTTGCCCAGTCATTGATCCGCCGCCCGGAATTATTGTTGCTCGATGAACCGCTCAGTGCGCTAGATCTCAATTACCAGTTCCACGTAATGGATTTGGTAGCCCGTGAAACCCGCAAGCGCAATATGATAACGGTAGTCGTAGTGCATGATATCAATATCGCTCTGCGCCATGGTGAACATGTGCTGATGCTGAAAAACGGCAAGCTGGTTGCCAGCGGTGAACCTGCAGCAGTCATTACGGCTGAGAGCCTGGCGGAAGTCTATGGGGTGAAAGGGCGTATAGAACGCTGCTCGCGTGGCACACCTCAGGTGGTTATCGACGGGTTGACGACTTCACTGGAAATGTAACCCCTTCAGTCTGTTCAGGCAGGGTGACCTGCCTGAATAAACCGTTCGGCAAACAAGTGTTATTCTGCGGGAGGTAGTAATTTCAGATTACCTTCCGGGTCTCCATCATCAGTTGCCATCTGATGGGTTTTCTGATCGACATAAACACTAAACAAACGGTGTTGTACCTGAGGATCCAGTCCACATTTACCGCCATGTTTTTCCATAACATCAACAAGATCAACGCCTGGCTCTGCATTTGCTGTAAACAGGTATTCTGTACATTCAGGGTTAGTTATTAGCTTTTCTGTTTCAACAGTATGTTTGACTTGACTAATAACGCTTCCTTCTTCATTGGTCATGGTGGTATTAGCCAGTGCAACATGGATACCAGATAGCATTATGAATGTGGCAAATACAGACTGTAACAGAATGCTCGTTTTATTTTTTTTCATTTTTTCACCATGATGAATTAATGATTCACCGTATTCTGGAAAGAGACTGTGGTTTTAATGTCTGGTGCATCATAGTCGCTTAGTCCGTTAGAACGAATAATTGCCAAAATCTTTTTCTCATAGTACGGATCTGATGCATAGCCCGCTACGGCAACGACGTGAATGAATTTTTCTGGTTCATTGCGAAAGGCAAAGGCTCCAGCATAACGGCGGTTTGAGGCCAAAAATTGACCATAATCTTCCGCAGACTCTTCCAATGTGTCATAAGCGCGGAACTTATCTTTTATTACCGTATTTTTCCCTCCATAGTTTTCATGTGTGGTGACGCTGATGGTTTTACCTTTAGTTGATTTACCCTTAACGCCAAAAAATATGTTGCCTGGTGCATGACGTCCCCAATTTGATTCTAAAGCGCCTTGTGCCAGGGTAACCGCTATGGGAACCCCCCAATGTGCTTTCACATTTAGCGCTGCGGGCAATGCACGGTTAAACCATGCCACTTTGTGGTTTACGGGGCGCTGTGATGCATGTCGTTTTATCATTTCCAATAATGCACTATTGGGAATTATTGCAGCATCGTGGGACGGGCTTAGATGCGGATTGTTATTCACCTGAGGGGATGTCTGAACAATTGGTACACTGGTGTGTGGACGTAATGCCCGCTGTGTTGGTCCGTTTTTATTTACAATGGCATCGACATGGTGCATATGGAGAGTGTTTTGCTGAAATTGTGCGATTCTTGCCTGAGTTTTGGGACCAAAAATGCCATCTTCTTTCAGTATTTCGCCTTTTGATTCATGAATTGCCCTGTTGAGTAAAATTTGTACTTTTTTTACATCATCATGGTGATTGGGCTGCCCGATACCGACTCCGGCTCTCAACATCCAACGCATACAAAATCCCTGCCTTAATAGTTAGGATAATATATAAATTATTTAGCTAGTTACCCGGTTTTAGTGGTACCGGGCGACTCTTTTTATTCTTCGAAAACACATACGGAAATTGGATTCTTCTTAAAGTTTATGTTTTTTTAAAAAAAGAGGAATAACACCAAAAGGAAATACGAAGATTAAGATGGCCATTCCAGCATAAAATTCTACGTAATAAACCATTCTTCCAGGAATTCTCCGACATTACCGCTTTTTCACATTTTCTCCACTGTTGGCTTGTAAAACTAAGTCATCCATAAGGAGAAGAGGTGACTTATGAAAAAACTGACTGCATTAGTACTGGTAGCTGCATGTTCCATGACTTCACTAGCCTGGGCTGATGACCATGGGCCGGATAACCAGGGCCAACAACCCTGGCAGGAACAGCAAGGGCACGGGCAGCAAGGCCAGCCACAGGATCATGGCAAAAATCATTATGACCCTAAAAAAATGCATCAGGGCGATCACTTTGCATGGAATGGGCATGACTTCCGGCGCGGGCATCCGGCACCGGATCGCTTCAGAGGCGATGACTATCGTGTGAATGACTGGCGTGACCGTGGTTTACCTAACCCGCCATCAGGGCAACACTGGGCTTATATTGACGGTAACTATGTCCTGATTGCTGCGGCAACCGGTGTGATTACTTCCATCATTCTGAATAGTGCATTGCATCACTAATGCATTGGCGCAGCATGCGCCTGTAAGGAGTTTTGGGTATGAAAAAAACGTACCAGGCTTTGGTTGCTGTTTGCCTGATGGCTGCGGGAGCGACTGCTTTTGCGGCGCAACAGGAAACCGTAAAACATCCTCATCATGAAGGCCAAAAAATGATGGTTCCTGGTGGGCATGGTCAGTTTATGCCCCCAATGATGATGCCACCGGTTTACCAGTCTTCAATGCAAACGTCAGACCCTGCAGAAGCACTGAAAAAACTGACAGGCGATGTACCTGCGCTGGAGAAAGGCAAACGCTATGATGTGCGCATTGAAGTGCGTGAATTACCACCACTACCTTCACTGCCAGCACCAGCTGCGAAAGAAAAACCGGTAGAGCAACCGGCAGGTTAACAGGTTGCTGCTCGTTGATTATTACCTGAGCCAGCGCTTGCGCTGGCTTTTTTTATTTCGCTGGTTGTGAAGTTTGAATCTGGATACAGTCAGAGCAATATCCTTTTTTCTTTCGCTCCGCCAGCCAATAACGTCATCGTGTTTTCTTCTGGTGCATGGCTGTACCTATTTCAACAATAATCCGTCATGGTACTGGATTAAACATGCGCAGTGCCGCAAAATGAGCATAAACTTTACCCCACGCAGGGTAAGGAACGAGACACCTGCAGGAGAAATTTGATGCCATCACTCAGTAAAGAAGCCGCCCAGGTCCACGATGCTCTGGTTGCCAGGGGGCTGGAAACACCGTTACGCCAACCTGCCGAGCAACTGGATAACGAAACTCGCAAAGCACGTATTGCCGAACATATGACAGGCATCATGCAACTCATGAATCTGGATTTGAGTGATGACAGCCTGATGGAAACACCTCATCGCATTGCCAAAATGTATGTCGATGAGATCTTTTCTGGTCTGGATTACGCAAATTTCCCTAAAATCACTGTCATTGAAAATAAAATGAAAGTGGATGAAATGGTAACAGTACGTGATATTACGCTCACCAGTACCTGTGAACACCATTTCGTGACTATTGATGGCAAAGCTACCGTAGCTTATATTCCAAAAGATGCGGTGATTGGTTTGTCTAAAATTAACCGTATTGTGCAGTTCTTTGCTCAGCGCCCACAGGTTCAGGAACGTCTGACTCAGCAAATATTAGTGGCACTGCAAACTTTGTTGGGGACCAATAATGTTGCTGTATCAATTGATGCGGTGCATTACTGTGTAAAAGCACGCGGTATTCGTGATGCAACCAGCGCGACCACCACTACATCGTTGGGCGGGTTATTCAAATCGAGCCAGAATACCCGGCAGGAGTTTTTACGCGCAGTGCGTCACCATAACTAAATTTAACTGCCAGGCAGGATGCAATGGAAAGAAACCTTACGCTCGATTTCATTCGCGGCGTTGCCATTCTGGGCATCCTGCTTCTCAATATAGTGGCCTTTGGTTTACCCAAGGCTGCTTATCTTAATCCCGCCTGGTCAGGCAGTGTTTCATTAAGTGATGCCTGGACATGGGCCATACTGGACCTCTTTGCCCAGGTTAAATTCCTTACGCTATTTGCCTTGTTGTTCGGCGCAGGGCTGCAAATGTTGCTGCCGCGTGGTAAACGCTGGATTCAGTCCCGCCTGACTTTGCTGGTGATGCTGGGGTTTTGTCATGCGGTATTTTTATGGGATGGCGATATTCTTCTGGCATACGGGCTGGTGGGGCTGGTGTGCTGGAGAATGATTCGCGATGCCAGTGGTGTTAAGGCGCTGTTTAATACTGGTATTGTGCTTTATTTAATTGGCCTCGGTGTATTACTGGTGCTGGGGCTGATTTCTGGTGATCACACCAGCCGTTCATGGGTACCAGAAGCAGCACCACTGCAATATGAAGCCTACTGGAAATTAAAAGGCGGAATGGAAGCTGTCGATAACCGCCTGAGCCTGTTGTCCTCTAACTTATTAGCTATTGGCGCACAATACGGCTGGCAACTGGCAGGCATGATGCTGCTGGGTGCGGCGCTGATGCGCAGTGGCTGGTTACGCGGGCGCTTCAGCCAGTCCCATTACCGGCGTACAGGTATGATTCTGGTGGGGCTGGGGTTATTAATTAACGCGCCTGCTGTGTTTGCACAATGGCATTTAGGCTGGCAATACCGGTGGTGTGCTTTCTTGTTACAGTCGCCGCGGGAATTAAGTGCCCCACTGCAGTCCATTGGTTATGCATCACTTATTTTTGGTTACTGGCGCACAATGGCTTCCTGGCGCATCACCATTGCTATTGCCTGTGTTGGCCGTATGGCACTGACAAACTACCTGTTGCAAACGGTTATTTGCACCACACTGTTTGAAAGAGCGGGTCTGTTTATGCATTTCAGCCGGTTACAACTACTGGCATTTGTGCCTGCGGTGTGGCTGGTGAATATTGTGCTGTCTGTTTGCTGGTTGCACTTTTTCCGCCAGGGGCCACTGGAGTGGGTGTGGCGTAAGCTGACGTCACTGGCTACTGGTACGCCTGTTTCATCTACAACCAGATAACGATCCAGATCACAATCATTAACATATCTGCTGTAACCGCTTTCATCCCTGTGATTTTCCTCACGCTGTGTTAACTCACTCGCTGACAAAATAACCGCCACGCCGCAGGTAACGCGGCGACAACAATTTCAAATACCTCTGCCTGGATGATTTGCATGGTCACGATTCGCGATGTAGCCCGTTACGCGGGTGTTTCCGTTGCCACAGTTTCACGCGTCCTCAACAACAGTGCGCTGGTGAGTCCTGATACCCGTGATGCAGTCATGAAAGCAGTGACGCAGCTTGGCTATCGGCCCAATGCCAACGCACAGGCACTGGCGACTCAGGTTAGTGACACCATTGGTGTGGTGGTAATGGATGTTTCCGACCCATTTTTTGGCGCGCTGGTTAAAGCTGTAGATGGTGTTGCCCAGGCGAATCATAAATATGTGCTGGTGGGTAACAGTTACCATGAAGCAGAGAAAGAGCGGCACGCCATTGAGGTACTGATCCGCCAGCGTTGTAATGCGCTGATAGTCCATGCCAAAGCGTTATCTGACCAGGAAATGGCACTGTTTATGGAACAGGTGCCGGGCATGGTGCTGATTAACCGAATTTTACCCGGTTATGAGTACCGTTGTGTTGGTCTGGATAACGTATCTGGCGCATTAATGGCGACCCGAATGCTGATAGCGCAAGGCCACGAGCGCATTGGTTATCTCAGTTCCAGCCACGGCATTGACGACGATATTCAACGCCGCCAGGGCTGGGCCATGGCGCTGGAAGAGCAGGGGATTTCCGCCCGGGAAAGTTGGGTTGCCCGTGGCACGCCCGATTTACAAGGTGGCGAAGCGGCAATGGTGGAGCTCCTTGGCAGTAACCAACAACTGAGTGCGATTTTTGCTTATAACGACAGTATGGCTGCCGGAGCAATGACTGCCCTCAAAGACAATGGTTTTCATATTCCGCAACAGGTATCTGTGATTGGTTTTGATGACATTCCCGTTGCACGCTATACCGACCCACAACTGACTACGGTGCGTTACCCGATTGCTTCCATGGCCCGCACAGCAACTGAACTCGCGCTACGGGGTGCTGCAGGCACACTTGACCAGTCAGAAACCCACTGTTTTATGCCAACACTGGTTCGTCGTCATTCTGTTTCGCCCAGCCAGTAAACTGTGTACCAGATCACTTCTTTCATAAAGAGTTTGATGTAACCGGTTTCAATCTGTGAGTAAATTCACAGTAAGTTAACATTCCGGTTACTATTATGGCGGTGTTTTAGAGGGTGAAACATAATGTAACTGCGTATGAGTGGTTATCGCATAAAAACCCTCTGAACGCTCATAACAAGCAGTAACGGAGTGTTATATCACATGGATGCGTTAACTTTTTTCCCGAAAAGTCGGCGTGATGTAACATTTTGATTACAAACATCCCGCCTGACTGATTTTCATCGTTACCCTGCAAAACCGGAGATACCATGAATAAGAAGGTGCTTACTCTTTCAGCTGTGATGGCAAGCATGTTGTTTGGCGCAGCTGCAAACGCAGCAACCCGTATTGGCGTCACCATCTATAAATATGATGATAACTTTATGTCTGTGGTGCGTAAGGCAATTGAAAAAGATGGTGCAAGTGCGCCTGATGTTCAGTTGCTGATGAATGACTCGCAGAATGACCAGTCAAAACAGAACGACCAGATTGATGTCTTGTTGGCGAAAGGTGTAAAAGCGCTGGCAATTAACCTGGTTGACCCGGCTGCCGCAGGCACTGTGATTATGAAAGCTCGTTCACAGAACGTGCCGATTGTTTTCTTCAACAAAGAACCTTCCCGTAAAGCGCTGGACAGCTACGATAAAGCCTATTATGTAGGCACGGATTCTAAAGAGTCTGGCATCATTCAGGGTGAACTGATTGCGAAACACTGGGCCGCTAACCCGTCATGGGATCTGAACAAAGATGGCGTAGTGCAGTATGTTCTGCTTAAAGGTGAGCCGGGGCACCCGGATGCCGAAGCACGTACCACTTATGTGGTGAAAACCCTGAACGACAAAGGCCTGAAAACACAGCAACTGGCACTGGACACCGCGATGTGGGATACCGCTCAGGCAAAAGATAAAATGGATGCCTGGCTGTCTGGCCCGAATGCCAACAAAATTGAAGTGGTTATCGCAAACAACGATGCCATGGCAATGGGTGCAGTAGAAGCGCTGAAAGCACACAACAAATCCTCTATTCCGGTATTCGGTGTGGATGCACTGCCTGAAGCCCTGGCGCTGGTTAAATCCGGTGCAATGGCTGGTACGGTACTGAACGATGCCAACAACCAGGCAAAAGCGACTTTCGATCTGGCTCGTAACCTGGCAGACGGCAAAGCACCGGCTGAAGGCACCAGCTGGAAAATTGTCGATAAAATTGTTCGTGTACCTTATGTCGGCGTAGATAAAGACAACTTATCTCAATTCGAAGGTAAGTAATTTAATTCCGGCATTGTTTGTCCTTGCTATTCAGGTTACTGAACGGTGGCCTGAATAGTACAGGAAATAACAGCTGCAGATTAATACTGTAGCTGTTAGTACAAAATAATGAGCAATAAATACTTTACCCAAAATAATTCATGGTAAACCAGGTTTAATAAACGTGATGCCGTGTTTATTCGTGGGATGTAGCCAGGTGATGACTATGGTCAGCAATAATATACAGCCGTCAGGTGAGTTTTTGTTAGAGATGTCTAACATTAATAAATCATTTCCTGGCGTTAAAGCGCTGGATAATGTGAACCTGAAAGTTCGCCCGCACTCTATTCATGCCCTGATGGGAGAGAATGGTGCAGGGAAATCAACATTATTAAAATGCCTGTTTGGTATTTATAAGAAAGATAGTGGGAGTATTCTTTTTCAGGGAAAAGAAATCGAATTTCACTCGGCAAAAGAAGCCCTGGAAAATGGGATTTCCATGGTTCACCAGGAGTTGAACCTGGTGTTGCAACGTTCAGTTATGGACAACATGTGGCTGGGGCGCTATCCCACCAAAGGTATGTTTGTCGACCAGGATAAAATGTACCAGGATACCAAGGCGATTTTCGAAGAGCTGGATATTGATATTGACCCAAAAGCACGCGTGGGTACGTTATCTGTTTCGCAAATGCAAATGATCGAAATCGCTAAGGCATTTTCCTATGATGCCAAAATTGTCATTATGGACGAGCCCACTTCGTCATTGACAGAAAAAGAAGTTAACCACCTGTTTACCATTATTCGTAAACTAAAAGAGCGTGGATGCGGAATTGTTTATATTTCTCATAAGATGGAAGAAATTTTCCAGCTGTGTGATGAAATTACTGTACTGCGTGACGGCCAGTGGATTGCGACTCAGCCCCTGGAAGGGCTGGATATGGATAAAATTATCGCCATGATGGTGGGGCGTTCCCTGAGCCAGCGCTTCCCTGAGCGTGAAAATACGCCAGGTGAGGTGATTATGGAAGTCCGTAATCTGACTTCGTTACGCCAGCCTTCTATTCGTGATATCTCCTTCGACCTTCACCAGGGAGAGATCCTGGGTATAGCGGGGTTGGTGGGCGCCAAACGTACCGATATTGTCGAAACGTTATTTGGGATCCGCGAAAAATCAGCTGGCACCATTAAGTTACATGGCAAGTCCATTAATAACCATACCGCGAATGAAGCCATTAATAATGGTTTTGCGCTGGTAACCGAAGAACGCCGTTCAACCGGTATTTATGCATATCTGGATATTGGTTTTAACTCGCTGATTTCCAATATTAAGCGTTATAAAAACAAAGTCGGCTTGCTGGATAATTCCCGTATGAAAAGCGATACCCAATGGGTAATCGATGCCATGCGGGTTAAAACACCCGGTCATAAAACCCAAATTGGTTCTTTGTCTGGTGGTAACCAGCAAAAGGTTATTATTGGCCGTTGGTTGTTGACCCAACCTGAAATACTGATGCTTGATGAACCGACGCGTGGAATCGATGTCGGGGCTAAGTTTGAAATTTACCAACTGATGGCTGAGCTGGCGAAAAAAGGGAAGGGGATAATTATTATTTCCTCCGAAATGCCGGAGTTATTAGGGATAACTGACAGGATTCTGGTTATGAGCAATGGGCTCGTTTCCGGCATTGTTGACACCAAAACCGCCACGCAAAACGAAATCTTGCGTCTTGCGTCTTTGCACCTTTAATCTCAGGGGCTTCTCATGAGTGCGTTAAATAAGAAAAGCTTACTTACCTACCTGAAGGACGGCGGTATTTACGTCGTACTGTTTGTCTTACTGGCTATTATTATTTTCCAGGACCCGACCTTTTTAAGCCTGCTTAACCTGAGTAATATTCTGACTCAATCATCGGTGCGTATTATCATCGCACTGGGTGTGGCCGGGTTGATTGTTACCCAGGGGACAGACCTGTCTGCCGGGCGCCAGGTTGGCCTGGCGGCGGTGATTGCGGCGACCATGCTGCAGGCGATGGATAACGTCAACAAAGTGTTTCCGCACCTGGAAACCATGTCTATTCCACTGGTTATCCTGATTGTCTGCGTGATTGGCGCGGTAATCGGCCTGGTTAACGGCATTATCATTGCTTACCTTAATGTAACGCCGTTTATCACCACTCTGGGTACCATGATTATCGTCTACGGGATCAACTCCCTGTATTACGATTTTGTTGGTGCATCGCCAATTTCCGGTTTTGCACAGCAATTCTCCACCTTTACCCAGGGGTTTGTGCAACTGGGCACATTCCGGTTGTCGTACATTACCTTCTACGCAGCGATAGCCAGTGTTTTTGTCTGGATCCTGTGGAACAAAACCCGCTTTGGTAAAAACATTTTTGCCATCGGCGGTAACCCTGAAGCGGCAAAAGTATCCGGGGTGAATGTTGGCCTGAACCTGCTGATGATCTACGCCTTATCTGGTGTATTTTACGCCTTCGGTGGGATGCTGGAAGCCGGGCGTATTGGTTCTGCCACTAACAACCTGGGCTTTATGTACGAACTGGACGCCATTGCGGCCTGTGTGGTGGGTGGTGTTTCGTTCAGTGGTGGTGTGGGCACGGTGATAGGTGTGGTGACCGGGGTAATCATCTTTACTGTGATTAACTACGGCCTGACCTATATCGGTATCAACCCTTACTGGCAGTACATTATTAAAGGCGGCATTATTATCTTTGCTGTGGCGCTGGATTCACTGAAATACACCCGCAAGAAATAAGCTGTTCCAACTGAAGAACCGCACCTGTTATTCCTGGTGCGGTTTTTTTTGCCTGGTTTCTGGCGCACAGGTAGCCGAGAGAAATTGCGGGCAGGCAAAATAAGCCCACACGCTTTATGGCGTATCAGTCACTTTCTTTTCTGCGGCGCTGGCTTTCTTCTGCAGTTCAAGCAATTGCTCTGGCGTTACAGCGGGGTAGCCCTGATTATCATCAGAAACAACATGAGCCGCCGGAATAGGCACTAATGGCCCCAGAAAACGCGGTTCACGTTTAAAAATAAATAAATCGGCCAGTGCGCCGAGCCGGGCACCGAACTCCCTGAAGCGCACCGACCACATATTTTTCGGGGAAGGAACTGCATAGCACTGTGCCTGAATCCCCATATGCAGCGCAATAAACAGCGCGCGTTCGCAGTGAAAACGCTGGGTGATAATAATAAAATCGTTGGTATCGAATACCTTGCGGGTACGCACTATTGAATCCAGTGTCCGGAACCCGGCGTAATCCAGTACGATATCAGCCGGATCCACACCTGCGGCGATTAAGTCTTTGCGCATGGTCATGGGTTCGTTATAGCTGGTTAATGCGTTATCGCCGCTTAACAACAGGTAATTTACTTTGCCACTGTTATAGGCATTGAGTGCGCCCTGAATACGGTAGCGGTAATACTGGTTAATAACACCGGTGCGGTAATATTTGGCCGTACCCAGCACCACTCCCACCTGGCGGTAGGGCAGGTCCTGGATTTCATCATACACGTAGGGCGCTGTTTGCCAGCTTATCCAGCGGTCCAGGGCAAGCGCCGTTATCAGCATTAACCCGGTCAGGACTAACAGACTGTATAACAGACGCTTAAACATAATCAGTAACGCTCGGCTTGCGGTTAAAGTGTTTTCAAGGCTACTTGACCACTCCGTGAAGAGCAAGCTATCCCCGCCTGGTTGCAGCTATTTTGAGCACGCGATGCTCACATGATCAGGCGAGTACTACGCAGGTTATCTTCTGGCAACCGAGAGTATTCAGCAGTGAAACCGTGCTGTCATGGTGGCTTATCTGCCCATTGGCACGCTCTGCTATTGCTGCGCAAGCGATATCTTCAGCCCCGTAACCACGCAGGCGCAGCAGGTTCAGGGCAACCTGTAATGGGGGTAATGAAGGGTTAAATGCCGCGTTCTCAGCATAACTTCCGGCAAAGATATTGCCGTCATGGGTTTGCAATGCCACCCCACCTGGAGACTGGCTGTAAGGGCAGTGGCTGCGGTTAGCGGAGGCGATTGCCGCTTGTTCCAGTTCCGTGCCTGTAACCGGGAACCCGTGGTTTTCGTTATCCAGCAGCAGTGTGGTGATAGCGAGATCTTTCGGCCCGAAGGCATCCGGCAAGTAATTGCCCAGTGTTGCTGGTGCCCGTTCCGGCAAATGAATTTCCAGCGACAACCCACTGTTGAGTTCATTCATAAACTGGCGGCAGTGCCCACAGGGTGTGTAGTTGACGGTTATCCCGCTCAGGGCCTGCTCCCCACCCATCCAGGCATGGCTAATTGCGCTTTGTTCAGCATGAATGGTTTGTTGCATGCTGCTGCCCGGGAACTCCATATTTGCCCCAAACCACAGGGCTCCACTGGCACCCTGCACCACTGCACCCACATTGAAATGCGAAATACCTGTCCATGCGCAGGCTGCGGCTAAAGGCAGCAATGCAAAAGCCAGGGCGTGCTTATCCATGCCGGTTTGTTGTTGCAAGTGCTGTGTTTGCTCCGGGGTCAACATGGCCGGAAAAGCGCTATCGTCCAGTAAAGGTTGCAGGGAAGCACGAAGTGTTACAGGCAGGGCTTCGAAGGCTGAAACAAAACGGGGATGCATAACATGATGCCTTGTATCAGGTTAATGGAACCGTAGTGTACGGTTCTCATCAACCTGAATATGTGATCAGAATCTAATTATTAATGCAACTCGTGAAATATGTTGCGTATTTCCGAGATTGTGCGCAACTTTTACCCTAAAACCGCCAGAATCACCGGAAAGAGGAACGGAGCAAGCAGCGAAGTAATAATCCCGCAGATAACCAGTGCCAGTGAGCTGAATGCGCCTTCCTGGAAATCCAGTTCTGCACAACGTGCAGTGCCTAACGCATGGGAAGCTGTACCCATAGATAGCCCACGCGAAGCCTTGGTGGTGATGTGCATGACATTTAACAGAGTATGGCCAAAAACTGCACCCAGAATCCCGACATAGATAACACACACCGCGCTGATTGCCGGCAGCCCGCCAATACTCCCGCCTACAGCCATCGCAATAGGGGTGGTAACGGATTTAGGCAATATAGACGCTGCGATTTGCGGTGTGGCACCCATTAAAAGCGCAATACTGGTGCCGGTTATCATTGCCACCATACTGCCAATAAAGCAGATAGAGATAATCGATTTCCAGCGGGCGCGAATTTGGTGAAGCTGTTCATACAGCGGAAATGCCAGCGCCACGACAGCCGGTTGCAGCCAGTCGTTCAGCATCTTGCTGCCCTGGAAATAGTGCTGGTATTTAATCCCGGTGAGCAGCAGAAAGGGAATAATCACCACCATGGAAACCAGCAGCGGGTTAAGCAGTGGGGTTTTAACCACAGAGCCAAGCTTGCGTGCCGCAAAGAACACCACCAGAGTCAGTGGCAACGACCACCAAATATCACTCATTTCTCTTTAACCTCTTTCTGGCCAACCACTTTACGTTCACCGTGGACCAGGTGAGAACTCCAACTGACAACGACCAGAACAACTATGGTACTGATAGTGCACGACACCACGATGGGGCCGAACTGGGTACGCAGTAAATCGAAATACTGCATAACCCCCACCCCAATGGGCACGAACAGCAATGCCATGTAACGAATAAATAGATGGCAGCCAGGTTTTACCCACTGGGCTGGCAGAATTTGTAATGAAAGCAGCAGGAACAGCAGCAGCATGCCAATGATGGAGCCTGGAATCGTAATAGGGAGCAGTGTGGCAATAAACTGCCCGGCATACAGACAGGCATAAATAAAGAAGAAGGCCCGGCAATATTGCCAGATAATAAGCAATGTATGGCGCATTTAAGTAACCCCTGAATGAATGCATTCATCATACAATTAAAAAAGCTTTTGTGCTATGGATCACACCATGAATTCTGGTTATAGCAATAATGCCTTTTTAGTATGGCTGATACCGGTTGATACCATAGGTGATTGATGCAATCCAGTGTGGTACTGCGGTTGATGGGGAAACAGGCTAAGCCGTATCCCGACCTTAGCCTGGATTTGATCTCACCGACCGCCTTGCTGAACCTGGTGGCTGAGCGCCAGTCCGGGTTACCTGAACCAGGCTGGCTGGCCTGTAATCCTGGCCGATATCGCCTCACACTGCTTAATTGATAAAATGCACTGCGGGAATTTATTGGCAATCCCTGGGTCTGGCTTCCGGAGCAGAAATCTGCGCCAGAGCGCTGGTGCTGGCTTTTCCATAACCCTGTGTGTATGGTTATTCCCCCGGGGCTTGTATACTGGTGGCGTTGGTTAACCGCTTTTTTGGTGCAGGCCCTTGTATGCCATGGTGCTGTACAATCTGAACGCGGGTTTAAATAACGCAAGAGGTAAAGATGAGCAACATTACTCACCAGTCTGGTGTTACCGGTGCTAACCGGGTAACCCGTAAATTGAAGCTCTCTGGTGTGAGCGAAGGGCAGGCCGATGCACTGGTCAGTGAAATCAGGCAATTATCGGGTATGGAAATAGTGGGCTACTCACCAGCCTCTGCAACCTTAACTTTCGTTTATGATGCGGCGCAATGTGGTGTGGATACGGTAGCAAAGGTGCTGAACAGTTTTGGCGCCGGGTTTGCCACCAGCACCTGGAACCGGGTGAAAATGGGTTACTTCCGCTTTACCGATCAGAATATTAAAGACAACGCGGCACACCAGCCTCATTGCTGTAATAAGTCTCCCCGGCTCTGAGTCTTTCTGGTTTATGCGCGACTGTTCCCTTGCTTAACTGTGCTGATGTATGGAATCCGGTTATGCACTGAATTAGTGGCATTGAATCTGGTATGCCTCTCTCAAAAGAGCCATGAAAAGCACAGCCTGTATTGAAGGGATGTTTATAATAGCGGCGTTTGTTTTGGCGAAGCGCACAGAAAGTTAGCAGTTAAGTTATCAAGTAACACATATCGTTTCTTGTATTCGGACCTTTTCTTGCTTGATACATCGGCAATGTCTTTTCTTTTTATGCTCAGTGGCAGGATGTAATCCTGTTTGGCATTTTTGTGCCCTGATAATGATTCCCAAAAGCCATCGTAATCAGAAATCATCAGGTTATTTTTCTTTCTTTTATAACGACTATTCTGGAATACATGAGTGTTGTTGCTGACGGCTAATATTTCGTTACAGCCGAACCGCTGTGCTAACAAACAGACCACCTCAATTAAAATTCTTTTTGGGAATAGCCCATAGCATGATTTTGTTGCCTCTTTGATCAGCTCAGGAGTGCATTGCTTTCCGCCGCCCTGAATAGCGCCAATGAATAAACTGGTATTATTCTCTGTGAAAAGGAAACCAAAAGCACAAGAAGCAAGTATAATTTTACCGCTGGTTTTGAAGTGAACAACCAGTTCACCTTCCCGGCTAAATTTGTTTTCCATTCCTAGAGTGATGGTGTAATTATCTGTTTTCCCATCAATTTTATCTATGCAAAGGCCGTCCTTAGAGTAAATTTTCTCTAAATCACTTTTCTTGAGGGAATTAAAAATCAGGCAGCTTCCAGCACAGATTGATTTTAGCTTATCCTTCGTGTTCATGCTGGCTCTCAGATACGGTCTGTGAACCTTGTAAGGTAAAGAAGGTTGGCGTTGTATCAGGGTTTTGGCATTTGGGGTAGCGGCAAGAAAGCTGAGTAACTTGAAGGTTGCTTTCGGCGTAATCAGGGTGCGTAGAATGTATTTCACTCTGTTTGTCTTCGAATCCCAGTATCGGTCATGAATGACTTCATTCATAATGAGTTGCCTGAAGAAAGAGGCCGTAGAAAGAGAAGGTATGTTTTTGGTATTCATTTCTTACCTGAATATTATTTATTTATGGTAATGGTAAGTATTTGTTCGTATATTTCTTATCAATTTCTGCTTAATTGTTTAGTTACCAACGTGAAGTATCAACAGTTCCTAAACAAACTGCATTTTTATGAGGAATGCTTTATCTGATGAAGAATTGTATTGGCTGAATTCAGGTGGATCTGGTGCCTGAGTAGCTCTTCGGGTTTATTTGTGCTGGTGATTTGATTATTACAGTTATGGGGAATAACCGGTGGTTATTTGAAACAATATGTTGGTAATTCTATTTCCCTTGGGTGATTGATAAAACGGGTATTGTTCAAATTACCAGAGGATAAGTTAATTTAACTCACCGGTAATATCGGTTTGCATAACATTGCGAGTGAGCCGCCGCGTTACCTGTAAACAAAGCGCATTTCCGGTTTGTCACCTGCCAGGTGTCAGGCTAACATAGCGCCTCTTTGGTTGGGTGGGTACTACTATGCGCGTTTTACTGGCGCCAATGGAAGGGGTTCTTGATGCACTGGTGCGGGAACTGCTTACAGAGGTGAATGATTACGATTTATGCATCACGGAATTTTTACGTGTGGTGGATAGTTGCCTGCCAGTGAAATCATTCCAGCGCATTTGCCCGGAACTGGCAAACCAGAGCCGTACACCTTCCGGCACCCGGGTGCGTATTCAGTTGCTCGGGCAGTACCCGCAATGGCTGGCTGAAAATGCGGCGCGTGCCGTTGAGCTGGGCTCCTGGGGGGTTGACCTGAATTGTGGTTGCCCGTCTAAACTGGTAAATGGCAGCGGCGGTGGAGCAACATTGCTAAAAGACCCGGAGCTGATCTACCAGGGGGCAAAAGCCATGCGGGAAGCTGTGCCAGCACACCTGCCAGTAACCGTGAAGGTTCGCCTCGGGTGGGATTCACCCCATCGCAGCCTGGAAATTGCCGATGCCGTGCAACAGGCTGGCGCAACGGAACTGGTGGTGCACGGGCGAACCAAAGAAGATGGTTACCGGGCTGAACGCATAGACTGGGCCGCCATTGGCAAAATTCGTGAACGCCTGCATATACCGGTTATTGCTAATGGCGAAATCCGTGACCAGGCCAGTGCCATGGCCTGTATGGCACAAACCGGGTGCGACGCCATTATGGTGGGGCGCTGGGCACTGAATGTGCCGAATATTAGCCGCATGATTAAATATGGCGAACCTGCCATGCCCTGGCCGGATGTGATTCAGTTACTGAAAAAATACTGCCGCCTGGAAAAGCAGGGCGATACCGGGATGTACCATGTCGCACGGATCAAACAATGGCTGGGCTATTTGCGGAAAAATTACCCGCAGGCCAGTGAATTATTCGCGACCGTGCGCACACTGAACACTTCCGCAGCCATTCGCCAGGCGATTGAACAGTTGTAATACCAGCAGGCGCTCAGGCCGCCTGCTTCAATGAATATTCCGCCAAATGGTTACTCACCAGGTCCCGCAACCACGTTAATGCCGGGTCGCTATTATGGCGCTGGTGCCAGCTCAAGGTGAGTTGTGCCGGGGGAATAGCCACCGGAACCGGGCTGGTGCTGAGTCCCCAGTGCGCCTGCCAGAGTGGAGCCAGCGCTGCAGGTACAGTCGCAATTCCTGGCTGGCTGCACAGCAGGCCGGGCAGGGCGGCAAAATGCGGTGTGGTATAGCTAATCTGGCGTGCCAGGCCCTGTTTGGCAAGCCGGGTGTCAACCTGGCTACTACCTGCCTCGCGGTTGCTCACGGCAAAATGTGGCCATGCCAGGTAATCGTCCTGGGTTAACGGGCCATTCAACGGCACTTGCTGTGGGTGCCAGAGCGCGACAAAAGGCATTGCCAGTAAAGGTGTGCTTTCCAGCCAGCGTGGCCCGCCTTCAGCCATATTCACCACCATATCCATTTCCCCACCTTCCAGGTTGGCCTGGTCAGTAAACGGATCGCTGGCGATTACGCTTAACTGGATCCCGGGAGCCTGTTGGCGGATCAGGGGCAATAATACGGGCATCAGCCAGGTTTCAACCCAGTCTGCCATGCCCAGCGTGATGGTGGCTTTGGCCGTTGCCGGGTTAAAATCTGACGGGTGGAATAGCGTTGACTGCAATTGCTCCAGCAGGGGCATTAATTCACAGTGCAGCGCATCAGCCCGGGCGGTTGGTTGCATCCGGTGCCCGCTACGAATAAACAGCGGGTCATCAAACATTTCCCGAAGCCTTGCCAGCGAACCACTCACGGCAGGCTGGCCCAGGTGCAGCTTATCCGCGGCCAGAGAAACACTTTGTTCCCGGTACAACACCGCAAAAGCCACTAACAGGTTCAAATCAATTTTTCTGAAATCATTTTCTTTGATAGTCATGATACCTCCCATCAGTGGTGGTGATGCTAGCGCGCGGCCCGCCAGGATGCAACGTTTTGCTGCCCTGCAGCCATCAGCCCCAGGTGATTATTTTTTGGCACGCTTGTGGCGTCTTTTTTGCCACCAGAACCGCCAGATAACCAGCGCCACAACCACCAGTAGCATCGCAGGCCAAATCAGGTGTTTTATCTGGCTATTGAATTGGTGTAACAAGGGCATCACCATTTCGCCCCCCAGGTATCCCAGCGTGGTGAACAACGTTGCCCAAATAGCGGCACCAAGAATATTCAGCGGGAAAAAAATACGCGGGGGCAAACGGCTGATGCCAATCAGAACCGGGCCAATAACGCGAAACCCGTACATAAAGCGTGAGCCAATCACGAACAGGTACGGGTGGTTGATTATTATCTTGCGGGCACGGGATATATGTTTGCGATGCTTACGAAAACGGTAGAGGACTCGTGTACCGTAATGGCGGCCCACCAGGTAAAGTACCTGGTCACCCAGCATGCCGCCCAGGGCAACGCATAACACAACGAAAGGAAATTTTAACAACCCTTGATGGGCTGCCACGCCACCTAACAGGGTAATGGTTTCCCCCTCTGCCAGGCTGCCAATCAAAAGTGCTGCGTAACCGTACTGGCTGATAAGACTATGTATATCCATCGTGTTAGGGGTTCTCGTTCTTCCATACCGGGCCCATGTTTTTTACTATTAACCAGATATGTACAAAAAATAAACAAAATTTCAACATGCATTATACTAATGATACATGCAGCTCACAGGCTAACGCCTGGCGTTGTGGCCTGAGGCTGTTTTACCTGATAAGGGTAGCGCGTTTATCGTTCCAGTACATCAGGGGGATTTATGAACCATGTATGGGGGCTGATGTCCCATCCCGAACGTGAAATGCAGTCGATCAAGCAGGAAAACGAAACTGTCTCCCACCATTATACACACCATGTCTTATTAATGGCCGCTGTACCCGTATTGTGCGCATTTATTGGTACAACTCAGTTCGGCTGGCGCTTCGGAAATGATATTGCCGTAAAACTAATGCCTTCAACCGCTCTGGTACTGGCAGTGATATTTTATGCCCTGATCCTGGCGGGTGTGGCGTTAATGGGGCGAATTATCTGGTGGATGGCCCGCTATTATCCGGACAGACCAGCACTTAAACGTTGTATGGTGTTTGCCGGTTATGTGGCGACACCCCTGATGTTAAGCGGCATTGTTGGTTTGTGGCCTGTGGTCTGGTTATGTGCCTTAATTGGCACGGTTGCGTTGTTTTACACCGGCTATTTGCTGTATGTGGGGATCCCGGCATTCTTAAATATCAGCAAATCTGAAGGGATTAACTTCTCCAGCTCAACCCTGGCAATTGGTGTGCTGGTACTCGAAGTGTTGCTGGCTATCACGGTTCTGCTGTGGGGCTATGGTTACCGGTTATTCAGCTAATTCTGGTTGTTGCAGATGCCGGAGCTACTGAGCTCCGGCAACCTCGCGTTAGTCAATTATGCTGTGCTGCTTTTATCCCCGGATGCAGTCTCCTGTAATCCGCCTGCATGGTGTGCTCAGGTGCTGGCATTGTTGCCCTGGCTCAAATTGTTTTTTATAGAATAAATTGCAGTATTTAATAACGAATCTTCGCTGGCGGTTACAACTGACTGCGGAGTATTATTCTGGCGCCAGCGCCATTCCAGAGCGCGGTGTGCGTAGTATCGCGCAGAGATAACCCTGTTGAATTTGTTGCCATGCATAAAAATATTCGCCTTACTTTGCTTAGTGTCGCTCTTTTTAGTGCGGTGCCTTATGTGTCTGCTGAGCAGGCAACCAGCACGGTCACCCACACAAAAACACATAAAACAGTTCATCACACAGCCCAGACGAAACACGCCACTGCCAGCAAAAAGGCAGAGGTAAAGAAAACGGTACACCACACACCACATAAAACGGCGCATGCCACTGCCCATCATGCTATTGCGCGGGCCAAACCGGTCGCCCATGCTGTGGTGGCCGACCAGCCACAAATTGCCTCAGGGAGTGCAATGGTGGTTGACCTCGCCGATGGCAAAGTGCTCTATGCCAGCCACCCGGACAGGGTAAGGCCTATTGCTTCGCTCACCAAACTGATGACGGCGATGGTGGTTCTGGACGCCCATCAGCCACTGAACGATATGCTGTCCGTGGATATCAGCCATACGCCGGAAATGCGTGGTGTCTTCTCGCGGGTCAAACTCAACAGTGAAATCAGCCGGCGCAATATGTTGCTGTTGGCGTTGATGTCTTCAGAAAACCGTGCTGCGGCAAGCCTTGCAGCGCACTACCCAGGCGGGTACGACGCGTTTATTCGCGCCATGAATGCCAAAGCGCGGGCATTGGGTATGACTCATACGCATTATGTAGAGCCGACCGGGTTGTCGCCGAGCAACGTGTCAACCGCACGTGACCTGTCCAAACTGGTAATGGCAAGCCGCCAGTACCCGTTGATTGGCGAACTCAGTACCACACGGGAAGACGAGGCGCAGTTCAGCCACCCGAACTACAGCCTGCCATTTCGTAATACTAACCACCTGATCTTCAGAGATAACTGGGACATTCAGCTCACCAAAACGGGGTATACCGATAAAGCGGGCCACTGCCTGGTGATGCGTACTGTAATCAATAAGCGCCCGGTGGCGCTGGTGGTTCTGGATGCGTTCGGGAAATATACCCACTTCGCCGATGCCAGCCGGATTCGTACCTGGCTGGAAACCGGTAAAGCGTCTCCGGTACCTGCCGCAGCGCTGGCTTATAAGCAAGAGAAAACCACCGATATGGCAAGTAACGAACCGGTGCAGTCCGGGGAATAAGCGGTGGGGAACCTGGCGGTTAGCCGCCAGGTGTAACAACTTAAGCCTGCTCTGAAGGTGTTTCCTGAGGAGCCTGCCAGTTTTTCAGTTTACTGGTTTTACCAATCCCCGGGTTCATACTGTTGGTGGGGTCGTTTGCTTTGTAGAAGTTTTGCAGCGCAGGTGGTGCCGGGTATAAATGGCCGACATTATGTTCCGCCGGGTATTGCGCGCCACGTTCACGTAACAGTTCCAGCATCTGCTCTTTAAGCGCATGCACATCCACGCCTTTTTTCACAATATAGTCCTGGTGGAACACATAGCACATAAAGTGCCCGTAGTAGAGCTTGTGCAGAATTTGGCTGTCCAGTTCTGGCGGCAGGTGTTCAAACCAGTCGGTGTCGTTACGGCGCAGGGCAATATCCAGCGCCAGAATATCCTCAACTTCATCGGCATGAACCGCATGGTAACGAATGGCCGCACCGGCAGCTGCAAAACGGTGTAAAAAGGCTTTCGCCCCTTCTTGCGCAGTGCAGACAAAAAAGTCGCCTTCGGCATCGCGAAAATAACCCTCAAGAAAAGTCTGCGCTTCGGCAATGCCGTCACCGGACATCTTCAGCAACAAATGGTGCTCATACTTCTGCCGCCATTCCTGCATCCTTGAAGGTAAATGGTTGGGAAAATAGCCACTGATTTTCTGCATGAAACGGTCAGTGAAATGGGGTTTAAACAGATGGTGTTTTTCCAGCATGGCATCGGTACGGCCTTTGAGGCTGAACAAGGCAGGCATCTTGTCGGTGCCGAGCTTGTCTATCATCAGGAACGTGTCTTTGCCGTAGGTTTGGGCAATGTCGTAGATATCCCGGTGCATATATTCCCCGGCAACCGGCAGGTGCGTAAATTCAGCCAGCATATGGCGGCGTAACTCGGTCAGCACCTGTGTTTGGTTGGTTCCGATATAAAACACCTGCTGTTGTTTCTCGGCGGCAAAGGTATCCAGGCGCACGGCGAACACTGCCAGTTTCCCGGCGCAGCCGGAAGCCTCGAACAACCGGTCCGGGTCTGCGTTGTAGCGGGAAGGTGTATTGGCATCTACCTGGCGTACCCGGTGCTGGTAGTCGTTATCAGATGCCCGCCGTTCATCATGCTGCACCCGTTCCGGCGCGATTTTTTCATCGTCGAGTTGCGACAGTATTTGCTCAGGGGTTTCCCCCAGGTCAATCCCCAGGTGGTTAACCAAATGCAACTGCCCCTGGCTGTCAATTTGTGCATACAGAGCCATTTCGGTGTAAGCCGGGCCGCGTTGCACTAAGGAACCGCCAGAGTTATTGCACACGCCACCCATAACAGACGCGCCTATACAGGAAGAGCCAATGACAGAATGGGGTTCACGCCCTAAAGGTTTCAATGCTTTTTCCAGTTGGTACAACGTGGTTCCCGGCCAGGCCAGCACTTGCTCACCGTTTTCCAGTAAGTGCAGTTTGTCCAGCCGTAAGGTGCTGATAATGACAATATCTCGGTCATAATCGTTGCCACTTGGCGTGGACCCTTCGGTTAAACCTGTATTGGCCGCCTGCATCAGAATAATTTTGTCGGTGGCGACACAGGCTTTCAGTACCTGCCACAAAGACAGCAGCGAACCAGGAAACACTACGGCGAGCGCGTCTCCTTCACCAGACCGGAAACCTTTACGGTAGCGAGCAGTGCGTGCCGGGTCAGTAAGAACATGATGATGGCCTACCAGATGTTTGAGTTCATTTATAAAGGCCAGGTGTTTCGATTTCACGACGTAAGACATGTCCCACTCCTGTGATGAACAAATTTCGGCATTAAGCATAGCGCCGAAAAAATCAATTTGTGGAGAGTCATTTTGCAAAACAGGTGCATATATCCGGATTATCTTACTTTTTACTCATTCCTGCTTGTGGCAAACTGCCCTTTTTATTTTTCTGTGCGGCGTCAGCCAGGCACCGCCTTAACCTGAGAGTCAACTTATGAAATGGCTTTGTTCTGTGGGGATTGCCGTGAGTCTTGCGCTGCAACCTGCACTGGCCGATGATTTGTTTGGTCCCCATCCCATGACCACCGAGGCGCGTGATGCTTTTGTCACCAGCCTGCTGAAAAAAATGACTGTCGATGAAAAAATCGGCCAGCTCAGGTTAATTAGCGTTGGGCCTGACAACCCAAAAGAAAAAATTCGTGAAATGATTAAAGAAGGGCACGTCGGCGCTATTTTTAATACGGTGACTCGCCCGGATATTCGTAAAATGCAGGATCAGGTGATGCAACTCAGCCGCCTGAAAATTCCCTTATTTTTTGCCTATGATGTGGTGCACGGCCAGCGCACAGTATTCCCGATAAGCCTGGGGCTGGCTTCCACATTTGACCTTGATGCGGTGCGCACTGTGGGGCGCATTTCAGCCTGGGAAGCCGCCGATGACGGCCTGAATATGACCTGGGCACCTATGGTAGACGTGAGCCGGGATCCGCGTTGGGGGCGGGTGTCTGAAGGGTTCGGTGAAGATACTTATCTCACATCCATCATGGGCCGCACCATGGTTGAATCCATGCAGGGGAAAAGCCCGGCAGACCGCTACTCGGTAATGACCAGCGTGAAACACTTCGCCGCATACGGCGCGGTAGAAGGCGGGAAAGAGTACAACACGGTGGATATGAGCCCGCAGCGGTTATTCAACGACTATTTGCCGCCTTACAAAGCCGGGCTGGATGCGGGCAGTGGCGGGGTGATGATTGCCCTGAACTCACTGAATGGCACCCCGGCAACGTCTGACTCCTGGTTACTCAAAGATGTGCTGCGCAAAGAGTGGGGCTTTAAAGGCATTACCATTTCTGACCATGGTGCCATCAAAGAGTTAATCAACCACGGTGTAGCCAGTGACCCACAGGATGCAGTGCGTATCGCGCTTAAAGCCGGTATTGATATGAGCATGAGCGATGAGTATTACAGCAAATACTTGCCCGGGCTGATTAAAAGCGGTGCTGTCAGCATGGCAGAACTGGATGATGCAACACGGCACGTACTGAACGTTAAATATGATATGGGGTTATTTAACGACCCATACGGGCACCTGGGGCCTAAAAGCAGTGACCCGGTGGACACCAACGCAGAAAGCCGCCTGCACCGCAAAGAAGCCCGCGAAGTGGCTCGTGAAAGCCTGGTGTTGCTGAAAAACCGCCTGCACACGCTGCCGCTCAAAAAGCAGGGCACTATTGCTGTTATTGGGCCTCTGGCCGACAGCCAGCGAGATATGATGGGCAGTTGGTCTGCGGCCGGTGTTGCCAGCCAGTCTGTGAGTGTGTTGCAGGGCATCAAAAACGCCGCAGGCAACAGCGCACACATTGTTTATGCGCGTGGTGCCAATATTTCTAACCACCAGGGCATTATTGATTTTCTGAACTCCTATGAAAAAGCCGTGCAGCAGGACCCGCGTTCACCACAGGCCATGATAGACGAAGCCGTCAACACGGCGAAAAGCGCCGACGTTGTTGTGGCAGTTGTGGGTGAAGCGCAGGGCATGGCTCATGAAGCATCCAGCCGCACCAATATTACCATTCCGCAAAGCCAGTGCGACCTGATTGCTGCCCTGAAGGCCACCGGCAAGCCACTGGTGCTGGTACTGATGAATGGCCGCCCGCTGGCGCTGGTGAAAGAACAGCAGCAGGCTGATGCCATGCTGGAAACCTGGTTCGCTGGCACCGAAGGGGGCAATGCCATCGCAGATGTGCTGTTTGGCGATTACAACCCATCCGGCAAATTACCCATGTCTTTCCCACGTTCAGTTGGGCAAATTCCGGTTTACTACAGCCACCTGAATACCGGCCGCCCGTATAACCCGGAAAAACCGGATAAATACACATCGCACTATTATGATGAAGCAAACGGCCCGCTGTTCCCGTTCGGTTATGGCCTGAGCTATACCACGTTCCAGGTGTCGGATGTGAAAATGTCTTCACCGGTGATGAAACGGGATGGCACGGTCACGGCGAGCGTTACTGTTACCAATACCGGCGACCGGGAAGGGGCAACAGTGGTGCAACTCTATTTGCAGGATGTCACTGCCAGCATGAGCCGCCCGGTGAAAATGTTACGTGGGTTCAAAAAAGTGACCCTGAAACCCCACGAAACCCAGACTGTCAGCTTCCCGGTTGATATCAATGCGCTGAAGTTCTGGAATGCCCGCATGCAATATGTCGCGGAGCCAGGCAAATTCAACGTATTTATCGGCCTGGATTCTGCACGGGTGAAGCAGGGTTCGTTTGACTTGCTGTAAACCCTGGCGTTACTGTTGATGACGGGCTGTCACCCTGCCAGGTGATGGCCCGTTTTGTTTTACGCACAGATTTTTCTGCCCGACATCCCTTTGCCGGAAATATTCCGCTATCCTTATTTTTCATGCAGTTGACGAACAGAGAAACGGAGAGAAAATGAAAAAAAGTACCCTGTGGTCATCATGTTTACTGGGCGCAGCACTGGTTCTGGCTATACCTGCACAGGCAGCAGGCCCGGTGAAAGTTGGTTCGAAAATTGATACGGAAGGCGCATTACTGGGCAATATTATTCTGCAGGTGCTGAATGCTCATGGTGTGAAAACAGAAAATAAAATCCAGCTGGGAACCACACCGGTCGTGCGCGGCGCAATTACCTCAGGTGCGCTGGATATCTACCCTGAATATACCGGGAACGGCGCATTTTTCTTTAATGAAGCCAGTTCCCCGGTCTGGAAAAACCCGCAACAAGGTTATGAAAAAGTCAAACAACTGGATGCGGCAAAAAACCACCTGGTCTGGCTGACACCCGCTCCGGCTAATAATACCTGGACCATTGCGGTTCGCGACGATGTGGCAGAGAAAAACCATCTCATTTCCCTTGATGACCTGAGCCGTTACCTGAAAGAGGGGGGTACATTCAAACTGGCGGCTTCTGCCGAATTTATTGAACGGCCAGATGCCCTGCCTGCTTTCGAAAAAGCTTATGGTTTTACACTGTCACAGGACCAGCTATTGTCCCTTGCCGGTGGGGATACTGCTGTGACTATCAAAGCCGCAGCCCAAAATACCTCGGGCGTGAATGCTGCAATGGCCTATGGCACTGATGGCCCGGTAGCAGCACTGGGTTTGCGCACCCTGAGCGACCCGAAAGGCACCCAGCCTGTTTACGCACCCGCGCCGGTTATCCGTGAAGCAGTACTTAAAGAACACCCGGACATTGCCACCTGGTTAAAACCAGTATTCGGCGCGCTGGATGAAAAAACGTTGCAGCAACTTAATGCCAAAATTGCAGTTGAAGGTATCGATGCCGGTAGTGTGGCGCAGAACTGGCTAAAGGCAAATCATTTTGTTGACTAGGTTGTGGCAAAACGTTGGTGGCAGTTTTCGCCAGAACCCGGTGCTCTGGGTTCTGGTAGCATTGTTAGTGGTTACCGTACTGTATTTGCCTGTACTTACCATGGCGCCTAACCGCCTGCTGAGCGGGCAGCCCGTAATGCTTTCCGCCCTGGTGCCTTATTCAACAGCCGCACTGTTACTGGCGGCGGTTGTGCTGCTGGCATGCAGTTCTCCACGCCACCGCCTGGTGGTGGTGCTGTTATTCGAACTGTTATTTATTGGCTGGCTGTTTGCCTGTGGTTTTTGGGCGAACCAACTGGCGGGCAGCTCTCACCCTTATGCCAGAGTTTCACTGGCAGGCGGCACCTGGCTGGTGCTGGCAATCAGCCTGATTGGGTTTAGCGAAGCCGCACGCTCTCTGCTCATGAAACCCGCTGTACGCGCCATAATGTACCTGCAATTGTGGCTGGTTCCGCTGGCCCTGTTGTATTCCGGCCATTTCGATGGGTTGTCTTTGCTAAAAGAGTACGCCAACCGCAAAGCTGTGTTTGATGATGCGTTACTGCGCCATCTGGCACTGACTTTCGGCACCCTGCTGCCTGCGCTGGTTATCGGCATTCCTCTGGGGCTATATCTGCACCGTAAACCGCAGGCTCAGTCTTCTGTGTTCAGCGTGTTGAATGTGATTCAAACCGTACCTTCTGTTGCCATGTTTGGGTTACTGATAGCGCCACTTTCCGCCCTGGGTAACGCCCTGCCATGGTTAGGAACGCTGGGAATTGGCGGCATTGGTGCAGCACCGGCTATCATCGCTCTGGTGTTATATGCGCTGTTGCCCCTGGTGCGCGGTGTGGTCGCCGGGCTGGATCAAGTGCCACAGGCGGTTAAAGAGAGTGCTCAGGGAAATGGTATGACGCCATGGCAGTGTTTTGTGCAGGTGGAAGTGCCGCTGGCATTACCGGTGTTGTTACGTAATTTACGCGTGGTTACTGTGCAGACTACAGGCATGGCGGTGGTGGCAGCACTGATTGGCGCCGGTGGGTTTGGCGCATTGATTTTCCAGGGGTTATCAGCCAGCGCCCAGTCACTGGTACTGCTGGGTGTTATCCCTGTAGTGGCGCTGGCAGTCCTGGCCGACCGTATTTTCCATCTGCTTATTCACCGGCTGGAGCATAACAACCATGATTGAATTTGAACATGTCACCAAAGCCTTTCATGGCAAGGCAGCCGTCAGTGATGTCTCGCTGAATTTTGCCCGGGGGGCATTCAGTGTGCTGGTGGGTACATCCGGTTCCGGTAAATCCACCACGCTGAAAATGATTAACCGCATGGTGGATTTTGACAGCGGCATAATTCGCTTTGCTGGTGAGCCTGTAACCCGCCATCCGGTTACAGCTCTGCGCCGGCGTATGGGCTATGCCATTCAGTCCATTGGTTTATTTCCCCACTGGACGGTGGCGGAGAATATCGCCACCGTGCCACGCCTGCTGAAATGGCCGGATAAAAAAATACACAGCCGGGTTATCGAGTTACTGGAATTACTTAATCTGGAACCGGCGGTATTTTACCAGCGTTACCCTCACCAGCTTTCAGGCGGCCAGCAACAACGGGTTGGGGTGGCCCGGGCACTGGCGGCTGATCCGGAAGTGTTACTAATGGATGAGCCTTTCGGTGCTCTGGATCCTGTTACCCGCAGCAGCCTGCAACAAGAGATCTTGCGTGTGCAGCGCGCAGAGGGGCGCACCATCATTCTGGTCACTCATGATATCGACGAAGCCCTGGCACTTGCTGACCACCTGGTTCTGATGGACAACGGCAAAGTGGTGCAACAGGGCGCGCCGGATACCTTGCTGCGCCAGCCTGCCAACGATTTTGTGCGTGGCTTTTTTGGCGACAGCGACCGGGGAATTCGCCTGTTGGGGCTGTACTGCGTGAAAAATCTGGTACGCCTTGGCGAAGCACCCAGTGGCGGGGTGCCTGTGTCAGTGGCGTTATCTTTGCGCGAAGCGTTGTCTGCATTTATTCAGCAGGCCCGGCATGTTCTGCCTGTGGTTAATGGCACTGGTGAAGTCGTGGGGAACTTGCACCTGCAGGATGTGATTAACCAGGGTGTGACACCATGAAGACGCTATTACGTTTACCTCTTTTCTGGCTGGCAGCGTTATTTCTCGGGCTGTTGTTCGGTATGCCTTACAGTGGCCCGTTGTTTCACTACCTGTTTCCCGGGCTGGAACGCCCGGTGTGGCAACAGTCCAGCTTTATCTCACTGGCATGGGCACATTTGGTGCTGGTGGCAATCTCAAGTGCCTGCGCTGTTACCGTGGCGGGTGGTGTGGGGATACTGGTCTCCCGCCCGGCGGGTGAACCTTTTCGCCACCTGGTACAAACACTGGCGGCGGCAGGGCAAACATTCCCCCCGGTGGCGGTGCTGGCTGTGGCTGTGCCGGTAATGGGGTTTGGCAGCGAACCCGCGATGCTGGCTCTGTTTCTGTATGGTTTATTGCCAGTATTACAGGGCACACTGGCCGGGTTGAATGCAGTACCGGCAGAAGTCAAAGAAGTGGCTCAGGGGATGGGGATGCGCCCCGGCCAGGTGTTACTGAAAGTGGAATTACCCCTGGCTGCACCGGTGATTATTGCGGGTATCCGCACGTCGGTCATCATCAATATTGGTACTGCCGCCATCGCCTCAACGGTGGGGGCAAAAACGCTGGGCACCCCTGTTATTGTGGGGTTGAGCGGTTTTAATACCGCTTACGTTATTCAGGGTGCAGTGCTGGTGGCGCTGGCCGCAGTAATAGTGGACCAGGTGTTCGAGTGCCTGCAACGCAGGCTTACTGGCTATGTAAAATAAAGGTGTAGCCAGCGAGCATCACGCCGCCGATACCGCCCAGTGCCATCAAAACCATACCGGCAATCAGAAAAAATCGCGTTACTTTCATTATCGGGCTCCTTAATGTTAACAGGGCGATTATAAAGTGAAACAGGCGCGTTACATAAGGCTTTGTGTGCGAGATGGGCAAACAGGCAGGCGATAAAAAAGGGAGAACGTATTCTCCCTTTTCAGTTTGCTAACCCGTTGCAGAGTGCCAGATGCGGAATGATACCTGCCCCGGCACTGATTAACTGGGTTGCTTATTTTACCTGTTGGCCAGGCTGGGCACCGCTGTCCGGGCTTAACAGGAAAATATCTTTCCCGCCAGGGCCTGCTGCCATCACCATGCCTTCAGATACCCCAAAGCGCATTTTGCGTGGCGCCAGGTTGGCGACCATAACGGTCAGGCGGCCAGTCAGTACCTGCGGGTCCGGGTAAGCTGAACGGATACCGGAGAACACATTGCGGGTTTCACCACCGAGATCCAGTGTCAGGCGCAGCAGTTTATCGGAGCCATCAACAAACTCAGCTTTCTGGATAAGTGCAATACGCATATCCACTTTGGCGAAGTCATCGAACGTGATGGTGTCCTGAATTGGGTCATCTGCCAGCGGCCCGGTAACCACTTTATCTGGCGCAGTTTCCTGTTTGGAATCGTCCACCAGAGCTTCCACCTGTTTCATCTCAATACGGTTATACAACGCTTTGAAGTTGTTAACCTGGTGGGCCAGTAACGGTGTTGCCACGTCATCCCAGCTCAGCGTGGTGTTCAGGAATGCTTCTGCACGCTCAGCCAGTACTGGCAGCACTGGTTTCAGGTAGGTCATCAGCACCCGGAACAGGTTAATACCCATGGAGCAAATGGCCTGCAGGTCGGCGTCGCGGCCTTCCTGTTTTGCCACCACCCAGGGTGCCTGTTCATCGACATAGCGGTTAGCCTGGTCGGCCAGCGCCATAATTTCACGGATGGCACGGCCATATTCACGGCTTTCCCATGCGTCGCCAATGGTTTGTGCTGCGTCAGTGAAGGTTTTGAACAGTGCCGGGTCAGCAAGGTTTTCAGCCAGTTTGCCGCCGAAACGCTTAGCAATAAAACCAGCGTTACGCGATGCCAGGTTAACCACTTTGTTAACGATATCGGCGTTAACACGCTGTACGAAATCTTCCAGGTTCAGGTCGATGTCATCAATACGGGAAGAGAGTTTCGCTGCGTAGTAATAGCGCAGACTGTCGGCATCGAAATGGTTAAGCCAGGTGCTCGCTTTAATAAACGTGCCGCGCGATTTGGACATTTTCGCGCCATTCACCGTGACATAACCATGCACAAACAAGTTGGTTGGTTTGCGGTAACCGCTGCCTTCCAGCATGGCAGGCCAGAACAGGCTGTGGAAGTAAACAATATCTTTACCGATAAAGTGATACAGCTCGGAATCGGCGTCTTTTTTCCACCAGTCGTCAAAGTTCAGGTCGCCACGTTTGTCGCACAGGTTTTTGAAAGAACCCATGTAGCCAATAGGCGCATCCAGCCACACGTAGAAATACTTGCCCGGCGCGTCGGGAATTTCGAAGCCAAAGTAAGGCGCATCCCGGGAGATATCCCACTGCTGCAGGCCAGCATCAAACCACTCCTGCATTTTGTTCGCCACTTGTTCCTGCAATGCGCCAGAGCGAGTCCAGGCACTCAGCATTTCACTGAAAGAAGGCAGGTCAAAGAAGAAGTGTTCAGACTCGCGCATGACCGGTGTGGCACCAGAAACTGCCGATTTCGGGTCGATAAGCTCAGTCGGGCTGTAAGTTGCGCCGCACACTTCGCAGTTATCGCCGTATTGATCCGGTGATTTACATTTCGGGCAGGTGCCTTTCACAAAACGGTCTGGCAGGAACATCCCTTTTTCCGGATCATACAGTTGGGAAATGGTCCGGTTTTTAATAAAACCGTTTTCTTTCAGGCGGGTGTAAATCAGCTGCGACAGCTCACGGTTTTCATCACTGTGTGTGGAGTGGTAGTTGTCATAGCTGATATTAAAACCAGCGAAATCGGTCTGATGTTCCTGACTCATTTCGGCAATCATCTGCTCCGGGCTGATACCCAGCTGTTGCGCTTTGAGCATGATAGGCGTGCCGTGCGCATCGTCCGCGCAGATGAAATTGACCTGGTGGCCGCGCATTCGCTGGTAACGAACCCAGATATCAGCCTGGATATGCTCCAGCATGTGACCCAGGTGAATGGAGCCGTTGGCGTACGGCAGCGCACACGTTACCAGAATTTTTTTAGCGACTTGAGCCATAGTGACAATTACATCTTTAGTTGTAAAAAGGGGTTTCGATGTTACCCGAAAGGGAGGCGTTTGGTAAGGGCGAAACGGCTACTTTCCGTAACCGCCCGGGGATAAAATCGCAACAGAACACAGATTGAACAGACAAATGCGTAGCTGCATGCAAATGTATGAGAAATTTTTACACCGCTACCCGGAGCTGGCTGGAGTTCTGGTATGCTTAAGCCATTGTGCAGCGCCTTGCGGCCTGCCGGTTCACATCACAAGAATAAAGCAAAGGAGTCGGGATGAATTCTCAATCCCAGGTTAAGTCCCCTGAAGCCATGCGAGCTATGGTGGCCGGGACACTGGCTAATTTTCAGCACCCAACGCTTAAACATAATCTGACAGCGCTGAAAGCATTGCGCCATGTCACCTGGCTTGATGACACGCTGCATATTGAATTGCAGATGCCATTTGCCTGGGCCAGTGCATTTGAAGAGCTGAAAGAGCAATGTAGCGCAGATCTGTTGCGTATTACCGGCGCGAAAGCGGTGGACTGGAAGCTGACACACCATATTGCCACCATGAAGCGGGTGAAAAATCATCCCGGTATTAATGGCGTTAAAAACATTATTGCAGTCAGTTCAGGCAAAGGTGGGGTGGGTAAATCTTCTACTGCCGTGAACCTGGCGCTGGCACTGGCGGCAGAAGGGGCAAAAGTAGGGATTCTGGATGCCGATATCTATGGGCCGTCAGTTCCCACCATGCTGGGTGCAGAAGCTGAACGCCCCAGTTCCCCGGATGGCACCCATATGGCACCTGTCATGGCTCATGGCCTGGCAACCAACTCAATTGGTTACCTGGTTACCGATGACAACGCCATGGTGTGGCGCGGCCCAATGGCCAGTAAAGCGCTGATGCAGTTACTGCAGGAAACCTTGTGGCCGGATCTCGACTATTTAGTGCTGGATATGCCGCCAGGAACCGGGGATATCCAGTTGACGCTGGCGCAAAATATTCCGGTTACCGGAGCCGTGGTGGTCACCACACCTCAGGACATCGCCCTGATTGATGCCCGCAAAGGCATTGTGATGTTTGAGAAAGTGGAAGTGCCGGTACTGGGCGTGGTTGAAAACATGAGCATGCATATTTGCAGCCAGTGTGGCCACCATGAGCCCATCTTCGGTACTGGTGGCGCTGAAAAACTGGCCCAGCAATACCACACCACATTATTAGGGCAATTGCCGTTGCATATTAACCTGCGTGAAGACCTGGACCGTGGCACACCTACTGTCATTAGCCGCCCGGAAAGTGAGTTCACCACTATCTACCGTCAGCTGGCTGGCCGTGTCGCCGCCCAAATGTACTGGCAGGGTGAAGTCATTCCTGAGGATATCGCCTTCCGCGCAGTGTAATTGCCACACCGGTAGTTAGCTACCCGCTGCATACGGGCCACATTTTGAGCGGCCCGTATGCGTATCTGTTATGGTTTACTGCATTTTGTTCTGCGAAATCAAAAATAGTTGAAAGCCTTCAAAGAAAGCGAACCTGCTGCGCGCTAAGGTAGCCGTCATCACTGTGATGACTCCTGCGGGCGTATATGTACGAGTTCAACCTTGTTCTGCTGTTGCTCCAGCAAATGTGTGTCTACCTGGTTATTGCCTGGTTAATGAGTAAAACCCGCCTGTTTATTCCGTTAACCCAGGTTACTGTCCGCTTACCGCACAAATTACTTTGCTACGTCACCTTCTCCTTTTTCTGCATTATGGGCACCTATTTTGGGCTGCATATTGAAGATTCTATTGCCAATACCCGGGCGATTGGTGCGGTGATGGGGGGCTTATTGGGTGGGCCGCTGGTTGGTGGCCTGGTGGGGCTGACAGGCGGTTTACACCGTTATGCCATGGGCGGTATGACGGCATTCAGTTGCATGATATCCACCATTGTTGAAGGGTTGCTGGGTGGCCTGATGCACCGCATCCTGGTTAACCGTGGGCGTGCAGACCTGTTGTTTAACCCAATAACGGCGGGCGCAACCACCTTCGTAGCTGAAGTGCTCCAGATGGGGATTATTTTGCTGATTGCCCGCCCGTACAATGAAGCCCTGCACCTGGTAGAGAGCATTGCCGCGCCTATGGTAGTCACCAACACTGTGGGGTCCGCCATGTTCATGCGTATTCTGCTGGATAAACGCGCCATGCTGGAGAAATACACCTCCGCGTTTTCCACTACCGCGCTGAAAGTGGCGGCGCTGACTGAAGGTATTCTGCGCAACGGTTTTAACCAGGAAAACAGTATGCGGGTGGCTCATGTGCTCTACCAGGAACTGGATATCAGTGCGGTTGCCATTACAGATTGCGAGAAACTGCTGGCGTTTACCGGCACTGGTGACGACCATCACCTGCCGGGCAGGCCCATTTCTTCAGGCCTGACATTACGTGCCATTGAAACTGGCGAGGTAGTTTATGCCGATGGCAATGCGGTCCCTTATCGCTGCTCGCTGGACTCCCACTGTAAACTGGGCTCCACTTTGGTCATCCCGTTGCGCGGCGAGAATGGCAAAGTGGTGGGCACCATTAAGCTCTACGAAGTTAAAAACCGGTTATTCAGCTCTATCAACCGCACACTGGGTGAAGGTATTGCCCGTCTGTTCTCGGCGCAAATTCTCGCCGGGCAGTATGAGCGCCAAAAACAGTTACTCACCCAGTCTGAAATCAAACTGCTGCATGCCCAGGTTAACCCCCATTTTTTGTTTAATGCGCTCAATACCCTGGTGGCCGTGATCCGCCGCGATAAAGACCAGGCGTGCGAGCTGGTGCAGTACTTGTCTACGTTCTTTCGCAAAAACCTCAAGCGCCCGGCGGAAGTTGTTACCCTGGCTGATGAAATGGACCACGTGAATGCTTACCTGCAAATAGAGCAGGCTCGTTTTCAGTCGCGGTTGCATGTACAGCTTAACTTACAGGAAAGCCTGAGCATGCAACACCTGCCCGCATTTACGTTGCAGCCTATTGTCGAAAACGCCATCAAGCACGGTACCTCGCAGTTACTGGGAACCGGGGAGATAGTTATTAACGCCAGCACTCAGGGCAAATGGCTGGTACTGACCATTGAAGATAACGCCGGGTTATATCAGCCCGGGCCAGATGCACAGGGGCTGGGAATGACGTTGGTTGATAAACGCCTGCGGGCGCGATACGGAGATGCCTGTGGCATTCAGGTGGAATGCCAGCCAGAACGTTTTACCCGGGTAACGCTGCGCCTGCCACTGGAGGAAATGCCATGATTACCGTACTGATTGTGGATGATGAACCCCTGGCACGGGAAAACCTGCGGGCCATGCTGGAGCAGGAAAGTGATATCCAGGTGATTGGTGAATGCAGCAATGCGGTGGAAGGAATTGGCGCTGTGCACCGGGAACACCCGGATGTGGTGTTTCTGGATATTCAAATGCCACGCATCAGTGGCCTGGAAATGGTAGGGATGCTCGACCCGGTAAAACGCCCGTGGATTGTGTTTCTTACCGCCTGGGATGAATATGCAGTACAGGCTTTTGAGGAACATGCTTTTGATTATTTACTCAAACCGGTTGAAGCCAGCCGCCTGGCAAAAACCCTGCATCGTTTGCGCCACGAACGCACTGAACAGGATACGGCGTTACTCCCCCAGGTAAGTGAGAATCTGCGTTATATCCCTTGCACCGGGCACAGTCGTATTTATCTGCTGCCGGTTGAAGATGTCAGTTATGTCAGCAGCCGCCTGAGTGGCGTGTTTGTGACCAGTGCTCACGGTGATGAAGGCTTTACGGAACTGACGTTACGTACTCTGGAAACCCGCACGCCGTTGTTGCGTTGCCACCGGCAGTACCTGGTCAATATGGCGCACCTGAAAGAGATTCGTTTTGATGAAGGTGGGCAGGCTGAGTTATTGCTGCGCGACGGGCAAAGCGTGCCGGTGAGCCGCCGCTACCTGAAAAACCTGAAAGTGGCGCTTGGCCTGAAGGCCTGAAATTCTGAACCCGGCGTGGTGCTGTTCGGCATGCCGGATTCACACTTCACCCGCGCCGCTCAGTACGCTATAGCGCCACTTAAATCCGCTTATAACCGCTCACTGGTAAACCCCTCTGTTGCAGACTTTCCTTGTGAAAAGATAGCCGTGAACTTCTTTATCTCTGGAGTTGGGCTATGTCACATGCATTGACTTTTGTTATTGCCACGCTGTGTATTCTCGCTATCTGTTACCGGCTGTACGGCGTGTTCTTCGTCCGTAAGGTGCTGAATACGGATAACAGTGAAGTCACACCGTCGCATTTGCTGGAAGACGGAAAAGATTACGTACCAACAAAAAAATGGGTGAACTTTGGTAGCCATTTTGCAGCAATCGCTGCCGCTGGCCCACTGGTTGGCCCGGTTCTGGCAGCTCAATATGGGTATTTCCCCGGTTTTTTATGGCTGCTGGTAGGTTGTGTTGTGGGCGGCGCGGTTCACGATACAGTTGTGTTATTCGCGTCAATGAAACACCAGGGTAAGTCGTTATCCGAGGTGGCGAAATCTGAACTGGGGCCGGTGGCTGGCTGGTGCACCGGGCTGGCGATGTTGTTCATCATCACCATTACGATGGCGGGTTTGTCGATGGTGGTGGTTCATGCACTGGAGCGTAACCCCTGGGGGACTTTCGCTGTCTTTATGACTATCCCCGTGGCGATGGGTGTTGGCTTATGGGAACGCTATACCGGTAATATGCGGGCGGCAACCTGGGTTGGGATTGCAGTGATTTTTGCCTGTGTGGTGGCCGGGCCTTATATTCAGGAATCCGCATTTGGTGAGTGGCTGAGCCTGAAAGCAACGACGGTGAGCCTGGTGTTACCCTGCTATGCGTTTTTCGCTACCGCACTGCCAGTGTGGATGTTACTGACACCGCGCGGTTATCTTTCCAGTTTTATGAAAATTGGTGTATTTGGTGCGCTGGTTATCGGCGTAGTGTTTATTAACCCGGAAATTCAGTTCCCTGCCGTAACCTCGTTTATCAGCGGTAATGGTCCGGTGCTGGCAGGCCCGGTATGGCCGTTTATCTCTATCACCATTGCCTGTGGGGCGATTTCAGGCTTCCACGCCTTTATTGGTTCAGGCACCACACCAAAACAGATTGATAAATGGAATGATATTTTGCCGGTTGCTTTTGGCGCCATGTGTGCGGAATGTGTTGTCGGTGTAATGGCACTGATTGCCGCAACAGCGTTACACCCGGCCGATTATTTCGCCATTAACTCTGCTCCAGCTACCTTTGCCGGCCTGGGTATGGATGTAGTTAACCTGCCGAAACTGAGCCAGGAAATTGGCCTGGATCTGTACGGGCGCACGGGTGGGGCGGTGACACTGGCGGTAGGGATGGCAGATATCTTTACCCGGGTTCCCTGGTTCAGCCACCTGGCATCGTACTTCTTCCAGTTTGTGGTGATGTTCGAAGCGGTATTTATTCTGACTGCCGTCGATTCCGGAACCCGCGTAGCCCGTTATTTGCTACAGGATTTTCTGGGTGATATCTGGCCGCCGTTAAAACGCACTACCTGGGTACCCGGTGCGGTGGGGTGCAGTATTGTTGCCTGTGCATTATGGGGGTATTTGCTGAACTCCGGGGATATCAATTCGGTCTGGGCGTTGTTCGGGGTTTCTAACCAGTTAATGGCTTCAATTGGCCTGATTATTGGTGCGACGATTATTCTGCGCCTGTCTGAAAAACGTATTTACATCCTTACCTGCCTGGTTCCGCTGGCGTATCTGTATGTCACAGTAAACTATGCCGCATACTGGATGGTGAAATATGTTTATTTCAACCCGGCAGCAAAAGGCTACAACCTGTTCAACGGGGTTATCTCTGTCATTATGGTGGTGCTGGGGGCGGTAATTCTGGTTTCGGCATTACAACGTTGGGTGGTGTTGTGGCGTTTGCGTGGTGCACAGCATGCGGAGTCTGCGACAGCTGCTTAGTCCGTACTCTTTATATAGCCGCACTATTTAAGCGTACCTGGTGTATTTGGGGTGTAAAAAAGGCGTCTGCGAAAGCAGGCGCCTTTTTGGTTACAGGTGGGTAAAACCCAATTTCACAGATAATACAACTTCAACGAAACGGCTTAACGCGACATCTATAACACTACATCTGTACAACGACAGCTTTAACGAAATGACATGACGTAACTCAGTACTTCTGTTTCACAACTGCGGTTATTGCTTTACTGCAACAGCTTAACGAATAACGAACAATGACAGTAAGAACGACATCGACGACCTTAGCTACATCTACATCTACATCTACGACATCTACAACCAACAACACATGGAACACAGTAGTAACAGCGACGACCACTACAACCACTGTACGAACGAATAAGTTGACAGACAGCGTTTAAAAATAATTAACCACTTAAAACCCCTGATGCGCAGGTAAGAAAGTCATACCTGAATGGCTTTATTTATAACGTACCAGAGATAAAAGGTTGTGATGCAGATCTCACTACAAAACAGCTTATACTTCAGGGGTATAGCGGGGTACTCCCCATAGCTGAAACGAGGCAAACCCGCATCCAGGACCAAAAACGCGAACCTGCGCAGGGTTAATTTTCCCTGGGGCAAATTTTCTCCGGGCCGTTGCATGAAACTGCGATCATCACCACAACTGACAACATCCGCGTAACATTTTGCTTAATAATGGCTACGCCTTGTCGATAATACCTGTGACAGATTGTACTTCTCCTCCTGATAACGCGGGTTTCCTGGTTCAATTAAAAACAATGAGGCCGCTATGGGAATTTTATCTTCTTTTGTATCAGCTCCTGCCCGTGCATTAACCGGCGCACACCCGGTAAGTGGGGTGTTCAATTGCCAAAAATTACCCGCCTCGCTGCGCCAGGCCGGTGTGCCTGATAAAGGCGGCATATTAATGGTGTTCGTTCCACCCCAGGCGAACTTCCGCCAGGTGAGTGAAGCGTGGCAACGTTTTGGTACTCCCGCACGTAGTGTGCTGGTGCTCTCTTCCACCGGAACATTGTGCCAGCAAAAACAGTGCTTATATGCTGACGAAGAAGGGCAGGAAGGCAGTTGGCTGTTTTTGCCACAAACGCTGGTGAAAGAACATGAAGTACACCATGTAAACCTGCATGCCAGTGATACTCATACAGTCGCCACCCGTGTTGATGCTATTTCACGCGAACTTGGTGCGTTGCAGGTCAACATTCCGCTTTCTGCAGAAAATACCTTTGCTCTGGTTTATTGCGATGGCCTGTCGGCATCTGAAGGCTTCTTAATGCAGGCCTGGTATAAAGCCGGTCGTTTTCCCTGCCTTGCCATTGGCGGTTCCGCTGGCGGTAAGCTGGATTTCAGTGGTACCTGGATTGGCAGTAAAGGCCAGGTTTTGCAGGGCCAGGCTGTAGTGGTGTTTTGCCGCATTGCAGACGGGAAATCTTTTGCTCCATTTAAGAGCCAGAATTTTGAGCCAACCCGCAGTAGCTGGCTGATTGCCCATGCAGACCCGGTAGCCCGTACTGTCACCTCCGTATTTGACGACACCGGGCATGAACACCCCATTGTGCCTTATCTTGCCAGCCAACTGGGGTGTTCGCCGGATTCCCTCGCCAGCGGGCTGGAGGGGTACACCTTTGGTGTGAAAGTGGGCGATGACTTTTTTATTCGCTCAGTGGCACAGATAACCCAGGAGAGTATTCACTTTTTCTGCGACCTGGAATTCGGTGACCGGCTCTATTTACTGAAAGCGACTGATTTTATCAGCCATACCCAGCGTGACTGGCAGGAATTCGTGGCTGAACATGGCTCACCTTCCGGCATGATCCTGAACGACTGCGTGTTACGCCGTGTGGGTAACAAAGCGCAACTTCCAGCGGCACGCTTTTTTGGCAACCTGCCAGCTGCCGGGTTCTCAAGCTTTGGCGAAATTCTTGGGGTGCCAATTAACCAGACACTCTCGGCACTGGTGTTTTTTGATAAAGACAACCATGCGATGCGCCATTTCCCGGTGGAGTATGCGGCTTATGCTGCCCATTATGCGCAACGTACCTTACGGCGCTGGGAAGCTTTGCACCGCTTGCAATCACGGGTTATCGACCAGGTGATTAACTACCAGCAGGAGCTCAGCCCGTTACTTTCGGCGTTACCTTTACTGGAAGAGGCCACACACCGGCAAAGTGATGCACTGGATGTTGCCCAGAACAGTATTCGTGCCATGAGTACTTCAGCCGGGGAAACCCAGCAAGCGCAAAAACGCCTGGAAGAAGGGTTGCAGTCACTGGAATCGATATCTGAGGAAATAACCAAAATCACCGGGGGGATCCGCAGTATTGCAGACCAGACCAATCTGTTAGCGCTGAATGCCGCGGTAGAAGCCGCACGCGCGGGTGAAGCCGGGCGCGGGTTCGCCGTAGTGGCAGAAGAAGTGCGCCGCCTGGCTCACAAAGCCAAAGAACAGGCTACGGCAACCGCACAAAGTATTGGCGAGTCTGTGGAAACTATCGGCCGGATACGCCTGGTCACCCGGGAAACGGTAGCTGCAACCCAAACGATGGCTGACCAGAGCATTCACGCGGCAGACCAGATTGCCCATATGAGTGAGCAAAACAGCCATGAAAAAGACAATGTGGCTCAAAGCCTGGAACGCCTGAAAGTGGTGGCGAAAGGGATGGATGCCATGCAGGAAGCCGTTGCTCAATTAACCACGCTCCAGCAACTGACACGTTAGTGTCACCCCGCCTGTCAGTTGACCCAACACGTTATTAGCAGGTGAACATACAGATTCTGTGTGTTCACCTTTGCCAGCCAGCATTGGTTGCCTGTGTATGCCGGGGAATTAACAACAAACTGATTACACAGGATTAGTCAACAATAAACAGTTTTGCACCGCAATAATGGTTTTGGGTACACCAGGGCAGTAAGTTCTGCTATTTTAAACTCGCTTTGATGCAAAGGTACCCCGCAGACTACGGGGCTGTCACGGACTTTAACAGGGTCTGATGATAGCCTGGCCCGGCAGGCAGTGAATCATACGTTCCGACTGGCCTGCAAGACGCATCCACTCCGTGAAAACCGCGTCGGGAGAATTTCATTAATCCCCAGAGAATGATGAGACACCGCAGGTTAAGGTACTGACCGTAAGGGCACCGGATACGGTGCTTTTTTTACAAAGGAGGTAAATATGGCTGGCGTCGCTTTATTGCAAGATGGTATGGCTGAGTTGTTACGGTACATTGGCTGGATCGCTCTTGCCATTTCTTTTTTATTTATGTGTGTAATCAATTATTTTGTGTCTTATAAGCCCGCCCGTTTCTGTTTCCTTTTTGCTGTATTTCTGGTTTTTGTCATCGCTGTTTTCTGTCTGATGGGTGGCTATTTATGATTTGTTAACATTGAAATCGCTGTGATTCTGATGACGTCTACCGACATGGACTCAGCCCAGCCAGGCGTGAGTGATTCCGTTGCCAGTGTTGTCATCGTGTATTCCAGCTTACCTATCAGTATGAAGCCAGAAAGCCGGGAGTCAAAGAGCAAATCATTGATATGGCACATAACGGCTCAGGTGTCCGCGATACCGCAAGAACGCTGAAGATTGGCATCAACACCGTAATACGTGCTTTAAAAAGCTCTCACCCCGCCGGATAACCTCTTATCCGGTCGCTTATGCCGACGTAGCGCTTATCTGTGAACTCGATGAGCAGTGGGCGTTTGTTGGCAGTAAAGCAGTACAACACTGGCTCTGGTATGCGTACAATACCAAAACGGGGGGGACTCGCTTATACCTTCGGTCCCCGTAACGATGAGACATGCAGGGAGTTACTGGCGTTGTTTACGCCCTTCAACATCGGGATGATTACCAGCGACGACTGGGGGAGCTATGCCAGAGAAGTCCCGAAGGAGAAGCATCTGACAGGCAAGATTTTTACGCAACGTATTGAGCGTAATAATCTGACGTTGCGTACCCGCATCAAGCGACTGGCCCGCAAAACAATTTGCTTTTCGCGCTCCATCGAGATCCACGAAAAAGTCATCGGCTCCTTCATTGGAAAATACATGTTCTACTAATTGGAGTCATTACCGTATGGACTCTGTGGATCTCTATATCTACCACATTTGGGATTACAACACGCCGATTCTAGATGTCCTTGAAACACTGCACCTGGCTGTCACCGCAGGAGAAGTTCGGGCTATTGGTATTTCAAACTGTTACGCGTGGCAGTTAGCGAAGGCAAATACGTTGGCTGAACTTGCCGGGCGGTATCAGGTATCAATGACCGAAATTTCACTTGCATGGTCGCTGGGCAATGTCACTTCGCCGGTCGTGGGGGCAACTCAAAAACGCCATATTGATGGGGCTGTAAGTGCTGTGAATTTACAGCTCAGTAGTGAGGACCGGCGCTACCTGGAAGAGTGCTATCAGCCGCACGCGCTATCGGGGATTATGGCGCAAAATACGCCACGTACCAAAGATGCCATACAGGTGTGGACGCGATAAACTTGCAGCCTGTGCCGCAGGTTTTCCACGCGGGATCCGCCTGATATCAGTCAATCACAAACCTGTTACGTCCCTGGTCTTTGGCGTTATAAAGGGCAATATCAGCCCGCCGGACCAGGCTTCGTTCGTCATCGCCTGGTTGCCACTGCGCGGCGCCAAAACTACAGGTGATGGTTAGCCCAAAGGGCATACTGGCATGAGCAATAGCCTGTTGCAGGCGTTTCAGCACCGTGGTGAGCTGGGTTTTATCACTGTCAGTAATCAGTAACATAAATTCTTCCCCGCCCCAGCGCCCGGCAATATCCTGCCAGCGTAACTGGTTGCATACCAGCTCACTTATTTGCCTGAGAATACTGTCCCCTGTCTGGTGGCCGTAAGCATCGTTAACCTGCTTGAAATGGTCGATATCCATTAACACCAGCGAAAAATTTCGTGCAGCGCTCGCCTGGTGGAGCAGAGACAATAATTCACTGTCCAGCCGGTAGCGGTTATATAAACCGGTGAGTTTATCGGTCTGGGCCTGTGTGCTCAGTTGTTGGTTGTGCTCCCGGAATTCTTCACTGGCAACATGCATAAAATTGACCAGGCGCGACATCAAAGACGGCCGTGTCCGCGCCATTCGGGCCGGCGTGGCCCTGGCATATATTGGGCTGGCATCGCCTTCACGCAGCGCCACCATCAACAGCGATGTGTTATTCAGTGTTACTTTGCCTTTTACTGAGCTGTACTCCCCCCAGGTAACAAAACCACTCATCGGTGCCAGGCTGCCCGGCAGCATGGTTTCCTGCCAGGCATAATCGGCGAACAGCATATTGCGAATAGTGCAGGAGTAACCAAACAGCACTTGTGGCGCGAAGTCAGCCAGTGTTGTGCACCAGTCATCAATGCAGGCCAGACTACGATGTGCATCGCCATAACCAAATGAAACATCTTCTCCGGTAAGCACATCTCCGGCGACACGAATGTGCCCGGCGTTATTCACTTCAACGGGCACCCGTGAAAGCAACAACGATGGGCGAGGGAGCAATACCGGGAAGGCCAGTGCGTCATGAGCAAACTGGTTGTCGTTCTCTATTGTGGTGTAGTTGTGGTACACCTCGAACGCGGGCAGGTTATCGATAGATTTTATCCACGAACCCTGAGCATCAGTAATACGCCGGTTCATGCTCATGGGTAACCAGCCGGTGTAACTGAATGTCCGGCAATGCAAATTCTGGCTCTGAATCAGCACCAGTACAAACCCACTTTGTAGCGGGTCGCTACCACATAATAGTCCGGTCGGGTGTACTGGAGAGGCCACACCACCAAATAGTTGAGTTTGCTCCGGAAGTTGCAGGTTTAATACTACGTCGAGTAGCGGGTCATCCACCGGGGTGCTCAGCAACATAACCAGGCTCAGATTTGGTGTATGGTGCAGAATTTGATTAATGGCGAGCGCGCTCAGGGGGGAAGACTGCATATTCACGGGTAAAACCTGAATATAGCTCTGTTCAAACAGCGTAATACTAACCATTAATTGCTGGCTGCCCGGGCTGTTATCCATAAAATGGCCACCAGTGGTCACGCCAATAATTTCAACGTTATCCAGTTTCTCTTCCAGCCAGCGTTGCACAAAGGCGTACAAATTGTCGAAGCCCGAGCCGGTATAGATAAATACCAGTTTGGGGTGCTGGCTTGCCGCAAGCGCCTGCAGGTCTTTTGCCTCCCAGATTTGGGAGAGTGAATGTTGTTGTGAAATCACAAAGGACCACTGCTTCATATGACCCCCCGGGCGAAGCAAAAAAAGTTTTCCCCTTCTGGTGCAAGGGAGCATGCCTGCTCAGGTCAGCCATTGATGCTGGTCTGTTCCACTTACCTGTATTTTACACCGGGCTTTTCTGGGTGCGATTGCTATTTATTATCGACATATTTCCTTGCGGGGAAATACTTCTGTGGGAGTAGTTGGTTTTGTAATGGTCATTGCAAGATGCATTCGTTCAGGTTTTTACATGTATATTCCCCTTGGTATTTGATTTAAGTATTAAATAAAACCATTGGGTTGCTGTTGTGCGTATATTTTCTGGCTTTGGTTTTTTCTGTTTTTGTTTTTCTATATTTTCCTGCCGTTAACTAATAAATATTTTCTGGTGAGTTGCCAGTAATCAGTATTGCGAGCTACTGCTGGCTGGCAACCTCTGCGGTGCACTGTTATGAATGAAGTAGCAGCCTGAATTTTTTTGTGATTTTAAATCAATGAATTGAACTCTGTCTGTGAGATGGTCATGTATTTTATCCATTATTTTTATATGGTTTTAGTGTGACAGGCGTCAAATAAATGACTGCAAGAAAATGAATTAAGAAAAAATAGCAGGTGTTTTTGTTTTTTTTAACGCAAGGTTTTTGGTCATTTTTGTTTGTTTCCGTTTTGCTCTGTAAGGTTTGAAGAAAATCACTTTTTACAGCCAGGGTATTTCTTAGTCTCAATTGTGTACTGGAGAGGAAAATTATGTTTCGCGAAGAACGCCGTAACAAAATTCTTGAGCATTTGGATAAAAATGAACGTGTCACGGTGGACTGGCTGTCCGGGCATTTTGCTGTCACTAAAGAAACCATTCGTAGTGATTTGGCGGCTCTGGTGAAACAAGGGTTAATTCGGCGTTGCCATGGCGGTGCCATGATTGTGCGGCGTAACTTGCAGTCACGGTTAATCAGCGAAACTGGCGACAACTTTGAAGTGTTGCTCAAACGCCTCTCTGAGCAGGAACCCGTTCGCAACCCGGACGTTTCCCCCCACGCACTGCGGGGGAAAGTATGCATTTTGGGCGCGTTCAATGTGGATATTGTGGCGTGGGTGCACCGGTTTCCGCGTGGTGGTGAATCCTTGCTGGCACAACGCAGTTCACTGGGGCCGGGGGGCAAAGGCGCTAACCAGGCGATGGCAGCAAGCCGGGCGGGCGCTCAGGTGCATTTTGTCGCCAAAGTGGGCAAGGACCAGTTCAGCCAGTTTGCCTTTGATCACCTGGCATCTTCCGGGATCCATTCTTTCCGGTTGTACCAGTCTGAACGGGAGCCTACGGGAAATGCGCTGATCTATGTCTCACAGGATGATGGCGAAAACATGATTGCCATTTATTCCGGTGCCAATAAAACCCTGAGCAGCGATGAAATTGCCAGCATGTCGCCAGAGCTTGCCAGCAGTAATGTGCTGTTGGTGCAACTGGAGAACAACTTTGATGCCACGCTGAACGCAATGAAGCTTGCCAGAGCATTGGGCGTGCAGGTGATTATGAATCCGGCGCCATTTTCACCCGATATTCTGGGCTGCATCGATCTTATCGACATTATTACTCCGAACGAAACCGAAGCGTCGCTGTTATCGGGCGTGGAAATTACCGACCTGGAAAGTGCGCGTGCCGCTGCTCTGGCAATAGTCGCACGTGGAGCCCGGCGGGTGATCATCACCATGGGTAGCCGCGGGGCGCTGATTTATGACAACCAGCAATTTCAACATATTCCGGCTTTTCCGGCGCTGAGTGTGGATACCACCGGCGCTGGTGATGCTTTTAATGGCGCTCTTGCGGCAGCAATAGCCGACGGGCAAACCCTGGCACAGGCTGCAACCTTTGCCTCGGCGTTTGCCTCCCTGGCTGTTGAGCGCGAAGGGGCGTCTAACATGCCCGCGTACCAACAGGTGATATCACGCCTGGCGTTGCGCTGACATTACGCGTTGTTTTTTGAATGCAATCACCGCCAGTCAGGCGGATCAGGAGAATTTATGAAGTCCATTGAGGGTATTGTTCCGGTCATGCTGACCCCGTTTACGGCAGAAAACCAGATTGACTGGACTGGGCTTGAGCGGCTGGTTGACTGGTATATCGCGTCGGGAGTGGATGCGTTATTCGCAGTATGCCAGTCCAGCGAAATGCAATATCTGTCGCTGGCAGAGCGCACGGAGCTTGCCCGTTTCGTGGTGGAAAAAGTGCAGGGCAGGGTGCCAGTAATTGCTTCCGGGCATATCAGCGATGATTTAAGTGCGCAAATTGAAGAATTACAGACAATGGCGCAAACCGGTATCGATGCACTGGTGCTGGTAACCAACCACCTGGATCCGCAAAACAAAGGTACGGAAACCTTTAAAGCCACTCTGGCTGCACTGTTCGAAGCTTTACCGCAAGAATTACCGCTGGGTTTGTATGAATGCCCGGCTCCCTGGCGCCGTTTGCTGAGCGATGAAGAGTTCAGCTTCTGTGCGCAAAGTGGCCGTTTTGTGGTGCTCAAAGATGTCAGTTGCGACCTGCCCACTGTAATTCGCCGTGTCAAGCTGGCTCAAGGCACTCCGCTTCATGTCATTAATGCGAATGCTGCCATTGCATGGCCTGCTATTCAGGCGGGTTCTAAAGGGTTCAGCGGTGTCTTCACCAATTTCCACCCTGAGCTGTATGCCTGGTTATGGAAACATGGCAAGGAACAACCCGCTCTGGCACAGGAACTCTCTTTGTTCCTTTCCCTTTCCGCTGTGACAGAAACCCTGGGTTACCCCAAAAACGCCAAGATTTATCACCAGCAAATGGGCACGTTTGCCAGCGAATTCTGCCGGGTGAACAAGGATGACGTGCTGGAAAAATACTGGGGGCTGGGCGTCATTCTCGACCAGATTCGCCAGGGCACCGCACTGTGGCAAACCAAAACCGCTCGCTAACCAAACCTTAGCAGCATTTCCCTACAACCCTTCCCTGTAACAAGGGATAACCAGGTGACATAACAATGAAAGAACTTACCTCGACCCTGCCTGAGGATAGCCTGCCTGGCGTGAAAGGTTACCAGGGCACAGCCAGCCAGCCGGTAGTGGTAACCCGGCTGCGTTGGGGCATCATCCTGCTGCTGTTACTGGCGGCAATAGTGAACTACCTTGACCGGGCGAATCTGAGTATTGCCAATACTACCATTGCGGCAGAATTTGGTTTCTCCCAAACAGAAATGGGCTTATTGCTCTCCGCGTTTCTCTGGCCTTATGCCCTTGCCAATCTACCAGCTGGCTGGCTGGTGGATAAATTTGGTCCCAAACGGATGTTTTCCTGGGCCTTGTGCCTGTGGTCCAGTTGTACTGTGCTGGCGGCATTTGTAAATAGTTACAGCTTCTTTTATGGCCTGCGCATGATGCTGGGTGTGGCTGAATCACCGTTCTTCACTTCCGGGATTAAAATTACCCATCGCTGGTTTGGCGAAACAGAGCGTGGTTTGCCCACGGCTATTATCAACACCGGTTCGCAAATCGCCAACGCAGTGGCTCCGCCCATTCTGACTATTTTGTTACTCAGCTTTGGCTGGCGTGGCATGTTTGTAGGGATTGGATTAATGGGGCTGCCGTTACTGCTTGCCTGGTGGAAATTCTACCGTGACCCGGTGGCGCGCGAAGATGCACTGATTCATGCCGGCCACACCACTGCCAGTAAAAATACCGGGAAAACCACCAGTTGGGGCAGCCTGTTCCGTCATCCCACCACCTGGTTTATGGTGATTGGTAACTTTTCAATCATGTTTACCATTTGGGTATACCTGACCTGGTTGCCTGGCTACCTGGAAAAATCGCTCGGGTTCAGCCTGAAAGCAACCGGCTGGATTGCCTCTATTCCTTTCCTGGCGGGTATTCTTGGTGTGCTGGTGGGCGGCACTCTGTCTGACTGGCTGGTACGCCGCAGGGTTAAACCTATTACTTCCCGTAAAGTGCCGATTGTTTTAGGTGCCGCACTGGCCGCCTGCTTTGTTGGCCCTATTCCGTTTGTCAGCAGCACACCTCTGGCAATTGGTTTGTTATCGCTGGGGTATTTCTGTTCCCAGATGCCGCAAGGCGCACTGTGGACGCTGGCAACTGATATTGCTCCAAAGGACCAGGTTGCTTCACTCGGTGCTATTCAGAACTTTGGGGGTTTTCTGGGGGCGGCAATGGCTCCGATTGTTACCGGGGTTATTCTGGATGCCACAGGTAAATTTACTAATGTCTTTCTGTTAGGCGCAGCTTTGCTGATGCTGGGCGCTATCAGTTTTGGGGTATTTGTTCGCAAACCACTCGGTCAGTAACGCCACATTTTTCCTCCTTGCCTGCCAGTATGTTTGTACTGGCGGGCTTTTTTATGTTTGTACGCCTGCCTGGTGTACACGAAACTGGTGATTGCATGAACATCATAAAAAAATACAGGCTTATTGCACTATTGATATGGGAAAACTCAAAGCGGCATTAACAATGTGATGAAAATATATTCTTTAGCCTGAATCATGCGGTTTTTCTTGTTATTTAACCCCGATTTTGCAGAGCCAAATCTTCAGTTAATATTTAATTTGTGCTTAGTTGTAAAAAATAAAAATCACCTACTAATATTGATTGTTGTTGGTTGAAAACTACAGGATTAATATCGACGGGCAAGTGGCTTATTCGTAAAAATTCTGAATGGTTCTTGCTGGCGCAAAATAGCTCCAGTTATGAGTGTTCAGGGATAACAATAAATGGAATGAAAATGAAAAAACAAACAATAGTTGCGTTAATGGCAGTGTCTTTCTCTGGTGTCGCTGTGGCGGATATGAACCCGGGAATGCCAGACTTCTCACCGGAAAGTGTCTCCGTGGCGGCTTCCATGGGGTACCTGGGGGGTGAGTCCCATGAACTGGTTTATGATGGTGGTCGCAAAGTCAGCCAGCTAGACTGGAAGATAAAAAATGCGGCAATTATCAAAGGCGATATCTCCTGGGATGCTTATAGCTGGCTTACCCTGAATGCCCGTGGCTGGAGCACACTGGCCTCTGGCTCTGGTCATATGGACGATTATGACTGGCTCAATGATAACCAGTCTGGCTGGACCGACCATTCCAGCCATGAAAATACCAACCTGAATTATGCCAATGAATTTGACCTGAACCTTAAAGGCTGGATACTGCGTGGCGAAACCTACAAAGTAGGGGCGATAGCAGGTTACCAGCAAACCCGCTTTAGCTGGACAGCATTTGGTGGGGATTATAATTACGACAACGGTACCAATGTCGGGAGTTTCACGCCTGGTGAAAGAGGAATTGGTTACCAGCAGCGTTTCTCCATGCCATATATTGGCCTGGTTGGGCAATACCGTTACCAGAACTTTGAAGTCAATGGCGCGTTTAAATTCAGTGGCTGGGTTAAGTCAAAAGATAACGACGAGCATTACATGCGTGACCTGACTTTCCGTGATAACGGCGGCCACAGCAATTATTACGGAGTGGCAATGGATGTCGGGTACTACGTAACACCGAATGCCAAAGTATTTGCTGAATTTGCCTGGAACAAATATGAAGAAGGGAAGGGTGGTACAGAAATGATTGACCGGGATACCGGTACTCATGACTATTTTGATGGCGATGCCGCCGGGTTGAAAAATAAAAACTACACGGCGACAGTGGGCCTGCAATACCGCTTCTGACACCTGCACACCGGGTAACCATGCCCGGTGTGTTTTCTCTTTTCTGGGTTCCCTCGCCGTTATGGCCTTCCTTGCTGTTTCTGAATAAACCCCGCACAAAAAAACACCATCACGCTGCTTTAATGAGCATTCGGTGTATGACAACCATTAATTAATTGTCAGAGATTGTCACAAAGCGCTATCACTGCTTAACTTGCGGGCGCGCAGACGATAAAATTTGCGTTAAACCGATTGGCAGGATCTGCAACCAGGCCTGTGTCAGAGAAAAAGTATGTTTCGAAGAAAAGTAAAATATACGGCTGTTGATAAGATGCTGTCGAAGCTCCTGCAAAAACAGGGGCTCAGTAAAAAAGAAGCGTTCAGGCTGATTGAAAAAGACGTGTACGCCAGTGGCGAGGAAGAAGCCGCAACCAGTGCCCCCCAGGAAGAGGCCGATTATCCACCGGTCAGCCTGGATGTCACTTTCGAATTGCGTGAACTGCAATTACGGCGGGTACTGCTGGCCCGGCGAATAAAAGAAGGGAAACTGTAGCGTTTTTTTGCTCTTCAGGCGTGCGCGTCACCGGGCGTTCTGGAGGGCTGCACGCCACCCACTATTCAGCTTTGCCACTCTTACGTTGGTGTTGTGCGGGTATGAAAGGGTGCCCAGTCTGTATCGGAACCAGACCCGACAGCCACATCAATACACAATGCATCATAGCGCCAGTATTCATGGTCACAGTCAATAATGCGCCCGTACTGGTCGCGGTTAGTTCGGTCAATAAACAAGCCCGGGCTGCCCGGTGAAACATGCAGTCGCCCCGCCGCAAAAGCCGGAAGTGGCCCGGGGAACACGGTAAAACGCACACCACCGTAGTGCAGGCCATAATCACGTTGGTATAAATCAGTTAATGAGCCGGTCAAATCTTTCTCTAATAGCCCCGGAAAATAACCTGGGTTAAGGGAGTTTTCGACATACAACACGGCGCGCCCGTCAATATGGCGCAGGCGGCGGATACAAATTATCTCGCTGCCGGGTGCAATACCTAACTGGTGAGCGACATCACTACTGGCGGGTTGCAGGCCCGCACTAATCAGTTCGGTACAGGTGTGGCGCCCCTGTGCCTGAGCCATTTCGCGAAAGTGGGAGTGGTGCAGTGGGTTGTAAACTAACCGGGGCGGGGCAATAAACCAGCCACGGCGCACTTCGCGGTAAATCACACCCTGTGCTTCTAACTGGCGCAGCGCTTCACGCAGCGTGATACGGGTAGTCATAAACTGCTGGCTTAACGTGCGCTCAGACGGCAAACGCCGGTCTTCGTCAAACTCACCACACTGAATGCGTTCTGCCAGTGCTTCACAAATCACTTCGACGGTTTTCTTCGCCATTTTCCCCAGCCTTAAAAATGTGCCAAATAGCCAAAATAGTGCATACCCTGACCCACGGATTAACGCCAGCCTGGAAACAACTTGCTGCCAGACTGTCATGTTTCTGTAATAAAACGTTTATAAATCAGAGAGAAGCTCCAGTCTCCTAATTCGTTGTTCTGCTTTGGCCTGTGTTTTGCAACAACGATTTTGCTGGACTAGTCCAATAACAACCACATCACTGGAGCATAGCATTTATGAAACGCATGTATGTATCTTTGTTAGCCAGTACATTGCTCGTGGCGTTGCAGGTAGCCAATGTCCATGCGGCAGATTTGAGTGCGCTGGAAAAAGCCGCAAAGAGTGAAGGCGAAGTGAATAGCGTGGGTATGCCCGACAGTTGGGCAAACTGGAAAGGTACCTGGGCAGATATGCTGTCTAAATATGGCCTGAAGCATATGGATACGGACATGTCTTCGGCTCAGGAGTTAGCCAAGTTTGCAGCAGAAAAAGAAAATGCAACTGCCGATATCGGTGATGTGGGGATCTCTTTTGGCCCAATCGCGGTAAAACAGGGTTTGGCTCTGCCGTATAAACCCAGCACCTGGGATCAGGTACCGGCCTGGGCGAAAGATAAAGATGGCTACTGGGCAGTGGCATACACTGGCACTATTGCGTTTATTATTGATAAACAACAAGTAAAAGATGCGCCTCACAGCTGGGCAGACCTGAAAAAAGGTAAGTACGTTGTGGATATCGGTGATGTTGGGGTTGCTTCTCAGGCCGCGTCTGGCGTGCTGGCAGCTAACTACGCACTGGGTGGTGATGAGAAGAACCTCAAACCTGCTCTGGCATTTTTTGCTGAGCTGGCAAAACAAGGGCGCCTGGGTGTAACAGATCCAACCATTGCCAACATTGAAAAAGGCGAAGTCCAGGTTGGGGTCGTGTGGGACTTCAACGGCCTGAACTACCGCAAACAAATCGACCCGAAACGCTTCGAAGTGGTTATCCCCTCAGATGGTTCCGTTACTTCGGGTTATACCACCATCATCAATAAATACGGCAAGCACCCGAATGCAGCCAAACTGACCCGCGAATATATCTTCTCTGACGCGGGGCAGATAAACCTTGCCCGTGGTTTTGCCCGCCCGATCCGTGCTGAGCATTTGACTTACCCGGCAGACGTGAAAGATCAAATGCTGCCAGACAGCGAATATAAAAATGCCCGCCCGATTGCCGACCAGCAGGCCTGGGAAAAGAGCGCCAAAATGCTGCCGCGTCTGTGGCAGGAAAACGTCATGATCAACATGCAGCAATAAGTTTGAGGGCGGTATGAAAACGATTCTGGTTATCCTCGATGGCCTGAGCAACCAGGTGGCATCACATGCGATGGGCTACCTGCAAGCAGAATGCGCCGAGGGAAAAGGGCAGGTTTATTCGCTGACCTGTGAACTGCCGTCGTTATCCCGCCCACTTTATGAGTGCATTCTCACCGGCGTTCCGCCGGTGAGAAGTGGCATCATTCATAATGGGGTGAGTCGGCTGAGCCGTGAACAGAGTATCTTTCATTACGCGCGTGCTGCAGGGTTAACCACTGCGGCCGCGGCTTACCACTGGGTCAGTGAGTTGTACAACCGTACACCCTTCGACCCGGCGCGCGACCGCCATGTGCAGGACCCAACACTCCCTGTGCAGTATGGCCATTTTTATTCTGATGACACCTACCCAGATTCACACTTGTTTGAAGATGCAGAGAGCCTGCGCCTGAGCCATGACCCGGATTTTCTGTTGATTCACCCAATGAACATTGATGACGCCGGGCACAAATTTGGCCTTTCATCGCCGCAATACCGTAACAAAGCCCGTTTTGCAGACGGTTATTTATCCCACTGGATGCCTGTCTGGCTTGCTGAAGGCTACCAGGTTTTGGTCACTGCTGACCACGGGATGAATGATGACCGCAGCCATGGCGGGATTCTGGAAGAAGAAACCTGTGTGCCTTTGTTTGTATTTGGTGACGGGTTCTCAAAACTTCCTGATTTAACCATTCCCCAAAGCACTTTGTGCGGCACTGTTTGTGAATTACTGGGGGTGGAGCACGATAAACCGGTTTGCCGTGCGTTGCTGGTACCGAAGCAGGAGTGGCACTAATGATGAGAGGAAAATGGCTTGCGTTACTGTGCCTGTTGCCATTTACGCTGTTTTACCTCGCGTTCCAGATTGCGCCCCTTATCTGGATTGTGGTGAACAGTTTCTGGAGCGACAGCATGGAGGCGTGGGGGCTGGGCAATTACCAGGACATTCTTACCTCGCCGTTTTACCAGCAGGCTATTACCAGCTCCTTGAAAATATCCATTTTATCAAGTTGTTATGGTCTGATTATTGCGCTGATTGGTGGCTACTCCCTGCACCAAATCGGTAATGGCAAGTTGCAGCGCATTATTATGTCATTCACCAATATGACCAGTAATTTTGCCGGTGTGCCTCTGGCGTTCGCCTTCATTATTTTACTGGGCCTGAACGGTTGTATCACACTGCTGCTACGCAAATATGGGTTGCTGGGCGATTTCCGGCTCTATTCCATTGACGGCATGATTCTGGTGTACACCTGGTTCCAAATTCCACTTGGGCTATTACTGCTGTTTCCGGCGTTCGACGGCCTGAAAAAAGATTGGGAAGAAGCCAGTGCTCTGCTGGGTGCCAGCCGGATACGCTACTGGCTGCATATTGGGCTGCCTGTACTGTCTCCCGCGCTGATTGGCACGTTTGTTATCTTGCTGGCAAACGCTTTGGGTGCTTATGCCACTATCTACGCACTGACTTCTGGCAACTTCAACGTTGTACCGGTGCGTATTGCCGCGCTGGTGTCCGGGGACATTTCCCTTGATCCCAATATGGGGAGTGCACTGGCGATGTTACTGGTTGTGCTGATGTCGGCGATCACGGTTATCCAGCAGTGGATCCAGCGCCGCAGTTACCTTAATGCGCGCTGAATCAAGGAGCGGTACCCATGTCGAAAAGTGAATATGTTTACCACCGTGTAGTGATTGGTTTGTTATTACTGATTCTTGTTGTCCCTTTACTGGCAACGCTGCTGTACGCGCTGGCAACTGAATGGGGCGCCACTATTCTGCCCGATGGCCTGACTATTGAGTGGTTTTCGCAGTTGTGGCATGACCCACGTTTTCTGGCTGCGCTGGGGCGTTCGCTACTCATCTGTTTTGGTGCGCTGGTGTTTTCTTTTGTGCTGGTGCTGCCCGTCATGTTTGTGATTGCCTGGTACTTCCCGTTCCTGGGCAGCATCATGAACGTACTGATTTTGCTGCCTTTTGCCATCCCACCGGTTGTTTCTTCTGTGGGGTTATTGCAGCTCTATGCATCAGGCCCGCTGGTGCTTACCGGTACACCCTGGATACTTGTCGCCTGCTATTTCACGATAACCCTGCCGTTTATCTGGCGGGCTATCAGCAACAATATGCAGGCGGTGAATATCAAAGAACTGGTGAGTGCCGCAAACCTGCTGGGTGCCAGCACATTCCAGGCGGCGTTTCTGGTGGTGCTGCCTAACCTGCGTAAAGGGGCAATGGTTGCCGTATTGCTCTCGTTTTCTTTCCTGATAGGTGAGTTTGTGTTTGCCAACATTCTGGTGGGCACACGCTACGAAACGCTGCAGGTCTATCTCTACAACATGCGTAACGGCAGCGGTCACTTTACCAGTGCGCTGGTGATTTCCTATTTCTGTGTCGTGCTGTTGATTACCTGGCTTGCCAGTGCACTGAACCGTAAGTGAGGGCGTTATGTCTTATTTAAAAGTTTCACAACTCAATAAACACTATGGCCCAACCCGGGTATTTGAAAATATTGATTTCAGTGCGGATGAAGGTGAGTTTGTTACCTTACTTGGCCCCAGTGGTTGCGGTAAATCCACATTGTTGCGCTGTATTGCCGGGCTGACTGACCCGGACAGTGGCTCGGTGGAAGTTGCCGGGCAAAATATTGTGCCGCTTCCGCCGCAAAAACGCGCCATTGGGATGGTGTTCCAGAGCTATGCGCTGTTCCCGAACATGACGGTGAAAAAGAATGTGGCGTTTGGCCTGAGAATGCAAAAAATCCCGGCCAGTGAAATTGAACAACGCACGAACGAAGTGCTGGAGCTGGTTGAGTTATCTGCATACAGCCACCGCTTCCCACACCAGTTGTCTGGTGGGCAGTGCCAGCGTGTAGCCCTGGCCCGTTCGCTGGTTACCCGCCCACGTTTATTGTTGCTGGATGAACCGCTTTCGGCGCTGGACGCGCGCATCCGCCGCCATTTGCGTGAACAAATCCGGCGTATCCAGCAGGAGTTGCGCCTGACCACTCTGTTTGTCACCCACGACCAGGAAGAAGCGCTGACACTGTCAGACCGGATTATCCTGATGAACCAGGGCAATATTATTCAGAATGGCAGTGCCGAAACCCTGTACACCGAGCCTGCCGATTTATTCGCCGCGAATTTTATTGGCAACTACAACGTACTCAGTGCTCAGGATATGGCGCGTTTGAGCGGTATTGAACACCACGGGCAGTGTGCGTTACGCCCGGAATCCATCACCATTTGTGCCCCAGGACAGGGCATTCCTGCCACTATTCTTGACCGCAGTTTACTGGGTAACGTGGTGCGCTACCGGGTGGTGGCGCAGGGTGTTGAATTACGCGTTGATGTACTGAACCGCAGTGTGGCTGACTTACTGTCAGACGGGCAGCAAGTTGCCATCACACTGGATCTCAGCACATTACGGGATGTGGCATGATTAAGTAATAAATGCCTGTGCGCATACGTCTCATACATCTGCGCACAGGCAAACAGTCCGTTCAGCCATTAGCTGGTTATTGCCATTCATTTTTTGTGGGTTTATTCTTTGTTGGAAAAATAAGCAGAACAAACGGGTTGCTATTGCTTAGCCGTTCAATACCCCGGAGGTGTTCGCATATGTCATATACTCAGGGTCTGCGCCATTTTGGTGAACGACCAGTCCCCGTAAAATGCCCCAAATGCGCCCATATTGCCAACCAGCGCGCAGCCAAACTTCGTAAAAATACCCCGTTGAAATGCCCGCATTGTGGCCTGGAGTTTTTGCCTTCTCAATGCCCACGAATTGGCGGTTGATAAAGCCTGGGCGGCCGGTTGTTGCGCTCCGTCATAAAAAAATAATACCGGTGAAGCAGCAGTGAAACAGTAATGAGAAGGGAGTCACCCTTTTGCCCCTGAAACGATTTAGTGGTGAAGAAATGAGCAGAAAGGACGATAACACTGGCAGGTATTGTCGTTAAGGAACACCGTTATGCTTTCTGCTCTGAGATTAAATCAATTTCGTATTGGGCCGCGTTTATGGCTGTTATCTGTCCTGCTATTAGTCCTGACATTGTGCGCTGGCGCAATTGGCGGTTACGTGAATTACCACTGGACCAAGAGCAGCCAAAAATTTATTGCCCGTGAAATGCTGATTGAACAATCCATTGATACTGCACGCAATGCACAGGTGCAATTCAAAATCCAGGTCCAGGAGTGGAAAGATACCTTGCTGCGCGGTGTCCAGGGCGGTGATTTGTTCACTAAATATAAAGCGGCGTTTCTGGAGCAGAATGACAAAACCCAGGCGCTACTGAATACCCTGAGCCAGCAATTACCTGCGCTTGGCATGAGCAACCAGGATGTTCTGGCGGCCCGTGAGGCACACTCGCAGTTACTTCACCAGTACCTCAGCGCACTGGCATCATACGATATTGCTGACATCAACAGCCCTGCCAGGGTCGATAAACAGGTACGCGGTATTGACCGTGCTCCCACCAAAATGATTGACGATGTGGTAGAGAAAACGCTGCAACATGCCCAAATGCTGCACCAGGAAATTAATGCAGAGAATACCCGCCATTACCAACAAATTCAGACCATTATTGTTCTGGTAATCGTTCTGGCAGTGTTGACGGGTGGGGTGGTGACCTGGCTGATTATCCGCAGCATTACCCGCCCGGTTGCTCAGGCGGTGCAGGTTGCCCGCCAGGTAGCTTCTGGTGACTTGCGGGCCACAATCGAAGTCTCCGGGAAAGATGAAATTGCCGGCCTGATGGGCGCGCTGCAAACCATGAACAACAGCCTGGCGCGTATTGTGAGTGAAGTGATAGATGGTGCGGAGAATATTGCCGATGCATCCGCAAGTATTGCTGATGGCAGCCAGGCGCTGTCTACCCGTAATGAAGCGCAGGCCAGTGCACTGATTGAAACGGCTGCATCAATGGAAGAAGTGACTTCCGCCGTTAAACATACGGCAGACAACGCGGCTGAAGCGAATAAACTCAGCCAGAATACCGACGCCATGGCTCAGGACGGTAACCACTCCGTTGAGCGCCTGGTGGAAGCAATGGGCGATATCAACCGCTTCTCTACAGAGATAAACAGCATCGTAACAGTGATTGAAAGCATTGCCTTCCAGACCAACATTCTGGCGCTCAACGCCGCCGTTGAGGCGGCAAGAGCGGGGGCCGAAGGGCGCGGCTTTGCGGTTGTTGCCAGTGAGGTTAGGGCGCTGGCGCAGCGTTCATCTAATGCTGCGAAAGAGATTAATTCCCTGATAAGCCGCACCTCCAGCCGCATTGCTCAAGGGAACGACCTTGCCGGGGAAGCGGGTGTGGCGATGAAACAGATGCTGAATAATATTCGCCAGGTATCGCAACTGGTTGAAACTATCTCGGTAGCCTGTAACCAGCAAAGTGCAGGCATCGAGCAGGTAAGCCTTGCGGTAACGCATATGGATTCCGCCACGCAGCAGAACGCGACGCTGTCTCAGCAGTCCAGCGATGCTGCCAGCCAGTTGCATCACCACGCGGCTGCTTTACTGGAAAGCGTTAACAGCTTTACCCTCAAATCCAGTGATACAGCCCGCGGGTACGGCGAAAATGCTCTTCCGGCACTGGAAGCGCCCCCTGCCTGATAAGCAACCGCTGAGACTATTCAGTTCCCCCATGCCCTGGCTTTGCGCAGGGCATGCACCGTATTAGGGCGTCCGCCCTGTTTTCATGCGCACTTCTTTCTTCGCTCCTGCCATCTGTCCCGCCTGTACCGGGTTTGAAAAAAGCTGGCACAGGCATTGCAACTTTATGACTGTCGCTTGTATAGACAAGACTATACGCGTCCGCCTTTATCGCATTTGCGGGTTGTAACACTGGGCGTACAGCACAGCATTTGGGGTTATCACTTTCCATTAACAGGTTGCTTTTTCAGGAGTGGTCGATGAACAAAAAAAATGCAAAAAACAGATTGAAGCGCGTCTTGTCTGTATGTGGCGTGGCGCTGGCAATAAGTGCGGTAACGGGTGGTCTTGCGCAGGCTGCCGATACGCCTGTTGTCATCGGTATTTCTGGCTGGACAGGGTTTGCACCACTGACTCTGGCGCAGAAAACCGGCATTTTTAAAAAGCACGGCCTGGATGTGACACTGAAAATGGTGCCGCAGCAATCCCGCCACCTGGCGATTGCTTCTGGTTCACTGCAATGCGCTGCCACTACTGTTGAAACCTACCTGACCTGGAACGCCAGTGGCGTACCGATTAAGCAAATTGTCCAGTTAGATAAATCTTACGGTGCGGATGGCATCGCTGTGCGTAACGGCATCAGTAAAATCACAGATCTGAAGGGCAAAACGATTAGCGTGGATGCGCCCGGGACATCGTCTTACTTCCTGCTGGCATGGATCCTCGATAAAAACGGCATGAGTATGAAAGATGTCAAACTGGCAACACTGGGCCCGGATGCCGCAGCCCGTGCATTTATTGCCGGCCAGAACGATGCCGCAGTCAGTTATGAGCCTTATTTATCCTCAATTCGCCAGAACCCGGAAAAAGGCAAAATCCTTGCCACTACGCTGGATTACCCGGTTGTTATGGATACCCTGGGTTGTACGCCAGACTGGCTGAAAGATAACCCGAAAGCGGCTCAGGGGCTGGTGGACAGTTATTTCGACGCGCTGGATATGATCAAAAGCAACCCGGATAAAGCGAATGAAATTATGGGCGCTGCAGTAAAAGAAACCGGCAAACAGTTTGCTGAGGAAGCCAGTTACCTGCGCTGGCAGGACCGTGCCGCGAATAAAAAATTCTTCAGTGGCGAGATTACCACCTTCAGTAATGAAGCAGCTCACCTGCTGACTGAAATGAAAATCCTGCGTAAAACGCCGGATATCAGCACTCTGTACGATGCGCAGTATGTGAACAAGTAATGAAGGACCGTGATATGACAAGTCCTGCAAGCCAGGTCGCAGAAACTAACGTCAATAGCACATCCCATTTTGCTGAGCCGGCTCCGTTGCCGGCCAGTAAAAAGGTGTGGCATAACCCACTGATGGTGCCGTTGCGCCCGGTGAATATTCGCCACCGTATTTTGCTGGGCATTTGCTTTTTTATTCTCTTTTTCGCCGTGTGGGCACTGGCGACTTTTACCGGCCTGATTTCACCCACATTCCTCGCCAATCCGGCCACCATGCTGGAAGAAGGGTTCTACCTGTTTCGGGATTATGGTTTTGCCGGTGATGTGGGCATGACTATTTTCCGGGTACTGGCAGGCTTTATCCTGGCGGCAGCCCTGGGGGTTCCTCTGGGCATTATGATGGGTTCCTGGAAGATGGTGGAAGCGTTCTTCGAGCCCTTTATTTCATTTTGCCGTTACCTTCCCGCATCGGCCTTCGTTCCACTGCTGATTCTGTGGGCCGGGGTAGGGGAATTACAAAAAGTACTGGTTATTTTCATTGGGTCATTTTTCCAGATAACCCTGATGGTGGCGGTTACGGTAGGTGCGGCCCGCCGTGACCTGGTTGAAGCGGCGTATACCCTGGGTGCCACCAATAAAAGTGTGGTGCGCCGGGTGATTATTCCCGGAGCCGCGCCGGAAATTGCCGAGTTATTGCGCCTGGTGCTTGGCTGGGCATGGACCTACGTTATTGTTGCTGAACTGATTGGTTCATCCAGCGGGATTGGCCATATGATTGTTGACAGCCAGGCATTGCTCAACACCGGGCAAATGATCTTCGGGATTATTGTTATTGGGGTTATTGGCTTGCTGTCTGACCTGGTGTTCAAAGCGGTTAACCGCCGCCTGTTTATGTGGAGTTCATTGTAATGCACTATCCCAAACTCAGCATTCGCCAGGTGGAACGGGTATTCCGGGGGCCAAACGGGGAGCAAACCCAGGCTCTGTTGCCGGTAGATTACCAGGTGAATGAAAACGATTTTATTACCATTCTTGGCCCGTCTGGCTGTGGCAAATCGACTTTATTGCGCATTGTTGCCGGGCTGGATACCCCAACAAAGGGGGAAGTGTGGCTGGATGGCGAACGGGTGGAAGGCCCGGGGGCAGACCGCGGAATGGTCTTTCAAAGCTACACGCTGTTTCCCTGGCTGACAGTTGAGCAAAACATCCGTTTCGGCTTGCAAGAGCGCGGTATCAGCAAGGCGGAACAGAAAGCCCGCAGTGATTATTTTATTCATAAAGTAGGGCTGCGTGGCTTTGAACAGCACTTCCCGCGCCAGTTATCTGGTGGTATGCAACAACGCACTGCAATTGCCCGCGCACTGGCAAACGACCCAAAAGTGCTATTGATGGATGAACCCTTCGGCGCGCTTGATAACCAAACCCGGGTCATGATGCAAGAGCTGTTGTTATCAATTTGGGAGGCGTCGCGCAAAACCGTACTCTTTGTTACGCACGATATTGACGAAGCCATCTTTATGGCAAATAAAGTAGCTATCTTCAGCGCCCGTCCAGGCCGCATTAAGACAGAAGTGCCGGTTGATTTCCCGCATCCACGGGATTACCGGCTGAAAACATCGCCAGAGTTTATGGCACTCAAGGCCCGCGTAACTGAAGAAATTCGGGCAGAAACCATGCTGGCACACTAACGGAGTGGTACCGGCTCACCTGCATGCCAGGTGGCCGGTAGCACAGGTTGCCTGAGAGCGGGTGCTCGCAGGGCGTCTTAACTAAACGATTTTTTTCGCCACACTTGTATATACAGGAATAGACTATGGCTGCAACTACCCCGCACTTAACCCGTTGTGAACTTCACCCAGGCCAGGTAGGGCTGGCAGAATTACGCCAGATTTACCAGGGTAATGTACAACTGGCACTGGCAGAAGAAGCCCGGGCCAGTATTGAGGCTGCCCAACAACGAGTGCTGGATATTGTTGATACCGGCGAGGTGGTTTACGGCATTAACACCGGGTTTGGCAAACTGGCGCAAACCCGAATTCCGGCAGACCGCCTGGCTGAATTGCAACGCAACCTGGTGTTGTCTCACAGCGTTGGTGTGGGCAATGATTTACCGGATAACGTAGTCAGGTTGGTGATGGCAACCAAGGTGCTGAGCTTATCGCGCGGGCATTCTGGTATTCGCCCGGAGATAGTCGACGCACTGGTTGCCCTGTTTAATACCGGTGTTATGCCCTGTATTCCGGAAAAAGGCTCGGTTGGCGCTTCTGGTGACCTGGCGCCTCTGGCGCATTTATCTCTGATGCTGATTGGCGAAGGCCAGGTGCGGGTTAATGGTGAAAAGATCCCGGCCGTTGACGGGCTGGCGCTGGCCGGGCTGGTGCCTTTCGAATTAGGGCCGAAAGAAGGGCTGGCATTACTGAACGGTACTCAGGTTTCCACTTCACTGGCGTTGTCCGGGTTATTTGAAGCGGAACGGGTGTTTGCTGCCGGGTTGATGGCTGGCGCACTTTCACTGGAGGCGATTAAAGGTTCCGTGAAACCGCTGGATGCGCGTATTCACGAAGCGCGTGGCCAGGCCGGGCAAATCGCAGTGGCGGCGGCACTGCGTGAGGTGCTGGCCGACAGCGAGATCGTCGCTTCTCATGTTCACTGTGGCCGGGTCCAGGACCCGTATTCCATTCGCTGTGTTCCGCAGGTAATGGGCGCATGCCTGGACAACCTGACGCACGCTGCGCGCATTTTACGCATTGAAGCTAATGCCGCATCCGATAACCCGCTGGTGTTTGCTGATAACGGTGATGTGATTTCTGGTGGTAACTTCCATGCGGAGCCGGTTGCATTTGCTGCAGATATTATTGCGCTGGCGGTAGCGGAAATTGGAGCGATTTCTGAGCGGCGTATGGCATTGCTGCTCGATAGCGGTTTGTCTGGCCTGCCACCATTCCTGGTGAAAGATGGCGGGGTTAACTCCGGCTTTATGATTGCTCAGGTGACCGCAGCTGCACTGGCTTCAGAAAACAAATCACTGGCTCACCCGGGCAGTGTGGACAGCCTGCCTACTTCGGCAAACCAGGAAGACCACGTTTCGATGGCAACCGGTGCTGCCCGCCGCCTGCGAGATATGTGCTTTAACACCAGCGTGGTTGTGGGCATTGAAGCTATGGCTGCCGCACAAGGGATTGAGTTCCACCGCCCATTACAAAGCGCCAGCTACCTGGAAGCAGAACTGGCAGCCATTCGCGCTGTTGTGCCGTTCCTGGAAAAAGACCGCCTGATGGCGCCAGATATCGAAAATATGCGCCTGTGGGCTTCCCGTGAACAGTGGCCGGAAGCCATTACTGCGTTGTTGCCAGGCTATAGTTCCTGATCGCCTGTAAGAGCATTGTTTGTTTCCTGAAGGGGTTGTGCCGGTTATGGCACAACCCTTGCTTATTTATGAGGTTACCGCCTGCTCAGTCACCCCTCTTGTGAAGTGATTCGCTGCCTGCTTACCTGCCTGCGCTGTATCTACGCATGGTTGCCCGCCAGGGGAGCTGTTCGTTAGTAGTGCGTTTTGTGCATCAGAGTGGTGCATACGGGCCGGTGAGCGATTACTTTTATTGTCATACACAAGCATACAAATTAGGGAGAAGTACTATGAGCGCTCAAAACATCATTTTTCCGGCACAGATACTGCGGGGGCCGGGAGTGATTGCTCAGCTTGGCGAAATATGTGCTAAGGCAGGGGAGCGGGCATTAGTGATTGGCGGGCATCAGGCCCTTGCGGCCACCGAATCCACCATCCGTGAACAACTTAGTTCAAGTGGCGTAACTCTGGTGGGCTGTGAATGGTTTGGTGGGCAGTCCAGCGAAAGCAATATCACCCGCCTTGCGGGTTGTGTAGAAACACTGGGTGCAGATGTTATTATTGGTGTTGGCGGCGGCAAGTCTCTGGATACCTGTAAAGCAGTGGGCGTGGCAGCCCATGTGCCTGTGATTACCGTTCCTACTATTGCCGCCACTTGTGCGGCGGTAACCCCACTCACCATCCGTTACCATGATGACGGGCATTTCCGTGATCTCTACCCGCTGCCCCAGGCTCCCCATGCTGTAATTATCGACAGCGAATTACTGGCGCGGGCACCTCTGCGCTGGCTGGCGGCAGGCCTGGGCGACACGCTGGCAAAATGGTACGAATTCCGTGCTATTGGCGAACAACATACCCAACTGAGCGGGATTGCCAGCGCATCCAGCGCCAACAGCCGTATTTGTTATGACCTGATTGCCACTTTTGGCGGTGAAGCCTGTGAAGCTGCCCGTGCCGGGCAATCGAACGCAGCACTGGAACAAGTGCTGGATGCCATTTTTATGTTCGCCGGGCTGACATCGCTAATGAGCAGTGGCGCACACGCTGCTGCCGCACACGCAATTTATGAAGGCTTTACTGTTTGCGACAAAACCCGGGAATTCGGCCATGGTTTATTAGTGGGCTTTGGCAACCTGTGCCTGCTGGCGCTGGAAAACCGTAGTGACGAGGAGATGCTGGAGGCCATCGCCCTGGCCCATGCCTGCGCGGTGCCACTACGCCTTGCTGAAATTGCCGACCTTAACCCGGATGAACTGGACGCCATTGTTCAGGAATCGGTTATCGCGCCAGATATGCAAAATATGCCAGGGAAAGTAACACCGCAGGCGCTTTACCAGGCGATTGACCGGGTTACCCACCTTGCCGATGCTTTCCTGGCTGCATAGACCGCCCACCGCTTCATCATTTCGCGTCAGCCAGGTGGCTGGCGCGCCATTGCGCTTGTGTTAGCGTGAAGAACAGGCGCGCAGAATGGTATTCCGGGTCTGCTACTTTCCGTTCAAAATGAAAACCTGTTTTTTCCAGCACATGCTGTGACGCACTGTGCCCCGGGCGTATCACCGCTGAAATTTCATTAAGCTTACCTTGCTCAAAACCCCATGCCACCACTGCCCGGGCAAATTCTGTTGCCAGGCCTTTTCCCCACCACTGAGTGGCAAAGCGGTAGCCCAGATTATTGATGTGGTAACCGCAGACAACACGCGGTGTTAACCCACCAAAGCCAATAATTTCTTGCGGGTTTTCCTGAAGAATAATTGCCCAGTGCCCAAACCCGGGTTGGTTGCTGTGTTCCAGCCAGGAACGCAACGTTTCCCGAGCATAATCCAGGGAAGGGTAAGGCCCGGCAGGGTTGAATTGCTGGGTTTGTGGGTCGCCATAGATACGAAACAGGCAATCAGCATCACCGGGGATGACGGGGCGCAGCAGTAAGCGGGATGAAGTGAAGTGCATACTTTGCCTTTTTGCAGATAAATCAAGTACAGCACGGGGAATATCAGGGGCTCTTCTTTGCGCAGAATAGTTGATTTTCCGGGATGATGTCTACCTTCATCCCCGAGGTAAACTCGTGCCCTGCACTTTTTGTTTTGAGTGTTTCAGGAACAAACTTTGTTAAATAATCTAAATAGTATGCTGTGGTATCAGCTCATGTCATGTGCCATTCATGCGTGTTTATTTGGTGCTTTTATATTAAATAAATAACAAATTTTTTTGTAATCACATAAAGATAAAGTGATTTTAAGTCAAATTACGAATCGGTTAGTATTGCACCAGTTTAACCACAAAAATGACAAGGAAAAGGAATGCGTCGTCAATATACCAGTGAACTTCCTCCCGGTATTTCGTCAGGTCATGTTTTTAACGGCAGGAGAACGGACTAATGGGAGCGATGGGGTTTTACCTGCGGTCAGGCGATTCGACTACCTGCGGGGGAAAGATACTGACCGGGGATGAAACGATGAGCTGGTATGGTGTGGCGGGGGCACGGGAAGGTGACCTTGTATCGTGCGGCCAGCATCCGGGAGTGTACAGAATTCTGGGTGGTACACCTGATTCATGGAACGACGGCAGAAGGCTGGCAGGAACACTGGACAGTGTAAGCTCCTGTCCGTGCCATGCACGGTTTATACACACAATACCGGATTGTTGTTATATCAGAGATGATACGCCCGAAGAGCAGGCAGAAAAGGCACGATTGCCTGCTCTTGTCACTCTGCGGGCAAAGCAAGAACAGCAGGAGACCGGGGAAAAACGACTGGCAGAAGAACGTGATCGTAATCGTGTCTTTGCCAAATCCAGCCTTCGGGGTGAAGGTTGTAATGATGCCGGGGAAGAGCCGGAACCTCATACTAATTTTGCGGTAATGGCATTTTATCAGGCAGTTCCACCTACTGATCCAGCTTCCGATACTGCTGTTCCCCAACATGCTCAGACCGCCAGGAAAAAGAAACCTGCAGACGATATACCGAAACCGAAAAAGCGAAGTGCTCTGTATAAATGGCTGAACGGTGATCACGAAGAAATCGAATATCAGCGGGCAACGGCTGCAGCGACAAGTGCTGCTAATGCTCAAATGGCTATTGAAGGTGCCAGCGTTCTTGGGTTGGTAGGCGGAAATGCCATTACGTCAGGAACGTGGGCAGTAAAACTTGGTGAGATGGCTACAGGACTTGGAAGGATTGCTGCCAGCGGCCCCGGTGTGCCCATAGCAACAGTTGTTATGGGCATGATGCCCGGCAGGCTCAATGACGGTGAACAGGATTTTATTGACCGCATGCGTCTGGAGCAAATGCGTGAAGCGCCAAGCCGGGTGCGTTATACATGGGAACAGGATGATAAAGGTAATCCTGTTCCTCATGGCTGGCATACACCACCGGGTAAAGACAGGGTGCGTGTGCGCAAAATGGAGTGGGACAGCAGCTGAAAAGCGTATACGTTCACCACAGAGGAAAAGCCGCGTATCACCATCATCTGGACGCCAGACAGTTCAGGAGTCAATGTTCCGTCAAATACAGGCAACCAGAACCCGGTAAGGATACCGAACCCAGTTATTGTTGATCCGTTGCCGGAAGAAACCCGTATTGAGGCGACAACCACTCCGGCACCGGAAGAAAAGACATTTGCGGATTATATTCTTATCCTGCCAATATCGGATATTCCACCGATTTATATATATCTGCGAAACAGTGCTGGACAGGTCACGGGGAAAGGCCAGAAAGTTAGCGGTATTTGGTTGTCTGATGCTAACACGGGGAATGGTTCTCCGGTTCCAAGTCAGATAGCAGACAAGCTACTAGGGCGAACCTTTGGTAACTTTGACCAGTTCCGTAAGGCATTTTGGTTGGAAATATCAAAAACCCCCGACTTATCAAGTCAATTCATCCCTAATAATATAAATCGTATGAAGAACGGCAGAGCGCCTCGCGCAAGATTCATTGATACCGTAGGGAAAAGAAGAGCTTTTGAGATTCACCATATCAAACTTATAAGTCAGGGTGGAGAAGTTTATAATGTTGATAATATGGCTATAACAACCCCAAAAAGACATATAGATATTCACAGAGGTAAGTAATTTGAGAACTATCAGTGATTACTCAAAAAGTGATTTCATTGCATTGATTGCAGAGATCATTAGCGATGTAGGTTCAGAAGCGTATCAGGACGAGCTTTTGGAGCGTTTCATCGAGTTGTCAGAACATCCAGCAGGATCGGATTTGATTTATTATCCAGAGCCGGGCGAACAGCCTACGCCAGAAGCCATAGCAGAAAAGATCCAACAATGGCGTCAGGCTAATGGGAAGCTGGGCTTTAAAAATTAGTCTACTGACAGTGGTAATGGATTTACTTATTGTTTTATAAAGCAGTTTTCAATTACAAGCCAAATGTAAGCAGTGCACATACTTGTTGTGCTGCCTGGGTATTCCGGTCCAATGTTGGAATGAACGCCCAATGGCATATCGTGAATAAAGGTGTTTAAAAAATAGCCAAAATGAGTTGCGTGCTATAATTGTTTCGTTGTGTACGCTGCTGGCAAACAGCAGTAACCGGCCTGATGCACCTCTTTTCAAGGATGTGCCATGCTCAAACCAGCAGATGTCGAAGATAACCAACAAACAGCCAATGTCATTGTGCTCTGGCGCGAAATGGCGTGGTTGTCACGGGTTATCAATCAGGTTATATGCAGTTACCTCAAACAAGAAGGGCATGAACGTCACTGGCTGGATATTCCGCCTCCGGAATTAGTAAAAGGGGCGCCCTATGCGGATCTGGTTACCGACTGGCAATTATCCATTTTTGAACGCCTGGGGCTGGCGCTTGCTATGGCACCCAGTATAAAACCCGATACCCTTGATATTTTCTTTGGTCTTAACAGCCTGATAGACCGCCCTTTTACTGAATTTGGCGGTGTCAGTGACAAAGCCTTCAGTGGTTTTATTCCGACCGGGCAAACGCTCAATTTTCTGATCAGCGCCAATAACCCCGACTGGCGTATTTACACACAGGAAATCTTTTCAAATAAACACCGCCTGATGGCCGAGCAGGTCACGCAACTGTTATCTGTTGATGACGGCGTACCTAAATGGGCGGGTGTTTATCGGCTAAACGAAGAGTGGCTGCACTATTTTATTACCGGGCAGCGGTTGCGCCCGGAATTAAGCGCCAGCTTCCCGGCTCATATACTGGAATCACCCCTGGAATGGCACGATCTAGTGCTCGACTCCGAAGTTATGGCGCAAGTTGAAGAGCTCCATGCCTGGCTCAATTATGGCCATAAGTTGATGGATGAATGGCAACTGGCGAAAAAGGTAAAAGCGGGTTACCGCGCTGTATTTTTTGGCCCACCGGGAACGGGGAAAACCCTGACTGCTGCATTACTGGGTAAAGCCACCGGGCGGGAAGTCTACCGCGTCGATTTATCCATGGTGGTGTCGAAATACATTGGTGAAACCGAGAAAAACTTATCACGGGTGTTTGATGCCGCCAGCTACAAAGAGTGGATCCTGTTTTTTGATGAAGGCGACGCCTTGTTTGGCAAGCGCTCTGAAGTCAGTTCCTCCAACGACAGGCATGCCAACCAACTGACAGGTTATTTACTGCAAAAAATAGAGGACTTCCCCGGTACGGTTATTATTGCCACCAACTTAAAAACTAATATGGATGAAGCCTTTACCCGGCGTTTCCAGAGTATGGTGCAATTTACTATTCCTGGCCCGCAGGAGCGTTTACAGCTATGGAAGAACGCTTTTAATGGCGTGTGCGAACTCGCCGGGGATGTCAATTTGCCCACCATTGCCGACCGCTATGAAGTTTCCGGTGGGCAGATTATTAACGTATTGCGCCAGTGCGCATTAACCGCTATTCAGCGTGATGAGCGCACAGTGACCCAGAGCGACATTATTGCCAGCATTCGCCAGGAATTCAGAAAAGATAACAAAATGTTTTTTGAGTGAATAAGTCAGCACTGTTGGCGCGAGAAAGCGGAACAGGGCATTTTTCTGTTTGATACAACGCGATTGAGAACGAGGACGGCTGCTTATGTTTTCCAGACAGACAGAACAACAGCAATCCACCCGGCAGGCAGTTTCCCAGGCGGCGGTACCGCAGCGTAAAGAGAATCAGGCCGCTGCACTGGAAGATAACCGGGTTGAAACCGTGCAACGGCAGGCCAATCAAACCGGGCTACCCGATAATTTAAAAAGCGGCATGGAAAATATCAGCGGTATGAGCCTGGACCACGTCAGAGTGCATTACAACTCGGCAAAACCCGCTGCTGTGCAGGCCCATGCTTATGCCCAGGGCAGTGATATCCACCTTGCGTCCGGCCAGGAAAAACATTTACCCCATGAACTTGGCCATGTAGTGCAGCAGGCTCAGGGGCGTGTTGCCCCAACCACCTCTGTTGCAGGCATGGCGGTGAATGATAACCCTGCGTTAGAGCATGAGGCGGATGTAATGGGTGCTAAGGCGCTGCGGCACTTGCCATAAAGAGAGCCGCTCCAGGTATTTAAAGGACGTTGCAATGGTATATGAATAGATATTCTAAAACAGGTGAATATATGTATGTACAACTTTATAAAAACAAAGAAAATAAAGAACGCGTAATTGCTGGCGCAGGCTCGAAAAAAGGTATTACATTAGTGGATAACCGCTCAAATTTATTGGCGCGGGAGTTACGGGCTAATGGTGGAAACAACACTCCGTCTAATCAACAACATGTGCAAAGAAAAGTAATCAGAACAATCGGTAGTCAACCAATTCAGTTGAAGTTAAATGGTCAGATGGCTTTTGAATTGTTTATGATTCACCAAAAATATGGGATGGTGAACTTTGAGCTGCATAGGACTCTCTGCCATAAACATGAAAATCTTAAAGATGCTATTGATGAGCTGGTAGCGTTAAAAGGGCCCTATCCTGGAATGGCGCCTAAAGGATTCAAACCAGTCTTTATGTCTGATGATGGTGTAACGCCATTGCCTAATAGTAGTGTGGGCGTTGAGGAGTCTCATGAACATGAGAAAAAAACTGATCATAAGGAGCCACAAAATAAATGCTTCGCTCAATTCAATACATTGATCACTCAGCATGGATTACCCAGAACAAGTCGATTATTACTCAAGTTAAAAGAGTATGAAGAAGACAGAAAACAATTCAAAAATATTAAAGCACTCATTGCTGCCTTGAGCAAAGATGGCGTTCCAACAGATTCATTGAGAGATCAGAGTGAGGAAGTTTTTACCGCCAGAAAAGGTGATTCGTCTTCTAATTTTGCAAATGCGATTATAATTGTTGATATGATAAATGGGCCAGTGATTAAAACAACGTTAAGCGGAAGTCGAAGAGTAGGTAATAGTATATATGCTTTTCCGGTAAGTGCGAGTAAAAGAATCTCAAAGGATATTGATCAGTCACAAAATGATAGTGAGGTTGGGCTGTTTCAGTCGATTCATAATGAATTATTTGCAAATGAAGGGATGGCAAAAAAATTATCAAAATATAAGGCAAGAGTATATATCAGAATTATGAGTAATATGGGGCCATGTGATGGGTGTAAAAGACGGTTGGAATTGCTAAAGGAAAAATTTATCGAAATATTAAAATATAACGGACTTGTTGTTGATGTTCATTACGCTTCTCCCCCAGGGAAAGCTGCGAACAGGGTTAATAGTACATATGGGTGGAAGGAAGATGATATATGTAAATCTGGGATGAGAGAAGGGCTTTATGCCCACACTGATGCTTAACAAAAAACCGCTGAAAATGGAAAAATTGCCCAGATGATTATTCTAAGTGTACGTATGGTGCTGTTCAGTACCAGAAAACTGAACAGCACCTATCGTGACCAAAAAAACTAAGGCTTATCCCCCTCTTTCCGTACCATCCGCACCGCGAATAATATCCAGCCAATCACCACAATAGAAACTAACATAATTGGCCCCTGGTAATTTTGGAATGCCGGGTCGGCCACGAATACCAGCATTAACCCACTGATAGATATTGATGTCAGTGCAACAAATGGCACGCGGCTCAGGTGTTTCCTCAGTGGGAAACACCAAATACAGGCAACCAGGAAACCCAGAATAAACATAAACGACACAAATAAACCTGCCCGCAGCTCCAGGCGATAAATACAAAACCAGTTTAACAGGCTGTTAATGCCATTGAGCAGTTGGTTAATGGGTTTCGGGTATTGTTTGGCCGCCGGGAAGAAGGTTTTTTCAATCAGTTTCTCATTGGTTTCGCTTAATGGCAGTGGCCAGTAAGCTGCGCCCAGGAAGCTCCAGCTTGAAAGATTAACCAGCTGAGTCAGCTCTGGTGTTTGGTTGCGGTTATCTTCAGTTATCAACATCGGAACCAGCCGTTTATAAACCTGCTGAACTTCTGACTGGTTTTTCTGGTCACTCAACCAGCGCTGCAGTTCCTTGATTTGCTTTATCCCATTGTAAGCGTCGTCACTGGTTACCGGTGAACCCGGCCTGGCAATCAGGAGATTGGTCAGTTGTGATAAGGTATCGATGTTTTGAAAGCTGTAAAAACCATTATTTGATGCCACCATATCACTAATGGGAACAACAATATTTAAATAATATTCATCGCTGCTTTGGGCGGGGCCATCTAAGTCACTGGCGACAGATTTAGGCTGGTAACTCTGGCGTAACGCAATCTTAAGCTTATTCATGAACGAAAAGAAGGCCTGCTGGCTTTCCGGAGTGTTTAACACAGAAAGGTCGATATCCAAAGTTATACCATCTGCCATAGCAGGAACAGATTCGGCGCCAAAACTTATCCAGGGTTGTACATTATTAATTAAATATTTATCCATTGGGGTGGTGACGGATTCGACCAGTCGTTTCACCATGTCATCCGTAAACAGCCCGGTCAGTTGTTTAGTGGACAGGTTCCGTGGCGTGGTCACCACCAGGTCGAGTTTAGTGCGATAGCGGTGGGACGTCTGAATAAATTGACTAAACCTCGGGTCGGCTAACCAGTTTTGTGGCAAAACTAACGTGTTGCCATTCAATTCAGGTTTCATCACTGCACCAATATAACCAATGCGGTCTAACCGGCTGAAATCAAGAGTTTGCCCTTTACCTAAATGTTGCCAGTACGGGTAAAAACCGTAAAAGGTACCCACGTTAAATACCGACCGGACACTGTCCTGGCAATCGCAGTCCGGGGGAGCCACCCACTGCACAGGAACTGCATGAACAGGGCTAAGGCCGGTTTTCCTTGCCAGGGTAAAGACGCCTTTATCCTGCAAAATAGCAGGTGAGATACCAGATTCTTTTACTGCCATTTGCATTAAGTAAAGGCTGGGGAAGACTTCATCCTGCAGTGGTGCCAGTGCTTTTAATTCATCTTTAGATAATGTGGTAATACCTGCCTGTTTAATGGTTTTACTGAGCTCATCCGCATTGACCTGCCACACTAACTGTTGCGCTGTTGTTTCGGTATTACTTTGCGTGCTGGTTTCCACCACCTGATTTGATGTATTAGGTGTGGTGCTGTCCTGGTTATCTGGACTGGTCTGGCTGTTATCTGTATTTACACTATCTGGATTACTGGCAGCGTTGTTTTCACTGGTGTTCTTATTATCTGTACTGGCACCCGTAGTCCCGGCGTTGGTGTCATTATTGCCGGTGCTGGCATCATTATTAACACTGCTCGTAATTTGGCTGGTGCTGGTACTGGTTGTTGCCGTGGTACTGGGTTGATGGATCTCTATGGTGTAAGAATCAATTAAGTTATCGAGATTCAGTTGTGGGGTGATGGGAATATTCAGCTGAGTAAATAACCCGCTGAGTTGATTATAAAGCTGGCTGCGCTGGTCAAACTGTTGCTTTTCTAATTTTGCAAATTCTTCCAGCACGGTCTGGCGTAACGCCAGGCTGGCAAAATCATTTTCTGTCAGTTGATAATAATAGGCTTCGGTATCACTGTCTGGTCTGTCCGTACCCGGTGAAGTTGCGGGGGTGGATGTCCCGCTGCCGTTATCGGTGTTTGATGTGCTCAGTGAGAGCCTTTTTACTATTTCGGCAGATGTTAAATGGAGCAGCTCCGGCGGTTTTATTGCCGTGCGCCATGTTGGGAATAACGTATTTAGTTGGGCTGCACGGCTTAAGTCAATCAGCAATGATTCAATAAAATACTGGTGCTGGTTGGTAGATGAAGCAGGCGCGCTGAACGCAAATTCACCACAGAAATAATCCAGCCAGTAGCGGGTTGTAGGGCCAACAATGCCATCAGTGAGCGGCCTGCTGTTCTTTTTCAGTTGCGCCTGAAAGTCCTCATTATTTTGATAAAGCGACGCAAGCTGGGTTTGGATCACTCTTCCCAGGTAGCGGTCGTCACTCGGTGTTAACTGCTGGCTACATGTTTTATATGCCTTTATCGGCTCGAGCAGGTTGCTTTGGGCGGAGTAACCGGGCATGGGGAGGCCACCGGGCAGCCCGACATACAACCCGAAGCACAATAACCAGAAAGGAACACGCCTGGAGAACTGTTGTACCGGTTTACGAATAAGTGATAACAGACTGAATTCAGGGTTTATCATTGTTTTCGTCCTTAACGCCATGAAACAAACAGAGGTTTGTTCATCCAGGGGTATTTAATGGTCTGAAAACGCCAGGGCAGGTGGTCGAGCAGCATGTCGAACGTGCCTGGTATGATATTCAGTTGCCAGTGTTTGGGGGTGAAAGTGAGCAGGCCTTCACGTTGAATAAAGGTGGATTGCAACCCACTTATCGAGGTGTTTCCTAAAGCTTTCCAGTGGGCAATGATGGCGGTGAGCAAGCCGTCGATCACGGTTTCAGCCCCATCCGGTAAAGGGACTTGTTGCGGTACAGGCCAGGAAGGCGCAATACCACACAAAACTTTATTCAGCAGTAACTGGTATTCAGGCGCGCTGTTGGTATGGTTTGCCATCCATTGCAGGCAGAACAGCCCCTGGTATTGGGCCTGCATATCAACAAATTTATTCCCGTCAGTAAGCGCTAAGCGCTGAAATAAAATCGGGATCCAGGTTGATGCAATCACTAACCCCGCATTGTGTATGGTAACCGGCTCCAGGCTCGCCTGTGCGTCTTCCTGCGGCTTTTCCCAGGGAAGGCCCGGGCTTACTTCCTTCACCTCGTTGCCGGGTATTTCCAGAGAATCAACCAGCTGTTTTATCTCAGGTTGCTGGTGATTTAATTGTGCCAGAAAAGGGCGTGTTTCTGGTTGGTGCGGCTCACTCTGGTGCGCAATTTGCGTTAATGCCTTTCGTAAAGATGCAGACGATACCAACGGCAATAAACGCTCAACCAGAACAGCAACGTTGGGGCCCGGTGATGCTTTCCCCTGTGCCGTGTGAGCGAGCCATAATTGGTTTAACTCGCTGAGTAAGTGGTTCATTAATGCGCTGCCGGACAATGCAACACCTTTAAACCACAACTGGCGATAAAGCGTTTGCCAGAACAGCCGTTCTCCCTGTTTGGGGGATTCAAAAAGTTGGCCAAATGCATGGCGTAGCGCCAGTAATGAGAGCGTGGTACTGGTTACCGTGGGTAACAACAGCGCCTGGTGTGTTTCAGGTGACAACGCATCAAGCCAGCGTTGAAGCGCACGCGGGTTGGTAAGCATGCGCTGTAACCAGGGTATTAAAGGCTGCTGCCGTGCAGCAGCAGACGCCAGGCAGGCCAGCAAAGCCTGTTCAGGAACTGCCGCTTTACCATCCAGCCACTGTTGTAGCTTATCCAAAATGTCTTGTTCGGGAGCAATGCTGTATAACCAGCGCCGGCGTTCAACCAGGCCATGATGAATGTCATTGCTGCTGAGCACGCACTGTACCAGGTGGTGATAATGCGCCAGGTCTTGTGATGTCTTGTATTTGTTTATCTGGTGCCATAACCGTTGCAACCATTGCTCTGGTGTTGTGGGGCTGTCGGTACTCAACAGCAGTTGATAAAACCAGTGGGGGGCCAGTTTAAATTCATGAACGATGGACAGCAGCAAAGGCAGCAGAACAATGACACGCTCACTTAACTGGGGTTGCATGAGGCTTACCATGCGCGCCAGCTGTGCTGTATTCCAGGTTTGCAATTGTGTTGCCAGCCCAGTGGCGTTAATGGCGGCATAGTGTTGTAACAGGGTTTTTTGTTGCTCACTTAATACCGTTTGAGTGGCAGCCTGAATCTCACCAAGCAACTGGGGGGCAGTTGCAGAAGGGGGCTTGTGATGAGTGGTAAGCGCAATCAACTGTTGGCGCCACAAGAAACCACTACCACTCAGGTGCAGCCATTGTTGAATTAATACCTCAGCATTAATTTGGTAACGGGTTGCAAGCTGCTCAGTGATGCTGAGTAAAAATTGGTACTGATTAAATTCACTGCCGCGGCGGCTAATTAAATAATGTAGCGTTAACTCCCATAGTGCGTTGCGGGCATTGGTTGAGCCAGCCTGGCCTGACGCCAGATGAACGGCAGTGCCTATTGTTTGGCTCTCATCAATAAGCCTGCGCACTGCCCCGGTGGCACGCGGGTTGAGGAGGGCGGTAATGGTGAATAAGGCTGAATCAGCAAAATGAGTGACCCAGTGTTTCAACAATGGCAGGGAGCGCCCTTGCTGGCGAATAATCTGCGGCAGGTGCTGGCCATAATCATGCCGCCACTGGTCAATACGGCTACCCGACAAGGGTTGCCCGCTTTGTTGCAGCGTAGCGATGATGTCTTCAATTTCAGCCAGCTGTGTAACAGAGAGTGCACCTGGCCACACTGATGTGTACGGCTGAGAAAGCAGGGGAAGGGAATACTCGCCACTGTTATCTGTTGTTTGCGGGTGCGCTGCCACAGCAAGCTCTTCCAGGGCGCTGCGCATTGTGGTACCCGGCAGAAAGAAATCACCGGCAGTGGCGGTGTTTGCCAGCATTGCATCTAACAGGCTGGTATAAGAAGCATTCAGCCGGGCTGCCAACCGCTGTATTACGTACTGGAGATAACTCTTGTGGTTAAACGCGCCACCTTTGTCCACAATAAGAAACGCGAAGGTATAGCGCCATAAACGAACATCTGCAGCACGCTCTGGCGCGGCGGTTGGTTTACTCACCGCCAACAGGCGTTTTTCCACGACCAGAATGCGTATCGCCAGAGTTGCAAGGGGATCCAGCACGTCCACTAACGCCAGTAAGATTTTATCCGGGTACGTTTCAGACCAGTGGCGGCGCACATTATCAAGTTGGCCGCACCAGCGTAGTAAGGCGGCAAATGCCTGCGAATTACCTGGCCAAAATTGCATAAGTTGGTTTTCAGTACCTGAGCAGAGTGCAACCACCAGTTCGTTTATATGGTGCAACTGGTCAGCGGGTATTGGCGGGTTTGCGTGCTCAGTGGCGGTCTCATTAAACCCGGCAATGGGCAAAACCGCTTCGGCGGGTTCCGGCGTTTTTAACATGCTTTGGGAAGTAATCGTCGGCTGAATGGTCAGGAGTAAATCCAGTAATTGCCCTTGCAGTGTGCTGCCTGTGGTGGTGTTGTTTATTGCAGCAATCAACGACGCCAGCAGGGTGTCTGCGGTTTGATTTTGTCTGTTTGCCATATGAATAATCAGCCCGGACATATAGCTTTGGCGATTGAATGCACTGCCACGGTCAACCAGCAGGTAGTGCAGCGTAAAAAGCCACACCTGCTGGTGAATTTGTGATGGGGGTAATGTGGCAATGGGCTCATCTGAGTCTGTTGCCTGCGTTACCGTGGGCAGTGCCTGCCTGCCTGCGGGCTGGTTTGTTTGCTTCCACAAATCAGGCGTTCGCAATATTGCGGCCAGAAATGGGTATTCTTGCGGTGTCAGCACACTAAGCAGCAGCAGGCGCTCGGTTTCATTCAAATCGCGCACCAGGTTGCCGGGCAGTTGGCTGTCTGTGTGGCGTTGCCAGAGGGCGTTAATCAGTTGTGGGGCAAACTGGCGAATAATTTTTGCCCAGTGGGGGCGAAGAGGCGCTAAATTGTGCTGTGCTAATAACCGGATAAATTGAGCGTACCAGGCCTGCGCCAGGCGAGTGTGTAATTCACCTGACTGGCTTTTGGGGTGTGTTAATAAAAGCGTCATTACTTCCCACTGATACGCAGTGGTTAACGACGCAAATAAGGCTGCAATGCAGGCGTCGGAAAATTGCAGTACCACCCGGCGTAATATCTGTTCAGGCTGGGGCGTATTATTGAGTGCATGAATTAATTGTGCGATATGGCCCGTCAATTCATTAGCTAAACCAGGATACTCCTGCGGCTGTTCACCCTGAGCTGTCCACGGCAGAATGCCTGTGGTGAGAAACTGCCAGAGTACACTCCAGCGCTGTTGCTGCTGGCTTAACACCACCATCTTATTGGGCTCACGGTGAGCCTGTTCATTTACGGCGTTGGCACCAGTGACCCATGGCCCGGAGTGAAGCTGTGTGGCTGTTTGCAACAGATCACGCAGCTTTTCTTGCAGCACATATTTGAGTTTTTCTGGCGCCTGTGTGTAAAACGTTGTTGAGTTAAATTCACCGAGGTCGAGTGTTAATGTGTCGATAACCAGGGTTTGGTGCTCAGGGCACATATCGTCGAAGGTAGTTTCCATTACTGGAAGTAATTGTTGAGTGACCCACTGAGCGGCGCGCAACTCAAAAGTCTCCGCATCAGAAAATTCAGTGAAGTCGAATTCGATACTGGCCTGGTTAATCTTGTGTAATTGGTTCATGTTTTCAACGCCTCATTTGTTGCAGCTTGAGGGGGTTGAATCAGCGGGTATAACTGTGTAGCAATGGCATCACATTCTGGCTGGTTGTCTCGGCGTTGCAATGCATTGGATTTAGCTTGCCGCCATTTGGTATACAGGGTTTCAAATTGGCTGAACGCAGAAAAATCAAGCCACTGGCATTGAACCAGCAGGTGTGCCGGGGTATTTTCAATAACTAATTGCCCAACCTGTTCCCGAAACTTCGGGTTAGTAAAGCGAGCGGTGTAACCGGGAAATACAATTGTTATCCGGTTGGCATAATCGCTCCATGACGCGTTATTTTCCTGTGTACGCAGCAAAATAGGTTCGACAACATACAGCCCTTCACTGTTTTGGTTTAACTGAATCAGCCAGCGTTGTAGTTGGTGGCAAAACTGAGTGAGCTGTTGTTTGTTATTATGGCTGGCAATATATAACCACTGCCGCGGTTCTTCACTGTTGGCATTAAAAAACAGTTGGTAATCGTCGTGCTCTTCGCGGTGAAGCAGGCGGTACCTGCGGTTATCAATACCCAATTGCAGCAATACTTCGGGCAGTGTCTGCGCACTGAACAGGGTCATGGATAACTTAATTTTCCGGGCCTGCTCCTCATCCACACCTTCTTCTGTGTGGTTATCCGCTACAGGTTGCAGGTTTGCCAGTATTTCGGGGGTGAGCAATGGCATGACTTTTTTGCCAATATCGCTCTGGAACCAGGGTTCATTGGGTACCAGATTCAGTGCATGCTGAGTAATGGCATGGGTGTAACCCAGAGGTGAAAGCGTGTGGGGAAACAGCCCAAGGAGTAATGACAGGCGTTGGCTGTAACCCCCCTGGTGTTCAGGCTGGAGCAAATTATCACCAAGGCCCCGGCCATTAGTCATCGTGGTTATATTCAGGATAAAAGCTTGTTTATATTTCAGCAGCTGTTTTTCCACCGCTTCGGCAGAAAAATAAGGGTTAAACTGGCGGTGTAAAAAATCCGGAAAGCGCTCACTATAAAGAGCAAGAAAATAATTAAAAATGCGGTTTTTTCTTTCCGGGTAATCATCAAATTTTGCGCGCAGGCGCTCCAGCCTGGCACTGGCATTTGGCGGATAATGCTGGTCAATATTATGAAATTCATCATCTTGTAACAGATGCGTGTGGTAGGTTGCTTCTGAATCTAATGACAACGAAAACAGTGTATTTAATCCCGCTATGTCGTCACAAAAATTGGCCATGAGTTGGTCAAACAGCAGTAAAAAACTGCGTAACTGATGGCGTTGAGCTTGTTGTTGCGCATTGTAATGATTCGGTATCCCCGGTGCCAGGTGGTAGTTTCTGGGGAAGAGGGTTTGGACTGATTCATAACGGCTGAAATCAAAATAGCGGCCCTCCGGCAAAGTGGGCGCGTTGGTGGTGTTGAGCCGTTCTGCTCGCTGCAGGTATTGGATCTGCTCGATTTGAATAGCCAGATCAGCGTAATCGATGTCAACCGGGTGCTGAAACTGGATTATTTCAATGCCAGAATCGGCCGAAGATTCCGGCAGTTTCAAATAAGAAAAGGGTGCAATATTATCAACAGGAACAGGCGCACCCCGGCCCGTATTATCATTGTATTGGGTAAATTGCAGTTGCCCGATTTGTTGAATACCATCTTCAGCGAGAAGCGCTTCTTTAATTACATATACGGGTGTGTTCTGGGCAGTCGATTCCAGCCACAGGCTGATGCGGTGGTAGAGGTTGGCAGTAAGCCAGGTGACATCGGTAACATCGTCACTAATATGAATGGTCGCAGTGAGTGCCAGGGGGCGCTGCCCGGTTAACTCAATATCGGCAAGGTCTTCACCCGGCGCGCGAACACGGTAGAACTCCCGGCGAATATGGCTGATGGCGGCATGCTGCTGGGTATAAACCGAATGGCTGCCGGAATCTGAACGGAACTGACTTAACGCGTAAAAGTGGTTAAGTTGGGCGTTAATCGTGTAAATACCCAGCCCCGGGGCGTTTTCACACCAGCGAAACCACACTTTGTCGAGTTCGGGAAGCCGGGTTAATAACCAAGCTTCATACTCATCAGGCTGCTGCGGGCAGGCCGGAATGATGTCTTGCGCTAACGCTAACCCATGCGCCGGGTAATCAATATTTCCGGATGTGTCGCTCAGGTAGTCCGCGACATCAAATTCGCATCGGTAAATCAGGTCCGTCAGGGTATAGCAGACCTGCTCCAGGATAGTCATACCTGGATCATGCGTATTGTAGTCAGTCCAAATATGACCACTCAGCTGCTGAATATACGTTAGGCCAAGTTGATACAGATGTTCAAAACTATTCGTGTTATCACCATGGCGTTTTTTCGAAATAGTCTTAGACATGCGTCAGATTATTCCTCCACAGCCGTTTGTTGGCAGTGCTGCATAAATGGGTCATTCCATAAGTGCGTAATGTGGTACTGGATAATTTGGTTCTCACCAAAAGAGGTATTGGTGCGGATTTGTAAAAAATAGGGGCGCACAGTGCCTTTATGGTTCTTTTGCCGCCAGCGCAATTGAATCTTATCTGCAGAAGAGTGGAAGTAAGCCTGAGTCATATGAATGGGGTTTTTATCCCGAAATTGCCACCAGTGCTTGTTAGGCGCACAGGTATTAATGGCGACAGCATGCGCCAGGGCATAACGCCCACTGTGGCGGATACCAATGCCCGCCACCACTTCTAACATATGGCACCCTTCCAGCTCAGGGGTGATATCGTGCCATTCGCCATCGGCAGGCACGGGGGTTTCAATAAACGTGGCGCCCATCCTCCCTTGAGAGGCCACTGTGCCATTGACATCGAGCGTTTGTTTCGGCGTAGCTGTATTGACTCCCACATTGCCTTTGGGTGTTAAAGCCAGGTTGATAGCCTGCACAGGCGCAGTATTGTCCGGGTTATCGTCTGTTATATCTGCCTGTGGGTTGGCGAAAATCTGCAGATTAATATCCTGAGGGGCAAACCCAACATGCCATAGCGGTGTGTCAGGGCTATTTTGCTGATAGAAGCTCAGCAGATGTTCCTGGTCTAATGCTCTGAGCTGAAGTCCCGTTTCAGGGGGCTTGATAAACCCTTCATCAATTTGGTTAACACAGGAATCAATCAGATCAGAAAAATGCTCCGCTGACGGCATTGTCCCATGACGAAAATAGTTCTTAAGCGTACTTCGATTACGTTTTGACATTATTTTTTCGTCCCTTTTTGATTCGCAGCCGTTGATGTACTGACAATAAACTGCTCGCCGATTACCAACTCCCCAATGCCAACGGCCACGGGGTCGTGAATAAGGTTATCGGGGGAAATTTGAATGAAGTGATGCTCCACGGGAATCAGTAAATACCAGGGATAAGCCGCGCTGATGGGGTGGCTATTTACTGCACTGTCCAGCAACGTATAGTCAGCGTCGTCATCCACACTGATCTTCAGCGCCGATAATGCGCTAACTTCAACAACATCTTCTTGCCTGCGAATAAAAGCACTCAGCTTTTCAAGCGATAAGCTGAATCCTAAACCAGTATTAAGTGTATTCGGCTCCCAGGGGCATAATTGCGTTTTTATGGCATATTCCAGCTGCCGCAATACGGGGCCATGATTCACACCGTCTTTTAAGGCGACTTTGCATCTAATCTGGATTTTTTCGTAACCAGGATTACGAACTTCTATTTGCACTTGCGGGCGTGAGATGGCGAGCAGGAAACGCCGGATATTCAGAAGATAAGAAGAATCCAGCTGCTTTGGTATACAAGGCGAGTGGTCGCACGTGGTATGTAACGGGGTGACGATGATGAGTACGTGTCCGGGGACCGGTTCCTGGGAAGAAAAAGTTCGGGTGGGAAAACAGTGTACGGAACCTACTTCCGGGAAGTTTTCCAGAACCAGATGTTCGTAATCCCATGGCGTTAAGGCTTTCCCTTTGTGGCGCAAACTTTCACTTACGCGTACCTGAAATGCGTAGTCACTTTCTGTTTCGGGAATTTTTGTCAGCGCATTCAATTGGGCAATGGTTGCCAAATTGGCCTTGCGTGGTGTGCTGCGCCATGCAGAAAAAGGTAAGACAGTGGCACCGTCGGCAGACAGCGGTGCGCCTTTGCCTGTCACGGTCACCACATGCGTTGCAACATGCAGGCAGTCAGGGTAATGGTCAACCCCTTTATTAGTACTCACACGTAACCAAAACAGGCCTGATGGCATTACGGTGTGCTCGGTGTTAATTTCGCCCGGGATATCTAAGGTAACAATACCTGTAGTAAGAAAATTGAGAGTAGTATCGTGAATAATCTGGTTGGGGTTAAATGCATGCCATTCATTATCAACCAGGTAATACCAAATATAGGCAGTTGACGGATAAGGCATCAGTAATTTTGAGCTCCCGTCAAATACAAAGAACAGATTTAAATAGCCAGACAGTTCTGTAGCAGTGATGCCAATAAAGCAATGACTGTCTTCCTGATAATTGGGAAAGAATCGTGGCCACATGAGCTGGTGAGTTTGTGCTCGCGGGTAAATGACCCTTTCGCCAAAAGGATGCAAGTGGACAACTTTACTTTGCATTGAGTTATCGTCGCTGGCACTGATTAAGTCAATTGTTGACTCTGCCGAATAGTCGACAGATATATGGGTGACTAATGGCGCGTAAGGTGGGTTGGGTATTAATTTTTTACGCTTCTTTGTGACATTGTAAGTCAGCGTGTCACTCAACAAAGGAGCATAATCTTTATGGCCAAATGCGGGTTCTGGGCCAGTCAGCCTTAATTTAAATAGCCCGTTACGTAAGCCAGACTGATTACTATAGGGCGTTTTTGGCCAGCTATGGGTAACGGGTGTGTAACAGTTATCCATGTTAGTAAACCGAAACACTCTGCCGTGTTGAAGCACACCACTCACGGGCGTAAATAATGGCAGTTGAGTGGGGCCGAACTCAGTCCATTGCCCATTTTTGAGCACTTCCGGGGTTACCTGGAAACTTGCATTGGTGTAGTGGTAAGGGTACTGAGCATAGTACTGCTGAAAGCCATCTGAACCGCGCGGCAGGTCTCCCCAGTTAAGGTGCAGAGATAATTGGTTGACAGTTTTTCTGGCAATCTCCTCATTAGCAATGACCGCATAAGCATCAATATACGGGAGTGACCCAAACAAGAAAAAGGGCTGAGCGGAGTCAACTTGCCCCTCGGGGTTAAACAGTTGCATCTGCGTGACGCCTTTCACTTGAGTTGTCATCGCGAGTTTTGATAACTCAAAATCACGGAATATCGCGTAGGGGAAACAATTACTTTGCCGTTTTAGTGTTATTTTGAGCGATGCACTGTGTGGCCGGTGGGCATCCACAGGAATGATGGGCGTGAAGCCAGAATCAATATTGCATTTTATCTTTAGCCCGATTTTGCATTCATGTGATTCACAAGGGTGAATCTCAACGTCAGTGAGCATTTTCCAACCATTTTCGGTGGTAACTTCAATCTGAAAAACACCCTGAAAGAGTTGATAAAAAGCGGCAATGGTGGAGTAACTGAGCAGCTCTTTTATCGTAGTATAAGCAGTGGGATCTTCGGTAAACTGCGGCTCTATAGTAGTGAGGATCCCGTTGATATCAGCTTCAGTTAACCAGCGAACATTGTAAAGGCAGCGCCGGCTGGTTATCTGACCAATAACACGAAACAGGAAATCAATTTTAGCTAAGCCATATTGCTCGCCTTTATCAGGAGTTGAGCAAATAAATTGCACTAATTGTAAGTAAAATAATTTATATGCCAGCCAAATTCGTTGCGGTGGTTTTAATTTTTGCAATTCATTGAGTTGTTCTGCTGAAACCTGTTTTGCCAGGTCACTGGCGTTTACCCGGGTTGCCCAGTCCTCGAATAAATGGGCATGTACGGTGAGTAACAGACTAAACGCTCTCGTTAATGCTCCAGTGACGTTATCACTAACTGCCAGTAATTCTTGCGCAACAATGTTTGAACGCACCTCTTTGAGATGAACTACGATATTAATAGTTCGGTTCCCTTGTTGCATTGATAATATTGGGTCAGTGATAATAAGCCCCATCAGTTGGGTACTGTTCTCTTGTTTGTGCTTATTGTTAAAAATATTAAAAAGTTGCTCTCCGGGGAAGTTTTCACCTGTTGCATTAGCCGTTATCTGCAGCTTTTGCCCACTGACTCCGCATACTAAACCAGTTTCTTTCTCTGGCGAAACCAGTGGGTCACGCTGTAATGTGAGGTTGAAAATATGCGATACTTCTGCATTGGTAATCTCAATCGGGTAGCTACTGCGATAAATGATTGGGCTAAAGTCCGGTGCATCACCAGGGCTGAATTCGGCACCGCGATCAAACTTAATCGTATTTTTAGTTTGGTTGTTTAATGACAGCTTTAGATATATAGAGTTATCTTCTGCAGGTTTTTTTTCTTGTTGCAGAACACGTTGGTAATAGAACTGAAGATGCCTTTCAGTGAAAGTATTGAGTTTTTGCTGAGCCAGTTTAAATAGTTTCAGGAAAGAAAAGTAGAGTGCCTGTTGTGGGTCATTCTCTTGATGCATTAATGCGGTTTGTAATACCTTCTGGCTGTGCTTTTTTATTTGTTTAATGACATAGACTATTTTTGCAAAACAATGCCGCATGTGGTCAATAAAACTATCGTGTTGTAATGCGCGCGATGCGGTGGCTAACTTTTGTTGGTCAAGCTTCCATAGCTCATCCAGCTCCTGCACATTGTGCCTGAATTGCTCTGGCAACCGGCTAATCATCAGGCTGAGTGGCAATGAAAGGTGATATTGATATTCATGCAGTAAATAGTACCTGAACTGGTAAGCTGTCTCTGGGGTTGAAGGCAGGTGCTGATACCATGCCTGTAGCCGTTTTAGCAGGAGAAACAAAAATTCAGCGGTAACGACTTCACTCTGGCCCATAGCTTCTTTAAACTGCGCCTGAATCTGCCGGGTACTGCTGGTTGATATCGCTGCACACACTACAATTTCATTTTTTTGAAATAAGCTTCCCCAGTCACCCTCAATCTGATCCTGCAAGTTCCGAAAGGGTAACTGCTGAGCAAATTGTTGCGCCCAGGAAATTAACTGTTCAAAACTGAGCTCGTGTGGTTTAACGATAGATGAATTAATCGCATCATCCAGCCGTTGCTGTCGGGATGTCATTATGCTTTATCCCATTCATCAGGTAGCGGCAGTAATTGAGATGATATCAACGTGCCTTCGTTTAAATAGAATGGATAAACCATGTTGCTGCGCGTATTGGTGGTGATAACACTGAAATCTATTTGAATGAGTAATTTACCCGAAATCTGTTCTGGTAAAATATAGATGTCTTCTACATTGATACGTGATTCGAAAAATAAAATTGCCAGACGAATTTCAGACTCCATCTGGGTCAGGACCGTCTGCGTGAGCTCTTCAAATACAAACTGGTTAATTCGGCAGCCAAAATCGGGCACCATCGGCCGCTCTCCGGGAGTTGTGGAGAGTAAAATTGTTAAGCTCTGTTCAATATCCTCAATATCAGAGCTCATGACCACGTCATGATTCGGACCATCGAATCTGGGTGGAAATGCCCAGCCAGTCCCTAAAAACGCATTGTCGTTTGCCATAAATTACATGCATCCTTTTGGGGGGTTAACCGCCAATAATGACAGTGGGGCACCCTAACGTGATGGTTCCCCCATGGTCTGTTGTGTCTCCCATGCGTGCAGCAGGTTTACCGCCAATCATTACGGTGGCTGAACCTTTAATAATGGTAGATGGTGGCCCCACGCAGGTGCAGTTATCACCCAGCACTGCCGCCGGAAGGTTGGCAATTAATACGGTTGGCACTCCGGGGCCTATAATGGGGCCTCCAACATGAGGCACTGGAGGAAGCCCGGGGGTTGCCATGGGGCAGATTTGTAAGTCGGTAATTCTCGCTGCAAAAGGCATAAGTGAACTCCGATAAGAGATAGTTAATTAATTTTAACCAGCGCACCTTTAATGGTTGTTATCCCTGAGCAGGACAGTTCAGCCGTTGCATTCCCTTTTAAAGTTAATCCGGTATTGGCCTGCGCTGAAACATTCAGGCCTGATATTTTTGCGTCGCCAGTGGCCTTGATAGTCGTGTCACTGGTGGATTCAATGCTGACAGAATTCTTGGCTGAAATAGTGATATCCTTACTACTGGTGATACTGATACCACCTTCACCTAAGCTTATCGAGTTACTGTTCTGGTCCGTAAGCGTGATTGACTTAGCTTTATCGCTTAATACGATGGAATTGCCATTTGGTGTTTGTAGCGTCATAACTATATTTTCATCATCAAATATAACTTTCAGCTTGCTTTTGGTTACGATGCTCTTGATATAGTTTTCAGCTGTAAGCTCCTCGGGCATCTTATTTTTACTACTGTATAGCGAGCCAATAATAATCGGGTTGCCCGGGTCCTGATTGATACAGCCAACAATAACCTCGTCGCCCACTTCAGGTATGAAAAAATTACCGAAGCCAGAAGAAGCATAGTAAGTGGCTAAGCGAGCCCAAATTAAATTAGCTTCACTATTTAATATGGGTATTTTTATTTGAATACGGTAATTTGAATCCGGGTCTTTATCTAATTTGGTTACCACCCCAATTTGCAGGCCATCAACCGGAGGTAAATACCCCGAGGCTGGAGGCGCACCAATATCACGGTGCTCTGCAGACCACATGGGTGACAACCCCAGTTCTGCCGTGGTAATCCACTGGCCCTTTTCAATATTGTGGTGAATGCCGCCAATATAATGTGCTCCATTATAACGTTCTCCAACCCCGGCAAGTTCGATTAAGCTGTCAATTTTGGCACTGGCGTTTCCCTGAAAAGTGACATTACCCCGTACTTTGCTCAGCATTGCTTTCACTTGCTGGCCCTTAGCCCAGTTCGCGAGCGAGTCTGAACTGATGGTTGATGCGGTTTGCAACGTATAATCGCTAATGCCCAATACGTTAGCTAAATCCTGGCTGGTAAAATTGCCCTGGCCTGCGATAGCCTGAACCGGCCCTTTGCCTGTAACCATATCTTGTTTGGTTGAATCCCATGCGGTTGCGGTAACGGAACTCAATTGGTTTCGTGCGTCTACTTTTGCCGAAAATGACATTAAATCAGTTCCATACGTGACCACGAGCGCAGCGGAACCACTTACCGAAGGTTTATCGACAGTAACTTTATTGGATTGGCTGGTGACAACAAAGCCGTTTGCCTCAGCGCGAGTGAGAATAAAATCCCAGTCAGTGCTGTTGAACTGAACCAGTTCAGCATGTGTATCTGTAATACTTCCCACAGAACTTGTCAGACCGGAGTAATTGGCAATCAGGCTGCTGATGATATTGCTGTCCGATTTAGCGAGAAAACATTGGCTATGTTTGGCAATCGTCATCGCAATGGCCTTGTCTTTACACACAATATTAAGGCATGTGCTGTTATCAGCGCCTATTTCTATACCATGGCCGATAATAATCCCGTCGAAAATATTATTTTCAACAGAAGCGTATCCTGCTGAAATAGAAATTGTTGCGCCGGGTTTAAAGGTGTCTGCATCGCTAATTTCAAACTTCTGTGAAGCGATATCACCATCGCTAATAGTTATCTCGGCGGAGGCAATATGATTGATTTGGTAATGGATATGAATTGATATAATCCCGATGGAGCTGTCAATTGCATTACCATTAACCTTAATGGTATAGGTTGTTACGCCAGTGCTATTGGATGAAGGAGACGTTGCCATAATAAGCCTGATAGCTACACAAGTGGTGGAAAGTACAGTTTGGTGCCCGGCTCTATCTGCCTGCTACTGATTAAGTGATTGGCGCGCGCAACCTCAAGGTAATAACTGCTGTCATTATAAATTTTATAACACAGCATGGGGAGTGTATCCCCGGCTTTAAATTCAATAATATGTGTCAAGTCAGGCGATGATTGCTTCTTTAATGCCTGTTTTTCTTTTTGAGTTAAAAATTTAGTAAAGCTCAGCGCTACAGTGGCACGTAACGGATTACCAGAGGAGTCGAAAAGTGAGTAATCTACATTTATAGATGTTAAGCGGCCTCGAAAGTTTACCGATGATCCCCATGTTATTACTACCGGGTAGGGCTCATGCTGTTCGCCATTATATGCGTAAATTACTTTCTTGAGTGTCGCAAGTTGCTTCTGTACGGTGGCGGTCGTTGTCTTTCCCGTAACCCCGGTTCCATCCAGTAACAGTTGGAAATCCAGTTTTTCGCTTTGATATCCTTTAAAAGCCGTTTTGGGCGAGATATCACCCTGTTGCTGTAGCCCTGTATTTGTATAAGAAATACCATAAACATGTTTAACACTATTAGGGTTTAGCGTGGCTGAGAATGTCTGCGCGATACTTCCTTTTGATGTGATTGATTTTATTATAATTCTTTCCATTCGCTATGCCCTCAACGTAATTCACTCACCTTTCTCTTAATTCGTCAGAAGAACCAATAAGCTGATAAACGATACTTTTCTCCACCGGGCCCTGGTCTGGAGCCTGATCCGGATAATCAGTATCTGCATGCTCATCTTCACTATTGTCGCTTAGTGTTTTTGATTTGATGACCAGCTGTCTTATTTCTAATGGCACAGTTATAAGTTCCTTTTCAGATGGTTAAAACAGATTTCAATTTCCTCTATTGCAATGTCATTTTTTGTTGAATTAAATGGTTCCATCTTCAATTTTACCGGGTACGCATTTGATGCCGTCCAGCTTTTACAGGTGACGCCATTTTCATTCAGTAAATTGATCGACACGCTTTTCGTTGGGATCGGTTTGGAAAATTGATCATCTAAAATACCCAGACACCAGGTTAGTAACTTAGATGTCTTATCAGTTACCGCTCTTTTTAATGTCAGGTTACTGTTTTTAATCGATTTTGGTAAGTGGTAGACTAAGTTATTCCCACCTTCAAAATACTCTTCAGTATCTATCCTGAATTCTAAACCGGAAACCTCCTGAAAAGCAGTATCACCAGCACATCCACTGATAGAAACACTAAAGTAGAAAGCAGGAAGAGGCCATTCGCCATTACCCTGAGTCTCACCCATGGCTTGTTCCATAATGTCACTATTCACTGGTTAGGGAAAATAAGCCGGCCTCTGAATGACGAGTAAGCCCCTGCTTAGTTATAAAAATTACACGGAGATTTCTAATCCCTCATGGGCGAGCTCAATGGTTTCCACCGCAACTTCATTGCCATCGGATTTTAAGTCAGTACCAGTAACTTTTGTTGGCCAGGCATTTTTTAATTTCCAACTCATTACCGGCTTGCCGCCTTCATCTAACAAATTTATTGTGACGGCAGTTCGCGCGATGGTATTCATTTTGATCTTCGCATACCACTCGTAGAACTTATTATCACTTTTAAAAATGCCTTTCTTAAGTGTGACGTTTCCGCTTTTTATCAAACCGGGCATTTTTATGGTTGAGAATACCGGGCTATTACCCGCGCGATATTCGATGGGTTGTGCTTCCGAATCAAGCCCTGAAACTTCCTGAAATGCGGAAACCATTCCTGCGCCGGCACCACCGTCCCATTTCACTTCAAAATGAAATTTGGGCATGGGCCATACGGTTTGGGATTGTGCTGAACCATCGTCTGCCATGGGGCTCTCCTAAATAACTAACCACGTCATATTCGCCGATATTGAATGCTAACCAAATACAGACATCAGGTGCGCATCTACGATTCTTGCATTTTTTGCTGGAAGGTTATTTCGATAAATTCCGCAGGCCGGACAATCGCAACCAGCACGGTAATCCGCAGAATACCCTCCAAAATGTCGTTGGAAGTCATTGTCTTACCCAGGCCGACACTCACATTATAAGCATCACCCGGAATTGCCCCGGCCAGACCACCACGTTTCCAGATACCATACAGGAAGTTACCCAGCATACTTTCCATTGACACCCAGGTGTTGGCGACGTTGGGTTCAAATACATAGGCTTTTGAAGCGAGCTTAATTGACTCTTCCAGCATGATCATCGTGCGCCGGACGTTGATATAACGCCAGTCCAGGCTATTGCCATCCAGCGTTCTTGCACCCCAGACTAATGTACCTTCGCCAATGAATGGCCTGATGGCATTAATCGATTTCCCCTGGGTTGTCACATTTAAATCTTCTTGTTCATCGTCACTGATATTTACGGTTGGCGAGACGACGGCATTCACGCTGACATTCGCCGGGGCTTTCCATACTCCACGCGAATTATCGACCATGGTATAGATACCCGCCATGGCAGCGGAAGGCGGCAGAATATTTTGCTGGAATTTAATGTCCGCCATAATGGTTTGGTATAGCGGGCTCATGTTTGAAAGAGTTTTATGCAGCAGAACGGCATCTGCGCTGGATATTGCACCGCTCAGCTTAGTTATTTCATCCAGCATGCCTTGTTTGCGTGTTGCTCTTAATTTGTTGCTTCCCGTACTGAGGTCTTCCGGAGAAAGGCCATCCAAATCACTGAACATGGCAGCAACTTCGGCATTCAGTAGTTCGACCAGTTTATCTATATTGCTGACATTACGAAAACTCACATCGCTGTCTTGCACAATTGACGTATTGAGCCAGGGGTAATAGGCAGAAGCATAATCGAGGTAGTTAATGCCAAGTTTGGAACGGAAATTTTCAACACAGTCGCCATCAGGGTGCTGGCGGTCTTTGTAACCGTTCCAGATATCTAAAATAGCAACACGGTTTTTCATTTTTCCGCCACAATGCCCCAGCATGGCTTGCTCGACGTTAATACAGTCGTCTTCTTTCAACTGGATTGCTTCAGGGATAAGCAGCATGGTGGGTTCAGCCTCTTTAATAAGAGGTAAAATACCGCCTTTTAATACATCTGCATCAATATCATCGGCGTAACTACCCACTGAAACGATATAACAAGGGCCACCACCATTTTGAAAGAAAAGTAACATGTTGTAGTAAAGGTGATGGCGGGTATTCGACTGAGTTATTTGGTATGCTTTTCCTGCCTGTTTAAATGCTTCCTGGGTATCGGCGTCAGGTTTTTCGGGAACCTCGGCTATTTCGAATGTATGCTGGGGTTCTCCGCCAAAATATTGGCGATATTCCGACATCGAAGTAATACGCCATCCTTGGTTACTTAGGGATTTACCACCGTTGTCAGCCTTTTCTGTATATCCAATAAATGCTGGTACCGCAGTTGCAACTTCCACAACGGAGTTTGGAAATGCATTCTTCTCAACAATATATACGCCAGGTGTTTTCATTACGGCCATAGTTTGGACCTTCATGTAATTGATTGGCAACCATGCCCAACGATTAACACACAGGAATACACACTGTGAAATACACTGTTAAGAGAGGCATTCAGGCAAGTTAAGACTATTTTACTATTGACAATCTTGGTATAGCGTCTGCTCAGTTTTCTGTCAACTCCGATTGACAATTAAATCTAAGCACGATGTTGGTATTTTTCAATATTCCTTGAGATTCATCTTTTGTTATCTGGCAGGCAATATTGCCCGGGTTTTACTGGGGGATGTTAGCTGGCGGCGAGATTTACATGCTCCAGCCAGAACTTTACCTGTGGGGGACTATTGCAGTTAATTCTCTGTAGCCATAACACCAAATCAGTAATTTTATTATCAATAAAAACAATCATTTATAATAATTTTTGTGTTAAATGGTTGTTGCCCCTGCGTTGAGCCCATTTGGTGTCAATGGTGTGAACTGCCTCAATGCCAGCTTTCTCTGGTGTGTGTTATATGATTTTTGGTTATAAAAAATGTTAGTTACAGACTACATAGATATGAGAAGTTAAACGCATGCTACCGTCAACAAGTAATGTTGAGATATTATTTGCATCTGGAATAGGGAGTGACTTAATAATCGTTTTCTTGTCGCTTAACAATGAAAATGATTCTGCACCTGATTTCATTAATGGCATGCTTTTGTCTGAAATAAAAACCCGTGCCGTTTGATTCAGGATCCGTTCATTGTCTTGTTCAGTAAATGCACTTTCTATGCCAGATGTTCCAGATATGTTGATGCTGGATTTGGTATTTAATGAGCAGAAATAGTATTTCCAGTAAGTGGAAACGGTGTTGAATTGCAAGGTGATAGATTTTTTATCTAAGTTGAATAATTGTTTGGGGATGTGAATACTAAGTATCCCCATCAGGTTTTTATTATAAATGGTTGTTCCATCATGCTGTGTGATTTCATGGAATTGGCTGCTGTTAATCCAATTCTCAACGCTGATCTTCATAGTGTTGCTCTGAGTAAATTCAGCATTTATATTAGCAATATCAAATGCATTCGGCATCTCGGTAATGCTCCTGACAACGGAGTCGGTACTTACGAGATAAAATGTCAGATTAAATTCTTCCGTTAAAGCAGCTAAATCGTTAAATAGTTCTGTTTCCACCACAAGTTGTATGGTTCCTGGTTTCGACTTCGCCAGAATACTGTATTGCCTGAATAAATTTTCTGTATTTTCATCTGCAATGATATCAAAAGGTGCCAGCTCATCTTTAAATGAATTGTAATACTCATGCTGTACCTTAATGGACAAAATAGATTGATAGTTCGCCATTTAGCTATCCCTTTTGGTGATATCTGTATCGGAAATATGAATGTTGCCCACCTGGGAAAGAATGGCTTCACTGTCTGGCACCAGTGCTCTCACCCGGTAAACGCACGATGGCAGGTAGTGCGAGCCGAATACTCCCCACATATGGTTTAATTGCTCACCCGGTATGGATTCCAGTTCCATGTTAATTTGTTCAATACTTTCAGGTAAATCGGGGGAGTTCTGGTGAGTGAAATTGCTGTTGCGGTTGAAGAATGCCAGTAAGTGCGACAGTACTTTTAACCCATCTGAATAATGGTTCGTGCTAAAGTTCGCGGCGATAGTCACGGTCAACGTGATAAAAAGTGGTCTCGAAGAGAGAGTTGTTCTGTTGCTATTGTTGTCTGGCCGGTAACTTTTAGAAAATGCGTCTTTTTCGATATTGCCAATGAAAATGAGGATCTTGTTTTGTATTTCGTGTGATTTTGAACCATCCAGGTCTGTGGGTGGTGAGACAATTACTAAATCATTTGATAAATCAAAAACATTTTTTATTGACTGGTTCATCCTTTCTTTTAAGTATCCTAAGCAGAGGTCTAGCATGATATGTTCCTAATTAACAATAGAAAGTGACCATACGCATGGGGATAATAGAGCTATAACTGATTTACAGATTATTTTACTACATCAAATGACTTTGTACCTGTTTCTGGCAGCAGGCGACAATCCGCCTCGTGGCATGTGAGCTGCTACTGCTCATGAAGAAGCAACACCAGCTACATACGCTTGTGTTGGCAAGCCTCTTCCTCTAATCTGGCACCAGCATAGATATTTATGCTAAATGACTCGGGGTGCCCCATCACTGATGGGCTGAGAAATACCCGTAATACCTGATCTGGATAATGCCAGCGTAGGGAAGTCAGATACCTGTCCGGTATCGCTTCTTCACGCCGGACAGGAGCCTGTAATGCAACCTGACCTGCTTAGCGGCAATCAAGCCGCCAACGTTTTACAACACTTCCATACTCACCGCCCACTGGTCCATTGCCTGACCAATGACGTGGTACAAACTTTTACTGCCAATACCTTGCTTGCTTTGCGTGCGTCCCCCGCGATGGTGCCGGACGAGCAGGAAGCCGCACAATTCGCGGCGCTGGCTGATGCCTTACTGATTAATGTTGGCACACTCACCACACCGCGTGCGGCAGGCATGATGGCAGCGATTCATGCAGCCAATAACGCGGGTAAACCCTGGGCGCTGGACCCGGTTGCGGTGGGCGCGTTGCAGTTGCGTACCACCTTTGCCCATCAGGCATGCGAATTACACCCGGCGGCTATACGGGGCAATGCTTCAGAAATTATGGCGCTGGCAGGTACTGGTAGAGGCGGGCGCGGGGTGGATTCGTTGCAGCCTGCAGAGCAGGCAATAGATGCAGCCATGCGCCTTGCTCGTATCACCGGGGCGGTGGTTGCTGTGACTGGCGAGGTGGATTATGTCACCGATGGTGAACGCACTCTGGCTGTTCCCGGGGGCGATGTACTGATGACATATGTTGTGGGCACCGGGTGTGCGCTTTCTGCCGTGGTTGCTGCCAGTTGCGCATTACCGGGGGACAGGCTGGTCAATGTGGCGGGCGCGTGCCGGATTATGTCTTGCGCCGGGGAGCGTGCAGTTGCAGCAAGCCACGGCCCGGGCAGTTTTGTCCCGGCCATGCTGGATGCTTTGTGGAACCTCAGTGAAGAGGCTCTGGCATGAAAAGAATTAATGCTCTGACAATAGCTGGAACAGATCCCAGTGGTGGCGCGGGTATTCAGGCCGATTTGAAGACGTTCTCAGCGCTGGGTGCTTACGGGTGTTCGGTGATAACCGCACTGGTGGCGCAAAATACACGTGGTGTGCAGTCGGTCTACCGCATTGAGCCGGATTTTGTCGCGGCGCAACTGGATTCAGTGCTCAGTGATGTGCGTATTGACTCCACTAAAATCGGCATGCTGGCAGAGGCCGACATCGTGGAGGCGGTTGCAGAGCAACTGCGCCGCTATCAGAGCCACAACGTGGTTCTTGATACGGTGATGCTGGCCAAAAGCGGCGACCCGCTTCTTTCTGCCTCTGCCGTCGAGACGCTGCGTAAAAAATTGCTGCCGCAGGTGGCGCTTATCACCCCAAACCTGCCAGAAGCCGCTGCACTGTTAAATGCGCCATCTGCGCAAACTGAAGGTGAAATGAAAGCACAGGGGCAGGCGCTACTGGCAATGGGGTGCGGCGCAGTGCTAATGAAAGGGGGGCATCTGGATGATGCGGAAAGCCCGGACTGGCTCTTTACCCGTGACGGCGAATGGCGTTTTAGTACACCGCGCGTGCTGACCAAAAACACCCATGGCACAGGCTGCACGCTCTCTGCAGCCCTTGCAGCGTTACGCCCACGGCATAGCACCTGGGCAGATACGGTGCAGCAGGCTAAAAGCTGGCTCTCTGCCGCGCTGGCGCAAGCCGACACGCTGGAAGTGGGGCACGGGATTGGTCCGGTTCACCATTTTCACGAGTGGTGGTAAGCCGTAAATACCTGCCATATTTCAGGTTGCAGGTGCGTTGGTTGTGCTCTTTCACCCCCGTTGTGTATGTTGTAAGGCACCTGGGGGTTACTCCTTGCCACCTTCCTGCAATTCGAATTATTTAGGGTATACTGGCATGAAACCCCGGCCAGAGAAAAACAGAGATGGAACAAGCGCATACCCGGTTAATTGCTCACCTTAATGAACGGATTGCCGCGCCCGACAACACGCCGCTGTACCTTAAATTTGCCGAAACGGTAAAAAACGCGGTGCGCAGTGGCCTGCTGGAGCATGGGAATATCCTGCCAGGTGAGCGAGACCTGAGCCAGCTGACCGGGGTGTCGCGGATCACGGTACGCAAAGCGATGCAGGCGCTGGAAGAAGAGGGTGTGGTAACCCGCGCTCGTGGTTACGGCACGCAAATCAACAATATCTTTGAATATTCCCTGAAAGAGGCGCGCGGTTTTTCTCAGCAGGTGGTGTTGCGTGGTAAAAAACCGAATACTCTGTGGGTCAATAAACGGGTGGTGAAATGCCCGGAAGAGGTAGCCAGCCAGTTGTCGGTTGCGCCGCAAAGCGATGTTTTTTTGCTTAAGCGTATTCGCTATGTCGATGAAGACGCTGTTTCAATTGAGGAGTCCTGGGTGCCGGCGGGGTTAATCCATGATCCCGATGCGATTGGTATCTCGTTGTACGACTACTTTCGCAGCCAGAATATATTCCCTCAGCGCACCCGCTCACGCGTCAGCGCCCGCATGCCGGACAGCGAATTTCAGGAACATATCAGTATGGATGACAAAATACCGGTGCTGGTGATTAAGCAAGTGGCGCTTGACCAGCAACACCGGCCGGTTGAGTACAGCATCAGCTACTGCCGCAGCGATCTATACGTCTTTGTGTGCGAGGAGTAACTCCTCACGCGTTGGGGCGCAGTCTCCGCCACGATGGCTGACAACCCAGGCTGCCACTGCGTTGCCAAGCCTTACTGAATCAGCCAGAGTCCAACCCGCGGCAAGGCCCGCCAGCGTTCCTCCTGCATGGCTGTCGCCTGCGCCGATAGTATCCACAACGGTTGCCTGAAATGCCGGAACATAGCCTGATTCAGTGCCGTCGTACCAGGTGGCGCCTTCTTTGTCATGGCGAACAATCAGTGCAGAGGCAAACCGTTGCTGCCATGCCTCTCCCAGTTGTTCCTCCGCCACACCCAGGCGCCCGGCGGCAATCTGCGCTTCCTGGCGGTTCAGCGAAACTATGGGGCGGCAGGCCATAATCCGTGCCATCAGCGCATCAGAGATATCGGCAAGACGCGGGCCGAAATCAATAAACGCGGTTACATCCGGCAATCCTTCCAGCCAGCTCGTCAACAGTTCACCGCACGGCGATACCAGTTGATATCCGGAAAGATAAACCAGGCTGCCTGGGGGCACATCGAGTTGAGCCAGCCACGCTGGTTGCCACTGGTTTTCTACGCCACTGAAGGACATAAATGTGCGTTCGCCGTCCGGCTCAACAAGTGCCAGGCACCAACCGTTATCACCCGTTTCAGCTTCTACCACGCTATGAAGACTCTGCTTTGCCATTGCGTTGCGAATGATATCGGCCCACACGCCGTGCCCCACGGGCAGGGCATTTTGCGCGGCAATACCCAGCCGTTTCAGGGCGATGGCGATATTCAGTGCACAGCCACCAATATTAACCCCTTGTTGTTTTAGCTCGATATCGCAACCGCTCCACGGTAAAGCCCAGGCGTCCGCAATCACGTCAATGACTGCGGCACCCAGCACAGTAAGCGGGCGTGTGGCGTGCAGTGTTTCAAGCTGGTGGGCAAAACCTGAATTCATACATCCTCCCTTTGCTCCCGATAGCGCAACAGTGCAGCGCAATACCTGGTGAAATCGAGCTGATTAACAGCGTCGAGTTCAGATTTAAGGGACGGGTTAATCGCCTGTACCCCGTGCAACGCGCCGCAAATGGCGGTTGCCATTGCGCCAATGGTGTCTGTATCGCCGCCCAGGTTGGCGCATAAAACTGCGCAGCGGTTCGGGTCGGTTCCGGCCAGCTCCACCATTGCAATGGCTGCCGGAACGGATTCGATGGTGTTGGTACCGGCACCAACCAACTGATAAACCTGTTCGCTGGCGGATTCAGTACCGTTTGCTTCGCGGACGGTTTTGAGTGCCAGTTCCAGGCGGGCCGCCAGTGATGGGCTGAAAGTAGTTGGTTTGGCTTCCTGCGCATAACGGGCGATACCGGGCAGAGCATCAGCAATGCTTTGCCAGCTTTCACCGTCAATAGCGCGGGAAACCGCCCAGGCAACTACTACAGCACCGGCAATCGCCAGGTCGGATTTATGCGTTGGGCTGGAGGCCAGAGCCACCTGGTCAACAAACTGTGCCAGATGGGTGGCCGGTAACAGGCAACCCAATGGTGAAGCACGCATCGCTGCGCCGTTGGTCACACCGTTGTTTTCCAGCTCGCTCACTGGTTTCCCGTCACGAATGGCGTTCAGTGCAATTTTAGAGGTTGGGCCTAATACATTTTTGTTAAAGGCGTCGAATGATTCTGCCCAGCGCAAAATATGCTTGCCGATGACATCGGCGTTGATCTGCCCGTCACATTCAATAATGGCATCAGCCAGGCAAAGCGCCATGGAGGTGTCGTCAGTAAACTCAGCCTGGTTAAAATAGCAGGCTGCATTGTTCTCTGCGGGGCCAGGTAAAAAGCGGTCGATCCAGCCAAAGTGCGCTTTGACACGCTTTCTTGGCCACAGCTCAGACGGCATGCCCATCGCATCCCCTAACGCCTGCCCATAAAGAGCACCGAGAACACGTTCTTGTTTCATTTAACTTCCCCTTGTGTCAGCGCGTTATCGCTATCAACCACCTCAATTGCGGTGATCTCTTTATCCGATTCGCGGAAAAACAGCATAAATAGTATGGCTATCACGGCAATCATGACTGCGCCGAATGTCCACATCCCGGCCCAGTTGAAGGTCAACCCATTCACTGGCTCGTGGTATGCGAACATTTTCTCCATCATCACACCACCCAGTCGGTAACCCAGCAGGCTGCCAAAGCCCTGGCAACACAGCGTAATCAAACCCTGTGCGGCAGTTCGCATATGTACCGGCGCTTTTTTATCCACATAGATGTACGCCGTTACGTAGTAGAAGTCATAACTCACGCCGTGTAACAAGATGCCGAGGAACAGCAGTGCATAGGTGAAGTATTGCTCTGCGCCACCGTAGACAAAGAAACCATAGCGAATAGCCGCAGTGATAAGGCCCAGCAGTAAGACCTTCTTAATACCAAAGCGATTGGTGAAGAATGGCAGCGCCAGCATAAAGAAGATTTCTGAGAACTGGCCAAGCGTCATCCAGCCGGTGGCGTTTTTCATGCCTACTTCTGTGAGATAACCGTTGGCAAAGATGTAGTAAAACGCCAGCGGCATTGCGAACAGGAACGAGCAGAAGAAGAACACCAGGAAGTTTTTGTCACGCAGAAGGATCAGTGCATCCAGCCCGAGCATCACTTTGAAATCCAGCTTGCCGGTGCTCTTTGGTGGCGTATTCGGCAGGAACAGGGCAAAAACACCAAGCAACGCGGAGCTTCCTGCGGTCATCAGCAAGGGGACATTGGTATCCGAAATGTCGTTATAGCCCAACATCTGCGGCAGGAAGCCGCATGCCAGCCCGGAGGCTATCCAGCCTATGGTTCCCATCACACGAATGCGTGGGAAGTCGGCCTCCACGTCATCCACGTTGGCAAAAGCGATGCTGTTGGTTAGTGCGATGGTAGGCATATACGTCAGCGAGTAAGCCAGCAGTAACGGGAAGAAGCTACTGAACTGGGTTTGCTGTGCGGCGAAGTACATCAGTACGGCACCAGCAAACATCAATAACGCCAGCACTTTCTGCGCTGCGAAGAAGCGGTCGGTCAGTGAACCGACCAGGATAGGCGAGAGGATTGCAGCAATAGCAGTGCAGGCATATGACCAGCCAATTTCACCTGCGGTAAAGCCGCTTTTACTGAGCCATAACCACAGTGGCACAAACCACGCGCCCCAGATAAACCATTCAACAAACATCATGAATGACAGTTGGACTTTGGTTTTCATTGTTTAATCCTTCATGTCAGATAGGGTACTCCTTTAAAATACCATTCAATAATACCTTTGAAATACCTTTGTGATGATTACTTGATCAGTGTAACAGTTTTGTTGTACACAAATCGGCCGGTGGTGTGTGTCGAAAGCAAGGCTGCACGCTGGAGAAGCTGTTCCATTCGGTGTGCACCCATATTGGTTTTGTGAGAGAGGAACACGAGAGAGGTAAACCAGCACTTCCCCCTGAAACCAGGGCTAACGGGAAGTTACAGGATGTCATTTTTACACAAGGGGCTCCCCTGAAAATCTGCTACGGTTATATTTCTCAGCGAATGATGAGCCGGGTTCAGGCTGCTCCTGGCAGTGAATTCTTCTGCGGTAAGGCGGCTTGTTTCAGGCATTGTTCGCTGGCAAACAGAGACAAATAATGGAGTTTATGATGACCGATATTATTCAGTTTCTTGGAAATGACGCCGATAACCTGCTGCAACACCGTTGTATGACGATTTCCGCCGAACAACTTTACCTGCCCGGCCCGGATTATGTGGACCGGGTTATGGTGGACAACAACCGCCCACCGGCTGTACTGCGTAACATGCAGACGCTCTATAACACAGGCCGCCTGGCCGGCACCGGCTACTTGTCGATACTGCCGGTTGACCAGGGTATTGAGCATTCGGCCGGTGCGTCATTTGCTGCCAACCCTCTCTATTTCGATCCCAAAAACATTGTGGAACTGGCGATTGAAGCCGGTTGCAACTGTGTGGCTTCCACTTATGGTGTGCTGGCTTCGGTTTCCCGCCGTTATGCTCACCGCATTCCATTTCTGATGAAGCTGAACCATAACGAAACCCTGAGCTACCCAACGACTTATGACCAGACGCTGTACGCAAGCGTAGAGCAGGCATTTAATCTGGGGGCGGTAGCGGTAGGGGCTACGATTTACTTTGGTTCAGAAGAGTCCCGCCGCCAGATAGAAGAAATCTCTGCGGCATTTGAGCGTGCCCATGAACTGGGGCTGGTGACGGTGCTGTGGGCTTATTTGCGTAACCCGGCATTCAAAAAAGATGGCGTGGATTACCATGCCAGCGCCGACCTTACCGGCCAGGCGAACCACATCGCAGCCACTATTGGGGCTGATATAGTTAAGCAGAAAATGGCTGAAAATAATGGCGGCTACAAAGCTGTTAATTTTGGTTACACCGACGAACGCGTCTACAGCAAACTCACCACGGAAAACCCCATAGACCTGGTACGTTACCAACTGGCGAATTGCTACATGGGCCGTGCCGGGTTAATTAACTCAGGTGGCGCCGCGGGTGGCGAAACAGATTTCGCTGATGCGGTGCGCACCGCCGTTATTAACAAGCGTGCTGGTGGTATGGGGTTAATTCTGGGGCGTAAAGCGTTTAAAAAATCCATGGCCGACGGGGTAAAACTGATTAATGCCGTGCAGGACGTGTACCTCAGTAAACAGGTCACTATTGCCTGAGCCGTTTACATTCAAAACAAGATAACTTTTATTGAAAGCGCCCCGGTAAGATGCCGGGGCGCGCTGGTATTATTTCAGTAACGGGCAGTCCGGGGGCAGGCGGCAGAAAACAGCGCCTGGTTTCACCACCAGGGAAAACTGGTTACCGCTGATTGGCTCACCATCCAGGTTAAACGTCATGGTGTGTTCAGCCCGGATTTCAAACCAGCTGCCGCTGGCTTCTATCATATGTTCTTCATCTTCACTGCGTGCCAGAGTGCTGAGCAGGGTGGGAACCAGAGACTCCCCGGTAAAAATACGCAGGTTCAGCATACCGTCGTTAATTAACGCTCCCGGGCAAAGTAACTGCCCGCCACCGGCCTGGCGGCCATTACCTATCCCCATAATCAGAGCATCACCTTCCCAGAGAAAATCGCCACTGCGAATTTCGCAATGATCCGGAGCCAGTTTATCCAGGCGCAGGATCCCATGGATCAGGTAGGAAACCCCACCGAAGGTTGCTTTCATGGTTTCCGGGGTATCGTTGGTCACTTTGGTACCGAACCCACCAGATGCCATATTAATAAAGCAGCGGCCACGGTTAACCTGGACCAGGTCAATCTGGCGCGGGCGGCCATTGATTGCCAGCATCAGTGCATTATTCAGGGCATCCGGGATCCCGGCCGCCGTGGCAAAATCATTAGCGGTTCCCAGCGGCAAAATTCCCAGGATTGGGCGTGATTTTTCTTCCAGCTTGTAAATACCATTGACCACTTCGTTCAGCGTACCGTCACCGCCCCCGGCAATGACGTTTTCGATTTTCAGGTGGTGAGCTTCATTAACAAACCGCTCTGCATCACCAAACTCCCAGGTCACACGGACGTGGAGATCAAACCCCCGTTCACGAAACTGATGAATGGTATCCCGTAAAATGGGATCATTAGCAAGTTTGCCATTAAGAATTAGCATGGAAGAGGCAAGTGTTTTCATGGCTTGTATTCCCTGTAAAGTGCTCCACACCCAAAGTGTAGTGCTATATAGAGATTGTTATCGTCAGAACAGCCTGAAAACTGGAGGGAAAAATAAGCCTGTGTAAGGGTTTTAGTTATTTCTGCTATACACCACCGGAAATGGTGCGATGCCCGCCATTGCGTGGTCTGCTACAACCGCTTTCACCGCACCATACAGGTATTAGATCCCGGGTAATGGTTTATGCTGTACATTCAGCAAACCGCATCCTTAAAGCCCGGTCAATCTATTGCCATTTAACAAATTTTTGTTATTTAAAGTCGCAGGCCATCATTTCCGTCACGCTTTGCCCGCGAGTTGAATCCACACACTTATCAATGTAAGACGTAAACTTGCGCGGAGCTGAAACACCCAGGTGGAGCAGTTGAGTATTGTCAAAAGTAACATTCAGGCGGGAGAACTGGCCATAGAGATTAATCGCTCTGAGTATAATCCTTTCATTGCACTCGCCGAAAAGTAATGGGAAGGATTTACGAATCCCCATAAAATACCCCATATCCACCATACGATAATTATCTGCTACCGGTTCCGTCCCCCCGGCCTGGGCCATCGCCTGGTCTATTTCAGCAAAATTTACACTGTATTCCGGCCCTGCTGAAATATGGTATATTTCGTTTTTGACATTTTCATTTTCTGTTAATGCCAGTAACGCTTCAGCACAAAAATCAACCGGCACTACATCAATTCTGTCTTGCAAATTACACATAAACTTACCCAGAGTAAGTGCCATTTTAAACACCCAAAAAATACTGCTTGATGGCTGGCAACCTAACTCTGAATGACCAACAATAATTGACGGTCGGGCAATTACTAACGGAAGTTCTGGTAACTCTTCACGCATTTTCCGTTCAATTGCTGCCTTGGCGCGAGTATAGTCAACAATATGTTGAGAATCGTCGGCTATGATGAGTGATTCTTTAATATTGTGCCCCGGTGTTGGCAAACAGGACATGGCGGTGCCAACATGCACAAAGCGCTGCAATGAAGCAATTTCTGACATTCTTTTTGCGAAAGCAAAAGTACCTTCTACATTCACTTTCCAGATCAATGGGTTCTTACCAAACGATGCAACTGCTGCGCAGTTAATTACATGCGTGACTTCATTCAGATACGGGTTGTTCAGAAACAGCTCAGGTTGAGCTAAATCACCTTCAATAATATTACTACCAGTGAGTTGGCCGGTTATCTCAGGAGAAAGCCCAAAACGAGCAAGGTTATCTTGTACTCGTGTTAATGCCGGGTAGTTTTCTGCTGTTCTGGCTAATATTAAAATATCCTTAATATTATATTTTTTTAGCGCATAACTTAAAACACAGCCACCAAGAAACCCGGTGCAACCCGTTATCAATAATTTACCCATTTTTTGCTATCGCTTTGATTAATAAATTAACACACTGCCCATTACGAAATGTAATTGTCAGTAATATGGACACACTGCCGTGGACATGCTATCCACAGGATATTAAAGGTTTTTTAACTGGCTGTGGCCAGATGCAACACTTTAAACACCCAGAAAACTGTTCTGCCAGCTCACATTCAGAAAAGTAGAAAACAATAAGACTGTCTGTTAGAAGAAAGAAACTTATCTCCTGTGAAAAGCACGAATTGTTCATACCAAAATAAATTACTCGCCCATCAGGTTATTCGCAACAAATAACAGTTGGGGAAAGTTAAACGGCAGCTTAACAAAACGATTTTTCTTTTAAAAAATGGATGCCAACAGAATGCAAGAGGAAAAGTATTGCAATTTAATATAATGATGAATGGCCGCGTGCCAGGTTGATGTGGCGGGAACATGCTGTTCATCTCAATAAGTTACAAAGTATTTTCGGTGTACACACTTGTTTTCTTGCGCCAGAGCTAACTCACTGTTGAAATAACCCAAATCAGGGGTAGTATTCACGTAATACGTTTTCTCTCAGATGTGCGCATACTTTCAGCCATACATCTTCAGCATATTAAATACTGAGCTAAGCCAGAACCTGGCCTGCGAGTGTTCCTGCTCCCATGGATAAAGCCATTGCCATTGCGCTCCAGAAAGTGATTCTGAGCATTGCTTTCAGTGGAGAAGCCCTGCCCGCAACGGATGAAATATACCCAAGGAAAGTCAGTGCGACGAGGGTGGAAAGAATGACAAACGGAAAAACCAGTGTGGATGGAGCCAGCCATGCAACGATTAAAGGCAACAGAGCACCTGCAGAAAAACTCGCCGCTGAAAAAATTGCTGCCTGCAGAGGACGTGCCGAATTCGTTTCTGTAAGCCCCAGCTCTTCACGGGAATGAGCATCAAGAGCATCTTTTTCCATAAGTTGTAATGCCACCTTGTGAGCCAGAACTGGCTCAACACCACGCTGTATATACAAAGAAGTGAGTTCATGAACCTCGCCTTCATAGTCAGCCTGCAACTCCTTCTTCTCCTGCGCGAGAGCGGCACGCTCGGTGTCTGTCTGGGATGAAACTGAGACATATTCCCCTGTCGCCATCGACATGGCACCGGCAACAAGCCCGGCAATTCCTGCCAGTAAAATACCTGAAGATGAACTGCCTGCCGAAGCAATGCCAAGGACAAGACTTGCTGTTGACACGATGCCATCATTTGCACCTAATACGGCAGCCCTTAGCCATCCCACTCGTTCGATACTGTGTCGTTCCAGATGCATGTTGCAGTTTCCCTTTTAAGCGCTGATTAAACACCACACATTACTAATATATAACAGGCTGTGCTGGCAAATAATTTATTCCCTCCGTATTAACCGCACATTAAGCCTGAATAGTTATGGGCACAATAACTTCTTTATTGCCATAAAATATGAAGTGATAATTAATATCATGTTCATTCAACCAGAGCATGAAAGAGAAAGAGTATATTAAACAGGAAACAATTAATTTTATTTTCCCCCTGATTTAAATATGGCGCTTTGGTATGGCGCGTATGAAGGGAATATCACCATTCGCCAAATATTGTTCCGAATAGCCAGGCGATTTATAAAGCAGACAGAAGCAGCATCAGGATGCCACAGGGGAGGGAATACAAAGGCACACCAGCGTTGTTATGCCAGACACAACAAGCCTGATACCGGCTATTCAGGTGGGTTATACGCAGACGTTAGCTTTTAGTGGAGCACATAAAAAAATAAGCCTGCGTAAGGGAGATTACACAGGCTAAGGAGGTGGTTCCTGGTACAACTAGCATTTATGGGTTATGTTTTTCAGCGTGCTAATAATATCCATATTAAACCGTCACGTATGTGATCCAGTTCTAAGGTTAGCACGCTGGTATACATGAACACCCGTTGGCTGTTACTTTGCGTGCGGATTACGGGTAGTTTGCCCCGCCAGGTTACGCATCAACAGGCCATATTCCAGCGCCAGGTCTGCCGGAACGGGCAGCCAGACTGTGTAGCCATCGCCCGGAGCCACGTCCATTGGCTGGCCTTTACCGTTTTCCATATGTTCCAGTGTGAAGCTGATGTTGCCCTGTGGCGTCATTAATTCCAGGCTGTCGCCTTTGCTGAATTTATTTTTTACCGCCACGGCAGCAAGCTCGCCGTGACGCTCGCCGGTAAATTCCCCGACAAACTGCTGGCGGTCGGAAACCGAATACCCGTATTCATAGTTCTGGTAGCTATCGTGGGTGTGGCGGCGCAGAAAACCTTCGGTATAGCCACGGTGTGCCAGGCCTTCCAGTGTTTCCAGTAACGACGGGTCGAAAGGTTTCCCTGCAGCGGCATCATCAATGGCCCGGCGGTATACCTGGGCGGTACGGGCGCAGTAGTAAAACGATTTGGTGCGCCCTTCAATTTTCAGCGAATGCACACCCAACTGGGTTAAGCGCTCAACATGCTGAATGGCACGCAAATCTTTGGAGTTCATAATATAGGTGCCGTGTTCGTCTTCGAACGCGGTCATATATTCACCCGGGCGCTGGCTTTCTTCAATCATGAACACTTTGTCGGTTGGCGCGCCAGCTCCGAGCGTTGGGTCTACATTCTGTACCGGAATGGGTTCATGCACATGTACAATATTGCCGATATCGTCTTCTTTGCCTTCCTGTACTTTGTATTCCCAGCGGCAGGCATTAGTACAGGTGCCCTGATTCGGGTCGCGCTTATTGATATAACCAGAAAGCAGGCAGCGGCCTGAATAAGCCATGCATAATGCACCGTGTACGAATACTTCCAGTTCCATTTCCGGAACCTGTTCACGAATTTCTGCAATTTCTTCTAAAGAAAGCTCGCGGGAAAGAATGACCCGGGTCAGCCCCATCTGTTTCCAGAATTTTACCGTCGCCCAGTTCACCGCATTCGCCTGTACGGAAAGGTGAATGGCTATCTCCGGGAAGGCTTCACGAACCATCATGATTAAGCCAGGATCAGACATGATAAGCGCATCCGGGCCCATATCCACAACGGGTTTCAGGTCGCGAATAAAGGTTTTCAGTTTGGCGTTATGGGGGGCAATATTCACCACTACATAAAACTTTTTCCCAAGCGAATGGGCTTCATTAATCCCCAGTGCAAGGTTTTCGTGGTTGAATTCGTTGTTACGCACCCGCAGGCTGTAACGAGGTTGTCCCGCGTAAACGGCATCTGCGCCATAAGCGAAGGCGTAACGCATATTTTTCAGCGTTCCCGCCGGAGAAAGTAATTCCGGTTTAAACATGTTGGGCTCTTTCTGATGTCAGGTCAGAACCGCTTCACCAGGTGAAACGGCAGGTATGCGGCGTAATGCCACACTTTCAGGGCGGGCATTGTAGCGCTTGCTGCAGGGGAAATAAACCCGGGCGTCAGCACGCCCGGTGGGTGTTACAGAAACTGGCAGGGGTCGGCTTCCCAGCGGTAGCCCACACCGTAAACAGCACGGATAAATGGCTGTTCTTCATCCAGTGCTTCCAGTTTGCGGCGCAGGTTTTTGATGTGGCTGTCTATGGTACGGTCTGTGACCACCCGGTAATCATCATAAAGATGGTTCAGCAACTGTTCACGGGAGAAGACTTTGCCTGGTTCATGGGCAAGGGTTTTTAGCAGGCGAAACTCTGCCGGGGTGAGATCCAGCGCTTTGTTATTCCAACTGGCCTGAAAACGGCTTTCATCGATTTTCAGCGTTGGGCCAGTATCTGTGTCACTCTGAAAAGCTTTGGGCTGGCAGCGGCGCAGAATGGTTTTAACCCGGGCAACAACCTCACGTGGGCTGTAGGGCTTACAGATATAATCATCCGCACCAATTTCCAGCCCCAACAGGCGGTCTATCTCTTCAATTTTTGCGGTGACCATAATAATAGGTACATCGGAAAAACGGCGGATCTCTTTGCAAATTGTCAGGCCATCTGTACCCGGTAACATCAGATCTAACAGGATAAGATCCGGCGGGGTCTGGCGCACATAAGGAACCACCAGATCCCCATGGTTAACCAGAGTTGGAGCATAGCTTGCCGCCCGCAGATAATCGATAAGCAACTGGCCCAGTTTTGGCTCATCTTCCACAATCAGGATCTGTGGTGCATTTTCATCAATCGGGAATTCGCTCATACGCTTCTCTGTGTTTCACTCTCTAAAGGTAAGGTGACATCAATACTGATGCCCCCGGCAGCGGCGTGCCCGGCGGAAATTTTACCACCATGGGCTTCCACAATATTCTGGCAAATGGCCAAACCTAAACCAGAGCCGCCACTGGCCCGGTTACGCGAACCTTCAGCACGATAAAACCGCTCAAATAATTGTGCAAGCTGTTCATCTGTAACCCCCGGGCCACTGTCAGCGAATTGCAGGTTGAGTGTGCCATTCTGTATACGGCCATTAATGGACAGCCCGCCACCGCTGTCAGTATAGCGCAGGCTGTTTTCCAGCAGGTTGTTGAATAATTGCATCAAACGATCCGGGTCGCCAAACAACGTGGCGCTGTCTGGCAAACTCAGGCTGATGCTTAAGCCGTGGCTGTTAAAGCGTTCACGAAATGCACCTGCGGCCATTTCCACCAGAGAGATAACCTCAATGTGGCGGCGCTGGTAGGCCAGAGCACCCTGGTCAGACATCGATAACTGGTGCAGGTCATTAACCAGTTTGGTCAGCGTACCCACTTCGGCCTGCAGCGAGGCAACAGATTCAGGGGTAAATTTCCGCACGCCATCCTGAATCGCTTCCAGTTCGCCACGCAATACTGCCAGTGGTGTGCGCAGTTCATGGGAAATATCCGCCATAAAGGCCTGGCGCATCTGCTGGTTTTTCTCAAGCGTGCTGGCAAGTTGGTTAAAGTCACTGGCAAGCCGGCCGAGTTCATCGTTGCTGCTTTGCTCTACACGGGTACTGAAGTCACCTGCAGCTAATTTGTGTGTCCCTTCCACCAGGCGCTTCACCGGTGCCAGTAACCCACGGGCCAGCGGAAATGTGGCTCCGGCAGCCATTAATGTTGCCAGTGCGACTATCAGCCAACTGGTGCGCCGTTGCTGGCGATCAAAGCTGATATCTGTGGTTCTGGTCAGGCGTTCAACCGGGGAAGCCACCACCCAGCCAACGGTAGTATCGTTGAATTTAATCGGTTCCCGGTTGCTGTCTGGCGGAATAGGGAAGGGAGGGCCAACCAACAGGCGGCTTTTTTGATCCAGAACCCAAAACTGTGCGCGCCAGCCATGGAGTGGATCCATTCCCGGCCCCGGGCCATGGGGATCGCCGTTATCCTCGCGAGGTGGTTCGCTGTTGGGCGCAAAGGGATCGGGCTGCCCAGGATCCATGTTGCCAGGCCCGCCGTCATCTGGCATGGCAACATCGTTTTCATCCTGGGCTCCTAAAGCAGGCGTATATTGTTCCATATTTCGTTCCCCTGCACGTGGAGGGGGCATTGGTGCACCTGCCAGATCGCGGTCAAAGGAGCGCAAAAGCTGGAACATAAACCTTTCATTGTGGCGCAGGAAGCGCCAGTTCCCATGGATGGCATACTGTTCCGCCAGGGTGTCCCGCAGCAGTACTAACCGCTGTTGGTTACCGTGCTTAATGTAATCAATAAAGCCCCGTTCAAAGCTGACACGTACTGCCCAGTGCATTGTGATAAGCAACAGAATGCAGGTGGACAGAATAGCAATAAATAATTTGCCAGTAATACCCAGGCGCCAGAACTTCATACAGGGCTCCAGTTCAGTCAATATCCGCTACGGCGTGATAAGCCTCGCGGGTGAAAAAGCCAGTGTTACTCACCAGCCAGTTGTACATGTTGGTTTTCCCGAGCCCGGCTGCCAGGCCGCAAACGGTCAAAAAACAAAAACACCACCGGGGTGGTATACAGCGTTAACAGTTGGCTTACTACCAGGCCACCGACAATAGTAATCCCCAGCGGCTGGCGTAATTCAGCGCCATCGCCGGTTGCCAGTACCAGAGGCAGTGCGCCGAAAATGGACGCCAGCGTTGTCATCATAATGGGCCTGAAACGCAGCAGGCAGGCCTGGAAAATGGCATCCTGCGCGGAAATATCGCTGCTACGCATGGCTTCAAGGGCAAAATCAACCAACATAATGGCGTTTTTCTTGACGATACCAATCAGTAACATAATGCCAATTAACGCAATCAGGCTGAAAGGCGTGCTGAACATCTCCAGGGCCAGTAACGCACCAACCCCGGCAGAGGGCAGCGTAGAAAGAATGGTCAGCGGGTGAATATAACTTTCATACAACATACCCAGCACAATATAGACTGTGGCAATTGCGGCCAGAATCAAAATGAGCTGGGAGTTCATTGTTTGCTGGAAAATTTGTGCAGTACCCGCCCAGGTACCACGCACACTGGACGGTACACCCAGTGCAGTCATGGTGCGGTCAATGGCATCGCTGGCCTGCGATAAAGACACGCCATCAGGCAAGTTAAAAGCAATGGTTGAGGCAGCCGAAAGCCCCTGGTGGTTAACCGAAAGTGGTGCATTGGCAGGTAACCATTTGGCGAACCACGAGAGTGGAATGGGTTTCCCTTCACTGTTGATAATAAACATTTTCTCCAGTGCGCTGGCATCCTGGGTATAGCGGGGGTCAACTTCCATCACCACTTTGTACTGGTTCATCGGCTGGTAGATGGTTGAAATCTGGCGTTGCCCGAAGGCATTGTTAAGCAGGCCATTGGCATCCGCCACGTTAATTCCCAGGCGCGATAACGTGGCACGGTCGTAGGTCAGTGCCAGTTCTGAGCCTTTGTCCTGCTGGTCTGAGTTAACATCAGTGAGTTCCGGCAGAGCGGCCAGTGCCTGGCGAATCTTCGGCTCCCATATGCGCAGGGCGCTGAGGTCGTCTGACAAAAGCGTATACTGGTAGCTGGCATTTGCCTGCCGCCCACCAACTCTTAAATCCTGCATTGCCATTAAGAACAGCGTGGCGCCGGGCTCTTTTGCCAGTTTTACCCGCAGGCGGTCTATCACCTGTTGCGCCGTTTCTTTGCGTTCACTGCGTGGCTTCAGCGAGATAAACATCATGCCGCTGTTAACCCGGGAACCCCCGGTAAAACCGGTCACGTTATCTACTGCCGGGTCTTCACGGATGATTTTCATGAAGTCTTGTAATTTGCCGCGCATTGCCTGGAATGAAATGCTCTGGTCGGCGCGAATATTCCCCATGATTCGCCCGGTATCCTGTTCTGGCATCAGGGTTTTGGGTACTGCGATATACAGCCAGATATTGAGCCCGATTGTCGCCAGAAGCAGCACACCTATGAGGCGTTTGTATTTCAGTGCCACGGCGAGCGAACGGGCATAGCCACCCTGCACAGCCAGCATCAAACGCCCCGCCCCTTGTTGCTTAGCCCCGGGTTTAGGGTTTTTCAGCAGCCAGCCACACATCATGGGGGTGAGTGTCAGGGAAACCACCATCGAAATTGCAATAGACACCGAAAGTGTGACGGCAAATTCGCGGAATAACCGGCCGGGCAAACCGCCCATCAGCAATAACGGCAGGAATACAGCAACCAGCGAAACACTCATAGAAAGCACGGTGAAGCCCACTTCACGGGCGCCCTGCAACGCGGCCTGTAACGGTTTTACTCCGGCTTCCAGGTGCCGGGAAATATTTTCCAGCACCACAATGGCATCATCCACCACAAACCCGGTGGCAATGGTGAGCGCCATCAACGAGAGGTTGTTCAGGCTGAAGCCGCACAAATACATGGCCGCAAAGGTGCCTATCAGGGAGACAGGCACCGCCACAGCCGGAATTAATGTCGCCGGGCCGGAGCGCAGGAACAGATACACCACCAGGATAACCAGCGCCACCGAGATACACAGTGCCTGCTCCACTTCGGCAAGTGAAGCACGGATAGTGGGAGAGGAGTCCTGGGCTATGTGAACATTAACGGCTGCCGGAATGGTTTGCTCCAGCTCCGGCAGCCGTGCACGAATTCGGTCAACAGTTTGAATAATATTGGCTTCAGGCAGTTTACGGATCATCAGCAATATAGCAGGCTGAGCGTTGGTCATCCCGGCATTGCGTACATCCTGCACGGAGTCAGTGACATTCGCTACGTCACCTAACCGCACGGCTGCGCCATTGTTGTAATGAATAACCAGCGGGCGGTATTCAGCGGCTGTTTTCAGTTCATCATTGGTTTGTAACTGCCAGCGATGGGTGTTGTCTTCGATTGCGCCCTGAGGTTTACGCACATTGGCGTTACTGATAGCAGTTCGCACGGCATCCAGCGAAACACCCTGGTTAAACAGTGCCTGTGGGTTTAAATCCACCCGAACCGCAGGCAATGAGCTGCCACCAACATCCACATCGCCAACGCCATCTATCTGGGCAATATTTTGCGCCAGTTGCGTGGAGGCGAAATCATATAATTCCCCTTGCGACAGCGTGTCGGACGTCAGCGTCAGAATCATGATGGGCATATCTGACGGGTTAGCTTTACGGTAAGTTGGCCGCGAAGGCATGCCGGTTGGCAGCAAACTTTGCGCGGCATTTATTGCTGCCTGTACATCCCGCGCCGCGCCGTTAATATCCCGGCTGAGTTCAAATTGCAGGATGATTCTGGTGCTACCCAGCGAGCTGGTAGACGTCATTTCATTAATGCCGGCTATGCGGCCTAATGAGCGTTCCAGCGGTGTGGCAACCGACGATGCCATGGTTTCTGGCGACGCCCCCGGTAGTGACGCGCTTACCATAATTACCGGGAAATCCACCTGGGGCAGAGGGGCGACAGGCAACAGCCTGAACCCGAGAACCCCACACAGTGTTATTGCCACCGAAATCAGAATGGTGGCAACAGGGCGGTAGATAAACAGAGCAAAAAAGCGCACTCAGGCCTCCTCGTGGCGCGGCAAACGGCTACGCAGCCAATGAGAAAGGCGGTCGAACAGCAAATAGATAACCGGGGTGGTAAACAGTGTCAGCACCTGGCTGACCAGCAAACCGCCCACCATACCTATTCCCAGCGGGCGACGCAGTTCTGCGCCCACGCCGGTACTGAGCATCAGTGGCAGTGCGCCAAGTAGTGCGGCAAGGGTAGTCATGAGGATAGGGCGAAAACGCAACAGGCAGGCCTGGTAAATCGCCTCGCGTGGTGGCATGCCTTGCTCGCGCTCTGCCGCCAGAGCGAAATCTATCATCATGATGGCGTTTTTCTTCACAATACCAATCAGCAAAATAATGCCGATTATCGCAATCACATCCAGTTCATAGCCTGAAACCAGAAACGCCAGCAATGCGCCCAGCCCGGCGGTAGGCAGTGTGGACAGTATGGTTATTGGGTGAATAAAGCTTTCGTACAAAATACCCAGCACAATATACATTGCGGCAATGGCGGCAATAATCAGCCACACTGTGCTGCTCAGTGCCGCCTGGAACGCCAGTGTACTGCCCTGGAAGGCGGTCATGATATCGGCCGGGAAATCCATCTCTTTTTCTGCGGCCAGTATAGCTTCCACGGCTTCGCCCAATGAGGATCCTTTTGCCACATTGAACGAAATGGTGGTAGAGGGGAACTGGTCCAGGTGGTTAATGGTAAGCGGCATATGGCGCTGCTCAACCTGGGCAATGGCGCTCAGTGGCACCATCCCGCCATTGCTGCTCACCAGGCGGATACCGCTGAGCGCATCCAGACCTGGTGTGCTGTGGGTATCATGCTCAAGCACCACCCGATACTGGTTGGACTGGGTATAAATAGTGGATATCAGGCGCTGGCCGAAGGCGTTGTACAGTGCATTGTCTACATCTGCCATTGAGATACCCAGGCGGCTTGCGCTGTCACGATCCACTGTCACCATGGCCTGTAAGCCCTGGTCCTGCCAGTCACTACTGACATCAGCCAGTTCAGGCAGCGTTTTTAGTTGAGCCATCAGCCTGGGCACCCAGGTGCTCAGGGCATCCAGCGTGTTGGCCTGCAGGGTAAACTGGTATTGCGTGCGGCTGACGGTGGTATCAATCGTCAGGTCCTGTACCGGTTGCAGGTACAGCGTGACACCGGGCAGTGTCGCTACTTTATCCTGCAGGCGCTGAATTACTTCAGAAACCCTGTCATCACGCTCACTGAGCGGTTTCAGGTTTATTTGGATGCGCGCGCTGTTCAGTGCCGGATTGGTGCCATCCACCCCAATAAAACTGGTCATGCTCGCTACATCCGGGTCTTTCAGAAGCAGTTCGGCCACCTGCGCCTGGCGCTGCGACATACTGGCAAAAGAAGCCGATTGTGGAGCCTGCAAAGTACCCTGAATAATACCGTTATCCTGCACCGGGAAAAATCCCTTAGGAATCCAGACCCACAGCAAAATAGTCAGCGCCAGGGTTCCAAATGCCACACTCAACGTGAGCCACGGGTGTTGCAATACCCGGTTCAGCCCACGGCCATAACCGGCAATAACCCACTCAAAGAAACGCTCGCAGGCCAGAGAAAAACGGTTTTGTTTGCGCAGGGATTCATGGCTGAGCATACGGGCGCACATCATAGGCGTTAAGGTTAGCGAAACCACGGCCGAGATTAAAATTGCCACAGCGAGGGTGATGGCGAATTCCCGAAATAACCGCCCCACGATGTCACCCATAAACAGCAACGGAATGAGTACCGCAATCAGAGACACCGTGAGCGAGATAATGGTAAAGCCTATCTCCCCGGCACCTTTCAGTGCGGCCGCCAGTGGTTTTTCGCCTTTTTCGATATACCGGGAGATGTTTTCAATCACCACGATTGCGTCGTCCACCACAAACCCGGTAGCGATGGTCAGAGCCATTAGTGTCAGGTTGTTGATGGAGAAATCGAGAAACACCATGACCGCGAAAGTCCCTACAAGGGAAAGCGGTACGGCCACTGCTGGAATAATTGTGGCCGGAACATTGCGCAAAAAAAGGTAGATAATCATGACTACCAGCGCAATTGCCAGCAACAGCTCAGACTGGGTATCTTCTACTGAAGCCCGAATATTATTGGTCCGGTCGGCTACCAGCGCCAGGTGAACAGATTTGGGCAGGCTTTCTTTCAGGCCGGGTAGCAGTGCGCGAATACTGTCGGCGGTTTCAATAATATTGGCACCAGGCTGGCGCTGAACATTCATGACAATAGCCGGTTCATGGTTAGACCATGCACCCAGCCAGGCATTTTCTGCCCCCTGTTCAACGGTGGCGACATCGCCAAGGCGCACGGCAGCCCCGTTAACATATGCAATAATCAGGTCGCGGTATTCCTGTACCGTTTTCATCTGGTCGTTGGCGGAAATAGTAATTGCGCGCTCCGGGCCATCCAGACTACCAGTAGCAGAATTCACATTAGCGTTGCTGATAGCACTGCGCACGGTTTCTGTGCTGATACCCAGCCCGGCCAGCGCCTGGGCATTGAGTTTAACCCGCACCGCCGGGCGTTGCCCGCCAGACACCCCAACCATACCTACGCCATTTACCTGGGCAATTTTTTGGGCAATACGGGTTTCAACTAAATCCTGCACCTGGGTCAGGGGCAGGGCGGAAGAGGTTACCGCCAGCGTCATTATCGGTGGGTCTGCCGGGTTAACTTTACTGTAAACCGGCGGGTTGGGCAGGTCGTTGGGCAGCAGGCTGGTGGCGGCGTTAATCGCGGCCTGAACCTCCTGTTCAGCGACATCAAGCGGCAGGGTTAACTGGAACTGCAATGTCACCACCGAAGCGCCCCCGGCACTTTGCGATGACATTTGTTTCAGGCCAGACATCTGCCCAAATTGCCGCTCCAGTGGCGCAGTAATGGCCGAGGTCACGACATCCGGGCTGGCTCCCGGGTAGAGCGTGACCACCTGGATGGTGGGGTAATCCACTTCTGGCAGCGCTGAAACAGGCAGAAAACGGTAACCGATTATCCCGGCAAGCAATATCGCCACCATAAACAGCGTGGTGGCTACCGGGCGCAGAATAAACTGCCGGGAAGGGCCGCCGGTGGTGCTGGGTGGTAATACCTGCATCAGGAACGCGCTCCTTTATGCTGGCCTGAGTGCGATTTTCTGGTTTCAGCCGGGTGCTGAGCGGCCTGGGCCGATGTCTGTTGTGGGTCAACGACCTCAACGGTTACACCCTCAGTTAACCGGTCTATACCATCTGTTACTACCCGGTCTCCGACAGAAATCCCGGCAGTAATCACCACCTGCTGGTTATCCTGAATGCCGGGCGTTACCAGATGTTTACTGACTTTATTTTCGCTATTCAGCACCCATACAAAATTGCCTTCATTGCCCATTTGCAGGGCGGCAACCGGAATAACAACCGCATTTTGTTGGGTATCAACCAGCATGCGTGCGTTAACAAACTGGTTGGGAAACAGAGCGTCGTCGCCGTTAGTAAAACGGGCTTTGAGTTTGATGGTGCCAGTTGTGGCATCAATCTGGTTATCGAGGCTCAGCAATTCGCCACTGGCAAGCTTTTTGGTGTTAGTGCGATCCCAGGCATCCACTTCAAGGGCTTTACCGGCATGTTGTGCTGCGACAATTTGCGCAATATCGCTTTCCGGGAGCGTGAAAATAACGTCAATGGGATGCGTTTGGGTGATAACCACAATGCCGGTGGTATCGCTGGTAGAAATTTGGTTGCCGATATCAACCTGTTTCAGGCCAACACGCCCTGAAATGGGTGCCGTTACCCGGCTCCAGCTCAGTTGTAACCGGGCGCTGTCAACTGCTGCCTGGTCTGCTTTTACTGTACCAGCACTTTCTGCGACCAGCGCCTGTTGGGCATCCAGCTCCTGGCGGGAAACCAGGCTGGTTTTTGCCAGTTGCTGGTAACGCGCAAGGTCACGCCGGGCATTTGCCAGCGTTGCCTGGTCTTTTGCCAGCTGGCCTTCAGCCTGTTCCAGTGCAACGGTAAATTCACTGGGGTCAATTTCTGCCAGCAGGTCGCCAGCGTTTACTTGCTGGCCTTCTTTAAAATGAATGGCAATTAACTGCCCATTTACCCGGCTGCGCACTGTGGCGGTATTGGCTGCGGTTACGGTTCCAAGCCCACTCAGGTAGTGGGGCACTGCCTGGCTTTGCGCTGTGGCCGCCTGCACAGGGGCAAGAGGGCGCATGCTATGGCGCCCATTACTCCCCGGGCGTGACTGGCTGGTTTTAGTTCCATCCACTCCATTGGTATTTGTTTCATGCCGGTTGTACCAAACGGCTGCAATAATAATGGCAATAGTTAGCCCTGCACCAAAATACCAGCGTGTTTTTGTCGCGCTCTTCATGGAATCGTTGTCTCTTCCTTAAAACCAGTGGGCGTTAATCATACTAGTTTAAAGAGGTGGGAACCTATAAAAATGAAGGAAAAATGGAAGACTGTATGGAACAGTCTGGAACGCCGTTTTATATCACAAAAATTTATTCAGTCTGGCTCGCAAAACGCGTTGCAGGCCGCCAAAAATGCATAACAGTGAGTATATTGCTGGCCCGGAGAACGGTTTAACACTCTCCGGGCCGGGGGCCGGCAGTTAGCGGAAAATAACCCCTGCCCAACGGGCAAGGCCTGCTGTAACAGAGCCAAAGTCATCGCCACCGACAATGGCAATACCTGGCAGTGTTTGTTGCAACGCCTGGCGAATAATGGGCGAGCGTGCGCTGCCGCCGGTCAGGTAAATCACATCCGGCTGCGTATCTGCCTGGCTAAGCGCCAGGTTAACCTGCTCAAGGATCCGTTGCAGCGGTTGCTCAATAGCGCTTTCCAGTTCCGCCTTATGTGTACCCACAGCCAGCGAATCTGCGATGAAATCAAGTGTTGTACCGGTTTCATCGGCCTGGGAAAGCGCTATTTTTGCTTCTTCCGCACTGCGCACCAGGCGGTAACTCAGGCGATTACGCCACACTTTCAACAGGCGAGTCACCTGCTCAGGTTCGCGGGCATCACGAATCAGGGCCTGCAACAGCCGCCCGGTTTCTTTACTGTAGAACTCAGTTTGTGCCGGAACATCGTTTATCGCGACGGCATTCCACCAGGGAAGAATGGGTAGCGCAATGCCTTTTTCGGTGAGCCCACCCATCCCCAGAGCGGGCATTAACTGGCGAAATGCCAGCATGATATCCAGATCATTGCCCCCAACGCGGCAACCACTGTGCCCAATCAGGCTGGATTCACGCGCAGACTGGTTGTGCCATTGCGGGCCCATCAACAGGAAAGAGCAGTCGGTGGTACCCCCACCGATATCCACAACCAGCACGCGCTGTTCCTGGCTCAGCGAGGCTTCATAATCAAGCCCGGCAGCAACAGGTTCAAACTGGAATTCAACATCGCTGAAGCCGGCACGCGCCGCTGCCCGGGCCAGAATACCCTGAGCCTGTTGGTTGGCTTCTTCGCCACCCAACCCCTGGAAGTTAATCGGGCGGCCAATAACTGCCTGGCTGACTGTTTCCTGTAACTGGTTTTCGGCCTGCTGGCGTATATGGCGCATCATGGCGCACACCAGGTCTTCGAAGAACGCGACTTGCTGGGGTTTTAACCCACTCGCGCCAAGAAATGACTTGGGTGATTTAACAAACCAGACTTCTTCCGGGTCTTCTATATACTGGCGCAGTGATGTCAGCCCGAACTGGACACTCTGCGCAGTCACTTCGATATCTTCTAAGCGGTTGGCACTGATAGCCCGGCGTAACAACGCCGCAGATTCCGCGTCTTCAAAGCTTACATTCTGGTGGCGATAAAGCCATTCACTGACGGCTTCACGTGCAGGCGCACTTAACATGGAAGGCAATAAAACACTGTCGCCTTCCAGTTTTAACATTGTGGGTTTGCCATCACGCATCACCGCCACGGAGCAGTTCGCTGTACCGTAATCAAAACCAATAAACATAATGCCTCATTATCCCCATGCCAGTGAAGAAGGGGCAGGACTTTAGCGGAATGTCAGCTTTGCGGCAAATGGATTATGGCGGCGTGGGGTAAAAAAAGCGTGGGCGTAAAAAGTCCGATGTTTACCCAGTGCGGTACCCTGCATCCGCAGTCAGGGGCTCACCCAGTGGAGCAGGCCAATCCCTGCCCACTGAGTATATTTAACGTCTTTGCATTGCGTGGTGAACGCTCGTGGTTTATGCACCAGCCAGTTGACGTAACCAGCCAAAGGATTCAGGTATCCGTTCCTCGCTGGCGACAAAAGCACACAGGGTTTCATCGTTATCGTAGCCTTGTGCAGCCATCCCGTTGGTTGTGACAGCAATTTTCCAGTGCAAATCTTCCCGTAATGGCTGCCCGGCTAACTGTAATGGCAATGACGGCGTTTTTACCTTCACCAGCGCTGGTGGCAGGGAAAGCGTCACATCCTGACCTGTCAGGTTTTGAGCCAGGGTTAGTGCGCTGAGTTGGCCTGGCTGGAGGTAGGGCAGGCACTGCCCATTGATTTCCGCGCAGTCGCCAAGAGCAAAAATAGCCGGGTCGCTGGTTTGCAATTTTTGATTGACCTGAATGCCCTGATTAACCGCTAAACCCGCTTGCCTGGCGAGTGTTGTTTCAGGCTGCAACCCGGTCGCGGAAATAACGTCGTCAACGCTAAACTGAATCCCCTTTTCCAGGCTTATTCGGAGCCCGTCGGCATGCGGCTCAATACAGTGTAATTGTTGCCCGGTGAGCACTGTGACTCCGGCTTTCGTCAGTGCACAGTGAAGCGGAGCGCTCAGGTGAACGGGCAGTAACGCAGGCAGTATCGCCGGTGCTTTATCAACCAGGGTCACCTGCTTACCGGCGCGGCACAGATCCATTGCCAGCTCACAACCAATTAATCCTCCTCCGACTACCAATATGCGCCGGGCATCAAAGAGCCGTGTTTCGTAACGACGGAATTCAGCCTGGCTATTCAGCGTTATCATGTCCTCACCGCCAGGCACCGGAAGGATTCGCGCCCTGGCGCCTGTTGCCAGCACCAGCTTACTGTACGCCCAGGTTTGCCCGCCACCACTCACCGTTTTTCGTTGCGGATCGAGGCTTGTCACCTGGGTGTGGGCGTGCAGTGTAAGGTTAAAGGCCTGGGCAAATGCCGCACCTGTCTGGCGCGTCAAATCATCGGCGTGTTGCCCACGGCTAATAACATGACTTAACTCGGGTTTGTTGTATTCGTCAGCACTGTCGCCGGCAATCAGTGTTACCGGCAGATGAGCATCAAGCTTACGAATGTGTTTGACCAGTTGTCTGGCGGCAAAACCGGAGCCAATAATGACGACATTGTCACTCATAACGCCTCCACACAGAGCTCATCAAATACGACTTTCCCCAGCCCACATTCTGGGCAGAGAAAGGTTTCGGGTACCTGGTCCCATGGTGTTCCTGGCGCAATGCCTTGCACGGGTTCACCCAGTCGGGGGTTGTAAATCCACTGGCAAACACTGCATTGCATACAGGTGCTATTTTCTTCTGTTTGCTGTGGAGTCAGCGCGCTGTCCAGGGTTGAGGATTCCCTGGACGGTATGGGGGAAAGTGCCCATAAGTGAGCAAGTTTGCGCCCATGTTCACGGCAGGCTTCCAGCAGAGTGTCATCAGGGCGCCATTTGATTTTTAAGGATAATGCAGTTTCAAAACCGGCATCTGTCAACCGGGTCTGAATTCTATCCACTGCGCCACCGTTCCAGCCATAACTGCCAAAAGCGGAAGCTTTCTTGTTTCTGAATTGTAACCCGGTGATTTCTTCCAGCATTGCGGCGATTTTGGGCATCATGACGTTATTCATGGTGGAGGATCCTACCAGGATGCCTTTGGAGCGAAATAAACTGGTCAGAATTTCATTCTTATCGTGGCGGGCAACATTATAAATTTTGACGGTTACACGCGGGTCGGCTTCGTGGATCCCCTGAGCAATGGCATCCGCCATCATGCGGGTATTGTTGGACATGGTGTCATAAAACAGCGTAATGCGGTCTTCCTGAAAATCGGCAGACCATTGCAGATACTGTTCGATAATTTGTGCCGGGTTATCGCGCCAAATCACGCCGTGTGAGGTTGCTATCATGTTGACGGGTAAGTTAAATCCCAACAACTCTGTTACCTTAGGCGCAACAAGGCGGCTGAACGGCGTCAGGATATTGGCAAAATAACGCAGACATTGTTCAAACAGCTCAGTTTGATCCACCTCATCATTAAACAAATGTTCATCACAGTAGTGCTGGCCGAAAGCATCATTACTGAATAACACCCCATCGCCAGTCAGGTAAGTCATCATACTGTCAGGCCAGTGCAGCATCGGGGTTTCAACAAACACCAGTTGCTTACCATTGCCAATATCCAGCGTATCGCCTGTCTTGACGACGTTGAAATGCCATTCCGGGTGGTGATGGTGGCCATTAATCGAATCAATTGCATTAGCGGTACAGTAGACAGGTGTGTCAGGGATCAGAGCCATCAGCTCAGTGAGTGCGCCAGCATGATCCTCTTCAGCATGGTTAATAATGATGTAATCCAGAGTACGCAGGTCTGTCTCAGTCTGGAGGTTGCGTACAAACTCCCGGCTGAATTTATGATCAACCGTGTCAATCAGCACGGTTTTCTCTTCTTTAATCAGATAACTGTTATAACTACTGCCTTTGGTGGTGTTGTATTCCGTGCCGTGAAAATCACGGACTTCCCAGTCCCGTTGACCAACCCAAAAAATGTTATTTTTTACATGAACAGTCATAAAACCCTCAGTGAATATCATTGTGTGTCTGTTATGACCAGATAAATAGCAATACCTGTGCCAATTTTTAAATTATTGTTTTTATTTATTTTTGTATTTGCAGTGTTCAATGAAATGGTCTTTTTGACTATCACTTAAAAAGTCATTATGACAGTATGAGTTGTCATAATGACTACGCCAGGAGACTGTTATGCCGCTTCAGATTCGCCAGTTAGCGGATATTGCCGGGGAGTTAAACCAGGGGGGAACCTGTGAGGTACGCTTTCAGCGGCTGGTTAACCTGCTGCAGCGTGTTCTTGTCTGCGATGCCTGTGCGTTGCTGTTGTATGAACATCGCCAGTTTCGTCCACTGGCGATTCATGGTCTTTCTCCCGATGTTCTGGGCAGGCGATTTGATCCTGCCAGCCACCCGCGCCTTGAGGCCATAGCTCGGGCCGGGAACGTGGTGCGTTTTCCGGCTGACAGCGGGTTACCCGACCCTTATGACGGACTGATTCCTGGGCAGGAACAATTAAAAGTCCACGCCTGTGTCGGGTTGCCTCTGTTTGATGATGAACGTCTGGTGGGCGCGCTGACGCTGGACAGTATGAATGCGGTGTGCTTTGACCACCTCAGCAACGATGAACTGTGGCTTATTGCGGTACTGGCGGCGAACACACTTAAGAATGCCTTGTTAATAAAGCAACTGGAAAGCCAGAGCCTGAGCAGTAACGAGGCAGCACTGCCTCCCTTGTCTTCCACAGAAGAGAGTACGGAGATAGTGGGGCTTTCAGTACCTGTTACTCAGTTACGTCACGAAATCAGTGTGGTGGCGGCATCTGATCTGACGGTGCTTATTAATGGCGAAACCGGTACCGGCAAAGAGTTGGTGGCGCGTGCTATCCATGAAGGGTCTGACCGGGCTCACCAGCCCATGGTGTATTTAAATTGTGCCGCTTTACCGGAAAGTGTGGCGGAAAGTGAACTCTTTGGGCATGTGAAAGGTGCGTTTACTGGCGCAATCAGTGACCGACAGGGGAAATTTGAGCGGGCCAATAACGGTACATTATTTCTTGATGAGATTGGTGAGCTGCCATTATCTTTGCAGGCTAAATTGCTGCGGGTATTGCAATATGGCGATATTCAGCGCGTCGGGGACGACAAAAACTCACGGGTGGATGTGAGAGTGCTCGCCGCTACAAACCGCGATTTAAAAGCGGAAGTGCTGGCCGGGCGTTTCAGGGCGGATTTATTTCATCGCCTTAGTGTGTTCCCGGTACGGGTACCGCCATTGCGGGAACGGGGTGAGGATATCGCTTTACTGGCGGGGTTTTTTTGTGAGCGGTGCCGTGGGCGATTTGGGTTGCAGTCTGTCGCATTAAGCCCTGATTCCCTGGCTGTACTGAGCGCTCATACCTGGCCTGGCAATGTGCGTGAACTGGAACATGCGATTTATCGGGCCGTGCTCATTGCCCGGGCCACCCGAGGTGACGCGGAAGTGATGCTCACGCCGGCTCATTTCTCATTAACAAGTACCCAGCCCGCCAATGCGGTCGCATTCGGTGAGCCATCCGGGCCTGCATTGTTAACATGCAGCCCGTTGCGCGCGGCTACTGATGACTTTCAGCGCAATATTATTCGCCAGGCGCTCAATAGTCACCAGCATAACTGGGCTGCAGCCGCCCGTGCACTTTCACTGGATGTGGCAAACTTGCACCGGCTGGCAAAACGGCTTGGGTTGAAATAACCGCTCTGCAGAGGGCGTTTTGCTGCCTGAGGCAAATAGTGAGTATTTTGGTCGACTACTCCTAAATGAGTACTCCCAATAAGTCAGGGGGCATAATGGCTATCAGGTTGATAACTGCTGAAAAATTATAATCATTTTAAATCATAACGTTACAAGATAAGTTGTGGTTAGCCATGGGGAGTAGAGCCAGGGCAGGCTCCCGGCAGGGCCTGGCATGATTTTGATACATATCAACATAAAGGCTACGGGATAAACGTAAAAGCGCTTAAGTGATGCGCTATTTATGAGGATGTCTTTATGCAAGCGAACCCCCCTAAGACTCAAAAGTCAGCTAATGGGGCTGTTTTAGCTAACTGGGCGCCAGAAAATGAAACATTCTGGCGAACTCAGGGAGAAAGAACAGCCCGCCGCAATTTGTGGATTTCTATTCCCTGCTTACTGTTATCATTTTGTGTCTGGATGATTTTTTCTTCAGTCGCTGTCAATCTTAACCGGGCCGGGTTTCACTTTACGACGGATCAGTTGTTTTTATTGACCGCACTACCTTCGGTTTCCGGTGCTCTGGCGAGAGTACCTTATTCCTTTGTTGTACCACTTATCGGCGGGCGCCGCTGGACGGCTATCAGTACCTTTATTCTTGCCATACCCTGCCTGTGGCTCGGCTATGCGGTTCAGCATCCTGAGACATCATTTCAAACCTTTATCATCATCGCGCTGTTGTGTGGTCTGGCAGGGGGGAATTTTGCATCCAGCATGGCAAATATCAGCTTTTTCTACCCGAAAGCCCAGCAAGGTAAGGCTCTGGGGTTAAATGGCGGGCTGGGTAACCTGGGTGTCAGCGTGATGCAACTGGTGGTGCCTTTGGTTATCTCCGTGGCGGTTTTTGGTTCCTTTACTGAAGCCACGCCGCTGGCGGATGGGGGTAGCCTCTGGCTGGCAAACGCCGCCTGGATTTGGGTGCCCTTTATCCTGCTGGCGACAATTGCGGCCTGGATTGGCATGAATGACCTGCACAGTGCGAAAGCATCAATTGTGGAACAGTTGCCGGTACTCAGACAGCCCCACTTGTGGATCCTGAGTATTCTGTATTTGGCCACATTCGGTTCATTCATCGGTTTTTCTGCCGGATTTGCCATGCTGACGAAGACGCAGTTTCCGGATATTGCGGTGATGCATTATGCCTTTTTTGGCCCATTGATTGGCGCACTGGCCCGCCCGATAGGGGGAAGCTTATCGGATAAGCTGGGGGGCATTAAGGTGACGACTGTCAATTTCATTGCAATGGCATTATTTACCGGGCTGGTCTTCTTTGCTTTGCCTGGGGGAAATACACACGGAAGCTTTTGGTTATTTTTTGCGGTATTCATGTGTTTATTTATTACAGCCGGATTAGGCAGTGGTTCGACATTCCAGATGATTTCAGTCATTTTCCGCCGAGTTGTGATGCAACATGCACTGAATAAAGGGTTGCCCGAAGAAGACGCAACACGCCGGGCAGGAACCGATACTGCGGCGGCACTGGGCTTTATTTCTGCCATCGGCGCAGCCGGGGGCTTTTTTATTCCCCGGGCGTTTGGTTTGTCACTGAGCTGGACGGGGTCCCCCCTGGGCGCGTTGAAAGTATTTCTGGTGTTTTACGTGGTTTGTATTGTCATTACATGGTGCGTATATGGGCGGCGTATCAACCAGGGCATGGCGACCAGACAAAAAGCATAACGCACAACCCTGTGTTATTAATAAAGTGACAAAATATAGCGGGCTGAAAAGCCCGTTTTTTGTTTTTTAGTGTATTAATTATCCGTGTGAATAATAACTTGCTTTTACATCGTGATTAAAATGATTCTCTATTACAGAATGATACGGTTATTATTTACGGAAAGAATGAGTAATAAGATAAGAAATCACAATAATCTCAGTTCTGCGAATGCACAGGGGCTAATCAGTGGTGCTGGTAGTCTATTTTTAGACGTTCTACCACTCAATAGTTGTGGTGTGTTTTTATTGTGTAATAAATAATCTGTTTTATAAAAAAACCATTTAAATCAATATATTGAATATTAAAAATAACTACCCCTAAGGGAGTAGTCAACCTGAAGCGTTATTTCCCTGCCAGGTTCATTTTGATCCGTGTCAATTTTATAACCCTCACAGACGCTAATGTGGGAAATATCGACCATGCCACCGGCATCGTCATCAATAAACCCTATGTGCCTGGCACTGACAATACGGAGAAAGCCAGATGAGTAAGTTTCTGGACCGCTTTCGCTATTTTAAACAATTGGGTGACACTTTTTCTGGTGATCACGGGCAGACGTTGTCTGTCAACCGGGACTGGGAAGAGGGATACCGTAACCGCTGGCAGCATGACAAGATAGTACGTTCAACACACGGTGTTAACTGTACCGGGTCCTGTAGTTGGAAAATTTATGTCAAAAATGGCCTGGTGACCTGGGAAACCCAGCAGACCGACTACCCGCGAACCCGCCCGGACCTGCCCAACCATGAACCGCGAGGATGCCCTCGTGGCGCAAGTTATTCCTGGTATCTCTACAGCGCTAACCGATTAAAGTACCCGATGGTGCGCTCAAACCTGATTGAAATGTGGCGCGAAGCGAAACAACAGCATCCGGATCCTGTTGATGCCTGGGCCGCGATTGTCACACAGCCAGAAAAAGCGGCGCGTTACAAAAAAGCGCGTGGCCGTGGCGGTTTTGTGCGTAGCCACTGGCAGGAAGTGAATGAGCTCATTGCGGCGGCGAACGTGTACACGGCGAAAACCCATGGGCCCGATCGCGTGGCCGGTTTCTCGCCAATACCGGCGATGTCGATGGTCTCTTACGCATCCGGCGCACGCTACTTGTCATTAATTGGTGGAACCTGCCTGAGTTTTTATGACTGGTATTGCGACCTGCCGCCTTCCAGCCCGCAAACCTGGGGAGAACAGACCGATGTGCCTGAATCTGCCGACTGGTATAACGCTTCTTATATCATCGCCTGGGGCTCAAATGTGCCGCAAACCCGTACACCCGATGCACACTTCTTTACTGAAGTTCGCTACAAGGGTACAAAAACCGTTGCGGTAACGCCAGATTATGCCGAAATCGCCAAGCTGTGCGATCACTGGCTCCGTCCTCAACAGGGAACAGACAGCGCGCTGGCGCTGGCTATGGGGCATGTATTACTCAGTGAGTTTCACGTTAAACGCCAGAGTGAGTACTTCCAGAATTATCTGCGTCGTTACTCAGATATGCCAATGCTGGTTATGCTCGACCCTTCGGTTGAAGGTGTCTATCAGGCAGGGCGTTTTCTGCGCGCGTCAGACTTAGTGGATAACCTTGATGAGCCCAATAACCCTGAATGGAAAACAGTGGCTATTAACCAGGACAATGGTGAGCTGGTCGCGCCTCAGGGGTCAGTCGGTTACCGCTGGGGTGAACAAGGTAAATGGAACCTGGAAGCCACTGCCGGCCACCAGAAAAAACCGGTTACGTTGCAACTGGGTGTGGCGTCCGGGGAACAGGTTGCAGTCGCTTTCCCGTATTTTGGCGCGACGGAGCATGAACATTTTACCTCGGTTGCACTTAGCGACGTCATTGTCCATCAGGTGCCGGTAAAACGTATTGAACTGGCCAATGGCGAACAGGGCCTGGTTACCAGTGTTTATGATTTGATGCTGGCAAACTACGGGGTTGACCGTGGTTTTAATGATGCTAACTGCGCATCTGGCTACGATGACATGAAAGCCTATTCTCCTGCCTGGGCGGAAGCGGTTACCGGCGTTCCTCGTCAGGAGATCATTCGTATTGCCCGTGAATTTGGCGATAACGCAGAGAAAACCCACGGGCGTTCGATGATTATTGTTGGTGCCGGGCTTAACCACTGGTATCACATGGACATGGCCTACCGTGGTCTGATTAATATGCTGGTGTTCTGTGGTTGTGTCGGGCAGAGCGGTGGCGGCTGGGCGCACTATGTGGGGCAAGAGAAATTACGCCCACAAACTGGCTGGCAGCCGCTGGCTTTTGCCCTTGACTGGCAAAAACCTCCCCGCCATATGAACAGCACCTCGTTTTTCTATAACCACAGCAGCCAGTGGCGCTATGAATCGCTCAATGCACATGAACTGTTATCTCCCCTGGCAGACGCTACGCGCTACAGTGCGCATTTGATTGACCTGAATATTAAAGCGGAACGGTTAGGCTGGTTACCCTCCTCACCGCAATTAAATGTTAACCCTCTGCATATTGCCGGTGCGGCCAGTGCGGCCGGGTTATCCATTCAGGAATACACCGTGAAGGCGCTCAAAGAAGGCACAATTCGCTTTGCTGCCGAGCAGCCGGAACAGCACTATCCCCGGAACCTGTTTATCTGGCGCTCTAACCTGCTTGGGTCATCGGGCAAAGGTCATGAATACTTCCTCAAGTATCTGCTGGGCACTGAACACGGTATTCAGGGGCGTGATTTAGGCGAGGAAGGCAAGTGCCATCCGCAGGAGGCGGAATGGCAGGATAACGCGACAGAAGGCAAACTGGATCTGGTTGTCACCCTGGATTTTCGTATGTCCAGTACCTGTTTGTACTCAGACATTGTGCTGCCAACGGCGACCTGGTATGAAAAAGACGACATGAATACTTCGGATATGCATCCATTTATTCATCCGCTCAGCGCGGCTGTTGATCCGGCCTGGGAAGCGCGTTCAGACTGGGAAATATATAAAGACATCGCTCAGGCTTTTTCAACACTTTGCCCGGGGCATTTGGGCGTTGAAACAGATTTGGTGACGTTGCCAATTCAGCATGATTCACCGGCCGAACTGGGCCAGCCATATAACGTCCAGGACTGGAAAAAAGGTGAGTGTGATCTCATTCCGGGTAAAACGGCCCCGCATCTGATTGCGGTCGAGCGCGATTACCCGGCCACCTATGCGCGTTTTACTTCACTTGGGCCATTACTGGATAAACAGGGTAACGGCGGTAAAGGCATTAACTGGAACACAGAGAGCGAAGTGGCGTTGCTGAAAAAGCTCAATTATGTCCAGCAAACAGGGGCAAGCCAGGGGCGGCCAAGAATTGATTCCGCTATTGATGCCGCAGAAGTGATCCTGACGCTTGCGCCGGAAACCAACGGCCAGGTTGCCGTAAAAGCCTGGCAGGCGTTGGGGCAGATAACCGGGCGTGATCACACGCATCTGGCACGTAACAAAGAAGAAGAGAAAATCCGCTTTCGCGATATTCAGGCACAACCACGCAAAATAATCTCCAGCCCTACCTGGTCAGGGCTGGAAGATGAGCATGTTTCCTACAATGCCGGTTATACCAATGTGCATGAGTTGATCCCCTGGCGCACACTGACAGGCCGCCAGCAGTTTTACCAGGATCACCCCTGGATGCGTGACTTCGGTGAAAGCCTGATAGCCTGGCGACCGCCCATCGATACCCGAAGTGTGGCCGGTATGATAGGGGCGAAGAGCAATGGTAACCCTGAGCTGGCACTGAATTTCATTACTCCGCACCAGAAATGGGGCATTCATTCCACCTACAGTGAAAACCTGTTAATGCTGACGTTGTCACGCGGCGGGCCAATTGTCTGGATAAGTGAAACCGATGCCAAAACGCTGGGCATCGCCGATAACGACTGGATAGAAGCGTTCAATAAAAATGGCGCGCTGACAGCGCGTGCGGTGGTCAGCCAGCGTATCCCACAAGGCATGGTGATGATGTACCACGCGCAGGAACGCCTGGTGAACCTGCCAGGTTCAGAAATTACCGGGCAGCGTGGTGGGATTCATAACTCGGTGACCCGTGTCTGCCCCAAACCTACCCATATGATTGGTGGGTATGCTCAACTGGCTTATGGCTTTAACTACTACGGCACTGTTGGATCAAACCGCGATGAATTCGTGGTGGTCAGACGTATGCATCAGGTTAACTGGCTTGATGACGAGAAAAACGATGTGGTTCAGCATCCTTCTTCAACAACACTGCAGGAGAAGCCAGAATGAAAATTCGTTCACAAGTCGGCATGGTACTTAACCTGGATAAATGTATCGGCTGTCATACCTGTTCGGTTACCTGCAAAAATGTCTGGACCAGCCGTGAAGGCATGGAATACGCCTGGTTCAATAATGTAGAGACCAAACCCGGAACAGGTTACCCCACGGACTGGGAAAACCAGGAACGCTGGAAAGGCGGCTGGATACGCAATATCAAAGGCAAACTGGAACCCAGAATGGGAAACCGTGTGGGTGTGCTCTCGCGCTTATTCAATAACCCGGATATGCCCACTATTGATGACTACTACGAGCCATTTACCTTTGACTACGAACACCTGCACAATGCCAAACGAGGACGGCACCAGCCTACAGCGCGGCCCCGTTCGCAGATAACAGGCCAGCGGATGGACAAAATTAATGGCGGCCCAAACTGGGAAGAAATTCTCGGTGGTGAATTTGCCAAACGTTCGGCTGACTACAACTTTGGCGAAATGCAAAAAGCGATGTATGGGCAGTTTGAAAATACATTCATGATGTATCTGCCTCGCCTGTGTGAACACTGCTTAAATCCGGCTTGCGTGGGCACCTGTCCGAGCGGCGCGATTTATAAACGTGAAGAAGACGGCATTGTACTGATTGACCAGGACAAATGCCGTGGCTGGCGGATGTGCCTGACAGGCTGCCCGTACAAAAAGATTTACTTCAACTGGAAAAGCGGCAAATCCGAAAAATGTATTTTCTGCTACCCGCGTATTGAATCGGGCATGCCAACGGTCTGCTCAGAAACCTGTGTCGGGCGCATTCGCTATCTGGGCGTATTGCTTTACGATGCCGACAGAATCGCCCAGGCGGCTTCAGTGGAAGACCCGGAGAAACTCTATGAAAATCAACTGGATGTTTTTCTCGATCCTCACGACCCGGCGATTATTGAAGAGGCCCGTAAACAAGGGATTGCGCTCAGTGTGATAGAAGCAGCGCAACGTTCACCGGTATACAAAATGGCAATGGACTGGAAACTGGCTTTACCGCTGCATCCTGAATATCGCACGTTACCCATGGTGTGGTATGTCCCGCCTTTATCGCCGATTCAGTCTGCCGCAGATGCCGGTTATCTGGGCGATGACGGTATTTTACCGGATGTCGACAGCCTGCGTATTCCGGTTCAGTACCTGGCAAACTTGTTAACGGCGGGTGATACCGCTCCGGTGTTGCGTGCGTTGAAACGCTTACTGGCGATGCGCCATTATAAACGGGCAGAAACCGTTGATAAACATACAGATACCCGTGCCCTTGATGCTGTAGGCCTGAGTGAGCAGCAGGCACAGGAAATGTACCGCTATCTGGCTATCGCGAACTACGAGGACCGTTTTGTGGTGCCATCTTCACACCGTGAACTGGCGCGTGAGGCGTTCCCGGAAAGCAAAGGTTGCGGCTTCAGTTTTGGCGATGGCTGCCATGGCAGTGATACCCGCTTCAACTTGTTTAACAGCAAGCGCATTGACGCGATTGACATTACCGCAGACAAAAAGGATCGCTCATGACAACGCTGACAATTATTGCCCGGCTCATGGATTACCCGGATGAAGCGCTCTGGCAGCATCAGGAGGCACTGCGTTGTGCCGTAGAAGAATGCCCGTTGTCAGTACGACATAAACAGCTCCTCCATGCATTCATGGACCAACTGTTCGCCGGTTCATTGCTGGCTGCTCAGGCGCAATATTGTGCACTGTTCGACCGTGGGTGCGCTTTGTCGCTCTTATTATTCGAGCATGTTCATGGTGACTCACGCGCACGCGGCCAGGCGATGGTGGACTTACTTAACCAGTATCAGCGCGCTGGCCTGACGTTAGACAGCCGGGAGTTACCGGATTATTTACCCTTGTATCTTGAATACCTGGCGAGTCTTGATAGCCACGAAGCAAGACAAGGGCTGGTGGATATTGCGCCGATTCTGGCATTACTGGCAACACGCCTTGATGAGCGGGGGAGTGGCTATGCTGCCCTGTTCACGCTCCTTGGTGAGCTCGCCGGAGACACCGTTGATGTCGACTATGACGCCTTACGGCAAAAAGTACGCCAGGAATCGCGGGATGACACCCCGGAAGCGCTTGATAAAGTCTGGGAAGAAGAGCAGGTGAGTTTTATGAGTGAAGCGAATTGTGGCGGTAATGAATCCCACGGCCCCCGACACCAGCAAAATGAGCGCGTTCACCCTCAGTATGTGCATGTCGGTATGTTAACCGGAGAACAGAAATGAACTATATCAATGGATTCTTTTTTGATATTTATCCTTATCTGGCTGCGACTATCTTCCTGGTGGGGAGCTGGCTCAGATATGACTATGGGCAATATTCCTGGCGTGCCGGTTCCAGCCAGATGCTGGATAAGCGCGGTATGCGCCTGGCTTCTAACCTGTTCCATATTGGGATTATCGGTATCCTTGGCGGTCATTTCTTTGGTTTGCTCACTCCTCACTGGGTGTACGAATCGTTTCTGCCCATCGCTACCAAGCAAAAACTCGCCATGATTGCTGGCGGAATTTGCGGTGTGATGACAGTTGTGGGTGGTGGGTTGTTACTGAAACGCCGCCTGACCAACCCACGGATTCGGGCAACGTCTTCGTTTGCCGATATCCTTATTCTGACATTGCTGGTGGTTCAGGCGTGCCTGGGGCTATTAACGATTCCTTTTTCCGCCCAACATATGGATGGCCAGGAAATGATGAAATTAGTGCACTGGGCGCAGGCTGTGGTCACGTTTCAGTCCGGTGCCAGTGCCTGGCTCGATGGCGTGGCATGGATTTACCGGGTACACATCGTGCTGGGGATGACCCTGTTTGTTTTGTTCCCGTTTTGCCGGCTGGTGCATATCTGGAGTGTACCGGTTGAATACCTCACGCGCCGCTACCAGATAGTACGCTCACGTCGGTAACCGACAGCTCAGTAAAGCGGTTGGTTTGGTTAGCCCAGTCAACCGCTGTTAATACTTATAATCCCCCTTCCTGATGTACCAGGACTGCCGCTTCAACCCGCGAACGCAGATTCAGTTTTTTGAGTAAGTGTTTAACATGAACTTTCACGGTACTTTCGGCAATTTTTAGCCGACGTGCGATCAGTTTATTGGCCAGCCCCTCGGCAATGAGCTTCAGGATCTCTTTTTCACGTACAGTCAGATCTTCAAGCGGGTGCGCGCTACTGGGTTTATGGCTGCGCAGACTGGTGGCGAGAATGGTTATCACCTCCGGGCTTACCACCACTTTTCCCAAACAAATTTGCTCAATGGCGTCCAGCATATCTTCCGGCTCCATATCTTTGAGCAGATAGCCGTCGGCGCCCAGTTTCATTGCTTTTATCACATCTTCTTCATAATTTGACACGGTGAAAATAACAATGCGGCTGGTTATACCTTGTGCGCGCAGTAACTTAAGTGTTTCCAGTCCATCAACCTGCGGCATGTTGATATCCAGCAAAATTAAATCGGGATCATGTTGCTGAGCCAGTGCCACACCCTCGTGACCATTATTGGTCTGTGCAATAACTTTAATCTCACTGTTCAGTTCCAGCAGCTCTTTGATGCCGTTACGTAATAGCGGATGATCGTCAATCAATAATACTGTGGCGGTTTTCGCGGTGGGCGTATTTTGCTGTGACATAATTACATCTCGTGAGTCGGTGTGAAACAAACATGAATTTGGGTACCCTGCTGTGCTTCAGACTGAATATCCAGTTTCCCGCCCAGAAGCGATGCAGTACGGTCGGCCATAATCGTCAGCCCGTAGTGATTGAGGTGTGATACCTGCTTGTCCAGGCCAATACCATTGTCGGTAATATTCAGGTGCACCAGATTATTCGGGGTGTCCATGGTCAGTGACACGGTTACCTGGCTGGCATTCGCATGTTTATAAACATTATTAAGTGCTTCACGAATGATCTGGAACAGGTGAATAGCCTGTGGTGGACTCACTTTATTTGCCGGGATTTGATAATTGAATTCTATCGGAAAACCGAGTTTTTGGCTGTATTCAGCAATACAACCTTCAATAGCGGGTAATAATCCAACGCCGCTGAGTTGTAAACGAAAAGTGGTCAGTAATTCTCGGAGTTGTTTATAAGTGACGTCCAGTTCTCGGCGGATATCCGCAATCAGGGTTTGTTGCTTCTCGGTCAAATTATCCTGGTGACGTTGCAGGATACCCATCTTTATTTTCAAATACGAGAGCGACTGGGCAATAGAATCATGCAGTTCCCGGGCTATGGTGCTGCGCTCCTGAAGTAGCAGTAACTGGCGTTGGTGCTGCTCCTGGCGGGAAAGGGCAAGGTACTGCGTGAGCAGGTCGCAAAAGGTTGCAATCAGTTTTTGTTCTTCATAGTGAAGAGAGCAGTCTGCCGGGATATGTGCAGACAACGTGCCATAAATTTTGTTGCAGTCGGTCAGTAGCCACTCCTGGGCCTGCGTTGCCTCTGAACCATTATCTGGCGTGTGCAGGCAGCGCTGGCACGCACTGTCAACGCAAAACTCAGGCCGGGCACCGCCAAAAGTCAGGTTTTCAAACTGGCTGGATTGCTGAATATCAGTAAATGTCAGGTGAATTTGCCGCAGCGGCGTCAGCGACATTAATTCCTCAATCAAAGGGGCGAGCGTTTTACAGGTATGCGTTTGGCGATTAAATTCGCGGCCGCTCCGGTAGAGAAAATCAAGGTAACGGTTTTGCAATTGTAATTGCGCGGTTTTTTCCTCAACGCGTTGTTCCAGATCCTCATAGGTTGTTTTCAGTTCAGCGGCCATGGCGTTAAGCGCATTACCCAGTTCCCCCATTTCATCTTTATAGTTGCGGGTATCCAGTTTATGGGAAAACTCGCCAGCCTGAATCGCGCTGGCCATATTAAGCAGTTGACGCCAGGGTTGAAAAAGACGCTTACGTAAAGTCAGAATGGCAATAAACAAAAACAACAGCGTTAATACAGTAAAAATGCGCTGCGTTATTGTTATCTCGGTAATTTGCTGTTCCGTGTGGCGGTCGATTTGTGAAATAAGCACATTCAGATTTGCCACAAACTTCTCAACACTGGCGCGGCCCTGTTCCGGCGTGCGTGATTTCAGCAGTTGCGGCTTCACCTGTTGATACCAACTATCAGTGATAGTTTGATAAGCGCGATGAAAGCCTTCAGTACGTACAACATCGCGAAACAGCGGCGAATGCAGTTCATCTTCCAGATGGTTCACTTCATTCATATTGTCCGGTGTCAGCGGCAGCATCGACAATATCCGGTAGCTTTGCATGCGCACCGCGCCAATGCGGTTGATGGTGTGTGCGTTCCCCTGAATGCTTTCTGCACTGCGTTCGCTAATAAACATCCCGGTGAATGCGAGTGTGCTCAGGCAAAGCATCGCCAGAGTAATTGTGTTCATCACTGAGAAGTGATACCAGAATTTTAGCTTTCTCATGAATTATTCAACTGCACTGCGTTGTCGCTGACAGGGGGATTGGCGGCTATTTGTAAACCGTAGCAAGCCTGGTCCATAAATGACAATAAAAAAGAACACTCCTGGCTAACTGTTGATGCTTTTGGGTAGTTTATCACGGTGGAAAGCGGAAAAGCTGGGGCAGTGTCAACGTAATGGAATTTATTGCATCTGTGATTAACCTTATTTATGCAATGTACAGGCACAACCCGCTACCCTGGTTGTGCCATTATGTGGTGTTAATAACTGATCTTATTTGTCTTCCTGTTACCGCTTTCCTGTTGGGGTTTAAATAACGCCAGCCGGTTATCCAGCGCCTGGGTGTACAACATGGTATCCACACCTACGGCGACAAATGTGGCACCCCATTCAATCACCTTGTTAGCCATTTCTGGGTCAACAGCAAGAAAACCGGCGGCTTTCCCCGACTGGCATATACGCTTAATTGTTTGTTCGATAATAGCCATGACCTCCGGGTGGTTGGCGTTATCCGGGTGGCCCAGAGAGGCAGAAAGGTCTGCCGGGCCAATAAACACACCATCAATCCCTTCGACATCCAAAATAGCATCCAGGTTTTCCAGCGCAGTTTTACTCTCAACCTGAATCAGTAAACATAACGTACTATTAACCTGAGCCATGTAGTTTTCTATTCGCCCCCAGCGGGCAGCCCTGGCAACACTGGCACCAACTCCACGGACACCTTCCGGGGGGTAACGAGTGGCGGCAACAACATCACGGGCCTGTTCCGCTGTATCTACCATCGGCACCAGAAGAGTTTGGGCACCAATATCCAGTACCTGCTTAATTAAGGCATGGCTGCCTTCTACCGGGCGAATAACCGGTTCACTGTCATAGGGGGCAACAGCCTGCAACTGATGGTAGAGATCCTGTACTGTATTCGGTGCGTGTTCACCATCAATTAACAGCCAGTCGTAGCCCGCTGTGGCAGCAATTTCCGCCATATAACTGGTTGTGCTGCTTAACCACAACCCAACCTGGCATTCACCCCGGCGCAGCGCGGTTTTAAAGGGATTACACAATGTGTTTTTCATATTTGTTCCTCGTTAGACGGGTGTTAATCATTTACTGGTATGAGGGGCTGCCGGGGTATGGCTAAGCGGCTTTTTTGGTGAGCGCAGGCTGACAATCGCCAGGGAGCCCAGCAACGCGATGGCAGCCAGTGTCAACAGACCTGCGGCCGGGAAACCAAACCGTGCTTCTGCTTCCACACGAATCACAGGCGCGAGAAAACCGCCTACAGCACCGAATAAGTTGATAAAACCAATACCGGCTGCCAGCGCGGTACCTGAAAGCAATTGAGTTGGCATAGTCCAAAAAATAGGTTGTACGGCAATAAAACCAATGGCAGCAAAACACAGGGCAATAATGGCAGCCACCGGGCCGACAAGGCCGGAAATACCAATTCCCAATGCGGCAAGAAGCAGAGTGGTCGCGGCGGTTAGCCTGCGCTCACCGGTTTTGTCGGAGTAGCGTGGAATCAGCCATGTTCCGAACAGAGCGGCTACCCAGGGTATTGCAGTAACCACAGAGGCGGTAAAGCCCACTTTGGTGCCCAGCAGGGCAGCAACCTGGCTGGGTAAAAAGAAAATAAGTCCGTATACCGCAATCTGAATAGTCATGTAGATAAGCGCAAGGTGCCACACCCGGGAATTTTTAAGCGCAACACTGAATCGGGATGTGAGTTTTGTTTCTTCTTCACTGGCCAGTTGGCGAATGAGCGCCTGCTTTTCATCATGGCTTAAAAAGCGTGCCTGCTCAGGTGTATTATCTAAATACAGGAAGGTGAAAACACCAGCGACCACGGCCAGCAAACCTTCAATAATAAACATCCAGAACCAGCCAGCGAATCCCATAAAACCATGCATTTCCAGCAAAGCCCCCGATAATGGTGAACCCAGGGTTAATGCCAGAGGTGCCCCCATATAAAACAGCCCCATAATCGCTGCGCGGTTTTGTTGCGGAAACCACTGAGAGGTCAGGTAAATCATTCCAGGGAAAAAACCGGCTTCGGCAGCACCGAGCAAAGTACGTACCAGGAGAAATTTTGCTTCTGTATCTGCAAAGGCCATTGCTGCAGAAAGCGCACCCCACACAAGCGTGGTGCCGCCAATCCAGGTGCGGGCACCAATCTTTCGCATCATCAGGTTAGCGGGTACACCCAACAGGGCATACACCACAAAAAAGATCCCCGCGCCCAGGGCATAAGCTTCATTACTCAGTCCGGTGTCCAGTTGGTAGGCTTCTTTGGCAAAACCAATATTTGATCTGTCCAAAAACGACAGGACATAAAGTGCCAGCATAAATGGCAGCAAGCGGGCACGGTTTTTCTTCACTGCGCTGTCAAGATGCAGATTCATAATAGAATTCCTCAATGGAGAGGTGGGCAGCTGGTATTAACACCAGCCGCTTCGTGGCTTTAATAACGGCTTTAATTAATGAGAATAAGGGCGCTTCATGGCGCAATCGCGGTTGAGTTCAACACCAAAACCGGGTTTATCAAGAACAGACTGGTGGATACGCCCATTTACGGGAACGGGTTCATTAAGCAGAATCGGGTCGAACTGTGGGCGCAAAGTTGCGCAGTCCGGGCTGGTCATCAGAAATTCACTGAATGGGGTATTGGTAAAGGTAATCACGGCGTGGTGTGAATATACCGATGAGCCGTGAGGCACAACCAGTTGCCCCCGGGATTTGGCGATCGCGGCAATTTCCAACAAAGTGGTTAACCCACCACACCAGCCAACATCGGGCTGCATAATATCAATCCCGGTTTCCGAAAGAGTACGGAAGGATTGCAATGTACCGTGGTGCTCACCACTGGTTACCATCACGCCAGCAGGAACAGCGTGTTTCAGTTCACGGTAACCTTCAAATTGTTGTGGTGGCAGGCACTCTTCAATCCATTTTAAATTATAGGGGGCACAGGCATGGGCAAGACGGGTTGCGTAATTCACATCCTGGCTCATCCAGCAGTCCAGCATCAGCCAAAAATCGGGTCCGCATTTTTCACGGTATTCAGCCACCATGGCTGCATCTTTGCGGATACCAGCATCGCCATCGTGTGGTCCCCAGTGGGTTGGCATTTTTCCCCCAATAAACCCCATTTCTTTGGCCAGGTCCGGGCGGGCGCCAGTGGCATAGAACTGGATTTCATCACGTACAGCACCCCCCAGCAGGCGGAAGACCGGCAGGCCAACTACTTTCCCATACAGATCCCACAATGCTAAATCTACGCAGGAAATGGTGTTCATCACCAGTCCACCGGAGCCTGAATAGAATTGCGTAGCGCACAGCATTTGGTCATGGATTAATTTAATATCACTGACACATTTGCCTTCAATAAAACGGTTTAAGTGTTTTTCAACAATAAAACAACCCATTTCACCGGCAGTAGAAACTGCAAAACCTGTTTGACCATTATCGGCTTCAATTTCAACAATTAGTGTGCCAAGTACATTAATACCAAATGACTGGCGGGATTGCTCGTAATCTTTATATTTACTCATTGGTGTAGCAATATGGTCATCAATCCAGTGATTACCTTGCTGGTCATGGTAATCAGCTCCGCCTGCACCGGCATCTGCTGTTGCACCTCCGCAGAAAAAAGCACGGATTTGTTTAATCTTAGGTAGGATCATTGTTCTCTCTCCATTATTAGTTAAATAATCAGGAAGCTTTTAATTCCAGTGGGCTACGCCAGCCCAGCTTTCGGGAAATATTTTTAGCGCAAGCAATAGCTTTGCTGGCAAAAAAATCCTGGTTATCCAGGTTTATTTGCAGGCGCGTGCCGACAACTGAAATGGCGGCTGCGAGTTGGTTGCGTGAGTTAAATATCGGAGCTGCAACACAACGGACATCGATATAATCTTCACCATTATCAAAACTCCATCCCTGGCGGCGAATGGACGCCAGTTCACGCTCCAGTTTTTGTCGTGAATCCAGAGTAGTGGCTGTATGGCGAACAAAATTCAGGTGATCCAGAATCTCGTTCTGTCGGGCTGTTTCCTGCCAGGCAAGCAGACACTTACCAATTCCTGAACTGTATAACGACAGGCTTTTCCCCTCATGTGAGCGCACACTAATAGTCGAGGGGGATTCAATTTTTAAAATGTAATAAGCGCTGTCGCCATCCATGATTCCCAGGTGGCACAATAAGCCTGTTTCCTCCATTAAATGAGTTAAATCCGGGCGAGAAATATCACGCAAATCCATTTTTCCTAATGCCTGTTCAGACAGTTCAACCAGCCGGGTCCACAAGCAATAATTATCCCTGGTGTCGGTAGAAATAAAGCGGTGTTTTTTTAATTCAGCTAACAATAAATAAGCGGTGCTCTTGGGGATGCCCAGTTCAGAAATAATTTTCGCAGCCGGGCAGGGACCATAACTGGCAATCACATTAAGGATTTCAATGGCACGAGTAAGCGCTGGAACTTTAGAATTTTCCATTATACTGGACTCCGGTCTTAATCAATGGAATCAGTGTGGCGGCAGCCGAAGGGCATTTTTGTGAAAGGCATCAAAGAAAAGCTATGCTGGCACAAAACACCGCATGGTGGGCTGCAAAATGTGATGCATGGCACGGATTTCTTTTTGTCCAGTACAGTGGGTTGTACTTAATGGCCTTATTTATCTGTGTGTATAGCGTGTTACGGGGGAGCTACGGTGATATGGTCGGGGTGTATGCCAGTGACGGACCGGGGAAGGGGGAACCTGTCGATACCTGGTTATTTTATCTTTGTAGGGCTGGTTGCCTGCAATATGAGTGGTTTCAGGTATAGTAATGGCGATTATATTGCCCCTGTTTATTTCCCCGGCCCCAAGGAGCCTTCATGCCGCCAGTGAGCACTGCTGAACATACTGGAAAAGATAACGCTCTGTTTTTTCTCCCATACCACCCACCCTATGACTGGGCATGGATGAGCCAGTTTCTTGCTGCCCGTGCAGTAAATGGCCTGGAAGCTATTTCTCAGGAATCGTTCAGCCGTGTAATGACCATTGGTGGTGTTACCGGGCTGGTGGTTGCCCGGCCTGAACCACAGCACCACCGCTTACAGGTGGCTCTGAGCCCCAGCCTGGTACCGGTTGCTGAAATTGCCCTGGAGCGTGTGCGCCACTGGCTGAACCTTGGCCTGAACCCGGAAGAGGTTAACCAGGTACTGGGGCCACTTGCTGCACTAAACCCTGGTATTCGGATGCCTGGTTGTATCTGCCCTTTTGAGCAAATGGTACGCGCAGTTCTGGGCCAGTTAGTGAGTGTGAAAATGGCAGCACAGCTTGCCACGCGCCTGGTAGACACTTTCGGAACGGCCTGCGCTCACGGGCAATTGTTCCCGCGGGCAGAGGTACTTGCCGGTTGCGACCCACTGGCACTGAAAAGTTTGGGTATGTCGTTACGCCGCGCACAAACCATTATTACTCTGGCTCAGTCGGTTGTGGCGGGGGAGTTCCCGCTGACCCCACCGGAAGATACCTCTGCTGGCCTGAAACAACTCATGTCCTGGCCGGGTATTGGCCGCTGGACAGCGAGTTATTTTGCTTTGCGCGGGTGGGGCGCTCAGGATGTGTTTCTGGAAGACGACTACCTGATCAAACAACGCTTTGCCGGGATGACGCCCGCACAAATCCGCCGCTATGCCGGGCGCTGGGCACCCTGGCGTTCACTGGCGCTACTGCATATCTGGAACAATGCAGGCTGGCAGCCAGAACTCAGTTAATCGCAAAATAACTGCCATTCAGCAGCACTTCCAGTGGCTGCTGAGGGCCGATGCTGTCGCCAAAGATAAGATCCATGCCAATCCCCGACAGGGTGTCCATGGTTATCGCCTGAGCCACCGGGCCACCAATAGTCTGTAATTTCAGGCGTTGTGCATGGCCCTGGATGATAGTCACCATCATTTCATCCATCAGGTTTTCATGCACATGCTGCACCAGCGACTGCTCCAGTAATATGGCTTTAAACAAATGGCGGGGGATCTGGTTAAAGATATCGAGATCGTCGCCAACCTGGCTGAGCGCTAATACACAACCGGCATCAACCAGTTGCTCAAGACCCTGCCTGACAAGGCCATCTATCCGGCCAACAACCTGGTTTTCGACAATCACCATCAAGCGGGCAGGGGGGAAGCGAGTTTCACGTAATAAACGCACCAGGGTTTCAACCACTGTTCCGCTGTTAAGCCCGGCAACTGAAAGTGAGAGTGCTACAGTAAAGCCTTTCACAATAACCCGGCGCGCATGTTCCTTGAAGAACAACTCAATCATGCGCAGATCCAGGGCTTTGTGCAGATCGGTGCTGCTCAGCGCGGCACGGAAATGGTTTTCTTCTATCATGTCGCCCGCGTTATTCCAGAGCTGAACGCCCAGTAAATAGAAACTGCAACTTTCCGGAATGCGTGGTGAAGCAACAGGGCGAGCGGTAATCAGTACCGGGTTGTGAGCAATAATTGCCTGTTGTTCTTCTGCAGACAACTGGTTTTTCTTGCGCTGGTTGGTGTGCTTTTTCGCTTCAAAAACAGAAACACGCCCACGACCACTGTTCTTGGAGGCATAACAGGCGATATCAGCCTGAGACAGTACCTCATTGGCGTCGTAATTATGTTCGTCAATAATCGTGATACCGGCACTGGCACCAATCCGGTAAGTTTGCTCTTCCCAGATAAAGTGGTAGTCATTAATCATGCTGGTAATGTGTTCGGCAATATGGCGGGCGCTTTCCACAGAGCAGTTAGGTAACAACAGCGCGAACTCATCACCGCCCAGGCGTGCCAGGAAGTCGTTATTACGCAGCAAACTCAGCATCAGCGTGGAGAGCTCCCGTAACAGGCTGTCGCCCGCTGCATGGCCTGCCGTATCATTCACCGCTTTAAATCTGTCCAGGTCAATAAACACCAGTGCGTGTTGTTGGCGGTTTTCAACGGCGCTGGCCAACAGGCGTTTCAGGTGGTTTTCAAAGCTGGCTCGGTTGGCAAGGTGTGTCAGGCCATCATGTGACGCACTGTAGGTTAACTGGCGCAGCATTTTGCGAGACTCAGTGACATCATGAATAACCAGCACAGTGCCAATACTTTCGCCATCCAGCGTACTGAGTGGCGTAATTGAGTAGTGAATATCGAAACTGTCGCCGGTGCGGGAGTGCAGAATCACGTCCTGCTCCATGGCTGAGCGGGTGGCATCGCCACTGTAGATGTTCTCCATAACCGGGCCGTTTTCACCAAAAGTGATATGCAGCACGGAAAGAATATACTGGCCAAACGCCTGCTCCTGCGGCCAGCCACTCATTTTTTCTGCCACCGGGTTCATAAAGGTGATGCGCATATCGACATCGGTACAAATAACGGCTTCACCGATGGCATCCAGGGTGATATGCAGGCGTTCTTTCTCCTGGTAGAGCGCATCATGGAGTTGTTTAACCTCGGTCATATCCATGCTGATACCCAGGTAACGCTCCACGTTGCCTTGCTTATTCAGCACCCGGTTTGCCAGGGTACGAATATGGCGGGTTTCTTCCTGAACCTGAATCCGGTACTCCACCTTGAACGGCTCTTTGCGCCGCAATGCGTCTGTGACTTCTGTTTTCACCACAGGCTGGTCATCTTCAACCAGGCAATCCATCCACAACTGGAATGAGGGTTTCAGGTGGCCTGGTACGCCGTAGAGCTCAAACATGCGCTTATCCCAGCTAATCTGGTCGTTCAGCATATCCCACTCCCAGATACCGATGCCGCCTGCTTCATTTGCCAGCGTAATCCGCTCCATCAGGCGCTTGTTCATCCATTCTGAATGTTTGAGGTCGTTAATGTCTTCAACCTGGGCAATGACATACAGTGGCGTGTTATTGGCATCACGCACGACGGAAACGGCCAGTAACGCCCAGACAATATTGCCCTTACTGTTGTAGTAACGCTTTTCCATGGAATAGCTGTTAATTTCGCCACTGAGCAGTTTATCCATGTACTGCAAGTCGGTGTGCAAATCTTCCGGGAAAGTAATTTGCTGGAAGGTGAGGTTACGTAGCTGGTCATGGGTGTAGCCCAGAAATTTGCACAATGCTTTGTTGACCTGCAACCAGCGCCCGTCAACCCCTACCAGGGCCATACCAATTGCTGAATGTTCCATGGCATTACGAAAGCGGGTTTCACTGGCGGTGATATTTTTACGCTCCTCGCGAAAAGAGTGCATCACCATAGTCATGATATGTGCAGGCAAGAGCAGCAGCAGGAAAGGCAGCCAGGGAGCGTGAGTATTAATTTCAGAGCCGGTAATCAGGGCGGCAGGGGTGTGCCCAAGGGCGAACATCAGGGAAATACCCATAATGCTCACCAGTGCTACGGCAAATGCTGCAACCTGAGGCAGACGAATGGCGCTCCACATCAGGAAGACAATCACAAAGGTAAACGGCCATGGCAGAAAACGCAGTGCCAGGTAGCTCAGCAGCAATGTTGCCGCCATGGTCGCCAGGGTTTCCAGAAAACTGCGGGTTTTCAGTAAGCGGCGCAGGCTCTGGGGCGAAAATTGTAGCCCAATAGGGACAATTGCCAGGCAGCCAATGGCTTCTGACACGACCCAAACAAAGAAAACATTCAGTGGTTCATGAGGTGAGGTTGCCAGTAACACCAGCAAACCGCCCAGCACCGGCGGCACTACTGCGCTGGCAACGACCAGTTTCAGCCAGTCTGGCAGGGATTCAAGGGGGTAATCATTGGGCAGTAAATATTTTAGTAATAATGCACCGGTTACCGCTTCAGCCAGGTTGATTACCGGAAACATAAAATTCAGTTGATCATGAGACAGCAGCAACATGGATGCGCACACACTACCCACAATACATGCCACGGCAGGGGCAGCCCACTGGCGCACGGGAAAGCGCCAGAAAGCACACATCATAATCGCGCTGGGAAACCACACCGGCGCAAGGTGTGTTGAGGAAAAGAGCAGTTCAAGGGAGAAGGCGGTAAACAGAAAACTGACAATCCCCAGTCCCAAAAACTGGTTAAGCTTAGATGTCAGGAATCCCCGGGGATGATTATTATTTTTTGTCATTACCACGCAATCCGCACCAACTGCTTCAGAAAGACCCGGCCAGAACACCGAAATAGTAAGAAATCATGCTAGTACAAACTGTTACTGATTCCTATGCAAGTAATAAACATTAGAATGTTTCAAGCACAAAATATACACGCAGACAGGCAAAATAGGCAGGGTCCTGTTAATTATTCTCGATAAGTCCCGCATTCTGCATACTTTTCGTTCACTGATAAAGCGGGTGACTGGCATCAGCCAGGGGAAATCCCTATAATTGGCGCGTTTGCGGCACTGTGCCGCGTTTCCCTTCCTTCATTTTTCTGTAATCAGGTCGTTAATTTTATGACTGACAAGTCTCATCAGTGCGTCATCATCGGGATTGCCGGTGCATCGGCTTCAGGTAAAAGCCTTATTGCCAGTACTCTCTATCGTGAGTTGCGCGATCAGGTAGGTGATGAACACATTGGTGTCATTCCGGAAGACTGCTACTACAAAGATCAAAGCCATCTCTCGATGGAAGATCGCGTAAAAACAAATTATGACCACCCCAGCGCAATGGACCACAGCCTGCTGTTCCAGCATTTGCAAATGCTCAAGCAAGGCAAACCCATTGAGCTTCCGGTATACAGCTACGTTGAGCATACCCGGATGGTGGAAACTGTGCATATCGAGCCAAAGAAAGTCATCATTCTGGAAGGGATCCTGTTGTTGACAGATGCACGGTTACGCCAGGAAATGAATTTTTCCATTTTTGTCGATACACCGCTGGATATTTGCCTGATGCGCCGTATTAAGCGCGATGTGAATGAGCGCGGGCGTTCTATGGATTCCGTGATGGCACAGTACCAGAAAACGGTGCGCCCCATGTTTTTGCAGTTTATTGACCCGTCCAAACAATATGCCGACATTATTGTTCCGCGTGGGGGGAAAAACCGCATCGCGATTGATATTCTCAAGGCAAAAATCAGCCAGTTCTTTGAATAAACCTTCAGGTTTGCATGGGGTGTGCAGTGCCTCTGCCTGGCACTGGGTATTTACTCTGGTTAATTCGGGTTACAGTAGGTGAACTCACCTGCGGCCTGAATGGCCGGGGGGCAGCAAAAAAGCGCGAAAGGAGAATGACCATGCGTCTTTGCGATCGTGATATTGAAATCTGGCTCGACGAAGGTCGTCTGGCCATTACGCCACGTCCACCGGTTGAACGTATTAATGGCGCAACAGTCGATGTGCGCCTGGGGAATAAATTCCGCACGTTCCGTGGGCATACGGCAGCATTTATAGACCTGAGCGGCCCGAAACAGGAAGTCAGTGCCGCGCTGGACCGGGTCATGAGCGATGAAATTGTGCTGGGTGAAGAGGAAGCGTTTTTCCTGCATCCTGGTGAACTGGCGCTGGCTGTTACGCTGGAGTCTGTCACCTTACCGGCAGATTTAGTTGGCTGGCTTGATGGCCGTTCATCTTTGGCGCGCCTTGGGCTGATGGTGCACGTTACGGCACACCGTATTGATCCCGGCTGGCAAGGGTGTATTGTGCTGGAGTTCTATAATTCCGGTAAATTGCCCCTGGCGTTGCGCCCGGGAATGCTGATTGGCGCGTTAAGTTTTGAACCGCTTTCCGGCCCGGCAGCCCGGCCTTATAACCGCCGCCAGGATGCCAAGTATCGCGACCAGCAAGGTGCGGTCGCCAGCCGAATCGATAAAGACTGATACGTGCGTGCTCCCGGGGGAGTAAACGCCCGGGGGAACGAATGAGGGTAGCATGAGACGTTTTTTAACAACGTTGATGATTTTGCTGGTTGTGATTGTGGCTGGCCTGTCGGCTTTGGTGCTGCTGGTTAACCCTAATGACTTTCGGGCGTATATGGTCCACCAGGTTGAGGAACGCAGTGGCTACCAGCTTTCACTCAACGGGCCTTTGCGCTGGCATGTCTGGCCGCAGCTCAGCATTTTATCTGGCCGAATCTCGCTGAAAGCGCCGGGTGCCTCTGCACCGGTGGTAACAGCCGATAACATGCGGCTGGATGTCGGCCTGTTGCCGTTGTTGTCTCACCGGCTTGATGTCCGGCAAATTATGTTGAAAGGCGCAGTGGTTCAGGTAACCCCCGATACCGCTGCCCGCGCGCCACAGGGTGCCCCGGTGGCACCACAAGGCCCCGCTGAATCCGGCGGCACTGGCCAGAACTGGGTGCTGAGCCTGGCAAAACTGAAACTGGCAGACAGCCTGCTGGTTTTCCAGCCGCAGGACAAAAACAGCAGCCCGGTAACCGTGCGGGACTTACAACTGAATATGTCGGTCGACAGCGCCCTGCGTACTGCCAGTGTGTCGCTCTCCAGCCGGATTAACCGCGACCAGCGCGATCTGTCAGTTTCTCTGGAAAGCACGCTTGATGTACAAAACCTGCCCCGCAGCTTCAGCGCCAAAATTACCCAACTTGATTACCAGCTCACGGGTGCCGATCTGCCTGCTAAAGGGGTTAGCGGCCAGGGAACCCTGGACATTGGCTGGCAGGGGTTGCCTGAGCAGGTGTCGGTATCCGGGCTGAAACTGACGGCAAACAATAGCGAAGTGGATGGCGGGCTGACCCTGGCAATGGGGAAAAAACCGGATATTCGCAGCCAACTGCATTTTGCCCGCCTGAACCTGGATGAACTGATAGGCGAGCCTGATACCGAAGAAACGCCCACGTCTGCGCAAAACAGCAATCCAGCAGGGCAGGTGGTGTTACCACGCCCGGTTATTGCCGGAGATACGGTTGACGGGCCATTCACCAGTTTGTGGAATTTTGATGCCCACTTCAGGCTGTCTGCAGATTCAGTACGCTGGCGCGGGCTGGATTTCACCAATGTCGTCGCAGATATGGAAAACCAGCATGGCGTGCTGGCGGTAAACCAGCTTACAGGCAAATTAGGGCAGGGGACGCTGTCTTTCCCGGGAACCGTGGATGCCCGGAAAAATGTCGCGAATCTGACATTCAACCCGGTTATCAACAACGTGGAAATTGGCCCGGTGCTCTCTGCATTCGACTACCCCATTGCTCTGGAAGGGGCGATTTCCCTGCACGGGCGTTTTTCCGGCCACCAACTGGATGCCGAAGCATTTCGCCACAACTGGCAGGGGGAAGGGGCACTCTCCATGACACATAGCCGCCTGTTAGGGCTGAACTTCCAGCGCCTGGTAACCCAGGCTTTTGCCCGGGCAGACAGCCGTATCCAGGAAAGCAGTGATAACGGCAATAGTGATAACACACTTCTGGCTGACTTCAGTGCCGACCTGGCGTTAGACAGCGGCACACTGGATTTAAGCAATATCCAGGGTTCGTCCGCCGTCATGAATATTTCCGGGAACAGCAGTATGGATCTGGTAAAAGAAGCGTCTGACGCCAATTTTATGATTCGTATTACCGGGGGCTGGAAAGGTGACAGCAAACTGACGCAAACCCTGAGCCAGACAGCCATTCCGCTGCGCATTTATGGCCCGTGGCAGTCAATGAATTACTCACTTGATGTTAACCAGGTATTGCGTAACCAGTTGCAAAACGAAGCGCGTGACCGGTTAAAAGTCTGGGCTGAGCGTAACAAAGAGAGCAGTAAAGCGCAGGACCTGAAAAAACTGCTGGATAAATAATAGTGTTTCGCCCCGCACGATTACGGCGGGGCGTTAACTTTGTTATTTCTGGCGAATCAATTTTCGGTTTTAACCGTGGGTTGCGGCGTTGCCTGAGGCACACTGTATCTTACATTACACTACGTTTTGTGAACCCCTCTCGTAACTACACTTCCTGGCTACACTTCATATTCCGGTGATTCGTCTGGCTGCACTGCCACAACATGCACCCGCTCCACACGGTGGTGGGTAACCTGCAGCGTGGTAAATACCACATTCCCCAGGCGCACAACTTCCCCGGCAACAGGAATGTGCTGTAGTTCGTCCATCAGCAAACCAGAAACTGTCTGGTAATCACGTTTTTCTTCCAGCGGCAGGTCTGGCAGGTAGTGGACCAGGTCATCCAGAGGCATATGGCCGTTAACTGTCAGGCTGCCATCCGGGTGGCGTTCAATATCATGGCGGGCATCAACATCTTCTGCCTCGTTGGGCAGGTCACCGGCAATGGTTTCCATCACATCGCTTAAAGTCACCACGCCTTCCACGGAACCAAATTCATCCACTACAAACGCGAAATGGGTGCGTGCTGAACGGAATTGCTCCAGCGCACTTAATAACGCCAGGGTTTCCGGGAACACCAGAGGCTGGCGCACCAGTGCCTGAATATCCAGCGGATGCCCACTGAAGCTCTGGTTAAGCAAGTCAATAACATGCACAACACCGATAATCTCATCGTCCCCTGAACTGACCACCAGGCGGGTATGCTGGTTCTTCAGCAACCTGTCGCGCACAGCATGCTCCGCTTCATTGACATCCAGCAGGTCAATATCATGGCGGGAAGTCATAATGCTCGATACGCTGCGGTGGTTTAAATTCAGCACCCGGGAAATCATCATTTGTTCCTGCGGGTTAAATACAGGTACCGGAACATCCTCGCTCAGCGCTGCCGCTTCTTCATCCAGCACTTCATCGGTTTTACGCCCGCGTAGCAGGCGCATTACTGCCTCAGCGGTGCGCTGGCGCAGTGAGTGGTTGGCCTGCAAAAAGCGCCGCCGGTTAAACCATGCTATCTGGTTAAAAATCTCAATCAGCACAGAGAAACCAATTGCGGCATACAGGTAGCCTTTCGGGATCAGGAAGCCAAACCCTTCGGCCACCAGGCTGAAGCCAATCATCAGCAGAAAACTCAGGCAGAGGATAACAATAGTGGGGTGCTGGTTCACAAAGGCGGTGAGTGGCCGGCTTGCCAGCATCATCAGCGTAATGGCGATGACCACTGCGGCCATCATAACCCCCAGCTCATTGACCATGCCCACTGCCGTAATCACTGAATCCAGAGAGAACACCGCATCCAGCACAACAATTTGTGTCACCACGGCCCAGAAAAAAGCACCACGCCGGTGGGTATCTGCGTCGCTCTCTTTTCCTTCCAGCCGTGCATTCAGCTCTGTGGTGGCTTTAAACAACAGGAACAGGCCGCCTGCCAGCATTATCAAATCGCGTGCGCTGAAGCTGAATGCCTGCCAGGTGAACAATGGCCGGGTCAGCGTGACCAGCCAGGAGAGCGAAGCCAGTAACACCAGGCGCATCAGCATGGCGAAAAACAGGCCAGTGATTCGCGCCCGGTTGCGTTGCCGGGGTGGGAGCCGTTCGGCCAGAATCGCGATAAACACCAGGTTATCAATGCCCAACACCAGCTCAAGCACCACCAGTGTCACCAGTCCGGCCCAGATTGAAGGGTCTGCCAACCATTCCATAATCAGTTAATTACCCCAATGTGTTGTTTCTTTCGGAATCATGGAGAAAGCTTGCCAAAAAATCAATCAATGACTGAGATTTGTCTTAATAACAAATATGCAGGTGAATGAATTTATTGGAGATGAGTATTTAGCTTCACAATCTGATATTAATACTGATTGAATATATTTTAGGAATAATGCCATATAGATATCACCTTGACTGGTTGATTTCTGGATAAATATTGCTCTTATTATTTGCTGTCAATATGAAGAAAATCCTAAAAATCAAAATATGAGTGCTTAATATTATTCTTAAAAACCACTGGTGCAGGGTATCGTACCTTGCCTGCTATTTATTTAGCTGCAACAATCCATCAGGTGTTAAATGAGTTTTGCATTAAGAACACCCAAATTAGATATTTTTAACAGATGTATGGCCGGATATTTCACTGCAGTATTTTTGTGCATCTCAGCACCGTTGCGTGCATTGCAAGGCAATGAATTTTCAGTAGATTGGTAACTGCAAGCCAAGGGCGGTAGCGTGCCTGAAGCCCCTAATATCCAATAATTATTCTGTCAATGTTCTGAGGGTGAATAAGCAAATTTTAGGACTGATGCCAGTTATATTTTATGTATAAGCATCGCATTCTCTTTTTAAGTTAGCGGTAATGTTGCTATCAGCAGCGTTCAGGATAATTACTCTACCATAGTGATTAATATTCAATGATGATATCCAGACTAAAATTGATGCCCCTGCTGGTATCGGTGGGCCTGATGAGTGGCTGTACAGTATTTCCAGGTAGCAACATGTCTACAATGGGAAAAGATGTGATAAAACAACAGGACGCTGACTTTGATCTGGATAAGTTAGTAAACGTCTATCCATTGACGCCTCGTCTGGTTGAAGAATTACGCCCCCGCCCGGAAGTGGCTCAACCCAATGCGTCTCTTGAACAAGAAATGGCGAATTACCAGTATCGGGTTGGCCCGGGCGACGTGCTTAACGTCACTGTATGGGATCACCCTGAACTGACCACCCCGGCAGGCCAGTACCGTAGTTCCAGCGACACCGGTAACTGGGTTGCCCCGGATGGCACGGTCTTTTATCCCTATATCGGCAAAGTTCACGTAGCAGGGAAAACCCTGAGTGAAATCCGTAGTGATATTACCGGCCGCCTTGCGAAGTACATTACTGACCCGCAGGTGGACGTTAATGTCGCTGCGTTCCGCTCGCAGAAAGTTTATGTCTCCGGCCAGGTGCTCAAATCCGGCCAACAGGCGATCACCAATGTGCCACTGACTATTCTTGATGCGGTGAATGCGGCAGGTGGCCTGACCGATATGGCCGACTGGCGCAATGTGGTACTGACCCACAACGGGCGCGAACAACGCATTTCACTGCAGGCGCTGATGCAAAACGGCGACCTGAGCCAGAACCACTTACTGTACCCCGGCGACATTCTGTTTGTGCCACGTAACGATGACCTGAAAGTCTTCGTAATGGGCGAAGTGAAAAAACAGACCACGCTCAAAATGGACTTCAGTGGCATGACACTGACCGAAGCACTCGGCCAGGCAGAAGGTATCGACCTGACCAGCGCCAATGCCAGTGGCATCTTCGTAATTCGTCCTATCCGTAACAGCAAGGACGGAAAAATTGCCAATATCTATCAGCTGGATATGTCTGATGCCACATCGCTGGTGATGGCGACAGAATTCCGCCTGCAACCTTACGACGTGGTGTATGTCACGACAGCGCCAGTGGCGCGTTGGGGTCGACTGGTTAACCAACTGGTACCGACGATAACAGGCGTTCGCTACATGATTAATGCGGCGAGTGACGTTCATAACTGGTAACCGCTTATGTTCAATAAAATTCTAGTGGTGTGTGTGGGGAACATCTGCCGTTCCCCAACTGCGGAACGTTTACTGAAAGCGTACCAACCAGAGCTTAACGTAGATTCAGCCGGGTTAGGCGCCCTGGTCGGCAAGCATGCTGATGCGACGGCGGCGAAAGTCGCCCGTCTGCACAACCTCTCTCTGGACGGGCACTGCGCCCGCCAGGTGTCAGGCAAAATGTGCCGCAACTACGACCTTATCCTCACTATGGAACGCCGCCATATCGCCGCATTGTGCGAAATGGCGCCAGAAATGCGTGGCAAAGTGATGCTGTTTGGTCACTGGGACAGTGAACGTGAAATTCCGGACCCCTGGCGCAAAAGCCAGGAGGCATTTGAAGCGGTGTATGAGCTTCTTGACCTTTCTGCCCGCAAGTGGGCGGACGCACTGACAGTTCAGCAGGGATAACAATGACAGAACGCATTAAACACGCCTCCGCCTCGTCTGATGGCAGCGACGAGATTGATATCGGTCGTCTGATTGGTACCGTGATTGAAGCCCGTTGGTGGGTACTTGGCATCACTGCGTTGTTTGCCATGGTTGCGGTAACCTATGTCATGTTCGCGACGCCGATTTACAAAGCCGACGCACTGGTGCAAATCGAACAGAATGGCAGCAGTTCTCTGGTGCAGGACATTAACTCTGCACTGCAAAACAAAGCGCCACAGTCCGATGCAGAAATGCAACTGATTACCTCACGTATGGTTCTGGGGAAAACGGTTGATGACCTGAATCTGGACATTGACGTTGAAAAGAATACTTTCCCTGTTTTCGGTGCCGGCTGGGACCGGTTAATGGGGCGGCAGAATGAAAGCGTGACTGTCAGCACCTTTAACGTGCCGAAAGCCATGCATAAAGACGAGTTTACTCTGGAGGTGCTTAGCCCAACCCGCTACCGCTTTACCAGTAACAACGGTTTCAGTGCAGAAGGGCAGGTGGGGCAGCCATTAACTAAAAATGGTCTGACTTTATTGGTATCGGGGATTAATGCTCACGAAGGCAGCGAGTTTACCGTTACCAAATACTCCACGCTGGGCATGATAAACCAGCTGACCAACAGCCTGACAGTGGCTGAAAACGGCAAAGATACCGGGGTACTCAGCCTGACCTATACCGGGGCAGACCGCGACCAGATCCGTGAAATTCTCAACAGCATTACCCGTAACTACCTTGAACAGAATGTTGAGCGTAAATCTGAAGAAGCGGCGAAAAGCCTCGACTTCCTGGCGAAGCAACTGCCAGTGGTACGCCATAACCTGGATGCCGCTGAAAGCAAACTGAACACTTATCGCCAGCAGAAAGATTCTGTGGATTTATCACTGGAAGCGAAGTCTGTGCTGGATTCAATGGTGAACATTGATTCCCAGTTGAATGAACTGACTTTCAAAGAAGCAGAAATCTCCAAGCTGTACACCAAAGCGCACCCGTCTTACCGCACCCTGCTTGAACAGCGCCAGGTGCTGGAAAACGAAAAAGCACAGCTGGCAAAACGTATTGCTGCAATGCCGAAAACCCAGCAGGAAGTGGTGCAGTTAACCCGTGATGTGGAATCCGGCCAGCAAGTGTACATGCAATTGCTGAACCGCCAGCAGGAACTGAAAATCCAGAAAGCCAGTACCGTTGGCGATGTGCGTATTGTGGACCCTGCGGTCACCGAACCGGGCATTGTAAAACCCCGTGGTGCGCTGGTTATCCTCGGCAGCATTATTCTGGGGCTGATGTTATCCATTGTTGGTGTTCTGCTGCGCTCACTGCTGAACCGCGGTATTGAAAGCCCGCAAGTGCTGGAAGAAGCCGGGATCAGTGTGTACGCCAGTATCCCGCTGTCTGAATGGCAAAAAGCGCGCGATAACGCCGGGAAAAGCGGCAGTAAAGTTAAGCACCTCAAAGGCAGTACAACCAACCGGCGCTATAAGCAGAGCGAACTGCTGGCGGTGGGTAACCCAACTGACCTGGCAATTGAAGCAGTACGCAGCCTGCGCACCAGTTTGCACTTTGCCATGATGCAGGCATCCAACAACGTCCTGATGATGACCGGGGTCAGCCCGTCCATTGGTAAAACGTTTGTGTGTGCCAACCTGGCGGCGGTTATCAGCCAGACCAATAAAAAAGTGCTGCTTATCGACTGTGATATGCGTAAAGGCTACACCCACGAATTGCTGGGTTGCAGCAACCAGCATGGTTTGTCGGATGTGCTGGCAGATAACAGCCCGCTGGAAAAAGCCGCACGCCCAACCACCATTGCCAACTTTGACCTGATCCCGCGTGGGCAAATCCCACCGAACCCGTCAGAGCTGCTGATGAGTGAACGTTTCGAAGCGCTTATCAACTGGGCCAGCAAGAACTACGAGCTGGTACTGATTGATACACCGCCAATCCTTGCTGTAACGGATGCCGCTGTTGTTGGCCGCCATGCCGGTACCACCCTGATGGTGGCACGCTATGCAGTCAACACCCTGAAAGAAGTGGAAACCAGCCTTGGTCGCTTTGAACAGAACGGCGTTCAGGTGAAAGGGGTGATTCTGAACTCCATCTTCCGCCGCGCATCGGGTTACCAGGATTACGGTTACTACGAATACGAATATAAATCGGATGCCAAATAACCGGCTGATGTAAACCGGTACCGCCTGCGGGCGGTGCCGCCACCTGCAACCGGACACCAACCTGACTTTTCACTTTCAGCTAATGGGGAATGGAAAGATGACCACACCATCGCGCCCTCTGGTATCTATCTATATGCCGACATGGAACCGTCAGCAACTGGCTATTCGCGCTATTAAATCAGTGCTGCGCCAGGATTTTGACAACTGGGAAATGATTATTGTGGATGACTGTTCCGAATCCTGGGACCAGTTACAGGCCTTTGTCGAATCGCTTAACGACCCGCGCCTGACTTATATTCACAACGACATCAACAGTGGTGCCTGTGCCGTGCGTAACCAGGCGATTTTACGCGCTCAGGGTTCTTATATTACCGGCATTGACGACGACGATGAGTGGATGCCAAACCGGCTTTCCTCATTTTTGGCGCAAAAACACCAACTGGTGAGCCACGCGTTTTTATACGCCAACGACTACATTTGCCAGGGCGAAGTGTACACCCAGCCCAACAGCCTGCCGCTGTACCCAAAATCACCGTATTCCCGCAAGCTGTTTTTTAAACGCAATATTATTGGCAACCAGGTGTTCTCGTTGGCAAACCGCTTTAAAGAAAGCCTGTTTGATACCCAACTGCGTGCCGCGCAGGATTACGACATCTTCCTGCGCATGGTGATGTCGTGGGGCGAACCCTGGAAAGTGGAAGAAGCTACGCAAATTCTGCACATCAACCACGGTGAAATGCAGATAACCAAATCGCCGAAACAGTTCTCCGGCTATTTCAATTTCTACCGCAAACACAAAAGCAAATTCGACAAAGCCAGCAAGAAATACCAGTTGTTCACGCTGTACCAAATCCGCAACAAACGGATGTCACTGCGTACACTGCTGGCACTGTTCTCTGTGCGTAATTCACGCCGTCTGGCGTATGGGCTGCGAGGAAAATAAATGCTGCTGGAAGATTTACGCGCAAATAGCTGGAGCCTGCGCCCTTGCTGCATGGTTGTGGCGTACCGTTTTGCTCACTTTTGCTCCGTATGGCGCAAAAAAAGCGTGATTAACAATATCTGGGCAGCACCATTACTCCTGCTGTACCGCTTTATCACTGAATGCCTGTTTGGTTATGAAATCCAGGCCGCCGCCACGATTGGCCGCCGTTTCACTATTCACCACGGTTACGCAGTGGTTATCAATAAATTTGTGGTTGCCGGAGATGATTTCACTATTCGTCACGGTGTCACCATTGGTAACCGCGGGCCAGACAGCCTGGCCTGCCCGGTCATTGGAAACGGTGTGGAACTGGGCGCGGGCGTCATCCTGATAGGCGATATCAGCATTGGCAACAATGTGACGATTGGCGCGGGAAGCGTCGTACTGGACAGCATTCCGGATAACGCGCTGGTAACAGGTGAAAAAGCGCGAGTGAAGGTTATTAAATGAATATTCTGCAATTTAATGTACGCCTGGCAGAAGGCGGCGCGGCCGGGGTCGCGCTGGATCTGCACCAGCGTGCGCTGAAGCAGGGCTGGCAGTCTCGTTTTATTTATGGCTATGGCAAGGGCGGCAAGAAAAGTGTCAGCCACGATAACATCCCCCATGCCGAAAAACACACACCGCAACTGGTTTCCATGATTAACCTTGCGCTGTTTCGGGTTCTGAACCGCGACCCGTTCGGCAACCTGAACAACCTGTATAGCCGCCTGCTGGCAACGAAAGGCCCGGTGGTTTTACATTTTCACGTATTGCACAGCTACTGGCTTAACTTTGCTTCTGTGGTGGATTTTTGCCGCCGCCTGAAAGCCGCCAAACCCGATGCCACCCTGGTATGGACCCTGCACGACCACTGGAGTATTACCGGGCGTTGCGCATTTCTTGATGGCTGTGATGGCTGGAAAACGGGCTGCCAGGCGTGCCCGGGGCTGAATAACTACCCGCCGGTAAAAGTCGATTTGGCAGCAAAGCGCATAGATAAAAAACGCAGCCTGATCAATACCATGTTGGCACTGGGCTGCCAGTTTATTTCCCCCAGCCAGCATGTGGCGCAGGCGTTCAACAGCCTGTATGGGGCAGGGCGCTGCCAGGTTATCAATAACGGAATAGATCTGGCTACCGAAACCATTCTGGCAAACCTGCCAGATGCACCGGCAGAAAACAGCAAACCACGGCTGGCTGTGGTAGCTCATGATTTACGCTACGACGGCAAAACTGACCCGCAACTGGTGCGCGACATTATTGCCCGCGGCGACGTGGAAGTGCACACCTTTGGTAAATTCTCGCCTTTTGAAGGTGCGAACGTGGTCAACCACGGTTTTCTGACTGACAAAGCCGCGTTAATGCAGGAACTCAACCAACTGGATGCATTGCTGTTCAGCTCCCGGGTAGATAACTACCCATTAATTCTGTGTGAAGCGCTGTCCATTGGTTTACCGGTCATTGCCACCCACAGTGAAGCCGCGCAGGAAGTGCTCAGCAAAGTGCAGGGTGTCACGGTGGATAAAGCGCAGGCGAGTGGGCTGGCGGCGCAGCGCCGGAGTGAACTGGCGCAAACTCTGTTTGGTTCATCTCTGAATGATTTCAAACAACGCAGCCGCGCAGCGTTCAGTGGGCAACAGATGCTGGAGGAATATGTCTCGTTCTATCAGAGTCTGTAGCTACCTCATCCTGCCGTTCACCTACCTGGTGGTGAATGTGAAGCTGGCGCAAATTGGTGCCAGCTTCCCAATAACGGTAGTGACATTTATGCCCGCCATTTTGCTGCTGTTTTTAGAGCGTATCAGCCTTAAAAAGCTGTTTGTCGCACTGGGCATTGGCGCCGGGCTGACAATTTACAACTACATTTTCGGCAAATCACTGGATGCCAGTAAGTACGTCACCTCAACGCTGTTGTTTGTCTACATCGTTGTGATAATCGGTATGACATGGAGTTGCCGCTTTAAACCTATTTCACTGCGTAACCACCGCAAACTGTTGCGGGCGTTTTATGTGGTGGTAGGGATTATCGTGATGATAGCCGCGGCAGAAATGGCGCAAATATTACTCACTGGCGGCAGTAGCCTGATTGAGAATATATCCAAATTTCTCATATACAGTAACAGCTATGTACTCAATTTTATTAGCTTTGGTGGGAAACGAACCACAGCACTGTATTTTGAACCGGCATTCTTCGCCCTGGCACTAATCTCAATTTGGCTCAGCATCAAGCAGTTTGGTATCAAAACGCCGAAAACTGATGTTATGATTCTTGCAGGGATTGTTCTCTCGGGGTCCTTTTCCGGTGTAATGACGTTTATCATGTTTTATTTGCTGGAGTGGGCATTTCAGTACCTGAATAAAAGCGCTATCAGAAAGAAACTACCGCTGGCAATTATTTCTCTTGCGGTTTTCTTGGTGGGGCTGGTACTGGGGTTCCCTTATATAGCAGAACGTGTTGGTGATCTGGGAACCGCCGGGTCTTCTTCGTACTACCGTATTATTGGTCCACTGGTAATGGTGGGTTATTCATTAACCAATATTGACGGAATAGTCCGATTTGGCTCGCTTTACGAATATGTCGCATCATTCGGAATTTTTAACGGTGCGGATGTGGGTAAAACCATAGACAATGGGTTGTATCTGCTGATTATTTATTTTTCCTGGTTCGCAGTTGCTTTAACAGTCTGGTACATGACTAAAGTGGCAAAAATGGTACCTGCAGCTTTTGGTAATAACCGTAACTATCGCGTGCAGTTATATTTATTTATGCCTTTGTCATTGTTCTTTACTGGTTCAATTTTTAGCCCGGAATATGCGTTTTTAATTGTCTGCCCGTTTATTTTGCGCAAAGCGCTGGCGCAGACAGTATCCTGAAGAGGTTCGCTATGGCGTTTTTAAGTGTGATTACTGTTGCTTTCAGAAATTACGCAGGTGTTGTAAAAACCTGGCAATCTCTGGCTCACCTGGAACAGGCGGGTATCCCGTTTGAGTGGATTGTGGTAGATGGACTGTCACAAGACGGTACGGAAGAATTTCTCGAAAACTGTAATGGCCAGTACAACTTACGTTATGTGAGCGAGAAAGATAAAGGCATTTACGATGCCATGAACAAAGGCATTGCCATGGCTCAGGGCCAGTATGCCATCTTCCTGAACTCGGGTGACGTATTCCATGCCGATGTGGCGGAATTTGTTCGCCAAATGCAACAAGACAGTAATAAAGGCAAGGTAATGTACCTTGGCGATGCTCTGCTTGATTTTGGCGATGGCAATAAGTTACGCCGCACTGCGAAACATGGCTGGTATATTTACCACAGCCTGCCAGCAAGCCATCAGGCAATATTTTTCCCGGTAAATGGTTTAAAACAATACCCTTATGATCTGAAATACCGTGTGTCATCAGATTATGCGCTGACTGCACGTATGTATAAATTAGGTTACCGGTTTAAACGCATCAAATGTTTGGTTTCTGAATTTTCAATGGGAGGTGTCTCAACCTCTAATAACATTGAATTATGTCAGGACGCAAAAACTGTACAACGCAAGATACTGCATGTTCCTGGTTTTTGGGCGGAATTGTCTTATCAATTGCGCCTGAGAACGACAGGTAAAGCTAAGGCCTTATATAACAAAGCCTGATAATTAAATTGGCCTGATTTAGACGAAGTGCCTGGTTGATACTGGAAATATTCATATAACACAGGGTTTAGCAATAATCACCTGAGATATGAAGGGGTTCCCATGCACTATACCGCTGAGGATTAACTATGCAGGATTTAAAAAACTTCACCGTTCCGGCGGGGTTTCGTGGTGCCGGTGGCATTAAAGTTCAATTATGGTGGGCTGTACAGGCCACCTTATTTGCCTGGTCACCACAAATTATGTACCGCTGGCGTGCTTTCCTGCTGCGTTTATTTGGCGCACGCATTGGCAAAGGGGTGGTAATTCGCCCTTCAGTCAAAATTACTTATCCGTGGAAATTAACCCTGGGTGATTACGCCTGGGTGGGTGACGACGCCGTACTGTACACCCTGGGAGATATCACCATTGGCGCAAACGCCGTGGTGTCCCAGAAGTGCTACCTGTGCACCGGCAGCCACGACTACATGAGTGACTACTTCGATATTTCCGCGCACCCCATCGTGATTGGCGAAAAATGCTGGCTGGCGACAGACGTATTTGTCGCGCCTGGCCTGACGATTGGCGATGGCACCGTAGTGGGTGCGCGCAGCAGTGTTTTTGCATCATTGCCCGGCAACGCAATTTGCCGTGGCAACCCGGCAGTGGTGATACGCAAACGCGTGGATACCCAACCTGTGTCTTCAATGGAAGGCGCAGCCTGAGACTCCCAACGAAGTCCGATAATTATTCACAGAGGAAAATGAATATGAGTAAAGTGGCTCTTATTACCGGCGTAACCGGACAGGACGGCTCTTATCTGGCTGAATTCCTGTTGGACAAAGGGTATGAAGTACATGGTATCAAGCGCCGTGCTTCCTCGTTTAATACTGAGCGCGTGGATCACATCTACCAGGATCCGCACACCACCAACCCGAAATTCCACCTGCATTACGGTGATTTGACGGATACCTCCAACCTGACGCGCATCCTCTCTGAAGTTCGCCCGGACGAAGTGTACAACCTGGGGGCAATGAGCCACGTAGCCGTGTCTTTTGAATCTCCGGAATATACCGCTGACGTGGACGGCATGGGCACCCTGCGCCTGCTGGAAGCCATTCGCTTCCTGGGCCTGGAAAAGAAAACCCGTTTCTACCAGGCATCCACTTCTGAACTGTATGGTCTGGTGCAGGAAATCCCGCAGAAAGAAACCACACCGTTCTACCCGCGTTCACCGTATGCAGTGGCAAAACTGTACGCTTACTGGATCACCGTAAACTATCGTGAATCCTACGGCATGTACGCCTGTAACGGCATTCTGTTTAACCATGAATCCCCGCGCCGTGGCGAAACTTTCGTAACCCGTAAAATTACCCGCGCTATCGCCAACATTTCCCAGGGCCTGGAAAAATGCCTGTATCTGGGGAACATGGACTCCCTGCGTGACTGGGGCCATGCCCGCGACTACGTAAGAATGCAGTGGATGATGCTGCAACAGGACAAACCAGAAGACTTCGTTATTGCCACCGGTGTGCAGTATTCCGTGCGCCAGTTTGTGGAAATGGCGGCAGCTCAGCTGGGTATCAAACTGCGCTTTGAAGGCAAAGGCGTGGAAGAGAAGGGCATTGTTGAATCGGTTACCGGCCACGATGCACCGGCAGTGAAACCCGGCGATGTGATTGTGGCAGTAGACCCGCGTTACTTCCGCCCTGCTGAAGTGGAAACCCTGCTGGGCGACCCAACCAAAGCACACGAAGTTCTGGGCTGGAAACCAGAAACCACCCTGCAACAAATGGTTTCTGAAATGGTTGCCAAAGACCTGGAAGCAGCGAAGAAACACGCACTGCTTAAAGCCCACGGTTATGAGGTGGCTATCGCCCTGGAGTCCTGAGCATGACAAAAAAACGTATCTTTATAGCCGGCCACCGCGGGATGGTGGGGTCGGCTATCGCCCGCCAGCTCGCGCCGCGTGAAGATGTGGAGCTGGTGCTGCGTGGCCGGGACGAGCTGAACCTGCTCGATTCCGCCGCGGTACATGCCTTCTTTGCAGAAGAAGGCATCGACCAGGTCTACCTGGCGGCGGCCAAAGTGGGGGGTATTGTGGCGAACAATACCTACCCTGCTGATTTCATCTACGAAAACATGATGATCGAAAGTAACATTATTCACGCAGCGCATGTGAACAACGTGAATAAGTTGCTGTTCCTTGGCTCGTCGTGCATTTACCCGAAACTGGCGCACCAGCCCATGAAAGAAAGTGAGCTGCTGCAGGGCCAACTGGAGCCAACCAACGAGCCCTATGCCATTGCCAAAATTGCCGGTATCAAGCTGTGCGAATCTTATAACCGCCAGCACCAGCGCGACTACCGCTCTGTGATGCCCACCAATTTGTACGGGCCGCACGATAACTTCCACCCGAGCAACTCCCATGTGATCCCGGCTCTGCTGCGCCGCTTCCATGAAGCCCGCATTCAGGACGCGCCGGAAGTCGCCGTGTGGGGCAGTGGCAACCCGATGCGCGAATTCCTGCATGTGGATGACATGGCCGCTGCCAGTATCCATGTAATGGAACTGGACGCAGAAGTGTGGCAGGAAAACACCGAACCTATGCTGTCGCACATTAACGTAGGTACCGGTGTGGACTGCACCATTCGCGAAATGGCAGAAACCCTTGCCCGGGTTGTGGGCTACAAAGGCCGTATTGTCTTTGATGCCAGCAAACCGGATGGCACCCCGCGTAAATTACTGGATGTGACCCGCCTGCACAGCCTGGGCTGGTACCACGAAATTAGCCTTGAAGCAGGCCTCGCCAGCACCTACGCGTGGTTCCTTGAACACCAGGATCGTTTCCGGGGGTAACCATGTTTTTAAGTCGTGAAGCGTTTGCCACAGTGGTGGAAAGCACTCCGCTTATCTCCATTGATTTAGTCGTGGAGAACGAGCGCGGCGAATACCTGTTAGGGCGGCGTAACAACCGCCCGGCACAAGGGTACTGGTTTGTGCCAGGTGGCCGGGTGCAAAAAGACGAGACGCTGGCCCATGCGTTTGAACGCCTGACAGAAGGCGAGCTGGGCTGCAAAATTCCCATGGAACAGGGGGAGTTTTATGGCGTCTGGCAACATTTTTACGACGACAACTTCGCCGGTGATGCGTTTACCACTCATTACATCGTGCTGGGTTTCCGCCTGAAAGTGAACACCAGTGACTTGCACCTGCCGGACGAACAGCATGCCGACTGGCGCTGGCAGAAACCTGAAGCCGTCCTCAACAGCGAAGACGTTCACAGCAACACACTGGCCTATTTTGACAAGGCACGCCGTGCCGGAGTGCCCGGCCTATGAAAATTCTGGTCTATGGCATCAACTATGCACCGGAACTGACCGGCATTGGCAAGTACACCGGTGAAATGGTGGACTGGATGGTGAGCCAGGGCCACGAGGTGCGGGTGATTACCGCGCCTCCTTACTACCCACAGTGGAAAGTGCAGGGTGAGTATTCATCCTGGCGCTGGCGTAAAGAACAGCGCAACGGCGCAACCGTATGGCGTTGCCCACTGTATGTCCCGGCAAAACCGTCAACGATAAAACGCCTGCTGCACCTGGGGAGCTTTGCCGCGAGTTCGTTTTTCCCGCTGATGGCTCAACGCAGCTGGAAGCCGGACCGCATTATTGGCGTGGTTCCCACCTTGTTTTGTGTACCGGGCATGCGCCTGCTGGCAAAACTCAGCGGAGCGCGCACGGTACTGCATATTCAGGACTACGAAGTAGACGCCATGCTGGGCCTTGGCATGGCAGGGAAGGGCAAGGGCGGCAAGCTGGCAAAATTCGCCAGCCTGTTTGAACGCAGTGGCCTGCTCAATGTTGACCGGGTTTCCACCATTTCGCGCTCCATGATGAATAAAGCGCGGGAAAAAGGCGTGGACCCGGCACGGATTATCTTCTTCCCCAACTGGTCTGAAGTGGCACGCTTTCGCCAGGTGGATGACCAGGCGGCACATGCCTTGCGTGAACAACTGGGCATACCGGACGGGCACAAAGTGGTGCTCTACTCCGGCAACATTGGCGAAAAACAGGGGCTGGAAAGCGTGATTGATGTGGCTGCACGCTACACCGATGAACCCTGGGTATTCGTTATTGTCGGCCAGGGTGGGGGCAAAGCACGGCTGGAAGCGCTGGCACAGGAGCGCGGCCTGCACAATATGCGGTTTTTCCCGTTGCAACCCTATGAAGCGCTGCCTGCATTGTTGCGCATGGGGGATTGCCACCTGGTTATCCAGCGCCGTGGCGCGGCGGATGCCGTACTGCCTTCCAAACTCACCAATATTCTCGCCGTTGGCGGTAACGCAGTGATTACTGCCGAGCCGGAAACCGAACTGGGCCAGTTATGCACCAGTGTGCCGGGTATTGCCGTGTGTGTGGAACCAGAATCACCCGATGCACTGGCAGCAGGGATTATTCATGCCCTGAACATGCCGCAGGACAACACGGTGGCACGTGAATATGCCGAACGCACGCTCGAAAAAGAGAACGTGTTAAGCCAATTTCTCGCTGATATTCGGGGTTAAATCATGAGTCAGTCATTACTTTATCCGGTCATTATGGCCGGGGGCTCCGGTAGCCGCCTGTGGCCACTGTCCCGGGTACTTTATCCTAAACAGTTCCTCTGCCTGAAAGGGGACCTGACAATGTTACAGTCCACACTGCACCGCCTGGACGGCATTCCCTGTGAAAGCCCGGTGGTTATCTGTAACGAGCAACACCGTTTTATTGTTGCGGAACAGCTACGCCAACTGCACATGCTGACAGAAAACATCATTCTGGAACCGGCCGGGCGCAACACCGCGCCTGCCATTGCCCTGGCTGCGCTGGCCGCCAAACGCCAGTGCCCGGACAACAACCCGCTGATGCTGGTGCTGGCCGCAGACCACGTTATCCAGAATGAAGACGCGTTCCGCGATGCCGTGCGCGCCGCCATGCCATTTGCCGAAGCAGGAAAACTGGTGACCTTCGGCATTGTGCCAGACCAACCGGAAACGGGTTATGGCTACATTCGCCGCGGCGAAGTGCATAACCTGACTAACGACGCGACCGATGCTGTGGCCTTTAACGTGGCGCAGTTTGTTGAAAAACCAAATTTGGCAACCGCGCAAAACTACGTGAATACCGGCGAATACTACTGGAACAGCGGGATGTTCCTGTTCCGTGCCGACCGTTACCTGGAAGAACTGGCCAAATTCCGCCCGGATATTCTCGATGCCTGCCAGCAGGCAATGAACGGCGTTGACCCTGACCTGGACTTTATCCGTGTAGCCGAAGAAGCCTTCCTGGCCTGCCCGGATGAATCCATTGACTACGCGGTAATGGAAAAAACCGCCGATGCAGTGGTGGTGCCAATGGACGCAGGCTGGAGTGATGTTGGCTCCTGGTCTTCGTTGTGGGAAATCAGCCCGAAAGGGGAAGATGGCAACGTGCGCCACGGCGATGTTATCTGCCATGAAACCCAGGACAGCTATGTGTATGCCGAATCCGGCCTGGTCACCACCGTTGGGGTGAAAGACCTGGTTGTGGTGCAAACCAAAGACGCCGTACTAATTGCCGACCGCGACCACGTGCAGAACGTGAAAAAAATCGTTGAGCAAATCAAGCAGACTGGCCGCCAGGAGCACCGGGTACACCGCGAAGTTTACCGCCCGTGGGGCAAATACGACTCAATCGATGCCGGTGACCGCTACCAGGTGAAACGCATTTCAGTGAAACCCGGAGAAGGGCTCTCTCTGCAAATGCACCACCACCGTGCCGAACACTGGATTGTGGTGGCAGGCACCGCCAAAGTCACACTGGGTGAAGAAGTAAAACTGCTGGGTGAAAACGAATCCATCTACATTCCGCTGGGCGTGACACACTGCCTGGAAAACCCCGGCAAGATCCCACTGGACCTGATTGAAGTGCGCAGTGGCGCATACCTTGAAGAAGACGACGTAATCCGGTTAGCCGACCGTTACGGGCGAATTTAAATAAAAAGCGTTATTCAACTGCAGTGCGCACCGCGCCTGCGGAAGGCTGACTGTTGCCTGAAGAAGGGAAAACGATGAGCAAATTAACCTGTTTTAAAGCCTATGATATTCGTGGCCGCCTGGGTGATGAACTGAATGAAGATATCGCCTGGCGTATTGGCAGGGCCTATGGCGAATACCTCAAACCGAAAAGTATTGTGGTGGGCGGCGATGTTCGCCTCACCAGTGAAAGCCTGAAACTGGCACTGGCCCGCGGCCTGCAAGACGCCGGTGTGGACGTGCTGGATATTGGGATGTCTGGCACCGAAGAGATCTATTTTGCCACCTGGCACCTGGGTGTGGATGGCGGCATTGAAGTGACTGCCAGCCACAACCCGATGGACTACAACGGCATGAAACTGGTGCGCGAAGGCGCCCGCCCAATCAGTGGCGACACCGGCCTGCGTGATGTCCAGCGCCTGGCGGAAGCTAACGACTTCCCACCGGTTGACCCGGCCAAACGCGGCAGCTACCAGCAGATGGCAACCCGTGAAGCCTACCTCGACCACCTGTTCTCTTACATTGATGTGAAAAACATCAAACCCCTCAAACTGGTGGTGAACTCTGGTAACGGGGCAGCAGGCCCGGTGGTGGATGCCATTGAAGCACGCTGCAAAGCACTGAATGTGCCAGTGACCTTTATCAAAGTGCACAACACGCCGGACGGCAACTTCCCCAACGGGATCCCTAACCCTTTGTTGCCGGAATGCCGTGACGACACCCGTAACGCGGTGATTGAGCACGGAGCGGATATGGGTATCGCGTTTGATGGCGACTTCGACCGCTGTTTCCTGTTCGACGAAACCGGCCAGTTCATTGAAGGCTATTACATTGTTGGCCTGCTGGCTGAAGCCTTCCTGGAAAAACAGCCCGGGGCGAAAATCATTCATGACCCGCGCCTGAGCTGGAACACTGTGGATATCGTTACCCAGGCTGGCGGCACCCCGGTAATGTCCAAAACCGGCCACGCGTTTATTAAAGAACGCATGCGCCAGGAAGACGCCATCTACGGCGGCGAAATGAGCGCCCACCACTATTTCCGTGATTTTGCCTACTGCGACAGCGGCATGATCCCGTGGTTACTGGTGGCTGAGCTGTTAAGCGTGAAAGGCAAATCACTGGGCGAAATGGTGCGCGACCGCATGACTGCGTTCCCGGCCTCCGGGGAAATCAACAGCAAACTGGCTGAGCCGGTAACCGCGATTTCCCGCGTGGAACAACATTACGCACCCCAGGCAAGCGCCGTTGACCATACCGACGGTATCAGCATGGAACTGGGTGGCTGGCGCTTTAACCTGCGCAGCTCCAACACCGAACCCGTAGTCCGCCTGAATGTGGAATCCCGCGGGGATACCGCACTTATGGAAGCACGAACACAGGAAATTCTGGCGCTGCTGAATCAGTAACCCGCCAGGCAGAGTGGGTTGAGGCCCTCTCCCTCAACCTGCCGCAGCAAGGACGCTGCGTAGCTTGAGGGGGAACGGACGAATCAAACTGGAGATCGGTGATGGACAAAACAACTTACTCTGCCGCTATAACGCGCGCTTCTGCGCAGACAGGTAAAACGATGACAAGTCTCACAAAACGCGACCGTATAAAAACGAACGCATCGTTGATCTCTATGGTGCAGCGTTTTTCAGATATCACCATCATGTTTGTTGGCTTATGGGCTATCTGTAAACTTTTTGCGCTGCCTTTCTTTTATATGCATTTGCTGATGGCACTGGTTACCCTGGTCGTTTTCCAAATGGTTGGGGGAATTACCGACTTTTACCGCTCCTGGCGTGGTGTGCGCTTTGGCACTGAGATCGGGCTGCTGTTACAGAACTGGACCCTCAGCATTATTTTCAGTGCCGGTTTACTGGCATTCAGTAACGATTTTGGCGGCACCTTCAGTGTGTATTTAAGCTGGTATGTGCTGGGCGCGATGGGGCTGGTTATTTGCCGGGCCGCCATTCGTTATGGTGCCGGTTTCCTGCGTAACCGTGGGTACAACACCCGCCGCGTGGCCGTCGCAGGCGCAATGCCTGCCGGGTTGTCGCTGGTGGAAACCTTCTGCAACGAGCCCTGGATGGGGTTTGATGTAGTGGGCGTATACCACGACCCGGAGCCGGGCGGGGTACCAGACCGCTGGGCAGGCACCCTGGACCAACTGGTGGAAGACGCCAAAGCTGGCAAGATTCACAACGTCTACATTGCCATGGCAATGAAAGATGAAGTGCAACTCAAAGAGCTGGTTCACCAACTGGCAGACACCACCTGTTCCGTTATGGTTATCCCGGATGTGTTCACGTTTAACATCCTGCATTCACGCACCATTGACGTAAACGGCGTGCCGGTAGTTTCGGTATTCGATACCCCGCTCAATGGGGTGAACAGCGTGATTAAACGCATTGAAGACATCTGCCTGTCGGCCTTTATTTTGCTGCTGATTTCGCCTGTGCTGTGCTGCATTGCCGCCGCGGTGAAACTGAGCTCACCGGGGCCGATTATCTTCCGCCAGACCCGTTACGGCATGGACGGCAAACCCATCAAAGTGTGGAAATTCCGCTCGATGCGCGTCATGGAAAACGACAGTGTGGTTACCCAGGCCACCCGCAGTGACCCGCGCGTAACCCGTGTGGGCAGCTTCCTGCGCCGTACCTCACTGGACGAACTGCCGCAGTTTATTAACGTGCTGACCGGTGGTATGTCGATTGTTGGCCCGCGCCCCCATGCTGTGGCGCACAACGAACAGTACCGCAGCCTGATTGAAGGCTACATGCTGCGCCATAAAGTGAAACCTGGCATTACCGGCTGGGCGCAAATTAATGGCTGGCGTGGGGAAACCGACACCCTGGAAAAAATGGAAAAACGTATTGAGTTCGACCTGGAGTATATCCGCGAGTGGAGCCTCTGGCTGGACATCAAAATTGTTTTTCTCACTGTGTTCAAGGGCTTTGTGAATAAGGCGGCCTACTAATGAGCCTGAGAGAGAGAACCATCAGCGGAGCCAAATGGTCCGCTATCTCCACGCTGACCATTATCAGCCTGGGGCTGATTCAGATGACCGTGCTGGCGCGGATAATTGATAACCACCAGTTTGGTTTGCTGACCATTTCCCTGGTGATTATCGCCCTGGCGGATACGCTCTCTGACTTTGGTATCGCCAACTCGATTATTCAGCGCAAAGACATCAGCCAGTTAGAACTGACCACGCTCTACTGGCTGAATGTGAGCATTGGTATTGTGGTGTGCGTGGCGGTGTTTTCACTGAGCCACGTGATTGCCGGGGTGCTGCATAACCCGGACCTGGCGCCGTTGATCCAAACGCTGTCTGTAGCCTTTGTGATAATCCCTCACGGCCAGCAGTTCCGCGCTTTGATGCAAAAAGAGCTGGAATTCAGCAAGATTGGCGCGGTGGAATCGTTCTCGGTGCTTTCCGGGTTCACTTTCACTGTGGTGAGCGCCCATTACTGGCCAGTGGCAATGACCGCCATCTGGGGCTACCTGGTGAACACCACGGTGCGCACCACCCTGTTTGGTATTCTTGGCCGCAAAATTTACCGCCCGGGGCTGATGTTCTCCCTGAAATCGGTTTCGGCGAATATTAAATTTGGCGCCTGGCTCACGGCAGACAGCGTTATCAACTACCTGAACACCAACCTTTCCACTTTGGTGCTGGCGCGTATTCTGGGTGCCAGCGTGGCCGGGGGCTACAACCTGGCGTACAACGTGGCGGTTGTGCCACCCATGAAACTGAACCCGATTATTACCCGCGTACTGTTCCCGGCATTTGCCAAAATCCAGGACGACACGGAAAAACTGCGGGTCAATTTCTACAAGCTGCTCTCGGTAGTGGGGATTATTAACTTCCCGGCACTGCTGGGGTTGATGGTGGTTTCCGGCACTTTTGTACCGCTGGTGTTCGGTGAGAAATGGGCGTTCATTACCCCGATTTTGCAACTGTTGTGCATTGTGGGTCTGTTACGGGCGATTGGTAACCCTATTGGCTCTTTGTTGATGGCGAAAGCCCGCGTGGATATCAGCTTTAAATTCAACGTATTCAAAACTTTTCTGTTTATTCCGGCCATTATTGTTGGCGGCATGACGGGCGGCGCGCTGGGGGTAACTCTGGGCTTTTTACTGGTGCAAATCATTAACACGGTGCTGAGCTACTTCGTGATGATCAAACCGGTGCTGGGCTCCAGCTACAAAGAGTATGCCCTGAGTATCTGGCTGCCGTTCTACCTGTCTTTGCCCACCATTGTGGTGAGCTACGCCCTGGGGCTGGCAATGCACGGCCATGCTGCACTGGGTGTGGTGTTCACTACCCAGGTTGCGGCGGGTGTGCTGGCGTTTATTGCCACACTGGTGATTTCGCGTAACCCGCTGGTGGTGGAGCTGAAACGGCAGTTTTGCCGCAATGAGCGCCTGAAAACATTATTGCGGGCACAGTAACGCAGGCGAGCTGCTCACCTGGCTGATTTCCCTGATTTTTTACTTTAAGCATGTTCCCGGTTTACGGGCGGGGTGAGGACACCCCGATGCTGAACGGAAGAACCCCATTAAGAGGTCTGTATGAAATTACTGATTCTTGGCAATCACACCTGCGGCAACCGTGGCGACAGTGCCATTTTACGTGGCCTTATTGATGCCATTGCCACCATTGCGCCCCAGGCCGATGTGGATGTCATGAGCCGTTACCCTGTCAGTTCCGCATGGTTGCTGGACAGGCCAGTAATGGGCGACCCACTGTACAAACAAATGAAACAACACCTGAACGCCAGCGGCCTGGTAGGGCGGGTGAAGAAAGTATTGCGCCGCCGTTACCAGCACCAGGTGTTACTGGCAAAAGTGACCAACACCGGGCGTATGCGCAACATCACGCTGCCGCGCGGGTTTACCGATTTTGTTGGTGCGCTTAAAGAGTACGACGCCATTATTCAGGTGGGCGGCTCGTTCTTTGTCGATTTGTACGGTGTTCCCCAGTTTGAACACGCGCTGTGCAGCCTGATGGCGAAAAAGCCCGTGTATATGATTGGGCACAGTGTGGGCCCGTTCCAGGACCCGCAGTTCAACCAACTGGCAAGCTATGTGTTCGGCCACTGTGACGCGCTTATTTTGCGTGAATCCGTTAGCCTGGATCTGATGAAGCAAAGCAACATTGATACCCGCAAAGTGGAAGCCGGGGTGGATACCGCCTGGCTGGTGGACCACCAGGTTGACAGCTTTGCCCCCAGTTACGCGGTGCAGCACTGGCTGGATACCATCGCCAAAAAGCCCACAGTTGCCGTAACGCTGCGTGAACTGGCCCCGTTCGACAAACGCCTGGGCACCACCCAGCAAGCCTACGAGCAGGCGTTCGCCACTGTGGTAAACCGCATTATTGACCAGGGCTACCAGGTGGTGGCGTTGTCTACCTGTACCGGTATCGACAGTTACAACAAAGACGACCGCATGGTGGCGCTGAAACTGGCGGCTTATGTGAACCAGCCAGAAAACTACCATGTGGTTATGGATGAACTGAATGACCTGGAAATGGGCAAAATCCTTGCAGCCTGTTCACTGACGGTGGGCACGCGCCTGCACTCCGCCATTATCTCCATGAACTTTGGCACACCGGCAATTGCCATCAACTACGAACACAAATCCGCCGGCATTATGCAGCAACTGGGCCTGCCAGAAATGGCCATAGACATTCGCCAGTTGCTGGATGGCTCACTGGCCGGGTTAGTGGCAGATACCCTGGGCCAGCTCGATTCCCTGAATGCCCGTCTTAAACCGGCAGTGGATGCCGAACGCGCCAGTGGAATGGCCATGGTGAAAAGCGTCATTGAGCGGGTGCTGGAGGCCAAATAGCCATGAAAGTTTGCTTCTTTCTGCTGAAGTTTCCCCTTGCTTCGGAAACTTTTGTACTCAACCAAATCGTCGCCTTTATTGAAATGGGCTACGAGGTAGAAATTGTCTCCCTGGCGAAGGGAGACACCAAAAACACCCACACCGCTTACACCCAGTACAACCTGGCGGCGAAAACCCACTACCTGCTGGATGAACCCGAAGGGCGCGGAGCCAAAATGAAATACCGGCTGTCACAAACCCTGAAAGGCCTGGGGCGAGCCAGCACCTGGCGGGCGCTGAACATGAAGCGCTACGGTAACGAGGCCCGCAACCTGATTTTGTCTGCAGTGTGCGGTGGCTTGCCTGAACCCGTCACAGCGGATGTGTTTATCGCCCACTTTGGCCCGGCGGGTGTCAGTGCCGCCAAACTGCGTGAACTGGGTGCGCTGCGCGGCAAAATCGCCACTGTGTTCCACGGCATTGATATTTCCCACCGTGAAGTGCTGCAACATTACACCCCGGAATACCAGCAACTGTTTAACCGTGGCGACATGATGCTGCCTATTAGCGAGCTGTGGGCCAGCCGCCTGAAAGATATGGGCTGCCCGCCAGACAAAATCACAGTTTCCCGCATGGGCGTGGATATGGAGAAATTCACCCGCCGCCCACTGAAAGTACCTGGCACGCCGTTATCTATTGTTTCTGTGGCCCGGCTTACTGAGAAAAAAGGGTTGCACGTTGCCATTGAAGCCTGCCGCATTCTGAAAGCGCGCGGTGTGCCGTTTCGCTACCACATTTTGGGCATTGGCCCGTGGGAACGCCGCCTGAAAACCCTGATTGAACAATTCCAGCTGGACGACCAGGTCTTTATGCCCGGGTTTAAACCCAGCCATGAAGTGAAAGCCATGCTGGATGAAGCAGACTTGTTTTTATTGCCCTCCGTGACCGGCGCGGACGGCGACATGGAAGGGATCCCGGTGGCATTAATGGAAGCCATGGCAGTAGGGATCCCGGTGGTCTCTACCCTGCACAGCGGTATTCCTGAACTGATTGAATCCGGTGAATCTGGCTGGCTGGTGCCGGAGCACGATGCCGAAGCCCTGGCCGACAGGCTGCAGGCCTTTGCCCATGTAGGTGAAGAGGAACTGCGGCCGGTACTGGCCCGCGCCCGTGCCAAAGTGGAAGGTGAGTTTAACCAGCAGCGTATTTACCGGCAGCTCGCCGACCTGCTTCAAACGCTGTAAACCGAAACTGAGGATTTATGCCTGTACTTAAATCAACGCTTTCCCGCCGCCGGTTAATCCAGACCGGCGCAGCACTGGCTTCCTTACCGCTACTTTCCCGTTATGCCTGCGCCGCGGGCCCGTCTACTGTAAGTGTCAAAAACTTCTACCAGAGCAACTGGCCGGAGGCCTTTAAACAGGCATTCGCTGCGGCCGATGTAGTGGAAGTGCCGGCCGGGCTCACCTGCGACGGCTTCAACAGCGCGGTGTTTATCCCCGCCAATAAAAAGCTGTTAGTGAGCGGTGAAATTAAAGGCAATGGCAAAGGCCGGTTTGTGTTGCAGGATGGCTGCCATGTAACAGGGCAAAACGGCGGGCATTTGCACAATATTATTCTGGATGTGCGTGGCTCGGGTAACAAAATCACCGGCCTGGAAATGACCGGCTTCGGCCCGGTAATGCAGATTTATATTGGCGGGCGTAACCCCGGCAAGATGAGTGACCTCACCATAGATAACCTGCATGTTCACCACGCCAACTACGCTATTCTGCGCCAGGGGTTCCATAACCAGATGACTGGCGTGCGCATTACCAACTGCCGGTTTAACGACTTGCAGGGCGATGCCGTGGAATGGAATGTTGCGATTAACGACAGCGATATTCTGATTTCCGACCATGTTATCGACAACATTAACTGCACCAACGGCAAAATTAACTGGGGCATTGGCATTGGGCTTGCGGGCAGTACCTACGACAACAACTACCCGGAAAGCCAAACAGTAAAACGCTTTGTAGTGGCGAATATTACCGGTAGTAACTGCCGCCAGTTAGTGCATGTGGAAAACGGCAAACACTTTGTGATTCGCAATGTGAAAGCGCGCAACATCAGCCCGTTGTTCAGCCGCAAGGCAGGGATTGATAACGCCACCGTCGCTATTTATGGTTGTGATGATTTTGTGATAGATAACATAGATATGGTGAATAGCGCAGGTATGCTGATTGGTTACGGTACTGTGCGCGGCAAATATTTATCTATTCCACAGAATTTCAAACTGAATGACGTGCGGCTGGATAACCGCCAGGCAAAACTTCCGCTGCGCGGCATTCAAATTTCTTCCGGCAACGATACTTCGTTTGTGGCAATCACCAACCTGAATATTCAACAGGCCGGGATTGAATTGCATAACAAGCCGCAGCACCTGTTTTTGCGCGATATCAACGTGGTGCGCGACCGGGCAGACGGCCCGGCATTAAAATTGCATTTCGATTTACGTAAAGATGTGCGCGGGCACTTTTCAGCGCGGGAAGACACGCTGTTATCTATGGCAAACGTGCATGCGGTCGATACCCATGGCACCGCTTCGGTGGATATCGACCGCATTGACCAGGTGCATGTAAACACCAAACAACTGAATTTTGCACTACCGCGCCATGGTGCGTAGAGCTTGTTATTTTTCGGTACAGATATCCTGACAAATGGTTATGCCCTGTACGGATAATGCCGAAAAGCAAACTTTTCAATTTATTTCGATTGTGCCGGGCGCTAATATGGCGAGCCAGGCACTGTTAACAAAACGTGCTGGCGCGAGAGTGCCAAAGGACTATAATTCCTCAACCAGTGAGGTGGGAGTGAACATGAGTAATTTGAAGGCCGTTATTCCGGTAGCCGGTTTGGGAATGGCAATGCTGCCAGCCACCAAGGCAATTCCTAAAGAAATGCTACCCATCGTCGACAAACCCATGATTCAGTACATTGTCGATGAAATTGTGGCCGCAGGGATCAAAGAGATTGTTCTGGTTACCCATTCCTCTAAGAATGCCGTAGAAAACCACTTCGATACTTCCTATGAGCTTGAAGCCCTGCTGGAACAGCGTGTTAAACGCCAGTTGCTTGCTGAAGTTCAGTCTATTTGCCCGCCAGGCGTAACGATTATGAACGTTCGCCAGGCGCAGCCGCTTGGGCTGGGCCATTCCATTATGTGTGCACACCCAACCATCGGCGACAACCCGTTTGTGGTAGTTCTGCCAGACGTAGTGATTGATAACGCCAGTGCAGACCCGTTGCGCTACAACCTTGCTGCCATGATTGCCCGCTTCAATGAGCACGGCCGCAGCCAGGTGCTGGCGAAACGTATGGACGGCGATTTATCGCAGTATTCCATTATCAAAACCGAAGAGCCGCTGGAAAACGAAGGTAAAGTTAGCCGTATTGTGGACTTTATCGAGAAACCAGACGAACCCCAGGTAATGGAATCAGACCTGATGGCCGTTGGGCGCTATGTGCTCTCTGCAGATATCTGGCCTATTCTGGCCCGTACACAACCCGGTGCCTGGGGCCGTATCCAGCTTACCGACGCCATTGCCGAACTGAACCAAACCCAGCCGGTTGAAGCCACCCTGATGACAGGCGAAAGCTACGACTGCGGCAAGAAAATGGGCTATATGCAGGCGTTTGTGAACTATGGCCTGCGTAACCTGAAAGAAGGGCAGAAGTTCCGCGATAGTATTAAGAAGATGTTGGAAACGAATTCCTGACATCTATGGAACCAGACAGTTAGTAAAAATTGATGATGCGAAGTGACCACCGGTCTGCCAGACTTGAGTGGTCCTTCGCTTTTTTGCTTTGTATAGCAAGATAATTTGATGATAGCAGTGCACTGGTAGCTGTAGAGCCAGGGGCGGTAGCGTGGTTTGCTATATGCTGTTGTAATGCAAATCGCTATCTGGATAATGAAAACGATTGTGCTTCACTCTGGAGCCTGATCTTTTTCAATGCGTAATAATTCATTGGTGGAATCAATGTTCGATAATAAAACAATACTTGTTACTGGTGGTACTGGCTCATTTGGGAACAAATTTGTTCGAATGACTCTCAGCAAATACAACCCCAAGAAAATCATCATCTATTCCCGTGATGAAATGAAACAATGGGAGATGGCGAAGCATTTTAAAAATGAAGAACGTATTCGCTTCTTTATTGGTGATGTGCGTGATAAGGATCGTCTGTATCGTGCATTAGATGGTGTTGATTTTGTCGTACATGCAGCAGCAACAAAGATTGTTCCAACCGCAGAGTACAACCCGTTTGAATGTGTTAAAACCAATATCAATGGCGCAATGAACGTTATTGACGCATGTATTGATAAAGGTATTGAACGTGTTGTTGCCCTTTCTACTGACAAAGCAAGTAGTCCGGCAAACCTCTATGGCGCAACCAAGCTGGCTTCCGACAAATTGTTTGTTGCTGGTAACTCCTATTCCGGCGCACATGGAACTCGCTTTGCTGTTGTTCGCTACGGTAACGTAATGGGCTCTCGTGGTTCGGTTATTCCTTTCTTCTTGTCGATCAAAGATAAAGGTGTTTTACCTATCACTGATGACCGTATGACTCGCTTTATGATCACCCTTGAACAAGGTGTTGAATTGGTGTGGCATGCTTTCGAAGATATGGTTGGCGGCGAAATTTATGTGAAAAAAATTCCGTCAATGAAAGTAACCGACGTTGCAACCTCCATTGCACCTGATGCCAAACAAGAAATTATTGGTATTCGCCCTGGTGAAAAACTGCACGAACAAATGATCAGTGCAGAAGATGCTCATTACACGTATGAATACCCGGAACACTTCAAAATTTTGCCTGCAATTCACGACTGGTACAACACGCCAGAACGTATCAAAGATGGTAAGAAAGTGCCGGAAGGGTTCATCTATGAAAGTGACAGCAACAGTGAATGGATGAGCATTGACGAACTGCGCCAGTGGGTGGAAGTGAATAAGGACAAAGTAGGTAATATTTAATGAAAAATATTCCTTACGGTCGCCAGGATATCTCTGATGAGGATATTGCTGCTGTAGTTGCGGTATTAAAATCAGATTTTCTGACGCAAGGGCCAAATGTGCCCGCATTTGAAAAGGCAATTGCTGACTACGTTGGCGTAGAGCATGCTGTGGCCGTAAATAGTGCGACATCCGCATTGCATATTGCTTGTATGGCGCTCGGCCTGGAAAGCGGTGACTGGCTGTGGACAACACCAAATACTTTCGTCGCATCAGCTAACTGTGGCCGCTACTGTGGTGCCAATGTAAGCTTTGTTGATATCGATAAAGATACCTACAACATGAGCGTGGATGCGCTTAAAGATAAGTTAAAGACAGCGAAAGCAGCCGGAAATTTACCTAAAATTGTTGTTCCTGTAGCTTTTGCCGGGCAATCATGTGAGATGGCTGAAATTCATGCGCTTTCCAAAGAGTATGGGTTCTTTGTTATTGAAGATGCTTCACATGCTATTGGTGGTAATTATCTCGACACGAAGATTGGCTGCTCAAAGTATGCTGATATTTCGATTTTGAGTTTTCACCCAGTAAAAATTATCACTACTGCCGAAGGTGGTATGGCATTGACTAACAATGCTGAACTGGCAGAGAAACTGCAGTCTTACCGCAGCCACGGGATTACACGTGATCCAAAACGCATGACTCATGAAGCGGATGGTGCATGGTATTACCAGCAAGTTGAGCTGGGGCTGAATTACCGCATGACTGAGCTTCAGGCTGCATTAGGTGTCAGTCAGTTAAAGCGTATTGATGAGTTCGTTGCTACACGCCATAAGCTGGCAAAACGTTATGACGAATTACTTGCTGGCCTGCCTGTCACTACGCCTGCTCAGGCTAAATCAGGCCATAGTGCTTTGCATCTCTATCCTGTTCAGGTTAAAGATGCAGCAAAACGGCAAGCTCTTTTTGACTTCATGCGCAGTAAAGGGATTGGCGTGAATGTGCACTACATTCCCGTACACACTCAACCATATTATCAGGAATTGGGTTGTAAGCCTGGTGATTACCCTGAAGCTGAAGCCTACTATTCACGAGCTCTGAGCCTGCCTTTGTACGCTACATTGACAGAGGCCGACCAGGATTATGTAGTGGATTGCATCCGGGAGTTTTTCTAAAAGAATGTGGCAATCATCCCCGCAAGAGGGGGAAGCAAGCGTATACCGCGGAAAAATATTAAACCATTCTGTGGGAAACCGATGATTGCCTGGTCCATTGACGCCGCTAAGCAAAGCGGCGTCTTTGATCGAATCATTGTTTCAACGGATGATGAAGAAATTGCAGATGTCGCTCGTTAATATGGTGTGGAAGTGCCGTTTATGCGCCCAGAAGAACTGGCAAATGATTATGCAGGCACGATTCCTGTGATTCGCCATGCTACTGAATGGATAGCAAGTAACGGTAGTAAAGCTGAGTATGTCTGCTGCATTTATGCTACCGCTCCGTTTATTCTCCCAGAGGATATTTTAAAAGGACTGGAAACATTGAAGGAACATAATGCAGATTATGCATTTACAGTCACTCGGTATCCTTATCCCATACAGCGAGCAATAAAAGTAAGTGACGAGCAGCGTATCAGTATGTTCTCTCCAGATATGTTCAATGTCCGTTCTCAGGACCTGGAGGAGTCTTGGCACGATGCGGGACAATTTTACTGGGGCTCGTCTCAAGCATGGATAGACGAGAAACCAATATTTAGTACAAAATCATATTCAATCGAACTGCTACGTGAACGTGTGCAGGATATTGATACGCCAGAAGATTGGCGAGTAGCCGAATGGCTATTTAAAGCTATGGAGTTCAAAAATGAATGTCTGTCTGCGAGTTGACTCATCTTTTTCAATAGGCTCTGGGCACATTATGCGATGCCTGAGCTTAGCCAAATCACTGAATAAGTTGGGTGCGCAGTGTACATTTATATCCAAAGGGCATAGTGGAAATATAATAGAGAAAATTGGTCAAGGTGGTTTCGATTTCAAGGTGATTGCTGCCCCTGTTCATTCTAATGATTATGTTATAGATGAAAAATCATGGTTAGGTGGTAATCAGTCGGATGATGCACAAGACTTCATCTCATTAATAAATAAAGAAATAAAGAAGCCAGACATAATTATTGTTGATCATTATTCACTTGATGAAGAATGGGAAAGGATAGTGAAGCAATATTTCCCTACTACTCGCCTGGTTGTTATTGACGATTTATGCAATCGAAAACATAGATGTGATTTGTTAATTGATCAAACTTATAAGCGTCAAGCTGATGAATATAGCCTGCTAACTGAAAATAATTGCAAAGTATTGACAGGGACTCAGTATGCATTAATCAACCCTTCATTTCAAAAATTGAGGAAACAGTCGATTAATAAGAAATCACTGTTAAATAAACCTCAAACACTAATGATAACAATGGGGGGGGTCGATGCACAAGATGTCACTGGGAAGATTCTTGATTACCTTGAACTGGCTGATTTTACAAATTTTACCAAAATTACAGTTATACTTGGGATTGCATGCCCTCATGCTACGAAAATACGATTTCAGGCTCAAAAATCAAAATATAATATTGATGTGCTGAGTAACGTTACAAATATGGCAGAACTCATGCTTGAGCATGATTGCTCTATTGGTGCCTTGGGGGGGACTACATGGGAACGCTGTTCAATGGCTCAACCCGCAGTAAATATTGCCATCGCAAATAATCAAAGGACGATTGCACAAAACTTGTTAAATGAGGGTGCAATCGTTTTGGATGCAAATACTTTCAGCCAGGCAGAATTATGTAGTGCCATAGAAAGCCTCATTATGAATTATCAAGAGCAGCGCATCCTGGCAATGAATATCTGTGATGGTCTGGGAATCATGAGAGATGTACAGGAAATAATTCCTCAGCCAGCAAAAGATGGTCATAATGTTACGTTGCGTTTAGCAACGGAGGATGATATCGATTTTGTATATCAACTCCAGTGTGAACCTCAAACCCGCCGTTTTGCCCGTAATCCAGAAATTCCTGAATATGTAAATCATGTCTCGTGGATGAAAGACAGGTTGAGTAATGCAGAATCTGTATTCTACATTATTGACCATGATGGAGCATGTGGGGTACTTAGACTTGACCCTGTACAACATATAAGTGCTACCCACGAAATATCAATATTCTTGACGACAAAAAGCCATGGTAAAGGTGTTGCTACTGCAGCAATTAAACGCGCGTTGATGTTGCATACGGATTTTTCAGTGTTAGCAACTGTATTACCTGAAAATCATACATCACATAAGCTATTTAATAGCATTGGATTTAAAAAAATCTCATCCAGTGAATATATTAGTGAGAAAGAGTAATGAGTGATTTTATAACTATTGATGGGCGTAAGATTGGTAGAAATTATTCGCCATATATTATTGCTGAATTATCGGCAAATCATAATGGTGATATTAATCGTGCTTTCCAAATAATGGAGGCAGCTAAGGCGGCAGGCGCTGATGCTATTAAGTTACAGACTTATCGAGCTGATACAATCACAATAGATTGTGATACGGAAGATTTTCAAATTCATGGCGGATTATGGGATGGTCAGACTTTATATAATTTATATAAAGGCGCTCAGATGCCATGGGAGTGGCATAAGCCACTCTTTGATAAAGCTAAAGAACTGGGGATTACTATTTTCAGTAGCCCGTTTGATTTTACTGCTGTTGACCTACTTGAAGAATTAAATGCACCTGCTTATAAGATTGCCTCTTTCGAAGCAATCGATTTACCTCTTATTAAATATGTTGCTAAAACTGGCAAACCAATGATTATCTCTACCGGTATGGCCGATGAGCAGGAAATAGCAGAAGCTGTTAATGCAGCTAAAGAGGGTGGGTGCAAAGAACTTGTTGTATTACATTGTGTAAGTGGTTACCCGGCTCCTGCTGAGGATTATAATCTGGCAACTATTTCAGATATGGCAAAGCGATTTAATGTTATTACTGGCCTGTCAGACCATACAATAGATAATACAACTGCTATTGCATCTGTTGTGCTTGGAGCATGTGTTATTGAAAAACATGTGACTCTCGATAGAAATGGTGGTGGTCCTGACGATAGTTTTTCTCTTGAGCCTAATGAATTGAATGCGCTATGTCGGGATGCAAAAGTGGCGTGGACTGCATTAGGGCAGGTGAACTACGCCAAGAAAGAAAGTGAAAAAGGAAACGTGAAGTTTCGGCGCTCACTGTATGTTGTCAGTGATATCAAAAAAGGTGAAAAATTTACACCTGAAAATGTACGGAGCATTCGCCCTGGCAACGGATTAGCACCGAAGTATTACGATGATATTATCGGTAAAACTGCTCGTGAAGATATTAAATTCGGTACTCCAATGAGTTTTGGATTAGTTGAGTAATTTTTCTAACTTGACATGGATGTCAATTTGGAAATATAAATACTGGCTTGTAATTAATGTTAGATATAAAAGCGAAAAATATCTTATTTAATCGTTCTTTATTGATGGTTGGTGTTAGAGGTGCGACGCTAGCAAGTAAGTTTATATTTATAACTTTCTTGGCAAAATTTAGTTCATATGATGTTCTGGCTCTTTACTCATTAATTACTGTTACAGTTTCTTATTTATTATATATATTGGGTTTTGATTTTTATACCTATTCTTCACGAGAGATCCTCAAAGCAGGGTTTGAATTAAGTGCTTCTTATTTATATAACCAGTTCACATTCTATCTATTAATGTATTTTGCTACAATTCCTGTAGTGCTTATTTTCTTTTTTGCGGGGGTTTTGCCATTTACTATTTTACCTCTATTCTTTATAACATTAATATCTGAACATTTGTCACAGGAGTTAATGAGAGTTCTGGTCTTATCTAAAAATCCGTTTAAAGCAAATCTCCAGTTATTCATTCGCTCATCGCTATGGATATATTTATACATGGCATACAGTTATTTACATGCAGATTATTCAATTAAAGTAATGCTAGTTATGTGGTTTTCTGCGAATATTATAGCTATAGTAATGTTTATGCCTGTATTTACTCGTGTTAATTGGTCTTCGCTGCGATGTAAAATTGATTGGGCATGGGTTTATAAAGGAGTAAAAATCGCCATTCCGCTTCTCTGTGCTACATTAATGCTTCGTGGAATATACATAAGTGATAGGTATATATTGAAGTTTACATCAACAACATCTGTGTTAGCTGTTTATTCATTCTATAGTAATATAGCGAATGCACTTATAGCTTTTGTTGATGCTGCCGTTATCATGCATTACTACCCTCTTATTGTTGAATCATTTCAGAATAAAAACGTAGAAAAATATATAACTAGTATAATTAGCTTTAAAAAGAAAATAATATCTATTGGCATATCAATAATGGTTGTTCTGTCTTTATGCATGCCTTTTGTTTGCAAAGTTTTAGGGAAAAATGATTTCATTGAGCATATAGGGATATTTTACATACTTTTGACTTCTTCTTTTTTTTATTGCTATGGGCTTGTATATCATTATGAGCTTTATGCGAGAGGTAAAGATTGGTTGATTGTGATTTCTACCGGATTATCATTTATTTTTTGTATAATCCTTCAATATATCATGGCCATTTATTTTGAAGGTGTTGGCGTGAGTTTAAGTGTTTTATTTACATCATTGCTCCTTCTTTTTATAAAAAAAATAATGATTGCCAGAGTAAAAAGGAATGAAAGTGAAATATATTGTGGACTGTGAAGTTAAAGAAGAGTTGCTAGAAATATTAAAGTTCCTGAAGATCAATAACGTAAGTAATAACAATATATTTATTTGCTGTCCTGAGTCTATTTATCCGTCTGAGCATGATTCGTATGTTGGCTTAAAATATTCATCCGTGAATCCACGTGCTTTAAATAAAATAAAACAGCTATTGATATTATTTTATGCTGTTCTAAGGTTTAAACCTGGTATTCTTTTCTCCGGCTATCCAATGCTAAAACATAGGCTGATATCTTTATGTTTGTTTAATAAAGTAAAGCATTATAGCTATTTACGTGGTTTGTTTGCAGATTCTTCGAATTTTAAAGGTTATTCTGATAAGCTTTTTCTTATGCTAAGGAAGTCAAAGGTAATAAAAAAAATAGGGAATTTTCAATGTGATAAAATATTCACAGTGAGTGAGGTGAATAAAAAGTTTTTACTTGAACGTGATGTGTCTGAAGAGCGAATTTTCGGAATTCCTCCACTGTGGTTGTTAGACCTTAAATCTACGGTTCGTGCTAAAAATAGTAGAGTGATATATTTTGTTACTCAAGCATTTGCTTCACATTCGTGCCCTGAAGCAGCAGAGAGTCAATGCTTGTTTCTTAATGAGTTAATTAAAGAGTTTAAAAGCCGAAACTTAGAGTTGGTTATAAGAAAACATCCGCGTGATTATACGTCATATAGTATAGATGATAATGTTTCTATTGATGACAGACCAAACTACGAATTTTTGGAAGGGATTAAATCTCAGGATGTGCTGATCTCACCATTTTCTACATTGGCATTTGAAGCTTCATATCTTCACGCTACTGTTTTGTTTTATAGTACTCCCGAGCTTGATGCTTTATATGGGAATGCATACAAAAAAATAAATGCTAAAGTATTCAATGCACCTGTATCAGTAACGGAATTTATCTTCTCAAATGAATATTTAAACAAAGCATCTGTCTGTCCAGATATGTTTTATTCACGGACGGATTATCCTCCTGTATTGTAGCTTATTATAGATGTTGATTAATATTTTTCATTCTTCCGCTTGGTATATTAGATGAAGATTTATGTTGTTAGCCATAAAAAATACTTATTCCCATCTGACTGGTCTTTTCTACCTATTCAAGTAGGAGATGGAGAGAAAATATCTGAGGATGCGCTATCAGATCATAGTAATGATAATATTTCACAGCTGAACACTTCATTTTGTGAACTGACTGCAGTTTATTGGATTTGGAAAAACTCGCAAGATGATATCGTCGGTTTGGCTCATTATCGGCGTTACTTTTCATCACAAAGACGTGAGTTAACAGTAAAAGGTAAACCCATTGCTTCAGGAGACGAACTGCTGGGGCATCTTGAACAGAATGATATTCTGGTGGCAAAACCGCGTAATTACTTTATTACATCTATAAAAAGTCACTATATTCATGCTCACCATCAGTCAGACTATGATCAGCTGAGAAATGAAATAGCATTACAACACTCAGATTATCTGGCTGATTTTGATAAAATAATGAATGGCACTAAAATCAGTCTTTATAATATGTTTGTTTGTAAGAAGGCTTTGATTGATCAGTATTTTAGTTGGCTTTTCCCTGTGTTATTTGCGTTGGAACAGAAAATTGATTACCAGAACTATGATACATACCAGAAACGAGTGTTCGGTTTTATGGCAGAAAGATTGTTTAATGTTTGGCTGCATCACCATAAAGATTCATTGAAAATTAAGTATTTACCAGTTGTTAACATAGATGGTGAAAATTTGTTTTTAAAAGGTATCGGTTTATTAAAACGTCACTTCTGGGGAAAAAAATGAAGGTAGCTATTGTCGGTGCAGGCATTTCTGGGGCAGTCATCGCACGTCTTCTTGCGGAGCAAGGGATTAAATCTGTCGTTTTTGATAAACGTGACCATATCGCGGGTAACTGCCACTCCGAGCGCGACGAACAAACTCAGGTGATGTTGCATGTTTATGGTCCGCATATTTTCCATACAGATGATCAAGAAGTATGGGAGTTTGTGAACCAGTACAGTGAATTTATGCCATACACCAACCGGGTTAAAGCGGTTTATAACGGTGCGGTCTATTCTCTACCGGTTAACCTCCATACTATAAATCAGTTTTTCAGGCAGACACTGAGCCCGGCAGAAGCAAAAGCCTTTATTGAGCAGCTGGCGGATAAAACCATTACAGACCCGCAGAATTTTGAAGAACAGGCTATCAGCATGATCGGTAAAGATCTGTATGAAGCCTTCTTCAAAGGGTACACGCTGAAACAGTGGGGTTGCCATCCAACAGAATTACCTGCCAGTATTTTGAAACGGTTGCCAGTTCGGTTTAACTACAATGATAACTATTTCAATCACAAGTACCAGGGTATGCCGAAAGAAGGCTACACAGAGATGGTGGCAGCAATACTGAATCACCCCAATATCACCGTTAAACTTAGCTCGGCTTTTGAGCAGGCTATGGCCTCTGAGTTTGATCATGTGTTCTATTCTGGCCCGTTAGATGGCTACTTCAATTATAGTGAAGGTCGCCTGGGGTACCGTACGTTGGATTTTGAGCAGTTCTCTGCAAAAGGCGATTACCAGGGCACTGCGGTAATGAACTACTGTGAAGAAACTGTCCCCTGGACACGCATCACAGAGCATAAGTATTTTTCTCCCTGGGAATCTCATGAAAATACGGTCTGTTACAAAGAATACAGCCGGTTGTGTGGCGAGGAAGATACCCCGTACTATCCTGTTCGTTTAGTGAAAGAGAAGTCTTTACTGAATAAGTACCTGGATATGGCCCAGTCGCTAGAGTCTATTACGTTTGTTGGCAGGCTTGGTACATATCGTTATCTGGATATGGATGTAACTATTCGCGAGGCTATAGACGTGGCCCGCCATTTTTTACACTGCCAGTCGGCAGGGGAAACTATGCCGGTGTTTAATGTCGACCCGCGTTAAAGAGCGGAAAATTCATGGATACAGAAAACTTTCTTAATAAATATAATCCGTTCCTGTGCAAGTTGTTTTTAGCCGCATCGGATTTTATCTTTTTTAATCTTGCGCTGTTACTTTCAATTGGCTGTGTATACTGGATATTTAACGATATATATCGGTTTATTCCAGACACGCAAATAGAAATCCGGATCTTAACTCATGCGTTTATGGGGTTTATCTGTGTAGCCTGGTTCTGGATTCGCTTACGCCATTACTCATACCGTAAACCGTTCTGGTTTGAGCTGAAAGAAATTGTCAGGACTATTGTCATTTTCGCTATTTTTGACCTGGCAGTTGTGGCATTTTCTAAATGGCAATTTTCCCGTTATATCTGGGTGTTCTGCTGGTCTTTTGCTGTGCTATTGATTCCGTTATTCCGGTCATTAACTAAGCATTTGCTTAACAAATTAGGTATATGGAAAAAGAAAACCATCATCCTCGGGTGTGGTAAAAATGCCAGTGAAGCTTACTTTGCCCTGCAAAGTGAAGAAATGCTGGGGTTTGATGTGGTGGCATTTTTCGACCAGGAAGCCCTGGAAGATACCCTGCATGGTTTGCCTGTAGAAAAAGATCCTGGCGTGTTATGGGAAGTAAAAAAAACCGGAGACATCCATTTTATCGTTGCGTATGAAATGGAGAACAGTGACAAAACACTGGAGTGGATCCGCGAGTTATCCAAGCACCATTGCCGTTCGGTAACGGTGATTCCATCGTTGCGTGGCTTACCACTGTATAACACAGATATGTCGTTTATTTTCAGTCATGAAGTCATGCTGCTACGCATTCATAATAACCTCGCGAAGCGTACCTCGCGTTTTATGAAAAGAACCTTCGATATTGTGTGTTCATTGCTGATTATTTGCCTGGCATCGCCACTGCTTGCCTATCTGTGGTTTGCGGTTAAGCGCGATGGGGGGCCAGCTATTTATGGGCACATGCGTGTTGGCCGGCATGGCAGGCTTTTCCCGTGCTACAAGTTTCGCTCAATGGTGATGAACTCCCAGGAAGTACTGGAAAATTTACTGGCGAATGACCCAGAAGCGAAAGCAGAGTGGGACAGGGATTTCAAACTGAAAAACGACCCACGGATCACTAAAGTTGGGCATTTTATCCGCAAAACCAGCCTGGACGAGCTTCCTCAGTTGTTCAATGTGCTTAAAGGTGAAATGAGCCTGGTGGGGCCGCGGCCTATCATTTCTGAAGAGCTTGAGCGCTATGATCAGGATGTAGATTACTACCTGATGGCGAAGCCAGGGATGACTGGGTTGTGGCAGGTGAGTGGCAGAAATGATGTCGATTACGACACCCGCGTCTATTTTGATTCCTGGTATGTTAAAAATTGGTCACTGTGGAATGATATCGCCATTTTATTTAAAACGGTGAAAGTGGTACTCCACCGTGATGGCGCATACTAGACAGAAGTTTTACTGCGGGTTCAGGTAGCCCGCAGTGCGTTTTAAAGTGGCATCTATTGCTACCAGCTCGGGGTATTCCTGAGTTAACATTACTTTTACTTAATCCCGGCGGAGACACACCGCACGGGTATTCACACCTGACAGGAGTTTGTAATGTCCAAACAACAAATCGGCGTGGTCGGTATGGCCGTTATGGGGCGCAACCTGGCGCTCAACATTGAAAGCCGTGGTTATACCGTCTCCGTTTTCAACCGCTCACGTGAAAAAACTGAGGAAGTGATTGCCCAGAACCCGGGTAAAAAACTGGCACCTTATTACACCGTGCAAGAGTTCGTTGAATCTCTGGAAACTCCGCGTCGTATCCTGTTGATGGTTAAAGCTGGCGCTGGCACAGATGCGGCTATCGAATCTTTGAAACCGTTCCTTGATAAAGGCGACATCATTATTGATGGTGGTAACACCTTCTTCCAGGACACCATTCGCCGTAACCGTGAACTGTCTGCTGAAGGCTTTAACTTCATTGGTACTGGTGTGTCTGGTGGTGAAGAAGGCGCGCTGAAAGGCCCTTCCATCATGCCTGGCGGCCAGAAAGAAGCCTATGAGCTGGTAGCACCTATTCTGACCAAAATTGCTGCTGTAGCCGAAGATGGTGAGCCTTGCGTCACCTATATTGGTGCAGACGGCGCTGGTCACTATGTGAAAATGGTTCACAACGGTATTGAATACGGCGATATGCAGCTGATTGCTGAAGCCTATTCACTGCTGAAACAGGGCCTGAACCTGTCTAACGAAGAGCTGGCCACCACCTTTACTGAGTGGAACAAAGGCGAGTTGAGCAGCTACCTGATTGATATCACAAAAGATATCTTCACCAAAAAAGATGAAGACGGTAACTACCTGGTAGATGTCATTCTGGATGAAGCAGCAAACAAAGGTACCGGTAAATGGACCAGCCAAAGCTCTCTGGACCTGGGCGAACCGCTGTCTCTTATCACTGAATCTGTATTTGCCCGTTACATCTCTTCCCTGAAAGAACAGCGTGTAGCTGCTTCTAAAGTGTTGAGTGGCCCGCAGGCGAAAACCTTCAGTGGCGATAAAGCTGAATTTGCAGAGAAAGTTCGCCGTGCTCTGTATTTGGGTAAAATCGTTTCTTATGCTCAGGGCTTCTCTCAGTTGCGTGCGGCTTCTGAAGAATACAACTGGGATCTGAATTACGGTGAAATCGCGAAAATTTTCCGCGCTGGTTGCATTATTCGCGCCCAGTTCCTGCAGAAAATTACCGATGCCTACGAACAGAACCCGTCTATTGCTAACCTGCTTCTGGCGCCTTACTTCAAAAAAGCAGCAGACGACTACCAGCAGGCGCTGCGCGATGTAGTGGCCTATGCAGTGCAGAACGGTATTCCAACCCCAACTTTCTCTGCAGCAATTGCTTACTACGACAGCTACCGTGCAGAAGTACTGCCAGCTAACCTGATTCAGGCTCAGCGTGATTACTTTGGCGCGCACACCTACAAACGTATTGATAAAGACGGCATCTTCCATACCGAATGGCTGGATTAATCCGCACCAGGTAATACGTTTTACTGATAAGCCCGGTTTGCCGGGCTTTTTTGCATGCATAATCTATAAATCATATCTACACTGTTATCTGTTGTTTATTTTCAGTATTTTCCTGATGGATTCTTTAAATTAATCGGTGTCTACTGTGCAGTTCTGAAGGATCTCACCCATAGAAATTTGGTGTTTTTTTAAGCGAGCTGAAAAGCAATGATGAGCAAAGATACAAATGCAGTTCCCGGCAGTAATGAGCGAACACAAATTGAACAAATCGATTTAATCGATATCATCCAGCAGTTATGGGCAGGGAAAAAAACAATCTCTATTTTTGTTGTCACATTTGCTGTGCTTGCGCTTATTTATGCGTTTCTTGCACCACAGAAGTGGTCATCAGTTGCTATTGTTACATTACCAGATACCGGTCAAGTTGCTGCTTATTCACAGGCTGAAAATGTTCTCTATCCAAATAACGCACCCTTAATGCGCGATATACAGATGAATTTTTTTAATAGATTCCAAGGGGGGATTGCTGCATTAACTATTCAATTGCAAAACTTAGAAGAAAAAGAAGATATCAGTAGTGAAAGCGTAAGCAAGGACCAGCCTAACCAAATTAAGATAAGATATGTTGGAAAGAGTGCAAATGAAGCACAAGGAAAATTAACTGAGTACTTAAAAAGGGTTGATAGTAAAATTGTAACAGATATTGATGGGGATTTGGCATCGAATGTGAATTCACGGACTAACGAGTTAAAAGATGAAATAAAATCATTAGAAAGGATTGCCGAAGAGAAGAAAAATGACCGTTTGAAGCAATTGAATCAGGCTCTACTTATTGCAGAACAGTCTAAAATAAAATCGCCAAAGTTGGATAATTCTTCAGGTACAACTGATGATACATTGTTTGCACTAGGCTCAGATGCATTAAATGCTATGATTGAAAATTACAAAGAAGCACCATTACCTTTGAGCTCAGATTATTACAGTGCAGTACAAAATTTATTGGCTGTTGAATCTATAAAAAATGACAATCGAGTCATTTCAACATTCAGGTATATCATGAAACCGAGTTTGCCAATACGCAGAGATAGCCCCAAAAAGGCCATTATTTTAATTATATCTATCTTTATAGGTGGATGTCTGGGGGGGGGCGTGGTTTTATTAAGGAATATAATCAGGCAGAGAGTTAAGAATTAAAAATAAATGTGGTCATGGTAAAACATGGTCACGTTTTAAATTAAATAGAGCAAATGTGTTAATTTAGAGAGGTCTATGCATGCTTGCATTGTTATTTTTATGGGGCTGCATTACATTATTATCAATACTTAATTGCATTTCTTATAATGCGTTGAATGTGTTGACTATACTATTGTGGTTTTTATCTTGCCTATACTATCTGAAAAAAGATAGTGAGTTCACTATAATCTCTGTTCTATTGCTTACATCATTTACAATAACGGGAGTGATTTGTGCGTATGCGGAAAATAATGTTTTATTAAGTGAAATACATCAAGTCTCTTCGCCATCGGGTGCTACAACCAGAATACTGACACTAAGCTTTGTTATCATTGCAGCAGCACAATTTACGTTTAAAAAAATAGGAAATATCAGATTTCTTTATGGATGCTTATCATTAACAACAAATAAAGTTGTAGGGTGGCTATTAAATTTTAGTGTATTATCACTAATTATGTTGATGATTTTCTTTCGCTTGAGGTATGGGAATCCTAATGAGTATGGTGTAGACAGGTTTTATTATTGGAATAACATTGCTCCGGCGTGGGGACAATATGCTAAGTTTATACTACAACAGTTATCTTTACTAATCGGTGTTCTATACGCTGAAACCAAAAGAAGATATTTCCTGTATTTTATTATTATATCAATTCTTTCGCAGTATATAGTTGGCGAAAAATTCACTGGTTTATTTCTTTCGTTAGTTTTTTTTATAACCCCTATTGTACTGATTAATAATATAAATATAGGAAAAAAAATATTTAATATAAAAGCATTTTTGATTATTTCTATATTATTTTCCCTATTGATATATTCGGCGTACTTAAGTTACTACTCAATAAGTGGGAGTAGTGATGCATTTAATAGACTGCTTAATAGAGTTGTACTCCAGGCGCAAATGTGGTGGGCAGTTGATTGGCATTCATCTGGTAATATGGTCAGTTCTACAGATATATTGGTGCATCTGTTTGGTTTTGGCGCAAGTGATGAAAGTAAAGGAATTCGCTATCTAATGAGTATTATTGCGCCTAGTGATGTATTCTCAATCTTTATGATGCGTGGGGTGACTTTCACTATGGGAGGACCTGTAAATCTGATTTATTTTTTTGGTTTCCCACTTTCTATTATTGCTGGTGTTGCACTTGGTTCCTACTCAGGGTTGATTATGAGGATTATTGTTGATTCGATAAAGACCGGGGATCTAATCTTGTCATTAATATCTATAAAACTACTTTATGTTTTAGTGAGAGTAATTACTATGGGCGACTTCTATCAGTTGTTTGAGATCAAAACTATCTTATGTGTGATTATTTTCATTATATACAGCTTGATGTCTTGTGGTATGAATAAAAATAGAATTTACAACATGTCATAACGGGGAAGGGAAAAAATTACCTCACTAAATATAGCTATCTAAATAGCTGGGTTTCGAAATGAAGTGATAGTGTAAATTGTACTTATAGAAAAATTGATATCATATATAACCTAAAGATTGGTGAGCCGATTTACAGAGCTCAAAGTTCAAGTATGGGATTTAAAGATGGAAAATATTAAATCAATCATCATTATTCAGTCGAGGTTTAATTCAACCCGCCTCCCTGGGAAAGCATTATTCACAATTAATGGTATCCCTTTGGTTATATTAGCTGCTAAACGAGCGGGCAATACTGGTAGAAAGGTCATAATTGCAACGTCTGACCAATCTACTGATGATGAGATTGAATTATGTGCTAAACACTATGGTATCACATGTGTAAGAGGGAGTTTGAATGATACCCTTGCTCGATTTGCTAAAGCAGTGAAGGACTATCCCCCTGAAACACGGATATTTCGTTTAACAGCAGATAATATTCTCCCGGATGGGAGTTTACTTGATGATATGGAAAGTCAATATATAATATCATCAACAGATTACATGGTCTGCGATAACATAGGGTCAAATGTACCATATGGTGTTAGTGCTGAGTTAATGCGTGTTGAACATATTATCAATGCAAATAAAAATGCTAATTCAGACGATGAAAGAGAACATGTCACTCCTTATATTAGAAATCATTTCAAAGTAAAATATTACGAACCAAAAAAAATTATAGGATTTAGCAATTATAGATGTACAATTGACACCTTTGATGATTACCTTTCTGTCAAAAAAATATTCACCATAAATGACGATATCATCAGTATGTCACTATATGATATTATTAAGCGGTTCGATAAATTATTGTTTAAACCTTGTAATAATAAAGCCATCAAACCAATGGTATTAGGAAGTGTTCAATTTGGAATGAATTATGGGATTACTAATGCTGAAGGAAGAGCTAGCCCGAATGTAATAGAGAAAATAATTAAGCAAGCTATTACTGAAGGTATTGAATACATCGATACAGCAGCGGCTTATGGAGAAAGTGAAGCTACTATAGGAAAAACATTGACGGGAGGTTGGTTGGGACGAGTCAAAATAATAACCAAAACACCGCCATTCACTGAACTAGAAAATTGTGATGACCCGTTGGTATACTCATATGCAACACAAGCTTCTATCTTTCGGTCATGTATGAACCTTGGCACGGAAAAATTAGATATCGTCATGCTACATAGGGCTAATCACTTAGTCAAATATGGTGGAGCAGTCTTCAATGAACTCTTAAAATACAAAGTGGCAGGGAAAATTCATTCTCTTGGCGTATCTGTCCAAAATCCAGACGAGCTGTCTCTGGCTTTGTCATATGAAGATATAGAGTTCATTCAGTTGCCATATAATATTCTTGATAAACGTTGGGACCATTTAATCAAAGGTATATTGGATATTAAGAAAAAACGTAACCTTGTTATTCATGCCAGAAGTTCACTTTTACAAGGTCTCCTAAATAGTAATGATAGTAATATCTGGGAAATTGCTCATGTCAAAAACCATGTTCCCATTCGGACTTGGTTAGAGAAGATACAGAAAGACACTAAAAAAATATCGATAGCAGATTTATGTATTGGTTACGTAAATTCTCAAAAATGGATTGATGCAGTGGTGATTGGTATCGATGATATGAATCAATTACACGACAATATAAACTCTATCTCGAAACCATTTATCTCTGATCATCTATTGTCAACGATTGACGTTACAAAGCCTGATTTGTCAGAGAATACTCTTAATCCCAGCAGATGGAATAAAAAATGAATATGTTTAAATTGCATGGTAAGAATGCATTAATTACTGGAGCAACTGGTTACCTTGGGAAGGAAATGGTAATTGCCCTGGCGTCTGCAGGAGCACACGTTTTTATTAACTCACGGTCTGTCGATAAGTGTGAACAGCTTACCAATGAATTACTAGCGATGGGATACAAAGCCTCAATCGCTCCTTTTGATATAACAGATAATGAGGCTATTAAGTCTTTTATTGAAAATCTCGAATGTGAACACATTGATATTATAGTGAATAATGCCTATGCGGGGGGGGCAGGAAGTGTCGCGCTTTCTTCACCTAGACAATATAGAGATGCATATGAATCATCTGTCATTGCATCTGCTAATTTGTTTACTGAACTACTTCCTTTTTTAAGAAAGGCGGTAGAGGTGAACGGATATGCATCAGTGATTAATATCGCATCAATGTATGGAGTGGTTTCTCCTGATCAACGTATTTATAGCTCTATGTCTGCTGTTAATCCTCCATTTTATGGAGCAGCAAAAGCTGCTTTAATCCAATGGACAAAATATGCAGGGTGTGAATTTGCTCACGAGAATATAAGAGTGAACTGCATATCGCCAGGGCCGTTCCCATCATTACAAGTTCAAGAAAATGCAGCTGAATTAGTTTATAAAATATCAGAGAAAGTACCTATGGGACGTATTGGTAATGCTAGTGAGCTAGCTGGCCCTATAATTTTCTTGGCATCACAAGCATCATCTTTTATGACGGGTGCTAATATTCCTGTAGATGGTGGCTGGACATGTTGGTAAAGTAGTCTGCTTAATTTTATCACCATTAAAAATATTAGAGGGAAAATTAGTATTCTTCCTGATATCAATATGACGCTGTGGCTTACGAAGTCCACAAGGGTAGACGATTTTATCTTTGCATTTCTCTGATTTTCCAGAAAATTATTTGACGAAGGTAAATTGTTGTTCATTAACTGAGTCTACTCAGTGCTGTGGAATGTATCCACGCAGAGCGTCTTACCAACCATGAAACTAGTAGGACCGGTAGTATCTAATTATATCGAGTGTGAGTATAATCAATGGCGTCGTCACAGTACCTGTGGTGCTCCCAGTCCTGAGAGTTAAAACTATAATCAAGCTACCACTGATAACAGTGAGTGGGCTGTTAGAACATTCGTCTTTGACATTATTACTATTTGATTTTTTAAAACTATATTTTGTCGCATTTGCACTATCGAGAATCTATACTAGACTGACGATAAAATATATATATCATCATATCCTGATGATAAGGTTTGACTCAGATCAAAAGAAGAAATTAAATGAGTGCCATTATGAAAATATTGGGTGATTGCCCGAAAGTTATAATTGCTGGCGGTGGCTTTTTCGGCTTGTATCTTGCTGAACAGCTTAGCCTTCGGGGGGTAAGTGTAATCCTTATTGAAAAAGAAGATTCATTAATGTCCCGAGCTTCATTTAATAACCAGGCTCGCGTCCATAATGGATATCACTATCCCAGAAGCATCCTTACAGCTATGAGGTCGAGGCTTTCTTTCCCTCGCTTTGTTAGCGAGTTCAAGGATTGTATCGTTGACGATTTTGATAAATATTATTTAGTGGCAGGACCTCTAAGTAAAGTAAACGGTGAACAGTTTTACCAATTTTGCAAGCGAATAGGTGCGCATTGTGAAACGGCTCCTTCGAATATAAAAAAATTAGTTAATCCGGGGTTGGTAGAAGAAGTTTTTGCAACAAATGAATATGCATTTGATTCTCATAAATTAAGGGATCTCATAATTGAGAGGTTAAGTTTAACCGGTGCAGAAATTTATACTAGTTCTGAGGTGTTGAGTATAACTAGGTGTAATGAAAACTTGGTGGTCCATGCAATAATTGATGGCGAAGAACAATATTTAGAAGCGGACCATGTTTTTAATTGTACTTATTCATGCATAAATAATTTATTGCATAATTCATCACTGAAACTTATACCTCTTCGGCATGAAATGACAGAAATGTGCCTCATAACACCTCCTGAGGTGTTAAAGAATATAGGTATTACTGTGATGTGCGGGCCTTTCTTTTCAGCCATGCCATTTCCATCACTTGGTTTCCATTCATTAAGTCATGTTAGGTATACACCGCATTACGAATGGAATGATGTGGATGGTAAAGAATATCAAGAACCACATGATTTATATGATAAATCAGAAAAACATACAGCTTGGCGATATATGATATCAGATGCCAAAAGGTATATCCCTATTATTGGTGAAAGCCAATATCACAAGTCACTTTGGGAAGTAAAAACAATATTACCCAGAAGTGACAGTGATGATTCTCGCCCAATTCTATTTAAGGCTAACTATGGTCTTAAAGGATTGCATTGTATTATGGGGGGGAAAATAGATAATATTTATGATGTAATTGAAGAGATCGACCGAGTTCTGGGGCTTGGAGGCTGAGAATGAAGAGTGAGGCTTTTGTATCTGTAGTGATTAAAATAAAAGAAAAATCAGATTCATATATTGAACAGATTTCTCTTTTAAATAGCTATTTGGATGATTACTATTCTGATTATGAAATATTAATTATTGTTTGTGAGTTGAATCTTTTAGATACAGAAACTGAAGATTATCTTCTGAATGAACTATCATGTATGCGAATTATTCAGTTATCTTCAAATCAAAATGAGGAAATTGCATCGGCTGTTGGTATTGAAAATGCAATTGGTGATTTTGTTGTCCTCTTTAATATCAATACTGATCCTGTTCAAATTATATCTGAAGCAATTAATAGTTGCAGAAATGGTTCTGATGTGATCATCGGAATTACTGAAAGCTTTGAAAACATACGTTACTATATATCAAGGAAAATATTTTCTAAGGTTTTATCTGCCATAGATTATAAAATACCTGAAAAATCAACTGATTTTAGATGTCTTAGTCGCCGCAGCGTAAATGCTTTAACAAGAACTGGACGCTTTCATCATAAGCTAACAATGCGTATACAAAAATTAGGTTATCCCGTTAATACTATTATTTATAAGCCATTAATTGATAATGATGGTAAAAATCTATATCAATCATTCAGAAAGCTTATTTATTTAATTGTTTTTAATTCGTCACGACCGCTTCGATGGATGTCTATTCTTGGAGTTACTGGAAGCTTGTCTTCTTTTATATTCGCAACATATAGTGTTCTTATCCATTTTATTGATGGACATGTAGTAGAAGGTTGGACAACAACTATTCTCTTTATGTCTCTCCTTTTCACATTCATGTTTATTATACTGACTTTTTTTGGTGAGTATTTAGCCCGTCTACTGGATGAAAATAGTAGACAGTTTGATTATTATGTTGTTTACGAAAAAAATAGTACTATTATGCTTAATGTGGACAGACTTAATGTGTTAAATGAAGCTGTTTCTGATGAGGTAAACAATGTGCAAACTGGTCGAAAAAAATAAGGAAATGCAATGCGGGCTCTTATTGGTTATACGGGGTTTGTCGGTAGTACATTAAATAAGCAAACAAAATTTGATGATCTCTATCGTTCATCTAACATAAGTGAAATTTCAGGGAGAAATTATGATTTAATAGTGTGTGCTGGGGCTCCTGGCCAAAAATGGCTCGCTAATAAAGAGCCAGAGAATGACTTACGGAATATTTATAATCTTATTGAACAACTCAAATGTGTTTCCTGTAGACAGTTTGTATTAATCAGTACGGTAGATGTGTTCCAAAATCCGGAAGGTGTTGATGAAAAGACAGTAATAGATATACATTCACTTCATGCTTATGGATTAAATAGATATACTTTGGAACGATATGTTTCTGATAATTTTAAAAATCATCTAATTATTCGATTGCCTGGTCTTGTTGGGCCAGGTTTACGCAAAAATATCATCTATGATTTACTTAATGAAAATAATCTAGAAAAAATAAATAGCACAGATTCCTTTCAATTTTACCCTATGGTTAATCTATGGTTTGATATACAGAAGGCACTATTAAACAAAATTTCATTATTGCACTTGACTGCTGAACCGATAACTGTTGCAGAAGTTGCGCAGAACTGCTTCAATCAATCATTCAATAATAAACTAGAACGCGCTGCTTTGAATTATGACATGCATACCATCCATGCAAAGATTTTTGGTGGGGAAAATGGCTATACTTGCAGTAAAAAAGAAACTATTCTAGCTATTCGCGCATATGTTCAGTCTGAAAATACGGTTATATACGATAGAGGTAATTGATGAGATTATCAGTTTCAAATCTGGCATGGGATCCGGAGCAAGATCAGATCGTTGCTGGTTTGTTATCTAAATCAAATATAAATGCTATTGATATAGCCCCAGGGAAATATTTCCCATCTCCATTATCTGCTTCGGATAAAGATATTTTGTCAGTAAAATCTTGGTGGGATGCGCATGATATAAGAATAATAGGGATGCAGTCGCTCCTTTTTGGTACACAAGGTCTTAATGTATTTGGTAATTCCAGTAATCGAAAGGATTTACTAAATCATCTTAATCGGATATGCCATATTGGAAACCTTCTGGGTGCTACAAGATTAGTTTTTGGTTCTCCAAAAAATCGTGATAGAAGTGGATTTTCAGACAGTGAAGCAATGTTTAAAGCGATTGATTTTTTCACGCAGTTGGGACGCATAGCTGAGAGTCATAATGTTATTATTTGTCTTGAACCCAACCCATCATATTATGGCTGTAATTTTATGACAAATACTGATGATACGGCAAAGGTAGTTGAAGAAGTATCTCTCAATTCAATAAAAATGCAATTTGATACTGGTGCTATAGGAATTAATTCTGAGTCAGTTGAATATATATGTAAGCGATATAAACATCTCATTGGTCATATTCATATAAGTGACAAAGATCTTACTCCTATTGGGGATGGGAAAAATAGACATATAGAGTATGCCAATATGATTAACCGCTATTTTCCAAATTTTATAGCGACAATTGAAATGATTAAATCTATACATGAGCCACCATTAGAAGCACTATCTAGAGCAATCCTTTTTACGAAGAATGTTTATCAATAGGAACATAAAATCATATGAAATGGGTTATTCTTCTTTTTGGGGTTTTATCTAATGCTTCCGCTAGTGTTTTGATTAAATATGCAATGATACCACCACGAAAGTTTCCAACTGTTAATGATATATCGAGCTTATTAAACTGGCCATTCTGGCTAGGTTTATGTCTCTATGGGTTGGCATTTATATTATACGCGGCTTCATTAAGCAGACTGCCCTTGAATATAGTACATCCTATTCTCACCGTAGGCTCTGTTGCAATGGTGGCGTTATTTTCATCATTTATATTAAAAGAACATTTTTACTGGACTACGTGGGTTGGGATTATTATCGTGATTTTAGGCGTTTCACTAATTACTGCTCGTGTTTCATAATATTCGGTAAAGCATAATGAATTCCAAAAAACAATCTAATGAAGCGTATATTCCAGATTATGATGTATTATTAAAATTACCAAAGAAGTATAGGTGGTGTGTAGTTATTCCAGTTATTAATGAAGGTGAGCGTATTCATAATTTGTTAGAAAAAATACTAAAAAATAACATTCATTCTATTGCTGATATTATTATTGTTGATGGTGGCAGTACAGATGGCTCACTCGACACTCAGTTGTTGGTTGATTATAAAGTGTCAACTCTGCTACAAAAAAGATCCCCTGGGAAATTAAGTGTCCAGTTATTATGTGCTTATGATTATGCCTTAAGAAAGGGCTATGATGGCATAGTAACTATTGATGGAAATGATAAAGATGACCCTATTTCTATACCTGATTTTATCGCGGAGTTAGATAATGGTTTAGACTTCGTTCAAGCTTCTAGATTTTTGGATGGTGGTATTGCTGTTAATACGCCTGTATCCCGAGATCTTGCAATTCGATTTATCCATGCCCCAGTCCTTAGTTTTTTTTCTGGATTTAAATGGACCGACACCACACAAGGGTTTAGAGCATACAGTAGTAAGATGTTGTTAGATCCGAGAATTTCAATTTTCCGTTCAGTATTTAAGGCATATGAATTGTTAGCTTATTTATCTTATCGTGCTCCAAAACTAAATTTTAAATGCAAGGAAATTCCTACCACTCGGCGTTACCCTGAAGGTGATATTCCAACTAAGATAAGTGGTTTTAAAGGGAACTGTGAGCTCTTAAAAGTACTCTTTTTCGCTTCCCTAGGAATCTATAATCCTTGATAGTTAGTATTTTTTAATAATGAGGGTTTTCAGTGATAAATTACTGCTTAGTAATTTGAACTGGAGCTGTATCGTATTTTTTATCTCCGTTTTATTATTTTTCTTGATATATCTGCAAGAAATTAATTTGTTGCACATTATTTTGACATTATCATGCTAGTCGTTTTTTTCAGTTCATTTCTCTGTATCAGTATTGCAAATTTAAGACGATTCATAATGCTGAAATTAAAAGTGGCGTAGTTACGTATACGTCAAGTAATAATCCTAGAATATATATTCTGCAAGACTTAAAAATTATCTTTTATTCATAGGATTGTTCAGAAAAAATTTTTTCAGACCGTTTTTTGTACATTTATATCCCTCTGATGCTTCTCTTTTGAAAGGTACTCAACATTTATTAAATTTTGGTGTCAACTGGAGTGACTAGGAATTAATAAATGATTATTTACAGCTCTTACACATAAATGTATGGCTAGTATTAATTACCCATCTAGATTAGTTTAACGAAGATTGTGTTGGGTCTGTGTATCCTTCATGTGTAAGAACTTAGGGGACTTTTAAAGAATAATAGACTTCACTGTATTTCGTACCCTATTATATGGCTGGCTGGGATAAGATTAACTCTTTTTACGGAATGTGATTCCATGACGAAAATTATATTTTTTAAAAAATTTAATGTTGGGAAATTTATTTTGTTTTTGTTGCTGTTATTTTTGTTTTTTCTTAATTACCGTTATAACTTTTTTAATCTTACAAATGCTTCTTGGTTCTCTAATTTTCAGAAATCTTCTGAATCACTTGTTATTGGACGATTAACACAGTCTTATAATCATGGTATATGGAGCTATTCGGGTGCTCTGGATAAAATAAATAACTTCTCTGACATATATACTAAATATGAAAATTTTATTGGTGGTGAAAATAATAAGTTTATTCCATATTTATCACAGATTGGCGGCCAGGGGATTTTTTTCAGTTATGTAGATAAATTTCTTTACTCAATTGTCTTATTACATCCACAGCAGCGACTTGACCTTATTTACTCATTTGCTGTAATCTTATTGGCTTTATTATTTATTGCTTTATCAAGAGTTTATGCTCTTGAGTTTGGGCTTCTGAGCTCTTTTGCTTTTTTGATGTGTCTGTTCTGTTCACCTTGGGTAACAATAATGGCACGTAATTTGTATTGGTTTCCAGTTGTACTTTATCTACCTTTCTTTATTTCCTCACTTTTTTTACATTTTGAATCTTACTATAATAAAAAGAACTTGTTGTTGTTCGGTTCGCTTATTTTTTTAGCTGTATTCATAAAAAGTTCGGCGGGTTATGAGTATATTAGTTCTGTTTTGCTTTCTTCAATTGTTCCAGTGGTATATTATTCAATTAAAGATAAGTGGCCCTGGCATAAAACGTTGTATTATATGATATTTATTGGTGGTTTGGGGCTATTATCTTTTCTTCTGGTTAATGTAATTCATATATACCAAGATAGCGTGATTAGTAATATTTCATGGAAAGATTCATTGTACCAGCGGATCTCGCATGCTGGTTCAAGAATGTATGCTAAACCAGGAACCCTCGGTATTCCATCATGGGAGGGCGCAACCACTGCGACAACAATGTCTGTTATTGCACGGTACTTTAGTATTGAGCTCTATAATTTTAATGATATCATCGGACTGAAGTATTTTAACTCTGTTAATGCTGATGTGATTATAGCTTTGTTGGTTATTTTCACAGCTCTTTCACTTATATCTGAACAATACTCAAAGAATATCACTCGGAATCGTAGGAAGATATTAGCATTAGTTGCAACATGTTGGTTCTCGTTACTTAGCCCTATTTCTTGGTTCACACTTGCAAAAGTCCATTCATGGGCGCATACACATATAAATCCTTTCCTTTGGTTCCTTCCATTTACTCCTTTGGTTGCTACTCTAATTGGTTTTGTTGTTTCATGTTTTTATAAAGACTTAAAAAATTTTAATCCAAAAGTGGCTTTTAAATTTATAGTTTCTATATGTGTGTTTTCTTTTGCAGTTTTCGTAGGGGATTTTATTCAAGAGCGGAATGGGTTTATAAAAATATACAATGACATTGCTACGAAGAAAGAATGGGCTTTCAATACTCCGGTTGGCTTTGATGTGGTTAAAACAAGAGATAATAATGTAGTGCTTTATTCTAAGAATTGTAGAAAGATAGAGCTTGGTACGAGGTTTTTCTTGCATCTATATCCATCTGCCGGTGCTGAAGGAAAAGGAAAAGAGTTTATAAATAAGGATTTCAATTGGCCAAATAATTCGATTTCTTCTGGTGTTTATTCAGTTATTACTGGTAAATGTATTTTTAGTATATCTATACCTGAAGGAGTGTTGGCAAAGGTCGTTATTGGTCAGTATTTACCATCTGGTCCAAGGGTGTGGGTGAAGACGTATCATGTTAATTAATTTCTGGTTGGTTAACATTTTTACTAATTGTACTGCATTAATGTAACGTATATTCTGATAATTTTGTATATTGAGGTGTTCACATATGTGGTTATTTTCTTTTTTTTAAAGATCCTTATTTGTTTAAAATTATGATTTTTATATTTTCTGTGTGTTCGGTTATTTAATTATCCTAGGTTTTACCAGCCAGTCATTATCAATGACTGGCCTTTTGGGATTTGTCAATCTACTCTATGGGAGGTATTAATGGGGTGGCTTATTTTAATCACTGAATAAGTTAGGGCTGTAATTTTAAATTCTAATCTTTCCTAAGTTGCAGGACGCTCAATCATAACTCAACACCACCGAAGCCGTTGCTGTTACGGTTCCTGGTGACACCTGGCTGTTGTCATATACTGAATAATAAGCCGCCAGGCTTACATGATTTCGTGTTGACAGGTTTTCACCTTTGGCAACTGAGAAAATATCTGTGGCGTTCTCTGCATCGGTTGAGGTGGAGAACACTACGTCCTCACCAGCTTGTGTCTGCAGGCTGATCCCAATCCCTTTCGATGTAGACTCCTCGTTACGAATCACCTTATTAGCACTATCCACAATATCATTACTGGCAAGCCATGCGTGGATGTTGTACTCCGCGTTTCCGGAATCCGACGAGCAGTTGAAAGGTATTTCGATGTTACTTTTACCTGAGCTGCTACCAGTTTTCAGGGCGTTAAGCCCTATAGCCGGTAACGTAATATTTTGGTTTGGGACATTGCATGTCATTGTGCTCGGGTTATAACTTAGCGCCACTTTTTGAACCCCGCCAAATAAAAAACGCGACAGCGCCGCCGGGTTTGTTAATGCAAACTCTCGCACGTCATCTGCTGTCATTGAGGTAAGGGGGGTGGTCGCTCCAAGGTAAATATTCGCCGTATTATTATCTGCTGTAATGATATCTACGCCATCCCCAGGGGCTGTGGTCAGTTCCGCGGTGAGTGCCATAGCGGTTTGGTAGTTGGTCATGCTGAAGCTGGAACCAGAAGTCGATACGGAAGTTTTACTGGTAAGCGGCACTGCGGTAACTTTTACCCAGAATGTATCTGCTGAGGTGCTGTCAGTAAATTTGATATAAACCGGCTCTTCAAAGGCTGAAAAGAAAAGTAGAGTGCGGTTTTTGACTTCACCAGTACAAGAAACAGTTGCGCTCCAGTTGGTGTTGAATGTAGCAGTCACCTGGCTTCGGCCAATGAAAAGTGGCGATAAATCAACAGACTGGTTCCCAATGAAACCGGATGCTCCCGGAACGCAGGAGATGGTTTCTGAGGTTTCCGCCAGTACGGGTTTTGACAAGGAAAGCAGCAAGATAACGCCAAAGTATTTCATCATTTTTTTTAGTGCCATAAAGCAGTCTTGCATAACCTGTCTCTTAGTAGCTGGCGGTCAAATGAGTAATGCGAATGTGTTTCAACAAGATAGTATTTATAAAGAACAAGCTGATGATGTTCGTTAATTTGCTCGAATAATATACGAACAGGCTGGATGGTTAAATGGGGTATGTACTTATCCTAAGCGAGTGAGAGAAGGTAATGATGTTCATATTTAAATTTTTATAAGCCCCGTAATTGTGCTTTTTGGCTCACAGTTCTGCCCACTTCCTGAACCCACCTCGATTTTTCCCTGTAATGTATGCAAGGCTGAGTTGTTCTTTGCGAGCAATGCCGTAAACCTGCATATCGCGCTTGTTTTACTGTTTATGCAGACAGTACACTTCGCTGGCAATGTAACGCATTGCCAGGATTGGCGTCCTGAAAATACAAGGTGTGGGCATAAACATTGTGTTTATGTTTCCGGGAAATATCCGGGGTATACTTCGCATTAGGTGGGCTGAGTGAGGGCAGACCAACTGCGCTGGTAACCTTGTATGCCAGTTACGCCAACCTTGCTCAGTCCACCACCTGAAATTGGCGTTTCAGTGATGGTTCCCATAGTTTGTACAAGGAAATACTATTATGGAAACAAACTTAACACCGCTTTACGATCTCCCTCTTTATACCGAACTGAACCACGGCACACCTGGCCCACTGGCTCTGGCACAGCGTTGTGAACTGCTCAGTGAAATTCTTCTGGACAGCGAAGGCCTGGCAGAAGCGCACTCTGTGTTGCGTGGCATGCTGGCTTATCTGGATACACTGCATTACCAGTTACTGGTAAGCATGTCTGCGCCGGGTAATACCACGGAAGGTGAGCATGCGGCGGATAAAACCCAGGAAAATGCAGACCGTGACCCGGCTATGGCCTCAACCACCGCTATACCCATTGGTGACGCAATACTTGTGCTGCCTGAACCTGGCTGGCAGCCAGAAACAGCAAGTTTGTGCCACTACTGCGCAACACTTGCCAGCCAGTTACTGTTGTTACCGCGCAACAGTAGCGGTGAACATGTTTCCGGGTTAGTGGGGTTGCTTTATGAACTGGTGGCGTTGTTAGTGCAAGAGTTACGCGCTACTGAACCGGTCCCGGCTTAATTATACTGGCAGCGGGCAGGTTTCACTGCCTGCTGCCTTCTTGCTGATACAATTCTGTTTCGCCAGGTTATGGCGAGAAAATGGGAAGGAACAAAGGAAGTCATAAGCATGCAAGGTTTCCATTCATCTACAGCGCATTGTTATGTGCGCTTTCAGGATTTGCCGGGCAGTGGTGTGCCGGTTGTTTTTGTGCATGGCCTTGGCTGTGCATCATCTTATGAATACCCTCGCGTGGTGGCAGACCCGCTGTTTACCGGGAAGCGCGCCATTTTGCTGGATTTACCCGGTTGCGGTTACAGCGAAAAACCTCAGGATTACAGCTACTCCATTAGCGACCAGGCAAAAGTGGTTGCAGAACTGGTTGCGCATTTGGGATTAAGCCAGTGCTATGTGTACGGGCACAGTATGGGTGGCAGTATCAGTATTGAAGCCGCAGAACTGTTGGGCGAGCGCCTGCTCGGCCTGGTGGTGTCTGAACCCAATTTTCATCCTGGTGGTGGCTTCTTCAGCCAGCAAATTTGCCGTTACAGCGAAGGCGAGTTTGTAAGTACCGCATGGCAGCAAATGGTGGAGCAGGAAACCAGCCCCTGGGCAGGTAGCCTGGCGGCAGATGCGCCCTGGGCCGTGTGGCGTGGGGCATCCAGCCTGGTCAGTGGCAGTAACTGGTTTGCCCGGTTTATGGCTTTACCCATGGTGAAACAACTGGTCTTTGGCGAGCATTCTTTGCCAGATAACGATTTTACCGCATTGCGGGATGCCGGGGTTTCAACCGTTGTGTTGCCAGAGTGTGGGCATTGTATGTCCTGGGAAAACCCGGGTGCACTGGCAGGGGCGTTAGCCATGTTCTGCCGTTAATATTTGCTAAAACCGTTTTTGGCATGTGCCTGTATGCCCTACAAAACATTTGCATCGTGATTGTCTCTGGCGGAATAAAAATAGTGACTGCCATGAGAACACCTGCCGCCACGCCACAGTTCCTCTGGTTTTATTTAAAGTCGGGAGAAAAAAGGACGATAAATATTACACCTGCCTGCGGGTATGTGTTTTCTCCATCAGTGACCAGGAGTACTGTGCAATGAAAAAAAATAAAATGAGTACGCGTGCGCTCATGATCCTGAGTGGGTCATTGGTTATCATACTTGGATTTGCAGTGACTATTGGTGTGCTTAGCTGGCAATCAAGCCGTGAGCAAAAGAAATTAGCGGTCAGTTATTTAACCGAGATTGCCAGTAACCAGGCGGGGAAAATACAGCAAAAACTCAGTTACGACCGGGATGTGGCACATAACCTGGGAGTATCTCTGGTTGGGTTGTCTGTCGCCGGTGTTAAAGACCGTGATACTGCAAGTAAAATAATGGAATATGCCCTTAGAGATAACCCGGACTATTTATCGATTTCAGTTATTTTTGAACGCAATGCATTTGATGGAAAAGATGCGGAATTTGCCGGTAAACCGGGGCAGCCGCCAGAAGGCCGGTTTGCCTGGTTTGTGGAACTGGCAGGGCAGGGAAAATATCACATGAGTCCGCTACTCTCCTACCTTACACCGGGGCAAGGGGATTATTACCTGGTTCCTCAGGCGAGCCGCAAAGATACGTTGATTGAGCCTTATAACTATGCATATAACGGCGTACCAACAATGCTCACTTCTGTGGCGTCCCCCATACAATTAGATGGCAAACTGTGGGGCGTCGTAACCTCTGATATCTCACTGGCCTCGCTCCAGGCCGAAGTCAATAAAATCAAGCCCTGGCATGGTGCGGGTTATGCGGTGCTGGTTTCCAGCAAAAATAAGGTGGTAGCCAGCCCTGACAAGGCACTGGCAGGTAAAGACTGGCCTGAAAAGAACGACACCTTTTCATCAGAGCTGACTGAACGCTACGACCCCTTTTTGAAAGAGGACGCATTGGTTGTCTGGGCTCCAGTGCAAATTGGTAACAGTACTGAACACTGGTCTCTGGGCGTTGTTGTTCCGGTCAGTAATGTCATGGCGGCGGCGCGCAATCAGCTGATCCAGGCTCTTATCTTAATGGTTATCAGTATTGTTGTGGTCAGTGGGGTTCTGGGGATGATTTTCAGCAGAAAAGTGCTCAAACCTTTGGGTGGGGAGCCAGCAGAAGCAGCCGCTATTGCTTTGTCAGTAGCCGACGGGAATTTAAGCAACCGCATTTCTGTGAACAATAAGGACACAGGCAGCCTGTTCTTTGCACTTAATACCATGCAAGCCAGGTTGAAAGGTGTTGTCGCCAATATCAAAGAGGCCAGTAATGCCGTTCATTATGGTGCCCACGAGATTTCTAGTGGCAATATTAATCTGGCGTCACGTACCGAAGAACAGGCCTCGGCATTAGAACAAACAGCAGCCAGCATGGAGCAGATCACGTCCACAGTGAAACATAACGCGAATAATACTCATCAGGCGACATTGCTCACCAATAATGCCAACGATATCGCCTCTAAGGGTGAAGCGCTGGTTGGTGAAATTATTCACACTATGAACCAGATTGACGAAAGCTCCCGCAAAATTAGTGAAATTACTAATATCATTAACAGTATTGCATTCCAGACCAATATCCTTGCCCTGAATGCGGCTGTGGAAGCGGCCAGAGCCGGTGAACAAGGCCGGGGGTTTGCGGTTGTGGCTTCAGAGGTGCGCAGCCTTGCCCAGCGCAGCGCCAGTGCAGTAAAAGATATTGCTTCGCTGATTCAGGAATCCACTGAGCGCGTGGGAAATGGGGTAACGCTGGCAGGTAAGGCTGGGGAAACCATGCAGAGCATTACCTCCGCCGTGAAATCGGTACAAAATATTATCGATGAAATTGCGAACGCATCTGATGAGCAGGCCAAAGGAATAAGTCAGGTCACTATCGCTGTTAATGAAATGGATGGCGTTACGCAGCAAAACTATCAACTGGTCCAGCAGATCTCTACTCTGGCTCAGTCGCTGGAAAACCAGGCTGTGGTACTCAGGGATGCAGTTGGCCATTTTGATACTGAACAAGATAGTGAATCTGGTTCACTGGCATCCTTGCCATACTCCGGTTCGTCGGATAATGCTGTTGCCAGAATAACGTCAGGTAATAAACACTAACTCCTGTATTACCCCACAGGCCTGGTAACCAAAATACCGGGCCTTTTAACAACCTGTGTTATGCGTATCTTGCAACTGCACTCACACATAAATGTTTGGACCCTTTTCTGCATTAACCGGCTTTTCTCCCTCCGGTCTTCAGCAAATGCATAGTTTATCTGTTTATTTTTTTGTACAGCCCCACGGAATATTTTGATATATCAACAAATATTGCTGTATTTTATTTTTTATTGAAATTCATGTTTTTGCCCTTTGCCCATCCAATATTTCGTATGATACCCGGCAGTAGATAACCCAATCATTAATTTTCAGCTACTCCGGTTTTGGTGCACAAACGGGGAGGAGGAATTATGGCGCAATTGCCAGTTGTATCCGTTATTGGTCTTGGGGCCATGGGGCATGCTTTTGCCGCAAATCTGTTAAAAAATGGCTTCACCGTGCGTGGCTGGAACCGTTCGCCCAGCCGTGGGGAAGATTTGGTCAGTGCCGGGCTGGCACTGTGTAACACGGCGCAGCAGGCAGTAGATGGCGCGGATGTGGTGCTGAGTGTATTAACCGATGGCGACACAACACACAATGTGCTGGCACCGGTATTTGCAACCATGAAGCCGGGTGCCGTGCTGTGCCAGATGGGCACAATAGGTGTGGCGGCAACCGAAAAGCTGATTTACCAGTTAGCCCTGGCAAGGCCGGATGTGGTGTTTGTTGATGCACCGGTGTCCGGAACCAAAGCTCCGGCGGAAAATGCCCAAATTTTAGTGATGGCAAGTGGCGACCGCAGTAAAGCACAGGCGGCAGAGCAGGTATTTGCCGCCATTGGTAAACAGCAGCAATGGCTGGGGGAGGCCGGAGCCAGTTCACGCATGAAACTGGTGGTAAACAGTTGGCTGATAGGCATGATGCAAAGCCTGGCAGACACCATGAGCCTGGCAAAACAACTGGGGTTCTCCTCAGACGATTTGTGGCAGGTGCTGGAAGGCGGCCCGCTGGCGGCACCTTATGCCAAAGGGAAGTTGAACATGATTGCCAGTGGTGATTACACACCGCAAATGCAGCTCAGCCTGGCACTGAAAGATGCCCGGCTGGCGCTACAGGCGGCACCCGGTGTGGCAATGCCGGGGCTGGAAAACATTGCGTCTTTGTGGCAACAGGCTGTTGATGCCGGGTATGGCGAGCAGGACCTGGCGGCTGTATTTGCATTCCTGCAAAAAACACCTGCCTGATACACAAGCCTGAACCCGCGCCCACCGGGGCAGGGCTTTGTGCTGCTGTAAAGGTTACCTGTGGGCGTTCGCCACACTGGTTTCAGGTGGCGAATTTAGGGGGGCAGAACTCGCCGGTCGGCCTTACACAGCCAGCGTTTACCCCAGCCGGGCAATGCGCTCCCTGGCATCACCAATATGGTGGTGTAAGGCCTCAATGCAGGGGGCAAAGTTCGCGGAAAAGCCCTTGCAACAACGGGCTTCGGCCAGAAATTTTTCTGCCAGCGCCAGTGCTTCCCGCCAGGCCTCTGCAGTAACCACTTCTGAAAGGGCCACTGGCCGAAGTTCGTTTGCCAGTGCGCCTCCTGCTTTGGGGGCGAACCCCATGGGCAGGATGTCGTATGCCGGAGCCAGTTGATACGGGCGCCCATGGCTGCTGACAAACGACAGGTTGCCGTTATGCATGTCTGTGTTGCCAGTCAGCTTGCCGAATGCCCACAACCGGGCAGTGGCAGGGAGAGCATCCGGGTGCACATACCCCGCATTAACCAGGTTTTCAACCAGCACGGGCCAGGGGGAACTGGCTTTACCAACAAACTCCGCATCCAACGCCCGTAGTGAAATAACACCAACCCGGCCCAGTTGCCCCACCCGGTCGAAACGGGGGATCTCCAGAAAACGCTGCCCGGCAAAATCAAATACCTCTGTCTGCACACCCAGCACGCCCAGCGCCAGGTGTTCTGCCAGTAGCAGGTCACGCCAGCGCTCGCTCACCGGGTTGTCGTCTGGTGCCGAAAACTTCACTAACACATGCCCCCGCTCTGTAAAGGTACAGAACTTCGGTTGCTCACCCCCGGCAGATGACCCAGGCGTTTCACCTGCACCAGCTGCTTTTGCCAGTACCGGGAACATTGTTGCGCGTTCAACCGGCGTGGGTGCGGGCATTTCCAGAAAATGGTTTCTGGCCCGTTCCCCAATAAGCAGGTTGCCCGTGGCATCGTGCCCGTACATCAGTAACGCCCGCACAACATCTGCATCGGCCCATTGTTCCGGGTTGGTGTCCAGGCCGAGCCCGGGAGCCCATACCGTTGCCCATGCCCGCCCGAGGTACCCCTGCGGGCGCATATCGAACAACCACCAGGGTAAACCATCGCTATGAATGCTGGCGTTATTGGTTTGCACCATCACAAACCCGTCCGGGTACACAGGGATCAGTTCACCCAGTTTTTTTACCTGGCCTTCTTCGGTAATGCGGTAAATAGGGGCGGCACTGAATCCCCGGTGGTTATCGCGCAGGGTATTTTGAATAGATGGCCCGGCACCTGTCCGCACGATTTCGTCACCCAGTTTTTTCAGCGCACGGGACAGGGTTGGCTGGCTAACCTCCAGTTTTTCAGTAAGTTGCCTTGTTTTTACCGGCCCATAGCTGAGTAAACGGCGTAATTCTTCGGAACTGACTGGCATCGCGTTAACCACCAGGTGAATAGATAAATGAATAGATATTTGAATAGGTAAATATAGAAGTGGATGAAGCGTCTGGCAACCGAATTGTCAGCCACTACTTTCCCACCACTACTCCACGCCACCCGCAATCAGGCGCAGCAAATAGTGCCGCGGCCAGTGGTGAGCCAGTGCTGCATGGTTGGTGATCTGCCAGGTAACTTTTTCTACATCATGGTGGTGGCTGTCCAGTAATAAACCCACGACCGAGCCACTGTGGGCCACGTTGATGCCGAAAAGATTATTGCCTTCCACAATGTTGCGCAGTGCATCGAAGCCGGGTTTTGCCAGGAATTGCTGGCTGGCGACGGCGCTCAGTGTGGTGGCCTCGCCCAGCAGCCAGGGGTTATCGGTTTTACAGGCCTGCTGCAACAGGTGCCAGGCGCGGTTCAGTGCCGGGGCGCTTTCCTGCAAAATAGCGCGCAGGTCGCGCTGGTGGAAATCTGCCGTTCGCAGCTGGTTTGGGCTTTCCAGTAGCAAGATCTCGCAGCCCGGTAACCCGCCACAAGGCACAGTTGTTGTACCCGTGAGGTGGTCAAACAGTGTCAGGCCGGGGAACAGGGTGCTGTCGGTAGGCTCCAGGCTCACACACAGTGCTGCCAGTGCTTCTATGGGCAGGGGGATTGCCAGGTGGCGGGCGGTGGCAACTGCTGTTGCGGCAATATCTGCGGTGCTGCTTGCCATGCCTTTTGCCAGCGGAATAGTGGAGTCGAATGTTATGCGCAGCGTGCCTGCCCGCTGTGCAGGGAGCCCGGCATAACGCAACACAGCACCCAGCGCGGCACGCATTAACGGGCGTTCAGAAGGCAGAGGCGTGCCGTCCACCACACAGACAGTACTGAACCAGTCTACCGGGCAGGACACCAGTTTTTCGCCTCCCAGGATCCAGCCCTGCAGGAGTTCCCCGCAAGAGGCAGGGCAGCGTGCTTCGGCCAGTTTCGTCTCCTTGATGTGGTACGGCCTGCGGGGCCAGCAGAGGTCAGCCAGCAGGCACAGCATTCAGTGTAAACAGGTGGTGCAGTTGTACTACATCGCCAATCACAATCAGCCCCGGAGCACACAGCCCGGCGGCATGGCACAGTACGGGTAAGTCGCCCAGCGTACCATAAACAGCCCGTTGTTGTGGGGTTGTTGCCTGGCTGATAACCGCCGCCGGAGTGGTGGCGGGTTTACCGCCGGAAATCAGGGCATCGCAAATGGAGCCCAGTTGGGTCATCCCCATTAACACCACCAGTGTGCCGGGAACCCGTGCCAGCGCAGCCCAGTCCTGGGGTTGTTTACCATCCTGCAGGTGCCCGGTAACCACATGGAAACCGGAAGCATAGTCCCGGTGGGTAACCGGAATACCGGCACTGGCCAGCCCGCCAATGGCGGCAGTTACGCCGGGCACCACCTCAAAAGCAATACCGGCGGCATGCAGTGCCTGGCACTCTTCGCCACCGCGGCCAAACACAAATGGGTCGCCGCCTTTGAGCCGCACCACGTTGTACCCCAGGCGGGCAAAGTTGATAATTTTTTGGTTAATATCCTGCTGTGGCACCGGGTGGTGGTTTGCCTGTTTGCCCACATCAATACGCTGGCAGTGAGCCGGGGCTTCATTGAGTAATGAAGGGTTTACCAGCCGGTCGAAAACCAGCACTTCGGCTTCGCGCAGGCATGCCAGCCCTTTTACCGTAATTAACCCGGCATCCCCAGGCCCGGCACCCACTAACCAGACTTTGCCTGTGTTCATGATGCCGCCTCCACCTGGCTTGCCTGGTATTCAGGGTGAGTTATACGCATTACATCACGGGCAATCATCAGCTCTTCATTGGTGTTGACGATAGCCACTTTCACCAGCGAATGGTCACTTTGAATAAACGGCGCGCCATGGCGGTTTTTCTCTTCGTCTATCTCCAGCCCAATAAACTGCAACCCGGCACAAATCGCACTGCGCGCAGCAACCGCATGTTCGCCAATACCCCCGGTGAAAATCAGAGCATCCAGCCCGCCCATTTGCACCAGGTAGCTGCCAAGGGTGGCGCGCACCCGTTCGGCAAATAACTGCAATGCCAGCGCGGCACGGGGGTTCCCGGCCTGAGCAGCCTGTTCTACGTCCCGGTAATCATGGGAAACCCCGGAAACCCCCAACAGGCCAGATTCACTGTTCAGCATGGTGTTGAGTTCTTCCGGCGTTTTCCCGGCATTCACGGCAAGCCAGGGCAGAATCGACGGGTCAATATCACCGCTGCGGGTGCCCATCATTACACCCGCCTGGGGAGTAAAACCCATAGACGTGTTAATTGAGTGACCATGTTTGATGGCGCACAGGCTGCAGCCGTTGCCCAGGTGGCAGGAGATAACCCGCAGTGCAGAAAGAGGCACCCCCAGAGACTGAGCCAGAGTATGGCTCACATAGTTGTGACTGGTGCCATGGAACCCGTAGCGGCGAATGCCCATTTCACTGTAGTAATGCCACGGAATTGGGTAGATGTAGGCGCTTTCTTCCAGGCCATGATGGAAGGCGGTATCAAACACTGCCACCATTGGCACGCCGGGCAGGAGTTGGCGAAACAGGCGAATCACCATGGCATTGTGGGGGTTGTGTAGCGGAGCCAGTGGGCTGAGTTGCTCAATCTGGTCCATGATTTCATCGGTTATCAGCACGGAATCGCTGAAGCACTCACCACCATGGGCAACCCGGTGCCCCACACCCTGAATAGCCTGCAACCCCGGAAGAATTGCCAGCGCCAGCAGTTTGTCGAGCAGTAATGTCACCGCTTCACGGTGGTCTGCCACTGGTTGTGTTTCACTAATGTTCTGGTTGCTGCTGGTTAACTGGAAAATGGCATCAGCCATGCCAATGCGTTCCACAACACCCCGGGCAATTACCTGGCCTTCGGGCATTGCCAGTAACTGGAATTTTAAAGAAGAACTGCCGGCGTTAATCGCCATTATATTTACAGCCATGGGTTACGCCTCCGCTAAAAAAGGGATAAAACCATCCGGAATTTCATGGCAACGCGCCGACGTGACGAAGACCCGGCCCGCACCCGCTTCACGCAACCATTCGCTGGCGCGGGCAATATCACTGGCGTTGCCCAGGTCTGCTTTGCTGACAATGCCAATCACCGGGCGGTTCAGCACCTGTGCAAAGCGCGGGGCGTAGGGCGTCTGGCTGGCATCGGCATTCAGCATCAGCCCCACCACATCGGCTTCGCAGGCGGTGGTCATCAGGGCACTGTACAGGCAACGGTTTTCCAGGTATTCACCAGGGGTATCTATTGCTGAACTGCGCCACTCAATAGCCTGGGTTTTCTGGTCGTGCAGGGAAATACCTTCCAGCGCCTGTAACAGCGAGGTTTTGCCACAGCGGCTTGGGCCAATCAGCATCAGGCGGCGTCGCATAGTCAGCTCCGGGTAAGTTGGCAGGTGGTGAAATGAAGCGTTTCCCCCAGCGCCCGGGTAACCTGGCGCAGGGCGTATTCCACTGCGGAAACATCGCCAGTCAGAACCACGGCACCGGTAAACCGGTCAATAAAACCGATTTCGACCGCGCCAGATTTGGTCGCGACATCACAGGCAATAATGGCGGCTTCACTGGGTGTGATGGTGAGAATACCCATGGCGCTGGCGTGTTCATCCAGGCCCAGTTTTTTGTACAGGCTGTGGTTAGGGTTGGCTATCAGGTGCGCCAGGGTTATCTGTTTCCCGGGCACATATTCCTGAATCATCCGCTCCGGGGTATGTTCATGGGTGTCTGCCATTATGCCTCCTGCACCAGTTGGCGCCACAGGGCATCATGGGGGCGGGGAATCACGCAGCGGTTAACCAGCAGGCCTTTAGCGCCTGCGGCGTCGCTGGCAACCTGCACCGCATTGCGCACATCAGAAACCTCACCAGCCAGCACCATGTAGCATTTGCCACCAATACCAAACGCCATATGAATACGCATCAACGTAACATTGGCGGCTTTGACGGCGGCATCGGCCGCTTCCACGCAGGCCGCGACACTCCAGGTTTCTACCACCCCGACAGACTGGCGCTGATCTACCGGTGTCAGCCCACTTATTGCCGGTAAAATAGAAGGGTGCAGGCGGGGGATCACCATGCTGTCCACTAAAGTATCGCCAGCCTGTTGTGTGCCGCTGGCAATACTCTGTTGTACTGCGCCAACATCGCCACCCAGAATCACCAGGTATTTCCCCGGGCACAGGGTTTTGCTGGCAAGTAAGGTTACGCCCGCGCTTTTTAGCATTAAATCCGCCAGCTCAATGCCTTTTGCAATGCTGGTCAGTTCCAGAATACCAATGGATTGCGACATGTTTTAACCTCGTAAAAGCGTAATGGCCTGGGGAGTAACCTGTTGTACTGTGCCGCTGATGCTGGCATGCACCGGTGCACCAAGCGCACCTTCAGGTACCTGGGCAATGCACTGCCCGCGCTCAACCCGTTCCCCTTCCTGCACGCAGGCGCTGGCCGGGCTGCCAATATGCTGGCGTAACAGCAGTGTGACTTGTTGTGGTTGCGGCTCCTCACAGCGCAAAGGGGCTGGGTGGTACCACTCAGTCAGTTGCAGTTTTTGTATTAACCGTTGAATGGGCACCAGGCGGTAGTTCGCTAATGGGTCTTCGCCATGCAGTTCCCCCTGGTAACGCACTCCTGCTGCGCGGAGTTGTTGTTTGAGCAGCTTGTTAATGCGCATGGGGGAGATATCTACCGGGCAGGCGACACTTTCACATACATTGCATTCGGAACAGGTCAGGGCGCTTGCCAGTGCCTGGGGCGTGGCCACCTGCGGGTAATTCACCGCGCGCACCAGCAAGTGCGGCGAGAGTTCATGCCCAATAATATGGCGCGGGCAGAGTTCGGTGCACAAACGGCACTGCTCGCACACGGTCCGGGCAATGGCAAGAATGTCCCGGTCACTGCGCATGCGCCGCTGAATCAATGGGTGGTTTTTAGGTAACACCAGCAACCCACCGGTGGTTTTGGTCACCGGGCTGTCAAGGTCGGTCAGCAGGCTACCCATCATTGGGCCGCCGTTAATAAAACCCGGGTCGTTAACCGTTGCGCCACCTGCACAGGCCAGGACTTCACGCAGTGGCATACCCAGGGGAACCGTTAACGTTACTGGCTGGTGCACCGCGCCGTTCACGGTCAGTGTGCGGCGGGTTACCGGCCACTGTTGTTCTACCGCACGGGCAACATTGAGCAGGGTTTGCACATTGTTCACCACCACGCCCACTTTCATGGGCAGTTCCCCTGCGGGAACCCGGCGGCCAGTAGCCTGCCAGATAGTGATCACTTCATCTCCCGCCGGGTAGACATCGGGCAGAATATGCAAACGGATATGGGCAGGTAACAGAGGCTCCAGGGCTTCAATAGCCGCGTGATATTTGGCTTTCAGAGCAATAATGCCCTGGCGCGCACCGGTTGCCACCATCGCGTAACCCAGCCCACGTATCAGGCGGCCTGCCTGCCAGGGGATCAGTTGCTGGTCTACTTTCAACAGGGGCTCGCATTCTGCGGCGTTGACTAAAAAAGTATCCACCTGCGCCTGTAATTTAACGGCAGTGGGGAAACCTGCTCCGCCAGCACCCACCACTCCGGCCTGTTGCACTCTGGCGCGGATTTCTGCCGGGTCTGTGCACTGTAACCGGGTAGCGGTTTCAGTGCCTGCTAAGGCAAGTGCATTCATAGCAGTTCCTCCAGTAAAGCCTGAATCGCCTCGCCGCTGGCCGGGCGGGGAGTGGTGCGCAGCGTGACATCAGCCAGCGCCGCCTGCACCATTTCCGGAATTTTTGCTTCCCACTGCGCGGCCTGTTTGCCCAGAACATCGCGGATACCGGGAATGGCACACTGTTTTTGGAGCTGCCCAATCGCATGTTGCAACGCGTGAATGGCAGCAGTGTCAGACTGGCCTTCTGAGCATAACTGGCATTCCCGCGCCAGCCGGGCATAGCGCTTCGCAGCGCGCGGATCACCACAGTTGTAGCGGATCACCGGGATCATCAGCAGGGCATTCGCCAGCCCGTGTGCAATATGGAATTGCCCGCCCAACTGGTGTGCAATAGCATGGTTCAGACCCAGCCCGGCCTGGCTGAAAGCCATCCCTGCCAGTGTGGAGGCATTGTGCATTTTGCCACGGGTGATAACGCACTCACCTTTTTGGCAGGCCGTGGGCAGGTAGCGGAACACCAGGCGAACGGCTTTTTCTGCCAGCGCATCGGTGAAGTCGCTGGCGTGTGGTGAAACCCACGCTTCCAGGGCATGCGTCAGCACATCCATGCCGGTGTTGGCGGTGATAGCCGCAGGCACACTGACTACCAGGCGTGGGTCCAGAATGGCAATATCCGGGTAGATGGCATCATCAAACAGCGGGTATTTAACCCCGCGCGCCGGGTCGCTGATAACACAGGCGCTGGTCACTTCCGAGCCGGTTCCGCTGGTGGTGGGAATGGCAACGCAGGTTTCAATCCCGGTGCCTTTCTGGCGGCTAAACCAGACAATAGCTTTGGCGGCATCCATGGCTGAACCACCGCCAAAACCAATGACGATTTCCGGTTTCAGTTCAAGCATCTGCCCAATCCCGGCGGTTACCGTTTGAATGGTTGGGTCTGGCGTAATATCGCTGAACACGCTTAACTGGTTGTCATTGGGCAACGCATCACGGAGTAAATCCAGTAATGGCGAAGTAGCCAGAAAGCGGTCGCAAATCACCCAGATACGCTTGTTGTGAAAACGTGCCAGCGCTTGCAGGCTGCCTTCTCCCGTGATAATTCGCGTTTGCAGAAAAAAGCTGTTCATGAAGGCGGCCTCACTCACCGGATTGAAAAACCATTGGTTAACACACAGCGCCGTGAGCGGGCGAAAGTGCGGGCAGATGTCGTGCCTTCGCCGGTGGGGGTGGCGATGGTAAACGTGGTAAAGCCTTCGCCTCCCACACCAATACCGGCATAAGACGGGCCGTTTTTAACAAAAATAGAGGTTTGCAACAGGCGGGCTGCCAGGTTGAGCCGCGAGACATTTTCAGAGTGCATAATGGCAGTGTGGTGCAACCCGTGTTCCACTTTCAGTGCCAGTTGCAGCCCGGCATCAAAATCAGGTACGCGCACCACAGGCAGTAAAGGCATCAGTTGTTCGGTGGTTACCAGTGGGTCATCAGCGGCAACTTCCGCCAACAGCAGGCGCGGGGCTTTGCCGGGCACCGGAATCCCGGCTGCGGTTAACAGCGCTGCGGCGCTTTTACCCACCAGTTGTTTATTGGCGCCGCCATCTGGCACCAGGCACACATGTTTGAGCTTTTCTGCCTGTTCAGGGGTAACCAGCAGGGCATCAAAGGCCTGCATTTGCTGAACCAGCCGGTCTGCCACGCAGTCCACCACAATCACGCTTTTCTCAGCAATACAGGGCAGGTTGTAGTCAAATGCAGCACCGCTCACAATGTCCTGCGCAGCTTTAACGATATCTGCGGTTTCATCTACCAGGCAGGGTGGGTTGCCAGCACCGGCACCAATCACTTTTTTGCCGCTTTTCATCCCCATGCTGACAATGGCCGGGCCACCGGTAATCGCCAGCAAGGCAATGTTTTCATGGCGCATCATTTGTTGGGTGGCTTCAAAGGTGGGCTCTGCTACGGTTACCACCAGATTACGAATACCACTGCATTTAAATGCCACAGACTCAATCAGGCTTATTAGTTCAAGCGAAACTTCTTTGGCGCCAGGGTGAGGGCTGAAATAAATACTGTTGCCCGCAGCCAGCATGCTGATGCTGTTATTGATAATGGTTTCTGTCGGGTTGGTGCTGGGGGTAATTGCGCCAATCACGCCAAACGGTGAGTATTCAAACAGCACCATGCCGCCATCACCGGTGAGCGCAGTGGTGGTCAGGTCTTCCACTCCCGGGGTGTTTTCCAGCGCGGCTTTGTTTTTCAGGTATTTGTCTGCAGCATTCCCCATACCGGTCTCAGTGGCACCGGCGTCGGAAAAATGTTGCAGTTGTGGGCCCAGTTCACTGCGCAATGCACGAATAATGGCACTGCGGGTTTTCAGGGGCGATTGCTGGTAGCGCAAAAATGCCTGGTGTGCGGCCTGAACGGCGCTGCCCACATCAGGGAAAACACCATTGCAGGCGGGCGAGGGTGCTTCATTGCCCGATAACTTCTGGGTGACAATCGCCCGAATCAGGGTTTCCAGTTCTGTATTGTTCATTCGTTTTTCCTCATCGCCATTTATTGCTGGCCGGGCGCGGTTTTATCACTGAAATGCGCACAGGCCAGAGCCGCGCGTGCAATAGCCATATCCTGTTCAACAGTACCGCCGCTAATTCCCAGCCCGCCAAGCAGCGTGCCTGCCTGCCATAACGGGTAGCCGCCACCAAAAGTCACAACTTTGCCAGCCATACTGCTGGCCAGTTCATACAGTGGCCCACCGGGTTGGGTGGCAGTACCGAGTGTGTGAGTGGGGGCTTTAAGTGCCACTGCAGACCAGGCTTTTTTAGGCGCAAGTTCGCAACTGACCAGCAGTGCGCCGGGCATTCTCCAGGTCAGCAGTAAATTGCCGTGGGCATCCACCAGGCTGAATACCACAGGAACACCTGCTTCTTTTGCCGCACCCATTGCGGCACAGGCCATTTGGTGAATCACGCCAAATGCCAGTGTGCCGGGGGCCGGGCACTGCGCTGGGGCAGTAGCAGGCGTACCTTCTGTGGCGCTGGTTGCCAGTGCCTGCTGGTAGCGTTGCAAAATGGTCTGGGTAACCTGGTTTATCACCGCCAGGTGGTCTTCGTCCCTTGCCAGGGCATACAGGCAATCTGAAAGACGGTTGATGTACTGCATGGCAACCTGGCGCACGGGCACGCTCCCGGCCAGCACTACCATGCGGCGCTCTGCCCGCCTTGCCAGCGTGCGGGCAATATGCAGGCGGCTGGCTGCTTCACAGCGCCCGGGCAGAACGAAATTTTTTATGACCGGGACCGCCGCCATACAGCGGTCAATGGTGTGTTCCATTTCGCTGATATCTTCACTGCTGATATAACGCCGCCCCGCAACGGGGTCGCTGGCCTCACTGGCAAGCTCCGCACTTAACCAGAACAAATGCTGCTGGAACCGGGTAAGTTGCGCTTTGTTTTCTTCACGCACGGTTGCACACCAACAGAGACTGAGCGCGGCATTCAGTTCATCCAGCGTGCCATACGCTTCAACACGGGGGTGGCTTTTGCTCACCCGCTGGCCGGTGTACAGCGCGGTATCGCCGTGGTCACCTGTGCGTGTGTAAATAGCCATATCTGTTTCCCGCCTGTTTAGCGCGAAACCGTATCAACAATGGCGACAATCGCCAGGTCGATGGCTTCGTTCGCGCCGCTAAAAACATGCCGGGCGCTGGAGCCCCCGGTAACCAGAACCAGTTCGCCTTCACCGGCCCCAACGGAGTCCACTGCAACTTCTTCACGCTGCGTTTGGTCTGCCTGCCACGGTGCTTCGGGGGTAACTCTGCGGATCAGCAGCAGTTTTTTCCCTGTCAGGGACGGCGATTTTTGTGTCGCCACTACAGAACCCGTAACCCTTGCCAGTTGCATATTTCACTCCTGCCTGATCAGTTGAAGTTGGTGAGGTGCCAGTGTTTCTTTTGCCAAAGGGGTAAGGTGCGCCTGGCGGGAAACCACCACCCAGCCCTGTTTTTTGGTGGCGATATCCCGGTAACTAATCAGAGCCTGTGGCAACAACCAAATGGTGTGCCCTTCCAGATCACTGAATGACACAGGCATTCTTGCCAGCGCTTTAACGGGCAGGCCGGGAAGCAATTGTGGGTGCAAAGAAATCTGTACCCTGAGCCCCCAGGCCAGAGCCCCTAAGACGCTTTGTATGGCGGGAGAACCGCCGCTTTGCCCTGACAGTTGCGCCAGAAAGTGGTTATCCGCATGGCGAATATGCACTTCGGCATAACGTGTGAAATCTGCCGGTGCCAGGCCTGGAGCCAGTTGCTGCGGGGTGGTGGTGAAAACCTGGTTCTCCCGGGCAGCCAGGCGGGCAACCACCTCGGCAACCACGCTGGCAACCCAACGGGCATCCGGCGTGTGCGCAAGCACTTCTCTGCCAGCATTGTTTTCTGGCGAGGGGTTGCCTGGCAGTGGCAGGTTCATGGCCGCACCAGCCTTGCCACACAGCCGGGCTGGTCTGCGCCAGCGGCATTGGCTTCGTCGGTATCAATATGGAACTCAAGCTGCATGGCCTCCGAAACCCGGATCATCACGTCGCTAAATACCAGAGACCGCCCGGCACTTTGCACGGCAACATTGACGGCCTGGCCATGTACCACCCCCATTACCAGGGCGTCGAGGGGCGACATATGAATATGGCGTTTCGCCACAATGACGCCTTGTGCCAGCATCACTTCACCATAAGGGCTGGAGAGGCGAATGCCTGGTGTACCGGCGATATCACCGGAAAGGCGCAAAGGGACATCAATTCCGAGCAGGCGAGCGTCGCTGCGTGAAATTTCCACCTGGCTTTTGCTGCGCAATGGCCCCAGTAGCCGTACCCGCTCCAGGCTGCCTTTCGGGCCGGTAAGCGTGACACTTTGCGTGGCGGCAAACTGCCCGGGTTGCAGCAGGTTCTTTTTGACCGACAACGGCTCATTGGGAAACAGTCGTTCGTAGTCGGCCTGGCACAGGTGCAGATGACGGCTGGATACACCCACAGGAAGCGGGCGTACCCGCATTTCATCCAGTACCTGAGTGACAACTTTTTCCAGGTTCGCTTTATCCATCCTGCTATGCCTTATTTTGAGTAATGAATACACTGTGCATGGGGCTCACCTTTGTGCCGTGGGCAAAGCGGGTCTGCACATAAATTGCAGGTTGCTGGTGCCGGGGGCGAGTCTCCCTGTACGGGTACGTCACCACCAACGGTTGGGGGTGCTTCCTGGCTGAGTGTGCCGGTTTGCGGCGGTTCAGCTGTGTGGGTGAGTGTGCTGCCTGCAACCGGGGGTTCAGGTTCAGTTGTGCCGCTCCCGGCATCCGTTGGTGCCTGGGGAGCGGCAGGGGCTGAACCGGGCTGTGGCGTTCCTGCCGGTGAAGGGGCTTTAGGGGTGCCAGGCGTGGGGATAAAAATGGCTAACCCTTCCGCCGGGCGGGGAATGACCTTGCTGGATACCAGACCCTGGTGCTGGCGAGCCAGTGCTGCACCTGTTGCAATAGCCGCCTGAACAGAGGCGACATCACCTAACAGTTTGATCACTGTCCAGCCACCACCACGGGCTTTCTCCAGCCCGGCCAGTGAAACACTGGCCGCTTTCGCCATGGCATCTGCGCAGTTAATTGCCAGTGCCAGACCACTCACTTCCAGTAACCCCAAAGATGCTTTCACGGTGTTCTCCCTTACCTGCCAGATCAGGCTGATGTGGGTAAAATGGCTTCTACATCACTGTGTGGACGCGGGATAACATGGCTTGATTTCACTTCGCCAACTGCGCTGGCGGCGGCAGAGCCTGCATCCACGGCGGCTTTCACGGCGCCAACATCACCGCGTACCATTACGGTGACCAGCCCCGACCCGATTTTTTCATAGCCGACAAGTTGCACATTGGCCGATTTGACCATGGCATCTGCCGCTTCAATGGCCCCAACGAGACCTTTTGTTTCTACCAGACCCAGTGCGTTATTCATGCTGCATTTCTCCTGTTGATAATCAATGGGTTACTTAAACGGTAACCCTTTAACCAGCCGGGCAGCATTGTGGCCGGTACGCCTGGCCTCAGCTGGTGAATCTGTGGTTAACAGCCGGAACAGCGGGGTGGCTGCGTCCAGATGCTGGTAATGCACTAACAGTTGCTGTGGGTTGCAGCCAATGCCAACCCGTAATGGTGACTGGCTGGCGGCTTGCCAGGCAGATTCCGCCAGCGCACTTTCTTCCTCTGTGGAGTACCAGACCCAGGGGATGCCTTCTTCTTCAATGCCCCACAACACTTCCTGCCAGTGGGTTTCGGTAGTTTGTGAACCAAACACCACAATTGCCGGGCTCTCTTCTGCCAGGGTCATAAGTGGCCTCCCGGGTTACCCGACAAAATCAACCCGGTAGCAACCGCGTTGCGCGGGCCTTCACAGGCACGGATATTGCCGCGCCCGGCAACCAGCCGGTAATGAGCCAGGGCATCGGTAATCAGTTGCGGTACTTCAAAATCCAGCGCAGAGCCGCCTACCAGCACCACAAAAGGAATATTGCGAATGTTGCCTCCGGGGCTGACACGCTCAAGCGCCCGTAGCGCATTGGTCACAAATACCCGTTGTTTTGCGCTGCGCCGTATCTGGCGCACTTTCTCCAGTGAGTGGTCACCGGGAAGGGGGAGCAGTTCGTCAGGTTTCACCACGCATAAGCGGGCAAACACATCTGGCGAAAGTGGTGAGGGGAAAAACTGCACACTGCCGTCTTCATGGCGCAAGTGAAACAGGCTTTCTACTTTTGCTAACGGGTATTTTTTGATTTCTTCGGCCAGGTTGCGGTCATCCAGACCCAGTTCGCGGTTGATTATCATGGTGACCATATCCCCCGCGCCTGCCAGGTGAGTGGCAATGATGTCGCCTTCGCCATTGATAATTGAGGCATCAGTGGAGCCAGCGCCCAGGTCAAGAATCGCCAGTGGGCGAGTGGTGCCGGGGGTGGTCAGCGCGCCCAGAATGGCGGCTTCTGCTTCCGCTCCGCCAATTTGTACTTCGACATGCAGTGTCTGCTCAATTTCGCGGGCAATCCGGGCCATTTGCAGCCGGTCTGATTTCACCATTGAAGCAATGCCCACTGCCTGTTCCAGGGCGAATTCTCCTGCCAGCCCACCAGTCACACTGACCGGTACGGCGGTATCTACGGCCAGTACATCCTGAATGGCAATTTCACTGGCCGGTTTATTGGTGAGCTCTGCCATGGTCTGGCGCACATGCTCCAGCATGCCACCAATGTTGGACCCGGCTTCACCTGTTACGTTGTCCAGTGCCGGTAGTGAATTAACCGCCTGCATAATTGCTTCGGCACCGGCGGCAACATCAACCCGGGCAGTACGCCCGGCGGCCTGTAACTCAAGGTGGCCGGCGGGAATGGTGCGCGCTTTGACATCGCCTTCCGGGGTTTTAATCACGACGGCGGAGCGGTTGCCAATTAATGCCCGTGCCATGGGAACCACGTTCTGTGTTTCTTTGGCATTCAGGCTGAAAACAGTGGCAATACCGTAGGGGTTAGACAATGTTTCAATCACCCGCCCGGGCAGGGCAACTTCAACGGCGGCGGGCATACCTAACGGAATGCGTTCAATAAACTGCACTTCATCCACAATAGGCAGTGGGTGCTCTAACCGGTTACTGACCAGAACGCCGTCGTCGCGCTGCAGGATAACGCCAGTGATGGCGTAGCCTGCCCGCCGTGCAGAATTAACGATTTGTGCAACGTCGGCAAAGTCAAACCCGGCGGAAACCACCAGAATGTAATTCTGGTCTGCCGGGCGCGACATCAGTTCACCCGGTGTAATCGTCAGGCCCACACCCAACCCGGCACCACCCGGGGTTTTGGGGTTGTGCCCAATCATGGTGGATTCAGTGATGATGGTTTCGGTGATGGTCTCCATCGCCACATCGCCAATTACCGGTGTGGCTTCATTGATACGGATCAGCGCTATATCGCTCAGGGGAATACCGGCTTTTTGGCTTGCCTGCTCCAGGGCTTCGCGCACACCAAACACATTGCGTAATGTGCCCTTTATTCCTGTGGTTTCCGCCAGGGCACTGGCTACAACACGCAGTTCACCACTGCTGTGCTGGCAGGCCAGTGCCACTTCCGTAGAGGCGTTGCCAATATCAATACCTGCGATATAGCGCATAAATACCCTCTGACTGTTCAGTCGTCACCTTTGAGTTTGCGGCGCTGTACGTACAACTCAGCCGCTTCCCGCACGAATGCTGCACAGGTTTTTGCGTGGTAACTGTGGTCCAGGTCGTCAGCAATGGCTATCAGCTCTTCTTTGGTGGAGCGGTAAGGGCGCAGTGCGTTGTAGATTTCCAGAATACGGTCATCCGGTACGGCAGTGAGTTCGGCGGCACGCTCAAAATTCATTGCCAGCCGGTCACGCCCGGCATCACGCGCAATGGCCGCCTGAATACGCAGGGTTTCTGGTGTAATACGCATATCCTGGGCGGTAATTTGCCCGGCCTGCACGCTCTGTAACGTGATGTCGTCCAGCGTTTTATTGGTGGCTGTTTTCACCCAATCCGGGTGTTTATTTGCCAGTGGGTAATCACTGACACGCGCCTGCTGTTGGGGGTTCGCGCTGCCTGAAGGCGGCGCAGACGTGCCCGGAGCATGTTCAGCCAGGTTATTCATACGGCTAAGCACGTCGCGCACCATGGTTTCAATTGCTTCAGCGTTCATCCTGTTCTCCCTCATAAACTCACCCGTAGTTCCTGGGCATTTTTGCCATTCACTACGTATTTGGTTTCTTTAATGTGCAGAATGGCGGATTTCGCCTGGTATTTAGGCCGCGCCATCTGGTCATTGAGGGTTGGCACTGGTTGTGGTGATTCATTGCGTGCATAGCGCGCGGCGTTTTTGCCTATTTGACGGTAGGTTTCCAGGGTTAACAGCGGTGCCTGGGGGAACAGTTCCAGGTTAGACAACGGCGGTAAACCGCGCTGGTGAATTACCGTGGTGCCTTTAGACTGAATACCCACCGAGATGCCGGAACCACTCAGGCGGTTGCCTTCTACGGCCACAAATGCCACATCGGAAGATTTAAAACAGCGAATAACACGGGCTTTGATGCCTTCTTCTTCAATGCCGGCAATAACTTCACGCAGAATACTTTTGTGCGGGATCCCCACAATATTCACGGTTTGTGACAACCCAAATGCCGGGCCAACCGCAATCACCACTTCATCTTTCGCAGTGCCAGGCCGGGCTTCACCGGTTTCTGTCAGGAATGAACCCTGAGGTTGTGAAGGGGCGGTTGACGCACTGGGGGAAGAAGCCACAGGTTGAGTAAAAGACGCCTGGGTTTCTGTGGTTCCCATATCTTTCAGCACATCTTCAATTATTTGCCGCAGTAGTTGCTCATTGATTTCCATGTTTTTCCCCTTAACCCAGCGTATTGGGATCGAGCGCATTCGGGATATTTTTGATTTCATCCCAACGAGCGCCTTCCAACCGGTAGCCTGTTGCCGGGCCAGCGTAATCATTGACATCGTTAACCGCAGACAACACCTGGCCGTCGCCAACAATAATGGCGGAGGTGTGCAGGTAATCACCGGTGAGCTTGGCTTTTTGCATATTCAGCATGTCCTGGGCGACATCGGGGAACCCGCCCTGAGCCAGTGCTTTAACCACTTCCAGGCCATTACGGTTTTTATTGATGATCTCCTGGGCGAATTTGATGTCTTCGACGATGTTGCGCTCTGGCATGTCTTTGGAACCGTGGGCGTAAGTGGCGGCTTCCACTTCGTTGTCGGTAATTGGCGGCAGGCCCATACCGGCAAATACCGCCTGTAAGGCGCGCGCGGCTTTATTCCTGACCGCAACCACATCTTCTTCCCGCACCGGGCGTAACCCGCCGTCTACTTTCAGGTCCCGCTGAATGACGTTGTAGTCGTCGAAATCTTCGGCATCTTCATTGGAACCCGCAAACATGTTGTCGTAGTTCGGCACGGCGGAATAACCGGAAGAGATAAAGTCAGTGCCGGGCAGGAACTGCATCAGGAGGCGAGCGGTTCTGCGCATGTCTGAGTGAGTAAAGGTTTGGTCATTACTGGATGCGCATTCCAAATCCAGCGAGGCGCAAATTAAGTTTTCGGCCAGCACTGCACGAATACCGGATGGCACAGCAGAGGGCACACCAATGCAGCTTACTGAGCCATTTTGCAGCCCCTGCACACCTGCAGCTTTAGTGATGTAAATGCAGCGTGCTTCCAGGTACAGCATGGATTTACCCTGCGCATAACCCATTTGCACTTCCGAGCCAGAGCCCGATGTAAAACGCATTTTTAACCCACGGGAAGCATAGGATGAAGCAAGGAACCCTTTAGACCAGGGCGTGTCATCGCCATCGGTGAAGACGGGTTCGGTGCCGTAAACTGAAATGGTTTCGGCATAGCAGGTGTGGCCCAGCATACCCAGTTTTAGTTCAGTAGCTTCTTCCAGTGAACACTGGGTGAGTACGCCCGGGCGCCCAACCTGTGAACCCACCAGTAACGCAATCGCGTTAAAAGGCGCGTAACGGGCGACAGCGACAGTGGTTTCCTGTTCATCAAACCCGCGGTAGGCACCTTCTGCGGCATCGGCGGCAATTTGTACCGGGTTGTCTTTTACGTTAGTGACATGCGCTTGTTGGGAAGGGGTGCGTCTGGCGCGCATTTTCTGCATCGCCATCATCATTTCCACCACATTCATTTGCGACATCACATCAACAATTTTTGCCGGAGTCATGGCGGTGGTAAGGGGGACAATCTCGCTGCGTTTAATATTCGGGTCACACAGCATGTTGGCCAGTTTGACGGAATCCATTGCCATCACTTCTTTTGCACGGTCAAGGTTGATGCCGTAACGGGCAATAAAGTGATCAATCAGATCAAACTCAGCCTGCGGTTTGCCATCCAGTTCGGTGACAACGCCGTTTTGAATGGTAATGGAGGGTTTGGGATCATTCGGGCTTTCCATGGCAATAAAGCCTTCCTCGATCCATTCTTTTACAAAGCCGTCCTGGTTTACAGGGCGTTTCGCCAGCGCTTCAAAGCGTTTTGATTTCATGAGTGCCTCACCTGATATCAAATATATGAGGGGAAGTCATTTTTGGGCGTATCACCCATCGTACCCAGCACGGTTTTGCCGATTTCCCGGGCAGAGATAACGGCCTGGCGTACTGCGCCGGAGTCACCGGAAATCACCAGAATGGCTTCGTTACTGAAACTTGTGCCATGAGCAGGGGAGCTGTAGGCAACCACATCCACATTGGCTGATTTCAACGCGGTATCTGCCATCAGCACGCCTATGGACGCCGGAGCACCAACAATGACACCGCATGATTTACCCACCGGAGCACCAAATGCTTTTTCCAGCGCGTAGCTGGCGCGGGCGGTGTACTGCAATTCAATATGACCGGCTTCGTTGGCATAGACATCGCCAAATGTCCGTTCCAGCTCTTTCAGGGCAACTTCAATGGCGCGTTTTACGTCAGAGACATCATTTGCCCCAAGAATAATCAGTGAGCCATGACCCGCACCGCCTTTGGTATCACGCGGCAGTTCAATGCTGACAATTTCAGTGTTTGTCGCTTTTACGGCTTCGTCTGCGGCCATAATATGTGGCCCGGCACCGGTACGTGCCCCCAGAATGCCAATTGAGCGGTAACGCTTTTCAAGCTTCATTGCTTCCAGCAACGCGCTGTCAACATTTGCGATAACCAGGCCAACGGTGTCACCGGGGGCCGTACCGACAAACTCGGTTAAACTACAGGTCTTTTCGGCCATAGCCTTTCCTCTCGGTTCTTGTGATTCAGGGGGAGATGCCAGGTGGTTCACTTTGGCAATCACCTGCGCCATGATTTGTTCCACCAGATCATTGGTACTCATTGGCTAACTCCCTTGCTGGGTAGGAATTTTTCGACTTCTGAGTGAGGGCGGGGAATAACATGAACGGATTTCACTTCGCCCACCGCTGCTGCGGCTGCTGCACCGGCATCGGTTGCTGCGGTTACGGCACCAACATCGCCACGAACCATGACGGTGACCAAACCGGAACCAATTTTCTCGTAGCCAATTAATTCAACGTTTGCGGATTTAACCATGGCGTCAGCGGCTTCTATGGCGGCGGTTAATCCTTTTGTTTCAACCATTCCTAGCGCTTCTTGTTGCATATAAACCTCGGCAAACTTTTACAATTTTCTGACTATACAAATAAGCAACTGAAAATAATGGCTGTGTTGGGTATTTATTAGGAAAATTATTAATATGGCGATAGTAAAAAATTGCCATTAAATTTTATATTATTTTGATTTTGTTGAGTTTTATTAATTTTCTATGATGGTATTTATTCGCTTTTAACATTGCAGGTTTACAATTTTTATTCTGTATTTTTTATATTTGAGATGCCTCTCGCAAAAATATTCTCCTGTGAAAGGAAATGCCGATTAAACATGGCGAATAAATGAGAGGGAGGCTGCAAATAAATTATATTTTATTCGCAAAATAATGTTGTTATTTCAACTGGCGATATAGCGTTATATCTCAGGCCAGTAAGGGTATGGTTAAAAAAGTATGAGCAAAAATTTGTTATGCCCTGGCTAATTTTTGCGCTTGCCCGTATCACAGATAGCCAACACTTTCCGGCCCGGCATTTCTATAGTTCAACGCGTTGTCCTCTTGCTATTTTGCATGGCACCTGGTGTCGCAGTGAAAAGCGGTATAGCGAGTTACCCTGCCTGGCGTAGTGATACGCCGGTGAAACATCCGGTAAAAAATAGGTGACATTATGAATGATTCACTAAAGGTACAGTGTATTGCTGAATTTCTGGGAACTGGGCTGTTTTTATTCTTTGGTGCTGGCTGCCTTTGTGCATTAAAAGTGGCTGGCGCCAGCTTTGGTCTGTGGGAAATCTGCGTGGTGTGGGGGCTGGGTATTTCCCTGGCGGTTTACCTCACTGCCGGGATCTCCGGTGCGCACCTGAACCCGGCAATTACCGTTGCGCTTTGGCTGTTTGCCTGTTTCCCCGGTAAAAAAGTGCTGCCGTACAGCATAGCCCAGATTGCCGGGGCGTTCTGTGGCGCGGCACTGGCATATTTTCTCTACCGTAACATGTTCCTGGATTATGAAGCCGCCCACCAAATGGTGCGTGGTAGCCAGGAAAGCCTGCAACTTGCCAGCATTTTCAGTACCTACCCGGCGGCAGACATCAGTGTCTGGCAGGCCGCGCTGGTGGAAGTGGTGATTACGTCGATTTTAATGTGCCTGATTATGGCGCTGACCGATGACGGTAACGGCGTGCCGCGTGGTGCGTTGGGGCCACTGCTGATTGGTATTCTGGTGGCGGTTATCGGTGCCGCTATGGGCCCGCTAACCGGGTTTGCTATGAACCCCGCGCGTGATTTTGGCCCGAAAATTTTCACCTTTTTTGCGGGTTGGGGGAAAATGGCAATGACCGGCGGGCGTGATATCCCGTACTTTTTTATTCCGATTATTGCCCCTGTGGTGGGTGCCTGCCTGGGCGCTGCCTGCTATAGCTACCTCATAGGGAAAAACCTGCCCTGTAATACCTGTAAAACGGATGAAAAGAAAACGGTCTGAGCGGCTCGCAAAAAAAAGTAACTGGTGAAATTTTATAAAATATTTTGTGATCCGTTTTCATGTAATTGAGATTTTTTCTCCCAGGTAACCAGGTGGCCTGTTATGTTTAAGCAGGCTCCCTGCTGGGGGCTTTCAGCCACACAAGCAAAAGCAGTAATACGCATTTTTAATACCTCAGTTTTTATTAGTCACGCTAATTAACGAGTTGAGTAATGAAAAGGAATTAGCAAAATAGTTCTAAACTGCTGAACAGTTTCATTTTCAGTATGTAAAAAGTTACTGTTTTTTGTGACATACAGGCCACTACGAGGTTGCCTGTTACTGATATTATCAACCATTGTTATGGCGGCCGGAGGTATTCCATTTGAGAATGAGACTACCTCTTGCAAGGAATTTACTGCACGTAATGAGTCGGGCAGTAAAAAATACTTAGGGTGAAACATTTTGGCTAATTTTAATTAACTAAAATGTAACTTTCTGCCAGGGCCTGATAATAGCGTCGCCGGATAATATTGGGGCTGGAACCGTTTAACCGGGGGTTGTTAAGTGCGCCGCCAGGAAGAGCCACCACAGGCAGTTGTGCGATATCAGTTGTACGACGTTAGTTGTGTGAATTCATTGTGCGAATTAGTTGTGCGCATAACAGTCAGGCAAGCCTGTGAACCAGAATACCGGCATGCCAGTGATATGAAGTGTGATGTATGAAGTATGAAAAACTCATGCGCAGTACATGGGGTGCTTACAGAACAGGCCCAAAAGGGCACATAACCCGCCTGGCAGGGCAGGCGCTTAATCACGGAAGATAAACGGACTGAATCGACTGAGGGTTTTATCATGATTTCTGCCAGTGTGCTTAGCTCAGAGCTCATCAATAAAATTGCCCAGGATTTTGCACAGGCAACAAATTTAGCGGTAGTGGTGGTTAATATCCACGGTGAAGAGATCTCTGAGCTCTTCAACTTCACGCCGTTTTGCCAGTTGATGCGCCAGGACCCTGAACGGCACAGCCGCTGCCGTATGAGTGACCGCTGTGGCGGCCTTGAAGCATCTAAAACCAGTAACCCCTGTATTTATCGTTGCCATGCCGGGCTGACGGATTTTTCCATACCTTTGGTTATTGCCGGTCACCTGGTGGGTTTTGTGCTGTGCGGGCAAGTGCGTGTCCCGGATGATATTGAAATGGTCGATATCCTGCACCCGGTTGATGACCACTGGCGCACAGACCCGGAGCTGGTGAATGAATACAAAAAAGTACCTGAAATGGATTATGCCCGGTTAACGGCATCCGCTGACTTATTGCGTTTGATTGTAGAAAATTGCCTGAAAAAACAACTGAGTTTGTTGGTGATTACTGATAACGAAGACGCACCGCCTTCTGCAGGCAGAAGCCGCGCGCAAAACCCCCATGAAAGCAAAATGAAAAAAGCGCTGCGCTACATTGAAGCGAATTTGTCACAGGAACTGCGCCTGGAAGAGGTGGCCGCACACGTGTACCTGAGCCCTTATTATTTCAGCAAGCTGTTCAAAAAATATCAGGGGATTGGCTTTAACGCCTGGGTTAACCGCCAGCGCATGGAGCATGCCAAAGAAATGCTGCGCCACAGTGACTGGAGCATTGCCAGTATCGCCAGAAATGTGGGTTTTTCCCAAACCAGTTATTTTTGCAAAGTATTCCGCCAGACTTATCAGGTAACACCACAAATGTTTCGTTCGCTGGCAATAGAAGAGGCCGATTAACCGGTATTCAGTACCTGGTTAACCCGTATTCGGTAAATGTGTTGTGCTAATATCCGGCACAATAGTTTTATGTGGGTAACATGGTGTTGAGCTTGTTTTTCACCCATGAATTGCCAGCAAATATTTGGGTGGAGCACGCAGGGTTTATTTCACCTGCCAGGTATAAATTCTGTGAGCCAGCAACGTTTAACGGTAGCAATATTTTGTTGCCTGCATGGCTGAGTTTTTCTGGTTAAGTACTTATTGTTGTTGAGATATGTCTGACAGAACTGGCAATAATTTGTTATAGCTCAACAATTGTTTGTTATTACAGCCGTAAACTGCACCAGTTTTTATTTTTTCAGTGGCGTATAGTCAGTGACAGTAAAAAAGCACTTTTTTCGGCAGATATTTACCTGAATGAGATATTTACCAGAGCGAAGTGTGATTGCGTGATGGTACTGAGTTTGCGCACCAAAGCGCAGTAAATAGCAGTACATAAGCAGTACATAAAAAGTACAGAACGCAGAAAGAAGCGCAGTACATAAAAGTAGTGCAGTACGAAAAAGTTTAACCGACATCATCAGGTTTTACCTGACAGGTAGGGAAGAGGGTGCAAACCCCTCGCAGCCCCCGCTGCTGTGATGCTGACGACCCCGCAATACCACTGATCGACTGATTGGGAAGGGCGGGCAAGAAAGACGCTAAGCCAGAAGACCGGCCTGATGATGCAAATGACACCTTCGGAGGGAAGGGCGTCTACAGCCTCGTATTGCCCTGAGGGGGATGCGCCTGGCTTGTTGCGCCCATTTTCCGCCAAAAAGGAAGTAAAAATGGCAACAGGCGCAAAACAGGCATTCATTCTGGCGGGCACTTCAAGCGGTTGTGGTAAAACCACCATAACCCTTGGCTTGCTGGCGCTTTTGCGGCAACAAGGCTTTGCTCCCCAGCCATTCAAAGTTGGCCCTGACTACCTCGATACCACCTGGCATAGCGCCATTTCTGGCCGGAAATCACGCAATCTGGATAACTGGATGCTGCCGGATGATACCGTTCGGGCCCTGTTCAGCCGGGCCATGGAAACCACCTCACTTGGGGTGATCGAAGGGGTTATGGGCCTGTTCGATGGCCTGGGCCTTGACCCGTTTTGTGCCTCAACCGCGGGTATTGCGCGTTTACTGGGTGTTCCTGTCATTTTGCTGATGGATGGCAAAGGGGTATCCACTTCTCTGGCGGCAACCCTTAATGGCTTTTGTGATTTTGCCCCGGGCGTCAACATTGCCGGGGTCATTATCAACCGGGTCAATACCGATAATCACTTCCGCCAGCTTAGTGCCGCGCTTGGCCGTTATTGCCGCGTACCGGTGCTGGGCTATGTTCCTGAACTGCCTGAACTCCACCTGCCATCCCGCCATTTGGGGTTAGTGGGCGCGTCTGCTTCAGGGGTTAACCAGGCACCCTGGCAGCAACTGGCTGCCGTGCTGGAAAAAACGGTTAACCTCCCGGCTCTGCTTAACTGTTGCCGCCCTTTGCAAAACCAGTGCTGCGCACCGTTATCACTCCCGGACCAGGCCCTGGCCGGTGGGCTGACCATGGCCATTGCGCAGGATGATGCCTTTCACTTTTACTACCAGGATAACCTCGACATTCTTGAACAGGCAGGCGTCCGGCTGGTGCCATTCAGCCCGGTGGAAGATGCACAAGTGCCCCCCTGCGACATGCTGTGGCTGGGGGGCGGCTACCCGGAAATGTTTGCCAGCCAACTGGCGGCGAATAGCGCAATGCGGGATTCCGTTAAACAGTTAGCGGCGCGCGGGGTGCCCGTGTATGCCGAGTGCGGCGGGTTAATGTACCTGGGTGGTTCACTGGCAGATGCCGAAGGGCAAACGCACCCCATGTGCGGCGTGCTGGCCGGGCACAGCACCATGGGTAACCGGCTGAAACGGTTTGGGTATTGCGAAGCAACTGCAAGCCACGACACCCTGCTCGCCGCAGCAGGTGAAACACTGCGCGGCCATGAATTTCATTACTCTGAATTCACCACTTCACTGCCCACCCGCCAACAGTGCCGCAAAGTGCGCGACGGCCAGGTGGTGCGCCAGTGGGAAGGCGGCTGGCAGCAGGGCAACACCTTTGCCAGTTACCTGCACCTCCATTTTGCCCAGCGCCCGGCCATGCTTAACCGCTGGTTCACTACCGCAAGGAGCCTGCAATGATGTCACTGTTTTCCTGGCTTTCCGCCTGGTGTGTTGCCGCTCTGCTGGATTACTGGCTGGGTGACCCGCACCACTGGCCTCACCCGGTGCGCTGGATGGGCAACCTGGTTAACCTGCTGCAGCGTGCTGTCCGCCATGTTTGCCATTCACCCATGGCATTGCGCTGGGGGGGCGGTGTGATGTGGCTGGTGGTGGTGGCGGTTACGGGTGGTGTCAGCTGGGGTGTTTTGGTTCTGGCAGAACGTGTTCACCCACTGCTCGGCTGGGTGGTCAATACCTGGATGATCTTTACCCTGCTGGCCGGGCGTTGCCTGGCTGAAAGTGCCGGGGAAGTTGAGCAGGCTCTGCGCAAAGGGGATTTACCGCTGAGCCGGGAAAAACTGAGCTGGATAGTCGGGCGTGATACCTCGCAACTCCAGCCACCGCAAATTACCCGGGCAGTGGTCGAAACGGTGGCGGAAAACAGTGTTGATGGTGTTATCGCCCCCCTGTTTTTCCTGATGCTGGGCGGTGCGCCGCTGGCAATGGCGTACAAAGCCGTGAATACCCTGGATTCCATGGTGGGTTACAAAAACGCACGTTACAAAGATATCGGCCTGGTGTCTGCACGTATGGATGACGTGGCCAATTACCTGCCCGCACGCATTGGCTGGCTGTTGCTGAGTGCGGCAGCCAGGCTCTGCCAGTTCAATGGCCTTAGCGCGTTGCGTATTGGCTGGCGCGACAGAAAACAGCACAGCAGCCCGAATTGCGCCTGGTCTGAAGGCGCGGTGGCCGGGGCTCTGGGGGTGCGCCTTGGTGGGCCTAATAACTATTTTGGCGAACGGGTAGAGAAACCCTGGATTGGCGAAAACCTGCGCGAAATAACCCCGGATGACATCCCGGCGTCCGTGCGCATGCTGATGGTCGCTTCCGGCCTGGCACTGGTGCTGTTTGCCCTTATCCGTATCGTCTTCACGCTCACGGTGTGATGGCAGGAGAACCCGATGGACTACATTCAACAACCTTTGCTCATTGAAAGCCGCAGCTTCGAGATAATCAGCGAGATAATTGCCGCTGAACACCCCGGCTGGCAGTGTAGTGACCCACGCCAGGAAGCGGTTATCAAACGGGTTATTCACACCACGGCAGATTTCGACTGGCTGGAAACCTTATGGTTTTCACCACACATCATTACTGTGCTGGATGCCGCCCTGCGCCGCGGTTGTACGCTGTTTACCGACACCACCATGGCGCTCTCCGGTATCAACAAGACCCGCCTTGCCCGGCACCATGTTGCCAGCCACTGTTTTATCAGCAACCCACAAGTGGCGGCAGTGGCAAAAGAAAAAGGTATTACCCGCTCAATGGCAGCGGTTGATGTCGCTCTGGCTATGCCGGGCGAGAAAATCTTTGTTTTTGGCAATGCGCCCACAGCGCTATTCCGCCTGCTGGAAAGTGGTGAACAACCTGCCGCAGTCATTGGCGTACCGGTGGGTTTTGTGGGGGCGGCTGAATCCAAACAGGCCCTGATAGACAGTGGCCTGCCGGGCATTGCAGCCCGTGGGCGCAAAGGCGGTAGCAATGTGGCTGCGGCCATTGTTAACGCCGTGCTCTACACCATGGAGGCGGGCGATGACTGATTTCAGCCTGGCCGATACCGTCTGGCACAACGGGAAAGCCTTGCGCAAAGGCTATACCACCGGTTCCTGCGCAACCGCCGCCGCCCGGGTTGCAGCGTTAATGGTGCTGCGCCAGCAGGTAATTAACCAGGTTTCTATTACCACGCCGTCTGGTATCACCCTGCATTTGAATGTGGAATTGCCGGTAATTGAAGGCCAGCAGGCCACCGCCGCCATTCGTAAAGACGGGGGCGATGATGTTGATGCCACCCACGGTATGCTGATTTTTGCCCGGGTTAGCCTGAATGACTCGGGGGCAATCACGCTGAAAGGCGGCGCAGGCATCGGCGTGGTTACCCGCCCGGGAATTGGCCTGGCGCCGGGGGAACCTGCCATTAACCGCACACCCCGGCAAACCATAGAAGCCGCGGTGCGTGAAGTCATTGGGCCGCAACGTGGGGCCGAAGTTGAAATCTTTGCACCGGAAGGGGAAGACCGGGCAAAGAAAACCATGAATGCCCGGCTCGGTATTCAGGGGGGCATTTCCATTATTGGCACGACGGGCATAGTCACGCCGATGTCTGAAGAGAGCTGGAAACGGGCGCTGGTGATTGAGCTGGAGCAGAAACGCGCAGAAGGCCGGGAGAATGTCATTCTGGTGCCGGGCAACCACGGCGAGCGCTTTGTGCGGGAAAGCCTGCACCTTGACCCGGGTATGGTGGTCACCATGAGCAATTTTGTTGGCTACATGGTTCAGGAAACCGTGCGGCTGGGGTTTAAACGCGTTTTGCTGGTTGGGCACCCGGGCAAGTTGATCAAAGTCGCCGCCGGTATTTTTCATACCCACAGCCATATTGCCGATGCCCGGATGGAGGTGCTGGTCGCCCACCTTGCGCTGATGGGCGCGCCACTGGCGTTGTTGCGTGCCGTCAGTGAATGCGACACCACAGAAGCCGCGCTGCCACTGATTGACTGCGCGGGTTACACACGGATTTACCCTGAGCTGGCACAACGGGTTTGTGCCCGGGTCCAGGACATGTTGCGCTTCACCCAGTCTCCCCCGCAGTGCGACGCCATTCTTTTCTCGTTTGAACAACAACTGCTTGGCAGTAGCCGCCCTCTGGCGGTGATTCAGGAGGCATTCCAATGATTACTGTTGTGGGCATTGGGCCTGGTAACCTTGCATTGCTGACACAACAGGCACGCCAGGCCATCGCCTGTGCAGACGTGCTGGTCGGCGGCAGGCGGCATCTCGAATTGTTTGAAGCATTTGAAGGCGAAACACACCTGCTCACGGCAGATATCGCCGCTTTGGTGGCGTGGCTGGAAGGCGTACAGCAGCAGGATGTCGTGCTGCTCGCGTCTGGCGACCCAATGTTGTTCGGGATTGGTAAGCGCCTGTGTTGCCATTTTGGGCGTGAAAATATTGATGTGATCCCCGGAGTAAGCGCCATGCAATACCTGTGTGCTAAAGCCGGGGTGGACATGAACGACATCTGGCTGACCAGCAGCCACGGGCGGGAAGTGGATTACGAAAACCTGCTGCGCCACAACAAAGTGGCCATGGTAACAGACCGCAACAATGGCCCGGCGCAAATCGCCCGGCACCTGGTAGCCTGGGGCGCAGGGCACCGCACCATGATCATTGGTGAAAACCTCTCGCTGGAGAATGAGCGTATCCGGCGGTTGCCCGCATCTGTGGTAACCGGAGACTTTGATATGAACGTTGTGGTGATCCTCAATGAATGATGCCCATTTTTTGCGCGGTGAGCGCGTGCCCATGACCAAAGAGCCGGTGCGGGCGCTGGTTCTCTCCCGCCTGCAACTGCACAGTGCGGAAACCTTTATTGATGTGGGCGCAGGCACTGGCAGTGTATCGCTGGAAGCCGCGATGACCTGGCCCGGGTTGCAGGTGATTGCTATTGAACGGGATGCAGCGGCGCTGGCGCTGTTGCACACCAACCGCAGTCATTTCGCCTGTGAAAATGTGCAGGTCATAGCGGCACAGGCACCGGTCAGTTGCGATTTACAGGTCGATGCCATTTTTATTGGCGGCAGTGGTGGCCAACTGGCGTCCTTACTGCACTGGTCACTGGAGCATTTGCTTCCCGGTGGCCGCCTGGTCATGACCTTTATTCTGCATGAAAACCTGATGCAGGCATTCACACTGCTTGGCAGCCTGCCTGTCAGTGCGCTGGAGTGCGTTCAGCTCCAGGCATCATCGATGGTGGCGCTGGGTGAAGGGCACTATTTCAAACCGAACAATCCAACTTTTGTGATTTCCTGCCTGAAGGAGGGCAACCATGTCTGAACTGGCATCTCCGGGCGTCTGGTTTGTTGGCGCAGGCCCTGGCGACAAAGAGCTGATTACGCTGAAAGGCTACCGGCTGTTACAGCAGGCCGACATCGTCATTTATGCGGGGTCGTTAATTAATACGGAACTGCTTGAGTGGTGCCCGCAGGCGCAATGCCACGACAGCGCAAGCCTGGCGCTGGAAGCCATTATTGGCCTGATGGAAGACGGTGTGCGCAATGGCAAGTGTGTGGTTCGCCTGCAAACCGGGGATTTATCACTCTATGGCTCGGTGCGCGAGCAAGGTGAAATGCTGTCTGCGCGGGGGATTAGCTGGCAAGTGGTGCCCGGGGTCAGTGCCTTTTTGGGGGCCGCTGCAGATCTCGGTGTGGAATACACCGTACCGGAAGTTTCCCAGAGCCTGATAATCACTCGCCTGGAAGGGCGCACACCCGTGCCAGAGAAAGAGCAACTGGAGAGCTTTGCCGCCCACCAGACATCCATGGCGATTTTCTTGTCCGTGCAGCGAATTAACCGGGTGGCGGAGCGCCTGACAGAGGGCGGTTACCCACCAGAAACCCCAGTGGCCGTGGTGTACAAAGCCACCTGGCCGGAGCGCCTGGTAGTGCGCGGGACGCTGGCGGATATCAGCGAAAAGGTAAGGGCCGCCGGAATACGCAAAACCGCACTAATACTGGTGGGGGCGTTTCTGGGCGAGGAATACCACTACTCCAAACTTTATGATGCCGGGTTTAGCCATGAATACCGTCAGGCCTGAATCGTTGGTGTTGTTCTGCCTGACGCCTGGTGGCGTGGCACTGGCAGAACGGCTGCGGGCTGTATTACCAGTAACTTGTTTTACCAGTGAACGGTTACTGAAAACGGGGTTTCGCCCGTTTATGACCAGCTTCGCTCAAACCGTAAAAGACGCGTTCCCGGTGCATTCCGCATTAATTTTTATCGGTGCGACGGGCATTGCGGTGCGCATGATAGCGCCACTTCTGCAAGACAAAATGTCTGACCCGGCGGTAGTGGTTATTGATGAGCGCGGCCAGCATGTGATTAGCCTGGTTTCCGGGCATATGGGCGGGGCGAATGCTCTGGCCTGCTACCTTGCCGGTGTACTGGGGGCAGACCCGGTAATTACCACGGCAACCGATGTGAATGGCCTGGCGGCTCTGGACACCCTGGCAAGCCAACTGGACGCCGGTATGGAAAACCTGCGTGAAGGGGTAAAAACCATCAACCAAATGTTGGTGAGCGGGCAGCGGGTGGGGCTGTGGTGGGATGATGACTTTGCCAGCCAACAGCACCAGGTGGCCACTGACGGGTTTATCAATGTGGCTGAGCTTAGTGCGTTACCCCGGCTCGATGCACTGGTGTGCGTCACGCTGCGCAATACCCTGCCAGAAGTTAACTGCCCGGTCTTTAAACTGGTTCCCCGCCGCATTGTCGCGGGTATTGGTTGCCGCCGGAATACGCCTTTCACTGTGTTGCACAAACTGGTGGCTGAACAGTTGCAGGCCCGCCGCCTGGATTCACTCGCATTACGCGCCATTGGCAGTATCGATTTGAAGCAGGACGAACCTGGCCTGCAGGCACTTGCGCAATGTTACCAGGTGCCATTTGAAATTTTTTCCGCTAACCAACTACAACCTGGCGAAGCGCATTTCCCTGTTTCGGCGTTTGTGCGCGAGGTTGCCGGGGTCGGCAGTGTTTCCGGCCCGGTCGCCTGGCTGATGAGTGGTGGTCATTTACTGGGGGAAACCTTGCGTGAACAAGGCGTTACCCTGACTTTAGGAGTTGTGCACTGATGTTAACCGTAATCGGAATAGGGCCGGGCTCCCAGGCCATGATGACCGTCGAAGCCACTGAAGCGCTGGCGGCGGCAGATATTATCGTGGGCTACAAAACCTACACCCACCTGGTGAAAGCGTTTACTGGCGATAAACAGGTGATTAAAACCGGTATGTGCAAAGAAATCGAGCGCTGCCAAACGGCGATTGACCTTGCCAAAGAAGGCCACAACGTGGCTCTGGTCAGTAGCGGTGATGCCGGTATTTACGGAATGGCTGGCCTGATTTTAGAACTGGTGAGCCAGCAACAGGCTGGTATTGAAGTGCGGGTCGTGCCCGGAATGACTGCCAGCATTGCTGCTGCTGCGTTGCTCGGCGCCCCCCTGATGCACGACTTTTGCCATATCAGCCTGAGCGATTTACTCACACCCTGGCCAGTAATTGAAAAACGCATTATTGCCGCCGGGGAAGCAGACTTTGTGATTTGTTTTTATAACCCGCGCAGCCGCGGGCGTGAGGGCCACCTGGCGCGCGCCTTTGATTTGCTGATGACGGTGAAAAACCCGGCTACTCCGGTTGGTGTGGTGAAGGCCGCCGGGCGCAAGAAAGAAGAAAAATGGCTGACAACGCTTGCGGATATGGATTATGACCCGGTCGATATGACCAGCCTGGTGGTGGTGGGAAATGCCACTACCTATGTAAAAGACGGGCTAATGATAACACCGCGTGGTTACCGGCTATGAACCATGTCCTGGTTCTGGGCGGCACCAGCGATGCCACGCTGATTTGCCAGCAACTGGAAATGGCGGCGGTGCCTTACACCCTGTCTGTCGCGACAGAAGCCGGAGCCCGGCTGGCTCAGGTGCGCAAAGGTTCCGTGTTGTGCGGGCGGCTGGATGCCGGGCAACTGGCTGAATTACTTGCAAGCCTCAGGGTTAACTGGCTGGTTGATGCCACCCACCCCTATGCCCAGGAAATTAGCCGTAATGCCTGGCAGGCCTGCCAGCAAACCGGTATCGCCTACAGCCGTTATCGCCGCCCCAGCCAGTTGGATTGCGTTTCCCACCCGTTATTACACAAGGTGGCAAATATTGAAGAAGCCTGTGGCATCGCCGGGGCACTGGGCCCGCGCGTGTTGTTAACCACAGGCAGTAAAGACCTGGCCCGCTGGCAGGCAGGGCTGCCGGGCAAAACCTGGCTGGTGCGTGTTCTGCCCGTGGCGTCTGTCATTGCCCAGTGTGAGCAACTGGGCCTTGGCCCGGAGAATATTTTTGCCATGAAAGGGCCGTTTAACGCGGCATTTAACCAGGCGCTGTATCAGTTTTGCTCCCCGGATGTGGTGATTACCAAAGAATCCGGCATTCAGGGCGGCTACCTCGACAAAATTGTACCAGCTCTTCAGGCCGCCATTCCCTGCATTGTGGTGACCCGGCCCCAGGAAAGCGTGCCGGAAACCCAGGTGCTGGGCGGGCCGGAGGCCTTTACCCGCAAGTTACAGGACTGGCTGGCATCACCGTTTAACCCGCAACACAGTGCGCTAAGTAACAGGAGAACAACAGTATGAAAAAAGCATTATTGGTGGTGAGTTTTGGCACCAGCTACCACGATACGCTGGAGAAAAATATTGTTGCCTGTGAACAGGCGCTGGCGGCCAGTTGCCCGGACCGTACGCTGTTGCGTGCTTTTACCTCCGGCATGATTATCCGCAAACTGGCAAGGCGCGACGGGCTGGTGATACCGTCACCCGCGCAGGCCTTGCAACAACTGGCGGAGCAAGGCTACCAGGATGTCGCCATTCAGTCGCTGCACATCATTAATGGCGACGAATACGAAAAAGTGGTGCGGGATGCCGCACTGTGGCAAGGGCATTTCGCCCGCCTGTCGCTTGGTACGCCACTGCTCAGCACTTTTGAAGATTACCAGCAACTGATGCTGGCACTGCGCAGCCAGATGCCGCCATTAGCTGACGACGAACAAGTGGTGTTTATGGGGCATGGCGCCAGTCATCATGCGTTTGCGGCTTATGCCTGCCTGGATCATATGATGCAGGCCTGCCATTTCCCTGCCCGGGTTGGCGCGGTGGAAAGTTACCCTGAAGTAGGGCAACTGGTTCACAGCATGCAACAGCAAGGGGTACGCCGGGTAGTTCTGATGCCGCTGATGCTGGTGGCCGGTGACCATGCCATTAACGATATGGCGTCTGATGCACCCGATTCATGGAAAAGTTGTTTTGCCGCGGCAGGCATTCCAGCACAAGTGTGCCTGCAAGGGCTGGGGGAAAACCCGGCGATTCGCAGCCGGTTTGTTGCCCATTTGCAGCAGGCTCTGGCGGCGGGTACTCAGGAGGTGGCAGCATGAGTGGGCGGTTATATGCCATCAGCACCGGTCCTGGCGCCAGCGACCTGATTACCGTGCGGGCAGCACGCATTCTTGGCAAGCTGGACTGCCTGTATGCCCCGGCCGGGCGTAAAGGCGCAGACAGCCTGGCGCTGAGCATTGTGCGCCCCTGGCTGAGTGAAACCACCGAAGTGCACACCTGCCATTTCCCGATGAGTGCAGATAACGATGCCAAAGCTGCGGTATGGGATGAAGTGGCTGGCACGCTGGCGCGCGAAGCGCAGGCGGGCAAACAGGTAGGGTTTATTACCCTGGGCGATGCCATGTTGTTCAGCACCTGGGTGTGGTTACTGGCACGCCTTGGCCGCCCGGACTGGCTGGAAATTGTCCCTGGCGTGACATCGGTGTTAGCCATTGCCTCTGCCGCCGCGCTGCCACTGGCAATGGACCAGCAGTCACTGGCCATTGTTGCCTGTAACGCCAGTGAACAACACCTGCGCGACACCCTGGAGCGCCACGATTGCGTGGTAATGATGAAAGTTTACGGGCGCTTCCCGGCAATTAAAGCGCTGTTGCAGTCCTGCGGCGTGATTGACCATGCAGTGATGATGGCCGAAGCCACCTTGCCGGGTGAGCGTTGCTGGCGTGACTTGTCTGCAGTGCCGGACGATGAACCGCTTCCCTACTTTTCGACCATTCTGGTCAATAAGCAGTGGGATATCAGGAGTGAATCATGGAACAACAGTTAAAACGGCTGTCTTTTAGTGGCCTGGCGCTGGGCATTCTGATGCTGCTGGCCCCGGAGCAGGCCTTTGCCATGCACATTATGGAAGGCTTTTTACCGCCACTGTGGGCGCTGGCCTGGTGGGTGTTGTTTTTACCCTGCCTGTGGTACGGGCTGGTGCGGTTGCGCCAGATTGTCAGCCAGGACAGCCACCAGAAAGTGCTGCTGGCGCTGTGCGGCGCGTTTATTTTTGTGCTTTCGGCACTCAAAATCCCTTCGGTAACCGGCAGTTGCTCACACCCAACCGGTGTCGGGCTGGCGGTAATTCTGTTTGGGCCGGGCGTTGTGTCCTTGCTGGGGGCCATTGTGCTGCTCTTCCAGGCACTGTTACTGGCTCACGGCGGGCTGACAACGCTTGGGGCAAACGGGATCTCCATGGCGGTGGTCGGGCCGTTCGCGGGCTGGCTGGTATGGCGGCTTGCCTGTAAAACCGGGCTGCGTAACGACGTCGGGGTGTTCCTGTGTGCCGTGGTGGCAGACTTAGTGACCTATTTTGTTACTTCAGTGCAGCTTGGGGTGGCCTTCCCGGACCCGGTGAATGGCGCGGCCGGTTCCACACTGAAATTTATGGGCATTTTCTGCCTGACTCAAATTCCTATTGCCATTGCCGAAGGGTTCCTGACGGTACTGATTTATGACCAGCTCACCAAACGCCACCTCATTACTTCAGGGGGGGCACTGCAATGAAAAAAACAGTGACCTTGATTGTGCTGGTGGTGGCGCTCATGGTGATGCCGTTCTTTATTAACCATGGCGGTGAATATGGCGGTTCGGATAACCAGGCGGAAGAACAAATAAAAGTGATAGACCCTGCGTATCACCCCTGGTTTCAGCCATTGTATGAACCCGCCAGCGGTGAAATAGAAAGCCTGTTATTTACTTTGCAGGGTGCGCTGGGCACAGCAGTCATTTTTTACATCCTCGGTTACTGGAAAGGGAAGGCGAGCCGTGCTGAGCGGGATTGACCGGTTAAGTTACCAGAGCCGTTGGCGCGACAAAGACCCGGTTGCCAAGTTTCTGGGCTGGCTGGTGTTTATTGTGCTGGCAATGGCCCTGCCACCTGCCGGCCAGTTAATTGAACTGGTGGTGCTGGCGGCACTGACCTGCTGGTTATTAAAGGTTTCACTCTGGCGCTGGCTGCGCTGGATGAGTCTGCCGCTGTCATTTTTATTGGTGGCGTCGCTGGCGCTGGCATTAACGGTTACCCGTGAGCCAGCCGGGGTTCTGTGGGGTATTCACCTTGGGAGCGTGTCTTTTGGGGTTAGCCAGCCCGGGCTGGCGCTCGCCTGGCAAAGTGGTTGCCGTAGCCTGGCGGCGCTGGCAGCGACATTCTGGTTTATCCTGAACCTGCCATTCCCTCAGCTGATTCAGTTACTTAAGCGTTGCCGGGTGCCTGCGCTGTTAACGGAACAGGTGCTGCTTACCTGGCGCTTTATTTTTATTCTGCTGGACGAAGCAGCGGCAATTTACCGTGCGCAGACATTACGGTTTGGGTATCGTAACGTCCCTTGCGGCTACCGCTCTTTGGCGATGCTGATTTCGTTATTATTCAGCAGGGTAATGTGGCGTTACCAGCAAATGACAACCGCACTGGATATGAAGTTATACCAGGGTGATTTTCACCTCTAAGGGGCCCTATGCTAAGTACCCAAAACCTACATTTTCGCTACCAGGATGAACCGGTTCTTAAAGGGATTGATTTTGACGCCGACCGTTTTTCGGTATCAGGCCTGGTGGGCGCTAACGGCAGTGGGAAATCCACACTATTTATGAACCTGTGTGGTGTCCTGCGCCCGCAACAGGGGGCCGTTTACTGGCAGGGAGAACCACTGGGTTACAGCAAACGTGCACTAATGGCGTTGCGCCAGCAGGTCGCAACCGTGTTCCAGGACCCGGACCAGCAAATTTTTTATACCGATATCGACAGCGATCTGGCGTTCAGCCTGCGCAACCTGGGTATGGATGAAGCGGTTATTGGTGCGCGAATAGACGATGCCCTTGACCGGGTGGATGCGCAAAGTTTCCGCCACCAGCCTATTCAGGCTTTGAGCCACGGGCAGAAAAAACGCGTCGCCATTGCAGGTGCATTAGTGATGGATGCAGATTACCTGCTGCTGGATGAACCTACCGCCGGGCTGGATCCCGCCGGGCGCGAGCACATGAAAGCCATTATTCGGCGTATTGCCGCCGAAGGGAAACATGTGGTCATTTCCAGCCACGATATCGACCTGGTGTATGAAATTTGCGATGGCATTTATGTTATGGCTGCAGGCGAAGTGATTGCCAGTGGTACACCCGACGTGGTGTTCTGCCAGGGCGAAAAACTGGCGCAGGCAGGGCTGGCACAGCCCTGGCTGGTGAAATTGCACCAGCAACTGGGTTTTCCGCTGTACCGTAACGAGGACGATTTATTTGCCGTTCACCCGGGGGCGGGCAGTGCGTTTACCCGGCACCGGTCTGTGGCGGTTAAGGGGGTGGCATGAGTAAATCCATTATGTTGCAGGGCACGGCGTCGGATGTCGGGAAAAGTGTGCTGGTTGCCGGGCTGTGCCGTATCCTGGTGCAGGACGGGCTGGCGTGTGCACCGTTTAAATCACAAAATATGGCGCTGAATTCAGGCGTCACGCCAGACGGCAAAGAGATGGGGCGCGCGCAGATTTTTCAGGCGGAAGCCGCCGGTATTGCGCCAGATGTGCGCATGAACCCCATATTGCTCAAACCCACCAGTGACCGCAAAGCCCAGGTCGTGCTGATGGGCAAGGTGGCGCAGGATATGGACGCTGTCAGTTATCACGATTATAAACCGCGCCTGCGCCAGCAAATCAGCGATGTCTGGCACAGCCTGGCGGCAGAATACGACGCCATTGTGCTGGAAGGGGCGGGGAGCCCGGCTGAAATCAACCTGCGTGACCGCGATATCGTCAATATGGGGATGGCAGAAATAGCCCACTGCCCGGTGGTGCTGGTGGCCGATATCGACCGGGGCGGTGTTTTCGCGGCAATTTATGGCACGCTCGCGTTGCTGCAACCCGAAGAGCGCGCCCGGGTCAAAGGCGTCATCATTAATAAATTCCGTGGTGATGTGGCGCTGTTAAAGCCAGGCCTTGAGCAAATAGAAGCCCTGACCGGGGTACCCGTAATTGGCGTGATGCCCTGGCTGGATATTGACCTGGAAGATGAAGATGGCGTTGTGCTGGAGCGCGGCAAATACCAGGGCTACCAGGATAAGGCGCTGGATATTGTGGTGGTGCATTTGCCGCATATTTCCAACTTTACCGATTTTAACCCGCTGGCTTTCCAGCCCGATGTGCGGGTGCGCTATGTGCGGGACCCGGAAGATTTCGGTGGGCCAGATTTAGTTATTCTGCCGGGGAGCAAAAATACCCTGGGGGATTTGGCATGGCTGCACCAGAGCGGCATGGCAAAACGCGTTCTTGCCTGGCACCAGGCTGGTGGTGCCATTATTGGCGTGTGTGGCGGTTACCAGATGTTGGGCAATACCATTGAAGACGAAGTGGAATCCGGGCTGGGGAGCCAGTCGGGGTTAGGGCTGCTGGATATCACCACCCTGTTTGCCCATGACAAAGTCACCGTGCAGGCCAGCGGCCGTTGCCTGGTGGCGCTACCCGGCATCCTGGCCGGTTGCGGCGATTTGCCCGTCAGTGGCTATGAAATCCATATGGGGGCCAGCCAGCGCGGCAGCCAGGCTCAGCCGGTGTTTCAACTGGGCGCTGAGCACGGCCTTGCTTTGGATGGTGCCGTCAGCGCCTGTGGGCGTGTGGCAGGGACTTACCTGCATGGCGTGTTTGATAACGCCGCTTTTACCCGCCGCCTGCTGGATAACCTGCGCCAGCGCAAAGGCCTGGCGCCTTTGCCCGGTGAAACGCCTGACTACGCCCGCCACAAGCAGGCACAGTTCGACAAACTGGCCGCGGCCATGCGCCAGCACATCGATATCGAAAAAATTTACCACATCATGAACCAACACCAGGAGCCAGCAGCATGATGCTGATAACCGGCGGTGCCCGTAGTGGCAAAAGCCGCCAGGCAGAAGAGCTGGCAGCCCAGGCCGCTTCACGGGTGCTGTATATTGCCACTTCGCAAATTTTTGATGGTGAAATGGCGCAACGGGTGGCGCACCATAAGGCCTCGCGCCCGGCACACTGGCGCACGGTGGAAGCCTGGCGCGACCTGGGGCGCTTTATTACCCCGGGTAACCCGCCAGGTGAAGCTATCTTGCTGGAGTGCGTGACAACGCTGGTCACCAATTTAATGTTTGATGAAGGAGGGGAGCAGGACCCGGAAACATGGAACTATGCCGCTATTGAAGCCGCAGTACACCAACAAATCGACCAACTTATCGCGGCCTGTGCAGCCTGCCCGTCACCCGTGTTTCTGGTGACGAATGAAGTAGGTATGGGCATTGTGCCGGAAAACCGCCTGGCCCGGCATTTTCGGGATATTGCCGGCAGGGTAAATCAACGGCTGGCTCAGGCGGCAGATGGCGTCTGGCTGGTGGTGTCAGGGATTGGAGTCAAAATTAAATGATTCAGTTGTATTTGGCGATGCTCGCATTTATGAGCCGTCTGCCGGTTCGTGCTCGCTGGTATCAGAGCCTGGACGTGAAACAGTATGTGAACGGTATTGTGACTTTTCCTCTTGTGGGCCTGTTGCTGGGTTCACTGGCGGGGGGCGTGTTTCTGGTATTGCAGCCCGGCAGTGGTACTCCGCTGGCGGCATTTTTTGCCGTACTGGCGCTGGCGGTGCTTACCGGGGGCTTTCACCTCGACGGGCTGGCAGATACCTGTGACGCTGTTTTTTCTGCCCGCAGCCGTGAGCGCATGCTGGAAATCATGAAAGACAGCCGCCTTGGCACCCATGGCGCGCTGGGGCTGGTATTTATTCTGCTGGCGAAAGTGCTGGTCATTAACGAACTGGCTCTGCGTGGGCAACAGGCGCTGCCGGTGCTTGCCAGTGCCTGCCTTGCCGGGCGCAGCGTGGCTGTTTTGTTGATGTACCGCCAGCGTTATGCCCGGGAAAATGGCCTGGGTAACTTATTTATTGGCAAGGTTAATGGGTTGCAAACTCTGGTCACCTTAGGTGCCGGTATGTTGTTAGCTTCCGTCCTGCTTTCCTGGCGCGGGTTGGTGGCATTTATCATCACGGCTGCCGTGGTGTTTGTTATGGGCCAGGCGTTGAAACGTACCCTCGGTGGGCAAACCGGCGATACCCTGGGGGCGGCGATTGAAACCGGTGAAGTGATTTTCCTGCTGGCGTTGCTGTAAGTCAGCGTCCTTTTAGCAAATCGAGAACAAGAATATGCAAACACTCACTGAAATACGTCAGACCATCCCGGCACTGGATAGCGCGCGCCAGCTCGAAGCTCAGGCTTACATTGATGGCCTGCTCAAGCCGGTGGGCAGCCTGGGGCGCCTGGAAGCACTGGCGGTACAGTTGGCCGGGTGCCCGGGGTTAAAAGGCGAACTCAACACCCGTAACAAAGCGATGGTGGTGATGTGTGCAGACCACGGTGTCTATGAAGAAGGCATTGCGGTATCACCTAAAGCAGTCACCTGGATTCAGGCTATTAATATGACCCGCCACAACACGGGCGTATGTGTGCTGGCCCGCCAGGCTGGCGCTCAGGTGCATGTTGTGGATACCGGTATTGACTATGACCCGATTCCGGGGCTGGTGGATATGCGGGTAGCGCGGGGCAGTGGCAATATCGCCAAAGAGCCCGCGATGACCCGTGAGCAGGCGCAAACATTGCTGGACCAGAGCATTGCGTTTACCCGCAGCCTGGCAGCCGATGGGGTGACGCTGTTCGGCGTTGGTGAATTGGGCATTGCCAACACCACGCCTGCCGCTGCGGTGGTTAGTGTGCTGACTGGCGCAGACCCAATGGAAACTGTGGGTGTTGGGGCGAACTACCCGCTGGCGAATTTACAACATAAAGTGGATGTGGTGCGCAAAGCCGTTCACGTAAACCAACCCGATGTGACGGATGGCCTGGATGTGCTTGCCAAAGTAGGTGGGTTCGACCTGCTGGGCATGGCCGGGGTAATGCTTGGCGCGGCAAGTTGTGGTCTGCCGGTGGTGCTGGATGGTTTCCTCTCCTATGCCTCTGCTTTGGCGGCCTGCCGTATTGCGCCGGAAGTAAAACAGTACCTTATTCCGTCGCATTTATCTGCTGAACGGGGGGCGCGTGTTGCACTCAGCCATTTGGGGCTGGACCCATACCTGGTAATGGATATGCGCCTGGGTGAAGGCAGTGGCGCTGCGCTGGCAATGCAACTGGTGGATGCCGCCTGTGCGATGTACAACGAAATGGGCACTCTGGCTGGCAGCGAGATAGTGTTGCCGGAAAGCCATTAATCATGGAACAAACTGCCCGCATATAGCGGGCAGTTTAACGGGCTGAATCACTCTTTTGGCAGAATGGCTGGTAAGTCCAGCCCTTTTTCTTGTGCGCAGGCAATAGCTGTTTCATAACCGGCATCGGCATGGCGCATTACGCCGGTTGCCGGGTCGTTCCACAAGACACGGCCCAGGCGCACATCGGCGGCTTCGCTACCATCACACACAATTACCACTCCGGCATGCTGGGAGAAGCCCATACCCACACCACCACCGTGATGCAGGCTGACCCAGGTCGCGCCACCGGCAGTATTGAGTAATGCATTGAGTAACGGCCAGTCGGAAACCGCGTCTGAGCCATCTTTCATGGATTCCGTTTCACGGTTAGGAGAGGCAACAGAGCCACAATCCAGGTGGTCACGGCCAATTACGATTGGCGCTTTCAGTTCACCGTTACGCACCATCTCGTTAAACGCCAGGCCAGCAATATGGCGCTCACCCAGCCCCAGCCAGCAAATACGCGATGGCAGCCCCTGGAAAGCAATACGTTCGCGAGCCATGTCCAGCCAGTTGTGCAGTGCGTGGTTGTCCGGGAACAGTTCTTTCAGTTTGGCATCGGTTTTATAGATATCTTCCGGGTCGCCAGAAAGGGCTACCCAGCGGAACGGGCCTTTGCCTTCGCAGAACAGCGGGCGAATATATGCCGGTACAAACCCCGGGAAATCAAAGGCGTTTGCCACCCCTTCGTCTTTGGCAACCTGGCGGATGTTATTACCGTAATCAACCGTAGGCACGCCCATATGCCAGAAATCGAGCATCGCTTTAACATGTTCTGCCATAGAAGCACGCGCGGCCTGCATCACTTTTTTCGGGTCAGTTTTGCGTAGTTCTTCCCACTCCTGTACTGACCAGCCAATTGGCAAATAGCCATTGAGCGGGTCGTGTGCTGAAGTCTGGTCGGTAACAATGTGCGGTTTCGGGCCGCCAGCTTTGGCGCGCTTTACCAACTCCGGCACAACTTCAGCCGCATTACCCAGCAGAGCAACAGAGATGGCGTCCCCTTTGGTGGTGGCATCTTCAATCAGTTGCAGGGCTTCATCCAGAGTGTAGGCTTTGTGGTCGACATAACGGGTGCGCAGGCGGAAATCAATACGCGATTCCTGGCACTCGATAGCCAGTACACAGGCACCGGCCATTACACCTGCCAGAGGTTGCGCGCCGCCCATACCGCCAAGGCCCGCAGTCAGGATCCATTTACCGCGCAGGCTGCCGTCATAATGCTGGCGGGCGGCTTCAGCAAAGGTTTCGTAGGTGCCCTGGACAATCCCTTGAGCGCCAATGTAGATCCAGGAGCCAGCAGTCATTTGGCCGTACATCATCAGCCCGGCTTTATCCAGCTCCTGGAAGTGTTCCCAGTTTGCCCAGTGGGGAACCAGGTTACTGTTGGCAATCAGCACGCGGGGGGCATCGGCGTGAGTGCGAAAGATTCCCACCGGTTTGCCAGACTGCACCAGCAGCGTTTCGTCTTCTTTCAGGCGGCGCAGGCTGGCAAGAATTTCATCAAAACACGCCCAGTTACGGGCCGCTTTACCAATACCGCCATAGACCACCAGGTCATCCGGGCGTTCAGCAACATCCGGGGCGAGGTTGTTCTGAATCATGCGATACGGTGCTTCAATCAGCCAGTTAGCGCAATGCAACTCTGTGCCCTTAGGGGCGTGAACCGGGCGGGCAACGGACTGATTGGTTGGTTTGCTCATAGTCATTTCCTCTGTCTTGGTATCGCGCAATAGCCGCGGATGAAATTCAGTATTAGCCATGTATAGTCTTGTATATACATATTGGTAAAGTATTTAGCAAAAGCCACGCCAGTTTTTTTATTTCTCTGTGTTCAGCTTGTGACAAGGGCCGCAGCTTTATCGCCCACCAGGCGGCGAGCAATGTTGCGCCACAATGATGCGTGGTTGCACCGTTACCGGGCAGGGGGTTTATGCACCCACATTATGTGGATGTATATACATCTTCAATAAACGGGATTACACTCTTAATTAACCGGACAATGCAGGGAACCGCTATGACAGAGCAAACCGCCGTATCGCAACTGGTCAATGCCATGGGTGACCAACCCGCGCCCATTTATCAGCGAGTGAAACAGGCGATTATCAGCCAGATTAACGAAGGGGCGTGGAAGCCGCGTCAGCGTGTACCTTCTGAAAGTGAGCTGGTCGCCCGGCTGGGTGTCAGCCGCATGACCATCAACCGCGCGCTGCGTGAACTGACCAGTGAAGGCTACCTGGTGCGCATGCAGGGTGTGGGAACCTTTGTGGCCGAAATGAAAGGCTACACTGCCATGCTGGAAGTGCACAACATTGCCGAAGAGATCACGCAGCGTGGGCATCGCCACAGTTGCCGGGTACTGGGCATGAACGAAATTCAGGCTGACCCGGCCCAGGCGGCAGTTCTGGGCCTGGCGACTGGTCAGGCGATTTTCCACTCGCTCATTGTGCATTACGAGAACGATGTTCCGGTGCAAATGGAAGACCGCCTGGTTAACCCTCTGGTGGCACCGGATTACCTGGCTCAGGACTTTATGACACTCACGCCCTACACCTATTTGATGCAGGTGGCGCCATTAACGGCGGGTGAACATATTGTTGAAGCGATAATGCCTGATACACCGCAGCGCGAGTTGCTGGAAATGAATGCGGCGGAACCCTGCCTGCTGATTCGCCGCCAGACCTGGAGTGATAACCGCGTGGTCACCTATGCCCGGTTATTGTACCCGGGCACACGCTACAAACTGCTGGGCCGGTTTAAAGGCCACGGTTAACCTTCCTCAATACTGCAAAACAGTAACTTTCCGCCCGCAGAAACCGGGCGGATAGTGCTGTGTTCGTTATGCCACCATGCACCCATTCCGGTAACCAGTTCGCTGCCATTCAACTGCCACTCGCCACTGAGAACCAGGCAAACGCCACTGCGGCTCTGTTGTGCGCTGTCTGCAACTGCGACGTGCGCGCTACAGGCACCGCGCAGGGTCATAATATTAAAATCCCTGCTTTGCCCGGTGATGCGTGCCGCACAGGCGCTGTCGCCGGAAAAAGCCAGCGGGGTGTGTAACGCCAGGGGGATTTCTTCGCCATCCACTGTCAGTGTCACACCCGCGCCTTCCAACAGGGTAATCACCCGGTCAATGCCGTTGAAGCTGGAAAAGGGGCCGTCTTTATCCAGTGTGGCAATGCTGGCCCGCCACAAAAAGTCGCTCCCTTGTGGCCCGGCAATGGCAATAATTTCGCGGGTTTCTCCGCCACCATTGCGCCAGCGCGTTACGGGTAAGCTTTCAACCGACCACACCTGAATCATTGCAGTGCCTCCAGTGCGTTACGGAACCGGGCGGCATAAGTGGCTTCCTGCGGGTGGTGCCCGTCACGAATCACGGCCTGCCCGGCTACCCAGACATCACGAATTTCGCTACGTTGCCCGGCGAATAACCAGCGGTTTATCAGTTGGTCGTCCGGGCGGTTTTGTGACCAGTAGTCGGCATTCAGGCACAGCCAGTCGGCGCGCATACCTGGTGCCAGTTGGCCCATTTGAGCGCCACAGGCCTGTGCGCCACCCATGGCAGCCTGGGTGTAAAGCACATCTCCCACGCTGGGTGCGCCAGGCTGAACCAGCCGGTTACGATGCTGGTCACGCAGGCGCTGGCTGTATTCCAGCAGGCGTAATTCTTCCAGCACACTGCGTGAAACCTGGCTGTCGGAGCCAATGCCCCAGCGGCCCTGTTCTGCCAGCCAGTCTGTCGCCGGGAAAATACCATCGCCCAGGTTGGCTTCGGTGGTGGGGCAAAGCCCGGCCACGGCACCTGTAGCGGCGAGCCGGGTAATTTCCTGTTGGTCCAGGTGTGTGGCATGAACCAGGCACCAGCGTTTATCTACTGGCATATTCTCCAGTAACCAGGCAACCGGGCGTGCACCATAGCTTGCCAGGCAGTCATTCACTTCTTTTTGCTGCTCAGCAATATGAATATGCACGGGTGCATCGGACGGGGTATTGGCCAGAACCTGTGCCATGTCCTGTTGGGTTACGGCTCGCAGCGAATGGAAACACACGCCCTGGTTAAGCAGCGGGTTGCCCGCGGTCAGAGATGACAGGCGCTGGTATTGTTCCAGCCAGCTCTCTGTGCTCTGAATAAACCGCCGTTGCCCTTCAACCGGCGGCTGCGCGCCAAAACCGGCGTAGCGGTAAAGTACCGGCAGCATGGTCTGGCCAATTCCTGCGGTGGTGGCTGCCTGAATCAGTGCCTGCAGCATGTCGTCCTGCGGGTAAGGCGTACCGTCAGGCTGGTGGTGCAGGTAATGGAACTCAGCAACCTGGGTATAACCCCCTTTCAGCATGTCGATATACAACCAGGTGGCGACATCAGCCATCAGTTCCGGGGTCAGGCGGCCAACCAGGTGATACATGGCGTCGCGCCAGGTCCAGAAACTGTCCTGCGGATTACCCGCCACCTCGGCGTGCCCGGCCATGGCTGCCTGAAAAGCATGGGAGTGCAGGTTAGCCATACCCGGTACTACCAGCCCCTGTAACGGAGTGGCGCCATCACTGTGGCTGCCCGGTGTGACGGCGGTTATCCGCCCGGATTCTGTCTCAATGCGTACTGCCGTTCGCCAGCCCTCGGGCAACAATGCCCGTGAAGCATAAAAACTCGCCATGCTTGATCCCCTGTCTCTGTGGTTGTATATACATATACATACTTTGATTTGTGCTGTATACCCTTCATAGTTCAATTGCAGGCAGGTTGTTTAAGCAGCATCAGCCGTTACAGGGTTCCCGCCAGTGGCCGGAGAGCGATTTTTTCTTCATTGTGTGCTGCCACTGTCTTAATTCGTTACAGATGAATTGAGCGCTGCTTTGCCGTCTGACTGCAACCCGAATTATGTTGGGCCACTATCATTCAAACTCATCTGGAGGCGGCAAAACGATGTTGCAATGCGAAACCCTGTGGACCGGTGCAGACCTGGTCACGCTCAAGGACGGTAAGTACCACCTTATCAGGCAAGGGGCGATTGCGGTGGCAGGCGAGCGTATTGTCTGGGTGGGCGAAGAACGCGATGCGGGCCACTGCCTGCCACAGCGCGTGGAGCAACTGAACGGCGGGATAATTACGCCCGGCCTGGTTGACTGCCATACTCACCTGGTATTTGGCGGAGACCGCAGTGGTGAGTTTGAAATGCGCCTTAATGGTGCCAGTTACGCTGAAATTGCCGCCAGCGGTGGGGGGATTATTTCCACGGTGAATGCCACGCGCCAGGCCAGCGAAGCAGAGTTACTCGCTGCTGCCCGCGAACGCCTGCGTTGCCTGCGCCAGGAAGGCGTTACCACGCTGGAGATAAAATCTGGCTACGGGCTGGAAAGTGACAGTGAGTTGCGCATGTTGCGGGTAATTCGCCAACTGGCGCAACTGGAACCTGTCGATATCCAGGCGACATTTCTTGCGGCTCACGCCGTTCCGCCGGAATACCAGAACAATGCGGATGGCTGGATTGATTACATTTGCCAGACCTTATTGCCTGCCGCACACCAGCAAGGGCTGGTGGATGCCGTGGATGGTTTTTGCGAACATCTGGCATTCTCGCCGGAACAAATCACCCGGGTATTTAATACTGCCCGTGAGCTGAATCTGCCAGTTAAACTGCACGCTGAACAACTCTCATCTTTGGGCGGAAGCAGCCTGGCGGCCCGTTACCAGGCTATTTCTGCCGACCACCTGGAATATGCTACCGAAGACGACGTTATTGCCATGGCGCAAAGTGGCACTGTGGCAGTATTGTTGCCTGGCGCTTATTACATGTTGCGTGAAACCCAAATGCCGCCAGTTGAGTTATTCCGCAAGCATGGCGTACCAATGGCGCTGGCGAGTGATTTAAACCCCGGCACATCGCCGGTGCTGTCGCTGCGCCTGATGCTGAATATGGCCTGCACGTTATTCCGCATGACCCCGGAAGAGGCGCTGGCGGGTGTGACGCTCTGGGGTGCAAAAGCGCTGGGCAGGGAGAGTGAATGTGGTTCTCTGGAAGCCGGGAAACTGGCGAATTTTGTTCACTGGCCGGTAAAACAACCGGCTGAACTGGCTTACTGGCTTGGCGGGCAATTACCCTGCCAGGTCGTTTACCGTGGAGAAAGTGTATGACACCCTGGTTGTTCCATGAAGGTTCCACTCCGCTACTGATTAGCATGCCTCATGCCGGTACGTCGCTGACGCCGGAAGTTGAAGCCGGGCTGACAGACCGTGCCCGGTTATTACCTGATACCGACTGGCATATTCCGGCACTCTATGCTTTTGCCAGCACAATGGGCGCCAGTATTCTTCAGGCTAATTATTCGCGTTTTGTGGTGGATTTGAACCGCCCGGCCGATGACACGCCGTTATACCAGACCGCCACCACTGGCCTGTTCCCGGATACGTTATTCGATGGCGAGCCGGTATTTCGCCCGGGGCAGGAGCCAGATAAAGCGCACCGGGCCTGGTGCCTGGAGCAGGTGTGGCAGAGTTACCACCAGCAACTGGCCGCTACCCTGGCCGCTATCAAAGCCCGTTTTGGCTATGCACTGTTGTTTGACGCGCATTCTATTGCCTCGGTTATTCCCCGCCTGTTCGACGGGCGGCTGCCAGATTTGAATATTGGCACCAACCAGGGCGCAAGTTGCGCACCGGCTGTCAGTGAGGCGCTGCGTGCCAGTTGTGAAGCCCAGTCTGCTTATACCTGGGTAATCAATGGCCGCTTCAAAGGTGGGCATATCACCCGCGCTTATGGCGACCCGGCTAACCATATTCATGCGGTGCAACTTGAACTGGCACAGTGCAATTATATGGATGAAACCCCGCCATTCGCCTGGCAGGAAAACCGTGCTGCCGCACTTCAACAAGTACTGAAATCCCTGCTTGAAGCCCTGGTTACCAGCGCCCGCGCAGTGGAAGAACCCCACGCCAGTTAACCCTGTCTGTTGTTTGTCGCCTCACCACCTGGCCGGGTGGTGAGGGCAGATCTTTTTTGCCCTGTCTTATGCCATTTTTGCTGCCTTGTTATGGTGCGAATGCGTTTTTTTGGTGCGTAATTGCCAGAGGTGATTCATAACCGGTATGGGACTTACGCCCGTAAAAAGCACGGTTTTTCAATAAAATAAAATGGTTTCTTCGAAGTGGCATATCAATTGCTAAGTTGTATGTACAAGTAAAGACACACCCATGTGTGCATTAACGCAGGTGGTTATGAGTTAACGCCTTTTTTGTGTTTTATCTTGTATATACATGCTTAGTCATTTGTGCCGGAAATTAAGGCACCAGCCCATTTTCAGTTGTTACCGGCGTCAGCGACCCGGTTATTTCAGGAGCATCAGATGAACGCACTTTCTGTTTCCCGTTTACTGCTGAGTAGCGCGGTTCTTGCTGCACTACTTTCCGGCACGCCAGCGATGGCAAAAGAGTGGAAAACCATTACTGTCGCCACCGAAGGGAGTTATGAACCCTGGAATATGACGTTGCCAGGCGGCAAGCTCAGTGGCTTTGAGCCCGAGCTGATGGCGGATTTATGCAAACGCATGGAAGTGACCTGCAAATTAACTGTGCAGAACTGGGACGGTATGATTGCCGGGCTGCAGGCAGGGAAATCCGATGTCATCATGGATTCCATTGTGATTACCCCTGAGCGTAAACAAATCATTGATTTTACGGTGCCTTACGCGCAGACACCGGCCAGCTTCATTACCCTGAAAGGGAATCTGTTGCCGGAAGCCACCGGGGCAGACGCACTGATTAAACTGCACGACGACCCGGCAGAAATTAACCCGGCCATTGCCAAACTGCGTGCGGCTCTGAAAGGCAAAACCATCGGTATTGCCTCCGGTACTGTCTACACGCCGTTTATCGACAAATACTTCAAAGATATTGCCACGGTACGTGAATACAACAGTTCAGCAGACGCCATTCTCGATTTGCAGGCTGAACGTATTGATGCCGTGTTTGATGATGTCACGTTCGCCAACTCCATTATGGGTAAACCGGAAAACAAAGATCTCACTTTCAGTGGCCCGAAACTGGGTGGCCCGATTTGGGGAGAAGGGGAAGCGATGGGCGTGCGTAAAAGCGATACCGACCTGAAGGCGAAACTGGATACCGCAATCAAAGCCGCGCTTGCTGATGGCACGGTGAAAAAACTCAGTGAGAAATGGTTTAAAACGGACGTGACGCCGTAAGAGGGGCACAAACATGATGGCCTTATTAGGTTTTGGCGAAAATGGTTGGGGGCCGCTGATTGTGAGCGCTGCCTGCATGACCTTTTTGTTGTCGCTGGCAGCGCTGGTGGTCGGTGCGGTGGTGGGCAGTGGTGTTGCCGCCGCCAAGCTTTCACCCGTTAAGCTAATGCGTGTCGCCGGAGAAGGGTACTCGGTGGTGTTTCGTGGCATCCCCGAGCTACTGATCCTCTACCTGTTTTATTTTGGCGGCTCGGGCGTTGTGACCTGGGCGGGCCATCTGTTTGGTGCCAGCGGTTTTATTGAAGTTCCGCCTTTTTTGATTGGTGCACTGGCAATTGGCCTGATTTCTGGCTCGTACCAGGGGGAGGTGTTCCGTGCCGCCCGCCTTGCCGTGTCCCACGGTGATATTGAAGCCGCACAGGCCATGGGCATGCTGCCCTGGTGTATTCGCCGCCGCATTGTCGCACCACAAATTATCCGTTATGCCTTACCGGCTATGTCCAATATTTGGCAAATGACTCTGAAAGATTCCGCGCTGATTTCGGTGACCGGGGTGGTTGAGCTGATGCGGGCAAGCCAGGTGGCAGCAGGTTCCACACACCAGTATTTCACTTTTTACCTGGTGGGTGGCGGCTGTTACCTGGTGTTGACGGTGTTATCCAACAGCGCGTTTAAACGGGCTGAACAGCGCATGGGGCGTGGCTGGCAAGGCCATGGCGCCGCGCAGTATTAACGGGAGTGGCGATGATTGATTTTGCGTTTCTCAGCGAAACCTTTGTAAAACTGCTGGGGGCTTTGCCAGTCACCCTGGGGTTGTTTTTCAGCTCTCTGGCAGTGGGCGGCTGCCTGGCACTGGTGGTGCTTGCCATGCGGATGAGCCGCTTTCGGCTGCTCAGCGGGTTCGCCCGGCTGTACATTCTGGTGTTTCGCGGCTCCCCGTTGCTTATCCAGTTGTTTCTTATCTATTACGGCCTGGGTCAGTTCAGCGCGATACGCCACAGTTTTGTCTGGCCGGTTCTGCGTGAACCCTTTACCTGTGCCGTGCTGGCACTGGCACTGTGTACCGCCTCTTATACTGCGGAAATTCTGCGTGGCGCATTGCTGGCCGTTCCGCCCGGGCAGGTTGAAGCAGGAAAAGCGTGTGGCATGTCGCGCTGGCTGTTATTCCGCCGGGTAATTGGGCCAGTGATGCTGCGTTATGCGTTACCCGCCTGGTCCACCGAAGCCATTTTACTGGTGAAATCCACCGCGCTGGCAAGCCTTGTTACGGTATGGGATGTCACTGGCGTGGCTCAGCAAATAATTCAGCGCACCTACCGCACCATGGAGGTGTTTGTTTGTGCTGCGCTGATTTACCTGATTCTGAATTTCCTGATAGTGCAAATTTGGCGTGCGCTGGAAAACGCCCTCACACCGAACTTTCGCCGGGCTCAGGCGCGGGCTGCTGCCCGCGCACCTGCCGGGCTGAACAGCAGTAAGGGAGAAAAATCATGACCGCCATCCAACAGCCGGTACTGGCTGTGCAGAATATCCGTAAGTCATTCGGCGACCATACTGTTTTAAAAGGCATTTCACTGTCTGCCAACAAAGGTGATGTTATTTCCGTTCTGGGTGCCAGCGGGTCGGGTAAAAGTACTTTTTTACGCTGTATCAATTTGCTGGAAGTACCCGACGGCGGTGAAATTCAGGTTGCCGGTGAAACCATTATTGTCGACGCCAAAGCACACCGGCACGGGCACTCTGCCAGCCGTCACCAAATTGAGCAGTTGCGTACCCGGGTTGCCATGGTGTTCCAGAGCTTTAACTTGTGGTCGCACCGCACTGTGCTGGAAAACGTCATGGAAGGCCCGCGCTATGTGCTGAAACGCCCGCTGGCGGAGTGTAAGGCGCAGGCCGAACATTTGCTCAACCAGGTTGGACTGTACGCCCGCAAAGATTACTACCCGGAACAACTTTCTGGTGGCCAGCAACAACGGGTGGCCATCGCCCGGGCGCTGGCAATGGATCCGGAAGTGATTTTGTTTGATGAACCTACCTCGGCACTGGATCCGGAACTGGTGGGCGAAGTACTCAATGTCATGCGTGTTCTGGCCGATGAAGGGCGCACCATGCTGGTCGTGACCCACGAAATGGGCTTCGCGCGCAATGTGGCAAACCGGGTGGTGTTTATGCATGAAGGCAATATCGAGTGCGAAGGTGATCCGGATACGCTGTTTACCCGGCATGCCAGCCCGCGTTTCGACCAGTTTATTTCCCGAATGGGGTAAAGATTAATGAGTGAAATAAGAGAGTGGGGCGACACACCCGCCACCTGGCAGGACGTGGTTGCCGTAGCACAGCATGGCGCGCAACTGCAGTTAAGTGAAGCAGCCTGGCAGCGCATGCAAAATGCCCGGCAAATCGTGGAAGAAATTGTCGCCAGCGGCCAGCCTGCTTATGGGATTAATACCGGGCTGGGAGCGTTATGTAATGTGATTTTACCGCCAGAGGCATTAAGCCAGTTGTCGCGTAACACGTTGATGAGCCACGCTTGTGGTGTCGGGCCGTTACTCAGTGTGGCGCAAACCCGGGCCATTATGTGTGCGGCAGTGGCCAACTACAGCCTGGGGTATTCCGGTATTTCTCCGGATGTTGTCCGGGCGTTGCTGGCGTTTATCAATCATGGCATTACGCCGGAAGTGCCCTCTCAGGGTTCTGTCGGGTATTTGACCCATATGGCGCATATTGGCCTGGCCCTGACTGGTATGGGCTTTGTGGACTGGCAGGGGAAACGCTGGCTGGCCGGTGATGCGCTGGCAGAGCAGGGTATTACTGCGGTGAACCCGGGGGCGAAAGACGGTCTGTGCCTGGTGAATGGCACACCCTGCATGACAGGTCTGAGTTGCCTGGCGCTGGGTGAAGCGAAGCAATTAATGGACTGGGCCGATGTCACCGGAGCCATGAGTGTAGAAGCACTGAAAGGCCAACTGGCAGCGTTCGATGAACGTGTACTGGCGCTGAAATCCAGCCCCGATGTCAGTGCCACCGGCCAGCGGTTACGGGCAATGCTGCACGGCAGCGCCTGGCTGGCTGAAAACCAGGGGGTACGTACCCAGGATGCGCTCAGTCTGCGCTCTATTCCGCAAATTCATGGTGCCAGCCGTGCACAGTGGCGGCATGTGGAAACCCAGGTGAACCAGGAACTTAATGCCGCAACCGACAACCCGCTGGTGCTGGGCGAACCCGGTAACTGGCAGGTGGTTTCTCAGGCGAACCCACATGGTGAATCGGTGGCGATGGCCGCAGATTTGCTGGCAATTGCGCTGGCGGAGACCGGCAGTGTGGCAGAGCGCCGCCTTGACCGGCTGATTAATCCACTGGTCAGTGAACTTCCTCCTTTCCTGGTGGCAAAACCCGGGGTTAATTCCGGCATGATGATAGCCCAGTATGTGGCGGCATCTCTGTGCGGTGAGAACCGGCGGCTGGCACAACCCGCAGTGCTGGATAATTACATTACCTCGGGTTTACAGGAAGACCACCTGAGTATGGGCACCAGTGCGGCACTCAAGCTCTTGCAGGTGTGCGATAACACCTGGCAGATTCTGGGCATTGAATATTTGCTGGCAGCACAGGCGCTGGAGTTGATTGGCACCTCCCGCCTGGCTCCGGGTACGGTTCAGGCCGTAACATTGCTGCGCCGCGAAGTGGCCTTTTGGGTTGAGGACCGGTGGCTGGCGCCAGAAATGAAAAAGACCGTACAAATAATGCGTAATACTCCTGCCGAAAATATTTCCCGTTAATATTAAAAACTGCTCAGCTTGCCTGAGTAGTTTTCCAATTAAAACAAGCCTGATATTTTCCCACTCTTTATAGTGTTATTTTCCTATTATCCAATGGCACGAATTGGGTTACTTCCTTTGGCTTATTCATGCCCTAACACAAATTGATTATTTGAATTTCTTGTGTTTTATTTAAATGGAGTAAAACGGTTTTTTATTGCTTTCTTTAGAGTCTGGATGCTCAAGGGAGAACACAGCATGTAGTGTTCTTGCAGCGGCTCTTTTCTATTCTGTGATGAGTAAACAATATGGCTCTGCACTCTTTGCGTAATGGCATACGCTACATGGCGTATGAGCGACGTCTGATGTTTGATGCGGCTGCTGTTGCGACGGCGGAGAATACACTCACACCTGAAAACAGCGATGCCGCGGCAAGCCAGGACACTACACAGGATAACGCGCACCACACCAGTACTGACAGCAACGATCTGGCTCAGGTGGTGGCAAATATTGACACCAGTGCAGAGAAACACCAGGTCTATTTTATTGATGCGTCTGTGCCAGATAAAGAAACACTGATTAATCAAATTCCTGCTGATGCAGAAGTCTATATTCTTGATGCAAATAAAGATGGCCTGAATCAAATAGCCGATATTCTTTCCGGGAAAGAAAATATTGATGCGGTTCACATTATCTCCCATGGCGCCAGTGGCGAAATTGAGTTAGGGAACACGGTTATTACAGCTGATAATTTTGCTGATTATTCAGTGGCGCTAAATACAATTAACGCAGCGCTTAATAGTTCGGCAGATATATTATTATATGGTTGTAATGTTGGTGATGATAACGGTCTGAATTTATTGCAGGCATTGTCGGCCTCACTGGATGCCGATATCGCGGCCTCTGATGACACAACAGGTGCGGATGGTGACTGGGTACTGGAAACCCAGGTGGGTGACGGAACCATAGATACCGCATCACTGGCTCCCACTCACTGGTTAGGCAACCTGCTCATTGGCCTGAATACGCCGCCGGTGGCGGTAGCCGATGTCGCGGTGGTGGATGAAGACGCGTCAACCGTAATTAACGTGCTGGGTAATGATACCGACCTGGAAGGCAATGCGCTTACCGTAACCAGTGCGTCAGCGCTGTTTGGCAAGGTGACCATTAATGCCAACGGCACCCTGAACTACACGCCAAACGCCAATTTCTTCGGCGTCGATACCATCACTTATATGATTCGCGACAGTGGCGGTTTGTATGCCCTGGCTCCTGGCATCGTGACTGTTACGGTAAACCCGGTCAATGACTTACCCACTATATCCTTGCCTGTTATTAATCTGTTGCAGGAAGACACCCCGCTTATCTTCGCCAGTGCGCTGGGCACACAAATCAGTATTGGTGATATCGACGGGAGTATTGCACAGCTTTCCCTTTCTGTGCCTGTGGGGACATTAACTCTGTCGCAAACCGCTAACCTGAGTTTCAGCCAGGGCGATGGGGTAAACGACAGCCAGATAACCATCAAAGGCAATATTGAAGACATTAATGCGGCGCTGAATGGCCTGATCTATACCCCGGACGCAGACTATAACGGCCCGGTAACGATTACGATTGGGTTAACCGACACGCTGTTATCTATTCCCCTGAGTTTTTCTCTGCCCATTGGGATCGCGCCGGTGGCGGATATTGTGAACGATACCGTTACCGCAGGAACTGGCGCGCCTGTCAGCTTCAACGTGATGGCGAATGATACTTTTGAAAACATCAATGCGAAGGTGACATCCTGGTCCAACCCGGCACACGGAACAGTAACCATTGATGCCGCGGGTAATGCGATTTACACGCCCAACAGTGGCTACCTGGGTAACGACTCCTTCACTTATACCGTAACCAGTAACGGCACCACAGAAACCGCGACTGTCACTATTAATGTGGTTGACCTTAACCATGCGCCGGTTGCCGGTAATGACAGCGCGACAACCGCAGAAGACACCGCCATAACGGTGAATGTACTGGCTAATGACACCGACGCCGATGGTGACACGCTGACCATCACTTCCGCCAGCGCCAGCCACGGTACGGTAGTGATTAATGCCAATGGCACACTGACTTATACCCCGTCTGCCAATTTCTATGGCACGGATTCGGTCACTTACACGATAAGCGATGGCCATGGTGGCACGGCAACCGGCACGCTGGCGCTGACAGTGACGGCGGTGAACGATAACCCGGTGGCAGTGAACGACAGCGCCACCACCGCCGAAGATACCCCGGTGACGGTAAATGTGCTGGCGAACGACAGCGATGTGGATGGCGACAGCCTAACCGTTACCGCCGCCAGCGCCGGGCACGGTACGGTGGTGATCAACGCTAACGGCACACTCACTTATACCCCGGCGGCGAATTATAACGGTACCGATACCGTCACTTATACAATAAGCGACGGGCATGGCGGTACGGCAACCGGCACCCTGGCGCTGACAGTGACGGCGGTGAATGATGCCCCGGTGGCAGTGAGCGACAGCGCCACCACCGCCGAAGACACCCCGGTGACGGTGAATGTGCTGGCGAACGACAGCGATGTGGATGGCGACAGTTTAACGGTGACAGCCGCCAGCGCCGGGCACGGCACGGTGGTGATCAATGCTAACGGCACACTCACTTATACTCCGGCGGCGAATTATAACGGCACCGATACCGTCACCTATACCATCAGCGACGGGCATGGCGGTACGGCAACCGGAACCCTGGCGGTGACTATAACAGCGGTAAATGATAACCCGGTGGCAGTGAACGACAGCGCCACCACCGCCGAAGACACCCCGGTCACGGTAAATGTGCTGGCGAACGACAGCGATGTGGATGGCGACAGTTTAACGGTGACAGCCGCCAGCGCCGGGCACGGCACGGTGGTGATCAACGCCAATGGCACACTGACCTATACCCCGAATGCCAATTACAACGGCACTGATACCGTCACCTATACCATCAGCGACGGGCATGGCGGTACGGCAACCGGCACCCTGGCGGTGACTATAACAGCGGTCAATGATAACCCCGTGGCAGTGAACGACAGCGCCACCACCGCCGAAGACACCCCGGTCACGGTAAATGTGCTGGCGAACGACAGCGATGTGGACGGCGACAGTTTAACCGTTAGTGCCGCCAGCGCCGGGCATGGCACGGTGGTGATCAACGCTAACGGCACGCTCACCTATACCCCGAATGCTAATTACAACGGTACCGATACCGTCACCTATACCATCAGCGACGGCCATGGCGGTACGGCAACCGGCACCCTGGTGGTGACTATAACAGCGGTAAATGATAACCCCGTGGCAGCCAACGACAGCGCCACCACCGCAGAAGACACCCCGGTGACGGTGAATGTGCTGGCGAACGACAGCGATGTGGATGGCGACAGCCTTACCGTGAGCAGTGCCAGCGCCGGGCATGGCACAGTGGTGATCAATGCCAACGGCACAATCACTTATACCCCGGCTGCGAATTACAATGGCACAGACACGGTCACGTATACCGTTAGCGATGGCAACGGCGGTACGGCAACAGCAACGCTGTCCGTTACCGTTACACCGGTAAATGACGCCCCGGTCGCCGGAACGGTGAGTGCCACAACGGCAGAAGATACCCCGGTCACCGTAGATGTATTCAGTAGTGCCTCGGATGCAGAAAACGATACTCTGAGTGTTACGGCAGCCAGTGCCGGGCACGGCACGGTGGTGATTAACGCTGATGGCACGCTTACCTATACCCCGAATGCCAATTACAACGGCAACGACACCATTACGTATACGCTCAGCGACGGCAACGGTGGCACGGTCACCAGCACCGTAGCGCTGACCATTACTGCAGTGAACGATGCCCCGCAGGCCGGTTCGGTTGCGGCTCAGACCACCGCCGAAGATACCCCGGTGACGGTGAATGTGCTGGCTGGCGCGACGGACCCCGACGGCGACACCCTGGCCGTGACTGCCGCCAGTGCCGGGCACGGCACGGTGGTGATCAACGGCGACGGTAGCGTCACTTATACGCCAGCCGCCAATTACAACGGCAGCGACGTGATCACCTACACCCTCAGTGACGGTAACGGCGGTACGGTCACCAGTACCGTTGCGGTGACTGTTACCCCGGTGAACGATGCCCCGCAGGTGGGGAATGTGACTGCGACGACAGATGAAGACACTCCGGTCACTGTGAATGTGCTGGCTGGCGCGACGGACCCGGACGGCGACACCCTGGCGGTAACCGCCGCCAGCGCCGGGCACGGCACGGTGGTGATCAACGGCAACGGCACGCTCACCTATACCCCGGCTGCCAATTACAACGGCAGCGACGTGATTACTTACACTATCAGCGACGGTAACGGCGGCACGGTAACCAGCACTGTTGCGGTGACTGTTACGGCGGTGAATGATGCCCCGCTGGCCGGGACGGTTGCGCCACAGACCACTGCCGAAGACACCCCGGTGACCGTGAACCTGCTGAACAGCGCCAGTGACCCGGACGGCGATACCCTGGCGGTGACTGCGGCCAGTGCCGGGCACGGCACAGTCACTATTAACGGCGACGGTACGGTCACTTATACGCCCGCTGCCAACTACAACGGCAGCGACACCATTACGTATACCCTCAGCGACGGCAACGGCGGCACGGTCACCAGCACCGTTGCAGTGACCATTACCGCAGTAAACGATGCGCCGCTTGCCGGAACCGTCGTACCACAGACCACCGCCGAAGACACGCCTGTCACAGTGAATGTACTGGCCGGGGCGACGGACCCGGACGGCGACACCCTGGCGGTAACCGCCGCCAGCGCCGGGCACGGCACGGTGGTGATCAACGGCGACGGTACGGTCACTTATACCCCGGCTGCCAATTACAACGGCAGCGACACCATTACGTATACGCTCAGCGACGGTAACGGCGGCACGGTCACCAGCACTGTTGCGGTGACTGTTACGGCGGTGAATGATGCCCCGCTGGCCGGTACGGTTGCGCCACAGACCACCGCCGAAGACACCCCGGTGACGGTGAATGTACTGGCGGGCGCGACGGACCCGGATGGCGATACCGTAACCGTAAGCAGTGCCAGCGCCGGGCACGGCACAGTAGTGATTAACGGCGACGGTACCGTCACTTATACCCCGGCTGCCAATTACAACGGCAGCGACACCATTACGTATACGCTCAGCGACGGTAACGGCGGCACGGTCACCAGTACGGTTGCTATCACTATTACGGCAGTGAACGATGCCCCGCTGGCGGGGTCAGTCACACCACAAACCACTGCTGAAGACACCCCGGTGACTGTGAATGTGCTGGCTGGCGCGACGGACCCGGACGGCGACACCCTGGCCGCGACTGCCGCCAGTGCCGGGCACGGCACGGTGGTGATTAACGGCGACGGTACGGTGACTTATACCCCGGCGGCGAACTACAACGGCAGCGACACCATTACGTATACGCTCAGCGACGGCAACGGCGGCACGGTGACCAGCACCGTAGTGGTGACTGTCACGGCAGTGAACGATGCCCCACAGGCCGGTACTGTTGCGCCACAGACCACCGCCGAAGACACCCCGGTGACGGTGAATGTACTGGCGGGCGCGACGGATCCGGACGGCGATCCCCAGGCGGTGACTGCGGCCAGCGCCGGGCATGGCACCGTGGTGATTAACGGCGACGGCACCGTCACTTATACCCCGGCGGCGAACTACAACGGCAACGACACCATTACGTATACCCTCAGCGACGGTAACGGCGGCACGGTCACCAGCACCGTTGCAGTGACTGTTACGGCAGTGAACGATGCACCGCAGGCGGGAACAGTCAACGCGGCCACCGATGAAGACACCCCGCTAACCGTCAATGTGCTGGCCAGTGCTTCAGATCCTGACGGAGACACCCTGGTGGTGACTGCCGCCAGTGCCGGGCACGGCACGGTGGTAATCAACGGCGATGGTACGATCACCTATACGCCAGCCGCCAACTACAACGGCAATGACACCATCAATTACATTATCAGCGATGGTAAAGGCGGCACAGTCAGTGCCACTGTTGCTATCACCGTAAATGCAGTTAACGACACGCCCCAGGCGGGTAACGATGAAGCCACCACGGTCGAGAATGTGCCCGTTGTTGTGAATGTTCTGGAAAACGACAGTGATGCCGATGGCGATACACTGACCGTGACCGCAGCCAGTGCAGACCACGGGATAGTGGTGATTAATCCCGATGGCACGCTGACTTATACGCCGGGCACTAACTTTACCGGCACCGATACCATTACCTATACGCTGAGCGACGGGCATGGCGGTACCTCGACTGCGACCGGTTTAGTGACTATTTATGTGAACAGCCAGACCGCGACACCTCCGGTTCCGGCACCAGACAGTGCTATTACCGCCGAAGACACCCCGGTCACGGTGGATGTGCTTAGTAACGACACAGATACTGACCCGGGCAGCCTGATGGTGGAAAGTGCGCAGGCTTTGCATGGCTCCGTCACAATCAATGCTGATGGCACACTCACCTATACCCCAAATGCCAACTATAACGGCACAGATACCATTACTTACCTGGTCAGCAACAGCCAGGGGGCAATGGCAACGGGTGTAGTGGCTGTAGTGATTACACCGGTCAATGACGCGCCTGTTGCGGGCAGTGTCAGCCAGGTTACTGCCGAAGATACACCGGTGACGGTGGATGTACTCAGTACGGCAACCGATGCGGAAGGCGATAGCTTAACGGTCACCAGTGCCAGTGCGGCAAACGGTACAGTGGTAATCAATGCCGATGGCACGCTCACTTATACCCCTGCGGCTAACTTTAATGGCAGCGACACTATTACGTATACGCTCAGCGACGGCAACGGTGGTACAACAACCAGCACGGTTGCCATGACGGTGACAGCAGTAAACGACGCGCCGCTGGCAGGCAGTGTTCCGGCACAAACTACCGCCGAAGATACACCGGTTACCGTGAATGTGCTGGCAGCCGCGACCGACCCGGACGGCGATACACTGGCGGTGACTGCCGCCAGTGCCGGGCACGGCACGGTGGTGATCAACGGCGATGGCACTGTCACTTATACGCCTGCTGCCAATTACAACGGCAGCGACGTGATTACGTACACCCTCAGCGACGGCAACGGCGGCACGGTCACCAGTACCGTTGTGGTGACCATTACCGCAGTAAACGATGCGCCGCTTGCCGGAACCGTCCCACCACAGACCACCGCCGAAGACACGCCGGTCACCGTCAATGTCCTGGCACCGGCTACCGATCCGGACGGCGACAGTCTGGCTGTCAGTACCGCCAGTGCGGCTCATGGCTCGGTGGTGATCAACGGCGACGGCACCGTCACCTACACCCCGGCTTCCAACTACAACGGCAGCGACACCATTACGTATACGCTCAGTGACGGCAATGGCGGCACGGTCACCAGTACGGTTGCCATCACGGTTACCGCCGTAAACGATGCGCCGCTGGCGGGGTCAGTCACACCACAGACCACTGCGGAAGACACCCCGGTCACCGTGAATGTGCTGGCACCGGCTACCGATCCGGACGGCGACACCCTGGCGGTAACCGCCGCCAGTGCCGGGCATGGCACAGTGGTGATCAACGGTGACGGCACCGTCACCTACACCCCGGCTGCCAATTACAACGGCAGTGATGTGATCACGTACACCCTCAGCGACGGCAATGGCGGTACGGTCACCAGCACCGTTGCAGTGACCATTACCGCAGTAAACGACGCGCCGCTTGCCGGAACCGTCGCACCACAGACCACCGCCGAAGACACCCCGGTCACCGTCAATGTACTGGCACCGGCTACCGATCCGGACGGCGATACCCTGGCCATTAGCACCGCCAGCGCCGGGCACGGCACGGTAGTGATTAACGGCGACGGTACGGTCACCTACACCCCGGCTGCCAATTACAACGGCAGCGATATCATCACGTATACCCTCAGCGACGGCAACGGTGGCACCGTCACCGGTACGGTTGCCATCACGGTTACCGCAGTAAACGATGCGCCGCTTGCCGGAACCGTCGCACCGCAGACTACCGCCGAAGACACCCCGGTGACGGTGAATGTACTGGCACCAGCCACCGATCCGGACGGTGACAGCCTGGTCGTCAGCACCGCCAGTGCCGGGCACGGCACAGTGGTGATTAACGGCGACGGTACGGTGACTTATACGCCAGCCGCCAATTACAACGGCAGCGACACCATTACGTATACCCTCAGCGACGGCAAGGGTGGCACGGTCACCGGTACGGTTGCCATCACGGTTACCGCAGTAAACGATGCGCCGCTTGCCGGAACCGTCGCACCGCAGACCACCGCCGAAGACACGCCGGTCACCGTCAATGTACTGGCACCGGCTACCGATCCGGACGGCGATACCCTGGCCGTCAGCGTTGCCAGTGCGGATCATGGAACGGTGACCATTAACGGCGACGGCACGGTTACCTATACTCCGGCGGCCAATTACAACGGCAGCGACACCATTACGTATACGCTCAGCGACGGCAACGGTGGCACCGTCACCGGTACGGTTGCCATCACGGTTACCGCCGTAAACGATGCACCGCTGGCTGGCTCCGTCACGCCACAGACCACCGCCGAAGACACGCCGGTCACCGTGAACGTACTGGCCGGGGCGACGGACCCGGACGGCGACACCCTGGCAGTAACCGCCGCCAGTGCCGGGCACGGCACAGTGGTGATTAACGGCGACGGCACCGTCACCTATACCCCGGCGGCGAACTACAACGGCAGCGACACCATCACTTACACTATCAGCGACGGCAAAGGTGGCACGGTGACCAGCACCGTTGCGGTGACCATTACCGCAGTAAACGATGCGCCGTTGGCGGGAACCGTCGCACCACAGACCACCGCCGAAGACACGCCGGTCACCGTCAATGTACTGGCACCGGCTACCGATCCGGACGGCGACAGTCTGGCTGTCAGTACCGCCAGTGCGGCTCATGGCTCGGTGGTGATCAACGGCGACGGCACCGTCACCTACACCCCGGCTTCCAACTACAACGGCAGCGACACCATTACGTATACGCTCAGTGACGGCAATGGCGGCACGGTCACTGG
>NZ_QGTS01000002.1:267748-483525 GCF_003182475.1 Mangrovibacter plantisponsor
ACGGCGACGGCACCGTCACCTACACCCCGGCTTCCAACTACAACGGCAGCGACACCATTACGTATACGCTCAGTGACGGCAATGGCGGCACGGTCACTGGTACGGTTGCCATCACGGTTACCGCCGTAAACGATGCACCGCTGGCTGGCTCCGTCACGCCACAGACCACCGCCGAAGACACCCCGGTGACGGTGAATGTACTGGCACCGGCCACCGATCCGGACGGCGATACCCTGGCCGTCAGCACCGCCAGTGCCGGGCACGGCACGGTGACTATCAACGGCGACGGCACGGTCACTTATACGCCCGCCGCCAACTACAACGGCAGCGACACCATTACGTATACCCTGAGCGACGGCAACGGCGGCACCGTCACCAGTACGGTTGCCATCACGGTTACCGCAGTAAACGACGCGCCGCTTGCCGGAACCGTCGCACCACAGACCACCGCCGAAGACACCCCGGTGACGGTGAATGTACTGGCACCGGCTACCGATCCGGACGGCGATACCCTGGCCGTCAGCACCGCCAGCGCCGGGCACGGCACGGTAGTGATTAACGGCGACGGTACGGTGACTTATACGCCAACTGCCAATTACAACGGCAGCGATACCATCACGTACACCCTCAGCGACGGCAATGGCGGCACCGTCACCAGTACGGTTGCCATCACGGTTACCGCAGTAAACGATGCGCCGCTTGCCGGAACCGTCGCACCACAGACTACCGCCGAAGACACCCCTGTGACGGTGAATGTACTGGCACCAGCCACCGATCCGGACGGCGACAGCCTGGCCGTCAGCACCGCCAGTGCCGGGCACGGCACCGTGGTGATTAACGGCGACGGCACGGTCACTTATACGCCCGCCGCCAACTACAACGGCAGCGACACCATTACGTATACCCTCAGCGACGGCAACGGCGGCACGGTGACCAGCACCATCGCCATCACCGTGACGGCAGTAAACGATGCGCCGCTGGCCGGAACCGTCGCACCGCAGACCACCGCCGAAGACACCCCGGTCACTGTCAATGTGCTGGCACCAGCTACTGATCCGGACGGCGATACCCTGGCCGTCAGCACCGCCAGTGCCGGGCACGGCACAGTGGTGATTAACGGCGATGGCACCGTCACTTATACGCCAGCCGCCAACTACAATGGCAGCGACGTGATTACCTACACAATCAGCGACGGCAATGGCGGCACGGTCACTGGTACGGTTGCCATCACGGTTACCGCAGTAAACGATGCGCCGCTGGCCGGAACCGTCGCACCACAGACCACAGCCGAAGACACCCCGGTGACGGTGAATGTACTGGCACCAGCTACCGATCCGGACGGCGATACCCTGGCCGTCAGCACCGCCAGTGCAGACCACGGCACGGTGACTATCAACGGCGACGGTACGGTCACTTATACGCCCGCCGCCAACTACAACGGCAGCGATACCATTACGTATACCCTCAGCGACGGTAAAGGCGGCACGGTCACCAGTACGGTTGCCATCACGGTTACGGCGGTGAACGACGCGCCGCTGGCGGGCACCATAGCACCGCAAACCACTGCCGAAGACACCCCGGTGACGGTGAATGTACTGGCCGGGGCGACGGACCCGGACGGCGACAGCCTGGCCGTCAGCACCGCCAGCGCGAGCCACGGCACAGTCACCATTAACGGCGACGGAACAATCACCTATACGCCAGCCGCCAACTACAACGGCAGCGATACCATTACGTATACCCTTAGCGACGGTAACGGTGGCACGGTGACCAGCACCATCGCCATCACTGTGACGGCAGTAAACGACGCCCCGCAGGCAGGAACGGTCGCTCCCCAGACCACCGCCGAAGATACGCCGCTCACCATCAATGTGCTGGCAGCAGCCAGCGACCCGGATGGCGATACGCTTTCCGTCACTGCTGCAACTGCGGCTCATGGCTCGGTGGTGATTAACCCGGACGGCACACTGACCTATACCCCAAACGCGAACTACCACGGCAACGATACACTGACCTGGATAGTGAACGACGGGCATGGCGGGCTGGTTACCGGAACAGCCGCTATTGTGGTTACGGCGGTTAATGATGCACCGGTCGCGGGTAGTGGCCAGGCAACCACCAGTGAAGGCCAGCCCGTCATACTGGATCTTTTGAGTTATGGCAGCGATGTGGATGGCGATACGCTGGCACTTGCCAGTGTGGCAGTTTCACATGGTTCTGTTGTCCTCAACCCGGACGGCACCATCACCTACACCCCTGACGCCGGGTTTAGCGGCACTGATACGGTGACCTGGACGGTAAGCGACGGCCAGGGCAGCACTAGCACGGGCACACTGGCACTGGTTGTCACCCCAATTAACCACCCGCCAGTACCCGGCAATGGCGCGGCAGTCACCCAGGAAGACACACCATTAACCGTGGATGTACTGGCAGGCAGCAGCGACCCGGATGGCGATGCCCTGGTGGTGGTCGCCGCTTCTGCCGCTCATGGTGTGGTTACCATCAACCCCGATGGCACTATTACTTACACCCCGAATGCCGACTATAACGGCAACGATACCGTGACATGGATACTTGCCGACGGGCAGGGTGGCAGCGCGACAGGAAGCCTGACTATTACGGTCACATCGGTAAACGATAACCCCGTGACTGGCAACCTCAGTGGCACCACGGCGGAAGATACCCCGGTTACTGTGAATGTGCTGGGTGCTGCCAGCGATGTGGATGGCGACCCGCTGAGTGTCACTACCGCCAGTGCGGGCCATGGCACAGTGACGATTAACCCCGATGGCTCGTTAACCTACCGGCCTGCGCCCAACTTTAATGGCACTGACACCCTGACCTGGATGGTGAGTGATGGCAAAGGTGGCTTTGCCTCTGGCTCAATGGCGATGGTAGTCACACCGGTTAACGACCTGCCACAGACTCAACCGGACAATGCATCCACTCAGCAAAATACCCCGGTGACGGTGAATGTACTGACAAATGACCAGGACCCTGATGGTGACCGGGTGACGCTGGCCAGTGCAACAGCCGGTAATGGCACGGTTTTGTTGAATGCCAATGGCTCGCTCACCTATACCCCCAACGCGGGTTTCAGCGGAACAGATACCGTGACTTACCAGGTCAATGATGGCAATGGCGGGCTGGCAACCGGAGTACTGACGGTTCGTGTGGCGCCGTTGCCTGTCAGCCCCATAGGTCCGGATACCACACCTCCCGGTAACGGCAATACAGATAACGGCAATAACAACACCAGTAATCCTGCAACCACAACATTCTTTGTGCCGGGAGATAACGGCTTCCGTGTTCCCGAACAGAGCGCCAGCCCTCCCGATTTCTCCCTTACGGTGAGGCAGTATGACCCGGTGTTACTGGATGCGGTTAATGCCATTAAAGGCCTGAGCGGGAATGCGCAACTGTTTGGCGGCGCACCGGGAAGCCAGGCGGTCGCCGGGGTGCAGTCTCTGGGGTTATTCAGCGGCCTGGATACCAATTCAAATGAAGTGATTCGCCAAATGGTCAGCCGTTTTGATGTACCAGAAATTTTTTCACCGCAACCGCTGGGCGGTAATAACGCGCTGGCCGGGCTCGGTAACCCTGAAACTAACGACCTGTTTGCATCGGCATTGCCGGAGCCAACCGCCTCTGACCAGGTGCAGGCCATTGTTTCCCGTGAACAACTGGCATTGAGGGAACTGATTCGCGCATTAAGTTAATGGTGGCAGATGGTGACAATAACACAACGTGCAAGTCTGGTTTTGGCAGGGATAACGCTCATGCTTTCTGGATGTACGGTAACTGAAAAACCCATTGATTCTGATGCACAGGCCTGGCGTGCTTATGACCGGATCAATGAACTGGTGGGGGATAATGAACCGGTACGTGGCCCCATTTCGTTGTATGAAGCCATGGCCCGGGCACTGAAATATAACCTCGACCAGCGCATCGAACTGATGGATGAAGAATGGAAAAGAAAACTGAGTGATGTCAGCGAGCTGGGCATGATGCCTGCTTTTGATGTCGGTGGTGGCCGCAACTGGCGTAACAACTATTCGGGCTCCAGTAGCCGTTCGTTGCTGGATGGCACCGAATCGCTCCAGTCTTCGACTTCGTCAGACCGCCAGACCTGGAACGGTGAGCTGTCTGCCAGTTGGGATATCCTGGATTTCGGGCTTTCCTGGGTGCAGAGCAAGCAAAACATTGATGAGCAATATATTGCCCAGGAGCGGCGGCGCAAGGTAGTAAGCCGAATTCTGGAGGATGTGCGTACCGCGTACTGGCGGGCGGTGAGTGCCGACCGTACTCACGAAAAGCTCATCAAACTTGAAGCGATGGCACAAAAAGCATTGTGGCAGGCAGCGCAACTGGAAAAACGGCGCAATGTCGCGCCACTGAGTGTACTGAATTACCAGCATGATTTGCTGGAAATACAGGCCAACGTTCAGCGCATGCAACGTGAACTGTTTTTCGCCAAAAAACAACTTGCCGCACTGATCAACCTGAAGCCGGAAACCCCGTTCAGGCTGGTGTTGCCAGACCGTACCGCGGTGGTGCCGGAGTTACCGGGCTCGGCGGAACAAATGATTTTGATTGGCCTGAAATACCGCTCGGAACTGCGTGAGTCAAGTTACCGCAAACGGATTAACGAGCGTGAACTGGATAAGGTGCTGTTGCAAAACCTGCCGTCATTCAAAGCGTTACTGGGCCTGAACTACGACAGCAACAGTTATTTGTACAACAACACCTGGAGCAACTTTTCCAGCTCTGTGAGCTGGAATCTGATGAGCCTGTTCCGTTACCCACTGGAGCGTGATGCAGTAAAAGCAGAAGCCGGGTTGATTCAGGCGCGGGAAGATGCACTGGTGATGGCGATTCTGACCCAGATTTATGTTGCCCGGGCGCGTTTTATCCGCCTGTCTCAGGAACTGAATACGGTACGCCAGGGCCATGAAGTGCAGGAACGTATTTTAACCCTGACTGAAGCCGGGTTTAAAGGCCGCATGATTAGCCAGAAAGATCTGGTACAGGTAGAGATGAAATCCATTCTGGATGAAGTGCGTTATGACACCGCCTACGCGGATTTACAGAATGCCTATGCGAACTTATACGCCTCGATGGGTATCGACAGCTTTGATTTGGGGAATACCGATAAAGAATCTGTAGCGGTTATTGCGGGCAAATTGCAGGAGTACTGGACCGAAGAGATCACCACCCTTCCGCAACTGGTCAGGGAGGAGGACCAAAAACAATGAGAAAACTTATTGGCTATTGCGCATTTTTGGGAATCACAAGTCTGGCTGGCGTAGCGACACCGGGTTTTGCCCGGGCGGAAACCCAGCAGGCTCAGGGTATTTTACGGGCAGTGCACGAAGCCACGCTGTCTTCTGAGCTGGCGGCGCAAATCGAACAGATTCCTTACCGGGAAGGGATGGCGTTCCGCCAGGGAGATTTACTGGTCAGTTTTAACTGTGCTCTACCGCGTGCTGAAGCCGAAGCTGCACGCCAGGAGGTCAGGGTGAAGAAAAGTGCCTGGGATACCAATATCGAACTGGATAAATTCCAGTCCGTGGGCCGTTACGACCTGATTGCCGCCGAAGGGGAATACCGCAAAGCACTGGCCCGGGCCAAAAGCCTGGAAATCCAGGTGAGTTATTGCGAAATCCGTGCACCTTTTGACGGGCAGGTACAGGCGCTGAAAGTCGCGCCATGGGAAGCGGTTTCTGCCGGGCAGGCGTTGCTGACCATTGTTGACCCGGGTGAACTCGAACTCAATATTATCGTGCCTTCAGGCTGGCTGACCTGGTTGCACCCCGGGAGTGAATTTACTTTCGAAGCACAGGAAAGCCACAGCACCAGCACCGGGCATATCACCCGCGTTTTGCCGCAAATTGATGCCGTGAGTAAAACCGTCAAGGTGATTGGTGTGCTGGATACCGAAGACGGTGCCAGCGTGCAGTTTGCCCCGGGTATGAGTGGCAGGGTGGCGTTCACTGAAGGCAGGGAGGCGGCTAATGATTAATATGCGCCAGAAAGTGGAACCACTGCGCCCGGAAAAAACCAGTGATACCGGGCAAAGCACAGCAAAAGAGAACCCGGCCAGCCAGTCGCAACAACACACGCCTGCCAACCAGGGGCTGGCTTTACAGGCGCTCAAGCTCCTGCAGTTTGAAGAAGCGATTCGTAAACTGCCCGACACCCCATTGCTACTGGTACACCTGGTGAATGCCACCCGGCAATTATTGCCTTTTGAGCAGGCCATGGTCTGCCAGCGCCACCGCTTCAGTGGCCGGTTAAAAATCATTCAGGTTTCAGATATCCCACAGGCTGACCGCAAGTCACCCCTGTTACTGGCAATGGAGCAGTACCTGCATGTGCGTGGCAAGGCTCTACAGCAGAGCCATATTTTTACGCTGGCAGAAAGTGACCTGCCTGTTCTCAAAAACCATGCGCTGCCTTATGGAATGTGGATACCGCTTGGGCAGAGTGGCCAGGTTGATGCCGGGTTGGTTTGCCTGAGAAGCCAGCAGCCTTTTTTGCCTGCCGAGCTCTCACTGGCGCAACGCCTTGCCGGCACTTATACCCACGCCTGGCTGGCACTGGAAGGTAAACACAGTCTGGCGACCGGGTCGCACCGATTCAAACCGTTGCTCTGGGCCGTGCCACTGCTACTGGTTGCCTGTGGGTTTATTCCCGTACCGCTTAGTGTGGTAGCCCCCGTGGAAGTGGTGGCCCGCGACCCGTGGCGGCTGACGGCACCAATTGAAGGCGTGGTGCGCCAGATTCGTGTCGAGCCCAACAGCCCGGTCAAACAGGGTGACGCACTGCTGCAGTTTGAAGATTTAAAGCCTTATAACGAAATGGTGGTCGCCGGGCGAAAACTGGCGGTGGCCGAGGCGCGCAGTGAACAGGTGAACAGCGCCGCCTTTGATGACCCGGATGCGCGGGCAGAAATGGCGGTTGCCGGTACCGAATACCAACTGGCAAAGGTGAACTACCAGTACATGTCGGATGTGTACCAGCGCACCCGGGTGACTGCTCCGGTTAATGGTGTGGCGATTTTCACCAACAAGCGGGAGTGGGAAGGCAAACCAGTGCGGGTAGGGGAAGAGATTATGCAAATCGCAGACCCGCACCGTATCCAGTTCCGTATTGACCTGCCGTTGAAAGACAATATCCCGCTGAAACAGGGGAGTGATGTCACACTGTTTCTCGACAGCTCGCCGATGAAAGCCTGGCATGCCTCGCTGAGTAGCTACAGTTATACCCCGCAAACCACCCCGGAAGGTATCAGCAGCTATGTATTGCTGGCAGACCTGCAACCTGGTGAAGGCTACCCGCGAATTGGCGCCCGGGGAACGGCACGGGTTTACAGTGAAACCGTGCCACTCTGGTTCCAGCTTTTACGCCGCCCCATCGCCTGGGTGCGCCAGCACACGGGGGTGTAGCCATGAGTGACGACACTCAAACTCTGCCAAGCCTGCGCCAGGATATTCGCCTGCAACCCGGTGAACACCCGGGCGACTGGCAACTGTATGATCCCTGGCAACATCTGTTCTTCCGTATTGGCGAGGAAGATTTACTGTTTTTATCCCGGCCAAATTGCCGCACCCTGGGTGACCTGAAACAAACCCTTGCCGCGCAGGGAGAAACCCTTGATACCGGGCAGTTCCGGGCGTTCGTCCAGTTTTTGCAACAGCACCGGTTAGTGAGCGGGCAACCCTGGGAAAGCCTGGTCAGTGCATCCGCATCCCGCCTGCTTTCAGCACCACGGATGATCCACGTTCCGTTGTGGGATCCGGTGCCCATGTTGCAGTTTATTGCCAGCATGCGGATCCCCGGTGTGTGGGCTATTTTGTGGTTCTTATGGGGGGCTTTCACGCTGAGTGGTGTGTGGCTGGTGGCCCGCCAGTGGGATAGCTACCTGGCAACTTTCCACCAGTTTACTACGGCCTCCGCCATGGTCAGTTTCGGTGTGGCGCTGGTGGTTCTGAAAATTTGCCATGAACTGGGCCATGCCGCTGTGGCACTGCGCCAGGGGGCGATGCCCGGCAAAATGGGGGTGGCTGTCTACCTGGTGTTCCCCTTGCTGTATACCGATTTAACCCGGGCACAGATGATAACCAACCCTCATAAACGGATGTGGATAGCGCTGGGCGGCATTATTGCCGAAAGCCTGGTTGCCGGGCTGGCAACCGCCGCCTGGGCGGTGCTCCCCCCGGGCACGCTGCGCGGGGTCTGTTTTGTGGTGGCAACCACCAGTTGGGTTACTACACTGGCACTGAACCTGAACCCGCTGGCACGGTTTGATGGCTATTACTTTCTCAGTGATTTATTGCGAGTTGAAAACCTGCAGCCACGCGCCTTCGCGCTGATGCGTTACTACGGCTACCGCCTGCTATTCGGCAAGGTTGTCGCGCCGCCAGAGCCTTTGCAGGGCGCGCGGGTGAAACTGATGGCCTGCTACGGTGTGCTGGTATTTATTTACCAGCGCTCACTGGTGCTGGGCATTGGCTATTTTGCCTGGCATTTTCTGTTCCCGGCACTGGGGCTTGCCGTTTTCGCCTGGTTTGTTGTGCATTATGTGTTAGTGCCTGTGGTGCAAATGACAAAAACCAGCCTCGGTTATCGCCAGCGCTTACACCCCGTGCGCCGCGCTGCTCTGTTGCTGTTGTTACTGGCGGGTGTCGGGGTGTTTATTGTGCCACTACCTGCATCAGTGAATGTACCGGCAATTGCCAGTTATCAGGTGCAGCAACCTATTACGGTGCCGGAAAATGCCCAGCTGGTGCACCTTGCCGTGCGCGACGGCCAACAGGTGACTGCCGGGCAGTTAGTCATGCAGTTTCGCTCACCGGAACTCACATTTCGTTACCAGGAAACGGAGCTTAACCGCGATTTATTACAATTTCGCCTCGACCGAATTGGCGGTTCAGACAGCGAGAAAGTGGAAACGCTGGTACTGCGCCAGCAACTGGAAGAGGCGCGGGATAACCTGGCGGGCCTTGAGAAACAACGGGAGCAGCTTACCTGGCGCGCGGCGGTTGCCGGGCGAGTGGTTGACCTGAAACCAGGGCTGGCTGTGGGCCAGTGGGTGGACCCGTCACAAGTCCTTGCCAGAGTGGTACAGCCCGAACACTGGGATGTGAGCGGGTATGTGGATGAGCGCTATATCAATGGGTTAAAGCCGGGCCTTACGGGGAAATTTATCCCTGACGCACCTACGCTGCCAGCCGTTGCGGTACGTATTGCGCGCCTTGACCCGGGCAGTGCTGAGTTTATTGCTCCCCCGGCGTTAAGTTCGCTGTGGGGCGGCAAAATTGATTCGCTAAAAGGGGAGCAGGGTGAAGCCATTCCGCTGGTGGCGATGCACCGTATAGCATTTACTCTGGATAACCAGCGGTACGCCGGGCAACAGATTTTACAAGGTGATGTGGTTCTGCCCCTGGCACCGGAAAGCCTGATCACGCGGATCGGGCGAAGAGTATGGCAAATCGTTATTGCTGAGCTTAACCAGTAGGTTAGCCAAGGAGTGAACGATGAGTTTAACCCGACGTGCATTTGTAGCCGGGGCAACAGCCTGCCTGGCTGCCCCTTTTCTGAGTTATGGGGCAACTGCGCCCACAACCAGAGGTGAACTGGTGTTTGGGTACGGCCGTACCGGGATTGGCAGCGTGCTGGCCGAGGATATGATTGCGCTGATTGCCCAAACCTATGACAAAAACCGTTACCACCTGGTCAACCTGCCAGGGGATAACAGCCTCAGAGCGGTGGAAACCGTAAAAACGGGGGATAGCGATGGATCTGTGCTGCTGCAGGCGCAGTCGCCACAAATGACGCTACTGCCCAGCATCTACCGTTCCCTGCCGTATGACCCACTGGCGGATTTCCGCCCACTGGCGATTATGGGGGAATACACCCTGTTACTGACGCTGGGGAAACTGGTAGACCCGGAGGTGAAAACGCTGGATGGCTTCCTTGAGTGGGTGCTGAGAAACCCTGAATACCGCAACCTTGGGTTTACCCAGTATGGTTCCAGCGGCCAGGTGGCTCAGGCGATTATTGCGCACAGCAAAGAAGTCGCGCTGCAGCCGGTTGCCTATTATGGCTCATCCATGATGATTGATGACCTGCGCCGTGGCTATTTATCCGCAGGCCTGGTGATTGCCGGCAATTCGCCTGAGAGCTATACCTCTGGTGAATTACGGGCGGTGGCGGTGACCAGTAAACAACGCCACCCAGGTTGGGAAAATGTCGCTACCTGCCGTGAGCAGGGTGTGGCGGATATGGATATTAATGGCTGGTATGGCTGGTTTGCCCCGGCAAGCATACCAGACAGAGTGTACGAGCCGTTGCATGATGCCATTCATTCCGGGCTGGAAAGCCGTGATTACCAGCAGGTACTTGCGCGCTATTCGCTAAAACCCGTGGATTTAACACCTAAGGCTATTCGGGAGCGTATCAGAGAAGAACAGGACTATTACGCCAGCATGGTGGACAGCTACCAGATTCGCCGTGTTTGAATACCGACTAACAAGGAAACGCTATGGCAGTATCTCGCAGGGCATTATTAGGACTTGGCGCGTCAATGCTGTTACCCCGGATGGCCAGCGGCGCGCATACTGACCCAAAAGGGGCAGCAAACCGAGCGGTATTTGGCTACGGGCGTACCGGCCTGGGAACAGAGTTGGGTGAAAAAATACTGGCCCTGTTACCCAATTATTACCCGCAGCGCAGTTGGCAAATAGAAAATATGCCGGGCGAAAACAGTATTCGCGCCATGCGTTATGTGTGCCAGGCTCCGCGAGATGGCAGCACTATATTATTGGCGCAGTCGCCGCAAATGACGGCGTTTCCCTCACTGTACCGCCAGTTACCTTATTCCCCTGAGCGCGATTTTATTCCCCTGGCAATTACCGGTGAATATGCCTTGTTTATGGCGCTTGGCCCGGTTGTCGACCCGGCGGTAAAAAGCCTTGATGACTACCTGCGCTGGGTAGTGAAAAACCCCTCTTTCAATAATATTGGTTTTACTCAGTTTGGTTCGCCAGGCAACATGGCTCAGTTAATTCTTAGCCGGGAAAAAGGGGTGGCGCTGCAACCCCAGGTATACCGGGGAACGTCCATGATTATTGACGATTTGCTGGAAGGCTACCTGGCCGCCGCATTTCTGATTGGTGGTAATGGCGCGCGGTTAATGCGCAATGGTATTTTGCGCCCCATTGCGGTTACCAGCCAGTTTCGGGTGCCGGGCTGGGATGTGCCCACTTGCCGTGAGCAGGGCATTCCCCAAATAAACCTGACGGGCTGGTATGGCTGGTTTCTGCCTGCCGGGACACCAGACAGCATTGCGAAACCCCTGCAGGCAGCGATGCAAAACCTGATAGTCAGTTACGACTGCCTTGAAGTATTACGCTCGAGCTCGTTAAAACCGGTTTATGACTCGCCGGCGACCATTACCACACGCATTAAAACAGAACAGGCGCATTATGCCGCACTGGTTGAGGAATACCGGGTCCAGCGGGTGTAACCTGGTTATTTTGGCCTGCTGATAAGCTGGGGATTTTGCCTGAAACCACGAGTATACTGATGAAAAACATCAGTAAAAACAGGTGAAAAATGGCGTCTTCTCCTTTATTGGCGGTGCAGCATGTCAGTTATCAGTCCGGTAGCCAGTCTATTCTGGCCGACATTTCCCTTGAGGTGCAGGCGGGTGAATGCCGCCTGATCACCGGCCCTTCCGGGTGCGGCAAGAGCACTTTATTGAAAATCATTGGTGGTTTACTCACACCTGACAGCGGCACGCTGGTACTGAACGGGCGTGCCAGTGACGCGTTTACGCCGGAAGCCTGGCGCCAGGCTGTGGGTTATTGCACCCAAACCCCGGCTCTGTTTGGCGACACGGTGTATGACAACCTGGCGTTTCCCTGGGTTTTGCGCCAGAAAAAGCCGGATAAAGCCCGTTTACGCGCCGACCTGGCAACAGTAAACCTGGCGGAAGATACCCTGGAAAAATCAATACAGTCGTTATCTGGTGGGGAAAAGCAGCGTGTTTCTCTGATTCGTAACCTGCAATTTTTGCCACAAGTATTACTGCTGGACGAAATCACCAGTGCGCTGGATGAAGAGAACAAACAGACAGTACATAAGCTGATTGCCGGGTTGGTGAAAGAACAACACCTGGGCGTGTTATGGGTGACGCACGACACCAGCGAACTGCGTGAACTGGGCGATGTAATTACGTTGCCGGCGCGCCTTAAGGAACAGAGTGAACAGGAGGGATCCCATGAATCAGCATAACATTACCAATGAATCGCTGGCGCTGTCTTTGGTGCTGGTTGTGGTTGCGATTGTTATCAGCAATAAAGAAAAGCTTGGCCTGGAGCGGGATATTGTGTGGAGCATTGCCCGCGCCATTGTACAACTGGTGGCCGTTGGCTATGTACTGAAATACATATTTGATGTCAACCATGCACTGCTGACGGTACTGATGGTGTTATTTATCTGCCTGAATGCGGCGTGGAATGCCAAAAAGCGCAGTAAATATATTGATAAGGCCTTTGTCATTTCGTTCGTGGCGATTACCGGTGGGGCAGTGCTGACGCTCAGTGTGCTGGTGTTTACCGGGTCGATTGCCTTTGTGCCCATGCAGGTTATCCCGATTTCCGGAATGATTGCCGGTAACGCAATGGTGGCAGTGGGGTTGTGCTACAACAACCTTGGGCAACGGTTTTCGGCAGAGCAACAGCGCATTCAGGAAATGCTCAGCCTGGGCGCGACCCCGAAACAGGCTTCGGCGCAATTAATTCGCGACAGCATTCGTGCCGCGCTGATTCCCACGGTGGATTCAGCAAAAACGGTGGGGCTGGTGAGCTTGCCTGGCATGATGTCCGGGCTGATTTTTGCCGGTATCGACCCGGTAAAAGCGATTAAATACCAAATAATGGTGACGTTTATGCTGTTATCGACAGCGAGTCTTTCAACCATTCTGGCCGGGTACCTGGCATATCGCCGTTTCTACAATGAACGCCACCAGTTGCAGGTGCGGGTTCAGGGGGCAAAACCTGGGGTTAAATAATTTTCAGTAACGTTTCCAGTAAGCCGGGAAACAGCGCATCCAGGTCTTCCCGGCGCAATGAAATCAAATTTTCCCGCCCTTGTGGGCGCTGCCAGATAATGCCGCTGTCGCGCAGTACGCGCCAGTGGTGAGTCATGGTGGATTTCGCCACATCACGCCGCAGTGTACCGCAGGCTTGTTCACCCTGTTCAGCAAGGCTTTTCACTACATCAAGACGGATAGGGTTGCCCAGCGCCAGCAGGACATTTTCAAGGCGAATTTGTTCTCGTTCGGGATGGTGCTTCATAGGCTTCCTGTGGTCTGTTACCCGCCGCGAGCGGCGAGGGCGTAATATACCTGAACACCCTGTCTCTTGCTATGTATGCCGGGTGGTGAGTTTTGACAAATAACAACGATGATAATAATAGTTCGATAATACTCGTACAGTTGTACTATGATGTGTTTCATTGATGAAGCGCAGAAAATGGTTTCTGCGTAAAAAACTGGTCTTACAGACTAAGGACGCATTATGCCCCGACCCATCCCCCTCGAACGTTATCGCAATATTGGTATCTCGGCTCATATTGATGCCGGTAAAACCACTACCACGGAACGTATCCTGTTTTACACTGGCCTGAGCCATAAACTGGGCGAAGTTCATGATGGCGCGGCAACAACCGACTGGATGGCCCAGGAGCAGGAACGTGGAATTACCATAACATCGGCTGCTGTTACCTGCTTTTGGCCGGGTATGGACCATAATTTCGATCCACACCATATTACGATTATCGATACCCCAGGCCATGTGGATTTCACCATAGAGGTGGAACGTTCCATGCGCGTGCTGGATGGTGCCGTTATGGTGTATGACGCAGTGGGCGGGGTGCAGCCCCAGTCTGAAACTGTGTGGCGCCAGGCGAATAAATACCATGTGCCGCGCATTGCGTTCGTCAACAAAATGGACCGCCAGGGTGCTGATTTCCTGCGGGTGGTACAAATGATGAAAGACCGCCTGCATGCTAACCCGGTGCCGGTTACGTTACCCATTGGCAGTGAAGAGCACTTCACCGGTGTGGTGGATTTGATCAAGATGCACGCGGTGTACTGGGATGAAGAAAATCAGGGGATGACGTTCCGTTATGAACCCATTCCAGATGAGCTTAAGGCGTTAGCCAGTGAGTGGCGGGAAAACCTGCTGGCTGCGGCGGCTGAAGCCAGTGAAACCTTGATGGACCGCTACCTGGAAAGCGGTGAATTACCTGAACAGGCTATTTTTGACGGTCTGCGTGCCCGCACTATTGCTGGTGAGATTCAGCCGGTACTGTGTGGCAGCGCGTTTAAAAATAAAGGTGTGCAACTGCTGCTCGATGCCGTGGTGACACTGATGCCATCGCCGCTGGATATTCCGCCCGTTAGTGGGCTGGATGAACAGGACAAACCGGTGACCCGTGCCGCTGATGAAAAAGCACCGTTCTCTGCGCTGGCCTTTAAACTGATGACCGACCCGTATGTGGGCCAGTTAACCTTTATCCGGGTGTATTCCGGTACGCTGCACAAAGGCGACCAGGTGTACATTCCCGGTACGGGCAAGAAAGAGCGCATTGGCCGTATTGTGCAAATGCATGCCAATAACCGCCATGAAGTGGATGTACTGTATGCCGGTGATATTGCTGCCTGTGTGGGCCTGAAAGATGTCACCACCGGGGAAACGCTGTGTGACCCGGCGGCAGTACTTACTCTGGAACGCATGGTGTTCCCGGAACCGGTTATTTCGCTGGCGATTGAGCCGAAAACCCGCGATGACCAGGAAAAAATGAGCCTGGCGTTACAGCGGCTGGCGGCAGAAGACCCGTCATTCCGGTTACGGACAGACGAAGAATCTGGCCAGACGATTATCTCCGGCATGGGGGAGTTGCACCTGGATATTATCGTTGACCGCATGAAACGTGAGTTTGGTGTGGAAGCCCGAATTGGCCGCCCGCAAGTAACTTACCGTGAAACATTGCGTAAAGCGGTAAGCGATGTGGAAGGCAAATTTATTCGCCAGTCTGGTGGTAAAGGGCAGTACGGCCATGTGGTTATCAGCGTTGAGCCTCAGGAGCCAGGCGCGGGTTTTGCTTTTGCCGATGCCACCAAAGGCGGTGTGGTGCCGAAAGAGTACATTCCTTCTGTGGAGAAAGGTATTCGCGATGCCCTGTCTACCGGGGTGGTGGCCGGTTACCCGGTGGTGGATGTAAAAGCCACGCTGACCTTTGGCTCTTACCACGAGGTGGACTCCTCAGAAATGGCATTCCGCATGGCGGGCAGTATGGCGTTTCGTGAAGCCGCCCGCCGCGCATCACCGGTGTTACTGGAGCCGGTGATGCATGTGGAAGTGGAAACGCCGGAAGAGTATGCCGGTAACGTGATGGGGGATTTGTCATCACGTCGCGGCCTGGTTCAGGGGATGGAAGAACAGGTGGGAAGCCGCATTGTCCGGGCAGATGTGCCGTTGTCGGAGATGTTTGGTTATTCGACCATTTTGCGTTCTATGACCCAGGGGCGCGCCACGTTTAGTATGGAGTTCCACCATTATGCCGAGGCGCCGGATAACGTGGCGCAGGAGGTTGTGGTGGCGAGGGGTAAAAAGTAAGGGGTTGTTTTAGTTCACCCAGCCCTGGTGTTTCTGGTTCCGGTCACCAGGGCTGGTGTGGGTGTTCCGCTTACTTTGCACTGATGGCAGTGTGGTGAAAGTTCCGTTCACCTGAAGTGTAGTTGTTTCCGTTCACTTGCAGTGATGCGTTTAATGTGGCTTCACAGCCAGTGAACGGGCGAAGGGGGCTCACCCCCTTTGCAATCCCCGTTTTCGCGGGCGACCGGTGCTGCGCACTGCGTTCACCTCCGGGCAGTCAGCCTGCGGCCGGCTCGACTCGGCGTCCATGCCTCGGTTCGCCTTATTCCGCCATCCGGGCGGAATAACCTTGTCTTCCTTTCTGCGGTTCACCGGTCTTACGCGACACAACTCTCGCTGCAAGTAGCGGGGTTTTTTGTGTTGTGTTGAGTGGCTGTTGAATTTGTGCCTGGCCTGTCTTTGTGTGTTTTTTGCTGCTGGCTTATTGGTAGGGTGGCAGATTTGTGACGGCTGTTTTATTGAGATTATAGTGAATTCATTATAATCTCAATTATAGCGAATTCACTATAGGCTTACTATGTGGGAAATCATAACAACGGAGTGTTTTGATGAGTGGTTTTTGGGGCAGGAAGATGCTCTCAGAGAGTCGGTTTATGTCGCTATGGGGGTGTTGGAGAAATTCGGTCCTAAATTGGGCAGGCCGTATGTTGATACATTAAAAGGTTCTTCTTTTGCAAACATGAAAGAACTGCGTATACAGCATGCCGGTAATCCTGTCAGAGCGTTTTTTGCTTTTGATCCCACCCGGCAGGCAATCGTCTTGTGTGCTGGTGATAAAACAGGGTTAAACGAGCAACGTTTCTATAAGGACATGATCAGGCTGGCTGATTCGGAATACCGCAAACATCTTATAACACTGGAGAAATAATTATGGCGACTTACAGAGAACTCCTGGCTAAAGAAAGCCCTGAAATGCAGGCGCGTGTAGCTGAGCGGGTTGAGGCGGTCAGTATCCAGATTGCGCTTAGCATGTTGCGTGACGAATTGAATATTTCACAGACAGAGCTGGCTGCGGCTATGGGGGTAAAACAGCCTTCGGTTGCACGAATAGAACAGGCTGGCAATGATCCGCGGCTTTCTACACTGAAGCGCTATGTGCAGGCGTTAGGGGGAGAGTTAAGTCTGGATGTGACGCTGCCGACAGGTAAGCGGGTTGCTTTTCATCTTTGATTGGTTGTTGTGAACCTGATGCCGGTGCGCTGACTTTGTGTGGTTTTTCCGTTCACTTTTCACTGTGTCAGTGTGGTGAAATTTCACTGTGACAGTATGGTGAAAGTTCCGTTCACTTCCAGTAACGTGGTTAATGTGGCTTCACAGCCTGTGAACGTGTTAAGGGGCCCGCCCCTTAACAATCCGGTTTTTCGCGGGCAACCGGTGCTGCGCACTGCGTTCACCTCCGGGCAGTCAGCCTGCGGCCGGCTCGACTCGGCATCCCTGCCTCGGTTCGCCTTATTCCGCCGTCCGGGCGGAATAACCTTGTCTTCCTTTCTGCGGTTCACCGGTCTTACGCGAACAGGCCTCGCTGCAAGTAGCGGGGCTTTTTGTGTTGTGCTGAGTGGCTGTGGGATTTGTGCCTTTAATGTCGCTAGTGCGGTCTCTGTTGGAAAGAGGATGGAGGTGTTCCACGAACATGGAGAGGAAGGGCTTCGTTCTTTTCGTGTGAGCAAAAAAGGCACTTTTATAGCACCGGGTAAGATGAGCAGAAAAAGCAGCAGTAAGTGACGAAGTGTGATTGGCGCGAACCAAGCATAATCATTCGAAATATGAAAGACGATAATCTGGTGTATAGCGGTTGCTATACATTTTTATTGTGCTACGCTGTAAAGCAAATGCTATACAGGGGTATCTCATGAAATCAGATGTTCAACTTAACCTCAGAGCCAAGGAATCCCAGCGAGCACTCATTGATGCTGCTGCTGAAATCCTTCATAAATCACGTACAGATTTCATTCTGGAAATAGCCTGTAAGGCTGCCGAGGATGTTATCCTCGATCGCCGCGTCTTTAATTTTAACGATGAGCAATACGCAGAGTTCATCGATATGATTGATGCACCGGTCGCAGATGATCCCGTTATCGAAAAACTGCTGGCAAGGAAACCTCAGTGGGACGTGTAACAGCACCAGAACCTTTATCCGCTTTTCATCAGGTAACGGAGTTTGTCAGCGGCGAAGCAGTGCTCGATGACTGGTTAAAGCAGAGGGGCCTCAGAAATCAGGCTATCGGAGCGGCCCGAACGTTTGTGGTTTGTGAGAAGGACACTAAACAAATAGCCGGTTTTTACTCTCTGGCCACCGGGAGCGTCAACCATACAGAAGCGACAGGCAGCCTTCGGCGTAACATGCCTGATCCCATTCCTGTCATTATACTTGCCCGCCTGGCTGTCTATGTCTCATTCCGTGGAAAAGGGCTTGGTGCTGATTTACTGCATGACGCAGTGCTTCGTTGTTATCGAGTAGCCGAGAATATTGGTGTGCGTGCAATCATGGTTCACGCGCTTACGGAAGAAGCCAAAAACTTCTATATTCACCATGGTTTCAAACCATCACAAACTCAGCAGCGGACATTGTTTCTGAAACTCCCTCAATAGGAGGTGAAGACCAATATGGCCATATTGCTACGAGTAGCGGGGCTTTTTGTGTTGTTGTTTCTGTTCACTTGCAGTGTAGTTGTTTCCGTTCACTTGAAGTGATGGGGCTAATGTGGCTTCACAGCCTGTGAACGGGCTAAGGGGGCTCGCCCCCTTTGCAATCCCCGTTTTCGCGGGCGACCGGTGCTGCGCACTGCGTTCACCTCCGGGCAGTCAGCCTGCGGCCGGCTCGACTCGGCGTCCATGCCTCGGTTCGCCTTATTCCGCCGTCCGGGCGGAATAACCTTGTCTTCCTTTCTGCGGTTCACCGGTCTTACGCGAACAGGCCCTCGCTGCAAGTAGCGGGGCTTTTTGTGTTGTGCTGAGTGGCTGTGGGATTTGTGCGTTGTCTGTTTTCTTTGATTTTTGCTGAGATATTACAGGCGGGTGTGGAGTGTGGCATCTGAATCGTTGAGGCGTGCCTGGCGGGCCAGTGCCCCCTGCGGGCGCCGGGCGCAGCGGGTGAGAGAAAGCAGAGTGATGGACACGGCGCGCAATTTGCGCAGTACTGGCAGAGTGGATTTCGTTCCCCTGGGCTGCACTTCCATAACACCATCACGCACTACAACGGTGCGCTCTGGTAGCTCGGCGGTAATAAATGCAATATGTACAAAATTATAAAAAAGAGTGTAAAAACATATCATTAAAGAAAAACCCTGTTAACTGGCATTACTTTTGCTTTAGTCGGGTTGCATGGCCTCGCCCCGTTATGGGCCTGGCAGGCAGCGTCGCCGTTCATGCCGTTGTACCTCCACGCTGGCGTCTTTGTAAGGCGCAGTGAAACTAACAGAATTCAGGCAAAGAAGCCCCGCAGCTCAATGAGCTGGCGGGGCTTTTTTTATGCCTTTGGAGTGACAAATATGAGTAAATTTAAGCAGTGGTTCCAGGGGCCACAAGACATTACTGAAGCCGAAGCGGTGGAAGATTACGCCGTTGGCCGGGTGCCAAAGCACTACCGCTGGCCAATCCCTGCCATTATTTTGGTGTTGCTGGGTAACTCAACCGCCATGTTCTGGTTCAGTCTTGGGGCAGATATGAGCAACCTGGTGGGCTGGCCCACTATGCTACTGCCGATTGGCTATATGGTGGTGTTCGCAACCATTATTGGTTCCTGCATCATGAAACTGGCGAGCAAAGAAGGGTTGTCACTGAACCTGATGACCCGGGGCCTCGGTTTTGGGTATATGGGCTCCGCGTTTACCTCGGCCATTTATGCCATCAACTTCATTTTCTACTTCCTGTTTGAAGGCACCATTGTTTCCCATGCCATCGCTAACTACTCCGGGGTGGAAGTGAATTCACTGGCTGGTGTGATGATCTTTGCCTGCACAGGCCTGGTGGCAATTTGGTTTGTGTGGAAAGGCATGTCATCCATGCAGTTCTTGCAAACCTGGGGCGTGCCCATTTTTATTCTGCTGTTCGGGTTTTGTATCTACCAGTTGACTCATCATTACGATGCCGTCGGGCCATCAGGCTGGCATGCCAGTGGTGAAGTGAACAGCACATCGTTGTGGCTGGTTATGAATATGGCGAATGGGCAGATTGTTTTCCAGGGTTTGATGGCAACGGACTATGGCCGCTTTGCGAAACCAGGTGTGACTCATAAAGGCACTGCGGGCATCATGCTGGGGATGCTGCTGCCTATTGTGGTGGTAATGCTGTTTGGTGCGTTTCTGGCATACACGCTGATGCCGCATATTGACAACCCCAACCCGTTCTCGCTCGCAATGGACCCGGGTTTTGTGTTCCCGTTCATCCTGGCACTGGTTGGTGTGGTGTTTGCGGTGATTACGCAAATTCGTATTAACGTGCTGAACCTGTATTCCGGCTCAATAGCCCTGTCCAATACCATGGATATGGCATTTAACTACCGCCCGGGTCGCCAGTGGTGGATGCTGCTGGTCTGGTTGCTTGGTGTGGTGTTCTATATCTGCAATATTCTGCAGTATACCGGCACGTTCTTGTCTATTACCGGTATTTTAACGAATACCTGGGTGTTTATTATTCTGGCGGATTACCTGGTTTGCCGTAAATTACTGAACCTTGCTCCCTCCGATTTTGTGGAATACCGCAAAGAGTACCTGCACTCATGGAACCCGGCCGGTGTGTTCGCGTTGCTGATTGCCGTGGCAATTGGTGCCGCCGGTATTCTGGGCGCTTACCCAATGTATTACGCCTCGTTTATCTCCATGCTGGTTGGCCCGGTGTTGCATGTTGTGTTCAGCGTGGCAACCCGTGGCCGCTACTACTTCACGCAATTCCCGCAGGATGTGGTAACCAACTGGTCTCCTTCACAATCCAGCCTGTGCCCGGCTCCCAATAAACAGTCTGCTACGGAGATGAACTAATGACGGTCAAGGTTGCAGCGATTCAGTTTGAACCAACGATGTTTCGCCAGGAAGAAAATATTCAGGCGTTGCTGGCTTTATGTGAACAGGCCGCGGAGCAGGGCGCGAAACTGCTGGTTATGCCAGAGATGGGGGTAAGTGGTTACTGCTGGCAAAACCGTGAAGAAATCGCCCCTTATGTGGACACTATCCCAGGTAATACAACCCGGCGCTTTGCCGCGCTGGCGGCACGTTATGACTGTTACCTGGTGCTGGGTATGCCAGAAGTGGATGTCGAAACCGGGTTGTACTACAACTCGGCGGCGCTGATTGGCCCGTCAGGAGTGGTTGGCACTCACCGTAAAACTCACCCGTATATTTCTGAGCCGAAGTGGGCGGCAAATGGCGACAAAGGGCATGCAGTATTTGAAACCCCTGTCGGGCGCATTGCCATGCTGATTTGCATGGATATCCATTTTATTGAAACAGCCCGCCTGGCCGGGGTGCAGAATGCCGATGTTATCTGCCATATCAGCAACTGGCTGGCGGAGCGGACACCGGCGCCGTACTGGATCAACCGGGCCTGGGAAAATGACTGTTACCTGATTGAAAGCAACCGCTGGGGGCTGGAGCGCGGTGTGCAGTTTAGCGGCGGCAGTTGCGTGATAAACCCGGATGGCGGTATTCAGGCCAGTACCGACAGTGGTGACGGTATCGTGATGGGGGAGATAATACTGGGGCGTGGCGAGAAAGCGCCTCGTGTCTGCCAGCGCCGCCCGGAAAAGTACCTGGAATTGATGAATGACAGTTATACCTGGAACCCTCTGGACTTTTTCAACCTTTACCAGCGTTCTCCGCTGCCAGCCGGGAAAGTCTCTGAAATTGCTGTCGGGCAGTTTACCCCGCAACATGATGTGCAACAGAACCTGGCACATATCCGCCACCTGGCGACTGCGGCACAGGAAAAAGGGGCTGAAGTCATCGTGTTTCCTGAGTTTTCACTCTCGGGGCCATACCAGGGGGCTGCGCAGGCATTGCACCTGCCCGGGGCTGAAGTAACGGCACTGGTTCAACTGGCTGTCAGCCTGAAAATGACACTGGTAGCCGGGTTGGTTGAAGCTGATGCCGGGCAATGCTTCAACACCGCGGTTGCGGTTGGCCCGGCGGGTATTCTGGGCGCTTACCGCAAAATCCACCTCAGCGAAGCAGATAAAACTTGGGCAATACCCGGTGATAAATGGGTGACGGTGGATATCCCCTGTGGAAGGATGGGGTTACTGATTGGTGAAGATATCACTTTCCCGGAAGCCGGGCGTATTCTGGCTCTGCGGGGCTGCGACCTGCTTGCCTGCCCGGCGGCAATGGGGGAGCCAGTACCTGGTGCTCACCCCGGTTCAGAGATACCACACAATTACCCCATCCCGTGCGGCGCCGATAAATATCACTGGCTGGTTCCGCGCGTGCGTGCCGGGGAAAATAACTGTTACCTGGCCTGGGCGAACAGTTACCAGCCCGGTAAATCTCTGGGACTGAGTGGTATTTTCGGCCCGGATACCTTTGCATTCCCGCGCCATGAAAGCCTGTTGCTGGATGAGCAGGGGCTGGTAACCTTAACTATGGATACCAGCAACCTGGATACGCCTTACCCCACCAATGTGGTCAGGCGCAAAGACCTGGTTGCGATGCGCCAGACAAATGGCTACCTGCCACTGATTAAAGCCAGGCAGGAACCGCTGTAAGCGGGTGTTACCCTGGGCCGTTGGGCGCTATGCCCCGGCCTGTTTTTACCCGGAGGATTCGTGATTTCAACCCCCGATTCATTGAAAGCAGAAGAGAAAAAAACCGTTGTGCCGGTAGGGATCCTTTATTCCCTTTCCGGGCATTACGGTGTTATCGGGCGTGAGATGCTTAATGGCATTCTGCTGGCAATAGAAGAGGCGAATGCGTCGCCTGACTACAATTTTACCCTGGCTCCGGTGGTGCTTAACCCGGCCGGTTCACTGGAAAAATACGCGGAGTACTGCCGTGAATTATTGCACCGCCATGGTGTGAAACACATTGTGGGCTGCTATACCTCGGCATCACGTAAGCAGATCCTGCCACTGGTTGAAAGTGCCGATGCGTTGTTATGGCATTCAGCACGCTATGAAGGCTTCGAAAGCAGCAACAACGTGATGTACCTTGGTGCCGCACCTAACCAGCACGTTATCCCGATGATTAAATATGTGCTGGAGCAATATGAGCCCAAAATTTACCACGTTGGTTCCAATTACGTCTGGTCATGGGAAATTGACCGTATCACCCGCGAGGCAATAGAGCCTGTGGGAGGCGAACTGGTGGCAAGCCGCTTGCTGGCGCTGGGTGAAACCGATGTTCAGGCAGTGATTGATGACATCATTGAAAAACGCCCGCCTGTGGTACTGGTTACTCTGGTGGGTGTTACTGCATACCGTTTCTACCAGGCATGGCACGCCGCGGCAACAGAGCATGCCTGGCTGCGTTCGCCGGAACGCGTGAAACTGAGCCTCACACTCTGTGAACCTGAAGTGGATATCGTGGGCAGCGCCGCACTGGAAGGTTACCTGGTATCTGCCGTTTATTTCCAGAGTATTGAACGTGAAGAAAACCAGCGCTTTTTGCAACGTTACCGCGAACGTTTTGGTGAGCACAGCTCGCCTTCCGTGGATTCAGAAGCGGCCTGGCTGAGTGGGCATTTTCTGGCGCGGGCCATTGCCCGGGCACATTCTGCCGATGTCGCTGATGTACGCCAGGCTGTGTATCAGGACGTAATTGAAGGGCCTGGCGGGTGTACCCGAATTGACCCGGAAAATAACCATGCCTGGCTAACGCCCCGCCTTGCTCGCTGCGGTGCTGATGGCCGTTTTCAGATCTTGTGGCAGGCGCCTGAGCCCGTGAAACCAGACCCATGGTTAACCTGGGTTGACCTGAATGAACTGGTGGAGAACCCGTCTTCGCTGGAGCAGGAGGGCGGATGAGAAAAAATACCTGGCGAGTGCGTGGGTTGTCTCTCGGGCTGGTGGGGTGTGATGAGCAAACAGCACAGAACCTTGAGCAACAGTGCCTGCGTTTGGGTATGAAAACCCGGCGTTTGGCGGCATTTTCCCTTGAAAGCGATAGCACGCAAGTTGATGCACTGATTTTTGACAGTGATAACCCGGATGTGAACGGTGGCGACGCTTTGTCCTGGCCTGCGTTGCCCCGAATCGCACTGCTTGGCAACGAAACGCCATCCCGCCTGCAGTGGGTTATTGCCCAGGGGATTGACGGGCATATGCGTAAACCCGTGCGTTACGACGGGCTACTGACGGCGGTTTCCCTGGCGCTGCATAACTGGCAAAACCGCCAGTCTCTTGAAGCCAGTATTCAAAAAATGGAAGAGCGCCTTAAAGCCCGGCGCTTTGTTTTTTCTGCACAACTGTTACTTATGCGCCACTTTGCGCTGGATGAAAACTCGGCTTACAGCAGGTTAAGAACCCTGGCAATGGAGCAGCAAAAAACGGTTGAGCAATTCAGTATTGAGCTGGTCAGCCAGCCCGAAATACAGTTAGGTGCATTGGGTGGGAAATAGCTGAACAGGTACAGGTTCACCGCAAGGAAAACCTGAGCCATCCAGCCAGAAACATAGCACTGTTACCAGAACAATAAGCCAGACCGGCGGCCCGTATTGTTAAAGTGAGCGACGCTGTTAAGTGCGCGGTGTTTTGAGACATTTACTGTGAGGCTGCTGCGGCTACCAGGCCATCAAGCCAGTCCTGGTGGCCATTGATCATTGGGTTTGGTTTGGTTGCATGTAAGTCAGCAGCCGGTTTCCCTTTTTGCGTTTCCTGCGTCAGGATACGCACGCGTCCCCCTTCCAGGTCTTCGACTAACCACGCGTGGTGCACATCCAGGCGGCTTTCAGTGCCTTCTTCGCCTGCCCAGCCATGCCAGGCCAGACGGCCAGGTTGATTACCTGCAGGTGCCACACTTTCCTTGCATTGTGACTCTACCGGGAAGCCAAAAGTTTCGAAGTAAAAACGGTCGCCATTGCGCAGCTCTGGCCCTTTATTGTCATAAAAGCGGACATTGGTAGAGTTGGTGTAGTAGGTTGGCCAGTGAGCCGGGGTTACCAGCAAAGGCCAGATATCGGCTGCACTCAGCCCGGCAACAATCACTTCATTAGATGCAAAGTTCTCGGTAGAGCCCGGGACAAAACCTTTTGGCCAAATAATCGCGTTCATCATTATGTCTTTACTCCTGAATTGTATTTCGCTGTGGCAATCCGGTAATAAGTACAGTGCAACAGGTAAATCTGTTTGCAGGCTGCATGCGGATGGCGCTCGGTGTTAGTTCGGGAGTAATAGTGCGTATTGCTCTGTAATAAATCCAATTTTGATTTTTTATTTTTAATATAAACTGAATTGATATTATATAAAAAACATAGTGTTAAGCTGATTTTTGCTCACTGAGCAAAGGTGGGGATGTATGAAACCGGGTGTGGTCAGGCAGCGGATAAGTAAATAAGCTACCTGCATGTACAGCGTGAAAAAGCCGTTATCCGGTTGCCAGAATAATGTGGGGAAAGATGGCAGGCCCGAAAAGGCCTGCCGTGCAAGCATGTTACTCGTTCCCGGTCGCTGGTGTTTTCATCAAAAACGCGACCACGGCAGACAGCAGGCAACCGGCCATCAGGTAAATCGCCACACTGTGCCATGCGCCCTGAGAGAAGGTGACCAGAGCGGCAGCAATAAACGGCGTAAAGCCCCCACCAACCACACTGGCGACCTGGTAGCCAACACCGGCGCCACTGTAGCGGTAGCTGGCACCAAACAGTTCAGTGAAGATAGGCTGCTGAACACACACCACCATATCATGCGCCAGGTTCGCCAGCAGCAGGGAACAAATGATAATACCGGCAACGGACTGCGCTTCCAGAGCCATAAAGAAAGGAAACGCACTTGCCGCGCCAATCAGAGCACCGGTTATATAAATCCGTTTACGGCCGTATTTGTCTGCCAGCAGGGCGAACAGCGGAATGGTGAAACAACTTAGCGCCCCCACACATAACCCAACACTCAAAAACAGTTCCCGGGGCATGCCCAGGTTGGTTGTGGAGTAATTCAGCGCGAAGGTGGTGACGATATACATTGTCAGCAATTCACACAGCCGCAGAGCGATAATCAGCAAAAAACTGCCTGGATGGCGGCGAATTGCTTCCATCACCGGTAACGTGCGGCGGGCAGAGGCCGGTTTTGCCACGGCCTGTTTTTCAAACTCGACAGACTCTTCCATGTCGTTACGAATACGCCAGGCGGCCAGTACCAGAACCACGCTGAACAGGAACGGAATGCGCCATCCCCATTCGAGGAACTGGCTGTCGTTGGTGAAATGGCTGATCAGGGAAACCAGGCCTGTCGAGAGCAATAACCCCACGCCATAACCTACCTGGACACCACTGCTATAAAAGGCTTTTTTGCCAGCAGGCGCGTTTTCTACAGACAGCAGCGCAGCACCACCCCATTCACCACCGACGGCAAACCCCTGAATAGCACGCAGCAGCACCAGCAGGGCGGGAGCCCACCAGCCAATAGAACCAAATGACGGCAGTAAACCAATACAGGCGGTGGACAGGCCCATCAACCAGACAGTAAGCATGAGCATGCGTTTGCGGCCAAGTAAGTCGCCAAAATGCCCAAAAATAATACCGCCCAGCGGGCGAAACAGAAAGCCCACGCCGAAGGTGGCAAACGCTGCCAGAGTACCCATCGCCGGGCTTATTTGCGGGAAAAATTCATGGTTGAAGACCAGTGCCGCAGTAATGCCATAGAGTAAAAAGTCATACCAGTCCACCACTGCGCCTGCGAAACTCCCCCAGGCTGCACGCTTTGCGCGTGACAGTGCAATGGTGCGCTCTTCATAAGCAGAAGAGGCGAGTGTCGTATCCATAGTTATCCTGTCTTGTTACGTCATTTGTTGTTATTGGTTTTGAGCGGTACCGGAAATACTCACAAAGTTCACTGCCAAAAATAAGGCTTGCTTATGAGACTACCCTGACTCGATGTGAGAGAAAACAGTTTTAGCGAATAAATCCCGCCAGACGCCGGGTTTCTGTTACTGGCACGAATTAAAGCATTTTTTAAAGGCAGTAAAAGACAAATAAAAATAACGTGTGAGACAAAAAATTCAGCGTGTTTTAATGTAAAAGCTTCCACTTGCGGAGAAAATCGCCAAAATAGGCGCGGGTAGCAAAAAAGGCAAAACCTTGCACTGATTATGTCTACTCAACTCAGCAACTGGCTTGTATGATGTCGCCCTTTGCGGCGTAGTGGAACCGTTTTACCGGCAGGCGCTTTTACCTCGAAGGGCCATGTCGGGTGGTGTTTATCTGAATTGCCGGAAAAATCTCGAAAAAGTTGCTGAGTATGGTTAAATCACAGGTTCGTGTTTTGCCAGCTTCAGGCCGGTTATTGGGTGTTAAAGCATCATTATTCAGGTGCGCACTAATAAGTTCTCTGTTTAAAGGGGATACAGATATGTCCGAAGCGCGAAAATGGCGGGCAAAAAAACGGTTTCTGTTTTCAGTTTTCCCATTATGCGTGTTCGTTGTTTTTTTGTGTGTTTTTTCCTGGGGATACCGGGCGGTTCAACAAAGAGTCATTGATGATAGTGCGGCTATTATTCTTAACCGTGTTTCGGAAGTGGCGGCAGAGTTTCGTAGCGCGTTAGATCATCTTAATGACAAATATAGCGGCGTGAGTTGTACCCAGGATGTTGTCAGGCAACTAAAAAATGATTTATGGAAATATGAGTTTATTCGTGAAATTGGTATCACGCACCATGGTTTGATGACCTGTACCTCGTCTGGCGCGGTACTTCCTCCTGCTCATGTACCGGTTCCCCAGGTGGTTACACAAATTGGCACCGGGTTAATGTTTAATAACTCGACCTTGTTGGGTAAGGGAATTGCCACAGATGTGATAACCCGTGGCGACATTGTGTTGTTCATTTCCCCCATGATGATGGAAACCATGGACCGCAATGTTCGTGAACATGGCCTGATGCTGTCGCTGGTGCAACAAGACACGGGCAAAGTTATTCGCCAGTCTGGTACGCTGCCGGCTGGCCGGTTACATGACAGGCTGGGCCTTAAGCGCAATGTGTATGGTATAGAACGCTGCGGGCCGCAGGGAAGTATTTGCGTGCGCATCAGTGCTGTGCTGAATGATGCGACAGATTTACCTGCCTGGGGCCTGGTTGCACTGGTTTGTACCGGGTTGGGCGCGGGTCTGGCGGCCAGTTACCTGCTGTTTTTCTACCGCCGCCGCCGGGTATCTATGGATGTTCGGCTGAAAAGAGCCATTCGCAATGAAAGCTTTTCGCTGGTCTACCAGCCGATTGTCCGCACGGTAACCGGCGAAATAGTGGGGTTTGAAGCACTGATACGCTGGCGGGATTCATTGCTGGGCGATGTCTCACCAGATACTTTTATTCCCCTGGCAGAACAGACCGGGCAGGTGCAGGCGATTACCCGGTTGGTTACGAAAATGGCCTTGCGGGAAATTAGCGATACGCTGAAAAAACATAATTTGTTCGTCAGCATTAATGTGATTCCGGATGATATTCGCGATGTCACGTTTATCGATTATCTGAGCGAATCGGTGAATATCGTGGGCCTGTCGCCACAGCAAGTGGTGCTGGAAATCACAGAACGAGCTAATGCTTCCACAGAAGATGTGGATAGTGGCATGCGTGTATTACGTAACCGTGGGTTCAGTATCGCTATTGATGATTTTGGCACCGGGTATTCAAATATATCCTGGCTCACCAGCAATAATTACGACAAGATTAAAATCGATAAATTTATTACCAATGCCATCGGCACTGATTCTATCAATAACAAAACATTGATGAACCTGATAGTGCTGTTGCGGGAAATAGAAAAAGACATTGTGTTTGAAGGTGTGGAGCACCGTTATCAGGTGCATTTTATCTCCCGCGAAATCCCGAAATCCTTTTCCCAGGGCTGGTATTTTTATCGCCCGCTGGATAAAACTATGGCTGCGACAGTGGTTGCCAGCCATTAGCCCTGGTGGCTGTTCATGCCCTGGCAAACCGGGGCATGAACAAACCTGGTTAAACCTGGCGGATTATCTGCCTGGCGGCCGCCTGGTGTTTATTGATAAGTGCAGGAATATCCAGACCGGTAATTTCGCCATTGGTGACGCGCCATTCCCCAGCGACCATCACGCGGTCTGCCTGCTGGGCACCACACAATATCAGCGCGTCCAGGGGCGAATGGCTGCCGCTGAATGCCAGCCCTTGCGGGCGGAACAGTGCCAGGTCGGCCTGTTTGCCTGGTGCGATTTCACCAATATCTGTGCGGCCCAGCAAGCGGGCTGAGCCGGTGGTTGCCCAGCTAATGACGCGTTCCGGGGTGATAACCTCGGCACCATAGCGCAGGCGCTGCAAATACAGAGCCTGGCGTGCTTCGTACATCAGGTTGGATGCATCGTTAGATGCAGAACCATCCACTCCCAGGCCTACCGGGCTGCCTGCCTGTTCCAGGTCCACGGTGGGGCAAATCCCGGAAGCCAGGCGCATATTGGACACCGGGCAATGGCAAATCCCCACCTGAGCCGCACCCAGCCGGGCAATTTCTTGCTGGTCAAAATGAATGCCGTGCGCCAGCCAGACCCGGGAATTCAGCCAGCCCACATCTTCAAGGTAATCTACACAACGTTGCCCAAAGTGTGACAGGCAGTATTGGGTTTCGTCATCGGTTTCGCCAAGGTGGGTGTGCAGGCGTACATCCAGCACTTCTGCCTGGCGGGCAATTTCCTGCATTAATTCACGGGTAACTGAAAACGGGGAACAGGGAGCAAGGCCAATCTGGATATGCGCGCCCGGGCCGCGCTGGTGGTAGCGTTTAACTAACCGCAGGCTGTCTTCCAGAATGGTATCGCTGTCCTGAATGGTATGGCGCGGTGGCAGGCCACCCTGATCCTCGCCCAGATTCATGGAACCGCGGGTGAGCAACGCGCGCATCCCTAACTGGTTAACGGCTTCAATTTGAATATCAATGGCAGATTCCAGCCCACCGGGGAATAAATAGTGGTGATCGCTCACGGTGGTACAACCGGAAAGGAGTAACTCCGCCATTGCCACCTGGCTTGCCAGCGCCAGTGCTTCTGGTGTCAGCCGTGCCCAAACCGGGTACAGCGTTTTCAGCCAGGGAAACAGGGGTTTGTTAACCACGGGTGCCCAGGCGCGGGTCAGGGTTTGGTAAAAGTGGTGGTGGGCATTAATTAACCCGGGCAGAACCACATGCTCGCGGGCATCAAACACGACATCACAAGGGCGTGTGGGTTGGCCACCTGCCGGGATGACTTCATCAACCAGACTACCTTCCACCACGATACCACCGAGGCCATCACAATGAGCGGGAAGGGCAATTGCCAGTGGGTTTTTTAACCAGATACGTTGAGCGGCCATGAGTGGCTCCTGTCTGTATTCACGCGCAAAATACGCGCTGTTAAACAAAGGGTGAGCCAGCTCAGTTATGCCCTGTCTGCTGATCCAGGGGTTCAGGTGAACAGGGCGATATTAAAGTGTTTGCCAGAAAAGGCAAGCGAGGGGTAGTCAGTAACGAACCAGGCCACCATCCACGGCGTACTGGCTGCCCGTGACATAGCTTGCGTCATCAGACAAGAGAAACAAAGCAACGGCTGCAGCCTCACCGGCTGTACCGGCTCGTTGTAATGGCACCTGGCTTACCACAAAATCCTCAAATGCCTGCCTGGCCTGTTCAGGCAAAAAATGGCGAAAGTTGGTGTCAATTGGGCCAGGAACCAGAACATTGGCACGAATATGCCGTGGTCCGAGGGCTGAAGCCCAACTGCGTACCATGGCAACCAGCGCGCCTTTAGTGGCAGCGTATAAGCTGGTGGCAGCAGCACCTTCATAAACCGAGGAAGACGCGGTTACCAGTACAGATGCACCGGGGTTTAAGTATGGCGACAGCGCAGCCAGTTGCAGCATGGGCCCGCGCACATTGGCGTTCATCATGCTGTCAAATGCGCTGGCTGTGATTTCTTCTGGCGCGCTGAGCTCAGCAAACCCGGCATTAAGCCACAGGCCATCGAGTTTTCCCCAGTTCGCCACCTGGTGTGCCAGTGCATCTACATCCGCCACTTGCGCGGCATCGTTACGCAGAACCTGAGTGCGCTGGCCCAGTTGTTGTTGTGCCAGAGCAATACGTTGCGGGTTCAGCCCGGTTGCCATCACATTGCCACCTTCGGCAATGATCTTGCCTGCACCCGCCAGACCCATGCCACTGGTGGCACCGGTAATCAGAATATTTTTGCCGGAAAAACGCCCCATCTTTTTCTCCTGTTATGCGAAACAACATCCGTCATCATAATGGGCTATTTTTGTGTTGACCGGTGGCATGTAGTGCGGTTTATGTTTACTGTCCTGAATAAAGAGTGATTAAACAGGAGAGACAATGTCTGGAGAAACCAACCTGGAACGCCTGCTGGCTTCTGCGTCACCGCGCCATAACCCTGGCCGCTATGTTTTTTGCACGACAAATACGCTGCCTGAACAGTTAGCGACTCACGCAGTGGTTGTGGTGCGTGAACAGGAGGGCATTACGCTGGTATTACCGGAGGATATAGCCCGCGAATCCGGCTTCCCGTGCAACTATGTGGCCGCCTGGATAACCCTGGAAGTGCACTCATCTCTGGAGGCCGTTGGGCTGACGGCGGCGTTTTCGCAGGCGCTGGCCGCCCAAAAAATAAGCTGCAATGTGGTGGCCGGTTTCTATCACGACCACCTGTTTGTTGCCGCTGAAGATGCAGAGCGTGCGTTAAGTGTTCTGCAAAACTTAGGTAAAAGTACAACCTGTTAAGGTATGAATAATGGGTTGGGAACTGGAATACCTTTTCCCCATTAACGCCTCACCATATTAATTTGCTGGGTAATAAACGCACTGCGGAAATATTCGCGCAGTGCCAGCATGGCAGGCGTGAACTCGGTATCGTTGCGCCAGGCCAGGCCAACCCCCATTGGGTGCACGTTATTCACCAGCGAGCGGGTTTCAATACGCCGCCCTTCTAAAGACCACGGGCGGTAAACCAGGTCAGACAATATTGCGATGCCTGAACCGTTGGCGACCATGCTGCGCACGGCTTCAACGGAGCTGGTGCGCAATATAATATCCGGGCGAAACCCGGCTTCCTCCCAGTAGCGCATGGCGCTGTCTGCGGCTTCATCTACTGTCAGCATGATAAATGGCTCGCCAGCAACGTCTTCCAGCGTAACTTGTGACTTAGCACAGAGCGGGTGGTGCGAAGGCAACCACAAACGCCGGGTGGAGTTAAACAGCGTTTCTGCGTAGATATCCTGGTGGCGTAAGTTACCGGTCAGCACCAGTGCCATGTCCAGTGAGTGGTCCAGCAACCCCTGCTCAATATCCTGGCGCTCATACTCAAACAGTTGAATATCAATATGTGGGTAGTCCTGCGCCAGGCGCTGCAAATGGAAAGGTAAAAAATAACCAATAACTGTGTAACTGGCTGCCAGACGCAGGGTTCCCCGCACGCCGTTGTCGTTAACCGGCACACTGCGCACCGCGTTATCGACAGTTTGCAAAATGGTGTAGGCATGGTTGAGAAAGTGATTGCCGTGCTCGGTCAGCACCATGCCATGCACGGAGCGGGAAAACAGCTTTTTCCCCAACAGTTGCTCCAGTTCCTTAATCGCGCCCGTTACGGCAGATTGCGAAATGTTCAGGTGAACGGCGGCGAGTGAGATTTGCCCCATCTCTGCCGTGGCAACAAAATAACGAACCTGGCGCAAGGTTAGCATCAACATCGTCCTCTGTATTATGGGTGCGCGCGGCTTAAAAGGCTGTGTGAGTTAAGCCTTCTGATTTTCTGATATTACGCCATCTAAAAATACTACTTTCCGAACGAAAATAAATACTCATATATTAAATAAACAACTCCTGCGATAAATAAGAAATATATATGATGAAAAGAGTAGACATTAACTCAGATATAGGTGAAAGCTTTGGCTCATGGGTGATTGGCGATGGTGTGGATGACGCATTAATGTCAGTTATCAGCTCTGCTAATATTGCCACTGGTTTTCATGCCGGTGATCCAAATATTATGCGCAAAACAATTGAGCAGGCGAAAATAAATAATGTGGCAATTGGCGCACACCCGGGGTTTCGTGATTTACAGGGGTTTGGGCGGCGCCATTTATCTATCCCTGCGAGTGAGTTAATCAACGATATTATTTACCAGTTAGGTGCGTTACGGGAATTTGCCAGTTTGTCTGGCTTGCCATTGCAGCATATAAAACCCCACGGTGCATTGTATATGCACCTGGCGCGTGATGAAGCTGCGGCGCAACAGTTTGTGGAAACATTACACCAACTGGACAGCAAACTCTGCCTGTACTGCATGGAAAATACTGCAGTCTGGCGTTCGGCGCAGCAACTTGGGCAGCCTGTGGTTACCGAGTTTTATGCAGACAGAGCCTATGATGATCAAGGCGTTATCGTTTTCACCCGCAATACCGGGCACCTGAAAGTGCAGGATATTGTCGATAAAGTTCTCCTGGCATGCCTTGAAGGGAAAGTGAAAACAGTAACCGATAATATTATCCCAATTAATTTTGATTCTATTTGTATTCATAGCGACACCCCTGGTGCTCTGGAAATTATTAGTGCGGTAAAAACGGCACTCATTCACCACGGTGTGGAAATTGCCTCCCCGAGTGCGGCGAAATAAATATAACCTGGAGAAAAATATGTCTGATTTTGAAGTGGTATCACCTCTGCCTGGTGTTTTTTATCACCAGCCATCACCAGACGCCAAACCTTTTGTTGAACCCGGCCAGGTAGTGTCTGCAGATACGGTTATTGGCTTAATTGAAGTGATGAAACAATTTAGCGAAGTGTTTGCTGAAGTGGAAGGCACGATAACAGAAATAGCGATACAAAATGGTGATGCCATCGAGCCCGGGCAAACGATAGCCATAATAAAAACCGATAATGCATAACCACCCTGGAGGAAATATGGCAGGCAAAATAACAAAACTGCTGGTTGCTAACCGTGGGGAAATTGCTGTGCGCATTATTCGTGCAGCACAGGCATTGGGTATTCCTGTGGTTGCAGCCTGCAGTGAAGCAGATAAAGACAGCCTTGCGGCTCACCTGGCAGATGAAACAGTGATTATTGGCCCGGTGCAGGCATCACAAAGCTATTTGAATATTAACGCGTTACTGAACGCAGCAACCCAAAGTGGCGCTAACGCCATTCACCCCGGGTACGGGTTTTTGTCTGAGAATGCGCAGTTTGCAGAGCGCGTGGAACAGGCCGGGCTGATTTTTGTGGGGCCGGATGCGCAAACGATTCGTGTTATGGGCGATAAAGCCGCGGCCCGCCGCACTGCCGCTGAAGCTGGTGTCCCTGTGGTGCCGGGCTCCCGAGTGCTGGAAACGGTCCAGGCAGCCCAGGCCCATGCTGCACAGATTGGTTACCCCTGCATGATCAAAGCGGCGGCTGGTGGTGGTGGCAGAGGCATTCGCGTGGTAGACAACGACGACGCTCTCGCCAGGGAATTCCCCGTTGCACAAAGTGAATCCAAAGCGGCATTCGGTTCCAGCGCAGTATACCTGGAGCGGTTTATTGCCCGGGCCCGCCATGTTGAAGTGCAGATCCTGGGTGATGGCGAGCATGTCGTTCACCTGTTTGACCGGGAGTGTTCTCTGCAACGGCGGCGGCAAAAAATGTTCGAAGAAGCGCCTTCACCGGCGCTGAGTGACGAACAGCGAAAAACCTTGTGTGACAGTGCGCTGCAATTAGCCCGGCATTTGCGTTACCGGGGGGCAGGTACCCTGGAATACCTGTTTGATGAGGTGCGTGGCGAATTTTGCTTTATTGAAATGAACACCCGTATTCAGGTAGAGCACCCGGTAACGGAAATGGTTACGGGTGTGGATTTAGTACAGTGGATGTTACGCATTGCCAATGGTGAACCTCTGACGCTGGCGCAGGAGGATATCACTCTGCATGGCAGTGCCTGTGAAATGCGTATTAACGCCGAAGACCCGGACAAAAACTTCTTTCCCTGCCCGGGGGTGATTGAAGGCGTGGTCTGGCCGGGCGGTGAAGGTGTACGCGTAGACAGCCATGTGTATAGCGGTTACCGCATTCCTCCCTGGTATGATTCTTTGCTGGCGAAAGTGATTACCTGGGGAGAGAGCCGCCCGCAGGCCCTGGAGAGAGCCCGGCAGGCACTGGGTTCCCTGGAACTGCGCGGTGTGAAAAACACGGCTTCGCTACATAAATGGTTGCTGAGCCTTCCACAACTGGAAGCTGGCGAATTTACCACAACCACGCTCGAACAGTGGCTGGCGGAGCGCAACCAGAGTGCGTCCACGCCTGCCGGGGAGGTGCGCCGTTATGGCCAATAACCCAATTCGTTACTCATTTGGCGGCGATGAGCACCTTTTCGCCGAAATTGACCGGGGAATGTCTTTGCAGGCTTTTTTCCGGGGGCTGAAACTGACGCGGGCGCTGGAAGCCCTTCAGTTACCTGGTGTGCTGGATATTTGCCTGGCGAATGCCTCTTTTCAGGTGCGTTTTAACCCGGATGTCCTCGACCCTTATGTGCTGCTGGAACAACTGCAGGCACTGGAAGCAGGACGTAGTGGGGAGGCCGACACCCTGGAAACCCGGATCATTGAGGTTCCGGTGTTTTACAACGACCCCTGGACACACGAAACGCTGATGCGCTTTCGTGACCGCCACCAGGCGCCGGAAGGCAGTGATCTGGATTACGCGGCAGAGATTAACGGGTTTGCAGACAGCGCAGAGTTCATTGCCGCTCACAGCAACACGCCCTGGTTTGTTTCGATGGTGGGGTTTGTTTCTGGCCTGCCATTTATGTACCAAATGGTTGAACGGCAAAAGCAGTTACAGGTGCCGAAATACCTGCGCCCACGCACCGATACCCCCGGGTTGTCTTTAGGCCATGGCGGGTGTTTCAGCTGCATTTACTCGGTGCGCGGCGCAGGTGGCTACCAGTTGTTTGGCATTACGCCAATGCCCATCTATGACCCGGCGCAACGGTTGGGGTATCTCAAACAGGACATGGTGTTTTTCAAAGCGGGGGACATTGTGCAGTTTCGCCCGGTGGACCGGGCAGCCTATGACGCACTGTGTGAAGAGGTTCAACGCGGCGAGTTCACGCCACGAATCCGTGAAGTGACTTTTGCGCTGGCAGATTTTCTTAACGACCCACAAGGGTATCCTCAGCAACTAAAAAGGGGGCTGTATGACCATTAATGTTATCAAGCCTGGCCTTGCCACCACAGTGCAGGATACCGGAAGGGAAGGGTACTACCACCTGGGGATACCGCCTTCTGGCGCGCTGGACCCCTATTCTATGCAGATGGCGAATTTGCTGGTGGGCAACAACCCGGATGACGCCGTGCTGGAAATGACGCTGCTGGGCCCGGAATTGCAGTTTACTGAAAATACCCTGGTGGCCGTATGCGGTGCGGGCATGGTGCCCTTGGTGGATAACCAGCCAGCCAACAACAACACCGCCTTGCTTATCGCTGCCGGGCAGCGCCTGCGTTTTGCCCCGGCGCGCCAGGGTTGCCGGGCGTATCTGGCGGTAGCGGGCGGGATTGATGTTCCGCTGGTGTCAGGTAGCCGTTCAACTTATACGCTCGGTGCGCTGGGTGGTTACCAGGGCAGGCGCCTCGCCGCAGGGGATTCGTTGCCCGTGTTGCCAGTAACGGCGGAGCGCTTGCAGCTTGAAGGCAAAACAGTACCGGAAGATTTACTTACGGCATTCCCGAAATCAGTCACATTGCGGATGCTGCCCGGGCTGTATATCCACCGCCTGACTGAGGCCGCCATCGATAACTTTTTTGCCGATACCTGGCATGTCAGCACCGAAGCCGACCGAACCGGTTACCGGCTGAAAGGTGGCACACCGTTAACGTTTAAACCGGAAGAGCCACCTTTTGGCGCAGGCTCAGACCCTTCGAACATTGTTGATGCCTGTTACCCCATTGGCTCTGTGCAGGTGCCTGGCGGGCTGGAACCCATTGTCCTGCTGCGTGATGCCGTTTCTGGTGGCGGGTATATGACACTGGGTACGGTGATTAGCTGTGACCTGCCCATCCTTGGGCAATTACAGCCTAATCAACAGGTGCAGTTTATCCCTGTCACGCTGGAAGAGGCACTGGCTGCCCGCCGCGCATCACAACACCGGCTGGCTGAGCTTACTCAGGCGTTGCGTTAACCCTGCCCGGGGTGCAGGCCCCGCGGCATATATCACTGGTCTCTACTCGTATCAGGAGGTTGCTATGGCTTCAGCTCCACAATCCCGTGCTGTGCAAAATTCGGCAGAACCGGCACAGATGGGCAAATTGTCACTCACCATGGCATGGTGGGCGGTGTGTAGTGCAGTGTTTTACATTGTGGTGGGTGCATCGCTGGCGATGGCCTATGGCGCGGTTAACGCCATTATTGGCATGGTGCTTTCGGTTATCACTTATGGCCTGATTAACGGCGTTATCAGCCGTTTTGCCATTCGCAGTGGGTTATCTGTTGCTCAGTTTTCGCGCCGCCTGTTTGGCCAGTTAGGCGCGTCGCTGGCCACACTGATATTTTTCTCCACGGCCATTTACTATGCCGTGTTTGAAGGCTCGGTGATTGCGTTTGCGCTGAACCACCTGTACCCGGGGCTGGTGTACTGGGCTGCTGCTGCGCTGGTGGTGGTTTACAGTGTGCCGCTGATTTTTGGCAGTGTGCAGCACTGGTTGGATAAATTTAATGGCGTGCTGCTGCCGTTCTATTTGTTGGGTTTACTGGCAACGATTGTGATGTCGGTGGCGTTACACGGTTACCAGGCAAACTGGCTACAACTAGGGCCTGCCACGCCATCGCCCTGGGGCTGGTGGAACTGTTTCACGTCTTATATGGGTGTCTGGGTTTTGATGATGTACACCTTTGACTACGCGCGTTTTGGTAAAGAGGAAGACAGCCAGTACCACGCCCGTTTCAATTTTGGGATGCCGTTTTACCTGGTGACTTTCTTGCTCAATGGTATGGCGGGGATCTACCTCACCAGCACGTTTGCTGCCGGTACAGCATTAAATGAAACTTCGGTTGTAGTGGCAATTCTCAACCTGCTGGGGCTGGCCGGGCTGGGGTTTGTTTGGGTAACCCAAACCCGGATTAATACCGCGAACTATTACCTGGCAACGGTGAATATGCAGGTGTTTTTCCACAGCCTGTTTAAGGTGAAACTCCCCAAAGTGGTGTGGGCCTGTGTGGTGGGCGTGGTGGTCTATATTCTGATGCTGGCAGATGTGTTCGCCTGGTTGTTGCAGGCACTGGCGTACCAGGGGGTATTTGTGGTGGCCTGGGTGGGTGTTGCCCTTGCCGGCATTGCCCGCAATGTACAGGCAGAACGCGAAAATAGCGCCATCAACCTGACGGGCCTTGGCGCCTGGTTTATCAGCGTTGCGATTGGTATCGCATTAATGCACGCCACACCATCTGTGGCGGCATTTTCAGCTCCGGTCACCTTTGTCTGTGCCTGTGGTTTGTATGCGCTGTTCAGCCTGTGGGCAGGATCCCGGTTACCGGCAACCAAAGTGATTAATGACTGATTAGCGGTTTCACAGTGTGCCCACCTGAGTGTGGGCATGCTGCTACTCGCAGGCCAGGGAAGCGTTGTTTGCTAACCTGGATGAACCAGAAGTTGATACCTGGTGTATTCATCGGTGCAATGACATTACTGGATAACAGAGAATATCCTGACTGGCGGTTGTAGCCGATTCAAAAGAGATGAGCCTGTAGCCTCGCTGCATATAGAAGCGTATTGCTGGTAAGGAGGCATCCAGTGTTACTGAACCATATCGCTCCAGCACAGTTCTTTCCAGAAAATCCATCAGCAGTTTCCCGTACCCTTGCCGTTGGTATTGCGGCAGAACAAACAACCGGCCGATTTCATTTCCTGAGATACTTCCCGTTCCAACGACAATGCCATTGCTGGAAAGAATATATATCTCTCTGTTTTTAATTGATTGTTGTACTTTTTCTGGCGCGTGGTGTTCGAGAAAAAAACGTACAACGCCCGCCGGATAATACTTGGGGTAAATGGTGTTGATGGTTGTATTAATAACCGACAGCACTTGCCTGAAATCTTGCTCTTGCGCGTGTTCAATTTTCAAAGGAACCACCTGCACTGCATTAATCACCCTCGTGAGCCGGAAAAGGACATGCACATTTGGGTGAAAACACTTACTTAAATAAACTGAATTTCCCGGTAAATTCTTTAAGTATATCGGTGTCGCCAAACATGCAGACCCCGAAATACTCCAGCGCTTGTTCTGGTGTTTCTGATGTGGCGTGTAACTGTGCTGCCGAAGAGCCAACGATCATTGTGTCTGTAAAATCAGTAAACGGGATATCACGCTGAAGCAGTTCTGCGCGAACTTTCCTGATTTTATTGGAGTTGTCTGCTTTAAGGACAATAAAAGGAAAGTGAGAAATGGCAGGGTGAATGCCACCATCTTTGTCTTTATATTGCAAGAAGCACAAGCTTTCCGGGTTATTGATATGCGCGACAAGCCCCGCCGTCATATGGCCGAGCGCGTTATATAAACGGCCCATTTCAACCTTTTTATTTAATACTGCAATAAAGCGTTTTGTGTTTTCATCGGGCAGGGTGGATAACTCTGTCATAAATGTCCTTTTCTTACTCACATAAGCTCATTTCCCGGTGGATAAACCACAACCCTGCCAGTTAACGATTCAGGCTTGTTTTGTTTATACCGGGTTGAGAGAAACCATACTCAGCCGGGCAGAATATTCAATGTGTGGTACGAAAGCTCTGCCTGGCAAGCTGTTTAAGCGCCCTGTTCTGCCCTGGTGATCCTTACATACAGTGCGCCTAATAATGCCAGGTCAAGCAACAGCGCAAAGGCATACGGAAACCCGGTTATTCCGCTAAATTGCCCCTGAATATGCAGGCAAACCACTATGGACAGCAGTGCGCCTGCCACCTTCCATAAAGTTCTGGAAAGTGGCCGCATTGTGACAGGGTGACTGCGGTTTGTATTTGCAGCCGCCATAGCAACAATACCTTGCCCCAGCCCGGAAATGGCCACGCCGGGCACCAGCGGGAACCAGTTATATGCCCCTTGCAACGCCATCACCAAAAATAACATACCGGCGGCGCTTACCAGGAACCCATAATACAGACGGTTCAGCCAGTTTTGTTGCCGGAATACAGGCCAGCGCGACCCTAAATAACCACCAGTAAACGCAATCACCAGCAGTAAGACCAGCGTGATGGCATCTGTGATACTTTCCTGAACTGAAAGCATCAGGAGAAGCGCTATCTGGGCAGCCAGCCCGCTGTACAACAGTGCTGTGGCAGTGAACCGTGTATTTTCGGCAACGGATGGGGAAACAGGTAACGCTGTCATTGTCACAATACGCCTCGCAGTATGCATTCGTAGAGAAGAAAAATTCATCTTAATCAGGTTATGCATTAAGCGTATCGCTTATATAATGGAGTATTCAAAGTCATACTTTTCACCCATGGATGAAAATAACTCATCATGAAAACATCGCGATTACCACCGCTGGGTACCCTGCGCGCATTTGATGCGGTGGCCAACTGCCTGAGCTTTAAGCGGGCAGCCGCAGAGCTTAGTGTGAGCGCCACTGCGGTAAGCCACCAGATTCGCCTGCTGGAATCTGTGCTGGAGTGCCGGGTGTTTGAACGCAGTGCGCAAGAAGTCAGGCTCACGGAGGCCGGGCAGTTACTCTATGCCGCAACGCAGAATGCTTTTTCTTCTCTTGGGGATGCAGTAAAAAAAATAGACCGGCTCACACAGTCACCCGCTTTGATTGTGACGACGACTTCCAACTTCTTAACCAACTGGTTGCTCCCACGCCTGGCTGATTTTAAAGCCCGGTGCCCGCAAATTGATGTGCATTTACATACCAGTGTGGAACCTGTTGACCTGAAACAACGAACCGTTGATGTCGCCATCCGTTACCGGGAAAGCGCGGAACATGATTTACACAGCACACTGCTTTGCGAGGACCGTTTTATTGTTGTCGCCAGCCCGGCGCTGAATTTGCACAAGCCTGCTGATTTAAACAGAACGACACTTTTACACGTAGATAACCGCCATACCCCTCAAGAATCACCGGACTGGCAACACTGGAAACAACGCTACGGGCCGGAAGGACTGAATTTGTCCAGAGGCCTGCATTTCAGCGATGAAACCCATGCATTACAGGCCGCGGTGGCAGGGCATGGCGCGGTCATTGCCAGTGAATTGCTGGTGGGGGATTTAATCAACAGGGGAATGCTGGTTGCGCCTTACGCCGGTTCTTTACCCGGGGCAAATTATTACCTGGTGGCTTTGGTAGAGATGGCATTCCGGGCGGAGGTTGTTGCGTTGCGCGAGTGGATACAGAGCAGGGTGCAGTTATAACGCAGGCTGGTGAAGTATTGCAGCAGGTTCTTTGCCTGTTTATTCGCTTGTTTTTATTAAATTTGCGGGCCCGGTTCCAGTCCTGAGCTTGCTGCCTGTCTCCATTCCCGGTACGCTTTTTCCGCACCTGCAAATTCAGGTGCCAGGATTAGCCTCCTGCACCACTCTTGTTGGCTACATAGTTATAAATTACTATGTTGCGCGCACGGTTACGCCTCAATGGCGGGCCGGGCGGGGGCGCCGCAAGGCGCGCCGGTGTCCAACAAGGCCGGTAAGGCTAACCCTGTCCGGTTCCGCCACCCGTGAGATTAGCCTCTCCGGTGGCGGGGAAATATCTATCTTGTTGGAGGTGCCCTGTGGCAACAATCCTCACTCCTGGCAGCCATTTGCTGTCTGTTCCGTTCAGTGCTGCAACTGATTTCACCGAACTGGCCACTTACTGCGAGCATTTTGCTCAGACCATGCTGGAAAGCGATGATCCTGCATTGAAAATGGCGTTGCTTGCCCGGCTGAATGCAGCACTTGCGCTGTTGCGCCCAACCCTGGATGACCCGATTCCCCCGCATCTTCTTGAGCAGTTTGTGGTAGATGTCCTGCCCGATGCCCCGGTTTTCGAGCCTGGCCCGGAGTTGTTGTGTGACTACTGCCTTGCGCTGACTCAGGTGCTTACTTTGCAGGGGTTACCACCTTAAACCGGTAAATCCCTGGCCGGGTTACTGGCCGAGTTAGTGTGGCATTTTGCGGGCAACCTGAAAGCGCCGCGCTGGGAAACGCTTCCGGCTTGTGGGTTGTAAACGGGGGAACAGAGAACCCGTTCTGAATATGAAGTAGCAGGTTAAGCCAGGTGTGCGTTCCGCACCTGGCTTTTTTGTGTGCGGCCGGGTATCAGGCGTGGCTGTGCCGGGTATTTTGCTTTTAAGTGGCCGGGTTGTACACCAGTTGCATGGCAATACGGCGTTTGGGGTCCAGCCCGGCATGGGTTTCTTCCATAAGTAAGGTTTGCAACCGTGGTGACAAGGCATCGCCTTCAACTGGTGTAAAACCCAGTGAAGCATAAAAAGTAGCGTTAAACGGAGCGAAGCGGTCTGTGGTCAAAGTCGCTCCCTGTAAACCGCGCATTTTACCTTCCGCCAACATTGCGTTGAGGAGCCTGCGGCCTGTACCTTGCTGTTGCCAGTCTGGGTGGACGTCCATCTCGGCAATATGCAGCCAGTGTTTTGTGACAATTGCACCTACAAAACCTACCGGAACACCACCAGGCCGGAAGGCGGCAAGTAGCACACCTTTAAGGCGTAACTGGTCAAAATCTTCCTCGCTGGTTGCGACAGGGGAGCCATTTACAGCACCGGTGCGGCGTAGTGTCTCAAATGCAGCGAGTTCAATGGCTCTTAATGCAGCTATATGTTCAGGTCTTGCAGGTTTAATTGTGATTGCTGTCATCTTGTTTCCTGGCATTTTTTATCTGTAAGCGGTGTTGGCAGAAAACCGGCAAGAGAGTTGGTTACCACCAAACAGAACCTGGTTGATTAATGGGCTCAAGGTTTGGCCGGGTTACCGGCTTTTTTCAGCCTCAAAGCATTCATCACCCTGTTCGCGGGTATCGCCTGTTTACTATCCAGCTATTGCCAGTGGTTTGCTTTCACTGCAGGTGGTGAATAACAGCTCACGCAACCAGCGCTGTGCGCTGTCGCGGTGGGTGCGCTCATGCCAGACAGCGGTTTTGGTAAAACCCGGTACGGCAAGTGGCGGTTCCATTACCACCAGGCCAGGCACACCATTAACCAGGCGATGGGGGAGAATTGCCACCATATCGCTGGCGCGCAGGATCTCTGGCAGAATCAAAAAGCTTTTAACAGATAACGTGACGTTGCGCTGTTTCCCCAATGCTTTCAGTGCGTCGTCTGTTACCCCACTAAACTGGCCTCCGGCATAAGACACCAGAGCACTCTCCAGAGCACAGAAGTCTTCCAGTGCCAGCGTATTTCCTTTCGCGAGCACCGGGTGGCCTTCCCTAACTACGCAAACATAATGTTCCTGAAACAGATTCCGTGCGTGCAGGTTGGGCAAGGCCGCTTCAGGTGTCACCAGCGCCAGGTCAATTTCCCCTTGCTCGAGTTGTACTGGCAGCAAAGCGTCATCAACCGGCACCAGAGACACCTGAATAAATGGTGCCTGGCGCTTTAATGCCTGAAGAAAAGGCACTGCAACAGCCCGCAGCGCATAATCTGTCGCGGCAATAGAAAAGGCTTGGTGTGCGGTGGCAGGGTCGAAAATGGGAGGCTGTAATAATGCGCCAAGTTCACTCATGATTTGCTTGAGCGGCATAGCCAGGTCCAGTGCCCGTTGGGTGGGCACAATACCGCGCTGGGAACGGACAAACAGCGGGTCGTCGAACGTTGCCCGCAGGCGTGTCAGCATGGCACTCATGGCGGGTTGGGTAACCCCCAGCTTGCTGGCCGCTCTGGTGACATGGCGTTCGTCCAGCAATGCGTCCAGGGCCTTAAGCAGATTGAAATCCAGCGCTTTAATATCTTTCATATCTATCAATTCTGTAAAATTAATCAACTCTGTTGATATCTTAGTGCGCCGGGCTGAAATGGCAACGGGTACACTGAAAAGATGCAGTTATGTGCCGATAAAAAAGAAAGTGTGAGCAGGATTCAAAATTGCAGTTGATAGATTACGTTTATTAATTGTAATGGTATTCTGAGTTAATTACATTGGTGTTGGTTTCTATCGCAGTTCATTAAAGGCGCTGATTCAAATAATAAAAATAACCATTGCCCTGGAGTGAAAATGAACGACTTCACGAGTGGTAGTGTGACCTTACTTCATGCTGATAGCAGTTTTATCAAAGAACTGATGCAGTTTTGTAGCACTGACTCCGGGTTGTATTCACCCTGGGTGATGGTGCTGGACCGTGAATGCTCCCCTGTTACCGCGCCAGGCACAGCGCAATTGTCCCGTTACCATATTATTTCCGGTGAAAAACACACGGCCTGGCAGCAAGTCTTGTCCGGGCAGACTCTGCGAGAAGGTATTTACTGCCTGAAAGCGTTGGCCGGGTTTTACGGCCAGTTTCCAGAGCTGGAAGCTGCGGGAATGTGTACGCACCTGAGCGTGCCCATTATATTGCGGGATGGCACGCTCTATGGCTCGGTTAACACAGTCAGCAAGCAGCAAAAAGAAGATTGCCAGGCAACGGTAACGCGCCTTGTCTCACTGGCAAAAATCATTGCCCGTTACGCCGAAGAACTGTTGGTTATCGAACAGCTTAAAGAAGATAATTACCAACTGGCATTACACTCCTACACAGATCCACTGACTCAATTGCCGAACCGGCGGGCAATATTCGACCGGTTGCCTGCCTTGTTTTCACTGGCAAAGCGTATCAATCGCGCGGTACTGATTAGTTATATCGATCTCGATGAATTCAAAAAAGTGAACGATGAACTGGGCCATGATATTGGGGACGCACTACTGCAAGATATTGGGCAGCGGTTGCAACATATTGTGCGCGAAGAAGATATTGTTGGCCGGATAGGCGGCGATGAGTTTTTGCTTGCCTGCCTGGGGCCGGAAAAAAGAAGCGACCAAAAAATGGCGCTCTGCACTATAAAAGACAGGATCCATACCACATTGCGCGGGCAGTATACCTTTGGCAATTTGTGTTTATGGTATGAGGGCGCAAGTGCGGGTGTGGTTTGTATCTATCCTGAAACATGTTCTGTGGACAATGCTGTAAAACTTGCTGATACCGCGATGTATAAAGAGAAAAAAGAACGTCGTCAGGGTGCTGCTAAAAAGAACGGTTAACGTTATGGGCACGGACTAAGCTACCAAACCGCCTGCGTGGCTTCTGGCTACCACTTCTCTTTCTGGCACCACTTATCTGAGCCATCTTATTCATGCACCACCGCAAAGTGACCCGGCACACCTCCTGGGGGATAATGCCGGGGCTGGCTGGAATGGTCCCGGTTATCAATGCTTCCGTGTACTGGCACTGTAATAGCGGCAGGCATCGGGTTATACCGGTTTTCAGTAAAACTCGTCTTTGTGCTGGTACCTGTATTCTTGTGTGATGCCGGTGTACCCATAGGACGCCGCTTTGCAATCAATAACATGTACGTTGGATTGTGGGTGTAAGTTACCCATCGCCTGTTCCATTGCGTTGTAGATTGCTTTTTGGTATGCGGCTTTCTGGTCTTTGCTACAGGTTTCATCTACCACTGTGACTTCAAGTCTGAACGAGTTTTTTCCCCATTCAGCCAGGCTTTTGCCGTCGATAAACCAGTCGTCATCAGCAACATGCCTGACTATTACCATAGTCTCAAAGCTATTTTTCTTTAATATATCGCATGTGATTTGGGTGGCTAAAACAACACAGGCTTTGGTTAACTGTGGGTTCTTTTCACCAGATAATGTAAGGGTTATTCCAGGCATCACGTATCCTTAATTCAATGATTACCAAAAGATATTGCCACAGTAGTTGGCTATTTAAGAACGGGATATTGTGCATAATCGAAAATAAGCACTCTGTTAATTGTGATTGTGGGGTGGGCGTAGCAGCGCTTTATTTTGCCGTTTACTGGCGGGGCCGGATCTGTTTTGCCTTGCACGGTATTCTATAATCCAGGGGAATGTAGCCTGCTGAAGCGTTACACTGACTCTGTTCTGCCACCGCAATGCTGGGAAATGATGAAAAATAAAATTCTGGTAAGTGCCTGCCTGATGGGCTTTAAAGTTCGTTATAACGCAAGTGAGAAAGCACAGATGGCAGAGCAACTTGCTCTCTGGCAACAGGAGCAACGCCTGGTTATTCACTGCCCTGAATTGTCTGCAGGGTTGCCTGTACCTCGCTCACCGGCAGAAATTCTCTCGGCTGGCGGCGGCACCGGTGTAATGCACGGGCAGGGCAGGATCATTGAAAAAACCGGGAAGGATGTGACTGCGCATTATCAACTTTCAGCCTGGCTGGCCTTGCGGGCTGCACAGGAGTCTGGTTGCACCGCTGCGTTATTAACAGACGGCAGCCCAACATGCGGCAGCCAGTTTATTTATGACGGCTGTTTTCGTGGGCAACGCCAGCCTGGCATGGGCGTTGCGGCAGCATTACTCACTGAGCAGGGTATCGCCGTTTTTTCCGACACCCAGTTTGCAGAACTGGTGGACTGGATTGCGGAAAAAGAAAATCCTGAATTGAGTTTGTGAAGAAAACTCAAATCGCGGTCAGCATCGGTTACTTCAGACAATCAATATATTTATGTCCAGAAAATTGGACAATATCATCTGCATGTTCGGTTATTTCTCGCCCTTCAAATGCACCATATATCTGTGAGTATTTAACAATGCTCAGGCGGTTCATGATGCCTCTGACCGTTTCTGCAGGTAATGGCAAGAGGTTAGGGTAGCTCCACATGAACGATACGTTCTTTCTCCCTGGTGTTACCTGAACAATATCCCCTGAAAACAGGATCCCGTCTCCCTGATCCCAGTGGAGAACACTACCGCCAGAGAAATGCCCACCAAGATGAATCAAACGAACATCAGGAGCTAATTGTAGTGAATCTCCATCCCAGAAAGTAATGTACTGGCTGCTGCGCATTACCCACTGCCGGTCACTGGAGTGAAGATAAACTGGAGCGTTAAACTCTGCAGCCCATTCCTGCATTGAGGTGTAGAAATGCGGATGTGATATAGCGATGGCTTTCAATCCACCCAATGAAGATATAAGCATTTTTGTGGCATCATCCAGTACGGCCAGACAATCCCAGAGAATATTACCATTAGCCGTTTTTAGGATGAATGCGCGCTGATTAATTGCAAATTCAGGAACAGTTGTAATGCTAAATATATTGTCTTGAAACTGCTTCCACTTATTTGTATGTGTGGCAATCAGGGTTGGCCATTCAATCCATTGCTGACCAACTACAGGCACATACTGGCGCTCATCAGCACAGATTCTACAACATTCCGACGGGGCGTCGAGAAACTCATACGAAGTACCGCAAGCCTTGCATAAAGTAATCATTGTGCTGAATGCTCCCATATTGAACCCGGATTCAAATAAGCTGCTCAATCTGAATATTTTTCACTGATTTCATCTGTTACTTGCCTGCCTGATACTCACATTCTGGTAACTGTGGTAAGCATGGCAGATTACCAATCAGGCATGTGCCGTTTTGTGCCTACATATCCGTAAGATATTGGGGAAAATACCCAGGTTAAGTGACCGCTCCTTGTAACTGACCAGGCATTCAGGGGCTTTTTGATATGACGATAGTCAACTTTGTATCAAACGCTGAAACTCTAAGTTAGAGTAGGTTACCGACCAGGCAAAAATAAAGAAAGCGTATGAAAATTGAAGTCTGTGATGTGTCTGATATTCCGGAGCTGGCAAGGGTTTTTGTCGAAATGGAATCGTATTACTTCGGGAATGAGGCTGCCAGCTATGACGAAATGCTCTCTTATCTGACTCACAGAGTTTTCTCTGCTTATTCAGGGGTGACTGTACTGGGAGCATGGAAAAATGGGGTACTCGTCGGATTTGCTACATTCACTTTGATGTTCCCGGCACCCAAGTGCTCCGGGCAAGCGTATATGAAAGATCTTTTCACATCAGCAGCAGTGAGAGGCCAGGGAGTAGGTAAATCACTTATGCGATTTATTGCTGCTTTTGCCATAGAACATGGCTGCACAAGATTCGACTGGACGGCTGAAACCACCAACCCCAAAGCAGCCGAATTTTACTTATCACTCGGAGCGTCCTTGATAGAAGAAAAACAATACTTCCGGTTGGATCACCAGCGTTTAGCGACATTTGCTATGCAGAATGAACAACCCTGAAGCCCACTGTGGCTGCGGGTTTTTATCCATTGCTCAACCAAAATATTCTGTTTGATATAAGGAAACGCTCAGTCTTCATGTTCATGCATGAACAGTCCTCTGCTCGCTTATAGCCGACCAGTGGGCTCCTGAGACTGTCGGCTATTTACTCTTGGCGGTTCATTTAGCATTGCCGCGATGTTATCTCTCTCCCTGTGGTGCATTGCCGGTCTGTTGCTGCCCGTTTATTACAAACAGACGGGCAATGGCATGTTCTTAACGCCATACTGGGGCTGTTACTCGCTATTTCTGTTATTCCGATGTGGCTTTGAAATAATTAATTCATCGATTCTGGCCCGCCAGGAGTAACGCTGTATATATCAAGGAAGTTACACAATATGGCATTGGGTTTTGTGTCGGGTATGATCGCGGGCTATGTTATAACTTAATTTTCTCGCTCTCAGCGGACCTTTAGAGCAGTCAGATGGTTCATACTGTGCCAGTAGCGAATCTTGACCATTTGCTCACTGCGCCTTCAATTGTATGGATGTTTTCTGTGCATCCAGATAAATTGAGGTAGTTATTGAACGGGTTCAACCGAAATAGATATCAAGCTCATGAAGGAAATGTACCGATGCCAATACCCATACTCTATACGGAACGCTTGCTTTTAAAGCCATTATCCCCCGAAGATACCTCACAAATTCAGATGATTTTCCCACGTTGGGAGGTAGTTCGCTACCTGGTCTCTTCAGTACCATGGCCTTATCCTGATAACGGTGCCGAGAATTACGTTAATAACGTTGCCATGCCTGATATGGCAAATGGAATAGCCTGGTTCTGGACTATCAGGCACCGTGAAATGCCTGACGAACTGATGGGTTTAATCTGCCTGTATGACGTTGAAGATAATAACCGAGGCTTTTGGTTAGCTCCGGAGCATCAGGGCCAGGGCTTTATGCGTGAGGCCAGTATTGCAGCTACGGATTACTGGTTTAATTCGTTAAATAAGACCGTGTTGCGTGCACCTAAAGCGGCTCTCAATAGCCGTTCAAAACGTATTTCAGACAGCAGTGGCATGCGGCTAATCAGGACTGAAAAGAAAGAGTATGTCAGCGGTCTGCTGGATTCTGAACTCTGGGAAATTACCCGTGACGAATGGAATGCTCGCCAGGTTGACTGATAAAGTTATGGGAAGTCTGTTCTTCGCTCATAGCTGCCTGTCAACGTGGTCAAGTCCCCTTACCGCAGACCAGGTGTATAAAAAATCACCTTAACGTACAATAATTTTTGATATCCAAGCTGACCCCAACCTTGACACTTTTCGCACCTGAGCTATTACTAGATAATTACATATCTGATTTTTTCGTATTTTCCAAAATACAAACTCATGGCAATGCTTTAAATAAATTTAAAATTTCATTCAGTTAAATTGTTATGCGAGTTTTATGAAACTTCACGGGAATGTAAAAAGGTATGAAATATGTATTCACAGATTGGTAAGTTTAAAGAGAATAAGAGTCAGTCAGTTGTTGACTCTGTTACTCCGAAGGAAAGTGGCAGAACGCATCGCTCAGGGTTTGTGGATAATAGACCTGAGACTACTGCACAAAGAAAACTGAATGAATTGGCAAATAATATTCACTCTCAAATCACTCCATTCCTATTAATGAGTCGTTTTCCACAAGTGAACTTAATTCCTATTCAAAGAGTTCTGAAGACTAAGGAGGATATGCCAAAAGAGTTGTTGGAAGCTATTAATTTTTTGAATGCAGTTGAATCAATGTTGCCCTTTAAAGATCAAAGTTACAATGGAATAGCAAGAACATGTTTGAAGGTTTTGAAAAACACTGATTATAATGTTGATGGTTACGGTGCTGAAATTAATAAATTTGTTCAATCATTTGAATCCAGGTTACCACCTGAAGAAATCCAGGAGGTGTTGAGTCCTGAACAGAGAAATATTCATAGTATTTGGGTTCAAGGGGAATATGATGAAGAGACAGAATTACGTGAAGGATTAAAAACCCGCGAAGGAAGTGGTGCTGCCGGATGGAAAAACCTGATATGGGTTTACCAGAAAAATGCTGAGGTTGAACCTTCACTTTTCCAAAGCGTTGGAGGAGTGATTGCTCGCCCCCGGAAGTTGGGAAATTTGGATATTTCAGAAGTCGATTTCAGGGCAACTCTGCTTGAGTGGAAAGGCAGGCCAGATTGGATAGATGTGTTTATCCACATAATGGATATTCTTATAGAGAAAAAATCCTTTGTGGCGATGAGTGATATTATGCGTATGATTATTCTCTATTACCAGGGGGGATTATATCAGGATGTAAAAATCCAACTACAAACACCAAACGCCAGCTTTTTTTCTGAACCATTAGTTAATGTAGATAAACTACAGATGACGAATGAGAGTCGAATGGAAAACTGGGCAATGGTTGCTCAGGCAGGATGTCAAATGATTGAGAATATCATGATTGCAACGCTGCATCAGTTTCCTCCGACTGAAGTGCTTAGAAGGATGCCATTGAATTATGTAGATAAAGTTTACAGCGGTGCACATAAACAGCTCCATGAGAATAAGGGGCCATGGAATAGAATATCTTATATTGTTAATAAACTAAATTATATTCAAGATGTTAATAAAGGTCTGAAGTTGCATAATCCGCGAGATATGAATTCATGGGCTGACTCTGATAGTAGTGAATTAGAGGAGTTTGATAAACCAATTGTCGTGCAGCCCGTGGAGTTCTCTAGTGAAAATGTGAAATGGAAGGTTGCCGTGCTCTTCAGCGAATTACGGAGTATGTGGGGAAGGCCACCTGAAGGATACATTGCTGTTGAAATGAAAAATATGAAGGATAAGGTATTTGCTATCGGACATATTGATGTCAAAGCCGATCTAAACAAAGTCATTTTCGAAATGTATGACGCTATGGCCAACATATTAATGATTGACTACGCAGACGCAAACATGGCAATTGCCAATAATACACAAATAACAGTCATGGCCTCTTCCAGTCTACAATCTGGCATTGATATCGCTGAAGATGCTGCCAGAAAGGTATTCAGAGGCCAGGTTACACATCAATTCATCTAATATCCTGACGGGCATAAACAGGCTTTGTTGAATAAGTCGAACTTTTTCCAAACGGCAGGATAAGACCACACATCATTCTGATAACGCAGCAGTACCGTGGCAACGCAGAAGTACAAAATCACTAACTGGAAGACCTACAATAAAGCCCTCATTCATCGTGGTTCCGTCACTTTCTGGCTGGATGATGAAGCCATTCAGGCATGGTACGGGTCAGCAACACTTTCATCACGAGGCAGACCTTTGCGTTATTCAGACCTTGCCATCACGACCGTTCTGGTCGTTAAGCGCGTTTCCCGGGTGACCCTGCGGGCCGCACAGGGCTTTATTGATTCCATTTTTGCTCTGATGGGTATTCCTTTGCGCTGCCCGGATTACACCAGTGTTAGCAAACGAGCGAAGTCCGTTGATGTCAGCTTTAAAAACCCCCACTCGGGGCGAAATAGCGCATCTGGCCGTTGATGCAAAAACACATGAAATCATCTGTGCAGACCTGTCGCTGAACAATGTGACCGATTCAGAAGCCTTCCCTTGCCTAATCCGACAGACACGCCGGAAAATCAGGTCTGCGGTGGCAGACGGGGCTGACGATACACGTTTAAGCCATGATGAACAGCGTCGCAAAGAAATCAGTGCCCTTATCCCTCCCCAGAGAGGCGCGGGTTACTGGTCAGGTGAATATGCAGACCGAAACCGCGCAGTGGTGAATCAACGACTGAGCGGAAGCATTGCCCGGTGGAAATGGACGACAGATTATAATCGTTGCTCAATAGCCGAAACGGCAATATACAGGATAAAGCCGTTGTTCGGCGGTTCGCTGACGCTACGGGACGACGACGGCTAGGTTGCAGAGGCTTTGGCCATGGTACGTGCACTGAACAAAATGACGAAAGTGGGCATGCCGGAAAGCGTGCGTATTGCCTGAATGATGGGCTATTACAGGGCAACTCGCCTCAAATCTGATTTATTCAACAAAGCCCCACGTAGCTGCCAGGATCACGTTTTTTTCTCGCTCAGAGCGGACCAGCCCACACAAATTCTGGCCGTTATGTGCCAGAAGCGGATGTTCCTAACCATAGGTATTTTATCGTTCTCATTGAGCTTGTCACCCAGGTGATGCAATTATTACAGTTTAAAAGGACTTAAGGGAAATTTCACTCAGCTAAATATCCACCATCAATTGGATAAATTCCTCCGGTACAGAACGCTGAGTTGTCTGACAGCAAAAACAATATGAAGTCCGCTATTTCTTGCATTGTTGCCATCCTTTTCATAGGGTGGCTATTTACGAAACTGCGTATGATTTTTTCAGGGAACTCATTCATTCGTGGGGTATGGACATAGCCCGGAGCAACTGCATTAATTCGAATACCTTGACATGCATACTCCAGCGCTGCGGTTTGGGTCAAACCGATTATACCATGCTTAGCCGCGGTGTAAGGTGCCAATCCAGGAATGCCAACCAGACCATTTACTGCAGATAAATTAACGATAGAGCCACCAAACTTCATCATCTGATCTATTTCATATTTCAGACAGTAAAAAACACCGCTCAATGAGGTGGCAATGACCTTATCCCAGTTTTCAACTGTCTGCTCTGTTATGTTTTTACCGTGTTCGCCTGTTATGCCTGCATTATTTACAGCATAATCAAGCCTGCCGAAATATTTGATAATATCATCTATCATTTTCCGTACTTGTTCGGGCTGTGACACATCACATCCGATCCCCATCGCTTCTTGCCCCTGTGAAGATAATAGTTTCGCTTTTTGTTTAGCCTGCTCTGATGCGCGGGATACTATGACCACCTTAGCGCCATGTTTGTGTAATTGTTCTGCGACAGCCTCACCTATACCGGCGGTACTTCCTGTTATAACAGCTACTTTATTCTGAAAATTCATAACTCCCCCTGTTAAGTAGAATTGACTCTTACATCTGGGGTAGTATACAAATTGGCTGTGACAGTTTTTGTCAGTACTCTTTTCCCTCGCAGATCCCCTCTTTTATTCTCCATTTTTTCAATAAAACCGTCCTGTTTTCCCTATACATGGAATCCATTTCCACAATCTCTTCGATTTTGTCAGTTCTAAAATGACGAAAATCATTTCTCATCTCACACCATGCAACCAAAAGCCAGCATGACTCCATACATACCAATGCAATGGGCCATATGACTCGAGAAGAAAAAACATCTTTCTTGTTACAATACTTTATTTTAATTTTCTTTCTATTTTTAATGGCGTCACGGATATCTTCAAAGAAGGTCTCATTCTTTTCCGAGGGACCAGTCAGATAGGATTGGCTCTCAATAAGGTTTTTTAATTCACCAGGAATAACGGCATGTATTTTTGCAAGTGCCTTTCTTGCGGTGTTTTTGAAAGCATAATCCGTATTATGAGATACCCAATTTAACCCAAGTGTAATAGCATTGATTTCTTCATGAGAAAGATTTAACGGTGGTAAGAGAAAGTCAGACTTAACTATATATCCAATTCCTGCGCATCCTTCAATGCACACGCCTTGTTGCTGTAGTGTTCTTATATCTCTGTAAAGGGAGCGTACACTTATTCCTAATCTTTCTGACAAAGTGGATGCAGTAATCGGATATCTTTGCGCCCTTAGTATCTGTAGTAATTCGAGAAGTCTTTCTGTCCTGGTCATGTTGAAAAATCCATCTTAATCCGGAGACAATATCTTAAAACACTTGTTGGATAAGCATCTTAGTACAAAGCAAGTATACATGCCTAAGTTGACCTGCTCTTGGTTGATTATCAAATGCCAATGTTAGTCCTCCATCCCGGTTGTTATGACAAAAGCGAACTTCCGCTGTTCGCTCAGACTGTGTGAAAACCCCTGATCACTTTTTGGTCTAAGCGATGGTTTCATATGATCAACCATTCTTGATAAACCCATGCGACGGACTGACTTTTTCATTAAAATTATAAACATACAAATGAATACTGCGGATACCGACATGGCCCATCACATTCAAGGACAAGGCAGGCTTCAGGTGACATTGCTCCCTGATGCACTGGACGATTTTGTCACTGAAGATAACCCCGTCAGAGTGGTTGATATCTTTGTTGATGGACTAAAGCTCGATTCTCTTGGTTTCAGAAGAGGTGATGCAAAGCGAACCGGACGGCCCGGATATCACTCTGCCACCCTACTGAAGTTGTACATTTACGGATATCTCAACCGAATTCAGTCCTCCCGCAGACTGGAAAAAGAGGCCCATCGGAACGTTGAACTGATGTGGTTACTTGAACGATTAACGCCTGATTTTAAAACCATTGCAGACTTCAGAAAAGATAACGGTGAAGGTATCAGGAATGCCTGTCGGGCCTTTATTGGCCTGTGCCGACAAATGCAAATGTTCACTGATGTCGTGTTGCCATCGACGGCAGCAAATTCAAAGCAGTAAACAGTAAACCCAACAACTTCACATCCCAGAAAGCCAATGACCATATTGAGCGCGTAGAGCAAAGTATTACTTATTATTTAAACCAGCTGGATGAAGCCGACAAGAATACTGAGCCCGATGCAAACACAAAGTTAACAGCCACTAAACTGGCCTGGCTAAAAAAGCGTTTACTTGAGCTTCAGGAGATTCAACAAGCAGTCGCACAACAGCCAGATAAACAACTCTCTTTAACCGACCCTGACTCGCCGGCTGATGAAAACAAATAATATGAACCGGCAAGTCTGCTACAACGTTCAGACAGCTGTGGATACGAAGAACCATTTGATTGTTGCGCATAAAGTCACCAACACAACAGATAATGGGCAATGAGCTTCAGAATCGATTTACCTCGATAGAGGATGGACTGGAGCAACAGTTGTACTTTAACAATATTGCCTGTCGCGATTGCAGCCAGCGCTCCAGGTGCACTACATCGAAACGCGATCCAGGGCGTATACGGCGTTGGGTTCATGAAGCTGAAATGGAAGAAATGCATGCGAGGCTTGAGTCATTTCCTCAGGCGGTAGTCATGCGAAAGCAAACGGTAGAACATCCGTTTGGGACAATTAAAATGTGGATGGGTGCAACGCACTTTCTGATGCGGAAATTTAAAAATGTCAGTACGGAAATGAGTCCACATATATTGGCTTATAACCTCAAAAGGATGATATCGATATGGGGTACTACAGGATTGATATTTCAGCTTCAGGAACAATACGGCTAATGGTTCCGGCCGTTTTATCCTCCAGTAACAAATATCAGGCTCTTTCCCGCAATAAAAACTTCTGAGACACCCGGATAAAACCATAGATTACCTTGTCAACTTAAACAGCATTCTCAAAACACAGATGAGAAATATTGTTTGGCTACTTAAAGCTATGAGTTTTCACACAGCCTGCGCTCTCAGCGGGCCATGTCATGGGCAGGCTCAGGCCTCACACCAGAATGTGGCACATGTTTTTACAATACTTTTTACAGCACTGCAGCGTGTATAAACCCATTTCTTTCGAGTCGAAGACGACTGATAGTGGCGACGTTCTTTGTTATTCGGTGATGGCATTCACCAAATAATAATTGATGATGTAACCCACTCATTTATTGCACCTGGCGTAGTGCAATTTCTGCACCAAAATCGTTCAACTTTCCACCGCGGTTTGCGGTTTACAGAAAATCTCGCCCCGGGAAAGCGCTCTTTGTCAGATTTTTGTTTCTGTATTGTACTGTTTAAAAATCAATTCCCGTTATTCGGGAATTGATTTCCTCAAACCTGGCACAACCCCTGCAATATTCCCTGCAAGCGTTACAAAACAGGTTAATAAACGGATGGATGCAATACCGAGCAAAGTTGAATCTGCTGACCAGACTCCAACCTCTGAAAGAGTACTGATGGTGCTCAGGATGGTTGCTGAATATGGCCGCCCCGTCAGCGCCAGTGAACTTGTTCATGCCTCTGGTTTAAACAAAAGCACAATGTACCGGCTGTTAGCCTCGTTACGCCGTTGGGGATTTGTGATGGAGTCAGATGCGCTGTATGCGCCTGGCCCTGCCTGCCTGCAAATGGCACTTAACTTTGATGCCGTCACGCTGCTTTCCCTGCATGCGAATGACGCGATGATTGATTTGCGAGACACCACGCAGGAAACCGTTGCGGTGACTGTCGTTATGCAGCAAGAAGCAGTGTGCATCAGCATGTTAGAACCCCGGCAATCCTTACGCTGTTCGTTCGAAAAGGGGCGCAGTTTACCGCTGTATCGTGGGGCAACAGCAAAATGCCTTCTGGCGCATTTACCTTTACCTGCCAGGCAGCATATTGCGAAAACCCACATCAACAACATGTTCGAACGTGAAGTCTATGAGAACGCGTTACTCAAGATTGTTCAGCAGGGCTATGCCTGCACAGAAAGCGAAGTGGATGATGGTGTATGGGGCGTAAGTGTTCCTGTGCTTTCACCCAATCAACAACTGCTTGGGGCTTTAACGCTAATGGCCCCCATTATTCGTACTCAGAACAAGCACCAGCGTCTTATCGAAGAAACGCTGAATGCAGCCAAACGTATTCAAGCCAGTTTGAATGCGACATTTACGCAGGCATCACCTGCTTTTCATCATCAATCTTAATTCCAGGAAGTGAGCCCATGCCTACATTCAAACACACAGTTAAACATGCACTGCTGTCACTTAGCTTACTGAGCATTTCTGCAGCAGCCCTCGCTGCCGGGGCACCCATCAAAGCGGTGACCGATGCCACATTCCCACCGATGGAGTTTACTGAAAACCAGAAAATGACGGGGTTCGATATTGAACTGACAGAGGCCATTGCGCACAAGCTTGGCCGTTCAGTGCAATGGACCAACGTTGATTTTAAAGGGCTGATCCCCAGCCTGACCGCGGGCCGTGCAGATATTGCTGTCTCTGCAATTTACATCACGCCCGAACGCCAGAAAGTAGTTAATTTCACTAAGCCATACATGGCTGGTGGCCTGGTAACACTGGTTAAAGAAGGCAATAACACCATTAAAAGTGCAGATGACTTGAAAGGTAAAAAAGTTAGCGTACAGACAGGCACCAAATCTGTCGAATGGCTGCATACCCATATTCCAGAAGCGCAAACTGTTGAAGTTGAAAAGAACCAGCAAATGTTCAACCTGGTGAGTATTGGCCGGGTGGATGCAGCGGTAACAGGTAAACCTGCTGCATTCCAGTACGCCCGCACGCGTGGTGGCGTGAAAGTTTTACCGGGTTCCCTGACCAGTGAAGAATACGGAATTGCTGTGCGTAAAGATGAAACCAGCCTGGTTGCAGATATTAACAACGCGTTAGATCAACTGAAGGCAGACGGCACCTATAAACAACTGGTCGATAAGTGGTTCCCGGTTTCAGCGAAGTAATTCACTGGCAAAAACACAGGATTAACGATGAGTTTAGATCTTGATTTCGCGCCAGTGTTTGCCAGCAGCAATGCGCTGCTGGCAGGTACAGTGGTGACGATTGAAATTACCCTTTGTGCCCTGGCTCTGAGCTGTATTCTGGGTTTGATAATTGGTGTTGCCAGAATTAACCCACAGCGAAAAGTTGTCTATGGTATTGCCAGCGCTTATGTTGCGGTGATCCGTGGTACACCATTATTAGTGCAGCTGTTTATTTGGTATTACGGGCTACCACGAGTCGGGGTCATGCTGCCGTCATTTTTTTGTGGCGTGATTGGGCTCGGTCTTTATTCCGCTTCTTATGTTTCCGAAATTGTACGCGGCGCCATTACCTCCATTGACCGGGGCCAGAATGAAGCGGCACGGTCGTTGGGAATGTCATCAAAACAGGCAATGATGAAAATCATTCTTCCCCAGGCGGTGGTACGCATGTTGCCGCCGTTGGGGAATGAATTTATTGCGTTAATTAAAAACTCTGCACTGGTTTCGTTAATTACCATTCACGATGTAATGCAGCAGGGTAATACCATCATCAGTAATACCTACCGCGACCTTGAAACCTATCTGGTTATTGCGGTGATTTATTTTGTACTGACCAGCATTACCGTGACGGCATTACGCTACTTTGAAAAACGGCATCACCAGAGAGGGGAGCAGTAATGTCGAATCACAACGCCAACCCACAACCTCAAATCAGTATTCGCGACCTGCACAAGCGGTTTGGTGACAATGTGGTGCTGAACGGAATTGATTTCGATGTGTTCAGCGGCCAGGTGATTGTCATTATTGGGCCAAGTGGCTCGGGTAAGAGTACTTTCCTGCGCTGCTGTAACGGGCTTGAATTGCCAGAGCGCGGCAATATTACCTTGTGCGGAACGCCTTTAATCACGAATGGTAAGCCACTGCCAGAAAAGCAGTTAAACGAACTGCGCAAAGAAGTTGGCATGGTGTTCCAGTCATTTAACCTGTTTCCTCATTTGTCTGTTCTGGAAAACCTGTGTGTCGCGCCAGTGATGTTGCGCAAAATTGATAAAGCAACAGCGCAGAAGCAGGCAATGAAGTTGCTGGATAAAGTGGGGCTGACAGCAAAGGCGCAAGCCATGCCGGGCAACCTTTCCGGCGGGCAAAAACAACGTGTCGCCATCAGCCGCGCTCTGGCTATGTCGCCCAGTGTCATGCTGTTTGATGAACCCACCTCGGCACTTGATCCTGAATTGGTTGGCGAGGTACTGCAGGTAATGAAGATGCTTGCCAGTGAAGGTATGACCATGATGGTGGTAACCCATGAGATGGGATTTGCCCGTGAAGTGGCTGATGTCGTCGTGGTAATGGATGGCGGCGGTATTGTGGAAGCAGGCCCGCCTGAGCAGGTGTTTGGCGCGCCGCAAAATGAGCGCACCCGCCAATTTCTCAATGCGGTATTAACACGGCAATAGCACCAGAGCGGAGATGAATTACGTATGAGCACCAGGCAGATTTTTGCCCGCCATGCCTGGCTTGAACAAGGCTGGCAACGGGATGTACTGATTTCATGGAATAACCAAGGGGTTTTTACGGCAGTCGAGCCCAACTCAACGCGGCCTGAAAGTGCTGAGTCTGCCTGCTGGCTGCTGCCAGGAATGCCGAACCTTCATTCTCATGCTTTTCAGCGCATTTTTTCTGGCATGACTGAATACCGCCAGAACCCGGCAGACAGCTTCTGGAGTTGGCGGAAATTAATGTATGCCTTTGCTCAACAAATCACGCCGGAACAACTCGAAATTATCGCCACGCAGCTTTATAACGAGATGCTGGCTGGCGGATATACCTCTGTTTGTGAATTCCATTATGTCCATCACCAGCCTGGCGGTGAACCCTATCATGATGCTGCTGCGATGAGTGCCGCACTGGTTCGTGCCGCTCAGCGCACAGGCATTGGCATGACATTGCTGCCGGTGCTCTACCAGGCCAGTGGTTTTGGTAGTTTGCCGCCAGAAGCGCATCAGTACCGTTTCACCCACGATAAGCCATCTTTCCTGGCCTTTTGGGACCAGTTATTCAGTTTGTGCCAGGCGGCGGGCGTAAAACTGGGGCTGGCACCGCACTCATTACGTGCAATCAACCCTGATGATTTGCAGGCGGTGTTGTCACATATTTTTGCGGCCGATGCCACTGCACCTGTTCATATCCACGTTGCTGAACAACAAAAAGAGGTTGATGACTGCCTTGCCTGGAGCGGGAAGCGCCCGGTACAGTGGTTGCTGGATAATTTTGATGTGGATTCTCGCTGGTGCCTGATTCATGCCACCCATATGGATGAACAGGAATACAGCGAAGCGGCGGCGACTGGGGCGGTTATTGGTCTATGCCCAACGACAGAAGCGAACCTTGGCGATGGCATTTTTGATTATCGCCAGTGGCAAACGCACCACGGCCGTTGGGGGATTGGTTCAGACAGCCACATTGCCGTGAACGCGGCAGAGGAGTTACTGCAACTGGAGTATTCACAGCGGCTTGTGCATCAGCAGCGCAATATCTGTTGCAGTGATAACGAACCCGATGTCGCCAGTTATCTTTATCGCCACGCGTTGCAGGGTGGGGCACAGGCTTCTGGCCGGCTCGTTTCAGGTATTCAGCCAGGCATGCTCGCTGATTTTATTGAACTGGATGCAGACAATCCTGCTCTTGCGGGGCTTTCGCCAGACTATATTCTTGCGGCCCATATTTTTGCCAGTTCACGGCAATCTGCCATCCGGCGGGTATGGACCAGGGGAATACAGCGTTACCAGGCGGCAGGTACACCCTTGTTGGCTCAACAAGCTGATATCGCTGCTATTCGCCAGGCTGTTCTTGCAACCTGCACGTCAGAATAAAGGGCGCAATGGTGACTCAGCGTGCTGTGAAAGATAAGCGGTATGTTTCTCGCTTCCACTTAAGCCATTAACGGAGAACGGGCATTTCAGCTAAAGCACCACAACAGATTGGGAGATGTTATTTGCCACCCAGTACAGAAAAAGCTTCACGAAGAAGGGCATTTATTGCAGACACCACTGCACTGGTTCTCTTCTTTACCACCACGGGTATTCTCAATGAACGCTTTATCGCTGGAATGACCTGGGACCAGGTATGCCATGCGCGCCTTATCGGTGCGGTGCTGATGATTCCGGTTGCCTGACCTGCTCCCAGCAAACTAACATAGCATGATGTAAGCAACTTCCGCTCCTGGCACAGAGCGGCCAGTCAGCTGCTTTGGCGCGTGTTACTTCAACGCTCGCCATTAAACACAAATGTGATGGCAGGCGAGGGAGTTACTGGTGAAGTGGTGGATCATTAACGCGGGTGGGTCATTAGCCGGTGGAACATTTACTGTGCCAAACCAGGCAGGGTTAGCCGGGCAAACGGATCCACAAATGTAAGCAGGTATGCCTGCAAACAGGCCTGAAATGGGTCTGTGGACGTGGCCTGTTGAAATGGCCATTAGCCTGCCCGTGGAGTGTTTAATCAAATCCTCCATCTCTGCCAGATCCCTGCACATTGTTTCGTCTAACGTCGGTATGCCAGATGCAAATACGTGATGGTGCAAAAACAACAATGACGGCGTGTCGCCTGCAGCGTTGAGTTGTTTATCTAACCATTCCAGGTGGCCTGCCACACTGCCGTAATCCTCAGATTCAATTGATGAATCCAGACCAATCAGGCGAATATTCCCTGCATCGTGGATAAAGTGCAGGGCCTCTCCCTGGGGATCGTGCGCCCATCTGTTCTCACCCCAAACCGAACGCATCAAACAGCGGTCATCTGAGTTACCTGGCAAGATCAACGAAGGGTACTTTTGCTGATTCAGGCGTGCAGCTATCTTTTTGTAACCTTCATGCCAGTGACCATCGGTAAGATCGCCTGTAAGTACCAGTATGTCTGGTTGCAGATGCTTAAGCCAGGTTAGAGCCTGGTCGAACCGAAGCAGGTGATCATTTTCAGGTGCAGCGTGAATATCGGAAACCTGCGCTATCAGCATAAAGACCTCATAGGATTCTGCAGAGTTGTGGAGCTTTATAGTGATGAAAACATGCCCGTTTTGTTCTGTGAGTTACTCAATGGGTGGCTACGGAGATATTCAGAGCGAGTTCTCTGGATTAACTGAGTATTTTCCTCATAAAAACCCGCTTGTAACCATTCTGCTCAGCTCTGCCATATTCTTGCCACCCAAGCTTCGAATAGATCTGCAAATTTTCGTGCATCTTTTCATTTGTATAGAGCCGAAGCTCATTAACATTCTGGTTTCGGGCATGTAATTCAGCATGGACTAATAATTTCTTTCCCAGCCCCTTGCCCTGGTACATTTTATCTATAGCCAGACTGCCAACAGACACATAGTTTGATTCCCTGTGCAGAACGATGAGGCCAATAACTTCTCCCTGGTTAGTAAGAACCCATACATCACCTGTATTGACAATTTCCTGATAGTTACAGTTCATGGGTGCTGGCTTTCGTCCAATACGTTCTATGTAATGCGAATATGCGCCCTGAATAATGTTTTCGATAGCAGATACATCTGCTGGTTGTGCTGGGCGGATTACTGGGTTAAGCATTTAAATCAAGGCTCCTGATTCAAAATGATTTCAAATCGGTAATGAAGTTGATAATGCAAAAAATCACACTATTTTGACAAGTGGGCAGTTGATTACATTGCGGGGCGGCTGGGCTATTTCGTCTCAAGGCATTGCGCTTTCCTTTCCACAAAACCGGTATATGCCCGTCGCACTGCGGCTGTTTATCGATACAATTAAAGTAATATTACGCGCACAAGATTAGTTCACCTGCCGGTAATGGCTGTGTTGGCTGGTATTACGGATTGCAGAGAAGAGAACTTCTTATATCCTGGGTTACGCGCTGTATGGCAATATTGCCGCCCAACGGGTTGTGCTTTGAGGAACCAGACATGACTAGCTTTTATCAACTTACTGCGACCAGCCTGAGTGGCCAGCCCATCTCTATGGCCGACTATGCAGGCAAACTGGTTCTGGTGGTAAATACCGCCAGCCATTGCGGTTTTACTCCACAATATGCAGGCCTTGAAACGCTTTACAAAAAGTATGCCGCGCTGGGGTTGGTAGTGCTCGGTTTCCCTTGCAACCAGTTCGGTAAGCAGGAACCCGGCGGCGCAGACGAAATTGCTCAGACCTGCCATATCAACTACGGTGTGAGCTTCCCGATGTTCGCAAAAGTAGAGGTCAACGGCGCTGCCACGCACCCGGTGTTTCGTTACCTGAAAGCCGGGTTGCCCGGTGTGCTGGGGGGGCGAATTAAGTGGAACTTCACTAAATTCCTGGTTGGGCGCGACGGCCAGCCACTCCGGCGTTTTGCTCCGTTCACCACCCCAGAAAAAATGGAAGCCGCAATTCTTTCCGCACTTGAAATCTAAGTGTTCCCGTTGTTCGGGCCATTTATGTTCAGAAAGCTTCCGCTAACATTGTGTGAAGCTGGCTCCTGCTCTTTACTCAATATTCACACTGCATCATTAGGCGCTCTTAACCTGCAAATATTACTGCAGCTTAAACAATCCTTAATCCCACACAAAAAGTAAGATATTTAGCTACGCTTAATTCGTTCTCTCATATAAGGGGATTTAGCGTGAAAAAAACTCTGTTGTCTCTGGCCTTGCTTCTGGCAAGTGGCGCTGCGTGTGCGCAACAAATAAGTGATAAATATGCTGAAGATGCCTTTATTTATGCGTATTCGATGGATGAAGCGTACAAGTTCTTTTATGAAACGGCTATCAAGACCGATACACCTTTGAACCGTTTTCAGAACATTCGCCACATTGCTGATGATACCTACACCGACCACCCAACCATTAACAACGACACCCTGCATTTAATGGGCTGGCTTGATGTTGCGGCGGAACCGGTTATTGTCAGTATTCCGGATATGGATAAAGGGCGTTACTGGATTTTGCACACCATGGATATGGGGCATTACACCACGTCAATGATTGGTTCCCGCCTGCGTGGTACCAAAGGCGGCCACTTTATGTTTGCCTCCCGTTCATGGAAAGGTGAAGTACCCGCCAGTGTGACCGAGGTTATTCGGGTGGATTCTGATTTCCTCAAGCTGATGGGGCGTATCATGGCGACCGGGAAAGAAGATGAAAAAACGGCGCTGAATTACATGGATGACTGGAATATTCGCACGCTCTCAGCTTACCTTGGTGTGCCCGGGCCCAAACCAAAAGAGCGCACATTCCCGGATCCGGCAAAAACCAACTGGTTACAGCGGGTGAACTTTGTGCTGTGTGAAGGCGACATGGGCACGACGGACAAAAAATGGCTGGATAAATATAAGGATATTGGCCTGGCTCCCTGCAAGGAAGATTTCACCCCAGAACAACTGGATGCCGCCAAACGGGGTGAAAAACTGGGGATGGCGTATTTGGCGGAACTGGCACCAAAAATGAAAAATGCCGGGAAACTACTCGGCACCCGTGAACAGTTACAAAATGGCCAGCGCGACCTGTTTGCCGAAGGAACCTATCTTGGGCAATGGGGGCTGCCGCCAGATGAATCTGTTTACTTACAGGAGGTGAAAGGTTCTGACGGGCAAAATATTAATGGTGCCAACGGGAAAAGATACCGTATGCACTTTAAGGCACCGGATGTCAGCCAGTTCTGGTCATTCACGGTGTATGCCACAGATACCAAATTGATGGCACACAATGCCATTAACCGCCACAGCCGTGGCGACCGCACCCTTAAGCCAGGGCCGGACGGCATGTATACCATTGAGCTTAGCGCCAAAGGCGATGCTAAAAACGCTAACTGGTTACCGATCCCTGAAAAAGACGCCTATATCATTATGCGTATGTACGGGCCGAGCAAAGCCATTCAGGAGGGGGAATATAAGTTCCCGGTAGTGGAAGTGGTGAAATAAGCCGGCGGGCAGGGCCTGTAATAACAGGCCCTGCAGTAAACCTCAGCAGTTAAATAAGTGCCCAAAATATGGGTGATAAAGAGAAAGACTCTATAACTGCACAATAATCGCAATATTGGCAATAAAAGGAAAAAACCAGGAAAGCACAGGCCTGCCCTGATAGGGAAACCTGATTTGCCGGGGCATTCAACTCTTAACATTCAAAATCCTTTCAAATACATACACCTGTATTCAGATAATTCCTAGTGTGTCGATTTGTGTTGAATCAGATAATGCCTATCTTTCATCGTTGGGGCCGTGCGGTAGCTCCCCCATAAATCTGCATCATTATTTTCATCAGGGGGCCGGGAATGGCGCCCATCTGGATGCCAGGAACCGATTTATGCTCAATCGCATCACTGTTCAATTACCGGCGGATGGACTTGTCTTTTGGAAACTTTCTGGCCGGGAAGCTATCTCTGAATCTTTCGCTTTAAATCTGCAACTGTTGGGGACGGATGCCCGTCTGGATCGCAGCAAACTGTTGGGCCAGCCCGTTACAGTAACCATTCCGACTCAAACCCTGACTACAGACCGTTATATCAATGGCAAAATTACCCGTGTGGCCGTGAGCGCAGTAGAGCTCTCTGGCACACGCTACGCGGTCTACCAGTTGACGGTGGAGCCAGACCTCTGGCCCATGAAACGCGACCGCAACCTGCGTATTTTCCAGGGGCAAACCGTTCCACAAATTGTGAAAACCCTGCTGGGTGAGTACAACGTCAATCTTGAAGACAAACTGATTGGCAGCTACCGAGTCTGGGATTATTGCGTTCAGTACCAGGAAAGCAGCTTTGACTTTATTTGCCGCCTGATGGAGCTGGAAGGGATAGCCTGGCATTTCCGCCACGAAGCAGATAAACACACCCTGATCCTGACCGATTCCGCGACCCAAAACACACCGTTCACGGGCTATGAAATTATCCCTTACCACCAGACTCAGTCAGGCGGGAGTACCGACGAAGAAGGGATTGGGCAGTGGGCTATAGAAGATTGCGTTACCCCGGGGTTGTACAGCCTGGACGACTATGACTTCCGCAAACCCAATGCCTGGCTGTTCCAGAGCCGACAAAACCCGGCCTCGCCTGCACCGGGAGCCATCGACGTGTACGACTGGCCCGGGCGCTTTGTCGAACATGGGCATGGTGAGTTTTACGCACGCATTCGCCAGGAACGCTGGCAAGTTGAACACCAGCAAATCGCTGGAACGGCAACCGCCATTGGTATTGTGCCGGGGAATACCTTCCAACTGACGAACGCGGCTTTTTTTGATGATAACGGCGAATACCTGGTCACGGCGGCAGAGTACACCTTCGAAGAAAACCGCTATGCCAGTGGTGAAGATAACAACACTATTCACCGTATTGATTTCAGTGTTATCCCCTCTACGGTGGTTTTCCGCCCGCTCCAAAAAACACCCTGGCCGCGTACCTTTGGGCCGCAAACAGCCCGGGTTGTTGGCCCCAAAGGCGAGAGCATCTGGACTGATAAATATGGCCGGATAAAAGTGAAATTCCACTGGGATCGCCTGGCGAAAGGGGATGATACCAGTTCCTGTTGGGTTCGCGTTTCCAGTGCCTGGGCAGGCCAGGGTTATGGCGGGGTACAAATTCCCCGCGTCGGCGATGAAGTGGTGGTCGATTTTATTAACGGCGACCCGGACCGGCCGATTATTACCGGGCGTGTTTACAACGAAGCCAGTATGCCCCCCTGGGCATTACCCGCCGCTGCGACCCAAATGGGTTTTCTCAGCCGCTCGAAAGACGGCACTGCCAGCACCGCTAACGCATTGCGTTTCGAAGATAAACCCGGCGAAGAACAGGTCTGGGTTCAGGCGCAGCGCAATATGGATACCCTGGTCAAGAATGACGAAACCCACAGCGTGGGTGGCTCACGGACAGTGAGTGTGACACAGGATTACACCGGCACCGTGGAAGGTGCACATACCCAGGCGACACAGTTAGCTCAGAACGAAGTGGTGGGCGGTGGTTATACCCAGTTGGTTAAGGGCGCAATGGTGATGGCCTCCGATACCGAGATAAGGCTGGTTTCCGGCAATTCTGCGCTGGTGCTGGGGGCGGGAGGGCAGGTCACACTGCTGTGCTCAGATTTTGCCATCAACGCCTCAGGCGGCGGGCAAATTAATACGCGCGGCATGCTGGATCTTAACCTGACAACGCCGTCAGAAAATACGGCGATAAACCCAACGATTAATGATATCCAGCAAGCGGTTGCTGCTGTGTTTAAAAAGGGAACGGGTAACGCATGAGTCAGCCTGTATTTACGCTTTCTGAAGGGACGCTTACCCTGCCGCAAGCCGGCCAGGATAACAGCATCACCATCCTTAAATTTGACGATGCAGGTGCTTCACTGGTGATTACCCGCGCCTGGGATGTGAAACCCGGCGACGAGGAAAACTACCTTAACCAGCAACTGGCAAAAATTAAGCGCACCATGAAACGTGTTGTGCTGGGGGAGATCCAGCCAACCCAGGTGGCGGGCCTCGATGCCCGGGAAGTTGCTCTCAGCTTCGATAACCAGGCCACGAGAGTAAATGAGCGCATTGCTGTGTTGCGCCACCAGGATCACCTGATGGTGATGACTCTCACCCGAATCACGCCTTTCGATGCCAGCGCTGATGCATTCTGGGCCGCGATTAAAGATGGATTTCAACCTGGAGCATAACGGTGACGGATTACCTTGCGGCCCGTATGAATGACCCACTGAGGCACAGCTCCGCTATCGCGGACTTTGTCAGTGGTCTTGTGGAAGGCGCTGTTGTTGCCGGGGCGATCGCTCTTGCAGCAACGGGCATTGGCGGCATTCTTGTCGCCGTTGCCGTTGGCGCGTTGATGGTCAGCGGTAAATTAACCGAGATAAGCAATGCGGCCGGTGACTTCGTTGGCGGCCTTTTCCCCCGCGGGTCGCCTGATGCTTTTATTGCCTCTGGTTCCCATAATGTACAGATCATGAAGCAAAAGGCAGCCCGTGCCGCCGGAACCGTTAACCGGGCCTGGTTAGAGTCTGGCGCCGCCGAGGAAGGCACAGACTGGCTGGGGCTTGGGCTGGGCCTGCTGGTGGGTGTGGCAAACACCGCGCGTATCGTAATGAACCCGATGGGTGCCCTGGTAGACACAGTGCGCAAAGAAGGCGTTGATGGCCTGCTTGAGGATGCCAAATCTTTCAGTTACAACGTTTGGGAAAGCCTGGCGCAACCGGTGGTGGAAAGTGCCAGCCCTTATGCGACAGCAATGCCAGAAGACAGAGTGAACTGCACCAAAGGTCACGCCATCACCACCAGTAATTTTATTGCCCAGGGCTCCAAAAAGGTTCTCATCAACAACCAGCCTGCTGCGCGCAATGGTGATAAAAGCACGTGTGAAGCCGTTATTGAACTGGCCGCAAACCCGCGTGTCCGTATTGGCGGGGACACGGTCACCGTGCGTGATATTCACAGCGGTAAAAATATGCTGGCCTATTATGCCGGGGTGATTACTGGCTCGCTTGGCATAGGGCTATTGCGGCAGTTATTAAAAGAAGGGATTAGCTGCCTGATCCTGCGCCAAATGGGAAGAGACTTTGCCTGCCCGCTGATGGGCGCGATGCTTGAAAATATTGGTGGAACAGTTATGAGTGCGGCGGTGGCGACCGCGGTTGTCGGCAGTGCGCAAACCGCGCACCCGGTCAATATTGCCACCGGTGCAAAAGTGCTGGCCGGGGACGAAGAACGGGATTTTGTCCTCCAGGACCGGATCCCGTTGTACTGGCAACGAATTTACCACAGCCGCAATACCGCCACCGGCATGCTGGGCCAGGGCTGGATGCTGCCCTTTGAAACACGGCTGCATCGCCTGGCAAACAATCAATTGATTTATAAGGATATGTCCGGGCGTGAGATGGACATGGGGGAGGTTAACCCTGGCGATGTTATCTTCTTCCAGCAAGATGGCCTGAAGCTGTTTTGCAGCCCGAATGGCGCGATGATCCTGCAAACAGACCAGGGCGAGTTCCAGCTCTATGAGCCGGACCCGACCCGGCCTAATCAGTGGCGTATCCAGTCTATTTATGATCGTCACGAAAACGTCCATTATTTTGACTGGGATAACCAGGGGCGGCTGACCCGGATTTCCAGTGACAACGAAGAGCTGAATGTTGAGCTCGATTATACCGATTTCCCGGACGGGATCCCGGAAGGCCGGCTGGGCGCGGTGTACCAGGTTTATGACGGAACCCGGCATTTGCTGGTGTCCTACCAGTACAACGCCCGTGGGCAATTAACCCATGTCGCCGATGCCGACAGTATTGTGACCCGCCGTTTTGGCTGGGATGATGCCAGCGGTATGCTGGCCTGGCACGCCTATGCGACGGGCCTGACGCTGCACTACCAGTGGCAGGCGAGTACGCTGCCCGGAGCACCCTTCTGGCGAGTCTGTGCCTGGCAGGTGTGCGATGATCAGGGCAACCAACTGGAAAGCTGGCACTTCGACACCGACGAAGCCGCCCGTTACACCCGGCTCTACAATGATAACGGGGTCACCAGCAACCACCACTGGGATACCTTATCCCGAATTACCCGCTATACCGATACCCACGGTGGAGACTGGCGTTTTACCTGGTCTGGCGCCACGGAACAATTGCTGACCCTGACGGAGCCGGAAGGTGGCGTGTGGGAGTTTGCCTGGGATGAACGCGGCAACCAAACGCTGGTGCGAGACCCGCTGGACAGAGCGACGTTAACCACCTGGCACCCCTGGTACAGCTTCCCGGTGAAAGAAGTGCTGCCGGATGGTGCGGTCTGGCAATATGAATACAATGTGGCCGGGGATGTCATCAGCGTTACTGACCCGCAGGAAGGTGTAACCCGGTTTGAATGGAACGAACAGGGCGACTTAATCCGGCGCACTGATGCGCTGGAAAACAGCCACCGCTTCTGGTGGAACTGGCGCGGGCAGCGCGTGCGGGAAGAAGACTGCTCGGGTCACCAGAGCCACTGGGTCTATGATGCCGCCGGGCGGCTGGTTCAGACCACTGATGCGCAGGGCAATGCGGAGCAATACAGCTGGAGCCCGGCATCGCGCCTGGCAGCCTGGCGGCGAGCCGACGGCCGTGAAACCCGGTTTGACTACAATCACGCGGGCCTGCTGTGCGGCCAGAGTGTGGATGGCATGCTGGAAAGCCATGTGGTGCTTAATGCCCGCGGCCAGGTGACGGAAGCGGTGAACCCGGCAGGCCAGGTAACCCGGTTTGACTTCAGCCCGGAAGGGCGTTTGCTGTCGCTGACCAACGGCAACCGTCAACAGTGGCGTTTTGATTACAGCCCGCAAGGGTTGCTGCGCAGTGAGTCTGACTACGCAGGGCGCAGGACAGAGTACCGTTACAATGCCGCCCAACAGGTAGTGACCCAGACCCGCTATCCGGAAGCGGGCAGTACGCTGGCCCCGCAGGTGCTGAATTTTGAGTATGATGGCGTGGGGCGACTGGTGGCGCGTGAAACGGCGCAACACCGCACGGAATACCGTTACAGTGCCCTGGCGACAGAAATCCGGCGTATGCCGTATGCGGCCTGGCGGCAGTCGGTTGTTACCGGGCGCGAGCCGCAGGAGACAGAGCTGCTGGTTTTCCGGCGCAATTTACTGGGTGACCTGGTGAGTGAGGAAAATGCAGACGGCACGTATCTGCACGACCGGGATGCACTGGGAAATCTGCGTGCCACCACATACCCGGATGGCCGCCAGTTACAGTACCTGCGTTACGGCACCGGGCACCTGCTGGAGATGCAGTTGTCGCTGGGCGGGCAGACCCACAGCCTGGTAGGTTACCAGCGTGACAGGCTGCACCGTGAGACGTCGCGCACGGCGGGGCCGTTACAGCTGGAAACGGAATACGATGTGGTGGGCCGGGTGACCCGGCAGCACTGTGCAGACAGTACCCGGTCGCAACTGGTGTATGAGCGGCGTTACCAGTGGGACCGTGCAGACCAGATAATCCGCGAGATGCTGACCGACGGTGCCCCGACTGGCCCGGGCGAGAAGTACCGCCAGAGCCTGTGGGGTTACGACGCGGCAGGCCGCCTGACGCAGAGCCATCAACCGGGCCGTGAAGAGCATTTCTGGTACGACGGTGCGGATAACCGGACGGACGCGACACTGCATCCGGTGTGGAATAACCTGCTGAAGCGCCTGGAGGGTGTGGCAAGGGAATACGACGGTTTCGGGCGGATGGTGACGCGGCACGACACGCGTCGTGGCGTGAAACAAACCTTTACGTACGATGAAGAGCAGCGCATCAGTGCGGTGGAGCTGGAAGGTGACCCGGTGTGGCGCCGTGCGGAATACCGCTACGATGCACTGGGGCGCCGGACAGAGAAACGGCTGTGGAAACGGCACCAGGACAGGGACAAAGACACAGACACATTCACGCTAATTCGTTATGCGTGGAGCGGTCTGCAACTGGTGGGTGAACATGACAACACCCGACCGGGCGCCGCAGTACAGTATGTGTATGAAGAAGGGAGTTACCAGCCACTGGTCCGGGTGGAAAGCCAGGGAAATGCGGTGGCGGGCCTGTACTGGTACCACGGAGGGCTGAACGGCCTGCCGGAGCAGGTGACGGATGAAGAAGGTCGCCGTGTCTGGCGGGGCGTGTTCAGTGCCTGGGGCCGAACAGAGCAGGAAAGCGGAGGGGCGCACTGGCATGTGGCGCAGAACCTGCGGTTCCAGGGCCAGTACCTGGATCGAGAGACGGGGCTGCACTATAATACATTCCGGTATTACGACCCGGCGGGCGCGTGTTATACACAGAAAGACCCGATAGGGTTGGCGGGTGGGATAAACTTATACAGTTATGTGCCGAATCCATTAGGTTGGATCGACCCGCTTGGCTTAAGCACATGTAATTTAGCGAAGCCAGGTGAGGACTTATACGTTGGCACATATAACCAGGTTCGTGGCGCAAATATAAAAAGCGGTCTTAATCCAACACATACTCCGCATCATGCTATTCAGAATGCTGTTAGTCCGACAACGCATGGTCGAGGTATAACGATAAACATGCGTAAAGATCTTCACGAGCTAACTTGGACATATAAAAAACCTTTAGTGAAGGGATTAACAGATAGACAATCTTTGGCAAGAGATATAGTTGATCTGAGGAAAATACTCGGTGATGCCGAATATAGTAAAAATGTTATTAATAGACAGTTGTCTGAGTTAATTAGACAAAATAAAGAGTTATGGAAAAGTTTAGGGCAATGAATATGAATAGAAATGAAGCGTTGTCTTTTTTACGTAACCATCAGCCAATGCCTGATGATTGTGATTTAACACAAGAACTCATTGATAAATATGATGAGGTAAGGAAATTCTTCATTGCTAATCCTGATAAGGAAGTAATATCGCTATTTCTTACATCTTATGGTAATGGTGATGGTTGGGGTGTATATCAACTAGTAGAAGATGTTTTTTATAAATGCCATTTTGATGATGTGGTTTTAGAAATAAAAAAAATATTGGAAAATCCATCTATAGCTGACAGTGTCAGATACTGGGTTACCCAAGTATCAGCGGCATTCTCTGATTCTAAATTAAAAAAAGGCCTGGAGATATCACTAAACTCAGAAAATGAAGATATACGGGATGCTGCCCAGTTATCCCTTGATATGATGGATAATTGATATTAATCTTGGGATATTCTCTCTGGTGCTTTTTTATTTCTAGATTTTTAAAAAATAGCCAAAGAGAATAACCAAGTACATTAATGAACCGTTAGATGAAGATATTCTCTATTCGAATGGTAAGTGACTGGTATGTAAATTTACCAGAGATGCATGAATTAATATTGATGAGGCGGCAACAAAAATAATGAAATATTTTTTTACTCAAAAGGCTGAGTAAGCACAGTCTCTCATCTTCAAATAATATAACTGGGAGTCTGGTGTGAAATTAAAAAGCTCATTAGATGCATTAATTGAGTTAATATCTAATAGCGATGAAATTAAAAAATATTATTAACAGTATGCTGGGTAAAGAAAAAATGGGATTAGATTAGATCTTATCTTCATTGCTATGATTTTCATCTGGATATATATTAATAGAATACTACATTGATGATTGTTATTATCCAAATGTTGACATGACTTTTGATGAGCTTATTAATCTTGTTAAATATTAAAACTATGAACTGGAAAGATTTCCTTTCCAATTTATTTATTTTTAGTGGTTCTTTATTAATTAAAACACCATAGCTTGCTCAATAATCAGCTAATCCTCTTCAATGGTCACGGTTATCACCTGCCCGCCAACTCTTCAAGCCAGCGGCTGTACAGAGCAGGAAAGCGGAGGGGCGCACTGGCATGTGGCGCAGAACCTGCGGTTCCAGGGCCAGTACCTGGATCGTGACCAGTCCGTCGGGAACGGACTGGAACCACGCATAAGCGTGGTCCCGCAGGGCCCGGCACAGGGAAGTGCCGGGTAAAACGGGGCTGCACTATAATACATTCCGGTATTACGATCCGGCGGGCGCGTGTTATACACAGAAAGACCCGATAGGGTTGGCGGGTGGGATAAACTTATACAGTTATGTGCCGAATCCGCTGGCGTGGGTGGATCCGTGGGGGTTGGCTGGTTGTAATATTGTCCATCGAGCGGTGACTCCTGAACAAGCAGATAGTATCCGCGCAGGCAACGGAATATCAAGACCCACTCCATACCATAGAACGACTCCGACTCAACATGTGGCAGGAGCACCGCACTCGCGTGATCCATGGATATCAACAACTAGAAGTCAATCAACAGCAGAATACTTTGCTACTCATGGTGGAACTCAAGCAGCAAATCCAATTGTTAAGATAGATCTGTCTAAAATTCCGAGTGATAAGATTTTAGATGTATCAAACGCTCAAAAGACTGCGGAACACTTGCAAACTCCATTCACCCGAAATGTAGCAGCATCCCACCAAGAGATATTGATCTTTGGAGAAATGCCTTCAGAAGCGATAATTGGATTTTTATAGGAGAAAAATATGTTGAAAGCAATAAAAGAAAAGATCATAAAAAACAGCTTTGTTGATGAAGTTAGAACCAATATGTCATTTAATGAAGATGCTTATAAGGGGTTAATATCGTCTTTGTGTGAATTGTCTATTGAATTGAAAGAAAATGACTTTATTGACAGGGAGTTGGCGCTTTATTTATATACTATTCCACAAATGGTACGAAATGCATATGTGAGTTTTGATGGAAAAGAAAATAAGCCTGAAATCGCATTCAGATTAGAAGATGCTTGGATTGAATTAGATGCATTAGTCATTGACTGTTTAAGCTAATAATAGCTGGAAGCGATCCCAACGATCCTTCCGGCTTTATTTTATCGTTCGCTCCGTGGAACTGTAAGTACACCCATATTAGTTCCACATTTTTTGAGTTTGCCGGATTTTCAGCCATCTGCCGGTACGCAAGCGTCGGCCACAGACCAGTACATCGTACATAAAAATGAAGCAACACAGGCGGCAAGGTGTAAGCCCTTCATGCAGAGTGCTGGTTTGGCGCAACATAAAGCTCTGATTGGAACACATGAGTAATGCTACTTCATCCCCGGCACAACCCCTCCCTCTGAACGAGCCTGCCTGGCGGTATCACCTCTAACGCACACCCCTGTTATTTGCCGACCCGCATCTCTGTACCATGCTCCTTTAGCTGGTAATCCATCATAAACGCCATATTGAAATTAGCAATCATTCGCATTAAATTGTCTCTCTTTTGACGAGCAAGAACTGCTGTCGTCGCCAATAAAAGCGTGGGGCACACTGTATGGCTGGCTGGAAAATGATAAAACCGTACCCGGGAACGAAACTGTTTTCGGCACTGTGGGTGGCTCTGTTGCTCATTCTTCTTCCCGCTGCCAGTGGCTACGCCAGGCCAGATATGCAACCGCTGGGGGAAAACATTGCCGATAAAGGCTCCAGCAGGTATCACTTCAACGTGCAGCAGTTCAATTCGGCAGACGGGCAGCGCCACTATAAAGTGTGGGCTGCCATACCCAACCAGTCGCCGCCACCTGCGGGTTACCCGGTGCTGTATATGCTGGATGGCAATGCGGTGATGGACCGCCTGTCGGAAGCATTTCTCAAGCAACTTTCCGCTAAAAACCCGCCTGTGATTGTGGCCGTTGGCTACCAGACCCGGCTACCGTTTGATTTAACCGCCCGCGCCTGGGATTACACCCCGCCAGAAAGCACGCCTGAACCGGTAAAAGCCAGCGCAACGCGCTTTGGCCGCAAAGGTGGCGGCAGTGCCGAGTTTCGCCACCTGCTGGAAAACGTAATTGCACCAGCCATGGAGAAAGAGGTTCACATCAACCCGGCAGCACGCGGTTTGTGGGGGCACTCTTTTGGCGGGCTGTTTGTTATCGATACTTATCTCACTTCCCGGTTTTTTAGCTATTACTACTCAGCCAGCCCGTCACTGGAGCGGGATAACTTTGCGGTGCTGAAACGCCTGGTAAACCTCACCCCTGGGCAGTTTTGCCACAAGCAACTGGAATATATGGAAGGGACCGGAAGCAAAGCTCCTGCAACAGACAGCAATGCTCCGGTGAATGCTGCTTTAGTAATGAAGCAGGCAGAGCAGGCGATAAACACATTACGTGCGCGCGGGGTTAATGCCAGCGCCAGGCTTTACCCGGGGCTGACTCACGGCCAGGTATTTAATGCCTCTTTCCACAGTGCATTGTTGCAAATGGCACAACAACCCGTCACCACGCCCACCACCACAACCTGTACTAATAGTACCGCTCTGGCCGGTTAAGCCACTAAGGCTGGTGCCCGGGCACCAGCCAGTACCCATCTTCTTGTATCCAACCCCGGCCGCACTCGCTCTGATGGCGGTTTTCTTGCTTTTTCCCAGTATTTTCTTTGTCCGAATCCCTTTTCTTTGGGCTTGCTCACATTACGCCAGGTGGTTGGTTCAGCATGCTGAACTGGCAGTATTTTGCTGCAATTGATGCCGATAGACTCACTTTCAACCAGAAGGAGCCACCAATGAGCAGGACCGGGTGTACATCATTAATCCGTGCAGAAAAAATTCTGACCTACATAGCCTATATCGGTGCTGTGGGGTTTATGGAATTGCTCCGGGAGTTTCAGTACCCAAAAAGCAGCCTGCTGAATTTACTGAATACTATGGTGGAGTGCGGGTTTCTGGTTAAAAACAGCCAGGGGCAATACACCCTGGGAATTAAAAATTATGAGCTGGGGTGCCAGGCGTTGCACAGAAAAAATATTTTCGAAGTGACCAAACGGCCCATGCAGGCGTTATCGGCACAAAGCGGGCTCATTTGCCATCTGGGAACGATTGAGAATGGCTACGCAATCTATTTAGATAAAGTGGAAACCCCAGGCACGGCACCCACCCGTAAAAGCTGGATTGGCAAAAAACTGGAGTTACATGTTACTGCGCTGGGTAAGGCCTTGCTGGCATGGAAATCCACAGAAGAAATTGACTACTTTATGGGAACGCTGGCGCTGGCAAAATATACCGAAAACACGATTACTGATAAGAAAGCATTTATTAGCGAACTGCAGAAAACGCGCTCCCGTGGCTGGGCAATAGATAACGAAGAATCTGCATATGGCGCAGTTTGTTTGAGTATGCCGATATTTGATTTGTACCACCGGGTAAACTACGTGATTTCGTTATCCGGTAATCCATTTATTTTCTCAGGAAAGAAAAAAGAACATTACTTATCACTGTTGAAGCAATGTTCAGAACAGATATCTGAAGGGCTTGGTTTTAAAAAACAACCGCGTTTTAGTAATAAGGGAAGTGTTTATGATTACAAAGTTTAAAGGCATTATACCTCCGGTTTCTACCACCTTTGATGCTGAAGGCAATATCGACCATGAGGCAATTAAACAGGTGGCGGATTTTCTGATAACCCGTGGTGTGGATGGCCTGTTTTACCTCGGCACTGGAGGCGAGTTCAGCCAAATGAGCACCGGGCAGCGGATGGCATTTGCTCAGGCTGCAGTGAGTGCGGTAGACCGGCGGGTGCCCGTGTTAATTGGCGTGGGTTCAACATCAATGGAAGAAGCCATCGCTCTGGCTCAGCATGCAGAAAAAATCGGGGCTGACGGGGTGGTTGCTATCAACCCGTTCTACTGGAAAGTGGCACAACGAAATATTGAGTTGTACTACAGTGCAATTGCCCGCAGTGTTTCTTTACCGGTTATTATCTATAACTTCCCGGATTTAACCGGGCAGGATATGTCGCCGCAAATCGTCAAAAAACTGGTGTTGCAAAACAGCAATATTGTTGGCATTAAAGATACCATCGACAGCGTTGGCCACTTGCGCAGCATGATTAATACTGTAAAAGAAGTTCGTCCCGATTTTTCTGTATTCTGCGGTTATGATGACCACTTATTTAATACCTTGCTATTAGGTGGCGATGGGGCAATTTCCGCCAGTGCAAATTTCGCACCCGAATTATCTGTAGGTATTTATGATGCATTTTGCAAAGGCGAGTATGCCCAGGCCGTTACGCTGAATAAAAAACTCATGCAATTACCTGGCCTGTATTCACTGGAAACACCGTTTATTTCATTAATTAAATATGCAATGCAGTGTGTGGGCCTGCCAGTCAACACCTGGTGCCGCCCGCCGGTAATGGAAGCAACGGAAACAGCAAAACAGCAAGTGCGTGAATTACTGGCGGCTCAGGGGCTGTTAAAACAATAAGGTGGCTGTATGTTATTTACCGAACTGTATCCTCAAAATAATGCGATTTACCAGGTAAGAACACATGCTAAAGGCCCTGAGGGGGAATTACCGCTCACTGCCGACATGCTTATTAACCGCCCGAGTGGTGATATTTTTGGTATGACCATGAACGCCGGGATGGGTTGGGCTCCACAAGAACTGGACCAGGATAGTGTGTTGTTACTCAGCACGCTGGGTGGGCTGCGTGAGCCTCAGGGTAAACCGGCTGCGTTGGCATTGCACCAGGGGCACTACGAGCTGGACATTCAACTCCGGGCCGCAGCGCAGGAACTTAAAAGCCAGCATGCATTACCTTATGCCGTCTATGTTTCTGACCCGTGCGACGGGCGGACTCAGGGCACAACAGGTATGTTTGATTCACTACCATACCGCAATGACGCATCAATGGTGATGCGCCGGTTAATTCGCTCTTTGCCCAATGCAAAAGCCATTATCGGGGTTGCTTCCTGCGATAAGGGGTTGCCGGCAACCATGATGGCGCTGGCTTCGCAGCATAATAAAGCCACGGTACTGGTGCCGGGGGGCGCAACGCTGCCTGCGTTGAATGGCGAAGATAACGGAAAAGTGCAAACTATTGGCACCCGGTTTGCCAATGGTGAACTGACCCTGCAAAGTGCCCGCCGCCTGGGGTGTTCTGCCTGTGCGTCTTCTGGTGGTGGTTGCCAGTTTTTGGGTACCGCAGGTACTTCGCAGGTGGTGGCCGAAGGGTTGGGGCTGGCCCTGCCTCATTCGGCACTGGCACCTTCGGGGGAACCCGTATGGTCAGAAATTGCCCGGGCCTCGGCTGCTGCTGCGCTGAACCTGATACGCCTGGGTATTACCACTAAAGATATCCTGACGGATAAAGCAATTGAAAATGCCATGATGGTTCATGCGGCGTTTGGCGGTTCGACCAATCTGCTACTGCACATTCCGGCGATTGCCCACCAGGCCGGTTGCCGAATTCCGGATGTGGATGACTGGATCCGTATTAACCGCCAGGTGCCACGGCTGGTTAGTGTGTTACCCAATGGGCCAGTTTATCACCCCACTGTGCGCGCATTTATGGCGGGTGGTGCGCCGGAAGTTATGCTCTATTTGCGGGAACTGGGCTTACTCCATGAAGATGTCATGACAGTAACCGGCCATACGCTGAAAGAGAACCTTGACTGGTGGGAACATTCAGAGCGGCGCAGTAAATTCAAAGCGCTTCTGCGTGAGCAGGAACAGGTCGAGCCGGATGACGTCATTATGTCGCCAGAGCAGGCACGCCTGCGTGGGTTAACATCCACCATCACATTCCCGGTAGGGAATATTGCGCCAGAAGGCTCTGTGATTAAATCAACCGCCATTGATGCCAGCGTGATTGATGAAAACGGCCTGTATTACCATAAAGGCGCGGTAAAAGTGTACCTCAGCGAAAAAGCCGCAGTTTATGACATCAAGCATGAGCAGGTTAAAGCAGGCGATATTCTGGTTATTATTGGTACCGGGCCATCCGGCACGGGCATGGAAGAAACCTACCAGGTGACCAGTGCGCTGAAACACCTTTCCTATGGCAAACAAGTCTCACTGATTACCGATGCCCGTTTCTCCGGAGTTTCTACGGGTGCCTGCATTGGGCATGTTGGCCCTGAAGCACTGGCTGGCGGGCCGGTAGGCAAGCTGCGCACTGGTGATATTGTGGAAATAAAGATTGATTGCCGCAATTTACTGGGAGAAGTGAATTTCCTTGGGGAAAGTGCGCAGAAATTGTGCGCCACGCCTGAAGAAGCCGCCGGTGTGCTGAATGCGCGCCCGGCTCACCCCGGATTAGGGCCAGACCCGGAATTACCGGATGACACGCGTTTGTGGGCCGCACTACAGGCTGTCAGTGGCGGAACATGGCGTGGGTGTGTTTATGACGTTGATAAAATCACCACAGCATTAAAAGAATATATGAATAAATAAATAATAGTGGCCTCTGGCCACTAACATCTTACCTGACATGTGAGGATATTATGCCACTGTTAATCATAGCAGTAGGTATTGCTGTACTACTATTGCTGACAATTAAAGTTAAATTAAATACGTTTATCTCATTAATACTGGTTTCTATTGGTGTCGCAATTGCCAGTGGTATGGGGTTGAATAAAGTTGTGTCCACTATTGAATCCGGGCTTGGAGGTACTCTGGGGCATATTGGTCTTATTTTTGGCTTTGGTGTTATGCTGGGGCGGTTATTAGCCGATGCCGGTGGCGCACAACGTATTGCATTAACCTTATTAAATTATTTTGGTGCCAAAAGGCTCGACTGGGCAGTGGTTTGCTCTGCATTTATAGTGGGCATTGCATTATTTTTCGAAGTCGGCCTGATTCTGCTGGTGCCAATTCTGTTTGCCATCGCCAGGGAAGCCAAAATTTCGCCAATGACTATGTGTGTACCCATGCTGGCAGGGTTATTAATTGCCCATGGTTTTCTGCCGCCACACCCAGGCCCAACAGTGATTGCCCGTGAATACGGTGCAGATGTAGGCAAAGTGCTGCTGTATGGCATTGCTGTGGGTGTCCCTTCGCTTATTTTGTGCGGCCCGTTAATGAATAAAGTGTGCAGGCAACTGATCCCACAAGCGTTCAGCAAAGAAGGCAACCTGGCTTCACTGGGTGCCACGCATCACTTCACAGAAGAAGAAATGCCGGGCTTTGGCATCAGCTTTTTCACCGCCATGCTGCCGGTTATTTTAATGGCGGTGGTGACGGTAATTGAAATGATGCACCTGAAAGCATCGGGCGATGCCGGTATTTTCTACAATGTTGTGCTGTTTTTCGGTAACTCGACTATCGCCATGCTGGTTTCTTTACTGGTTGCCATTTACACCATGGGGCTGAGCCGGGGCAAAAATATCAACCAACTGATGGGCTCATGTGGCCAGGCGGTTGCCGGTATTGCCGGGTTGTTGCTGATTATTGGCGGCGGTGGGGCATTTAAACAGGTGCTGATTGATTCCGGCGTGGGCACTTATATTTCAACCCTGGTTTCTGGTGTGAATATTAACCCCATTATTATGGCGTGGTGTGTGGCAGCATTTTTGCGTATTTGCCTGGGATCCGCCACCGTTGCCGCTATCTCAACTTCTGGTCTGGTGATCCCGTTACTGGCAAGCTACAGCCACGCCAATTTAGCACTCATTACGCTGGCAACCGGTGCGGGTTCTTGTATTTGTTCGCATGTGAATGATGCCAGTTTCTGGATGATTAAAGATTTCTTCGGCCTGACAACCAAAGAAACATTATTATCCTGGACACTTATGTCTACATTGGTGTCAATATCTGGCCTGGTGTTTATTTTAATGCTGAATATGGTGCTGTAATTATATTTACCTGTCAGTAAAACAGCGTGGTTTTTTAGCAAAACAGAATTTGTATATTCCTTGCTTTCTGGCAAGGGGTAAATAGCCATTATCTGGAGAACATCTTATGCATACAATTCCGGAATATGCCCGGGCAGCTGTATTAACTGGCCCGCGAGATATTCAAATGCAGTCATTCCCGGTTCCTGAAATTACCGACGATGAAATTCTGGTGAAAGTGGAAGGGTGTGGTATTTGTGGAACCGATGTCCACGAATATAAACATGACCCATTCGGCCTTGCCCCTGTGGTACTCGGCCATGAAGGTACCGGGGAAATTGTTAAACTGGGCAAAAATATCCGCAAGGATTCTGCCGGGCACAATGTTGTGTGTGGTGACCGCATTGTCACCAGCGTGCTGACTTGTGGGGAATGCGCCCCCTGTACTGAGTTGCCTGGCAGGGGGAATTTATGTGAGCAGCTTGGCCTGTATGGTTTATTGCCCGATGACAGCCATTATCGCCTGAATGGCTGGTTTGCCGAGTACCTGGTATTACGCCCGCGCAGTACCTTTTTCGTGGTTAATGACATGAGTTTTGCGCAGCGCTTATTGATTGAACCGGCTGCCGTGGTTGTGCATTCACTGGAGCGCGCCAAATCAACCCAGTTATTGAAGTTTAACAGCCATGTCATTGTGCAGGGATGTGGCCCGATTGGGTTACTGCAAATTGCGGTGTTGCGCACTTATGGTATTGAACACATTATTGCCATGGACGCCAACCCGGCACGGCTGGAATACGCTAAATCACTCGGTGCAGAATACCTGGTGAATATTGCTGATTACCCTGAACTGGCACAGTTAACCGCCAGAGTCCACGAATTAACCCGGGGCGTGGGCGCTGATTTTGGCTTTCAGTGCACCGGCGTGCCCCAGGCCGCGGCGAACTTGTGGAAATTTATCCGGCGCGGCGGCGGGTTGTGTGAAGTGGGCTTTTTTGTGAATAACGGCGAATGCGCCATCAACCCCCATTTCGATATGTGTAATAAAGAAGTGGTTGCCGTTGGGTCATGGGCCTACAGCCTGCAGGACTACCCGGAAACCATGGATTTTATTCGCCGTGCCACGGGTATCGGTTTGCCGATTGAAAAACTGGTCACCCACTGTTTTAAACTGGAGCAACTGGCAGAAGCAATGGAAGTGAATATTCGCCAGGAAGGGATAAAAATCGCTATTGCTTTATAATCCAGTAACTGTATTTACCCACATAAGCCTGCCAGTGTGCAGGCTTTTTATTGCGCAGCACTAGCGGCTGATTCCCCGCCTGCCAATTTATAGGGGAGAACCGAGGTTCAGCTTTATGGTATTTTCTCCCGGCTCAGAATTCCCCAAAGCAAAAGGAGAGGGTGATGACAGATTACTGGTGGAAGGATCTTCTTGACCAGAAAGACCGTTGGCAGGGGCTGGAATTGCAGGTTCGTGAAGGGAGCGGCCCGGCGATGGAGATGCTCAGCGGGCATAACGGCCGCATGGCGTTACAAATCAATGGTCAAACCCTGTTCTGGGCAACCATGCTGAAAGACCACAGCGGTGTCTGGCTGGTGTTTAACGCCGAACACCCCGCGCAGGAATTGTTGTTGCCTGCCATTACTTCTGCCGATGTGGAGCGTGCCAAACGCGCAGGCGAAAGCCAGTGGCTGAGCGGCTGGTGCCGCTATTTTGCCCGGCAGCTTATGGAAGCGCCCACGCCGTTGTTGCCACCACGCCGCTGGTTATTACGCCCAATGGAGGCAGTGAAACCACAGGCACCTTATACGCTCAACCAAACGGTGCCATTCGGGCAATGGCGGTTTACAACACCTGCCAGCAGCGCCAATATTTCTGTGCCCTGGGCGCTGTACAGCGAAGATTTCCCTGACCTGCAAAGCCCGGAGAATGTCCGCTTTGTTGACTGGTGGTGGGGCGGGCACCTGTTGCTGGCGCGCTACCCGGTAGATTTGCACAGTGGCCGCGTGAAATGGTGGCGTAAAAAAAGCCGGGAAGGTGCACTTCCGCCAGTGTTGGTGTGGTTTATTGCCGGCCTGGCTTCCTTTGTTATTCTCGACGGGCATGACCGCCTGCAGGCGGCCATTGTGGAAGGTATTCAGCCACAGTTTCTGGTGCTCAGTGAATTGGGTGAACAGAGCTGGGAACCAAATGAACAGTCCCGCGAGCGGGTGCTGCGCTCACTGGCTATTCAGCAAGAAAAATGCAAAAAAACCGGTGCCAATATTGATGCCATGAACCAGTCACTGCTCAACCTGTACGATACCCGTTACCTGTACGCTCCCACTCACAGCCGCGCCATACTGGGCGATGGCAAGAACTGGGAACGTGAATTAACGGCTTATTTGCAGCGTAACCACCTTGAGCAGCACCTGGCGGCTATTTTGGCGCGTGAAGAGTAATGTGCCCCCCTGGGGCGGCACAATATCAGGCCAGATTAAGTGTGAAGTATTACTTATGTGTCCGGGTTGTCATCCTGATCAGGCGTAACCTGGACAATTTCTATTTGCTGAGCCTGCAGTAAATTTTGCAGTGCCGGTCCGGGCAATTCGTCAGTGAACAGGGCTGTTACCTGAGCGACATTGCCTATTTCCACCGCAGCAGACGCATGGTATTTGGTGTGGTCTGCGGCCAACAGAATTTGCCTGGCGTGCGCCATCATACTTTTCACCACGCTGGCTTCATTTACATCGAATTCCAGCAATGCCCCATCGCTTTCAATCGCACCCACGCTGGTCACCAGGTAATCTGCCCGGAAATCAGCCACAAATGCACTGGCTGAAGGGCCGATAATACCGCTGTTATGAGCGCGTAATGTGCCACCTGGCACCATGACTTCAAAGCGTGGGTTGTTATACAGAATATGCGCGACACGCAGGCTGTTGGTGATAATACGCAGGTGGTTGTGGTTTAACAGTGCGCGGGCAACCTGCTCAACCGTAGTGCCAATGGTGATAAATATGGTAGACCCGTCAGGAATATAATCAGCCACCGCTTGCGCGATGGCTTTTTTTTCTTCTGTCCAGGAGACTTCGCGTTGCTCAAAAGCAGTATTTACCACACTGGACGCTCTGCCTGCACCGCCGTGATGGCGGGTTAGCAGCCCTTGCTCACTGAGTTTACGAATATCACGGCGCACGGTTTGCGTGGAAACATCCAGCAAGCCTGCCAGCTCGTCAATATTCATATAACCCCGTTCACCAATCAGCATCAGCAACTGATCGTGTCGCGGGTTACCGGTCAGTTCAGTAAGACTCATGAAATGTCCTCGAAAAACCATAGTTCTGTCATTTTATACAGCAAGTGACAAAAAAGAACATGTTTGATCATAATCCGGAATACCCGCACGCCCTCCTGGCCGGGTGCATTTTAGTGCTGCCACGCCACTGGCAAAGCGCACTGCCTCTGGTTGCGCGAGCCCGGATGCCAGGCTGAATGCCAGAGCACCATGAAATACATCACCAGCACCTGTGGTATCAACCACATCTACCGAAAAACCAGACTGCTTCTGTAACTGGTTATCAGCAAGCCATTCGCAGCCCTGCGCCCCGCGGGTGACATAAACATGTCCGCTTGTGAGCATTTGTGATTTTTTGAGTGCCAGGTGGGTGTCCGTAATGCCTGTAAGTTTCGCCAGACCTGGTTCAGAAAATACCGCATGGTCGCTCAGCGTGACGAGCTCACTGATATCCTGCGGTGTGGTGTCGCCATCCAGCAGTGTCATAACACCTGCCTGGCGCGCCAGAGTGAAAGCGTGTTTAGCGCCTTCATGCCAGCGAACATCTGCCAGCACAAGATCCCATTGGGAAAAATCTATCTCCCTGAGCCAGGTGGCATCTGGCAGCAGATCCGGGCTGGGATAGTTGACAATAATCCGCTCACCCTGAGCATCCACCAGAATTGCTGATTGCGAGGACTTTGCTGCGCTGTAACGCCGGGTATAGCGGGTGTTGATGCAAAAAGATTCGAGCTCCGCCAGCAGGCTTTTCCCGGTGTCATCATCACCCGTGCGGCCAATAAAATCGACCTGAGCCCCCAGTTTTGCCGCAGCTACTGCGGCAGTCGCTGCCGGGCCACCGCCCACTTCGGTGTAGTGCTTCGCTACATATTTACCGCCTTCAGTTGGTAAACCTGCCACGTAATAAATCCGGTCCATCACGGTGATACCTACACAAGCAATGCGAATCATGGTCATTCCTTAGCTGTTTTCAGATACGAACATTTTAATTTCACGAAATGTTTAAAAAGTGATGACTGTCAATTTTTTGACCAAAAATTACAAATAAGATCACAAACAGACAGAAATGACCAATCATGAATGACAAAAAGTGACAGAAATGTCTTGGGAGAGTGTTATGGCGGTTATCGCATTTATTGGACTCGGGCAAATGGGGTCGCCCATGGCGGGCAACCTGTTAAAGCAAGGGCACAAGCTCCATGTGTTTGACATCAACCAGGGAGCCATTGCGCGCCTGGTGGAAAAAGGTGCGCAGGCCGCTACCAGCCCTGCGGCGGCAACGGAAGGAGCCGAATTTGTCATCACCATGCTGCCAAACGGTGACCTGGTTCGTAGCGTGTTGTTTGGTGAACAAGGCGTGTGCCAGAGCCTGTCTCCACAAGCCCTGGTGATTGATATGTCCACCATTCACCCACTGCAAACCGACCAGCTGATTGCTGCCATGAGCGAAAAGGGTTTCAGCATGATGGATGTGCCGGTGGGGCGCACTTCAGACCACGCCGTGGCTGGGACTTTACTGCTACTGGCCGGTGGTACATCAGCACAAATTGAACGCGCCACGCCGGTATTAATGGCGATGGGCAACGAGTTAATTCCCGCAGGCGGCCCGGGAATGGGGATCCGCGTAAAACTTATCAACAATTACATGAGCATAGCCCTGAATGCGCTGTCTGCTGAAGCGGCTGTGTTGTGCGAAGCTCTGGGCCTTTCGTTCGATGTGGCACTGAAGGTGATGAACGGCACACCGGCGGGCAAAGGCCATTTCACTACCACCTGGCCGAACAAAGTACTCAAAGGCGATGTTTCTCCCGCTTTTATGATTGACCTGGCACACAAAGATTTAGGCATCGCACTGGATGTAGCCAACCAGTTACACGTCCCGATGCCGCTTGGTGCTGCTTCCCGCGAAGTTTATAACCAGGCGCGTGCTTCCGGGCGCGGCCGTGAGGACTGGACAGCCCTGCTGGAACAGGTACGTAACAGCGCCGGGCTGGCGATGAAACAGAAAATGTAATGGCTTAAATACAGTAAAGGAAAATGGCATGAAGAGTTTCACCCTTAACGATATTACTCGCCCGTCAGGCGGCTTTGCCATGCTGGCAGTAGACCAGCGCGAGGCAATGCGCTTAATGTTCGCGGCAGCAGGCGTGCCTTCCCCCGTGGAAGACAGCGTACTGACAAATTTTAAAGTGAACGCGGCGAAGATCCTGTCGCCATATGCCTCGGCCATTCTGGTCGACCAGCAATTTTGCTACCGCCAGGTGGTTGAACAGCAGGCTGTTGCCAAAAGCTGCGCCACGATTGTGGCGGCAGATGCCTTTATTCCCGGCAACGGCATTCCGGTCGACAGCGTAGAAATCGACAAATCCGTTAACCCGCAAGCCGTGAAACGTGATGGTGCCAAAGCGTTAAAACTGCTGGTGCTCTGGCGCAGCGATGAAGACGCACAGCAGCGCCTGGAAATGGTCAGAACATTCAATGAATTGTGCCACAGCAATGGGCTGGTAAGCATTATTGAACCGGTGGTACGCCCACCTCGTTGCGGCGACAACTTCAACCGAGAGCAGGCCATTATTGATGCCGCCAAAGAGCTTGGTGACAGCGGGGCAGACCTCTACAAAGTTGAAATGCCGCTGTATGGCAAAGGGCCACAGCAGGCACTGCTTAATGCATCACTCCGCCTGAATGAACACATCAATATGCCATGGGTGATCCTCTCTTCCGGGGTGGACGAAAAATTGTTCCCGCGTGCAGTACGCGTGGCGATGACGGCGGGGGCCTCTGGCTTCCTGGCCGGGCGGGCAGTGTGGTCGTCGGTAATTGGCCTGCCGGATACCGAACTGATGCTGCGGGATATCTCTGTACCCAAGTTGCAACGTTTGGGTGAAATCGTCGATGAAATGATGGCGAAACGCCATTAATGTGAGGGAAAAAGAATGAAATGGTTTAATACCCTGAGCCACAACCGCTGGCTGGAACAAGAAACGGACCGTATCTTCGATTTTGGCAAAAAGTCTGCGGTGCCGACGGGATTTGGCTGGCTTGGTAACCAGGGGCAAATCAAGGAAGATAAAGGCACCCACCTGTGGATCACTGCGCGTATGCTCCATGTTTACTCTGTGGCTGCATCAATGGGGCGGCCTGGGGCATATGCCCTGGTAGACCATGGTATCAAAGCGATGAACGGCGCTTTGCGTGATAAAAAATACGGTGGCTGGTATGCCTGTGTGAATGATGAAGGCGTTATTGATGCATCAAAACAAGGGTATCAGCACTTTTTTGCCTTACTTGGCGCTGCCAGTGCGGTTACAACCGGGCACCCACAAGCCCGTGAACTGCTCAACTACACCATCGAAGTGATTGAGAAATACTTCTGGAGCGAAGAAGAGCAAATGTGCCTGGAATCCTGGGACGAGGCCTTCAGTAAAACAGAAGACTACCGCGGTGGTAATGCCAACATGCACGCGGTGGAAGCCTTCCTGATTGTTTACGATGTCACTCATGATAAAAAATGGCTGGACCGCGCTATTCGGGTCGCCTCAGTCATTATTCATGATGTCGCCAGAAATAATGAATACCGGGTAAACGAACACTTTGATGTTAACTGGAAACCTCTGCGCGATTACAACAAAGATAACCCTGCTCACCGCTTCCGCGCCTATGGCGGCACACCGGGACACTGGATTGAGTGGGGGCGCCTGATGCTGCACATTCATGCAGCCCTTGAAGCCCGCAGTGAGCAACCCCCTGCCTGGTTGCTGGAAGACGCCAAAGGGTTGTTCAACGCAACAGTGCGTGACGCATGGGCACCCGATGGCGCTGACGGCATTGTTTATACCGTGGACTGGGAAGGCAAACCGATTGTCCGTGAACGTGTGCGCTGGCCCATAGTGGAAGCGATGGGCACTGCCTATGCCTTATGGGTGGTAACGGGCGACAGGCAGTATGAAACCTGGTACCAGAAATGGTGGGATTACTGCATTACTTACCTGATGGACTACGAGAATGGCTCCTGGTGGCAGGAGTTAGATGCGGATAACAAAGTGACGACCAAAGTCTGGGATGGTAAGCAGGATATCTACCACTTGCTGCACTGCCTGGTTATTCCGCGTATTCCACTCGCACCTGGCCTGGCACCAGCAGTAGCCGCTGGATTGCTGGATATTAACGCAAGATAAAACGAAGAACCTGCGGCATATCTGTACATTTATTGTTGGTATGCCGTTCTTTTATAAGGACTTCATAAATGCAGAAAATATCCAGGCACAGTGGTGGTGAAACTATCACGCTGGTGGCAGGCGATTACCGGGCGCAAATTGTTTCTGTTGGCGCCGGGCTTGCACAATTTACCTGTAAAGGACGCCATTTGGTGATTCCCCATGACCCTTGCGTGATGCCCCTGGCACACCTGGGAAAAGTGTTGCTGCCCTGGCCGAATCGCCTTGCCGGAGGGCGTTATCAATATGCCGGGCAGGCGTACCAGTTACCGGTGAATGAGCCTGCCTCTGGAGCCGCAATTCATGGACTTGTCGCCTGGCGTGACTGGCAGGTGAGTGAGTTATCAGCCACAAAAGTGGTTCTGGCGCTGTTTTTGCCACCGAGCTACGGCTATCCGTTTTCCTTAATGGTTCAGGCTATTTATTCGTTAAATGAGCACTCAGGGTTGTCGGTGCGTATTATCAGTGAAAATTGTGGCGACCAGAAAGCACCCTATGGTGCAGGTGTTCACCCTTATTTGACCTGCAATTTAACGCCTGTCGATAAGTGCTTATTGCAGTTACCTGCCAGGCAGGTGATCGCCACACAAGGAGGGGATATATGTGATGCTGCTGCTCTGCATATGGATTATTCACAGGCAAGGCAAATTGGTGAGCAACAGATTGACCATACGTTCAGGGCATCAGGCGAACAATGGGAAATGAAGCTCATTGACGCACAATTGGGCCGTTCAGTAAATATGCGTTCAGACCAGCCATGGATACAGGTTTATAGCGGTGAAAAATTAAACCGCCAGGGGCTGGCTGTTGAGCCGATGAGTTGTCCGCCCGATGCGTTCAATTCAAAAATTAATTTGATTGAGTTATCCCCAGGCCAGCAATACTGCCTGTTTTTTAATATTTTCGAAGAACAACTTTACTAAGTGAATTAACTATGTGAAGAACGCAGATTACAGCCTTGCTGATTTTATGATCTACGTAACTAACTTCTTATGGGTTAATTGAATCAATAAAGGAAATATTATGGATTTCTTTAATATCATTACCCCTGATGGCCTGGTACTGGATACGAATATTGTCTGTATCGTCATCGCATTAATGTTTCTTTATACGTTCGTTGGGATCTGTGCAGGCTTTGGTGGCGGTTTAACTACCATGCCGCTAATTACGTTAATGTTGCCAGTAAAAATGGCAACGCCATTATCTGTGATTGTAGGCACCGCAACGGCAATTTATGCAACCTGGCTATCGCGTAAAGAAACCGACTGGCGTTCGGCCGCAGTACTGATTGCATTCTCATTCTTAGGTATTCCTGTCGGGCTGTACGCGCTCTCATACCTTCCTGACCATATTATGAAGATGGGACTGGGGGGCTTCCTTATTCTCTATTCATTCTACAGCATGTTTATTCCCCGGTTACCGGTTTATGACAAGCGCTGGATAGCCGCACCTTTGGGTGCAATCGGTGGTGCATTGGGAGCAGCATTCTCAACCAATGGCCCGCCAGTGGTGATGTACGGCATGTTGCGTAATTTAGGCCCGGCAGCGTTTAGGGGGACTCTGAACGCATTCTTTACTGCGAACAATATTGCTGTTGTCGGCGGGTTGGCAACCAGCGGAATTCTGACTATTTCGGTTGTTAAACTGGTGTTGTTCTGTATTCCAACGATGATCCTCGGTTCCCTGGTTGGGCAATATGTTCATAAACATATTTCCGTTAAAGTTTTCCGGGTGCTGGTGTTTATATTGCTGATTGCTTCCGGAGCTATGTTAATTAAAGGCGCGCTGGGCATTTCTGCACTGGCTGCACTTGTGCCTCCCTTTGCATTATTAGTTGTATTGCAGGCTCTGTTTGGTAAGCGAATTTCTGCGCTGCGAAACGCAACGGAGGGGAAGTAATTAATTAAGTGTTGTGCCGGGCTGTTAATGGCGTTTTTGCTGAAAGAATAGCCCGGTTTTTATGGTGGATATTATAAGGTTTTATATTTTTGCATTTACCGATTACATGGAGAATATTATCAATGAGCAGGTTAAACCCGTATCTGTCAGCGGTTCAGTTAACCCAATCTTCCCAGGGATTCAGTGTGTATTATCAGCAACGCCTGATACTGCAACACAATACTGAAAACCCTTGCTTGTGGGTGGGGTGTGGTGCCGCCGATATTGATATGTTTCGCGGTAACTTCAGCATTAAAGATAAGCTGAATGAGAAAATCGCACTGAGTAAGGCCAGGGTACGCGAGTGCCCCGAAGGTTGGCTGGTAGATTTCAGCCGGGGAGACAGTATTCGGGCAACCCTGCAGATTGGGGTGGATGAAGCAGGGCGGCTGGTGCTGAACCTGCATAACGAAGACCAGCAACATAACCGCATTTGGCTGCGCCTGGCAGCAAACCCGGAAGACCATATTTATGGTTGCGGTGAACAGTTCTCTTATTTTGATTTACGTGGCAAACCTTTCCCGTTGTGGACCAGTGAACAGGGTGTTGGGCGCAATAAAAACAGCTATGTCACCTGGCAGGCAGACTGCAAAGAAAATGCCGGTGGCGATTATTATTGGACCTTTTTTCCACAGCCAACATTTGTCAGCACTCAGAAGTATTACTGCCATGTGGATAGCAGCTGCTACATGAATTTCGATTTCAGCGCACCGGATTATCACGAATTAGCATTGTGGGAAAACCAGGCGACACTGCGTTTTGAATGTGCCGATTCTTATATCGCATTGCTGGAAAAACTGACCGCTTTGCTGGGCCGCCAGCCAGAACTACCCGACTGGGTGTATGACGGTGTCACACTGGGTATTCAGGGCGGTACTGATGTATGCCAGCAGAAGCTCGATACCCTGCGCCAGGCTGGCGTAAAAGTGAATGGCATTTGGGCTCAGGACTGGTCCGGCATCCGCATGACTTCCTTTGGCAAACGCGTGATGTGGAACTGGAAGTGGGACAGCGACAATTACCCGCAACTGGACAGCCGCATTAAGCAGTGGAAAGAAGAGGGCGTGCAATTTCTTGCTTATATCAACCCTTATGTTGCCAGCGATAAAGACCTGTGTGCTGAAGCGGCGCAAAAGGGTTACCTGGCAAAAGACGCTGCGGGTGGCGATTACCTGGTAGAGTTCGGCGAGTTTTATGGTGGCGTTGTCGACCTCACCAACCCGGAGGCTTACACCTGGTTCAAAGACGTTATCAAGACCAACATGGTTGAACTGGGTTGCAGTGGCTGGATGGCGGATTTTGGCGAATACCTGCCGACAGACACCTTCCTGCACAATGGTGTCAGCGCGGAAATTATGCACAATGCCTGGCCTGCGTTGTGGGCCAAATGTAATTACGAAGCACTGCAGGAAACCGGCAAGCTCGGTGAGCTGATGTATTTCATGCGTGCCGGGTATACCGGGAGCCAGCGCTATTCCACCATGATGTGGGCCGGTGACCAGAATGTGGACTGGAGCCTGGATGATGGCCTGGCCTCTGTAGTGCCTGCGGCACTCTCTTTGGGGATGACCGGCCACGGCCTGCACCACAGCGATATTGGTGGTTACACCACACTGTTTGACATGAAGCGCAGCAAAGAGTTGCTGTTGCGCTGGTGTGATTTCAGCGCGTTCACACCAATGATGCGTACCCATGAGGGCAACCGCCCGGGCGATAACTGGCAGTTTGACAGCGACGCCGAAACCATTGCGCACTTCGCGCGCATGACGACCATTTTCACTACACTGAAGCCTTACTTACGCCAGGCTGTGGCCCAAAACGCGGCCACCGGTTTACCGGTAATGCGCCCGTTGTTCCTGCATTACGAAGACGATGCCCACACTTACACCCTGAAATACCAGTATCTGCTGGGGCAGGATTTACTGGTGGCCCCGGTTTATGAGCAGGGGCGTGATGAATGGTCGCTGTACTTGCCAGAAGACAATTGGGTGAACATGTGGACAGGGGAAACCTGCCGGGGTGGTGAAGTGACGGTTACGGCCCCACTCGGCAAACCGCCCGTGTTCTGGCGGGCACAAAGTGAGTGGGCACCACTGTTTGCTTCTTTACGCACTATCTGAGTTGGTTTGCCCGCAGCGTAAGTTGCGGGCACATGGAGAACAATAATGACTCAACCCGATGCCAATCCGGCAACCCTGCGCTTGCCCTTTAAAGAAAAACTCGCCTACGGAATGGGCGATTTAGGCTCTAATATCCTGCTGGATATTGGTACGCTCTATTTACTTAAGTTTTATACCGATGTACTGGGGTTACCCGGCACTTACGGCGGGATTATTTTCCTGATCGCCAAGTTTTTTACCGCATTTACCGATATGGGTACCGGTATTCTGCTCGATTCACGGCGTAACATTGGCACGAAAGGCAAATTTCGCCCCTTTGTGCTTTATGCTGCTTTTCCGGTAACCCTGCTGGCAATTGCCAACTTCGTTGGGACACCCTTTGAAGTCACCGGTAAAACGGTGATGGCAACGGTACTGTTCATGTTGTATGGCCTGTTCTTCAGTCTGATGAACTGTTCATACGGCGCCATGGTGCCGGCAATCACCAAAAACCCGCATGAGCGTGCATCCCTGGCTGCCTGGCGGCAGGGTGGTGCGACACTGGGGTTATTGCTGTGTACTGTTGGTTTTGTTCCGGTAATGAACCTGATAGAGGGCAACGACCAACTGGGCTATATCTTTGCCGCCACGCTGTTTTCCCTGTTCGGCCTGTTCTTTATGTGGTGGTGTTATGCCGGAGTGAAAGAGCGCTACTCAGAAGCCCGGCATGCCAGCGCACATCACAAACCCGGGTTGCTGCAATCTTTCCGGGCCATTGCCGGTAACCGCCCGCTGTTTATTCTGTGCATCGCCAATCTCTGCACTCTGGGTGCATTCAATGTGAAGCTGGCAATCCAGGTGTATTACACCCAGTACGTACTGAACGACCCAATCCTGCTGTCATGGATGGGCTTTTTCAGTATGGGTTGTATTTTCATCGGGGTCTTTATGATGCCGGGCATGGTCCGGCGCTTTGGTAAGAAAAAGGTCTATATCGGCGGCCTGCTTATCTGGGTGGCAGGCGACTTACTGAACTATTTCCTGGGCGGTGGCTCTGTCAGTTTTGTGGCCTTCTCCTGCCTGGCGTTCTTTGGCTCTGCCTTTGTAAACAGCCTGAACTGGGCGCTGGTTTCCGACACCGTGGAATACGGTGAGTGGCATACCGGCGTGCGTTCAGAAGGCACGGTTTACACCGGTTTTACCTTCTTTCGCAAAGTGTCGCAGGCGCTGGCCGGGTTTTTCCCGGGCTGGATGCTTACCCAAATAGAATATGTCCCGAACGTGGCACAGTCTGCGCATACCATCGAAGGGTTACGCCAGCTGATCTTTATTTACCCTTGCGCACTGGCGGTTATCACCATTATTGCCATGGGCTGTTTCTACAATTTGAACGAAAAAATGTATGTGCGAATTGTGGAAGAAATTGAAGCCAGAAAACAAACCGTTTAAACCTGGAGATAACGCCCTGCGGGGCGTTATGCGAGGCGATTATGTCCAATTATGATGCACTCACGTTAAAATTGAGTTTGCGGGAAAAATTTGCCTATGGAATGGGGGATTTTGGTTCAAATTTGATGCTGTGTATTGGCACCCTGTATTTATTGAAGTTCTATACAGATGAGCTTGGGATGCCCGCCTATTACGGAGGGATTATTTTCCTGGTTGCCAAGTTTTTTACTGCGGCCACAGATATGTTTACTGGTGTATTACTGGATTCCCGGCGCAATATCGGGGCAAAAGGAAAATTCAGGCCGTTTATTTTATATGCCTCATTTCCTGTTGCACTGGTTGCCACCGCACAGTTTTTAGCCACAGAATTCCCGCTGGTAGTTAAAACTGTGCTGGCGACAGCTTTGTTTATGCTATTTGGCCTGTTTTACAGCCTGATGAACTGCTCTTATGGGGCGATGGTTCCGGCTATAACCAAAAATCCCCATGAGCGTGCGCAACTGGCCGCCTGGCGCCAGGGCGGTGCCACGCTGGGGCTGTTGCTGTGCACTGTTGCCTTTATCCCTATTAAATCACTGATTACCTGGTCGTCATCTGCGGGGTATTTGCTGACTGCACTGCTGTTTTCGTTGTGCGGGTTATTCAGCATGTGGTGGTGCTTTCGGGGTGTGAAAGAGCGCTATATTCAGGTGTTACCTGAAGGACATAAACCGGGAATTCTGAAGTCCTTCTGCGCTATCTTTAATAATCCGCCCTTGCTGGTGCTGTGCATTGCTAATTTGTGTACTCTGGCGGCATTTAATATCAAGCTGGCGATTCAGGTGTATTACACACAATATGTGCTGAATGATATTCATTTGCTGTCGTGGATGGGGTTTTTCAGCATGGGATGCATTCTGATAGGGGTGTTGTTAGTGCCAGCCAGTGTCCGGCGTTTTGGTAAAAAACAAGTGTACCTTGGTGGCTTGTTTTTATGGGCCGCAGGGGATTTACTGAATTTCTTTTGGGGAAGCACTTCGGTATTGTTTGTTGCGTTCTCATGTGTGGCTTTTTTCGGCACCGCATTTGTGAACAGCCTGAACTGGGCGCTGGTGCCAGATACCGTGGAGTACGGTGAGTGGAAAACAGGCATTCGTGCCGAAGGCTCGGTGTACACCGGGTATACTTTTTCGCGCAAAATTTCCGCAGCACTGGCTGGTTTCCTGCCTGGGATAATGCTTACCCAGATTGGTTATATTCCCAATATTGCCCAAAGCAGCGGCACGTTGATGGGGTTACGTCAGCTCATGTTTATTTGGCCCGGAGGTCTGGCAGTGATTGCCGCGCTCACCATGAGCCTGTTTTATAAACTTAATGAGCAACGTTTTGCCAGTATTATTGAAGAGTTAAGCCAGAGAAAGAAATTTACCGAGGAACAGGAAAACCTGAACAGTAAAGAAAAAGTCTCTACCGTAAACATCTGATAATAACCGCCGCCATTACCATCCTGATGGGTGGCGGCTTTCTGTACCTGAAATAATGAGAATATGATGAACAAAATAAAATTAATGATGATATTATCCTCTGCAATATCAACCTCTGTTTATGCAGGTGCTTATGTAGAAAACAGAGAAGCGTATAACCTGGCTAATGACCAGCAAGAAATTATGCTACGGGTGGGTTATAACTTTGATATGGGTGCCGGTATTATGTTAACCAATACTTATAATTTACGGCGTAAAGATGAGTTAAAACATGGCTATAATGAAATAGAAGGGTGGTATCCGCTCTTTAAGCCCACGCCACGGTTAACGGTTCAACCCGGCGGGCTGATTACCGATAAAAGTATTGGTTCCAGTGGCGCGGTGTATCTGGATGTGAACTATAAGTTTACTCCCTGGTTTAACCTGACAGTGCGTAACAGGTATAACCATAATAACTACAGCACAGTTGACTTAAACAATAAGTTGGATAATAACGACACCTACGAGATTGGTAACTACTGGAATTTTATTATTACCGATAAATTTTCTTATACTTTTGAACCCCACTACTTCATTCGGCTGAATGATTTTCACAGTAGTAATGGTAAAGACCACCACTGGGAGATCACCAATACTTTCAAATACCGGGTTAACCAGCACTGGTTACCCTATTTTGAACTGCGCTGGCTGGACCGATACGCAGAGCCTTACCACAGAGAACAGAACCAGATTCGCCTTGGGGTGAAGTATTTCTTCTGATTGCAGAATCCTCTTTTATTGCCTTAATAACAATACAGCCACAATGTTGATGTTGCCTGTGGCTGTGTTGCTCTATTCAATACAGGTCGACAGGTTTTGGTAAAAATAGCTATTGGCCGCTATTGTTTTTTATTATGAACAATTGCTCTGCATTTATGTTTTTATAACCAAATGATTTTCGATGTTTTTTTCTGAGGCAAGTAACGATAAATACTAAAATAGCGTTGTGTGTTTTGTAAATAACCCAGTTTCATGACCTGAGTCACTTTAAAATAAAATAATAGTTAAGTTAATATTCCGCCAGGAAAAATGTATACCACAAGGAAAAGGAATGAGCCGTCAATATACTAATGAACTGGCGCCAGAAAGGCTGGCAGGGGAAGAAAAAAAGCTATCACGCTGTCAGGGAATTTAATGAATAACGGCGCTGCGGTTACCAGCACTAATCAGCGGCTTTTTCTTGTTGCAGGGAGCGCGGCCGTGGCAATGCCAGCAGTTTTCCTTGTTGCGCCCGGTGGGGCGTAATGGGGTACCGCCCTAATGTCGATGGCCTGGGAATGGCCCTTAGTAACGATGAAACAACAACCGGCGCACGGCTGATTAGCTCCATTCCGCTCGACCAGGTGAATATCTATGGCTTTGGTGTTATACGCGAGGGGGACAGAACCACGCCATGTCCGGCGTGCGGGAAGCCAGGCAAGGTTATTGAAGGTGCCAAACAGTACCAGCGCACCTTTATGGGGGTTCAGGTTGCGGTAGACCGTTGCGTAGTGATGTGTGGCTGCCCGCCCGGCAGCAACCGGATCATTGCCCCCGTCGGCCAGTGGATGGGCCCGGGGCCATCTCCTGAGCAAATCGCTAATACAGAGCTGGCGGCACGCAAGGCTCAACAGGAAGCAGAGCAAAAACGGCTGGCAGAAGAGCGGGATCGCAACCGGGTGTTCGCCAAATCCTACCTGCGTGGAGAGGGCTGCAATGATGCCGGCGAAGCACCAGAGCCCCATACCAACTTTTCCGAAATGGCCTTTTACCGGGCCGTGTTCCTTGCTGATCCGGGCACAGATAATGAACCCTCCCAATATGCTCAGGCCGCCAGGAAAAAGAAATCTGCGGAAGATATTCCGGCACCAAAGAAACGCAGTGCTTTATATAAATGGTGGTTTGGTAACCATGAAGAAATGGACTACCTGGCCGCAAAAACAGCAGCAGAACGTGCCGAAAATGCCAGGGCTGCTATAGCCGGAGCCAGTCCACTGGTGTTGCTGGGGGGCAGAGCAGCGCTACCCGGAACCTGGGCGGTAACACCAGGTTCCGCACTGACTGGCCTTGGCCGGGTTGCACTTAATGGCCCGGGTGGAATCCTGTTTTTAGGTATGTACCCCGGCAAACTGAATAGTGGGGAACAAGATTTTATTGACCGTATGCGGCTGGAGCAAATGCAGGAAGCCCCCAGCCGTGTGCGCTATAGTTGGGAGCCAGACAACCGGGGGAATATGGTGCCCCATGGTTGGCATACACCACCGGGTAAGGACAGCGTGCGAGTGCGCTATATGGCGTGGAGCAATACTCGCCAGGCGTATACTTTCACCACGGAAGACGAACCGCACATCACCATTATCTGGACGCCAGACAGTTCCGGTATCAATACCCCTCAAAATACAGGCAACCAAAACCCGGTAAGAATACCTAATCCGGTTATTGTTGAACCACTGCCAGAAGACAGAGGCATTGAAGCAACAACCAGCCCGGCACCGGAAGAAAAACACTTTGCGGATTATATCTTGATCCTGCCTGTGCCAAATATTCCGCCGGTTTATGTCTATCTGAGCAAGCCACGTAATGGCTTACCCCAAAATGGACATGACTATCATCTGGCTCCTGAAACCTGTGAGATTATTGGTATCTCTGGATTGTCAGAGGCTAAGCCTAAAACACCTAAGCAAGGAGGAGGGGGCAAGCGAGAACGTTGGATTGATGCAAAAGGAAGGCGTATATATGAGTAGGATTCACAGCATAGTGAACTTGAAGTGTATCGTACAAGTGATGGTGAACACCTTGGATCGGTAGATTATAAAACTGGTAACCAATTGAAGCCTGCAGTAAAAGGGCGAAACATTAAGCGTTATTTGTGAGGACAACATGGGATTAAAACTCAGACTACAATGGTTTGATAAGTTAACAGAACTGGGAGTCGGTAAAGAGTACTCAATTGATTTTGGTGATGATGCCAGTATTATGACTGACTGCTTGGCTTTACCAACTAAAGATATAGTAAATAATGGTTCTTTCGAATTAAAAACTAATTGGGTAGGATATTTACAGCCTCATTTTACTCATCGCATTACCTTCTCGTCTTATGACTATTTTATTTCGTTTGATTATAAAGATAAATGGTAATCACAAGTGTGCGATCAGGTCTTCTTGGGCTGAGTCTGGTAATTAAATGGAATTGAGACTACATAGGGATAGCTTGATGGTGTGCTGATCTTCTAATCTGTCAAGGAATTATTGTCCATGCTAATAAATTTCAATTGAGTGATATTGGTACTCCTGTCGCAATAAAAATTTATTATGATTTGGGATATAACGGTAAGGAAGTGCCTTATATACTGACGTCAAAATATTATGGTAATGTTTGGTATAGCTACACATGTGCATGGCAATGTTTTTTAACAAGAAAGAGTAAATAATATGAGTGGGGGGTATCTGATTATTCAGAGCGGGAAATTTTAGATTTAGTCCATAAAGTTTATAATGCAGTAGGCCCAACAGAAGAGGACGATAACCGGCGGGTCAAAGAGTTCAGACGGCTTGCTGAACATCCATCTGACTCTGACCTTACTTCTATCCAGAGGATGGGAAAGATGATAGCCCCGAAGGTATTGTTCAGCAAGTTAAAGAATGGCGGCAGGAAAATGGTAAACCCGGGTTTAAGGTTTAGTTTCTGGTGCATGGAATCTTACCTGCCAGCAGGCCATGTTAATGGATAATCCCCTGGGTAAACTTTCTCTTGGGTGTTTTAATTTCATATTTCAGGCGGGAAGCAGGCGGCTGAGCTATTCGTGCTTATATCACATGTTAATCTGACAGCGCCTTATTGATACTTTAATAAATTACCTGGGAAAAACGTATTAAGAGCTTATTGATTATGAATTGTTCGCCTACAAAAAACTCAAACTGGCTTATCAGGCGAACCTGGCCTGAGTCCTGGTATGGTAAACGACGGTATTTTCTTGTCCTTCAGGATGTCGTCACTAACCAAAGTGGCATGGTGCTGCTTTATTATTCACTTTTACGGTGTCAACTCGTTTTCCCATATGTTGCCGCTATTCGCCCACCTGAAAAGAAAATCGTTTCACTCAACATAGCAGCATAAGTAAAACTGGCTTAAAAACATCTCGTTAAAACACAAAGAAAAAGAACATCGTGTTTTATTGTGCTGATTTCATTGATTTTTATTGGGATTATTCTGAATTGAAATTACCATCGGAGCTCTACAACCTGCACATAATTTAAGAGCTGTTATTATGTCAAAACATATTTTATCAGGTATCGCGTGTGCCATTCTGTTAACTCTGTCATCTTTAGCCTTAGCAGAAACCTCATTCCCAACCCCCAAAGAAGCCGACTGGACTGCAAAAACGTTCACCTTTAATAGTGGAGATAAATTCAACAATCTGCGTATTCACTACTATACGATTGGTGATAAAAGTAAACCGGCGGTATTATTGCTTCACGGAACTAATCAGCCAGTGCGTTCACTGTTAGCAAAGGGCTTTGCTGGTGAATTATTTGGCCCGGGTCAGGCTCTGGACAGCAGCAAATACTTTATTATCATCCCGGAAAGTATCGGCTCTGGAAAATCATCAAAACCTTCTGATGGTTTACGTATGGCATTCCCGCATTACGATTATGACGATATGGTGACAGCACAATATCGTTTAATTAAAGAAGGGTTAGGTCTTTCTCATTTACGCCTGGTCATGGGGTATTCCATGGGAGGCATGCAAACCTGGTTGTGGGGCGAAAAATATCCGTCGATGATGGATGCCCTGGTACCGATGGCTTCCCAGCCTAATGAGCTTTCCGGTCGCAACTGGATGATGCGCCGCATGCTGATCGAATCTGTTAAAAATGATCCCGCCTGGGCTGAAGGGAATTATAAACAGCAACCTCCTGCCCTTAAGACCGCAAATATTATGTTCAGCATTGCCACCACTGGCGGTACGCTGGCTTACCAGCACCAGGCCCCAACTCGCGCGCTGGCCGATAAACTGGTAGACGAGCGCCTGGCGGCCCCTGTTACTGCAGATGCCAATGACTTCATTTATATCTGGGGTTCCTCGGCAAATTACAATGCGTTGCCCAACCTTAACCGTATTACCGCACCCATGCTGATTATTAATTCAGCGGACGACGAGCGTAACCCGGTTGAGACAGGAATTCTGGCGGGTGAAATCAAACAGCTAAAACAGGCTCAGTTATTCCTTATTCCGGCGAGCACCGAAACCCGCGGCCACGGCACCATGATGTTGGCTAAATTTTACAGTGCAAAACTAAAAACATTTTTAGCCAGCATTCCCAGGCACGACAAGCAATAACTAACACAACCAGCAGGGCATTATTTCAGTTATGCCCTGCATTTTATTAAAGATGCGGTTTTCAACACCATACTCCATTTCATTATGATATTGGCAAAAGGGAAAACTCTATGTTTCGAAAAATAAAGATCCGCACAGCGCTCAGTTTGATGATTCTCTCACTGACGGCTTTATTATTGTTTGTCGGCGTTTTGGGTTTATTTGCTTTGCAGTCAGGAAATAAATCCTTTGCCCGTGTGGATACCGAAGTGTTACCTGGCCTTGTTTCCCTGAATGAAAGTTCTGAATTGTTATTACGTGGTCGCCTTGATTTACGCCTGTATGAATCATTAATGGGAAAAGGCGAAACCGATAAAGCCAAAGTGGCACTGGACCGGGCCCGGGGTAAAATTGAAACTGCTGGCGCTAAATGGCAGAACTACCTGAAATACCCGCAGTCGTCAGAGGAACAGGCAATTGCCACCGAAATGGCTACCAGCCGTGAAAAACTGATGAACGAGTTTATCAACCCGGGTATTGCAGCTCTGCAAGCCGGTAAACTGGATGAATACCGCCAGTCTGCCGGGAAATCAACCGCGTTGTATGCCGCGTTTGATAAGGCATCGAAAGCACTCGTTGCCTATAAACTGAAAAGCATTGATACCGCATACGACGAATCCAACAGCCGTGTAAGGCGCATGCAGTATGTGCTCTGGTTCTCTATCACCTGCGCACTGGTGCTGGCGGGGCTTGCCTGGGCGGTGATGACCAGTTTGATTGTGAATCCCCTGAATAAAGTGATTTCTGTCTTTGACCGTATCGCAGAAGGCGACTTGCGGGCGCGCATTGATGTGACGGGAAAAAATGAAATCGCAAGGCTGTTTTCCTCTGTGCAGCGTATGCGTGACGGGCTGGAAAACATGGTGCGTGGTGTTCACACGGGTACGAATGCGATTAGCAGCGGGGTGGAAGAAATAGCCTCTGGCAACATTGATTTGTCCAGCCGCACTGAGCAGCAGGCCGCTTCGCTTGATGAGACAGCTTCCAGCATGGAACAGATCATGGCGACAGTAAAAAACAATGAAGAAAATACGCAAAAAGCCAATGAACTGTCGTTAAAAGCATCCAGCTCGGCATCACGTGGGGCTAACGTGGTATCTGAAGTGGTGTCCACAATGGCGTCTATTGAAAAGAGCTCAGCCAAAATTGGTGACATCGTCAGTGTGATTGACGGTATCGCTTTCCAGACCAACCTGCTGGCACTGAATGCTGCAGTAGAAGCTGCCAGAGCAGGCGAAGCTGGCCGTGGGTTTGCTGTGGTGGCTTCTGAAGTGCGCACGCTTGCCCAACGTAGTGCCACTGCCGCCAAAGAAATTGGCACCATGATAGATGACTCCCTGAGCCGCATTGAACAGGGCTCCGGCCTGGTGAAAGAAGCCGGCCGCACCATGAGTGAAGTGATGGTGGATGTTAAAGAAGTGGTGGAGATCATGGATGAGTTGATGCTGGCGTCTGGCGAACAGACTCGCGGTATCTCGCAGATCAACATTGCTATTCACCAGATGGACGGCGTAACCCAACAAAACGCCTCGCTGGTTGCTGAAGTGGCAACTGCCGCCAGTTCGTTACAGGAGCAGGTGGTGCACTTACAGCAATCTGTTACACGCTTCCGGGTTGATACAGAACAGGACAGCCATTTGTTAACCAGCGAGCCATTAAAGCTGGGGCTGCTTGCCAGCTGATACAACTGGATTCATCAGGCTTATGTTCAGATAATTATAGGGCGGGGGGAGACCTCGCCCTATTTAATTGTCTGAGGCTGGAACACCACCGCTTCGGCAAACTGCTGAAGTCTTCTATTCCGGTGTAACCCATTAGTTCTCTTTTTCATGCTACGAAAGACGCATCTTTCTGGAAGAGATGGAAACGTTTATTTACGAAGCTAAAAAAATGGCTTCCGCCAGAGCCTGAATGTCTGCTCCGTGCCAGGAGCGGACCCTCGCTACTCTTCTGAAGAGGAAGTTCAGGAATATGTAAGTCTGTTGGCTAATAATTACGATATAGAATAAGAACTTCACTATTTCAAAATCCAAAGAGTATTTGCATACACAAGGTTGCGGTTATGAAACCCAAGGGTGCGTTAGTTTTAGAAGAACTCAGATCCAAATTACGTCCTGCATCTGTAGCACAAGTCGGTGGTTTTCGTCCCACTGCAGATCCCATTACATCCTGGTTTTTGAAAGGAGTCTCTCTACCTGATGAAGGGTTGCCAGTTTGGCAGGGGCAGCCGATGTTTCCGCTTCTTCAGATTCGTATAGATGAGCTTCCCGTGATTCCTGAACAATTGAAGGGGGTCGCACTTCTGGTGCTTTATCACAATATGGAAAGTCATCCATTTGATAAACCTCATGGCGAGGGTTGGCTAATACGAGAATATGCCACCCTTGAGGGGCTTGAGTTATTGCCCGTAATTGATACTCCATATCGTGCATTTCCGGTTCGATGGTTAAGTGTCAATGATGATTCTCCGGGATGGGAGGATGCCTGGGACATTATTGATCTGTCTGACGTAAATGATGATGAGGAGGCAAGTGACAGCTTCTATGGTGATTTTAACCGATACAGTGGAACCAAGGTCGGAGGATATCCGATGGAGATACAGCATGGTGTGGGGATTCAAGATTTTGTCTTTCAGGTTGGGTCAGAAGAAAAAGTAAGCTGGATGTGGGCAGACAATGGTATCGGCTACTTTCACAAGTCACCAGAGGGGCTCTGGACGTTTTCGTGTCAGTTTTACTAGAAGTTCAACTTCCGAGCCTTGCTCTGAGCAGACATGACACCTTTCCTGCCTGGTAGCTCTATGCCAGAGCGGACATAGTTAATGTCTTTCAGGAAGGAAACAATTACCATGTGTAATACTGTGTGAGCGGGTTAAACCTAGACAAGAAATCATTATTGTGGAGGGATCTTTTGATGAGTTGTGAACACTGCCAGGATCTATGTGTCAAATACGTCATCCGTCATCCTGAACACTTACGTAAGGCTATTCGTATTGCAAAGCATGCGCTCAATGAAGGGATTCTGACCGAGACCAAAGCAACTGATGATTGGAACCAATATACTTTTAATGAGTGTGCTGAAAAGATGATATGGGGTGATATAGTTGATTATCATTTTGTATGTAAGCATTGCGGTACTCAGTTTGTATTAGGCGCTGAAACATATCATGGCAGTGGTGGCTATTGGTCACCAGAGAACGAAAAGCCATCTGCAACATTTGACTAAATCTCATTCTTGGTAATCAGGAATAGTTGTTGTGGGCTGCTTCGTGCCGGTAGCGAATATAGTCTGCAGGTACCGGACTAACTGTTTTATGACAAGGGCGGACTTTGGGCTGTTGTCTGTGGGGCGGTATTCCAGCAGAATAAGTCTGCTTTAAGCGTGAACATTGTTTATGCCGCCACAAGCTATTGAAGCTGGCTTCGGCTGGCGTTACCGACTAACAAAAGAATGGATGCAAGGGGTAGGCTATGCGTACTCATCAACTTAACAAGCCCAGTAAGCTGTATCGCAGTGTTAACACGACTACGCGGCATAGGTCTAATAATCCTGGTGCTGAGTATCGCTGGGAACGTAATCGTAAAAAGGTGGGTGAAGAGCTACAGGCAAAGCGCGAGACAATGCATGGCAGGCAAAAACGTGGCAGGGACTACACACCATTGTTTCACTTTCTGATCAAACAGATTGGAAAATCCTGGGATGATATATTCAGCGAAGTATGTGGACGTCTTGATACCACCAAACCGGTATTCTGGTTAGTTGCATTGCATGAACATCAGCGTAGGGAACTGGTCTGTATTGGTGAGAGCAGCTTTTATCCAGGTCTGTTTGTTGATGGGAACGGAATTCTGCAACAGGTCAATCCGTCGATTACGGGGAAGGATGTTCAGGTGACTTGCCGCTGCTGCACACACACTTACATTGGTGAGCCAGTGCCCCAGCTCGATTAAGTGGCAGCATTTCTGGCACTGCCACGGGGGAGTCTGCAATCAGCAGTGGGAGCGATGGCTGGCTTCAATTGTTTGCTTAAAGTAAAAACTCACCATAACCAGCGCTGCTCAGATTCGTGCCAGGATCCCTGCCAGAGGTCAAAACGTGTTAGTTGTCTCAGTTTGCGTAAAACGACATCTTCACCCACTAACAAGAGGCTTTGCTCCGGAATTGAAATACCAAAATGGCCTCCCGCAATGGGGAATATTTCACATTCTGGTGTGAGTGAACCCAACACTTTTTCTATCTTCTTACGGCCAGCTTTTACAATTAACTGAAGCCCCATCAGCGTTTGAACTCCACAGTGGCTAAATGCTCAAGTGCCCGGCTGACCAGAGCGAGAACTGCGTCAGGGATTGATTGCCCTCTGATATCATAAATAACCTGGCAGGTTCGAATGTGAGCAGGAAGTTGGGATAACCCGTAGGATATTCTGGCAAGATTATACTCAATACTGAGTTGCACAGGGTCCTCGGATTCCAGGTTGTGGTTGGCTACAAGGATGAACTCTCCGAGCTCTTCATTTATAAATTCTGGGGTAAACACCGCGCCTCTCTTTAATTGTCTCGCCATTCTATTTCAGGATGACTCCTGCACTCCAGCTACCGCTTCTCGCTGACCATGTATTGTGCTTGTCTGACCAGAAATGAGCAGGGATACTTTATTCTAAGTACTGGCTGAAGCGTAACAGGTAGCCATCTGGATCTTGTACAAGAAACTCCCGCTGGCAGGCTATATGCTCACCGACGTTGTAGTGGTTATCGCGTAGTCCCCGATACAAAGTTATTTCGTGAGTAAGAATACGTGCCACTAAATTTTCAATATCATCAACTTCTATCTGGAAATTAATCCCTCGCCCCAACGGCCTGATGAGTTCTCCCGTATTCCATCCTTCCTCATGGTATTGTTCAATCATTAGTTGTGCCTCGCCAAGGCTGATGTAGGCAAAATCGGGTTCGCTGCGCATTATCATAATGTTAAAACCCAGTACATCGGTATAGAAACGCAGGGAAGCAGGAAAATCTGTTACGGTAAGTTCAGGAACCATACGGTTCCAATATGATTCTTTTAGAACGGTCATAATGTCCACTCTTTTTTGGCTCATGCCGAATAGATTAGATTACCTGCGTATGATTCGTGACTCCACATATGTGAGACAGAGCCTGGTAGCCCTGATAATGAATCAACAGGAGTTAAGTGGTACCGGGCAAGGCGAAATTTCACAATTTTAATTACATGCAAGGCTAACGGTTATTACTTTCTGACAGAGATCGAAGGTGATTTTGGCAGGGAACGAATGCTCAATAACTGCAGGGGATTCGTTTCCGAACTCAGCCAGATGAGTGAAGAAATGATAACTTCATAAATGCCATAAACTGAATGTGTCGCTACGCCTCCAATTTTCTTAACCTAATAACAAACAACGATTTTAAGTCAAACTGCAAATCGGTTAGTATTGCATCAGTTTAACCACAAATATGACAAGGAAAAGGAATGCGACGTCAATATACCAGTGAACTTCCCTCCGGTATTTGGTCAGGTCATGTTTTTAAGAACAGGAGAACGGACTAATGGGGGCGACGGGGTTTTACCTGCGGGTGGGCGATTCGACTACCTGCGGGGGAAAGATACTGACCGGGGATGAAACGATGAGCTGGTATGATGTGGCGGGGGCACGGGAAGGCGTATACGTTCACCACAGAGGAAAAGCCGCGTATCACCATCATCTGGACGCCAGACAGTTCAGGAGTCAATGTTCCGTCAAATACAGGCAACCAGAACCCGGAAAGGATACCGAACCCGGTTATTGTTGATCCGCTGCCGGAAAATACCCGTATTGAGGCGACAACCACTCCGGCACCGGAAGAAAAGACATTTGCGGATTATATTCTTATCCTGCCAGTATCGGATATTCCGCCGATTTATATATATTTTCGAAATAGTGCTGGACAGGTCACGGGGAAAGGCCAGAAAGTTAGCGGTATTTGGTTGTCGGATGCGAATACAGGAAATGGTTCCCCGGTTCCAAGTCAGATTGCTGACAGGCTGCGTGGGCGAACCTTTGGAAATTTTGACCAGTTCCGTAAGGCTTTTTGGTTAGAGGTTTCAAAAGACCCTGAGGTATCAAGCCAGTTCCGGGGGAGTAACAAAATTCATATACGCAATGGAAACTCTCCTTTCACACGAGAACAGGATCGTGCCGGAGGAAGAGAGCGCTATGAAATCCATCATATTATTCCAATAAGTAAAGGTGGGGATGTTTATAATGTCGATAATATGGGCATAACTTCACCTAAACGGCATATTGATATTCATTCAGTGAGGCAAAGTAAATAATATGGGTGATAAAAAATTATTATCTGATTATACAGAAAGTGAATTTTTAGATTTAGTTCGTAAAATTTATAATGCTGAAGGGCCAACAGAAGAGGACGATAATCGCCGAGTCAGGGAGTTTAGGCGACTTGCTGAACATCCATCAGGCTCCGACCTTATCTTCTACCCAGAGGATGGGAAAGATGATAGCCCTGAAGGCGTTGTTAAAGAAGTTAAAGAATGGCGTCAAGCGCATGGTAAATCGGGCTTTAAGAGTTAGTCTCTGGCCTTATAAATGAGTATGTATCCGCGTCTGAGTGCGCGGCTTTATTGATGATTACCTCCCAATAAACCTTCATCAATACATTTTTTGGATTTAAGTTAATAAGATCAATGCATTATTGAAGTAACAAGGTGTAATGCCTTATCTCCGCCTGATAAGCCAATTGCAACAGTCGTTAACCGGCTCCAGGAACCAGCCCGGAACACCTCTCCAGGCCCACAAAAGCAAAAAGCCTGCTCGTAAGCAGGCTTTTCAAATTTGGCTCCTCTGACTGGACTCGAACCAGTGACATACGGATTAACAGTCCGCCGTTCTACCGACTGAACTACAGAGGAATCGTGTGGAGGCAATCATAGCGGCGAAAAAACAATTGTCAAACCTAAATCGCCAAATCCACGCCAAGTGGCGATTATCTCAGCAGCTCGCTGGATTATCAGACAAATAACCCCGAAAATCCTTTGCAGGAATACGAATACTCCCTCATCATTTAAAACTGGGTTTCAACATTCTGTTTGTGAGTCCAATTTGAAAGTACTTTCCGCAATGCACCAGCGCGTGGTGGCAACACACTGGTACCGTAATCGTAAGAGTTATCGCGTTTTGTTTTGGCGGGAAGTTACGCCGCTTGCTATCCCCATTTTGATTGAAAACACCTGCGTACTGATGATGGGTGTGCTGAGCACATTCCTGGTTAGTTGGCTGGGTAAAGAAGCGATGGCAGGCGTGGGCCTGGCAGACAGCTTTAACATGGTTATTCTGGCGTTTTTTGCTGCGGTTGATCTCGGTACTACGGTGGTGGTGGCCTTCAGCCTGGGGAAACGCGACAGGAAGCGTGCACGGGCTGCAGCGCGCCAGTCATTAGTGTTAATGACCATTATTGCGGTGCTGATGGCAGTGGTCATTCACTTTATGGGCGAGCACATTATTAATGTGATTGCCGGTGAAGCCGCTCCTTCGGTGAAAGCACTTGCGCTTACCTATTTGCAACTCACCGCCTGGAGTTACCCGGCTGCGGCAATCGCCCTGATAGGCAGTGGCGCATTGCGTGGGGCAGGCAATACCAAAATACCGCTGTTGATCAATGGCGGTATGAATATCCTCAATATTATTATCAGTAGTTTACTGATTTACGGCTGTTTCTCCTGGCATGGTTTGGGCTTTATTGGTGCCGGGCTGGGGCTGAGTATTTCCCGTTATATTGGTGCCTTCGCCATTATTTGGGTGCTGATGGTGGGGTTCACTCCGGCCATTCGTATTCGCCTGAAGAGTTATTTCAAACCACTTAATTTTGGCATTCTGGTGGAAGTGCTGGGGATTGGTATTCCGGCCAGTATCGAGTCTGTCCTGTTTAATGGCGGCAAGTTGCTAACTCAGGTCTTTGTCGCCGGGATGGGCACGGATGTCATTGCCGGTAACTTTATTGCGTTTTCTATTGCCGGGATTATCAACCTGCCAGGTAACGCCCTGGGCTCTGCTTCCACCATTATTGTTGGTAAACGGCTGGGTAAAGGCCAGATAGGGCAGGCAGAGCGCCAGTTGCGCCATGTGTTCTGGCTGGCGACATTCGGGCTGACCATTATTGCCTGGGGCAGTGCGCCGTTTGCCGGGTTACTGGCATCGTTCTACACCCATGAGCAGGATGTAAAAGATGTGGTGAAAATACTGCTCTGGCTGAATGCCTTGTTTATGCCAGTCTGGGCGGCGTCCTGGGTGTTGCCTGCGGGCCTGAAAGGGGCGCGCGATGCCCGTTTTGCGATGTGGATTTCTATGTTCAGCATGTGGGGCGCCAGGGTTGTGGTGGGCTACGTGCTGGGCGTTGTGCTCGGGTTTGGTGTGGTCGGGGTCTGGTTGGGGATGTTCTTCGACTGGGCTGTGCGCGCTGCCTGCTTCTACTGGCGTATGGCGAGTGGCAAATGGCTGTGGAAATACCCCAGGCCACCAAAGCAGGCGGTTGAACAGCAGCCTGCGGAACAAAATCAGTAAACCGTCGCCAATGACTGGCCGGTAAAGCAATAACGATAAGGAGCTTAGAATGAGTAACAAAACCACCGCGTGGGTAGCCGCAATGATGCTGGCCGTTCCTGCTCTTGCAGCCCCTGGGCTGGCGCAGGCCACAACCAGCCAACTTACCGGCTGTGCCGCGAAGCAGCACGAAATTGAACAGCAATTAGTGCATGCCAGGGAGCAGGGGAATGCCGGGCGGGCAAGGGGCCTTGAAGAAGCGCTGCAAAGTGTGAAAGACCACTGTACAGACGAAGGCCTGCTGAAAAAACGCCAGGCGAAAGTACAGCAAAAAGAACGCGAAGTACAAGTGCGAACCCATGAGCTACAGGAAGCACAGGCTTCCGGCCAGCAAGATAAAATAAACAAGCGCCAGCGCAAACTGGCCGAGGCACAGGCAGAACTGGCTGAAGCCCGGGCGGAACTCACGAAGTAACCTCTCTTTTCTGGTAAACCCGCAACACCCGTGTCAGGAAACTGCCATGGGTGTTGTGCTGTTTGCCGCCATTCTGGAACAAATGCTTACTGATTTTTCAGGATTTTCTGCACAACATACTGGTTTTCCTGGCACAGATTGCTAACGTTAACTGCGCACAGTTTTGAACTGTGTTTCCATAACCTAAACGTGCTTTCTCGTGGCGAAAATAAGGATAAAGGTAGCCCCATGAAAAAACCGATTTTGCAGGGTATTGGCGCGGCCATCATTCTGGCTTTAGCCGGGTGTGCCGCACCACAGCAAGGTGCTCAACAGCAGTCAACCCAGTCACAACAAGCCATTCAACAAACCGCTCAGCAACAACTGGCCGGGCAGTCTGTGCTGGCGGTGAACTGGTTCCAGCAGTCTGGTGAATACCAGGCGCTGGCGTGGCAGGCTTTTAACAGTGCGCGCCTGGCGTTTGATGCCTCGGCCCATAAAGTGCATGGCCGCCGGGCAGTCATTGTCGACCTGGATGAAACCATGCTGGACAACAGCGCATACAGTGCGTGGCAGGCCAAACACGGGCAGCCTTTTAGTGATAAAACCTGGGCGGAGTGGACTCAGGCAAAACAGGCAGTGGCCGTACCTGGCGCGGTACAGTTTGCCCGCTACGTGAACAGCCATGGCGGTACGATGTTCTATATTTCCAACCGTGATGCCAAAGACAGCGCGGCGACCAAAGCCAATATGGAAGCGCTGGGCTTCCCGGGCGTTAATGACAAAACCCTGTTGCTGAAAACAGACAGCTCGAATAAACAGGCACGCTTCGACAGCGTGAAAGCCAGTGGCTACCATGTGGTGTTATATGTTGGCGACAACCTCAATGACTTTGGGGCGGCGACATACCACAAAGACAACGCGGCTCGCCGCCAGTTTGTCAGTGATAACCATGCCCGCTTTGGCACTGAGCTGATTGTGTTGCCGAACCCGTTGTATGGCGACTGGGAAAGTGGCATGGCGCCGGGTTATTTTAAACTGACACCAGAGCAAAAATTGCAGGTACGCGAAAATAACCTGCGCGCCTGGTCCGGGCAGTAATTCCCCGCATAATGATTAACGGGCCGGGTGCATTTACTGTGCGCCGGGCCCGTTTTATTTGCTGTCAGAACTGGTAGCTGGCACCTACCTGCCAGGTGCGGTCCCGCCCAATCCAGCAGTAGTTGGCGTCATAACAAGTCCAGGTGAGTTTATTAGTCAGGTTCTGGCCGCTGGCTTTCAGCGTCAGCCCCGCCAGAGACGGGCTGATAACCCCCATATCGTAACTTACTGCCATATCGTACTGTGTATTGCCACCCCGCGCCGGGAGGCTGTTATCCGGGGTGATTTCAGTTTTACCGGTATAACGCGCACCGGCACCAATCATTAACCCGCTCAGGCTACCGGAGCTGAAGTGGTAATCGGCCCACAGGTTGGCGGCATGCTCAGGCACTTGTGTCGGGCGTTTTCCCTGGTAGAGCGCATCTTTGGTGTTTTCTGCGTCGGTCCAGGCGTAATTTGCCACCAGGTTGATGTTATCTGTTGGGCGGCTGATAGCGCTTAATTCAACCCCTTTCGACGTTATCTCCCCGGTTTGCCAGTAATTCAACTGGTAATCGGCAGTGTAGGTGTTGTCGGTAGTCACTACGTTTTTTTGCCGGATACGGAAAACAGACGCGGTCAGTGTGGTGGCATAGTCTGCTATCTGGTACTTCACACCGCCTTCCAGTTGCTCGCTGGTGGTGGGTTTAACTTGCTGTGCGGTAAGTGTTCCCTGCGGTGAAACCGGCAAAAACCCTTCGGAGTAACTGACGTAAGGCGCAATGCCATTGTCGAACTGGTACAGCGCGCCCAGGCGTTTGGTGACACGCTGCTGGCTCACCCAGCTTTTGCTGTCGTTATCCAGATTATTGGTAGTGGTGGAGTGATAGTTGTCGTAGCGAATGCTGGCGACCAGGTTCAGCCCGCCGAATACTACCTGGTCCTGTAAATACCAGCCCTGTTGGTAATAACTCAGGCGTTGCTTCGTGGCGGTGTACAGCCCCAGGTTGTCACTGGTCACCTGGCTGTAATCCGGGTGTTGCATGTCGATGCCCGGGTACACTGTGCCATAGCGGTATTTCATATGGGAATTCAGGTGCTGGTAGTCGAACCCGGCTAACAGGTGGTGCTGCCAGTCGCCCCAGTTGGCTGTTTTGCTCACCTGGTTGTCCACATTGATGCTGTCCAGGTCTTCATCGGTGGTGTAACCAAAGCGGGAAAGCTGAGTATTGCTGGCCCCAACTCCGGTAGAGTAAATACTGCGCTGGTGGGTATCCACATTGAAATAACGCGCTTTTTGTACCACACCCCAGCCGTTATCAAACTGGTGTTCAAAGGTGTAACCCAGCATGCCTTCCCGTTGTTTAAACCCATTCCAGTGGTCGCCCGCGAAATCCCGGCGCGAGGCATAGCCACTGCGCAGGTAAGCCAGTGGTAACGGGTTAGATGGAGTCAGGCTGGGCTGGTTCTGGTAGAGCGCCTGAATAGTTAGCCGGGTCTGGTCGGAAGGCTGCCAGGTGGCAGAAGGCGCAATCAGGTAGCTTTCGTGTTTGGTGGTGCGGGCCTGGTCATCGCCTTCGCTGGCTTTGCCAATTAACCGGTATGCCCAGTCGCTGTTGGCAATTTGCCCGGTGGAATCCAGCCAGCCTTCTTTTAAATTCCGGTTGCCAGTATTAAAGCCAATTTCGTTGTGAGGTGTTTTCTCGGGCATTTTGCTCTGAATATTCACCAGCCCGCCGGGAGAAGCATTGCCATATAACACCGAAGATGGCCCTTTAAGGATCTGAACCTGCTCCATAAGAATAGGGTCGATATTCGCTTTGGTGTTGCCACTCACGTTATAGGGCAGTTGCAACCCGTCGAGGTATTCATGCTCTGCATTAAAACCACGGATTTTATATTCGCTCATATACGTGGTGGCACCGCGCATTTCGGTTGAAACCCCGGCGGCATAGCGCAGCACTTCATTGAGCGACTGCGGGTGGCGCTGTGCCATTTCACTGTGGCTGATGGTATCTATGGTTTGTGGTGTGCGGTTTTCCGGTAGTGCGGATTTGGTGGCGCTGTTGGTGTAAGGTGCCACGCTGTTACTACTCTCACTATTTGTGGCACTGACAACTATGGTGCTTTCCTGGGAACCTGCCGCTGTGGTGGCAGCCTGTGCGCCGGGGAAAAAACTGGCGGCAATACTGCCTGCCAGTAAAGAAAAGGAGAATGCCCCTGACCTTGCCATGTATCTGAACCTGTCTTGAATTATTATTTAATGAAAGTGATTATTATTACGGTTATATGGCCCGAACGGGCTATGCCGGGTGACAGACTGTGTATGCGCAATGCTAAAACCTGGCCTTACTGCACCGGGTGAACATCACTGGGGGCAATACCGTAACGCCGCCGGAAGGCGGTCGCAAAATTGGTGGCATGGGCATAGCCAGCTTTCCAGGCGGCTTCCTGAACACTGTCGCCTTCCAGAAGATAGCGCCGGGCAAGGGCCAGTCGGCAGTCGCGCAGGTAATTAAACACCGAGTCGCCATAAGCCTGGCGGAATTTACTGCGCAGGCTGGCTGTGCTCATGGCGGCTGTGCGCGCCAGGGCCTCCAGCGTATGGGGCTGTTCCGGGGCGGTTTCCAGTATCATACGCACCTGTTCCAGCCGCAGGCGTTCGCCACGCAGGTTTGCGTTGTTGGTGGCATTTTCATGCATTTGCTGGCCCAGTAACTGCAGCAAAGCGCCTTCCAGGGTGAGCTGGCGGGCCAGTGGCGTGGTGGTGTGCAGCAGTGCCTGGCGTAACCCGCCCAGAACATAACTGGCTACCGGCCAGGCGGTAGTGAGTGGCCCCAGTTGCTGCCAGGCGGATACATGCGCGGCAACTGCCGGGTGGACGGCAGCGCCTGCCGCTGGCAGTGCCAGTGAAACAGTCACCAGTCGCTCATCGCTTTGGTGGCAGGCACGCAACACTTGCTGTTCCCCAAGGTGGGTCGCCAGTGCCATACCCGCCTGGACTCGCCAGGCTTTGCCATTCAGGTTTAGCTGCACGTTCCCTTCAAGCACTACCAAAATATACAACGGTGCACACCCCAGTGACGTGGAGTGCCAGGGTTCAATCACCTGTAAATCAGAGCAAGTGGCAAGAATCCCCGATGGCAGGGTGAGCTCATCCACATAGCCGCGCATCACGGTGCGGGCAGAGTTTGCCGCGGGTGTTATGCCAAGACCCGGGAAGTGGTAATCAATACTGTAGCGTGCGCCAAAGTCGAGAAAATGCGCCACGGAGAACAGTTGCTGCGGGGGTAGCGGTTGCTGCGTTTTCATGCTCACCTGTCAGTTACTGGCGGCAGGCATTGGCCTGCCGCAGAAGGGAGCAAGTGTATCATTCGTGTTTTAGCTTAGTAAAATAAATGATACTTATTCGCATTTATCTGAAGGGCTATGATTGTATAACCGCCTGCGGGTGCCAACCAGCCGGGAGCGGGTGAGGCCGTTCAATGGACAGGTTATCCAGCGCCAGGTGCAACACGCCAGTGGCGTAAATTGCCGGCATCCCGCCTGGGTAACGTTCCACACCCCATGGCTCACCGCTTGCCGGGTTAATCAAAAATGCGTTGTCCAGCCCGGTGCCTGTAGGGCGTTCGGGGTTGCAGGGCGGGCGAATATCATAGCTGCCTTGTTGCGGGTCGCCACATGCCACCTGGCAAAGCTGAACCTGGCTGAGCCGTACCCAGGCAATGCCTCCGGGGTGCTCGCTGTGCAGGTTAATGGCCCCCTCAGCAGTGCCACTTATCCCATTAAAACTGACCTGGCTGATGGTGCCGGGGGGCACTTTCGGGTCACGCGTGCGGCAGGAGATAAACACCGGGTCTGCGCGCCCCCAGTGGCAGGGGTTAGCGTGATGGCAGTTAAACGTGATATCGCTGAACCGCAGGCGGCGCAGTGCTCCACCATCACGGCTGATAATCCCGATGCCACGGTTGCTGTCGTAGATGGTGCACCCGGTCATAACAATATCTTCAATATCATCAACGGTTTCCGTGCCAATTTTGAATGCACTGCTCGCGGAGCGCAGAGTACAACCGCTAATCGTGACATGTTGGGTGGGGCCAGCCAGTGGGGCAGGTTTACGAGTGGTTTTCAGGCAAATGCCATCATCGGCGGCACTGAAATGGCTGTCGCTGATATGCACATAGCGGCAACTGTCAATATCCAGCGCATCGGTATTCGCCATGGTCATATCGTTATCAACAACCACCTGGCTGATAAATACCTGTTCACAGGCAACCAGGTGAACAGTCCACATCGGCGCGTTATGTACCCGCACACTTTGCAGGCGCACATTATTACAGCCTTCAAACACAATAATGCGTGGCCGCTCCTGTGCAGGCATACGGTAGCCCATGGCGTCTTTGGTGGCAGAGAACCAGGCATCGGCGTTACCATCAATGCGGCCCTGGCCAGTCAGGCTGATGTTGTGCTGGTTACGGGCGTAGATCAGCGCCCGGTTGGATTGCTCGGCTACACTCAGGGTTTCACCCGCCAGGTAATCTTCATACTGGCTGCTGGCAACCAGTGCCGCACCGGGCTCAAAATGCAGGCAGAAATTTGAAGGCAGAACCAGTGCGCCGGTTAAATACTGCCCCGGAGGGAGCACCAGTGTTCCGCCGCCAGCGTTGTTTACTTCATCTATGGCCTGCTGAATTATCCCGGTTACCGGGGAACTGGCCGGGTGGCCTTTGGGGAGCGTTAAAGTCAGTTGCATTTATTTCACCGCGCCTTGTGTTACGCCGCTAATGAATTTGCGCTGGAACACCAGAAACACAGCCACTAACGGCAGAATAACAATCATTGCACCTGCCATCAGTACCGGAATGTTAATGGTGTTCTTGTTCTGGAAAAACATCATCCCAATCGGCAGGGTCCGTAAATCTTCCTGATTAACCAAAATGAGCGGAATTAAAAATTCGTTCCAGGTCCAGATAAACAATAGCAGTGCCAGCGTAGAAAGGGTGGGCCAAATGGCCGGTACCAGAATTTTCCACAGCAAACGCCAGCGCGGGGTGTTGTCCATTACCGCTGCTTCAATTAACTCTTTCGGGACTTGTTGCAGAGCGGTGGCGACCATCAGTGTGGTGAACGGAATTGACAACGCCACTTGCGGCAGGATCAGCGCAAGATAAGTGTTGGTCAGCCCCATCCAGCGCAGTTCATGGTACAGGGGAATAATAAATGACTCAGAGGGCAATACCATACCCAGCGCCATCAACAGGGCGAACAGGGTTTTGCCCGGTACCCGCAAAAAAGCAAAGCCAAATCCCGATAAAATCCCCAGCAGGATGCTGAGTATCACCACCGGGAACACCACCAGCACTGAGTTCATAAAATAGACCCGGAAATGGCCGTCTTCCCAGGCCGACAGGTAATTGGCCAGGCTGAACGTGTGGGGCAGGGCAAATACGCCCTGGAACAGTTCCATTTGGGTTTTAAATGAAGTGAGAAACGCCATTAAAAACGGGGCGATGGTAATTAACGCCAGGCACCACAACAATGCCCGGGAGAGCAGGGGCGTGCGGTTTATCATGATTTTGGCTCCCGTATGGCAAAGTGCAACGCGCCATTAATGGCAAAAACAATAAACAGGCTGACAATGGCGACGGCGGAGGCATAGCCAAAGTGGCGCAGGTCGAACCCCTGCTGGTACATATACATATTGGTGACCAGTGTCGAGGTTCCCGGCCCGCCCTGGGTCATTACATACACCAGGTCAAAGGCTTTCAGGCTGGCGATAACAGTGAGGATCAGCGCTATTTTAATTTCCGGGCGCAACCCCGGCAGCGTAATCCGGCGGAATTTTTGCCAGCGGGACGAACCATCCAGTGCGGCGGCTTCGGTAATCGACGGGTCCATGCGCTGAATACCAGACATAAACAAGATCAGGCAAAAACCGAAAAAGTACCATACGGCGACCATCCCGGTAGCGGGCAGTGCCCAGGTGAAATCACCCAGCCAGGCCAGCGCCAGGTTTGGCAGGCCAATGGCACGCAGAAACTGGTTAATCGGCCCGAAGGCCGGGTTATACAACCAGCGCCACACCACACCCAGAACGGCCATGGGCATAATGTACGGCAGGAAAAACAGGCAACGCAGCACAGTCAGTTCGCGCGGGCGGCGCAGTTCGCTCAAAAAACTGCACAGTGCCAGCCCAAGGCCCACTGGCAGAACTGTGTAGAACAGCATCAATACCACATTGTTACCTACCGCAGTCCAGAATTCGTGGTCGCGGAAGATCTGCACAAAATTGCCAAGGCCAATAAACAGTGGGCGGGTACTGCCGTCCCATTCGGTGAAAGCTATACCCAGTGAAGCCATTAGCGGGAACAGCAGGAAAATGCTGTACACCAACATCGCAGGCAAAAGATACAGTGCATTACGTAAACGTGAACGATTGAGCATGATGCTGTTTCCACACCTCGTGCTGTTAGTGTTTTAAGGAACTCAGGTATTTTTGGTAATCCTTATCTGCATTTTCAGCCAGTTGCTGTGGCGTGATTTTATCGGCCATCAGTAGCTGTACATTCTGGTTGAGGGTGGTGAGCATGGTAGGTGTTGCCCAGTCCAGGTAGTGGCCCAGCGCGTCATTCTGGTTCACTGTCACCCACACTTTATAGACATCGCTCAACAACGGGTTGTCTTTGGGTAACGTGGCGGAAGCAGAAGAAGACGCGGGCAGGAACCCGGCCTGCAGCCAGTCATTTGCCACTTTGTCGGAAACAATGTAGTTAATATATTTTGCGGCGGCATCCTGCTGGGCTTTGGTTTTCGCGGTGCTGGTAATGGAGAATGGCAGGTCAGTGCCGCCAACCATCAGCGGTTTTTTCACACCAGGGAATGCAGGCAGTGCAGCAAAATGAATGTCTTTATTGGCTTTAAACTGGCCCATGTACCAGGTGCCGCTGATAAAAAATGCAGACTGGCCATTCTGGAACAGGGTTGCGGCATCATCGTGACCAATGCCCTGGAAACCCGGGAAGAAATAACCGTCGTGGTTCCACTTCTGCATTAACTGCGCGGCTTTTTCCAGTTTCGCGTCTTTAAAGCTGCCTCCCACATCATAAATCAGGTTATCGAGGGTTTTGCGCTCGCTGCTGTCAATCTGGTCTTCCCATAACGTACTGAGCATTTGCTGCCCGGCGTTACCATCCAGCAACCCCAGCATCAGCCCGGCAGTGCCCTGTTGCTTGAGCTTCGCCAGTGCCTGTTCGAACTCTTCCATGGTTTTCGGCACCGGGATACCGGCTTTATCCAGCAATGCTTTGTTGTAATACAGGCCGACCATTTCACCCAGGCTTGCTACGCCATACAAATGACCACTGCCGAAGTCCTGCTTTTCAGACCAGCGGTTGCGTTTGAGGATGGAATCCGGAAAGCGGGTGGTCCACTGGTATGTGGCGGCGTAACCGTCCATAGGGACCAGTAATTTTTCTTTGACCAGGGCGCCCATATCACCGCCACCCTGGTTGACCTGGGCCACCTGGGGGCCATCGCCAGAAGAGAGTGCCAGCTTGAGTGGAATGCGGGTGTCTTCAAAGGCGTGAATGGATCGGTTGATTTGAATACCCGGGTTGGCGGCGGTGAAATCTTTAATGGCTTTATTAATCACCGCGCTTTGTTCCGGGTAATTATAGATATCCCAGGCACTGATAGTCAGTGTTTGTGCATGTAATGGTGCGGTTAACACGCTACAGGTGAGTGCCGCGAGTAAAGCGATACGTGTCTTGCGGGTAAAACGAACCTGATGTGAATGACGCATGAATCAAACCTCTTCTGGACACCAAACAAGGCCCGCCTCCGTGCATTATTGCTTTTGGCACTTCCCGTGCGCAGCGTGACACGATGCTGTAAATTGCATCATGTACTACACTTACTTTATATAAAAAATAAAGTCAAACGGCATTTTTAACAGGAAAATAACGTTATCCTGGTCACAGAAAAACTAATGCCGGAGCAGGTGGTTAGCATATAAAACTGCTGTAATAGAGTAACGCCAGTAATATGGCTGGGTATTTTTTGTATTGTAAGGTGATTCTGTTGTGAAAAATAATATCCTTTACAGTCAATGAGATAACATAATAATTTCCTATGAGTTATGCCAAAACAAGCCAGAAAAATTAGAGCGTAGAAAATAATGTGAGCAAAATCAATGTTCCCTGCATGGTTGTTGAGTGCTAAATATAAGGGGAAACTCTTACTGGCAATTCTGGCGATATGTTCTACGGGCTAAAATAACCATGGAGGTAATTATTCTATCTTGAAAAAAAAGTACGATTTAATTACCCTGGCATAATCCGCCAATAACCAGCGAGCGCTTCATGATGCCTGAATCCACCGATGTTATTCGTCCGGCGCGTGCCGAAGACCGCGCAGCGTTAAGCCGTATTTGCCTTGAAACAGCCAATGCCGGGAAAGATGCCACTGATTTATACAGCGATGGCGATTACCCCGGTTTGCTGTATGTCCTGCCTTATGCGGAATTTGAGCCTGATTTCGCGTTTGTTCTGGAGATGTCTGGTGAAGTGGTGGGGTACGTGGTTGCCACACCAGATACCGCAGCGTTTGAAGCCCGCCTGGCGCAGAGCTGGTGGCCAGTGTTGCAGGAGCGCTATGCACAGCGCACCAGTGAAGCACCACTGGATATGAAAGTGCTGGGGCAGATCCGGGCTCCGGGTAATGCCAGTGAAGAGCTGACAGGCCGCTGGCCTGCACACCTGCATATTAACCTGCTGCCAGTTGCACAGCAGGGCGGCTGGGGGCGGCGGCTGGTAACCCGGCAACTGGCTGCACTGCGCGATGCGGGCGTGCCCGGCGTGCACCTGGGCGTCAGCCTGCAAAACGAAGGTGTGTGCGCGTTTTATGAAAAAATGGGCTTCCGGCATATTTTCCGCCGCAATGCCATTTATATGGGTCAGGTGTTGTAAGGGGAGCGGAAATGGCCAGTCTGGAACTGAAGAATGTGACAAAACGCTGGGATCAGGTGACTGTTATCCCGGGGCTGGATCTCACCATTAACAGTGGTGAGTTTGTGGTGTTTGTTGGCCCGTCGGGGTGCGGAAAGTCCACATTGCTGCGCATGATAGCCGGGCTGGAAGAAATAACGGAAGGGCAACTACTGATTTCTGGTGCAGATATGACGCGCCAGTCGGCCTCTGAGCGGGGCATCGCCATGGTGTTTCAGTCTTATGCGCTCTACCCCAATATGTCGGTGCGGGATAATCTGGCCTATCCACTGGAAATGGCGAAACGGCCGAAAGCGGAGATTAACCGCAAAGTGGACGAGGTGGCGGCAAAACTGCACCTGACAGAATACCTGGGGCGCCTGCCGCGCGCACTGTCTGGCGGCCAGCGCCAGCGTGTGGCCATTGGCCGGGCGATTATTCGCGAGCCATCTATCTTCTTGTTTGATGAGCCGCTTTCCAACCTGGATGCAGAGTTGCGCCTGAAAATGCGCATTGAGATTGCCCGGCTGCATGAAGCGCTCGGTAATACCATGATTTATGTCACCCACGACCAGCTGGAAGCAATGACCCTGGCAGACCGCATTGTGGTTCTGCGCCAGGGGAAAATTGAACAGACTGGCGCACCGCTGGAGATTTACCACAACCCCGATAACCTGTTTGTCGCCGGGTTTATTGGCTCGCCTAAAATCAATGTGTTGCCTGCCACGGTTACCGCGACAAAACCGGGTGAAGTGCAACTGCGGGTGGCAGATTTGGCGCTGGAGAACCTGGTGTGCCCGGTGGCTGAAGCGGTGGAAGAAGGGGAGACACTGTGGCTGGGCGTGCGCCCGGAACACATCATCTGCAAGGGTGAAGGAACCGCGCAATTCACCGCACCGGTTTCCTGGGTGGAAAAACTGGGGCACACCAATTATGTCTACCTGGATATTGGCCGGGAAGAGATGCTGGTGGTTGAGCTGCGTGACGGGGACAATGTTGAAACGCGCCAGGAGATGAGCCTGGCGTTGTCACAGCCCAGCCTGCTGCTGTTCCGTGAAAACGGGTTGCGGTTACGTTAGTGTTGAGTAGCTTCAGGCCTGGTAAATATAACCCGCCTTCTGGCGGGTTGAGATTGATGAAAAAGAAGGGAAAAGCGTGGTTTTCCCTTCTTTTTAGTTAGCAGCCGAAAATCAATGAATTGATTTTCCTGGTTTTTATTGGGTGACATCCTCTCGTTATGTACGGATATGAGGTTTGTCATCAGACTCCCCGCCTTCTGGCGGGTTAGTTATCGTTGCGCTCGGCTTCGGCTTCTACAGAAAGCACATCTATCAGCCGGTCAACGGCGAGCCCGGCGGCGCCCAGTGCCCACATCCGGTTGGACTCCGTTAAAAATTGCAACGGGGTGAGTTGTGGGGTGAGTTTCAGCCGGTAAGTGTGGAAACTCTGGGTCACCTGGTCGAGCAAAATTCGCGAGGCCATTTGCGGCTCCATTGCCAGGTAAACCACATCCGGGTCAAATGCCACAGCCAGGTTTGCCAGTGCACTGCCCAACTGCTCGCCTGCTTCCCGCAATACTTCCAGCGTTTGTGGGGAAGGGCGTTCATCAAGGGCTGCCAGGTGTGTTGCCCCGGTTTCAGCCAGCGCCCGCAGAATCGCTTTTGACGAAGCGGCATCTTCCAGCGTTCGCCCACTGCCATCGGTTAAGAAAGCATTGCCAATTTCCCCGGCTGTACCATGGCGGCCACGGTATAACTGGCGGTCTAGTATGATTCCCGCCCCAATGCCTTTGCCATAAGTGGCGACAATCGCAGTGCGCGACTGGCCTAACTGGCCGAAAACCTGTGCCGCCAGTGCCATGGCGTTAGCATCGTTTTCAATAAACACTGGCAGGTGAAAGCGGGCCTGCAATTGTTCCACAACCGGTTCATTGTCCCAGTTCAGTACCGTGGAACGCACACAGTAGCCACTTTGTGCATCCACCAGGCCAGAAAGCGCCAGGCCAATGGCGCCAACATGCCTGTCACCCGTGGTTTTGAGAAATTTTGCCAGCGCATCACCTAACTGGCGAGGCGTCAGTTCACCTGATGGCATCTGCTGTTCCCCCACCAGGTTACCGGCGAGGTCTGTCATAACAATCAGGTTGCGCTCAGCATTAAGCTGGATACCAACTACATTGGCGTAATCCGGGTTAAGCCCTAACAAGGTTTTCGGCCGCCCCATGGAAACACGGCGCAGCCCCAGCTCCTGAATAATGCCCCGGTCAAGCAGGCGGTTGGTTGCCTGAGATACGGTGGACATACTCAGCCCACTGCGGACTTTCAGGTCAGACTGGCTGACGGGGGAAAGCTCAACAATCAGCCGTAAAATGCGGGTAGTGATGGAAGGCGCAGTCATCATCATTAAGTTAACCAGAAGTCAGTAAGCAGGACGCCATGTTATTGGCACCTGAATTAACCCGGCCTGAAAATTTCACTTCAGGCACAAAGGTGGGCAAGGCGTAGTGCACCACTGAGGGCATCGCCCCCTGCGGGAACCAGCATGGCCTGGATACCCTCGCTGAGCCAGGGGTAAATGGGCAGCGCAAGGCCGCCAAGCATGGCTACCGGGTAGCGCCCATTCTGGCTGAGGTTGCTAACCAGCGCGCTTACTTCCCGGGCACAGCAAGCCAGCAGGGCGACACCGTGGTTGTCTTGTTCACGGGCTGCCTGGAAAATTTGTGGTGCAAACTGGCCCCATTGTGCCGGTGTTGCCTGCACCGACCAGGCCAGCAAGGTTTCTGGCTGATTATCAAAATGAGCCATCAATGCCCGGGTCAGTGGGGTGTGCTCCACCAGGTTTTCATGGGCTTTGAGCGCCAGGCGTAATGCCTGTTGCCCCAGCCATGCACCTGAGCCCTGGTCTGAAAGAGACATGCCCCAGCCACCCACACAGCGAAATTGCTGGCCGTCCCAGACCGCGCCCTGGCTCCCGGTTCCGGTTATCAATACGGCACCCGGTTGCCCATTGTGCGCACCAGGGCAGGCAATTTCGACGTCGGAAAATACTTGCCAGGATGCATACGCGTGGGGCCAGGCTTGCGCCTGCGCGCGTACACGAGAAATATTGCCTCCGGCAAGGCCCAGAACTACGTGGGTCTGCCCGGCTTCATGGGGGCCAAGCCCTGCGGCGTGAAGGGTTTCATCCAGCAACTGGCAGACTTGCTTCATGGCGCTATCGAACTGGCTCCAGATATTGGCCGGGCCGCCGCTACAGGCTGCCAGAACATCACCATTCTGGTTGGTTAACCGGGTTCGGCACTGTGTGCCACCACCATCGACGCCAATGAAATACGCTGTTTGCAATGCCATTCTCCTGTTGATCAGTGCCGGCTTACCGCCACAACAGACCTGATTCTGAGCGAAAAGATAGGAGAAAAAAACTTAAATCGCAATAACAAATAAATATGTAACATCGATTTTATTTTTTATGTTTAAAAACAATTAGATAAAAAATAACTAAAAATTGATGGTTTTTTGGTTGTTGACTTTAGTTTTTCTGGCGTAATAAGTTGGCGGTGTAAAATTAAACAACGGCGCAGCATAACACAGCGCGTCATCCCGTGAGCTGGTTCTGGCTGTTTTAGCTGGCAGAATACCGCCAGATGACCAGATTCTGAGTATCAGACATATTTCTTGAGCAGGCAGGGTTGAACATGAAAGTAGGCATTGTCGGGTTAGGGTTTCGTCTGTCGCATGTGGCAAAAGAGTTTAAGAAAGCCGACCCGGAATTCACCATAACAGGGTATGTCGACCCGGCTCCGGCCGGTTTACCGAACCTGGAAACCTTCGGTATTTCTCCCGGTAAGGCGTTTGCATCGCTGGATGAGATGCTGGCGGCTGGCGGGTTTGATCTGCTGATGGTTGGTTCGCCGAACTTTATGCACCTTGAGCATATTGAAGCCGGGCTGGCCGCGGGTTACACCGTGTTTACTGAAAAACCGGTAGTGACCAGCGAAGCACAGAGTATGGCGCTGGCGAAGCTGATTGCCCGTTATGGTGAAGATAAAGTCATTGTTGGCCTGGTGCTGCGCTACTCACCGCTATACCAGGACCTGGTGGCAGCCAAAGCGGCTGGCGAGTTGGGGGAAATTACCTCCATTGAAGCCACTGAGCATATTCCGCCTTTCCATGGGGCGTTCTTTATGCGCGACTGGCGGCGCTTTGAGCGCTATGCCGGGCCATATATTCTTGAGAAATGCTGCCATGATATCGACCTCTACCAGGGCCTGGTGGGCGAACGCCCGGTGCGGGTTGCCAGCTTTGGCGGGCGCAAGTCTTTTACCCCGCAGCATACGCCAACAGGCGAGGTAACAGCGGATTCCGCTGTGTACCACGAAAAACCCAGTGGCTGGTCCAGCACTGAGCATGTGTTCGACAGCGACGCAGACATTGTTGATTACCAGACGGCAATTGTGGAATACGCAGGTGGTGCCACGATGGCGTTTCACGCCAACCTCAATGTGCCGGATGAGTTCCGCCGTTTTTGTGTAATGGGAACGGATGGGCAGGCGGAAGGGGATTTTGTGCGTAACTATTTTCGTGTACATAACGCCCGTACCCGCGCTGCGCTGACGGATAAAACCTACGATGGCAGCGCATACGACGGCCACTACGGTGCCGATGCCTTAATGGCCGAAGAAGTAGTGCGCCACCTGAAACAAGGCACGCCGCTTAAGGTGTCTGTGGTGGATGCACTGGAAGCCGGGTTAACGGCCATCAAAATTGATGAAGCACGTAAAACCCACAGTGTTGTGGATTTAACCGCCTGTTGGGCCGAATTTGACAAGGCCCTGGGCCGGGCCTGACAGCAGTTTGATGTGATGTAGTTTGTAGTGAGCCGTACTGACTCAGGTTCACTTATTCCCCTTGCTGCCCGGACGGGCAGCTTTTTTCTGCCTGTTTTTCTTTCAGAACCTGCTCTCGTGCCGATTGTACAAAATGCTTCAGGGTGTTCTGGCAACGCCGCTTCTGCCAACACAGAGTAAGCGTGGTGGTGGCCTGCGTATCCTCTAGTGGGCAATAGGCTACGTTTGGCGTCATGACAGAGCATTGTGTTTGTGGCACCAACGTCACGCCCATTCCCATTGCCACCAGACCAACGGCGACAGAGACATCCCGGGTGTGCTGAATTTTCTGCGGTGTAAACCCAGCCCGATGGCAGGCGGCAAGGGCAGACCAGCCAAGACCTACACCGGGCGGGTCTTGCTGGATCATGAATGTCTCCTGTTCCAGCGAACGCAGAGATAATGGGCGGTTGATCAGTGCCGGGTGCGTGGAGGGTACAACCGCCACTAATGGCCGTGTGGCGACATCAAGGTAATCAAGCTCTTCACTTTGCGGCACGGGCAACCTCACCAGTGCAATATCCAGCTGGTCGTCCATTAGCAGGCGAATCTGGTCATCTACGTTGTGCTCTTCAATTGCGATTTCAATATGAGGATTATGGTGGCGGTAACGGTTGATTACGGCCATTAACCCGGGTTCCAGGATAGATGAACCAACATAACCCAGCCTGATCAGGCCGCGAAACCCTTTGCGCAGTGTGACGGCATGTTCCTGAAAACGCTGGTAGTGGCTGACCGCCAGACGCGCCTGTTCCACAAGTTGCCCACCTTCCCAGGTTAACGCGACATTACGGCGATCACGCTGAAATAAAAGCATTCCTAGGCTATTTTCAAGGCTTTTGATGTACTGGCTGAGTGCCGGTTGGGCAATGTGCAGCACTTGCGCTGCCCGGCCAAAATGAAGCTCTTCAGCCAGCACCACAAAAGCCTGCAGGTGACGATATTCCATAATGCGCTCCGCAAAGAAACTAATAAAAATCCCTTATCAAAATGAGGGGATATGTTATTGGACAATTATCACATAACACTTGAAACTGAAAAGCAAGTCTGGTGCGGATTTATTTAACATATTGAAATAATTGTTATTAATTCCAGTAAGCCAGCATTGTCCTGCCAGGTTATGGCAATTGTTATGTGAGGTTTTTTATGTCTGAAACTCAAAGTACTGTAACGGATCTTCGTAGTGCTCTGGCGTTACTTGAGCAGTATGGCGATGAACTTATTGAAACCAATGAGCCCGTTGACCCAATCGCTGAATTATCCGGTGTTTACCGCTATGTTGGTGCCCACGGCACCGTGCAGCGCCCAACCCGTGTTGGCCCGGCCATGATGTTCAATAAAGTGAAAGGCTACGATGACATGCGCGTGGTGATTGGCGTGCTGTCTTCACGTAAACGCGTGGCCCGCCTGTTTGGCACCAGCGAAGAACAACTGGCATTTATGCTCAAAGATGCCGTTGACAAGCCCATTGCGCCAATTGTGGTTCCCCGTGAACAGGCAGCCTGCCAGGAAGTCGTGCATCTCGCGACAGACCCGGGTTTCGATATTCTGAAAATCCTGCCCGCGCCCACCAATACTCCAGAAGACGCCGGCCCGTATTTTACTCTGGGGATGTGCTATGCCGCAGACCCGGAAACCGGTGAACATGATGTCACCATCCACCGCTTATGTGTGCAGAGCAAAGACGAAATTTCCATGTATTTCGTCCCGGGGCGTCACCTGGATACCTTCCGTATGAAAGCAGAAGCGGCCGGCAAAGCGTTGCCGATATCTATCAGCATTGGGGTGGACCCGGCTATTGAAATCGGTGCCTGCTTTGAGCCACCAACAACGCCGCTGGGCTTTGACGAGTTGTCCATTGCCGGTGGTCTGCGTAACAAAGCGGTTGAACTGGTGGACTGCCTCAGCGTCAATGCCCGGGGTATTGCCAATGCAGAGGTGGTGATAGAAGGGGAACTGGTGCCCAATTACCGGGTGCGCGAAGACCAGAACACCGATACTGGCAAAGCCATGCCTGAATTCCCGGGTTATACCGGTGAAGCAAAAGCCGCAGTACCTGTGATAAAAGTTAAAGCAATTACTCACCGCAAACACCCCATTTTGCAAACCTGCATTGGGCCGAGCGATGAGCACACCAATATGGCTGGTATCCCAACTGAAGCCAGTATTTTACAAATGGTTGAGCGTGCACTGCCTGGCTTTGTGCAGAATGTGCATTGCCCGTCTCCGGGTACCGGGAAATATCTTGCTGTGCTGCAAGTGAAAAAACGTACTCCGGCGGATGAAGGCCGCCAGCGCCAGGCTGCTCTACTGGCATTCTCCGCATTCTCCGAACTCAAGCATGTCATTCTGGTAGATGAAGATGTGGAACTGTTCGACATGAATGACGTGATGTGGGCGATGACCACCCGCTATCAGGGCGATATCAGTACGGTATTTATTCCCGGTGTTCGCTGCCATCCTCTGGACCCGTCATCAGACCCGGCATTCAGCCCGTCAATCCGTGACCACGGCATTGCCTGCAAAACAATTTTTGACTGCACGGTGCCCTGGGCACTGAAAGCCAATTTCCAGCGCAGCCAGTTCCTGGAAGTGGACGTGAACCGGTTTATTCCCGGGTTTACTCAATAAATTAGCTGATTGTTGGCGCTGATGATTCGCCCTGGCTCACCATTTGCTGGTGTCCGGGGAAGAGGTGCGCCAAAACGCCAGGACGGCCACACGGAATATCGCTAAACTGCGCTTTATATTAAGAGTGACAAACATCAGGGAAGGTTAAGCCGATGAAACAGAATAAGTACGATGATGCTGCGTTTTTTGACAAGTATGCGGCGATGGCGCGCTCAGTTGAAGGATTAAGTGCAGCAGGGGAATGGCCAGCGTTTAAGGCCATGTTGCCACCCCTGGCAGGTAAGCAAGTGCTGGATTTAGGCTGTGGTTATGGCTGGCACTGTTTTTACGCTCAGGCTCAGGGGGCGTCGGCAATAACCGGCGTGGATATTTCAGAAAAAATGCTGGCGCGGGCACAGCAGGCTCCAGACTCTGCCAGCATTTTCTGGCAACAGGCGGCGATGGAGGATTATCACCCCGAGCCTGAGGCATTTGATGTGGTTCTTAGTTCACTGGCGTTTCACTATGTGGCGGACTGGCCTGCACTGTGCCGTAAGGTTGTTCAGGCGCTGAAGCCTGGCGGCACCTTTGTATTCAGTGTGGAGCACCCTGTTTTTACAGCAGAGGGCGGGCAAGCCTGGCATTGTGACAACGAAGGAAAGCCGCTGCACTGGCCGGTTGACCACTATTTTTCTACAGGGCGCCGCGAAACCTGTTTTCTGGGTGAATCTGTTGTGAAATACCACCGCACACTAACAGACTGGCTGGCGCCATTACTGGCGCTGCAACTACATGTTAACGCGCTGTGTGAGCCGCAGCCGCCTGCACACTTACTGGCGACCGTGCCGGGTATGCAGGATGAACTGCGCCGCCCCATGATGCTGATGATTTCTGTCAGTAAACCTGCCTGATTTTTCTGCTGTTTTTCACCGGGCAATTCCGTATCTGGTTACCAGGGATTACTCGGTATTTCCTGTGTAAAGAACTGTTTCCTGACAAAAATGTTATTTTGGCGTCATGTTGAGGTCAGCGAGTACCTCTTATAGTGAACCCTGTCGATTTTATTGATCCGCGGGCGTGCGGCTTTCAGAGCGGCACCAGACCAAAAGAAAGGATACGGAGGCGCAGCCTTCGGACAAGACGGGGTCATTCACTATGCAAAAAATTGTGGAAAAACATGTTGCCCTTGTAGAGGCACTGAAAGAGTGGATTGAAGCACATGTCCACGAACCGATTAAGATTGAAGATGTTGCCCATAAAGCCGGGTATTCCAAATGGCATCTGCAGCGGGTTTTCCAGGATGTCACGACCGAAACATTAGGCAGCTATATCCGTAACCGTAAGCTGGCGCTGGCAGCAGAAGAATTAAAGAATACCCGTTATTCAGTATGCTTTATTTCAGACCGCTATGGGTTCGATTCCCAGCAAACATTTACCCGCGTGTTCTCGCGTGTATTTAATCAGTCGCCCAGGGCATTTCGTAAATCTAATGCAAGAATGTAAAACATTGTAGCTGACAGGATTGTTATTTTCCTGTCACTCAATAGTCAGCAACTCCCCCGTAAAATAAGCTTATCGAAAGGCGTTAATTCTTTTCGTTAAGCTTATTTTTTATCTTTCAGTTAAAAAAGGTGGAACAATGAAAAAGCATATTCTGGTACCCGGTATTTTGGCACTGGCTGCTGTCAGTTTTAGTTCAATTGCCGCTCAGGAAGTGGCCTCTGGACAGGGGCGCACGGCTGATGGCGTAGTCAGCACCAGCGGCCAGCAGACACTGGCGGATGTTACCCAAACGCTGCAGGAAAAGGCGCAGGCAGCAGGTGCGTCCAGCTTTAAAATTATCTCCGCAGGTGGCGATAACCAGTATTTCGGCGTGGCTGAGTTATATAAATAAGACTTTTCTTGTGTTGCTTTAATGCCCGCTCTGAGATTCTGTAGCTAATACCCCTTATTGGTGATTGTGTTGTGTTGTTATTTGGCCGGCCAGAGTAAGTCATTACTGGCCGGTTTTTTATTGCCTGATTTTTATTTGCCAGGCGTTTGTTGCTGATATCAGGATTGGCAGAGACAGTACTGGCAGGAAAATATTGGCAGGCAAACCTGAACCAGCCTCAATGATCACGGCCGGGTTAATGTGCATATGGTTATTCACATTAACCCGGTTTTTATTTTGTTTACCCGGAAATAGTACGACGTTATTAAGCGTGCTCAGGTGGTGGCGGTATCAGTGCCCAGTGGGGCAACAGTGGTTTGCACCAGACCTTCCTGGGGCTGGGGGCGTGGGTTATTCAGGCGCAAGGTAAACCCAAAGGTGTTCACGCCCTGGTAGCTGTAGGCAAAGGTTTTGCCTTCATGCATCAGTGCAACGGCTTTGACAATTGCCAGACCCAGCCCGTGGTGCATATTACTGCCGTTACGCGCAGCATCCACCCGGTAGAACCGTTCAAACAGCCGCGATAAATGCTGTGGCGCAATGGGGTCTCCCTGGTTGGACACGGCAATTTTGGCGAAGTCACCTTCCCGGGACAGGCTGACACCAATAGCGCTGCCGGTGCTGGCGTGGCGCGCACCATTTTCCAGTAAATTAGCCAGCGCACGGTGGAACAGGCGGCGGTCCACGCAGGCGCGCACATCGCCACCAATGGTGACCACCAGTTCATGTTCCAGCAGTGAAGGCTCTACATATTCTGCCGTTTTGACCGCTTCTTCCTGCAGGGAGATATCCGTTAGCTCAATCGCCCGTTGCCCGGCTTCCGCATGGGAAAGGAACAGCATGTCATTAATAATGGATGTCATGCGCGCCAGCTCTTCCAGGTTGGATTCCAGCAAATCTTCCAGTTCATGGATATCGCGCTGGCGCGACAGCCCCAGTTGTGTCTGGCCGATTAAATTAGTCAGGGGAGTGCGTAACTCATGAGCAACATCGGCATTAAAGCTGTCCAGTTGTTGCCAGGCTTTTTCCTGGCGTTCCAGCACCCCATTAAAAGCCTGAGCCAGTGTGCGCAACTCATCAGGCAGGCTGGCAGTATTCAGCCGTTGCCCGACATTCCCCGGGGCAAGCTGGTTTGCCTGATCACTCATTTGCCGTGCTGGTTTCAGCCCGTAACGAGAAACTGCGTAACTCAGGCCAGCGACCAGGATTAGCCCGGCCAGGGAAATAAAAATAAGGGCTTCAGTAAATTCGGTATAAGTCTTGTAATAGGCCGTTGAATCTATTGAAACGACGAATTTCAGGGGTGGGCGCCCGTTGTTTGCAGGAATAGTTTTGACTAACAGGTAATACGGGCAGCTCTTTTCATGCAGGTAGATACTTGAATAGCCCTCTGGTGGGTTGTGCGCGGCAACAGTTTTTTCCATTTCACCGCCAAATGCATACTGCGGATCGTCGCTCAGCACCAGATATTGTACTTTACCCCCTTCGTTTTCTGTCAGGGTGGTAAGTTTGTGCACAACGCGCTCCCACAACTGTGCTGTCCCTTCGTGTTCGAGAAACGGCACTACCAGTGAATTGCGAAACGCCAGCTCGTTATGCATCTGGTTTTTAAGCGAAGAGAACAGCGTGGTGCGCAAAAACAGGGCGATAGCGAGGAGAATTGCCACCATCAGTACCACAAATAACAGAGTCAGCCGCCCGGAAATAGAGCTTTGTTTCAGGTTCAGTGTCATGATGCGTTTGCCGCAGTTCGGTTTTCCAGTACATAACCCATACCACGTACAGTGTGGAGCAGCTTCACGGCGTATGGGGTATCAATTTTATTACGCAGGCGCTTAATAGCGACTTCCACTACATTGGCATCGCTGTCGAAATTCATATCCCATACCTGTTCTGCAATCATCAGTTTGGACAGGATCTCGCCCTGATGGCGTGCCAGCAGGCTTAACAGAGCAAACTCTTTTGCCGTCAGGTCAATACGTTCATTACTGCGGGACACTTTACGTGAGATAAGATCGATATGCAGATCGTCAATGCTGATATGGGTAGGATCGTTGCTGTCACTGCCACGGCGGCGGATTAACGCCTGTATTCTGGCGACCAGTTCAATCAGGGAAAAGGGTTTTGGCAGGTAATCGTCAGCGCCGCAACGCAGGCCGCGCACCCGCTCGTCCACGGAACTGCGGGCAGACAGCATCAATACGGGCGTTTGCTTGCTGGCACGCAACCCTTCCAGCACGGAGTAACCGTCCTGGCCTGGCAGCATGACATCAAGCACAATGACGTCGTAGTCGTACTGCAATGCCAGGTACAGCCCTTCAACGCCGTCATGTGCGACATCAACAGAAAAACTCAGCTCACTCAGAGCCCGGCTTATATATGACGAGGTTTTTTCCTCATCTTCAACAAGAAGCAGACGCATGCCATTCACCTGGGGAATAAAAACAGGTTATTGTAACCTGGTTTTACCGTCACCTCGCTGACATTAACCTGACAATTTTGTCAGGAGGAGACGGTGCTACCTTGTGGTGTATCAGGCGCGGTTTTGCAGGTAAACATTCAGGTTTACATTCACGGCATTAAGCAACGGTGTTACCACACCATGCTGTGCTGCACGGCGCACCAGGTCGCCAATAATTTGCTCGGCTTCAATAGTGAAGCCGTGGGTTAAATCACGGTACATTGAGGATGTCAGCGGGTTATCCGGGTTAGTGAGAAACTCCCGTGTTGAGTTAATGACTTTCTCACGGTGCTGGTAACCACAGGCATCAATCACAGACAACACTTCGGCAAATACCGACTCAATAAATTCGCGCCCGCCGGGTGCATGTACAATTTGTTGTGTGTTGCCACGGGCAAGGCAGGTGACGGAACCCAGGGTACTGAGCAACAGCCATTTTTCCCATAAATCGCTCTGAATGGCTTCAGAAAAAACAGTATCAAACCCGCAGTCACGCAGTTGGGCATCCAGCTGTTGCAGGCGTTCACTGTTATCGCCCTGCAGGTCACCATAAAACAGGGTATGCAGGCGCGACAGCTGGATAATCTCCCCCTGTTCGCCCAGCGTGGCATGGATTTTACACAAGCCGCCAATGACTGCGTGTTTGCCAAAGCGCTCCTGCAGGGTCTCAATATGCCGCATGCCATTAAGAATGGGGATAATCAGCGTGTCTTTACCCACTGCTGGCGCGATATCTGCCATTGCCTGCTCAAGGCCGAAGCTTTTGACTGTAAGCAGAATCACATCCCAGGTACCGCTCAGTTGTTGCGCGGTGACCAGTTTCGGCTCCAGCGTGACATCGCCATACGGGCTTTTCAGCATCAGGCCAGTTTTCTGTAATTGCGCACAGCGTTTTTCACGCACTAAAAAGGTGACATCCCGGCCTGCCAGCGCCATACGTGCGCCAAAATACCCGCCAGTAGCCCCTGCTCCTACTACAAGAATTCGCATCGTTTTACCTGTTTTATTGGTTGTCAGACCATTCTTACCATAAAGCGAGCTCTGGCCGGGCGCTATACCAAAACGGGCTTTTTTTCATGTTTATTCCTGATGAAGCTGGTCGTTTGCATGTGATTCAGTCTGTTTGCTGGCTGAAACAATTTTTCACTGAATCTGGCTTTATTTGTGATGATGATCACATTAAAGAATTTGCCATACAGCGATACAGAACCGCTGTTGATATAAATCAAAAACAACGTTTCATGTTGTCGCATTATTACATTCAATTTGTGAGACAAATCTCACTTTATAATTACAGATAACCATAAAACAGCCTCTCTTAACTCCCTTTTGTTTGGTTGTGTTTTCTTTTTCCTCTGGCGTTATCAGTCTGTCTGGCGCTGCTTTACCCACAGGCAGGTTTTATTCTTTTAATCCAGGGGATTTCTTATGCGCAATCCAGGCCGTATGCGCTGGTTCATGGTGGGGTTAGTGACGTTAGGCACTATCCTTTGTTATCTCACCCGCAACACGATTGCTTCTGCAGCACCGACGTTGCAAAGTCAGTTGCATATCACAACCCAGCAGTATTCCTATATTGTTGCTTTCTTTTCCGCTTGTTACACCATTGCACAACCGATATCCGGGTTTGTGCTGGACACCCTTGGCACCAAAGCGGGCTATGCAGTATTTGGCCTGTTATGGGGCATTTTTTGCATTGGCGCTTCCTTTGCCGGAGGCTGGAAAGGTCTGGCATTTGCCCGTGGGATGGGGGGCTTTGCTGAAAGCGCCATGATCCCGGCAGGGCTGAAAGCGGTGACAGAATGGTTCCCGGAAAAAGAACGCTCTGTGGCTGTGGGGTACTTTAACGTCGGCTCGTCTATGGGGGCATTAATTGCGCCCCCACTGGTCGCCTGGGCTATTTTTATTCATAGCTGGCGTCTGGCTTTTATTCTGGTGGGCTGTATGAGCGTGGTGTGGGCGATTGGCTGGTTTTTTGTCTACAACCGCCCGGGGAAAACGAAACGGCTAAGCAAAACGGAACTGGACTATATTACTGCCGGGCAGCCAGCCCCACGCCCAAAACATAAAGTGCGTGTAGGTACCTTGCTGCGCCAGCGTAAATTCTGGGCAATTGCCTTGCCCCGCTTTTTGGCTGAGCCAGCATGGGGGACATTCAATGCGTGGATCCCATTGTTCATGGTGCGCAATTATGGATTCGATTTAAAAGACATCGCAATGTTTGCCTGGATCCCGATGCTGTTTGCCGACATGGGCTGTATTCTCGGTGGCTATATGCCAGGTATGTTCCAGCGGGTGTTCGGTGTTAACCTGATTGTGTCTCGCAAGCTGGTGGTTACGCTCGGTGCTGTTTTGATGATTCTGCCGGGTATGGTGGGGTTGTTTGGCAACCCGATGGTGGCCATTGGGTTACTGTGTGTCGGGGGTTTTGCTCACCAGTCTTTATCTGGTGCGTTGATAACTCTGTCATCAGATATGTTTGACCCTAACGAAGTCGCGACAGCTAACGGTTTTACCGGCATGGCGGCATGGACTGCCAGTACCTTATTTGCCCTGGTGGTTGGCGCGCTGGCCGATACGCTCGGTTTCAGCCCGCTGTTTGCTGTGTTGTCGGTGTTTGACGTGATTGGGGCTGTGATCCTCTGGTCTTTGTTACGTGAAAATAAAACGGCGATGGAAGCCAGTGAGGCATTCTGACGCGTAGTAGTCTTACGTAGCGTTCTTACGTAGCATTGTGAAACCGTAACAGGCAGGGGGTTACCTCTGCCTGGCAACCAGTTTCATTGCCTCTCACCCGTAAATACCCACAAAAGCTATTCAGCGCTCTTACTCAGGCCTTATTTCTCGGCATCCTTATTTGTCATAAGGGTATTGGCAGTTTTGCAGAATCAGGCAAGGTTTTCGCAGAATTGGATGTTGTTCAGCTACAGGCAGCCTGTTTATACTTTTCTTACTTAAATTACAGCTGCGTTGTTGCCAGTAATTCGAATTAATTCGAGTAACGCTGATACGCGCCACTTTTTGTCAATTACATTCCATCCACAGCTTGTTTAATATATATCTGTTTTCTGATTCTCCACAATAAAGCATTAAATGATAAAATTTGCAGGTAATTAATGTTTAATCGCACTGATTGCCAACCTGTATTTTCATATTGTGGTAGATAAGAATATTCCACACTCTATCTGCAGTTGTGCACAGACTTATGTCATGGGGAAGCAACTTTCGTGGCATGTGAGGTGGGTGATAAATAAACGTATTGATGAGTTTTATGCATAACATTATTGCGTCACCAGAGGGTAATCCACTTTTATTGTTATGTTAAGATATTTCAACTGGTACTTCTTTTTACTTTTTGTGCTTTATAGTTTTTTTGATTAGGGAGTGAATAATGAAATCCATCAAATTATTACTGGCAGCAATGCTGGTATTCACCAGTATTGGTCAGGCATTCGCCATTGAAGAAGTTCAGTCAAGTGAAGGGCGGGTTGCCATAGGCAGTGTCAGTGCTTCAGGTGCATTAACGCTGGATGACTTAACAGCAGAGTTAGGCCATAAAGCGCAGGCGGCGGGAGCCTCATCATTTCGCGTTGTTTCTGCTGGTGGCAGAAATACCTTAAATGGTGTTGCTGAACTCTACAAATAATCTTATCTGACTGTAAAACTGGCGCAGGCCTGAAGGGTACATTTTGCTGTTAATCAGGCGAAAGGACTCAGGCTGCGCGCTTCATTTTAACTTCATGAATAAAGAAGGTGGATATGATGGCGCTACAACATGATGTTATTCATCTGATTATGTCGTGGATTGATGAGAATATAGACAAACCGCTGAAGATTGACGATGTAGCCCGGCGAGCAGGTTATTCTCGCTGGCATTTACAGCGCCTGTTTCATCAGGAAACACGCCAGACACTCGCCAGCTATATCCGTGACAGAAAACTTGAATATGCGGCGAATGACTTAAAAGACCCGGAACAGTCTATTCTGGAGATTTCATTCCGTTATGGATTTGATTCCCAACAGTCTTTTACCCGCACATTTTCTCGAAAATACCATATGCCGCCGGGTTCATGGCGGAAGAAATACCATTATCACTCACAAGAATAATTATCGCACAGATTCACATTGAGGATGACCATGAAGAAATATGGGGTGAATTATCCCAGACCTGCACTTGCGTTGAGTTTACTTACGGCCACTGTCTTACTGGTGGCTTGTGACGGTCAGCAACCAGGAGAATCTCAGACTCAGGCAGTCGATGTAGGGGTAACCCGGCTAAGTGCTGCAAGCATGCCAGTGACTACCACATTACCAGGCAGGATAGTGGCTTACCGCACCGCAGAGGTACGCCCGCAGGTTTCTGGCATTGTGCTGAAACGATTCTTCACTCAGGGCAGTGATGTCAGCGCCGGAGATGTGTTGTACCAGATTGACCCGGCGCCCTATGAAGCGGCGCTGAAACAGGCGCAAGGGAGCCTTGCACAGGCTCGCGCACAGGCCCGGATTTCACACATTACGCTCAGCCGCTACCAGAAATTATTGGGTGCCCGGTATGTCAGCCGCCAGGAATATGACCAGGCAAGCGCCACGGCGCAGCAAGATGACGCCAGCGTAGTTGCGGTTCAGGCTGCAGTGAAGAGTGCGCAAATTAACCTCGAACGAACCAAAGTTACTGCCCCGGTTTCTGGCCGTATTGGCCGGTCGCTGTTTACCGAAGGCACGCTGGTTCAGGACGGGCAAAGTGATGCACTGGCGACCATTTCGCAAATTGACCGGGTGTACCTGGATATGACCCAACCCAGTAATGCGTTCCTGGCGCTGCGCCAGGCAAATGCCAGTGGGCAGGTCGTTCCCGGGCAGGGTAAAGCCAAGGTTGATGTGCTGGTGGATGGCCACCCACAATCCCTGCATGGTCAGCTTGATTTCTCTGATGTCACGGTGGATGAAACCACGGGAGCCATCACGCTACGTGCCACAATTTTGAACCCGCAACACAGCCTGTTGCCCGGCATGTTTGTTAAAGGCCGGGTTGATGAAGGTATTCGCCCGGATGCATTGCTGGTGCCGCAAGAAGCGGTCACCCATACACCGCGTGGCGATGCATCTGTTTGGGTAGTGGATAACCAGAACAAAGCCGAAACTCGCCAGGTCGATGTTGAGCAGGCGCTGGGAGACAACTGGCTGGTATCAAGTGGCCTGAAGGCGGGCGAAACCGTGGTGGTTTCGGGAGTACAAAAACTTCGCCCGGGCGTGCTGGTGAAACCTCAGCCTGTTGATACCGCCAGCCAGGCAAACCAGGAGTAACCAGGGAAATCACTCATGTCTAAATTCTTTATTAACCGCCCCATTTTTGCCTGGGTGCTGGCTATCATTATTATGCTGGCAGGGGGGATCTCGATTCTGAGCCTGCCTGTTGAGCAGTACCCGGATGTAGCGCCGCCAGCAGTACAAATCCGTGCGACTTACCCAGGAGCCGATGCCACCACACTGCAGAACTCTGTTACTCAGGTTATCGAACAGAACATGAACGGGCTGGATGGGCTGATTTATATGTCCTCCAACAGTGACTCTTCCGGGGTGTTGCAACTGACTCTGTCGTTCAAAAACGGCACCGATCCGGATATCGCACAGGTTCAGGTACAAAATAAACTGCAACTGGCTATGCCGTTATTGCCTGCTGAAGTTCAGCAACAGGGGATTTCGGTACGCAAATCTTCCAGTACGTTCATGATGGTTGTTGGTTTTACCAATAACAACGGCAACATGACCCAGCAGGATATTTCCGACTATGTGGGGTCACATATCAAAGACCCGATAAGCCGTATTGATGGTGTGGGTGATACCACACTGTTTGGTTCGCAATATGCGATGCGTATCTGGTTGAATCCGGAAAAGCTCAATAGCTTCCAACTGACGCCTGTTGATGTGGTCAGTGAACTGGAAACCCAGAATACCCAAATTGCCGCCGGGCAGTTAGGTGGTACACCGCCAGATAAAGACCAGCAGCTTAACGCTTCTATTATTGCGCAAACCCGCCTGACCTCACCGGAGGAGTTTGGCAATATCCTGCTGAAAGTGAACAGCGACGGTTCTCAGGTACGCCTGAAAGATGTGGCGCGCATTGAGCGTGGCGGGGAAGATTACCAGTACATTGTGCGGATTAACGGTAAACCGGCTTCTGCCCTGGGGATCCAACTGGCAACCGGGGCAAATGCGCTGGATACCGCAAAAGCCGTGCGTGATGAGCTGAATACCCTGAAGCCTTATTTCCCGGCGGGCATGGAAGTGGTGTACCCGTGGGATACCACGCCGTTTATTCAGATCTCCATTCACGAAGTAGTTAAAACCCTGTTTGAAGCCATTGTGCTGGTGTTCCTGGTGATGTTCCTGTTCCTGCAGAACCTGCGAGCGACACTGATCCCTACTATCGCCGTACCGGTGGTATTGCTGGGGACATTTGGTGTGCTGGCGGCGTGTGGGTTCAGTATCAACACCCTGACCATGTTCGGGATGGTACTGGCAATAGGTTTGCTGGTGGATGACGCCATTGTGGTGGTGGAAAACGTCGAGCGCGTAATGGCCGAAGAAGGCCTGTCGCCCAGAGCCGCAACGCGTAAATCGATGGGGCAAATTCAGGGTGCGCTGGTGGGTGTGGCTCTGGTGTTATCTGCCGTGTTTGTACCGATGGCGTTTTTTGGCGGTTCGACCGGGGTTATCTACCGGCAGTTCTCCATTACCATTGTGTCTGCCATGGTGCTGTCCGTGCTGGTGGCGCTGATTCTGACGCCCGCATTGTGTGCAACATTGCTAAAACCTGCCCAAGGCGGGCATGTTGAACATAAAGGCTTTTTTGGCTGGTTTAACCACCAGTTCGACCGCAGCGCTAACCGCTATACAGTGACTGTCAGCAACATGCTGTCTGCCACCGGGCGCTATATTGTGGTCTATCTGTTTATTGTTGGCGGAATGTGCGTCCTGTTTATGCGCCTGCCTACCGCATTCCTGCCCGACGAAGACCAGGGCGTTATTGCGACTCAGGTGATTCTGCCTGCCGGTGCCACTCAGCAGCGTACCCAGAAGGTGCTTGAAAACGTAACGGATTACTACCTCAGTGATGAGAGTAAAAATGTCCGTACTGTACTGACTGTTGGCGGTTATGGTTTTGCCGGCCGTGGTCAGAACATTGGGATTGCGTTTATCGGCCTGAAAGACTGGTCACTGCGTGAAGGTACAGAAAACCACGTTGCGGCGATGGTTGCACGGGCTAATGCGGCGTTCTCCAAAATTCTGGATGGCAATGTGGTGGCGTTTAACCTGCCAGCCATTATTGCGCTGGGGAATGCCACCGGGTTTGACTTTGAGCTGACAGACCAGGCCGGGTTAGGGCACGAAGCGCTGATGGCGGCGCGTGACCAGCTCCTGAGTATGGCGGCGCAACACCCGGATGTATTAAGTGCTGTGCGGCCCAATGGCCTGAATGATACACCGCAATATAAAGTGACCATCGACCAGGAAAAAGCCCGGGCGTTGGGGTTATCACTCCCGGACATCAATACCACCTTGTCTACCGCCTGGGGCGGCAGTTACGTGAACGATTTTGTTGATGGCGGCAGGGTTAAGCGTGTTTACGTCATGAGCGACTCGCATTTCCGCATGATGCCGGATGACCTGAATGACTGGTATGTGCGCGCCAGCAATGGCGAAATGGTGCCCTTTGCCAGTTTCTCTTCGGCTAAATGGATTTACGGTTCGCCGCGCCTGGAGCGTTACAACGGGTTGTCTTCAGTGGAAATTCTGGGGCAACCGGCTGCGGGGCGGAGTTCTGGTGAAGCGATGGCAATGATGGAACAACTGGCGCAACAATTACCACAGGGTATTGGCTACCGCTGGACCGGGATGTCTTACCAGGAAAAAATGACCGGGGACCAGGCACCTGCACTGTATGCGTTGTCACTGATTGTGGTTTTCCTGTGCCTTGCAGCGTTGTATGAAAGCTGGTCGATTCCGTTCTCGGTTATGCTGGTGGTTCCCCTTGGCGTGGTGGGTGCGTTGCTGGCAACCACAATGCGCGGGCTTAATAATGACGTCTACTTTGTGGTGGGCTTGTTAACCACTATTGGGTTGTCGGCGAAAAACGCCATCCTGATTGTGGAATTTGCCAAAGACCTGATTGAAAAAGAAGGCAAGTCGTTACTTGAGGCAACCATCGAAGCATCACGCATGCGTTTACGCCCAATCCTGATGACCTCACTGGCCTTTATTCTTGGTGTGCTTCCCCTTGCTATCAGTAATGGTGCCGGGTCTGGTGCACAGAATGCCGTAGGGACCGGGGTTATTGGCGGGATGATAACCGCAACGGTGCTGGCTATCTTTTTTGTGCCCGTCTTCTTTGTGATTGTACGCCGGCGGTTTAATAGTGCCCGCCCGGTTGATGATGAGGATGAAGGTATATAAGACCTGGAGCCTGCCGTTCTGCTGGCAGGCATAACTGATTACCTGAAAACAGTGCCTTCAGAAAACGTTGTTCCGTTATCCGGCGGGGCAACGTTTTTTTGCGAAGAGTGATTTATTATTTTGACTGTGTATTGCTGTATTTACGTTTTGCCAGGAATCAACAATTGCTGGGGGGACGGCCGGGAACAAGACCCATGGTGCCTGCTTGCCTGGTTGAAATTATGAGCACTGATACAGCTGCAATATTGCCAAAAACAGTTAAACCGCTGCACCTGTATTTTCCTGGCAGAGCAGAAAAGTTAAACAGCGCGGCTTAACATGTGGTGAGAATTTTATTTACTGAATATGGAAATAAAATGGCCAGATTGCATGATTAATTAAGCGGAATACATTAATTCACGGGCATAAAAAATGCCTCCTGGAGCAGGAGGCAAAAGTTTCCCAACTAAGGGAGATAACGTTACGCGGTATGTTGCTTAGAACTGGTAAACCACGCCCATTGCAACAACATCGCTGGTGCTGACACCGGCAGCACGGGAGAAATCGCTATCGTCGATTAAGTTGATTTGGTAGTCAACAAATGCATTCATGTTTTTGTTGAAAGCATAGCTTGCGCCCAGGTCTACATATTTGATTAGATCCTGTTTGCCATAAGCAACGCCACTTGTCTGGGTAGATGCACCCAGTTTAGAGGCACGAGTCTGGTTATAGGCAACGAATGGGGTTAAGCCGAAGTCGAAGGTGTAACCCGCGTAGGCTTCAAAAATCTGTGATTTATTTGCGTAACCGTACACGCTGTCACGTTTAGTATCACTAGGCAGAGAACCGAAGCGGGATGCATTGTAAGCCTGGGTGTACATAACGGCCAGGTAAGCGCCATTGGCTTCATATTTCAGGGCTGCTGCATAGGCTTCTGCACGGTCGCCGTTACCCATTACTGCTGCATTATTCTGGTCGTTAGTACGGTCAGAAGAGAAGAATGAACCCGCCACGCTGACACCTGCGCCAATGTCATAGCTCAGGGACATACCGTAGCCGTCACCATTCTGGCGCAGTACGCTACGTTCACCCGGTTCGCCAGCGCCACCATTTTTACCCTGGTACTGCAGGGCAAAGTTCAGGCCATCAACCAGACCGAAAAAGTCGTTATTGCGGTAGGTCAGCAGGCTATTTCCACGGTGGAACATAAACTGGTCAGAGTTATAGGTCATGCCATCGAACTCTGGCTGCATGTCGGTGTAAGACAGCGTATCGTACATCACGCCGTCGCTACGACCGTAATCCAGAGAACCATAGTCGCTAAATTTCAAACCAGCGAATGCGAAACGCGTAAACATCTGGTCGTGCTGGTCTTCAGAAGTATTGGCATTTGCCTGCATCTGCCAACGGCCATAACCAGTTAGTTGGTCATTAATTTGGGTTTCACCTTTAATGCCAAGGCGCATATAGCTCTGGTCGCCATTTTGCGAATCGTCATTAGAGATATAACGCATGCCTTCAACGAAACCATCCAGGTCCAGTTTGTTGCCGTCTTTATTATAAATTTCAGCTGCATGTGCCGCTTGAGCTGCAATCAGGCTGGTGAGCAGTACGCCCAGAACCTTACGTTTCATATTTAACCCTCTGATTATTGCCACTGTTTTATTTGATGTATTTTTCCCCGGTTTCGATAAAAGCAGGCGCAAGGATAGCGGTGTTAGCACTATTCATGACTGTATTTTCTGCTGTTATATATATCCGGGTTGCACATATCCGCTGATTACAAAAGAATCAGAAAATAACACGAATTGTGCAGAGCGATTATTTCGCAGACACAGATTTATCATTCTGTGTCAGGTTAAGTAAACAATCATTTGGAATGTTCGCACACATTGATAAAAATAATGTGGAACTATTTCAAATTGGGCGCTGACGCACAGATTGATAATATTTACGTATGGTGTGGGAGTATTATTGGTTCCGTTATTATTACCCTTTGTTAGCCTGGTTTATTGTTGGCTAATCATGGTTTTCTTTCTGTGTCCGCAGATTATCTGCCGGTGTAACACCCGGCAGTTTTTATTTATTTGTGCTACTTCGGGGTTATTTAAATCCCTGAAGGAATTAACTGTGCGTGAAATAAAATAGACATTTATTGCGGTGGTTAATTCAGGTAATTAACTTAATAAGCACTATGGCCCGGGGGAAAACAGCGACCACATGTTTACAACGACAGGCAACGTACCAGTAATGCGTGCTACCACGCACTTTTGCCGGGAAGGGCGCAAATGCGTGGCTGTAACCATAAACTGTTAATGCCTGGGTCAGGGCGTAACTTTACCCAGTACGCTATCCTGCTGGCAGCTTTCTCCGGCGGCAATCTGGATTGACAGCACTCCGCTGCGGGCAGCAAGTACCGGGACTTCCATCTTCATTGCTTCCATTACTGCCAGAGTCTCGCCTTCACTGACTGCTTCGCCGGAAGTTTTAAGCCAGCGCTGCACAATGCCGGAGATGGGCGCAGTTACTGCACCGGCAACCTGTAATGCCTGGGGTGTTTCAGCCGGGCTTGCCGGAACAGCACTACCGGGGGCAGCCTGGAAACTGGCCGGGAGAGCCAGTTGATGGCGGCGCCCGTCAATTTCAATCCAGCAACGTTGTAACGGGGCGTTGCCTGGGGGTAACGGGCGCACCTGTTCAGCAAGCTCAGCAGAAAAATCAGTCTCAATCCAGCGCGTATGGACACTAAAGCTTTCGGTAAAATCCGGGGAATGAAGTACCGCTTCATGGAAAGGCAGCACCGATGCCACTCCTTCGATGCGAAAGGCTTTGACGGCCTGGCGTGCGCGCGCCAGCGCCTGGTCGCGGTCTGGTGCCCAAATAACCAGTTTCGCCATCAGTGAATCATAGAAGCCAGAAATAGTGTCTCCCTGGGTGACACCACTGTCTACGCGTACCCCAGGCCCTCCGGGCAGATCAAAGCGGGTAATTGTACCCGGCACCGGGAGAAAACCTTTCGCCGGGTCTTCTGCATTAATCCGCAGTTCAATGGCGTGGCCACGCGGTACCGGTGGCGTGGTGATACTCAGTGGTAACCCCTGGGCAACACGCAGCTGTTCTTTGACCAGATCCAGGCCGCTGGTTTCTTCAGTTACCGGGTGTTCAACCTGCAAACGGGTATTGACTTCAAGAAACGACAACACACCATTGGCACCCAGCAAAAACTCTACCGTGCCTGCGCTGCGGTAACCGGCACGCTGGCAAATGGACTGTGCGGCACTGGCAATTTGTGCTTCGATTTCGGCGCTTAGAAAAGGCGCCGGGGCTTCTTCTACCAGCTTTTGGTTACGGCGTTGCAAAGAGCAGTCGCGGGTACCCACCACGACTACGTGGCCCTGTTCGTCGGCGATAACCTGCGCTTCAATATGGCGCGGTCGGTCGAGATACTGTTCAACATAACACTCACCACGCCCGAAGGCTGTCAGCGCTTCACTGACGGCTGACTGGTAAAGTGCGGCGATTTCCGCCCGCTGCCAGGCCACTTTCAACCCGCGCCCACCACCACCAAAGGCGGCCTTGATGGCAACGGGCAGACCGTGTTCATCGGCAAAGCGGATAACATCCTCCGCACAAGAAACCGGGTCTGGCGTACCTTTAACCAGCGGTGCGCCAACCGCCATGGCAATTTTCCGCGCCTGAACTTTATCACCCAATTGCTCGATGGTTTCCGGGCGTGGGCCAATCCAGATAAGCCCTGCGGCTTCCACGGCACGGGCGAATTCAGCCCGCTCAGACAAAAAGCCGTAACCCGGGTGCACCATTGTGGCTTCACTGCGGCGGGCAACGTCGATCAATTGTTCGATATTCAGGTAAGTTTCTGCCGGGCTGCACCCGGGTAATGCCCAGGCTTCACCAGCCAGGCGGCAATGCAGGCTGTCGGCGTCCGGGTCAGCATAGACCGCGACACTGGCAAAACCGTATTCATGGCAGGCCCGGATAATGCGAACCGCAATTTCGCCCCGGTTCGCGACGAGCACTTTGTGTGGGGGAATGGTAGCAACAGCGCTCATTATTTATACTCCTCAAAAACAGTAAAAGGGCGAATGGCCCGAAAGCGAATCTGGCAGTTGGGCGGGAGTTGGCCCGCAATATCAAGGTGGTAGTGGGCGACAGCACCAATCACCGGGTAACCACCGGTTAATGGGTGGTCGGCCAGAAACAGAACCGGTTGCCCGTTCGCCGGAACCTGGATGGCACCAATGCAAGTGCCTTCACTGGGCAATTCGCGGTTGTCACTGCGGGTAAGCGGTAACTCGCCCTGTAACCGCAGGCCAATGCGGTTAGATTGTGGCGTGACTTGCCAGCACTGGCTGGTGAGCCGGTTCAGCGCTTCGTCGTTGAACCAGTCGCAGCGTGGCCCGGGGATGATATCCAGCGTGATGGTCTCGCCGGGTGCCGGTAATGAAGGCAGGCCGATGACAGCAGGCTGTACCGCACTGTGTGGCGGCGTGGTGCCTGCATACAATTTAACCCCAGCCTGTAACGGTTCCGGGCCAACTTGTGCCAGCGTGTCGCGCGAGGCACTGCCCAGTTGTGGCGTAACGTCCCAGCCGCCACGGCGTGCCAGGTAACTGCGCACGCCGCGTGCTGGCGCTCCCAGGCGTAACTGGTCGCCTGCTTCGAGTGCCAGTGGCGCTTCTGTGCTGGCGGTAAAATGTGCGCCGTCTGCACGGGTGACCATTACCGGGCAGGGCGCGCCTGTTAGCGCAACGACCATTGGGGCACAAATACGGGCGCTGAACCCACCGGCAGTAATTTCCAGTGCGGGCAGGTGGCCTGGGTTGCCAACCAGCCAGTTGGCGCGCCGCCAGGCGGCCTGGTCAAGTGCGCCCGAAGGGGATATCCCCATGCTTGCCTGGCCTGCGCGCCCGGCATCCTGAAACAGGGTTTGTAAACCTGGTGATATCACGGACATCACCGCGCTACCGGAAGCTGACTGTTGCAGGGGCTGTGGTTTTACCACCGGCACACAGACCGGGGCGCGCGTGGCATCAACAAATTGTACTTGCATGCCGGGTTGCAATAACGCGGGCGGCTGCCTGTCCAGGGCAAACAGTGTTTCTGTGGTGCGGCCAATTAATTGCCAGCCACCGGGGCTTGCGTGGGGGTAAATACCGCTGAATTCCCCGGCAAGCCCAACAGAACCCGCCGGAATACGGGTGCGGGGGCTGGCGCGGCGGGGAACCTGGATACCGGCTTCGCGAGAAACAAGGTAAGCAAAGCCTGGAGCAAAGCCACAAAACGCCACCTGCCACAAAGAGCCGGTGTGGCGCTGAATGAGTGCCTCAACACTTAACCCGAGGTATTCCGCCATCCCGGCCAAATCATCACCAGTATACTGAACGGGGATGTTGACTACTTTGCCTGCGCGCTGAGCTTGCGCCTGCCCGTCGAGCTGGCGAATGGCAGCAGATAACTGGTGGCTCTGGGTGAGCGTTGGGTCAAAATGGATAAGCAGGGTACGGGCTGCAGGAATGATCTCTTCCACTCCTGGTAATGGCGCAGCCTGCAAGGCGGCGAACAAAGCCAGCGTGTCATCCAGAGTGCCCAGCTCCACTAAAAAACTGGACAGGCTGCAAGGTAAAAATCGCACGTTACATCCTTATTATTGTTGCCAGGCGGCGTCCGGAATATCGGTGATAAACATGTGGCCAGGGGCATGGCTTACAGCAAATGGCACCTGCGATGCCATCACTGCTGCCTGCGGGGTAACACCACAGGCCCAGAACACCGGTACTTCTCCCGGGCGCAGTGTCACCGGGTCGCCAAAGTCTGGTTTGCTGATGTCCTGAATACCCAGCGCCTGCGGTTCACCAATATGTACCGGTGCGCCATGGACGGCCGGGTAACGGGCAGTAATAGTGACGGCATCAGCAACCTGATGAGCCGGAACCGGCCGCATGGAGACCACCAGTTCGCCTTTCAGCCTGCCAGCTTCACGGCAGGGGCGATTGGTCCGGTACATCGGCACATTGCAACCTTCGCTGATATGGCGGACATCAATGCCTGCCTGCATCAGTGGTGTTTCGAATGTGAAGCTGCAGCCAATCAAAAAAGTGACCAGATCCGGGTGGCTTTGCCAGATTTCACGGGCATCGGTCACTTCTTCTGCCAGTTCACCATTACGCCATACCCGGTAACGCGGTATGTCCGTATCCACACGGCTTCCGGCTGCCAGCATGGTGTGGCATTGCCCGGCTTCGAGGACATCAAGCACCGGGCAACTTTGTGGGTTGCGCTGCGCGTAGAGTAGAAAATCAAATGCCCAGTCGCGTGGCAGGGCTATCATATTCGCCTGGGTCATGCCTGGTGCCATTCCGGCGGTGGGTTTGTCGTAACCCTTACGAATTCGCAGGCGAGCCTGTGCCGCTTCTTCCAGTGCTTGTGGTGTAGCAGGATAATTAATGTTCATTGCTGCTCTCCCGGGCAAAAAGGCGCAATTTGGATACCTTCCTGCTCCAGTGCAGCCCGCACTTTGATTGCCATTTCTACGGCACCGGGGGAGTCGCCATGCACGCAGATACTTTGGGCAGAGATGGGCGTGAACACACCTTCAACTGACACCACACCGCCTTCGCGCACCAGTTGCACCATACGGCTGGCAATGGCCTGTGTATCGTGCAGCACAGCACCGGCTTCCCGGCGTGAAACCAGCGTGCCGTCCTGGTGGTAGGCCCGGTCGGCAAAGGCTTCAGCCACAACCTGCAACCCCTGCTCGCGAGCAAGCTGTGCCAGGGGAGAACCGGCAAGCACCACCAGTGGTAAACGGGCGTCATAGTCTTTAATCGCATTAATGACTGCCATGCCCTGGCGCCTGTCGTGTGCAATTGTGTTGTATAACGCCCCGTGGGGTTTGACATAACTCACTCTGGTGCCTGCTGCACTGGCGAGGCCCGCCAGTGCGCCAATCTGGTAAATTACGCTGGCAGTCAGGTCGTCATCTGCCATGTTCATTTCCCGGCGGCCAAAGCCCTGTAAATCCGGGTAACCCACATGCGCGCCACAACACACCTGGTTGGCTGCGGCGGCTTTGAGTGTGGCCCGCATCCCTGCCGGGTCACCGGCATGGAACCCACAGGCAATGTTTGCGCTACTCACCACAGTCAGCATGCGTGCGTCATCACCCATATGCCACTGACCAAAGCTTTCGCCAAGATCGCTGTTAATATCAATGGTGTTCATAGGCAGCCTTATGCAATTTTCAGGAAATTAAAAATAGTGGAAACCGACATGATGGCCATATACCAGGTCATGATGCAGGTTATCAGCCCCAGCCACAGCAACCAGCGTGGGTAACGGTAACCGTCCATCAGGTCTGCCCGGTGCCAGCCAACCCACAGGAATAAAGTTAACCCCAGGGGAAGTACCAGGCCATTGAACCCGCCGGCAAACACCAGCAGAGCTGCGGGGGCTGTACCCAGGCACAGATACACAACCAGAGTGAATGCAATAAATACCAGAGTGGCGATATTGCGCTGGCGCTCAGTAATCCCCGGGCGGAAAACGGAAATAAAAGAAACGGATGTCCATGCGGCACCTACCACGCTGGAAAGTGCGGCGGCCCACAATACAATACCGAAAATACGCAGGCCCACATTACCGGCTGCGGCCAGGAATGCCTGAGAAGCCGGGTTCGCATTGTGGCTGGAGAGATCAATGGTGATACCACTGGCAACCACGCCAAAAATAGCCAGAAACAGCACATAACGCATGATGCCGACCACAATAATCCCGCGGTTGGCCGCCGAAGAAACTTCTTTGATGTGTTCTTTGCCGCTGATGCCCTTATCCAGCAGGCGGTGAGCACCCGCATAACTGATGTAACCCCCAACAGTACCGCCAACAATAGTGGTGATTGCCGCAAAGTTAATATTGCTGGGGAACACGGTTTCACGCAGTGCCATGCCCAATGGCGGGTGTGAAACCAGTGCCACATAGAGTGTCAGCACTATCATGACAACCCCCAGCACAATAAGCATGCGGTCAAGCGCCACACCGGCACGGCGTGAAGCAAAAATATAAATCGCAATACCTGCGCTGATAAGCCCACCCAGTTTAGGGCTCAGGCCAAACAAGGCATTCAGCCCTAAACCGGCACCCGCGATGTTGCCAATGTTGAACACCAGCCCACCAAAGATAACCAACACAGCCAGCAGGTAACCACTGCCCGGGATTGCCCGGTTTGCTACCTCTGCTGCGTTCATTTGTGTCAGGGTTACCACGCGCCAGATATTTTGCTGTACGACAAAGTCAATCAGGATAGAAGCCAGAATACCGAACGCGAATGCCGCACCCAGGGTGGCGGTGAAGGTGGCGGTTTGGGTAATAAAACCCGGGCCAATGGCGGAGGTCGCCATCAGAAATATGGCGGCGAGAAGAGATGAACGCCGGTTTTGAACAAAGCTTTTATGCTGATTGATGTTATCAACTGCCATTGCATGCACTCCAGTCGGGGGGATGTCATGTTGTTAAGCAAAAATCATTCCATTGTTGGGTTAAAATTATTTCATTGTTCATCAATTAAAAATAAATTGTTGAACAATATTGACCATAGTGGAAAAAATACGAATGTAAAATATTTGTTAATGCGTAGTTTTAAAAGAGTGAGGTAACACGCAAAAACAGCGGTGCACAGCAATGACGCACGGCATGCACCGGGCTGGTGCGTTGTGCGCGGCTATGCCAGCAATAATGCCGGGAAGGGGTGAGGGCAAGTTGCTGCTCCTGTTGGATTATGGGAATATTGCCGCTTGTCCCCCGTTGGTGAGAGGCAGATGAGAGAACCTGCAGAGCCTGTACTGAGTGAAATGATTGCTCAGGCATTACGTCAGAAAATTATTGCCGGAGAGTTACTGCCTGGTGCCCGCCTCTCGGAAAGGGAATTAACCAGCCAGTTGGATATTTCCCGTAACACGTTACGTGAAGTTTTTCGTTTGCTTACTCAGGAAGGGCTGTTGCGTTACCAGCCAAACCGGGGCGTGTGTGTGGCGGTACCCACAGATGCCGATATCATAGATATTTACCGCATCCGGCGGTTGATTGAATGTGATGCATTGCGTAATGCTTACCCATACCACCCGGCGATTACCATGATGGAGCGTGCCGTTGATGATGCGCGTCGCGCTTTACGGGAGGAAGACTGGGGGGAAGTGGGTACCGCGAATATGCAATTCCATGCGGCCATTGTCGCACTTTCAGACAGTGAGCGCCTGATGCGGCTGTACCAGCATATTTCTGCCGAATTACGCCTGGCCTTTGGTCAACTGGCAGATAAAGAGATGCTGCATTCACCCTATGTGGAGAAAAACGCGGGGATAATTTTGTTGCTGAAAGCGGGTGAGAACGGTAACGCGGCGGCCACCCTTGAAACCTACCTGAATATTTCTGAACGCACTATTCTGGCTGCGCTGGCGCGCAGCCGGTAATTTACCTGAGCCTGGCGGTTACAGGCCTGCCGGGCGAGGTACTTCTATATAACGGCCATCCACATCACGCTCGTAATAGTGGCCGTCACTGACATAATAACGGCGGCCATTAAAATCAAGCGGGTGGAGTGCACCTGATGACGGTGCTTCCACTACTGTGGTGGCCGGTGGCTCTACCACAACATAGTGGTCATTCTGGCGTTGGTAGTAAATACCGTTAGCCACATAGTAAGTCAGCCCGCCAATCAAGAGTGCAGTGGCAATATCCGGCAGGATATTCACCCGGTGCCCGGGGTGAAAAAACGGTGCCGGGCCATGGCCAAAATCCGGGCCGGGGCCTGGACCCGGGTGAGCCTGAGCCAGCGGAGCCAGGCTGCTTAGTGCTGCGGTAAACAGCATTATTAAAGAAATCTTTTTCATGTACACCTGCCTTTGTCAATACGGTGCGCCCTGTGCTGCGGGCACCGTGCGCTATACCCTGTCGTTCACCTTGCCAAAACCTGGCAAGACACGGACACAGCGGGTATATCCTTAATGGCATAGTATGGGCGTGAACCACCAGACTCAATCAGACAACGACAAGTTCCATGATTAATCCACAGTTGTTACCGGGCGTTACGTAATGTTGATAGGGTGTGCCAGGAGAGGAGGGGTGGTGGTTCGCTGCAGCCGTTAGCTTTGGTGATAAAACAGAAAGAAGGAAAACAGTGGTTTCCCTTCTTTCTTGACGGTATTCATACCATTATATTAAGCCGCCAGATGCTTATTTTTTCTTATAGACATCGGCTGTTACGTGGATTTTGTTTTCTGTCTGGCCGGAGGTCAGAACATAAACGGAGCCGCCCAGATCATCGGCTTTTTTCGATAACTCTTCTTTGGCGTCCATTGGGGATGTTTCACCCGCACTGGAGATAGTCCCTACTTTGGTATACTGGTCTGCGACTTTTTCAAAGTCGACTTTTTTCATCATTTCCGCAGAGTAAGCGCTAAACGTAAAGGCAGCGAGTGCAGCGATAACAATTTTTTGTGTAATGCCCATCATCATAAACTCCCTTACTTGTTGAATTTATAAAATAGCCACTTGATGTTTTTACTGTACCAAGCAATGTAAAGTTAGTTCAGGCAGTAAAAATTTCAAGGAAATCGGGGGATAATGTTTACTTATTTATTTTATCCCCGCATTTGAATGCTTCCGCTATTTTAGTGCCCATTTCCTTAATGCCGGTTAATACGTTACCACGGCTTAATAACCAATTAATTACTAATAACTATTACCTGCTCAGGTTATTTCCGGGTTCACCGGGCTGCTGTTTGCATCCGCAGGGCGCGCTGGCGCGTTATGCCAGTGCTCGGGGAGTACCACCACCGGTGTTTCGGGTTGAGCAATAAAGTTGGGCGACATAATTTGTACCCCAAATGTGTTGAATACGTCCTGTATTTGGGCGTGCAGAACACTTTTTACCGCGGGCATAACGGCACCTTTTTCCAGCGCAACCTGGAGTTCGTACTCGACATACCAGTCTTTCAGGCTCAACTGGCGTACAACAGGCGCAACAGACTGGTTGATACCCGGAGTCTGGCTCGCGGCCAACTCCAGTAAAGCATGCACTTGCCGCCAGGGCGTGTCGTAACCGATAGTAACTGAGGTGGTGATTGTTATCCCGGCATCACGGCGGAACGCGCTTAAATTGGTGATTTTACCACTTACTGCCACGGCATTGGGCACAGTCACTATGTGGTTTTCCCGGGTAAGAATTTTGGTCGCCAGCATGCCAATTTCACTGACAGTGCCTTCGTTCTCACCAATACGAATCATATCGCCACGGCGTAATGCACGGGAATAAATCAGCACCAGCCCGCTCATTGCGTGGTTCATTACACCGGCAGAGCCCAGAGTCAGGAGTAACCCAAAAAACACGCTCACGCCTTTAAACGCTAATGAATTCGCACCGGGTAAAAACGGGTAGGCGGCAGACAGGGCAAACAACCAAATAGCCACTGAGATGAGTTTCCGGGTGGCGCTGACTGTTTCAGGGTGAATGCCCGGCAGGTGTAATTTTTCGGTTTCCACCTGGTGGAGCAGAATGCGCAACAGTTTCAGAATAAAAACAGTGATTAATACGATAATGGCAACAATGACCAGCCCGGGCATAGCAGTGATAATGGCCAGGCCGATTTGCTCCAGCACATTGACTGAATACGCACCCAGTGATTCCCCCCACAGGCGGGTATAGGGGAATAAGCGGAACAACCAGCTTAGCCAAATATAAAATAACACCAGGCCCAGCAATGTGAGCAGTGTGCCCACTACCCGGGCTTCAATGTTGCCCAGCAAGCCGCGCCATGCATGGGGGATAATGCCTTTTTGTTGCAGTATCCGGCTGTCAAAATAGCGTTTGGTCCAGCGCCAGGCAGAAAAACTCAGGCGGTTTAATAAGATAAGTATTGCCAGCCCACCAATGCCTTTAAGGGTGGACAGTAACAAATAGTGAGGGGAATACTGCTGAATCAGCGCCAGGCGCAGGCTGTTCAGGCGTTTTTGCACCAGTAACGCCGCCTGGTCGAGTGACAAATCATCGCCTTCATCCAGGTCCTGGTCTGCCAGTAACATAAAAGGCTTACCATTAATCGTAAACAGGCGGCAATCCTGGTTATACCGGCGTATCGCCTTTACTTCTACGGGGTGGCGAACATCTTCATCACTTAAATTGCGTAATGCTGACTGTATCCGGCGTACCCGCTCTTCAGGTGTGGAATAACCAATTTTGGCCTGGAGCATAACAACGGGTTGGTGTAACACCATCAGCGTGCGAGCTTTTTCTTCCGGTAATGGCGACTGGCGCGGCTCTGCGCTGTATGCCGGGTGAAAAACGCCAAACACGAATATTAAAAATAACCAGCAACGGGCATGAGGCATAAAAGATCCTTTTACCTCTGGCACGCGGTATTTGCTGCACAGAGTGAATAGTCAAAGAAATACCGATTGGTGATTACGCAGGCTGGCTGTTTTCGTATAAAACGAGTGGGGTTGTTATTTTAATTGCCGCTACCCATATGTGGAAAATAACCAACTGTTTTTTAGCATAGTTCGCGTTAACCCGTCTTCAAGTGGTACCCAAAAGGGAAGGTGACAAATCACAAGAGGAATAATGTTATTGCTGTGCGTTATATTATGTTTTTATTGGACTTTCCTTATCCCCTGGATGCCTTCGTGTCACTAATAATAATTTACAGCTATTTTCGTGGTGCCTGTCCGCGCTGTTTTTCGTTGTCCGATTTTTTCTATTTTTCTGTTTACTGCTCGTGAATGATGCCTGAAACCGCTAATGCTTTGCCTGGCAAATGGCTGGCGGAACAGTAAGACATCGCAACAGCGAATAACAACAAACCATCGCAAACAAGGAACAGGACTATGGCTGAAAATACGCGCATTGATTTTCTCTACCTTTGTGAACAGGACATGATTCGCGCCGGGGTTACCGATATGGCTGCCTGTGTGGATACCATGGAAGACATGTTTGGCCTGTTGTACCACGGTGATTACCGGATGGCAGGCGCCAATAACGATTCGCATGGTGCCATGGTGACATTCCCTGAACATTCACCTTTCCCTTCCATGCCAAAACCTACGGCAGACCGCCGGTTAATGGCGATGCCCGCTTATCTGGGCGGCCAGTTTGGTACCGCCGGGGTGAAATGGTATGGCTCAAATATCGCTAACCGGGAAAAAGGCCTGCCCCGGTCTATTTTGATGTTCACCCTCAGTGACGCTGATACGGGTGCCCCTTTGGCGCATATGTCGGCAAACCTGCTTTCAGCTTACCGCACCGGGGCGGTCCCTGGGGTGGGAGCCCGCCACCTGGCGCGCAAAGATGCCGAAGTGATTGGGCTGCTTGGCCCGGGGGTGATGGGAAAAACTGCTGTAGCCGCATTCCTTGCTGTATGCCCGAGTGTTCATACCATCAAAGTGAAAGGCCGTGGGCGCCACAGCCTGGATAACTTTATTACCTGGGTAACGGAAACCTGGCCGCAAATTACCACCATTGAGGTGGTCGACAGCCTGGAGGACGTGGTGCGGGGCGCGGATATTGTCACCTATTGCAGTTCCTGCGAAGTGGGTGACCCGGCAACCTATCCGGTGGTGAAACGGGAGTGGGTTAAACCTGGTGCGTTTTTAGCCATGCCCGCAGCCTGCCGCCTTGACGAAGGCATGGAACAGGTCGATGTACGCAAGGTGCTGGATAACACCGGCTTGTACCAGGCCTGGTTTGAAGAAGCCCCCAAACCTGCCCATCACTATATTCCGGTTATTGGCGTGCGTTTTATGGATATGGTGGCGCAGGGGCAAATGGCGGCAGACCAACTGGAAGATATTGGCCGTATTGTGGCTGGTGATGCACCTGGTCGCCAGAACGATGAGGAAATTATCATTATGTCGGTAGGCGGGATGCCGGTTGAAGATGTTGCCTGGGGCACGGTGGTGTACCGCAACGCAGTAAAAAAAGGGATTGGTGTGAGCCTGAACTTGTGGGAAACCCCGGCCTTACGCTGAAACTGTTACGGGAACGCAGCCCGAACCGGCTGCATTTAGCGGATTAACCCGCGCAACCTGAATGATAAACAAGAGGTACATTATGGTTCCACCCGTAACGCCGGTGCAAACCGCAACCCGTTTGCCGGAAAAAACCACTGTGGTAGTAATTGGTGGCGGAATTGTCGGTCTGTGTGCCGCATTAACGCTGGCAGAGCGCCAGATCCCGGTGGTGGTGATTGAAAAAGGCCTGCTGGCAGCAGAGCAGTCTTCACGCAACCTGGGGTGGGTACGTAAAACCAGCCGCCTGGCTGAGGATGTGCCTCTGGCCCGCGCAGCAGATAAGCTGTGGGCGCAAATGTCTGCAAGGGTTGGTAGTGATGTGGGATACCGCCAGGCCGGAATCATGTTTATTGCCCGCAATGAGGCACAACTGGCCCAGCATGAACAGTGGCTGGCATCTGTTGCGCACCTTGGGCTGGACAGCCAGTTACTCAGTGCCCGGCAAATTAGCGACCATGTGCCCGGTGGTGTGGGGAAATGGGCCGGTGGCGTGTATACCCCGTCTGATGGCCGGGCCGAACCAACACTTGCCGCCAGCGCGATAGCAAAAGCCGCAATAGCGAAAGGTGTGGTGATTGTTGAAAACTGTGCCGTGCGTGCGCTTGCCACATCAGCAGGCAAAGTGAGCGGGGTGGTTACGGAACAAGGTGAAGTACAGTGTGACCAGGTGCTACTGGCCGGGGGGCTGTGGTCGCGCCGCTTCCTGGGAAATCACGGCATCGCTTTACCAACCCTGCCATTAATTTGTTCCGTGTTACGCACCAAACCTATGGATGGCCCGACGGATATCGCTGTTGGCGCGCCAGATTTTTCATTCCGCCGCCACCAGGATGGTGGGTTTGTGATTACCCAACGTGGAGCGCTGGACGCACCGTTAAGCCTGGATCACTTATTACTCGGGCACCGCTATTTACCGCAATTACGTGCTGCCCGCGGTAACCTGCGCATTTCACTGGGGCGGCATTTTTTCCATGACCTGGCGCTGAAGCGGCGCTGGCGCAGTAACCAGCTTTCACCTTTTGAGCAAATACGCACTATGGACCCGCCGGTAAACCACCAGTTAAACCAGGATGCGCTGGCTAACCTGAGTGCGGCCTGGCCGGCGTTTCGTCATGTGCAGGTTGCCTGGTCGTGGGCCGGGATGATTGATGTCACACCCGATTCCAACCCGGTCATTGGCCCGGTGTCGCAACTGCCGGGGCTGACTGTGGCAACGGGGTTTTCCGGGCATGGTTTTGGCACCTCTCCGGCAGCAGGGCAACTGGCCGCAGATTTAATCAGCAATACCACACCGGTGGTGGACCCGGCGCCATATCAGTTCAGCCGCTTTGCTGCCTGACGTACTGACGGGCATAACAGGCTGGAATAACATTTTTACAGCATTTTGTTAAAGATATGCACCGCTGCTGCGCAGGTGCTGCACGGTGTGGTTGTCTGAATTTTTCTATTTTCTTTTTGGCGAGTGTGAAAAATTAAAATTATCGTCCCATATAAGACAACCGGTAACAAGATATCAGCATATTGATGCCTGAAACCGGAGTTCAGTGGATGCCTGCATTATTACATCATCGTGTAAGGTGAATTATGAATAACGAAACCGAAGTTCAGGGGTTGAGGAAAAATACACTGGGTGTGTTTGCACTGGTGTTTTTTGTGGTGGCGGCAGCCTCACCATTAACAGGTATCGTGGGCGGGTTGCCGATTGCTATTTTATCCGGCAATGGTGCAGGGATGGCAACAACGTATATTGCGGCAAGTATTATCCTTGGGCTGTTTTCTGTCGGGTATATTACGATGAGCCGTTACGTGAATAACACCGGTGCATTTTATGCCTATATTGCGGCAGGGATGGGTGAGAATATTGGCTCGTCAGCCTCATTTATTGCTTTGTTTGCTTATATTTGTGTGCAACTGGCGGTAGTGGCAATGGCGGGTTTCTTTCTCAGCCTGTTTGTACAGGCACATTTTCACCTTGATATTCCCTGGTGGATCCTGAGTGCGCTTTCCTTATTACTGGTATGGGTAATGAGTGTGCGTAAAATTGAAGTCGGGGGAAAATTACTGGGCGTGCTGATGTTGTGTGAAATTGCCATAACACTGGCGCTGGACGGCGCGGTACTGGCTCAGACCCGCCAGCCGCTCTCTTTTGCTGCCTTTAGCCCATCGGTGTTTCTTGACGGCAACCTGGGAATAGCATTTGTGTTCGCGATTGCCTCGTTTATTGGCTTTGAATCCACCGCGATTTATGGCGAAGAGTGCCGGGAGCCAAGAAAAACCATACCGCGAGCGACGCTGATTGCCCTGGTGGTAATCGCCCTCTTTTTCTGCTTCTCTGCATGGTGCCTGTCTCAGGTTTACCCGGCCAGTGAGATTAAAGCTGTTGCCGCCCAGGACCCGGGCAATTTTGTGTTCACTATTGCCCGGCAGTATCTTGGCCAGTGGTCAGTGGATGTCATGAATGTTCTGTTAATTACCAGCCTGTTTGCCGCGGCGCTGGCCTTCCATAACAATATTTCGCGTTACATTTTCAGTGTAGCGCGCGACGGGCTGATTTGGCAGGAGTTGTGCGCAGTCCATGAGCAAAATGGCACCCCGCACAATGCCTGCCATGCGCACAGTGTGATTATGTTGCTACTGATTATTGGTATTGGCGCCGCCGGGCTTGATCCTATTCTTGCTGTCTTTTCATTCGGTTCAGCCATTGCCACCTTGTGCATTTTGCTGTTGCAGGCCGGGGTTTCGCTGGCGGTTATCCTCTACTTCCGCCGCCAGCCACAGCACCAGGAAAGCCGCCTCAATACACTGTACATTCCTGTGGCATCATTACTGACGATGGGAGCAACGGTGTTGTTGGTGATGAATAACCTGACAGTGCTGACCGGCAGTGACTCCAGCGCTGTGGATATCATCCCTGTGCTGATAGCGCTGGTTATCCCGCTGGGGTATATGTGGTCTAAACATAAGTTAAAACACAAAAAACGCGCCTGGGCCTGAATGCCATAGGGGCTTCATTCGCTATAACACTAAACCACGCAGGGGCAACGTTGCGTGGTTTAGTGTTTTTGGCATCAGGCCTGGCTCAGGCACACAGCAGGCTGGCTGAGTTGGACTTTCATTTTTCGCGGGCTGACACCTGTCAGAGTTTTGAAATCTTTTATGAAATGAGACTGATCACTGAACCCTAATTCAGTTGCGATATCGGTCAGGGATGGTTTGCCTGGGTGGCGAATCATGTTGATGGCGATTTGCATACGCAGGAAACGGCTGAATAATTTCAGGCTGACACCTGTGTCATTCAGGAAGATGCGGTAGATGTTACGGCTTGAATAACCAATATCTTTTTCCAGTTCGCCAATTTTTATATTGCCATTATTACGCATTACTTCGGTAATTAAGTATTGTGTTATTTGCGATGACTGGCGTAGTGCTTTATTTGCCATGCTTTCATTGAACACTTTAATTTGTTGCGTAAAGTTTTCTCGTAACGCGATATCTTCAATTACTGATGCGGCCCCAGGAATAATATCTAAAAAATTATATTCATGATCTGGCATATCTTCTGGTATTAGGTCAATATAGTCTGGCATTATACCCGGCATAAACCGGATGCCGAAATAACGGTGGCCGGAAATAAGTTCGACGGGCTTGTAACGAGAAACTGTACCATATACACGAGCTGTTGGTTGGTGTGTATTGCAGTCAAATAAAATATCAATACAATTATCCGGAATGACCAGTGCATTATTCAGGTTATCATCCGTGGTAAATGAATAAAAATGGGATATCCCCCGGCAGTTCTGCATCTGTTGTTGGTAATTCTTCAGCTGATGCGAATTTTGCAGCGCAGGCTGGAACGGCAGAAATTGTTCAGGGTTTGCCATGGTATGTAACTCCAATGTTAATCCATGGTAAATAATGCAAAAAGCATGCCCTGGTCATCACTAACGAAGGAGGAAGCAACGCAGCCACCCCCAGGGGTGAATACAGGTCAATAGTTTGCAGGTTTTACGAATACCCTTGTGCGGTGGCGTGGTGGTGGTTGGCACCAACCCGGGCTGAAAACTATCGGCCAGGTGTTTTCTTTGGTGCGGTATTTTGGTCGGCCCGGCGAACGCTGGTGATATCCGGTTGCCTGAATCAGCAATGATGAGAGCGGGTGGTGTTCGGGAAGCCGAAAGTGATATGCGGCAGGCGTTACCGCTTGCGAAGCGCTTAACAAACACAGGTTTAAGAAGGAATTCCAGATATGGACAAACAAGACTGGCATCCGGCAGATATTATTGCCGGTTTACGTAAAAAAGGAACCTCCATGGCGGCTGTCTCGCGCGCCGCCGGGTTGTCATCGTCGACACTGGCAAACGCAGTTATCCGGCGCTGGCCAAAGGGTGAGCGCCTGATTGCGGATGCGCTTGGGGTCCGGCCGCAGGATATTTGGCCGTCTCGCTACCCGGAGGAAGAGGGAGGCTCGCAGAAGAAATGTACCGCCGGGGCACACAGCAAGTGAACTGGTCTGGTGCAATGCACTGACTCAGGGCGCTGCTGATTCAGCCTGGGTTGTTACACTGACTGGCGGGTTAGCGTGATGTTGGTGGCCCGCAGGCCGCCAACAATGAGTGAAGCTGCCGGATAAATAAGCCCGGGGGCGAGGTATCCCCCCGGGTAATTATTATGCCTGTGCTGGCGATGCCGCTTCATGGCGTGGCGGGCGGATAACCAGTAACACCAGCAAAGCGCCCAGCGCGGCTACTGTGCCTGCCAGAATAAATGCACTGGTAAACTTGCCGCTGGTTTGCACGATATAGCCTGTCACTATGGGCCCGACAATACCAGAAACACTGCCGATCAGGTGGATAAACCCACTGGCACCACCCACGCGCGCCTGGTGCACTACATCCTGAATAATTGCCCAGTAAATTGCCCCGGTAATATAGAGGAAGAATATCGACACCGACATCAGCGCCACAGCTGGCACGACACTGCTCACTGTTCCGGCCAGTGCCACACAGATAGCGGCCATCAACAGGCAAACGACTAACACAATTTTGCGCGACAGCAACAGCCTGCCAGTGATGTTAAATATTTTATCTGAGATATAGCCGCCCAGCGCCAGGCCAATGAAACCGACAATCCAGGGGATCATCGTGGTCAGGCTCATGGATTTTATATCCAGGTTATGCGCCTGGACCAGGTAGGCCGGGAACCAGCTCAGGAAGAAAAACAGAATGTAGTTGTAGCAAAAGAAAGCAAACGCCGTGACCAGAATAATGGGTTGTTTCAGGTAATGGCTTAACGGCGGTGCAGTGCTGTCATCAACAGGCGTCAGGTGGGTTTCCTGGCTTTTTAACAAGGCAATTTCCTGTTTTTCCTGCTCAGTGGCACGTTTGCTGCGCAGTGGGGAGTCTGCGGCAATCAGGAACCAGCCCAGCGCCCAGACAATGCCAATGGTAAAAATAATCACAAAAGCCGGACGCCAGCCAAACCCTAATGCCAGGTAGCCAATAATAGGCCCGGCCACGGCACCTCCTAACGGTGAACCGGCACTTAATAAGCCAACGGCGGTGGCAGCTTGTTTTTGTGGAAACCAGCCATTGATCATTTTATTGGCCGAAGCACAGATTGGCCCTTCTGCCATGCCGAACAGTACGCGCAGAATAAGCAAGGAATAGAAGCCGGTTGCCAGCGCTGTCAGGCCACAAAACAGTGACCACATAATTACTGCGCCGCCCATCACCAGCGTAGGGCCGAATTTATCGACGGCCAGCCCGCCAACGAAGTTAAACAACGCGTAACCAAAGAAGAAGCTACCGAATATCAGACCAAACTGCTCAGCATTGAGCATCAGGTCTTTTTCTATCATGGGAACAGTAATCGATAAGGCAACCCGGTCAAGATAGTTAATCATATAGACCAGGAAAAGCAGCAATACGATGACCCAGCGGAGGTTTTTAATCATGATAATCTCACATCTGTAAGCCTGGTTTTTAGAAGAAGCCTGGCAGTGCGGCTGCACTACCAGTCAGCCATAATTAGTTATGCATTTGCAACAGCACCTTGCAGCAGGTGCGCTGATCGGTGGCGAAAAGTGTTAATGCGGCCTGAACCTCCTCCAGGGGCAGGCAGTGGGTGATCAGTTTCTCCGGGTCGACTTTGCCTTGTGCCATCCAGGAGATTACGTCGGGGAAGCGGTTGCTGTTCAGCCGTGACGAAAACAGCGAAATCTCTTTGCTCGTCAGGCTTTGTTGGGTAATGGTGCAGGGTTCGCCGGAAAAACCCATAATGCCGATACGCGCAGCGGGGGACGCAAGGTTGATAGCCTGTTGCAGAATCGACGGATGGCAGGCGGCATCCACAATCAGTGTGGGGCGAATACCCGCTTTATTCAGAATGTCTTCCAGTGACTGGTGGCTGTTATCCACCACTTTGTCTGCGCCATTGTTGGTTGCCATGACCAGGCGCTCAGCAATGCGGTCCGCCACAATCACCTGTTTAACGCCGTACACGCCTTTCAGCGCCTGAATGACTGTTAACCCCATAGGCCCGGCACCGTAAATCAGGGCGATGTCGTCCGGTGTGGGCTTGAGTTGCGCCGTAATATTGGCGGCAATAGTAAAGGGTTCCACCATGGTGGCGTGGCGGTCACTGATGGCATCGGGGATGTGCCAGGCGTTCCTGGCGGGGACGCAGGCATAATCACTGAACCCGCCATCACAATGCACACCAATTACTTGCAGTGACGTGCAAACGTTAGGCCGCCCAACAGAGCACGGGTAGCAATGGCCGCAGCTTACTACCGGGTCGACAGAAACACGCTCACCCAGGCGTGCCGGATCAACGCCGGGGCCTGTGGCATCAATAGTCCCGAAAAACTCGTGCCCAATAACCCGCGGGTATTTTGCAAACGGATTGTGCCCGTGCCAGATGTGAACATCAGAACCACAAATGCCGGCCAGCGCTACTTTTACCCGGACTTCACCTTCCGCAGGCTCCGGTAACGGGCGTTGTTCGATAACCAGGCGGTCAGGGCTTTCTATCACAACACTTCTCATGGTACGGCTTCCTTTGATACAGGTTAGTTTCATTGGTTTGTGCTTACTACCATACAAGTCTAATCAGGGTTGTTTGCTGACCGGGTTCACATTTTTGAATTAACTGGCAATGGGAATGCTGTGGTTGATTACTGATTTTTAACTAATATTTATTTAATTAATATCTATTATTCATGCGGTTATATTATTTTTTCTGATTGTTAATTTAACGTAAAAAGGTAATGAGAAGATTTAATTTTGTGATGCTTGTCAATGTTTGATGGATTTGGAGATTACATTTAATGATTAACTAGTATGGTAGATAGCAATAACAGAGACAACAGGTGACGCTAATTATGCAAATGACGATGCGCTGGTTTGGACCAGACCAGGACAAAATCCCGCTGGAGTATTTCCGCCAGGTGCCAGGAGTGGAAGGTGTGGTCGGTGCGTTGTATGACGTACCGGTCGGGGAAGTCTGGCCGGAAGAGAAGATTCGCGCTCTGGTAGAGCAGGCTCACGCCGCAGGGCTTTCAATGGAAGTCATTGAAAGCGTAAATATTCATGATGATATCAAGATTGGCTGTTCCTCTCGTGACCAGTGGATTGCCAATTATCAGCAAACCATTCGTAGCCTGGCGAAGTTTGGCGTTAAAGTGATTTGCTATAACTTTATGCCGGTGTTCGACTGGATGAAAACGGACATGCAGTATGTGTTGCCGGATGGCTCACTGACCATGGCGTTTGAGAAAAAAGGGATTGATAAAACGCTGGAAGAAGTGGTGCGTGAAGTGCTGGATAACGCCAATGGTTTTGCTCTGCCGGGTTGGGAGCCAGAACGCCTGGCGCAGGTACAAACACTGTTCGCCCGTTATCAGGATGTTGACGATAACAAACTGCGTGAAAACCTGGTCTACTTCCTGGAAGCCGTGGTTCCGGTATGCGAGGAAGTGGGTGTGAAAATGGCTATTCATCCTGATGATCCGCCGTACTCAATTTTTGGCCTGCCGCGCATTATTAAAAACCGCGACGACCTGGACTGGCTATGCAATGCGGTGGATTCACCGGCCAACGGAATTACGCTGTGCACCGGTTCCATTGCCGAAGACCCGGAAAATGATGTGTGCGCAATTCTGGCTGAATTCACCCGCCGTAAGCGTATCCACTTTGCCCATGTGCGTAATATCAAAATTACCCAGGGGAAAGATTTTTATGAATCCGCCCACCCGTCGCAATACGGTTCACTGGATATGTTCCAGGTGGTGAAAGCCCTGTATGACAACGGGTTCGATGGTTATATTCGCCCGGATCATGGCCGGTTTATTTGGGGTGAGACCGGGCGGCCAGGCTACGGCTTATATGACCGTGCGCTGGGTGTCACTTACCTGCTGGGTTTGTGGGAAGCATTAGAGAAACAACACTAACAGCGGGCCTGGGTTGCTGAGTACAGCCTGCGAAGAACGCAGGCTGTTCCCGGCAGTGGCCTGGTGTTCAACCTGGCGAGCAGCAATATCAACAGGTAAATTGGCTTCTTGCCGGGTGGTGTGTTTATCTTCTGAACAATAGGGATCCTGCCAGACTCCTTATAGCGCAATAGCCCATCGTAACTGTCTCCTGGTTGGTGAAATATTCAGCAGAAAACGACATAAAAACACTTCAGATCTGCGCAAATTGAACATTACTGCAGGTGTTAACACTCTGAGTTTACTCACTGAAAGCCCGTGATAAAGTATGTTACTCTACTGACTTCGCCCCTGATGCCTGAATGCCCATGTCCATTGTGAACGCCATGTCATTACCCCGACCAGTTTTGCTGAATAACCTGCCAGTAAATCAGCAGGTGTATCGCCATTTACGCAAGGAAATCGTCGAGTGCGTTATTCCGCCGGGTTCATTGTTATCAGAAAAAGAGACTGCCAGCCGGTTTGGGGTGTCGCGCCAGCCAGTGCGCGAGGCATTTATTAAGCTGGCCGAAAGCGGTTTGGTGGTGATTCGCCCTCAGCGCGGTACGCTGGTCAGGCGTATTTCCGTGCGTCAGGTGAATGACGGGCGCTTTATTCGCAGTGCAATTGAATGCGCCATTGCGCGGCGTGCGGCGGAAAATGTCACGCCAGAGGATCTCGCTGCGCTGGAACAGCTGCTTAACCAGCAAAAGCTGGCAGCACAAAATCAAAATGCAGTGGAGTTTCTTGCGCTGGATGACCAGTTTCACCAAAAAATCGCCGAAATTGCCGGTTGCCCAATGGCCTGGGAAACCATAGAAAATATTAAAGCAGCGATGGACCGGGTACGTTTTCTGACGTTGCGCGAGGTATCACCGCCTCCGGGGCTGATTATTCAGCACTACCGTATTTTTGACGCGCTGGCGAGCGGTAACCCCGATGAAGCAGAGGCCGCAACCCGCTCTCATTTGCTATTGCTGAGAAACACTATGGTGCCGGTAGACCAGCAAAACCCGGACTGGTTTGAACACGAAGAGTAAGTGGCATTGATGAAAAACGGCGAACCCTGAGGATTCGCCGTTGGTTATTTCAGATTCAAAAAAAACAGGTAATCAGGCGGTTAATGACGCCATGTCAATCACAAAACGGTGCGCCAGGTCGCCTTTGGCTAAGCGGGCAAATGCATCGTTGATTTGGTCGATGTTGATCATTTCGCATTCCGGGTACACATCATGCTCGGCACAGAAATCCAGCACTTCCTGGGTTTCTGCGATACCACCAATCAGTGAACCCGCAATACGGCGGCGGCCAAATACCAGCGGCACCGTCATTAGCTCTTCGAGCGGGCCTACCTGGCCAACAACCACTAACGTTCCGTCGATATCCAGCAGTGGGGCATAAATGCTGACATCATGCTTCACTGGTGCGGTATCAATGATCAGATCAAATGACGCGGTGGCTGCTTCCATTGCCCCAGCATCCGAAGAAGCGAGAATGCCTTTGGCACCCAGTTCAATGGCTTCTTTTTCTTTGGCTTTGGAACGGCTGATGGCAGTGACTTCTGCACCCATGGCATGAGCCAGTTTCACTGCCATATGGCCTAAGCCACCCAGCCCGATAACACCCACGCGGCTGCCTTTGGTCACGTTCCAGGTACGCAGAGGTGAGAATGTGGTTATCCCGGCACACAGAATTGGCGCGGCTTTGGCGAGATCCATGTTTTCAGGAATACGCAGTACAAATTCTTCACGCACCACGATATGTTTCGAATAACCGCCCTGGGTAATTTCACCAGTGATGCGGTCTGGTGAGCCGTAGGTGGGCGTCATGCCGTGGCGGCAGTATTGCTCTTCACCGTGTTCACACTGGTCGCAATGCTGGCAGCTGTCCACCATACAACCAACGGCGACGCGGTCACCGGCTTTATATTTGGTCACATCCGGGCCGACAGAACGCACGACACCAACAATTTCATGGCCTGGTACCAGAGGGTAAGGTTGTGGGCCCCAGTCGCCATTGACGGTATGTAAATCGGAGTGGCACACACCGCAATACAAAATCTCAATTGCGACATCGTTCTGGCGCAATTCACGACGTTCGAAGTGGTAAGGCTTGAGCGCTGAGTCCGCAGAATGGGCTGCATATCCGACAGTTTTCATAACGTTATTGATCCCATGTAGTGATGTAAGTAGGGAGGCATTCCTGTTTGGTCACTGAGCCAGGTTTTGCTTGCGGCACAGTGAAAAGATAGGGGAAACCCTGAAGACAGCGTGATGCAGGTAGCAATGGCTGTTCTACGACTAATAAGCATAGCTGCCCGCAACGGAATTTGTTTTAGCAATATGGGGTGTTGAGCACCTGGATTTTTCCTGAAAACGTTGTTTTACAGCCAGTTGGGGCTAAGCACTCAATAATCAGCGCACCACTGCGCCGGGCAGTGGTGCGCTGCACTATGGTAATGCTTCACCGTTGTGCAATTTTTACGCTCAGGTGCTGTGTGGCGGGTAGCCCGGTCGCATTGGTGGTTAGTTACAGAATAAAAATTTTACGCACAGCGCTGCGGGGGTCCCGCACCAGACGGACTGCGCGAAAAGCGGCTGGCTGAATATTTCTCTTTGTTTTTCCCTGGGAATTTATCCTGGCACTGGCATTGCATAGGGTTGTATATACATGGCCGGAAGACTTCCGGTATTGGCTTGTTCGTTTAACCCAAGGAAACCGCTATGCCTTTTCTCCATGCAGTTAAAAAAACGCTAATCACGCTGTGTGTTGTCGGTGGCATGTCCGCCTCTTTACAAGGTGCTTATGCAGCCGATACCGCCGCTGTTAAGATGGGCATAGAACCCTGGCTGGGCTACGGGCAGTGGCATATTGCTTCCAGCAAGGGCCTGTTCAAACAAGAAGGCCTCAGCAAAGTGGATGTGATTAACTTTGCTGAAGACAAAGATATTAATGCCGCACTCGCCAGTGGGCAGATAGATGTTGCCAATATTGCCACCCACACCGCCATGGGCATGATTTCTGCAGGTTTACCCGTGAAAATCGTGCTGATGCTCGACCAAAGTAATACCGCTGATGCCATGCTGGCTACCAAGGATGTCACAAGCCTTAAAGACCTGAAAGGCAAAGAAGTGGCATACGAAGAAGGAACAACCAGCGATATCCTGTTGCGTAGCGCGCTGGCCTCTGCCGGTCTTGCGTATTCTGATATTAAACCTGTCCCGATGCCTGCCGCTTCTGCCGGAAGCGCGATTATTGCCGGGCGTGTACCCGTTGCCGTTACTTACGAGCCGTACCTGACGGTTGCGAAAAAAGGCGACCCGAGCCTGAAAGTGCTGTTCAGTGGCGCATCTGACCCGGGTTTGATTAGTGACGTGCTGGTGGTTCGTGATGATTTCATTCAACAGCACCCGAAAGAGTTGAGTGCGCTTATCAAAACCTGGGGTGCCGCGCTGGACTATTACAATGCGCACACCACCGAAGGGCGGGCGATTATCTCGAAAGCAGTGGGTGCCTCGCCAGAAGACCTGGCAACTGCGTTTGACGGGATTAAGTACTACTCGCTGGCAGATAACAAGGCGCATCTGTCCCATGACTTCACCACCAAAACTTTCCCACATATTTTAAAAGCCGCCACATCCGCCGGGATTGTGACGCAGCCTGTTACTCCGGCGCAAACCATTGATGCCAGTTTTGTTAACGCACAATAGTGATGCCAGGAACCTGTGTTGCGCCCGTGACAGCCATTCACGGGCGCTGCATAAATTGCACTGACCGGAGGAAACATGAGTGCGATAGAACTGCAACGCACCCGCCAGCGGGGGAAAAAACGGCGCCAGCCCGGCAGGTTATTAACCATAGGTAAAGAGCCATCGCGCGGGCAGTTTCTGGGTATCGCCGCACTGGTGTTTATCCTGCTGTTGCTGGCCTGGTGGCTGGCAACCGCTTCTGGAGCTATCAAACCTATTTTTTTACCGGGGATCCCCAGTGTCTGGCATCGCTTAGTCACCCTTGCGCAAAACGGAACACTGCAAAGCGATATTGGCAGCAGTTTGTACCGCATGGCAATCGCCTTCGCAATTTCGTCTGTGATGTCCATTGTGATTGGTGTGCTGGCCGGGTGTTATGGGCTTTTCAAGGCGATTGTTGAGCCACTGGTCGATTTTATCCGCTATATGCCAGTAGTGGCTTTTGTGCCACTGACCATTTTGTGGACCGGCACTGATGACTTCCAAAAATTTCTGGTTATCTGGATTGGCACTTTTTTCCAGCAAGTGCTGATGATGATTGATGCGGTGAAGCGTGTGCCAACGGATTTTGTCGGCCTGGGGAGAACACTGGGGTTATCCGACAGAAAAATATTACTGCGCATTGTTATTCCTTCGGCCTTTCCCGCTATTTGGGATGCATTGCGTATTAGCCTTGGCTGGGCGTGGACCTGGCTGGTACTGGCAGAACTGGTGGCGTCAACCTCCGGGCTTGGCTACCGTATTGTGGTTTCACAGCGCTATTTCCAGACAGACACCATTATTGGTTACATCCTGCTACTGGGCTTTCTTGGCCTGATAACCGACCAACTTATGCGCTCAGCCGAACGGGTGCTGTTCCGCTATAACCGGAGGCGTTCCTGATGGCGACACTCAAGCTGAATAATCTGGAGAAAAGCTTTCCGGCAGGCAAAAACCGGCACCGGGTGCTGAAAGGTATAGATCTGACGCTGCATGAAAATGAGTTTGTCTCTGTAGTGGGCACTTCCGGGTGCGGCAAAAGCACCTTGCTTTCTATTGCTGCAGGTCTTGAACCCTTCGACAGCGGTGATGTGCTGGTGGATGACCAGCCTATTGAAGGGCCGGGGCTTGACCGCGGAGTGGTTTTCCAGTCTTACACATTACTGCCCTGGTTAACTGCGCGGGGCAATATTGAATTTGCCCTTAAAGCGGCGGGTGTACCAGCCCGAGATTGCCCGGCTATTGCGCAGCAGCACCTGGAGCTGGTCAAGCTGGGGCACGCGGGCGACCGCTGGCCGGGTGAACTGTCCGGGGGCATGAAGCAGCGGGTGGCGATTGCCCGGGCGCTGTCTTACCGGCCCAAAATCCTGCTGATGGATGAGCCCTTTGGCGCACTGGATGCCATGACACGCCACCAAATGCAGCAACTTTTAATCGAAATCTGGGAAAAACACCGCCTGACAGTGATGTTTGTTACCCATGACATCGAAGAAGCAGTCTGGCTTTCTGACCGTATTGTGGTCATGGGACAGGGGAACATTGACACCACATTCCCGGTTGACCTGCCACGCCCGCGCAATGACGGGGTGAACCGCACAGCCCGCTTTATCGACCTTCAGCATGAAGTGCTCAGCTGTATTCAGCAGCATGCAATTAACTAATTGAACATTGAGGAACTGATAACCCATGCCTGTATCATTTCATGATCTCACCGGGGCGGATGCTCTGCCTGAAGCGCTGTTTAAGCGTACCGAATCGGACCTCTCTTTTTTCGTTGATAAAGTGAAGCCGATTATTGAAGCCGTGCGCACCGAAGGCGACCAGGCGCTGATACGCTTTGCCCGTGAATTTGATGGCGTCCAGCCTGAGACATTCTCAATCCAGGTTCAGGAAGAAGAGTTTGATGCAGCCTTTGAGCGTGTAGACCCGGAAGTTATTGAGTCTATTCGCTTCTCAGTGGAAAACGTGCGCGCGTTTCATGAAGCGCAAAAACCGGAAGAGATGTGGTGGAAAGAGATGCGCCCGGGTGCGTTTGCCGGTGATCGCCATGTGCCTATTGATGCAGTGGCCTGCTATGTGCCGCGTGGCAAGGGGTCATTTCCCAGTGTGTTGATCATGACCGCCGTGCCTGCTGTAGTGGCGGGGGTTCCACTGCCAGTGGTTATTACACCTCCCGGGCCGGATGGCACCGTGGATGATGCCACGCTGGTTGCCGCGCGCCTGGTGGGTATTAAATCTGTGTATAAATGCGGTGGTGCCCAGGGTGTGGCGGCAGTGGCATATGGCACGCAAAGTGTACCGAAATGCCTGAAAATCGTTGGGCCGGGTAGCCCGTGGGTGGTGGCAGCAAAACGCCAGCTTACGCACCTGCTGGACCCGGGTGTTCCGGCAGGCCCGAGCGAAAGCCTGATTCTGGCAGACGACACAGTAAACGGTGCGCTGGCAGCACTGGATTTGTTGATAGAGTCTGAACACGGGCCAGATTCCTCTGCTTACCTGGTTACCTCCAGCCGCCGCGTGGCAGAAGAAGCTATCGCCGCATTACCCGGTTACTGGGAAAAAATTGGCGACAAACGCGCCGGGTTCTCGCAATCCGTGTTGTGCGGCGAACATGGTGGTGTGGTGCTTACCCGTGATTTCGCAACAGCGATTGATTTTGTTAACCAGTATGCCCCGGAGCACCTGGAGATCCTGGCGGCTGAGCCAATGGCTGTGATGATGAAAATTCGCAATGCCGGTGAAATTTTACTGGGTGAATATTCTCCTATCACGCTGGGTAACTTCGTGCTTGGGCCCAATGCGGTATTGCCAACCAACAGTGCGGCCAAAACAGCCGGGCCACTCTCAGTTTCAGATTATATGAAGCGGGTTTCTGTGGCTTATGTCACCAGCGAGGGTTACCAGGAGCTGGCGCCCAAAGCCAAACGTTTTGCCGAATATGAAGGTTTCCCCGGCCATGCGCTGGCGGTATCTGCATTGCGTGGCCCGTTACTCAAGGGAGGTAACAATGGCTGAGGCCACGCTGCCCCCGCTTGCCGCAGAGGCAAGGCGCCTGACCCTGGCGGGAGAGTGGCAGGCGGCCTGCGAAAAACTGCGCCAGTTAATCAGTGAAGTAACCGGCGTGCAGGCGCTGGATATCGTGATTAACCAGGACCAGTACAGCCTGAACTCCCTGAATGGCCGGGTGGCTCTGGCAGATGGCCGGTCACTGTTTTTTAAATATCACCACGAAGAAGGTGAAGACCAGACTATCACCGAATATTACCGGGCAACGTTATTGCGTAACCACGGTTTTAGCGTGGATGTGCCACTGTATGCCTGCGGTGAACCTGGCCGGCAAATTCTGTTATACAGCCTGCGTGATGACCGCAGGCTGGCTGATGTGTGTTATGAAATTGAAGCCGGGCGGGGCGATAACACGATGGCGGCAGTGGTGGCGGCGCAGCAGGAAGCCGACAACGCTATTCTGGCGCACACCTTACCGACTTTGCAAAGTGGCACCACCGCTGATGTAGAAGCCGAGGCTATCCATCAGTTGTTCTGGCACCGCCTGGTGTCACCGGGGAAACCCACTGGCCTTGGCGGGCGCGTGGCACAGTTCTATGTTGACCAGACATTCCAGTTAGGTGAAGTGAGCTTAACCTGGAACCAGCTCTGCCACCTGCACTGGCGCATTAACGGCGTGAACTATGCCCACAGCCTGCGCGACTTGTTTTTGGAAGCAGGGCAGGTACTGGCTCCGGCGGCGCTCGCCCACCATGGTGTGGTGGTGGCTCACGGAGATGCCCACAACGCCAACGTCTGGTATGACACAACCGGCCTGTCTCCCCGTCTGGTCAGTTTCGACCCGGCTTTTGCGGGGGCCAGCATCCCGGCTTTGCTTGCCGAAATTAAAGCGACATTTCATAACATTTTTGCTCACCCTTGCTGGCTGTATGAACCGCAGGAAGCAGCTCGCCGTTACCAGGTTGCAGTGCGGGTGGATGGCGATACGCTGGTGGTTGACCACAACTGGTCCCTGACACCACTGCGTGCGGCTTTTCTTACCAGCAAAGGCGACCACTACTGGCAACCACTGCTGGCGGCACTGCGCGCCCGGGGGAGTTTGCCGGACAACTGGCAACGCATTGTGCGCCTGGGGTTGTTTTGTTGCCCAACGCTTGTGATGAACCTGCGTGGTGGCGAAAACAGCCAGCATAACCCGGTGAGCAGTGCTCTGGGGTTAGCGGTGGCGGTCATGCTGGGAAGTGGCGGAAATGACGCTTTCAGCCAGTGGCTGAATGGTCTGTTACAGGAGGCATAACATGAAAGCGGTGCGGTTACATGGCATAGGCACATTACGCGTTGAACAACCGGAATTGCCCGCCACACCTGGCGGCTGGGTGCGTATCCGGGTTATCTCTGCCGGTATTTGCGGGTCTGACCTGCACAACTTTCAGCAAGGGCGCTGGTTCGCGGGTGAACCGGTGACACCCGGGCATGAGTTGTTTGGCGTAGTTGAAGAAAACCCGGAACCGGGCTCTGTGTTAGTGCCGGGCCAGCGTGTTGTCGCCGATTCCCGCGTGTGGTGTGGTGAGTGCCCGGCTTGCCAGCGTGAAGCGTATAACCTGTGTGAGCATCTGGGGTTTGTTGGCGAAGTGTTTGATGGTGGCTTTGCACAATATGTTGTTCTGCCGCTCAAAAATGTACTGCCAGTACCCGATGACGTTCCCGACGACATTGCAGTGCTCAGTGAACCTCTGGGTGTGGCACTGCGGGTGGTTAACCAGCTTGGTGTAGCCGAAGGCGCTCATGTGCGTGTCGCCGGTGGCGGTACTATTGGCGGCCTGGCGGCACTATTGTTGCACCGGCTGAAACACTGCAGGGTCTGTTTACAGGAGCCGAATGCGCAGCGTTATCAGTTGTTGTCTTCCCTGATCCCGTTTGATGAACAACAACCTTATTCCTACGCCGTTGAAGCCACCGGCAAAGAAACCGTGCTCAGCACGCTGGTGGATAACATCACTTCTGGCGGGCGTATTGCTATGGTGGGGATTTTTCATCAGACCGCTCAACTGGATGTTAATGCCCTGGTAGAGCGGGAAATAACCCTGGTTGGCTGCAGTGTCTTCCAGGATGAACAGCGCCAGGCACTGGCGTTGATGGCATCACTTGCCAGTGAATTGCGGGCGATTATGGCCCCGCCGGTGCCTCTGGACGCTGTGCCAGAGGCTTACCAGCAACTGATTGCCGGCAACAATGCCTGGCTAAAAGTGGTGATTGTGCCATGAATGTGATGACGGCGTTTTCATTAAGCGGTAAGCGCGCCCTGGTAACCGGGGGAACGCGTGGCATCGGTTTTGCCCTGGCAAAAGCACTGATGCAGGCGGGTGCCAGTGTGGTGATTACTGGCCGTGATGCAGACCGCCTGGATGCTGCGGTGTCTGCACTGCGTGAAGAAGAGGGGGCCGGGATTACCGGCTGTGTGCTTGATGTCACTGATACCAGGCAAATAGCCGGGGTGATTTCAGCCATTGGGCCAGTGGATATTCTGGTTAACAATGCTGGCACAGAGCAGGTGTGTGCATCCCTTGAGGTAGACGAAAAACTGTGGGACACCATTGTCAGTACCAACCTGAAAGGCGCGTTTTTTTGCGCGCAGGCGGCGGCAAAAAGCATGGTGTCAGCAGGGGTGGGCGGGGCGATTATCAACCTGTGTTCCCTGACCAGTTGCGTTGGTGTACCCGGTGCCGCCGCTTACGGTAGCTCAAAGTCTGGCCTGGTTGGCTTAACTCATGCACTCAGTGCTGAATGGGCCAGCAACGGCATTCGGGTTAATGGTATTGGTCCCGGGTATTTTGAAACAGACCTCACCGGGGTGTTTTACCAGGACCCGGCGTGGTGTGCGGCAATGCAGGCCAAAATTCCTCTTGGTCGCTTTGGCGAGCTGGAAGACCTGGCGGGAGCCGTGGTGTTTCTGGCCTCACCGGCAGCCCGGTATATCACCGGGCAAGTTCTGTATATTGACGGCGGTTACCTCGCCGCTATTTGAGCCTTAACATGCCCGGGTGCAGTTCATCCAGGCGGGTACAGCCCAGTTGCGCCAGCGTCAGGTCAATTTCCTGAATCAGGGTGGTGAGCGTTTGTTGGACCAGCGCTTCGCCACCTGCCGCCACGGCGTATAACAAAGGGCGACCAATCAGGACGGCGTTGGCACCCAGTGCCAGCGCTTTAACCACATCAGTACCGCGGCGAAACCCACTGTCTGCGAGCAGGGTAAAATCAGGGCCGACCTGGTTGCGCACCTCACTGAGAACATCCATTGGGCTCAGCGTACTGTCGAGCTGGCGGCCACCGTGATTGGAAAGCACAATGCCGTCGGCCCCGATTTTTTGTGCCTGCCGGGCATCCTGTGCAGTCATTATTCCTTTGATAAACAATGGCCCCTGCCACCGGGCTCTTAACCATTCCAGTGTTGCCCAGTCGAGGGTTTTATCCATTTGGTTGGCAAAATAGCTGGCTCCACCTGCGCCTTTCTGGAGCTCCGGCGGTAAATAGGGTTGCAGGTTACCAAAGCCGGGTACGCCACCGGGTAGCAGTGTACGTATCACCCAGCCAGGTTTCATGGCAACCCCAGCCAAAGCCCGCCAGGAAAGCTTCATTGGGCGGCGATAGTGGCGTTTATCCCTCTCCCGGTTGCCAAAGTGTACGGCATCAACAGACACAACTAATGCTTTGCAACCAGCCTGCTGTGCACGTTTAAGTAAATCCAGTGTGATTTCTCTGTCTTTCAGTACATATAACTGAAACCAGTGGTTGTCAGGGGCTGACGGGTGAACATCTTCCAACGCAGCCGTGGATACCGTACTTTGCATATAGCCAATGTTTGCATGGCTCGCCGCCCTCGCCAGCATATGGTCGGCATGGTGGCGCAACATGCCATTATAACCGGTGGGCGCCACCATCAGGGGGGCAGAAAGATGTGTTCCCTGCAGGTTAACCGACAGGTCGCGCTGGCTGGCATTCTTTAATACCGAAGGGGTGAACATCCAGCGGTCAAAAATAGCCGTATTATGCCGCAGCGTGTATTCGTCGTCGGCTCCGCCATCAATATAGTCAAAAGCAAAGCCGGGCAGGGTTTGCCGGGCCTTCTTGCGTAAGTCATGCGCATTCAAAATCATATTATTGCCCCTGAACCACTGCGAATCTCCATTGCGCCAGTGTTGCTGCGCTGCACCTGAATACTCATGCCTGTTCCTGTATAGACAAGTGAGGCTGGCAGACATAACGCTGGCTTTATCTCACACACGTTATCGCACAGACATGCAAGGTCTGCGCCAGAAAACCCGAAGCGGCAGAAGAGGCAAGCGATGGGGCAATGAAGGCGTTCACTCTTCCGGGTGCACCAGCACTGCGCAATGTATGCACTGATGGTGTGATCCAGTTTGCAAAATGGTAAGTGACCGAAATATTCACTCAGCTAAATTAAAGCAGCAAAAAATTCACTTACCACGAGATAAACATCGGCTATTTAGGATTGATATGCGTAAAACGTACCGCTACAGGGCCGATAATAGTAGTAATCCAGTAACCGGCGTGAGTGGAACAGAAGGAGCAGGTATGAGTAACATAAAACCCATTTCAGATATTCTGCAATACGGGCGCTCATTGCTGGAAGAACCGCACAGCCGTACAGACCGCTGGTTGTCGGCTTATGCTGACAACCAAAATGATACGGGTAGCGCTTCTGTGTCGCTGTCTGATTCCGGGCGTTATCAGAGCTTTCTGGCAATGATCCAGGATAACCGGGTAATCAGCGAAAAGGGCTATAACCTGCAAAATATCGCGGTACTGGTTAAAGCATTTGAAAATACCCGCAACCTGCGGCCAGAGTTTCTTAACGACATTCCCGATACAGAAGATGAAGCTCGTCTGGCGCTGTCTGGTGGGTGCGTGGTGTATATCAAAGCACTGTTACGTGGCAAACAAGGGCTTAATCCCTTTGCCGGTTTGAGCCGCCTGGCGCTTTCATTAATTGCCTGGAATACTTCAGGCGCGTTGACTTCTGCCGAACGCGTTGCGGCGTATCTGGAAATGAACCAGTGCGACCAGCGCTATGAAACCGCTGTGTTTTATGCCACCGAAGTGCAGGTGAACGACATGCCTGACATGTTGCCTGCGGTGGAACTGGGTACCCAAATCACGTTGATTGCAGGCATGTGCGAGGCCGAAAAACAGGATAAGGGCATGACCCCGGAGCAGATTCATACCCTGCAATCCCATTTCAAAATTTGGCAACAGGATAATGGCAGCGGATATCAGCCACTGCATTACGCCAACCTGGTGAAAAGTGACAGTGCAGATTTACTGGTGGCTCACACCGGCTGGAATGGTGAATTTCACTGGAAAGTTGATTCGTCTCAACGCCTTTTTGATGCCCAAAAAAGTGGTCATCAGGCAGCGCCGGTCACCCGCATGGTGTATTTGGGGAGTTAAACTGCTGGCGGCAAGCGTGTTGCCGCCGGGGGGCTGTATGGCGAAGGTGGCCTGATGCCACCTTCGTGCACAGTATTTTGCGGTTTATGCAATCAGCCCGGGGATATCAACTTCCGGGTTAACGTCCAGGTCGTAGTCCACACCTTCAATGCCAAAACCAAACAGGCGCAGAAACTCTTGCTGGTAACCTGCGAAATCCGCTACGTCGTCCAGATTCTGGGTAGTGACGGTATTCCAGTGCTGAGAAACATAACTCTGCACTTCAGTGGCAAGCTCTGGGTAGTCTGCGCGTAAACGGCCTTCACCATCGGTAATTGGCGTACTGCTGTACAGTGAGTCGTGCAGCAAACCAGCTATTTGCTCAATGCAGCCTTCGTGAGAACCCTGTTCTTTCATGACTTTAAACAGCAGGGACAAATACAGTGGCATCACCGGAATTGCTGAGCTGGATTGGGTTACCACGGCTTTAAGTACGGAAACATAAGCTTCACCACCGGTTGCTTTCATTGATTCACGAATAGCCAGGACTTTTTTATCCAGGTCTTTTTTCGCGGCGCCAATTGAGCCATTCCAGTAAATCTGGTGGGTAACTTCCGGGCCAAGGTAAGTAAAGGCAGTGGTTTTGGCATTATCTGCCAGCACGCCTGCTTCACTGAGCGCGTCAATCCACATTTGCCAGTCTTCACCACCCATTACCGCGATGGTGTTGTCAATTTCTTCATCTGTGGCAGCAGTCAGGCTGAACTGCGTAACTTCTTTTTTATCAGTATCAATGCCCGGCAGGGTGATATCGGCACCCTGAGGTTTCAATACGGAGGTGTAAACTTCACCGGTTTTCGGGTGGGTGCGGCGTGGTGCTGCGAGGCTGTAGATAACTAAATCAACCTGACCGAGGTCGTTTTTAATGGTTTCAATGGTCTGAGCTTTGATTTCGTCGGAGAACGCATCGCCATTAATGGTGCGGGCATACAAGCCTTGCTCATGGGCATATTTTTCAAATGCCGCAGTGTTATACCAGCCAGCAGTACCGGTTTTTTTTGCGCTGCCCGGGCGTTCAAAAACTACCCCTAATGTGGCGGCATCGCTGCCAAATGCCGTTGAAATACGCGCTGCCAGGCCGTAACCCGTAGAAGCACCAATGACCAGAACTTTTTTCGGCCCATTTGCCACTTTGCCGCGAGCGGTAACGTAATCAATTTGTTGCTTAACGTTGGCATCACAACCGGTTGGGTGGGCAGTAATACAGATAAAACCTCTGATACGTGGTTGGACGATCATGGTTGCTTTCCTCTGATGTAGATGTATAACCCGGTAGTTATCCGGTTAATCAAGGGTGGATCAGGCCACTTCTCACACTGCTTTTACAACCGGTGGCATGCTAACCACCGGGGCAAAAGACAGCACAACGACTGCGGAAATCGTGGTGTCACGCATTAACGGTGACCCGATTTTTTCCGGGTACGTCAGAGAATACATATTGTGGCTCACTGTAAAAAAGTTAATGACCAGGCTGGCAGCGCCCCGTGGGCTCTTCGCTGCCAGCGTAAAATCACTTGCGCTTTGGACATGGACTGGCTGGTATACCCGTGCCGTTTTGCCTGGTGTGGCCGGTGCCATGTCGGTTCCGTTTCCTGTATCACAGGAGGCCGGGCGGGAAAAGATCCTATATTACCGATCGGTACAATACAATCATTCTGTTTCCGGACTGTAAGCCTGTGCTATTAAGTCTGGCAGCTTGCTCTGTTAATCCGCTGTGTTAAAAAGAGCAGACAGTACGGATTGACCTGCGTGTACCGGCTATGAACAGGAGAACAATGGAGGGGGGCGCACCTTCTATTCATCACTTGCACAACAAGATTTGTGCTGTATTGAAATGATTTTGGCATTATAACTGCCGGTATTAACATACGCGAAGTACCCTGTTTATCATTATTGGTGCTTTGCGTTTTTTCTGCAGTGAATAAAGTTTTTTGTTATTTTGTGCGAATGGCATGTTGTGATGGTTTATTGGTGTGATTAAATTTTTCTGGAATGGGGGGAATAATTATGGTTAGCGTGAAATATAACCGAATGTAAATTATTTTCTGGCAGGAAATTGATTTCACACATGTGGAAAAATGGCGAAAGACGTGGCAGTGACTTTCGCCATTAATTGGGTTTTGTTTAGGCTCTGTTTATATTACAGGGTAAGGATCAGAACTTATAACCGACACCCAGGTTCCAGGTGCCCACCTGTACATGGCCTGCTGAACCATATTCATACCCGGCATCCAGCACGATATTTTGGTACGGGTTGAACTGCAAACCTGCGCCATAAACCAGCATTGATGTGTCGTGGTCCTGGTTTACACCGTTACGGCTGAACTTGTCTTTAGCATAGCCGTAGCCGATATCGGTATACACGCTGGCCCAGTCGGTAATGCGGTAAGTTGGGCCGGCTTTCACAGAGAAATAGTGGTGGTCGCCATCGCCGGAATCACTGTAGTTATTACCGGTATAGGTCATGCCGCCCATCACGCCCCAGTCATCATTCAGTTCATAACGGTACTGCAACTGAACACCGTTCGCATCGCTACCGTGGGTATGGTTAAAGTGGCTCTGGGCATAACTGATAGTTGCACTACTGTCGCCTGCAGCGGCATTCGCCACACCAATGGTGGAAGTTAAACCGGCAAGTGACAAAGCAGAATAAAGAATAATTTTTTTCATAGTGGATATCCTTATTTAAGACATGAGCGCATTTGCTTCACGTCTAATATGCTAGCACCAGAGAATGATGGTTTTTTCTCATTTTGTGAGGTTTGCAAAATAATAACCTGGTTGTTTTATATGATTTTATTGTGTTTCGAAAGGTAACTGTGATTCAGACGGCGAGATTATATTTAAAGCTGTATAATAAAGTCGCAGTAGTACTGGTTTTAGCCAGGTTAGTGATGTAATTATTTACATCAGTATTACCGGGGAAATATTCACTACTGAAATGAGCGGGGTTACTTAATTACATACTGGCAATTCATTTTTTCCTGGTGGCTGTCTCGCTAATCGTTGAAGTTGTTCGCTGCAAGCCCTCCGTTACCCCCAACAGGCCGTATACCTCTGTTCTCCGGTATTAAAAGGGGGCATTACCCTGCGTGGTAAACACCTCTGAACCCTGCCTGAAAGCATGAGTTACCGGCTCACGAACAGTAATTAGCAAAGATTGCGCCAGGTACTGCTGTTGCCAGGTGAGTGTTTTTAGCTTTTTATCCTGCTAAATGGTTTTTTTAAATGATGAGCAACTGCCGGTGCACGGTAATAAATGTGTCATTAAGATGAATCTTACCTAAGGGGCGTTTTTAGCAGAATGTGCGAAATTTCACTTAGTGATAATGATATTGAAATTAGTAATCATTCGCATTAATTTGCATATCTCTTTTACACACAGGGATATCTTCAACACCATGAACAAGCATATCTATAAAATTTCGCTGCTCAGTTCGCTCATTGCAGGCAGCCTTGCCATTCATGCTGCTCATGCTGAGGAGGTTGATACACAAACCAGCCAGCAGCAACTCAAACCCGTGGCGAAAAGCCCGGATAACAAGCCGGTTACTGATAATAAAAAGAACAGTGACGATACCATGGTGGTAACGGCAAGAGAGCAAACGCTCCAGGCGCCGGGTGTGTCAATTATTGACAGCGAAGCAATTAAAAAGCACCCCATTCAGCGTGATGTATCAGAAATTATCCGCACCATGCCCGGAGTGAACCTGACCGGTAACTCCAGCAGCGGGCAGCGCGGCAATAACCGGCAGATAGATATCCGTGGGATGGGGCCGGAAAATACACTGATTTTGGTGGATGGCATGCCCGTAACCAGCCGTAACTCCGTGCGCTACGGCTGGCGTGGTGAGCGTGATACCCGGGGGGACAGCAACTGGGTGCCGCCAGAAATGATCGACCACATTGAAGTGATTCGCGGCCCGGCGGCGGCAATTTACGGCAATGGTGCAATGGGCGGTGTGGTAAACATTGTCACCAAACGGGCGGCCAATGAATGGCACGGCAGTTTTAACACTTACTACAACGTTCCGGAGCATAAGTCTGAAGGGGCGACAAAGCGTTACAATATGAACCTGAGTGGTGCGCTGGCAGATAACCTGACTATGCGCCTGTATGGTAACTGGAGCAAAACCCAGGCCGATGCTCAGGATATCAATGAAGGCCACCAGGCTGAGCGTACCGGTAAATATGCCGGGCAGTATCCGGCAGGGCGTGAAGGGGTAATTAATAAGAATATCAATGCCGCATTGCGCTGGGAATTTATGCCCATGCAGGCACTGGAGCTTGATGCCGGGTACAGCCGCCAGGGCAACCTGTATGCGGGCGATACTCAAAACACTAACAGTAGTAAAGTGACCAAAGCCTGGTATGGCAAAGAGACCAATATACTTTACCGCCAGACCGTAGCGCTGAAATACACTGGCGCCTGGGACAACGGTGTTACCACCAATAACTACATACAGCTCGAAAAAACACGCAACACGCGGTTAAAAGAAGGCCTGTCTGGCGGTGTGGAAGGGATGTTCACCACCACGGGTACCGGTTTTTCCACCATCACACTGAATGACACAAACCTGCATTCTGATATTAATATCCCGTTCGACTTATGGGTAAATCAGACTGTCACGTTCGGTGCGGAAATGAACCACCAGTCGATGAAAGACCCGACATCCAACTCGCTGACAACCAGCTCAACAGTGAGCGGGGTTTCAGATTCAAACCGTAGCCAGTACAGCTCGGCGGACATCTATGGCGTTTATACCGAAGACAATATCGACCTGACAGACTCCACCCGGTTAACCCCTGGTTTGCGCTTCAACTACCAGAGTATTACCGGGAGTAACTTCAGCCCGGCGCTGAACCTGTCTCAGGAGCTGGGTAGTGATTTCACGCTGAAAATGGGTATTGCCCGTGCATGGAAAGCTCCTAACCTGTACCAAACCAACCCCAACTACCTGCTCTACAGCAGTGGCAACGGGTGTTATGCCAGTTCAGGCAGTTGCTACCTGCAGGGCAATAAAGACCTTAAAGCGGAAACCAGCGTAAACAAAGAGATTGGCATTGAATATCACCACGATGAGGTGCAGGCCGGTTTAACCTGGTATCGCAATGATTACCGCAACAAAATTGAAGCCGGTTATTCGGCGGAGTATTCCAACGGCACCTCGGATGTCTATAAATGGGAGAACGTCCCTAAAGCGGTTGTCCAGGGGTTGGAAGGGACATTTAACTTCCCAATCAGTGATTCTGTGAAGATGAAAAACAACTTCACTTATATTATTGAAAATAAGAACAAAACAACCAGTGACTACCTGACTATTATTCCGAAGTACACCATCAACTCAATTGTTGACTGGCAGGCGACGAATGATTTGTCGGTCCAGGGCACAATGACCTGGTATGGCAAGCAAAAACCGAAAAAATACAACGACAAAGGGGAAGCGACTTCAGGGAGTGAAACCTGGGCTGTTTCGCCTTACGCGTTGTTTGGGATGAGTGCTACCTATAACATCAACAAATATATCGACATCACAGGCGGGATCGATAATTTGCTTGATAAACGCCACTTCCGTGAAGGGAACTCAACCACCTCAGGCAGTGGCACCACTTATGCCTACGGTGCGGGTGCACGGACTTATAATGAGTCTGGCCGTACCTACTATATGGAATTAGGCATGCATTTCTGACAGGGAATTTCCAACGGTAAGTAACCTGCCTTCCCCTGGTGTTGTGCGCTGGCACCGGGCGGCAGGTTGCTGCAAATAACGGGGAATAACGCTTTTTGACTGCGGAAAGTCTTAATTTGGCAGGCCAGTCAGATTTATCTTGAGAAATAATAATCACAATGATAATAATTATCATTAATATTTAAAATATAATGAGCGGGAATAATTAACCGGCAGCACGGCATTTTAGTCGTGAAAAACCGTGCGCGTTGTGGGTTTTCTCCTGGAGACTCCCCACAGAACATAACCCGTTTACCTTACTTTCAGGATGGCAGTTTTCGGTATTAAGCAGGGTAAATGCTTATGCCGTTTAGCGAGGAACAGAACGCTTACTGAGCGTTGGCAAAGTTGGGCAATGGACAGCCCAGCAGGCAGCACAACGGCATTATTGGTTCACAAATTAATGCCGGGAATAACTGCCTGCACCGGAATGAAAAAGACGTGGCGTTAACACTGGCCCGGAAGCGGTAAACAGACCGCCCGGATGCTGTTTTGCGCCCAATTTTCAGCTTCAGTTCGTCAAGCGGAGAGGGATTTTCTCATGCGTATTCTTTTTGTGGGGCCACCACTGTATGGCTTGTTGTACCCCGTATTTTCACTTGCTCAGGCATTCCGCGTTAATGGCCATGAAGTACTGGTTGCCAGTAACGGAAAATTCGCGCAAAAAGCGGCAGAAGCAGGGCTGGTCGCATTCGATGCCGCGCCGGGTTTTGATTCAGAAGCAGATTACCGGCGGCGGGAAGACCTGCGTAAGAAAAATAACGTTGGCACTAAAATGGGCAATTTCTCTTTCTTCAGTGAAGAGATGGCCGACAGCCTGGTGGAATTTACCCGCCACTGGCAGCCTGATTTAATTGTCTACCCGCCTTTAGGCGTTATCGGGCCGATGCTGGCGGCGAAATTTGGTATCCCGGTGGTCATGCAAACTGTCGGATTCGCCCATAAACCCTGGCATATCAAAGGGGTGACGCGCTCGTTGTCTGATGCCTATGCACGCCATGGTGTAAGCGCACCACCAAGGGATTTAGCCTGGATTGATGTCACTCCACCCAGCATGAGTATTCTGGAAAACGACGGTGAACCCGTTATTCCCATGCAATATGTTCCCTATAACGGCGGCGCCGTATGGGAAAAATGGTGGGAGCGCACAACAGGGCGCAAAAGATTGTTGGTAAGCCTTGGGACAGTGAAACCCATGGTCGACGGGCTGGATTTGATTTCCTGGGTTATGGATTCTGCCGATGAAGTGGATGCGGAGATAATCCTGCATTTGTCAGCCAATGCCCGGGCTGAATTACGCCACTTACCCCCCAATGTACGCCTTGTCGACTGGATCCCGATGGGGTTGTTCCTCAATGGCGCTGATGGGTTTATTCACCATGGCGGTGCCGGAAATACTCTGACGGCGTTGCATGCCGGTATACCACAAATTGTCTTTGGCCAGGGTGCAGACCGCCCAGTCAACGCCAAAGCAGTGGTTGAGCGTGGCTGCGGCATTATTCCTGATGAGCGTGGGCTTTCCAGCGACCTTATCAATAGTTTCCTGGCCGACAGTGCCTTGCAGGATGCTTCATTGCAGGTTGCCCGTGAAATGGCTGCACAACCAACACCGACAGACGTGGCAAACCGCCTGGTTGCCCAATTACAGCACGCCTGACCGCAGCGTGTAACAGGCAATACGGCGCACAGTTTTGCGCCAAAACTCACAGTAACTACGTGCAGGCGGTTAACTGCAACGTAGCTATTATTCAGACCGATGAAGGAGGCTTGATGCCCACCGCTCAAACCCCAAAACCCGCTGGTTCGTGGCTGGTTCGTCTTGCCAGCGTGTGCTGGGAGCGTAAGACGTTAAGCGTGATTGTTGTGCTGGCTTCGGTCACAACAATCATTTTTGCTGCACTGACACCATTATTGACGCGCCAGGCGGTAAATGACGCGCTGGCAGGTAACACCACTCATCTGCCCATGCTGGCCTGTGGCCTGCTGCTGATCGCCCTGTTTGATTTTATGGGTAACTATGTGCGACGCGGTTATGCCGGAGAACTCTCACTATGGGTTCAGCATACGTTGCGGGGCAGGGCATTCGACAGCATCCAGAATCTGGACGGAGCAGGTCTTGACGCGTTACGTACCGGCCAGGTCATTTCACGCACCAACAGTGATTTACAACAGGTGCATATGTTGTTGCAGATGTGCCCGGTGCCACTGGCAGTGCTGACCTACTACGTTGCCGGCATGGTAGTTATGCTGTGGATGTCTCCGGCGATGACACTGATTGTTGTCGCTGTTCTTGCCTGCCTGGCGGTGACGGCATTGCGGGCGCGGCGCAGGGTCTTTGCCCAGACCGGGCTGGCATCAGACCAGCTGGCAAGCCTTACCGAGCATATTCGCGAAGTGCTGGCGCAGATAGCCATGGTTAAATCATCGGTAGCTGAATTACGTGAAATGCGCTGGCTGGACAGCCAGTCTCGCCAGATTGTCCGCGCCCGTATTGGGGCCGCTATCAGCCAGGCTATGCCGGGAGCAACCATGCTGGCATTACCGGTACTGGGGCAACTGGTGTTGCTGGCTTATGGTGGCTGGGCGGTAACGACCGGCAGGACAGACCTGGGGACTTTTGTGGCTTTTGCCAGTTTCCTGGCCATGCTGACCGGGCCAACCCGGGTACTGGCTTCATTTTTAGTGATAGCACAGCGAACCCAGGCTTCGGCTGAACGCGTGTTTTCCCTGATTGATACCCGCCCACAAATGCAGGATGGCACGCAGCCTGTGGCAGGTAAATTACTGGGCATGGAACTGGACAACGTTGAGTTTGCTTACCAGCAAGGAAAGCCGGTATTACAGGGTGTCTCCTTTTCCATTCAGGCTGGTGAGACCGTTGCCGTAGTTGGGGCATCGGGTTCGGGGAAATCCACGCTGCTGATGTTACTGGCCAGGTTCTACGACCCTTCTGCCGGGGCGTTATGGTTAACTACCGGGCAAGGGAGGCAGAACATTGCCGACATTCGGCTTGAAGCATTGCGCCGCCGGGTAGGGGTGGTTTTCGAAGAGACTTTCCTGTTTGCAGGAACAGTGGCAGAGAATATTGCTTATGGTCACCCGGATGCCACCGAAGAGGATATTCACCAGGCCGCCCGTGCGGCCGGGGCGCTGGGCTTTATTACCGCGCTGCCTCAGGGCTTTGCAACCCGGCTGGCGGAGCGGGCGAGTAATCTGTCTGGCGGGCAGCGCCAGCGTATTGCCCTGGCGCGTGCTTTACTAACGGCACCCGAGTTACTGATTCTGGACGATTCAACATCTGCAGTCGATGCCGGTACTGAAGCAGAAATTAACACGGCGCTTGGTCGCTATGCTGACCAGGACCACATGCTGTTGGTTATTGCCCGGCGGCGCTCCACTCTGCAACTTGCCAGTAAAATCGTGGTGCTGGATGGCGGGCAGGTTGTGGATGTCGGGACTCAGGCAGAGCTGGAAGCGCGTTGCCCGGCGTTTGGTCAGTTGATGTCCGGAAACAGTGAGTTTCTGCAGGCACCGGCGGGCAGTGAACTTTGGCCACAGGGAAACGTTCTGTCGCGTGATGACGAGGTAAAGCGGCAGCATGAAAGTAGCGTGAAAGCAGGTGGTTTCCGTGGCCGCATGTGCCGTGTCCCCGAACAGGCTGTCCAGCTGGCAATGGGCGGGCATGGCAAGCGGGTGTCGGCGTTGTTACCGCCGGTTGCCTGGATGTTTATCACCGCGGCGTTATTAATTGCGCTCGATTCCGCAGCCGGGGTGGGGGTATTAGTGTTGTTGCAGCGGGGGATAGACCAGGGCGTTGTCGCGGGGAATATGGCGGTTATTGGCGAATGTGCGGCGCTGGCTGTGGCGTTGGTTGCTATAAGCTGGTGTTGCTACGCTCTGCAGACCATTATTTCCACGCGTGCGGCAGAGTCTGTGCAGCATACTGTTCGGTTGCGCAGTTTTGGGCAGTTATTGCGCCTGAAATTGCCTTACCACGAAGCCAATGCAGATTCGCGCCTGACGCGGATGACTGTAGATGTCGATTCCCTGGCGCGTTTTTTACAAAACGGCCTGGCCAGTACCGCTACCAGTCTGATAACCATGGCGGCGATTGCCGTAGCCATGTTCTGGCTGGATCCTGTACTGGCGTTGGTGGCATTCGCAGGAATACCTGTGGTGCTACTGGCAACCTGGGTATACCGCCGCCTGAGCTCTCCGGCTTACGCGCAGGCGCGCCTGGAAATTGGTAAGGTTAACAGCACGCTGCAGGAGAAAGTCTCCGGGTTACGTGTAGTGCAGTCTCACGGGCAACAGCGTGCCGAAGCTGCCAAATTACGTACGCTTTCAGACCGTTTCCGGGCGACAAGGGTGCGCGCGCAAAAATACCTTGCGGTCTATTTCCCCTTGTTAACTTTCTGCACCGAGGCTGCTTATGCCGCTGTATTGCTGGTTGGTGCATCCCGGGTGGCAGAAGGAGAGATGACTGCAGGTGTACTGGCTGCATTCTTTTTACTCCTGGGGCAGTTTTATGGGCCGGTGCAGCAACTCTCCGGTATTGTTGATGCCTGGCAGCAGGCTTCGGCCAGCAGTCAGCATATTAATACCTTGTTGGCGACACCAGGTGCTGAGGATATTCAGCCAGCCCCCGAACATGTTGCTTTTTCTCGCTACGGTGAACTGGCCCTGGACAATGTATCGTTCCAGTATCCCGGCAGTTCACAACCCGCTCTTGACCAGTTTTCCCTTGCCATTCCTGCCGGGTCTGTCGTGGCGATTGTCGGGAGAAGCGGTGCGGGGAAATCCACCCTTATCAAGTTGATCGCAGGGCTGTACCAACCTTCGGGCGGGCAGATTCGCCTTGATGGCCGCAATATTGATTCACTGGCGCTGGCAGATTACCGTGCACAGGTTGGCCTGGTGGAACAGGATGTCGCTTTGTTCAGTGGGGATATCGCACAGAATATTCGCTATTCCAGCCCGCAGCGCACTGATGCTGACGTTGAGCGTGTGGCACAAGAGGTTGGGTTACTGGATACCATAAGCCGCCTGCCGCAAGGTTTCCACACACCAGTAAACAACGGTGGCGCTGATTTATCCGCCGGGCAACGCCAGTTAATCGCGCTGGCGCGGGTTCACCTGGCTAACGCGAAAGTGGTTCTGCTTGATGAAGCGACCTCCCGGCTTGACCGTATAGCAGAAGACAGGCTGATGGACTCACTGGCTCAGCGGGCCCGCAACCAGGGTGGCATTGCGCTGGTGGTGGCGCACCGCCTGACAACCGCCCGCCGCTGTGATGCCATTGCAGTCGTGGACCAGAGCCGGGTTGTGCAGTTTGGTACCCATGAAGAACTGGCCGCAGCGCCTGGGCTGTATGCCAGCCTGTGGCAAGACAGCACAGCAACCCGTACACCGGTAAATGAACCCGTTCCGGGCGCAGTAAAAGCCTGAATACCGGGTAAGAGAGCAAGGTTAGGTAATGAGTCAGCCAGTACTGGCGAAACGACAAGGAGAGAAAGAATGAACCCGGTTCAGACTGGTGAGCAAGAGGAACAAAACGGTGAAACGAGGGGGCTCACCCGGCGAGTACTGGCGCAACTGGCAGGCAAGCACGTTGCCGATGTTGACCAATTCTGGCGAGATGTCGCGGCCCTGGTAACTCCACTGGTTTCACCTGGCGGGAATGGGGCGACACGGGCGGTCACCTTTTTGTGGCGATCATGTGAACCACTCTATGGTGTTTACCTGCGCCTGAACCGGGTGACGGATAAAGACCAGGTGGCTCGCGGTATGTTGCAAAACCTCCCGGGGACAGATATCTGGTTTTTAACACTGCAGTTGCCTGCCACCTACTGTGGTTCGTATACCTTTACGGAGATCCCACCGGGTGTGGCTGAACAACAACTGGTGCTGGTTGGTGGGAGAAACACGCCTTTTGCCAGCCAGCCGGACGCCTTCAACACCGCGTTGGGGATCCGGTTGCATGGCGGTGGTGAATCTGTGCTTAGTTTGGATAAAGCTGACGCACAGAGTGAGTGGCGCGACCGTTCTGCCGCGCCTGCCGGAATAACCCATACCCGTTATTCGGTTGTGGCCGGGCGTGAGCGCCGCCTGCGCCTCTATTTGCCAGATGTACCGCGCTCAGTTCCACTTGGTTTGCTGGTGCTGCCCGATGCGGAATCCTGGTTTGATAACGTAGGTGTGTTACAGGCGCTTGATGTGGCGCTGAGCCGCGGCCGCATCGCACCGTTTGCTGTGCTGGGCGTGGATAACCTAAGCCTGGATGACCGCACTGCTATTTTGGGTGGGGAAACTGCACTGATAGACAATCTTGCTCAACGGATTATTCCCGGTGTGTTGGGTGAATATGCAGACCGGGCGTGGGCCGGAAGGGAGCGAACGGTTTTGTCGGGGCAGAGTCTTGGCGGTGTGACGGCACTAATGGCCGCACTGGTCGCAGCGGATACATTCGGCGCAGTATTCAGCCACTCGCCTTCTATGTGGTGGACGCCGGATGGCAGCCGCCGCCCATTTATGTTCAGTGAAAACGATACATCCTGGGTCAGCGAACAGGTAATGGCAGCGCCGCCAGCCAGGGTGAAACTGCGTTTATGTGTCGGTAGCCTGGAAGGTGCCACAGTTCCCCATGTTGAAGACCTTCACCACCGGTTGCTTGTCGCAGGCGCAGACAGCACGCTTGCGGTGTATACCGGAGGGCATGACTTTGCATGGTGGCGAGTAGCTTTAATTGACGGGCTGGCAGCGTTATTACCGCAGCATGGGTAGGCTTTCAGAGGCGCTGCCACTTGTTTCTGGCTGGCGGGTGTGTTCCACATCGCCAGAAGCGAGGTGCCTCCGGCCAAATCGGAGAATGGCTATGCAACGTACAAATGTTCAGGTTAAACAGAGTGGTGTAACCCCGGCGCGGGCAAACACAGAGATGGCTGCATTACTGATGGCTGCCACACTTTTAGAGTACACATTGCTGATGTTCTGACGCTGATACACTGAGGCGACCTGCATACCCTACCTGGCAGGGTGTGCAGGTGAAAAGCACAAATGACTATTTGCGGTTATTACGCAGGAAGTCATCCATAAAATTAACCAGTTTTTCTGCGGCAGGGACAGACAGCGCGTTATAAATCGAGGCTCGAATCCCGCCAATAGCCCGGTGACCATTCAGGCCAGAAAACCCGGCTTCGTGGCTTTCAGCAAGGAATTTTTTATCCAGCTCTGCATTTGGCAGTTTAAACGCTACGTTCATTTGTGAGCGGTCTTCCACCCGGCTCCAGCCATTGTAAAAGCCTTCGCTGTTATCCAGCATGGCATAAAGCAGTTCTGCTTTATGGCGGTTAATTTGCGCCATGTTCTCCAGACCACCCACATCATTAAGCAACCAGCGGGTAACCAGTAACACCACATAAATAGCGAATACTGGCGGTGTGTTGAGGTTTGAATGTGATTCAACCTGGCGGCGGTAATTGAGGAACGAAGGCAGTTCGTCTGACGAAGCCTTAACTACGCTGTCGTGTACCAGCACAATGGTGACACCTGCCGGGCCAATGTTTTTCTGCGCGTGTGCGTAAATGACGGAGAATTTATTGGCATCGCAAGGTTTGGACAGGAAATCAGACGACATATCACATACCCGTGGTACGTCATCGCGCCCGATAACGCGCTGGAATTGCAAACCTTCTACTGTTTCATTGGAAACATAGTGCAGATACGGCGCTTCTGGTGAGAAGTCGAGTTCGCCTTCTTCAGGCAGGCGGTTAAACCCGCAAGAAGCACCACTCCACAACACTTTTACCGGGCCTTCGCGGCGGGCTTCTGCCACGACTTTACTGCTCCAGTAGCCGGTATCCAGGTATTCAGCCGCATTTTTCTGCCCGCGCAACAAAGTCATAGGCACCATTGAAAATTGCTGGGTTGCACCACCTTGCAGGAACAGAATATGGAAGTCTTTCGATAAGCCAAGCAGGGTGCGGATATTGTTTTCTGTTTCTTCAACAATACTGGCAAACCAGTCTGACCGGTGGCTGATACCCAGAATAGACAGGCCAACACCCGGGACTTCTTTAATGGCGGCTTCAACCTGAGCAAGAACGGTTTCCGGTAAAGCGCCCGGGCCACCTGAGAAATTTAATGCGTTACGTGAAATCATCTTTTTCTTATCCTTTTAACCCATTATCTGCCGGGTTTTGGTGTGCAAAGGCACGGGATAGCAACAAATTACGGCAGGCGGTTTTAACTTTGTTCATGTGGATTTGTTTGTGCGGGAACATCTCTTCTGAATCCATAGCGTGGACCACCATGGCCGGGTCTATCTCAAATACCAGCAGGTCGCCTTCCCGGGTTTCACCGCAGTCAATGCCCAAATAATCGAGCTGAGTTGTTTCGTAGATAGCTTGCAGAGCCTGTTGGTGGCGGGCGGCAAACTGTTCAAATTCATTGAAAAACCGGGCTTCTTCGGCACGCTTCCAGGCATCCTGATACATAGATGCATTGACGTAGTGGATCATCCAGTTGGTTGAAATAGCCATATGGCAGCCATAAGCCACGCCATCAATAAGGGAGAGGCGGTATTTGCGGAACTGCCCGTCTTCGTTGCTGTAATCAATAAACCGCGACAGAAAATAGGTCCCGGCCTGGACGCGTTCCATGTAGCTGGCCAGCTCTTCCCGGTTAGTGATTTTCTCCAGCCCGTGTCCACCATGGGAACCCGCCGGGCGCAGGATAACCGGGAAATCACACACTGGTAAGGCGGTGTGTTCGCTGACTACGGCAGACAGCGCTTCACGGGAAACCGGGTGGGCCTGCGCAATCGTCAGCCCTGGCTTGTTTTGCAGTAAGGTACTGGCCGCAAGGCGCTCGGAGTTTTGCACATGCTTCGGAGTATTAATAACCGGCACAGGCCACTGGCTGGTGATGTTTTCCAGTTCTTGCAGCAGAAACTGATTTTCTGTGGTGGCGCTGATACCAACCATCAGGAGGTCATGCTCGGGTATTGGAGCCTCGAAGGGAGCCTCTGGGGTGATGAAGTAATAAATCAACTCGATATCACTGTTTTCCAGCAGGCAATCGAGAGGTACGTTCACAGACAGCACACCAGGGAGCATCAGCATCAGCAGGCGCAGTTTTGCAGGTTGTTGTTTTGCAGGATATGTGTACACCTGTTGCATCGCCAGCGCCTGGCGCTGAGTTTCCAGGCCCGTTTCTGTGTCATCAAGGCACTGCAGGACTGTCGCGAGGTTCATCCACAGTATCGCGTTGTCCGGATTTTGCTGTACCTGCACAATGAGTTCCTGTGCGAACTGTAAAAACTCCTCACCCGCAATACTCATGCGCAAAAAAGGCGCCATACCCAGGAACACTGTTGGGTTGAGTGTTGGTGCTATTGCCTGCCCGGGGTGGAGGCCAGAAGGTGTTTGCAATGACTTGTCCTCTCAGTGCATTGATTTCACTGTTTATGATAACGGTGAGTTCAGGGTACCAATCGCTGGAAAATCGCTACATTCGCGTGCGACCAATTTTGATTAGGCGCATGGTTACCAGGGGAAAGGGGATGTTGGGGGCGGTATAGCGGTCAAAAGCACCTGCCAGCTAACCATCAGCAGCTTTAACACCGTTTCCCTGGAACCCCCGCTAGTGCTCTGGAGCCTGCGTAAGCAATCCTGGTACGCTCAGCATTTTCTGGAGGCGGACGCCTTTGCAATAAATGTCCTGTCGGGTCATCAGCATCAGGTTAGCGATATTTTTGCCAGCGCGGGCAGCGATAAATTTCATCGCGTAGACCACCGGGTCAGCGGCTATAAACTGCCTTTGATTGACGGTGCACTCGCGCATCTTGAATGCAAAATGTGGCGTCAGGTAGACGGTGGCGATCACTGGATATTCATCGGTGAGGTAGTGGATTCGTTACATACTGAAGGTGAACCGCTCATATTTTTCAACGGTCGCTATGCCACCACCGCGGGACTGTCGATTCCTGCCTAAAAAAAAGGGGCTGAAAAGCCCCATAACACGCTGAGCGAAGCATTAACTAAAAGGGTATTTTTTAAATGCCGCCTGGTTTTCGAAAACGTCGGCAACCGCTTGAATCTTTTTAAAATCCCCGGCGTTAACGACGTGAGGGATCATTGACTGAATAAATGTCCAGATAACCGTACTGGTAACAGCAACCTGATCGGCCACCGCGTTTTCCGGACGGGCTTCCAACTGCGCGTTCCATTCGCGACAGGCAGCCAGCAACTGGACGGTAATACGCTCTATCCACGGATTATGTTGTTTCTCCGCCGGGCGCAGGTTGTGTTCATACACATTTTGCACAGCTTTCTCCGCGGCGGCGAGGATAAAGCCCAGCGTCTGGAGATCGTTCGCCAGTGCATCCGGCGTCACGGGCAGGAGTCTCCGTTCAGGCGCGGCCTGAGCCTCAAAATAATTCAGTATGAGAGACGAGTCCATCAGACGTGTTCCATTCTCCAGAACCAGCGTTGGCGCTTTAACCGCAGGGTTGATGCGGGAAAATTCCTCAAATGTGCTGAATACGGACAACGGCTGGCTTTCAAACACAACGCCATAAAGTTCCAGGGAGACCGCCACGCGGCGTACATAAGGAGAATCCATCATGCCAATCAGCTTTATCATGATTCCAGTTTTCCTGTCTGTGTGAAAAAACGCTTCATTGAAGATGATGAACAGACATTACAATAAATTCGTTATGGCGAATATCATCAGTATCTTACGGCCGGAGTTAGTATTACTGACAGATTTGCCGGTTAGCGTTTATCATATTCAGTCTATGAGGGAGTGGTTTCATGTCGGATTTCCCACCTATCGCAAGTTTGCGTAGTTTTGAAGCTGTGGCTCGCCTTGGCAGCGTAACGCTTGCGGCGAAAGAGCTTCACGTTACCCATTCCGCCATCAGCCAGCAGATTAAAGTGCTGGAGGAAATGGTGGGGGTGAAGCTGTTTATCCGTCATGGGCGAGGGGTGCAGATCAACGAAGAGGGGCGTCTTTACGCGTTACAGGTGCGCGAAGCGCTGAATCATATCGCAGATGCCACCCGGTTAGTGCAGGTGAAACCGAGAATACTGGAACTGACGCTGGCGATGGTACCGTCTTTTGGTTGTCACTGGTTGTTGCCGCGTCTGGAGCGGTTTCGGGAAAAATATCCACTCATCACGCTGCGGATCCAGGCCAGCCTGACGATCACCAGCATGCAGCAGGAAGGGATAGATGTGGCGATACGAATGGGGAAAGGCAACTGGGAAGGAAGCGACTGCCATTATCTTTTTTCAGATGAACTGATTGTGGTTGCAGCACCCGGTTATAACGGCGGCGTCCTCCCGGCAACGCCAGCAGAGGTGGCGAAGAGTAAAATCATATTCTCCATGGAGTCGTGGAAAACCTGGTGTTTCAATGCGGGACTGGAAAAAGATATTGTGCCCGGCGGGTTATGCATTAACGACTCAAATTTAGTCCTTGAGGCTGTCAGACTCGGTAAAGGTATCGCGCTGGAGCGCCGCTCTCTGGTACAGGATGCCATCACCTGGGGCGAACTGGTCCAGCTTACCCCTTTCACTGCACCTTATCCCTGGCCTTACTGGCTTGTGACATCGCAGTTAACGGAAGCGAAACCGGAAGTGGCTCTCTTTAGTGAGTGGCTGGATGAGGAAGTAGCGACCTGGCGTCAGTTGACAGGGGCTGTTGAAAGTAACGGCTAACAGAAAAGCAAAAGCCTGCTTCAAAAGCAGGCTTCTCAAATTTGGCTCCTCTGACTGGACTCGAACCAGTGACATACGGATTAACAGTCCGCCGTTCTACCGACTGAACTACAGAGGAATCGTGTGAACGGGGCGCATATTACTGGCCCCGGGGTAGTGTGTCAAAGCCTGATTTCACAAAATTGTTCGTTTGCTGATAAATTCCACATTCTCAGGTTGTTAACCCGGCAATATGCCTGTCAGCCCGGGGTGCCTGCGCGGGTATGTACCGGAGCCGTGGCTTCAAACAGCCAGGGGCGCGCTTCGGCTTCCACCAATGGAGAAAGTACGTCACGCACATGAAGGTGGTAGCTGTCGAGCCAGGCGACTTCCTGTTCAGTAAGTAAGTGCAGTTCTGCCGCACGCAGGTCGATGGGGATCAGTGTCAGTGAACTGAAGCGGCAAAAACCGGGCATACCGAAAATAATTTCAACCTGGTTTTCAATGCGAATGCCGTAGTTATCTGCCAGGTAATAACCGGGTTCAATGGTGATAATCTGGCCTGGCAGCATTGGCCACGGGTTGACTTTTTTTGCCATCCGGTAGGGTTGCTCGTGGATCTGTAAACGGTGGCCGACGCCGTGACCGGTGCCATGGTCATAATCCAGACCTAATTCCCACAGCCCCCGGCGGGCAAAAGCATCCAACTGGTGGCCTTGGGTACCTTTGGGAAACTGTAAAGTGATTAGCCCGAGAAAACCTTTCAGCACTGCGGTGTAGTGGCGGCGCATTTCTGGCGAAACATCGCCAAACGCCAGAGTGCGTGTGGCGTCCGTGGTGCCATTAACATACTGGCCGCCAGAGTCATTAAGGTAAAAGCTGCCCGGCATAATTGCGGCATTAGTCGCCGGGGTGGCATGGTAGTGGCACATGGCAGCATTACTGCCGGCTGCGGAAATCGTGGCAAAGCTCTGTTCCAGGAAACCTTCACGCTGCTGGCGGTAAGCCAGTTGCTGAGCCTGAACGTCCAGCTCTGTTAACGGCGTTCCTGACTGTGCCCGGGCAGGTGCTTCACGCTCAAGCCAGGCCAGGAAATTCACCCAGGCGACACCATCCTGCAGGTGGCAGTGGCGGTAGCCTTCCAGCTCTGTCAGGTTTTTCTGCGCTTTCATGAAGGTTAGCGGGTCTGGCTGCCAGAATACTTCTCCGCCGCCAGCTTCCACGGCAAAGCTCACTGCAACAGGTGCGTTATCTGCATCCAGCAAAATACGTTTACCTGCTGCAATTTCCTGGCAGCGGGCCAGCAATGCTGAAGGCGCTTTCAGGCTGATGTCCATTAACCACACTGGCGGCACCAGAGTCAGCTTCACCGGGTCGACAAACCATTCAACCGCACCATTATTTTTAACCAGGGCGAAAGAGTGGGGAACCGGGTTCATGGGAACATCAGAACCGCGCATATTCAGCAACCAGGCAATATTATCTGGCTGAGTTACCACCAGGTAATCAACACCCAGTTCCTGCAATTTCACCCCCAGGCGGGCGCGTTTGGTGGTGGTCAGTTCCCCACTGATGTCTGGCGGCATCAGGCTGACTGGCCCTTGCGGTGGTGCCGGGCGGTCATGCCAGATGGCATCGAAAGGATCATAAGACAGTGCCACCAGTTCACAGCCACTGTTTTGCAACGCCTGGTACTGGCTGTTAACCATTAACATCGGTTCAAAACCAATACGCTGCCCGGCTGGTAAATTCTGTGCAATCCATTCAGCGACAGGTTCGTCATGCAAATGGTGAATTTCAAACAGCGCAGAATCAGTTTCATGGCGCGCCTGAACCTGGTAGCGGCCGTCCACAAATAACAACGCGCGGTCCTGTAATACCAGCGCCAGCCCGGCAGAGCCGGTAAAACCGGTTAAAAAAGCCAGTTTATTATCATGGGGGGCACAGTCCTCGCTCTGGTGAGCATCAGCGCGCGGAACCAGCATACCTTCCAGTCCGCGCGACAACAGCGCATGTCGCAAATCAGATAACGGGGTAGAGGCGGCCATAGTAGTACCTGTATCAGTTCGTCAGGCTTTCCGGTTAACGGAAAGGCGGTTCATTGAATGTGCGTAATTTGCGTGAGTGGAGTTTCTCACCTTCCGCACGTAATAAGTCGATGGCGCGAATACCTATCTGTAAATGTTCAGAGATTGCGCCTTCATAGAATCGGTTTGCCTGGCCGGGAAGTTTAATTTCGCCGTGTAAAGGTTTGTCTGACACACAAAGCAATGTGCCATAGGGGACACGGAAGCGGTAACCTTGTGCTGCAATGGTGGCACTCTCCATATCAATCGCAACAGCACGGCTTTGGTTAAAGCGCAAAGCCGAAGCAGAATAACGCAGCTCCCAGTTACGGTCATCGGTTGTCACAACAGTACCAGTGCGTAAACGCTGTTTGACTTCTTCACCCGGCATACCACTGACTTCTTTGGTAGCGTCGTACAAGGCACGCTGAACTTCCGCGATACTGGGTACCGGAATATCCGGTGGCAAGACTGCATCCAGCACATGGTCATCGCGCAGGTAAGCATGGGCCAGCACGTAATCACCAATGGTCTGGCTTTCACGCAGACCGCCACAGTGGCCTATCATCAGCCAGACATCCGGGCGCAGTACTGCCAGGTGGTCGCAAATGGTTTTGGCGTTGGATGGCCCGACACCAATATTGATAAGAGTAATGCCCTGGCCGTCTGCTGTGATCAGGTGCCAGGCGGGCATTTGGTGCTTTTTCCAGGCCAGATCAGAAATGGCATCTTCCGGGGCTTCTGTGTCGGCGGTTATCCAGGCACCACCCGCGCAGGACAGCGCAACATAAGGTGACGCAGGGTCCAGAATTTGGCTGCAACCCCAGCGCACAAACTCATCAACGTAACGGGTATAGTTGGTGAACAGCACGAAGGGCTGGAAATGCTCCACCGGGGTACCGGTGTAATGGCGCAGGCGGGCGAGGGAAAAATCTGCACGGCGCGCGTCAAAATGCGACAACGGCGAAAAATCAATGGAGTCCAGCAGGCCGTCTGCTGTTTCATCACCAATTTGTGCTAACTCGGTGGTGGGGAAATGGCGTGCCAGCCCGGCGCTCATACTCCGGTCGAGCGACAGCGAAGAGCCGTCAATGACATAAGGGTAAGGGATTTCCTGGTCGGAAGGGACAACGCTGATGTGCGCACCGTAATCTTCCTGCAACAGGGTAAGCTGTTCTGTTAAATAAGCGCTGAACAGTGCCGGACGTGTAATGGTGGTACGGTAACATCCGGGGTGAGTGAAACGCCCATAAGCCCGGGTTTTTTTCGGGTTGCGCGCCACGCCATCCCAGGTGACCTGAAGTGCCGGGTAAACAAACAAGCCTTGTTGCCTTGCCGCTGTATCGGGCAGTGTTCCGGTGTCGATATACAGCGCAATTGCTTTGCGTAATGCTTTGACAGATGCATTAAACATAGCATCCAGTTGTTCGATAGCCTGTTCAGGTGTCAGGCTTTTATCTGTGCGATGAGTTTGCATCCTCTCTCTCCTTATTTTTCCTGTCGTGAACCTGTATTCCACTGATGCTCAGTATGTCACGGCAGCAAATAAACGAAAGCAGAATGCGATTAAATAGCCGGAGGTAAAGTTGGCCCGGCGGTTGTTTCTATTCAGTTTGTGGCCGGCCACGCGAACTTTTCGGAAAAAACGCGGGTGAAGCATGTTAGCGTACTTGTGCAGTGACACTGAATGCCAGACAAGGAGGAAACATGTCACCATGGGTATGGTTGAATGAGGATTATTGCCCGGCGGACCAGGCCCGGGTATCGGTGTTTGACCGCGGTTTTTTATTTGCCGACGGAGTGTATGAAGTGACAGCAGTGGTTAACGGGAAGTTGCTGGATTTTCATGCACATATGCAACGGTTGCAGCGTTCCTGCCAGGCACTCGAACTGGCGCTACCCTGGGCGGTGGAAACACTCCAGCAAATACATGAAACACTGGTTGCCCGCAATAAGGTGCAGGAAGGCAGCGTTTACCTGCAACTGACCCGCGGTAACCCGGGGAAACGTGATTTCCACTACCCGGATGCATCGGTTCCACCCACACTGGTTGTATTCACCCAGTCTCACAACATCTTGCAGGACGCGCGCGTAGAAAGCGGGTTGTCTGTGGTGACCTGCCCGGATATCCGTTGGCAACGGTGCGACGTCAAAACAGTGAGTTTGCTGGCCGCCAGCATGGCAAAAATGGCTGCCCAGGCGCAGGGTGCAGATGATGCTGTCTTTGTTAAAGACGGCCTGATAACCGAGGCCAGCTCGGCAAATTGCTTTATGGTGACACCTGGCGGGAAACTGGTTACCCGGGCGTTAAGCCCGGCCATTTTGCCCGGCATCACCCGGGCCGCAATACTGGATATTTGCCAGCAGCACCAGCTGGAAATTGAAACGCGTGCCTTCAGCCCACAAGAAGCGTGTGGCGCCCGGGAAGTGTTTATTACTTCGGCCACCACATTTGTGATGCCGGTGACCAGGCTTGATGGTAATCCCATTGGAGATGGCCGCCCCGGCCCGGTAGCCATAAGTTTGCGCAACGCTTACCTTGCCCGCTTTGGGGCCGGTTTACAGTGCGATGCGAATACCTTCGAGTGACAGCAATGCCTGCTTCACATCCAGGCCGCCTGCATAACCTACCAGCTTCCCACTGGCACCAATGACGCGGTGGCAGGGAATAAAAAAGGGCAGGCGATTGCGGTTATTTGCCAGGCCAACCGCACGGCTGGCGGCCGGGTTACCAATCTGGTGTGCAATTTCGCCATAAGTGCGGGTTTCACCCCAGGGAATTTGCCGCAGGGCTTCCCACACCTGGCGCTGAAATGCTGTGCCGCCAGGCTCCAGAGGCGTAGTGAAGTGGGTGAGTTTCCCGGCAAAGTAGGCTGCCAGCTCTTCACTTGCCTGGTGTAATACCGGGTGGTGAGTGGCCTGGGTAATACTCTCCCCTTCACTGAGAGGAAACGTACGTAAAAACCGAACGGATTCCAGCGCTTGTGCACTGGCCTGCAATAACAGTGGCCCGGCTGGGGTGTCTGGCATCAGGCAATAATCTGGCATGTTGGGCTCCAGGAGGTGGCAGAAGTCATTATTGTGGCATGATACTGTATAAATTGTCAGTATTTTTACCGGGAGACTTGCGGGTAAAAGCACGTTGTTACGACATCGCCCGCAAATTGCCATTCGCCATGGAAATGGTACCCGGCAGGGAATGCGGCAGATAACGGCTGGGTTAAGGTTAATGCCAGCCTGCCCTGGCCCGCGTCCAGTTCACTGATTTGCGCACAGTCAAAATCCAGGTAGCGTTTCACCAGTGGGTACAACGACTTAAACAGTGCTTCTTTGGCTGAAAATGTCACTAACAACGCCTGTTCCCAGTCCAGCGGGGATTGTTTCAACCTTGTCTGTTCTTCTGGGGAGGTAAACATATCTGCAGTTTCCCGCATGATGCGTGAGGCCAGTGTTTCTGCGTCCACTCCAGGAGAAAAACCGGAATGTATTGGTGCCAGCAGAACCACAGCCTGGTTTTGCGTGTGCGATATTGAGCCACAAAACCCGGCAGGCCAGGCCGGGGAGCGGTCCTGGTGAGACAGTACGGCGGTATGTACCCCGTAGTTTGCCAGTAATTGCTGGCAGCAAAAACGCCCGGCAAAGTATTCCGCTTTGCGTTTTCTGGCGGCGTTAACCAGCGTGGCAGGGAACACAATACCCGCGGCGGAATATAAATCATCCTGCCACAAACTGGTGTCAAAAAACGCCTGGCAGACAGTTATTTCCGGGCAGTGGCTGAGTGTGCCGCAACGAAACTGGTGAATAAAACCCGGGCCTGGCTGAGAGGGCATGAAATCAAACATCGTCTTCCTTGTGGGTTATGGCGGCGCGGATTTTACCATAACCCTTGAGGCGTCTGGTGTCAGCTAAAGATAAGAATATGCAGGCAGGTGCGCACTGCTATCCCCACCAGTGCACCGGGCAGCACATAGCGGAACAGGCGTACAAAGCGCGAACTGACAGCAAGGAAAATGCCAATGCCCGGTAAGTCCAGGGTTTGTACCAGCAACCCGGCAGAGGCATTTAATTCGGTTACCGTGAATTTCCCCTGGGCGATTAAGTCTGATGCCACGCCAAAATAAGCCGTCCCGCCAGCCATAGTTTTTACCAGCGTGGCCAGAATAAACACCGGAGAGATCCCGGCAAGGCCAAGCAGTGGCGACAACAATTTTTCCAGTAAATGTACAAAGCCAACCGCTTCCAGCATGTTGACTGCCGCCAGCGAAATAATCAGCATGGGAATGGCACCGGCAGACAACCGAATGGCGTCTGCGCCAGCAAGATTGATGATGGCAAGCAAACCCTGTTTTTTATGTGTTACACGGTTTTTGGTGCTGGCAGTGCGAAAATTTTCGGAAGAGAGACGGCGACCAAAAATGTGCCAGGTGGCAGCACCAGCAACCAGGCCACCCAAAATTGAAATACCAATTGCCGGTAACCAGTGCAGGCCCTGGGGAATAAACGGATAAAACACATTGGCCTGTCCCATAGCAAAAGACATGGCAAGTGTGGCAGCCATACGCCTGTCTGATTCCCCCTGGCGATCCATCATGGTGAGTGTGGCGATTGGCGCTGCAAAACTGACAAAGTTCATCTGGATTATGGCAAACAGGCTCATGCCACCAAGCCCAAACGGTTTGAGTAACGGGCCAAATACTTTAACGATTTTTTCCAGCACGCCTTTAGCTTCAAGAAAGCGCATGATTGCCAGCATAACAACCATAATTGGCAGCAAAGTATAAAGAGAGACATTCACTGCGGATTTGCCCGCATTCATTATTATTTCAATAATATTCATTACCCGGCCTTAACCTGTCTGGTGTCTGTTGCCCAGCCGTTGTCTTATGCCCGGTCTGAGGCCGCACTAGCATACGCTGCAGTAAAGTGATCTTCCTCACATTTATTCACTCATTAAGAAAATTTGTATAACAACGCCCGGCATTAGTCCGGTTGTGGTTCGGTGCACTCAGATACAATTTTAAAGAACGTTTTTTCTGAATTAAAAAAACGGTATTTCAGAATGGTGAGCAAGCAAGGTGGGATCTTCTCCTTTTTGCCACTTTGGGTGCCGGGGTGGCAAAAAAGCAAAGGTTTCACACCAGGGAACGCCTTATGTTGAATCTGACCTTCTTCCGACGTGTTGTGAATAAGGGATTTATTGCCTGTATGACTAACCACGACAGGGTAAAACTATGAAGACACGTACTCCCCGGTTAATTCATTATCTTGCCTATGGCTCGGGGGATTTCCTCGGCGCAGGCACCACGGCACTGACTGCAGCCTGGTTGCTCTGGTTCTATACCTCCTTTTGCGGTTTATCACCCATTGAAGCGACGCTGATATTCGCCCTGGCACGCGTGCTGGACGCAGTGGTCAGCCCGTTAATGGGGTTTCTGACAGATAATTTCGGCAATACCTGGGCTGGCAAACGCTTTGGGCGACGCAAGTTTTTTATCTTATTAGGTATTCCTTGTGTATTCAGTTATTGCCTGATGTGGCTTAGTGGCATGCCATTCTGGTATTACCTGGTCACTTACTTACTGTTTGATGTGGTGTACACCATGATTCTGGTGCCTTATGAAACTCTGGTGCCGGAAATGACCGATGATTTTAAACAAAAAACTCGCTTCTCTGGCGCGCGTATTTCGATGGCGCAGTTATCGGCTATTCTGGCGGCGTTTTTGCCCGGAATACTGATTAGCCATTTCGGGAAAGAGAATGCTATTTCATTCTTTTACGCAAGCCTGGTGTTCGCGGCTATTTGCGCCATTGTGCTGACTCTGGTGTGGTTTTTTACCTGGGAACGCCCGCGTGAGGCGTGGTCGGAAAGCCACCTGAAAGCTGAACAAATGCGCCAGGGGTTAACGCTGCGCCAAAGCCTGCACCGGTTGTTTGTTGAGCTGGGTTCCACATTGCGCATTCGTATTTTCCGCCAGCATCTGGGGATGTATCTGGGCGGTTACATCGCGCAGGATGTGTTTAATGCGGTATTCACCTATTACGTCGTGTTTGTGCTTATGCAAAGCGCCACAGTTGCTTCCAGTTTGCTCGGGACCATGGCCGTTTTGCAGTTTATTGCAGTTGTGGGGATGATTCCTCTGTGCATCCGTTTTGGGCCAGCACCTTCATACCGCATGGTTGTAGCCCTGTTTGGTGCCAGTTGCCTTGCCTGGGCAGTGCTGTGGTATGCAGGCCTGAATGATGTCATGGCGCTGTTGTTACTGGTTTCGGCTGTTGCCGGGTTAGGGCGTGGTGGTATCAATTATGTTCCATGGAATATCTACACCTATATTGCGGATGTGGATGAGGTTATTACCGGGCAGCGCCGGGAAGGGATTTTTGCCGGCATCATGACTCTGACCCGCAAAGCTTCACAGGCAGGTGCGGTAATGCTGGTGGGGGTAATTTTGCAGCTCTCCGGGTTTGTTTCCGGGCAGGCCACCCAAAGTACCACCGTCAGTAATACCATTTTGTTTATTCTGAGTATTGGCACCGTCATTGTGCTTGCCTGCGGTTTTGTTATCTCGCTGCGCTTTAAGCTCAACCTGCAAACCCATACGCTGCTGCGCGAAGCAACAGAACAAATGCATAAGGATGGTGCGGCGCTGGTGGCAAATGTGCCACAGGCAACGCGGGCGGCAGTGGAAGCGCTGGCTGGTATGCCCTATGAGAATTTATGGGGTAATAATAATGTGGGTTACCAGAACCGTGATAAACCACCCGCACCGGTAATACAGGGGGCAGGTCACACGGTATTTTCACCTATCGACAGCGCAAAGGTGGTGCGTAAGTAATCTTTTCGCCAGCTCGTGAGGGCTGCCCCGCAATAAAATATGACGTTTTCAGGCCCGCTGTTCTTTTATGGAAGCGGGCCTGTACTTTTCTATTTTACAGAACTCCGGACACCGTTATTTCCGGCACACTTTCGTGGATGGGTGGCAAAGCATTATTTACAAATATAGCTTTGTATCTATATTGACTGGGGGCTATATTCTGCGGAGGCAGCGTTGTGTGGAAGATTAAAACAACAGACAGGTTTGATGCCTGGTTCACGGCACTGGATGATACTGACCGTGCCAGTGTATTGGCCGGGTTAATGGTACTGAGGGAGAGAGGGCCGGTACTTCCCCGCCCCTGGTCAGATACCGTTAAAGGCTCTCGCTACTCCAATATGAAGGAGTTACGCATTCAAAGCCGTGGGCAACCCATTCGCGCCTTTTTTGCCTTTGACCCATGTCGCAATGCTGTCGTGTTGTGCGCCGGGCATAAGGTAACATTTGGTAAGCGGTTTTATGATGTGATGGTCCCGCTTGCTGACCGTGAATTTAACGACTGGTTGAGAAAACCAGAGCCACAGGAGTAATGCGATGGGCAGAACACTGGAACAAATTATTGCTGCAGAGAAAAAGGGCGTGGTAGCAGAGGCTCAGGCACAAGCAGCCGATATTATGCTGAATATCCACCTGGCAGAACTGCGTGAAAAAGTGCAGAAAACTCAGGTAGAAATGGCTCAGGCCCTGGGTATTCGCCAGCCTACCGTTGCCGGTATGGAGAAACCCGGGCGAGACCTGAAACTCTCCACACTGAAACGTTATGTGGAAGCAGCTGGTGGCAAACTGCGCCTGGATATCGAATTGCCAGACGGCACGCACTACGATTTTGTGGTGTAAACCGCGGGCCTGTGAGTTCTGTTGTATGGGGAGCAGGTCTTTTTGAGATACCAAAGACGTGAACCGCCTGGATTAACTAAAAGTTATAGACCATGAGAATCGGAGACTTTGAAGGGTTTTGCGGATTTTTGCGTCGTTAAGAGACATATGAGAGCATTCTGCCATCGAACCAACTTGACCCCAAATCTGACCACTAAATTCAACTGATGCGGAGGGAAAATTGAAAACGCATCGGGAAGACTTTTCACGCTGGCTTATTGAATAAGAATCACATAATGATTCGCAGAGTTGCATGAAAAACAAAAAGCCCGCTCAGGTTTCCCTGAGCGGGCTCTTCAAATTTGGCTCCTCTGACTGGACTCGAACCAGTGACATACGGATTAACAGTCCGCCGTTCTACCGACTGAACTACAGAGGAATCGTGTGAACGGGGCGCATAATAACGAGGGTGTAACAGGTTGTCAAAGCCTGGAAAGCAATTTTAAAACTGATTGCTGGCTATTTCAGCAGTTGGTTTTTTTTTACCCAAAACAGGCATGATGTGCACTGCTATGGTGCATAAGTGTCTCTTATGGGGCAGGTGCATTCCCGCGTTTTAGTAATGATAAGGGGTGAGTTGATTAGTTTCTCTTATTATCCAGCCTGTTAGCCCACAAAAACGGAGTTTCAGAAAACTGGCAAGCATATTGCTATACATTCAGGGACATGATAGCTGCCGACATGGCAAGGGCATTCCGTACAGGAGGCAAAATGAATTTAAGACGACTGAAGTACTTCGTGAAAATCGTCGATATTGGTAGCCTGACTCAGGCCGCTGAAGTCTTGCACATAGCGCAACCAGCGCTAAGCCAGCAGGTGGCTACCCTGGAAGGGGAGTTGGATCAGCAACTGTTAATCCGCACTAAACGTGGAGTAACACCGACAGAAGCCGGAAAAATTCTCTACGCCCATGCTCGTACTATTTTGCGCCAGTGTGAACAGGCTCAACTCGCGGTGAATAACGTTGGGCAAACCTTAAGTGGGCAAGTATCCATTGGCCTGGCACCAGGTACAGCAGCGTCTTCCATTATTATGCCGTTGCTGCAGTCCGTGCGTAACGAACTGCCAGATGTGTTGGTATATCTGCATGAAAACAGTGGCTCAGTACTGAATGATAAATTGCTCAGTGGGCAACTGGATATGGCCGTACTGTATGACCGTGCACCAACAGCCGGTATTACCAGCCAGCCTCTGTTGAAAGAAGAATTATACCTGGTTGGCACCAGCGAATGCCCGGGGCAAACCGTTGACCTCGCCGCTGTTGCAGAAATGAACCTGTTTTTACCACGCGATTACAGTGCTGTGCGTAAGCGTGTTGATGAAGCATTTTCACTGCGCCGCCTGACTGCCAAAATTATTGGTGAAATCGAGTCTATTTCAACACTAACTGCCGCTATTGCCAGTGGTATGGGCGTTACAGTGCTGCCGGAGTCTGCAGCCCGCTCTTTAGTCAGTGCATCTAATGGCTGGATGGCCCGAATCACCACACCATCAATGAACCTGCCTTTGTCATTGAACCTGTCGGCACGCGCCCAGTTGTCGCCTCAGGCTCAGGCAGTGAAAGATATTTTGTTATCCCTGGTCTCCCGCCCGTCTCTGGAAAATCGCGAACTGATGCTGGTAGGCTAATTTTTTGGGATAAGCAGCGCTTTAAGTTGAAACACCGCCTTGTGCGGTGTTTTGCATTTCTGAACACCTCAATTTTGTGCGTCACCTCGCACCAGTTACCTCGCCAGAGGTATGTTTTCTCCTGAATAATTCGGGCATAACAATAAAAATGTTGTGCAGCTTAACGAAAATTGAAAAAGGTGGATTAACAACTGTAATTTTGCCGGGCGCTGCCGATAAAGAATGATAACTGGTCAAAAATTGCCGTTAGCACGTGAAGTGAAGGCGAGGAAATATGTTAGGTCTTTGTCTCAATCACTCGTGTTGTTTTGTTATCTCACCCCAACACCGACCACACTGAGGAAAACATGGATAACTTTCAAAAAGAGATTGAGGAAAGAACAAACCTCACACTATCCAATAAGTTCGAGTTGTTGCTGTTTCGCCTGGGTGTGCCCGGCCCGGGAGAACCACCGGAACTGTTTGGCATAAACGTATTCAAACTACGAGAAATTGTGCCTATGCCAGTGCTTACTAAAGCGGCTGGTATGCAGGCTCCGATGATGGGAATGGTCAATATTCGTGGCCAGGTGATACCGGTTATTGATTTACCAGCCGTGGTTGGGTGTAAACCAGAAACGGGGCTGAATATTTTATTGATTACGGAATATGCCCGCAGTACTCAGGCTTTTGCTGTGGAAACAGTGGATGACATTGTGCGCCTTGACTGGAGCCAGGTTCATGCGGCAGAAGCCGGTGTGAGCAACAGTTACATTACCAGTATTGCCCGCCTGGACACGGACCCGGCAAGTAACCGCCTGTCACTGGTGCTGGATGTCGAACAGATCCTGTGCGACATCATTCCAACCGCGCGCGAAGTACATGAAGAAACCATGGAAGCGAAGCGGTTTAACCTGAAACCTGGCGCAGTGGCGATTGTTGCGGAGGATTCAAAAGTTGCGCGTTCTATGCTGGAACAGGCTTTGAATGCGATGAGTATTCCATTTATTTCTAACGTAACCGGGCTTGAAGCCTGGAACTGCATTAAGAAAATAATGGATGACGCACAGCGTGAAGGCGTGCCGGTCAGTGATAAAATTGGCCTGGTGCTGACTGACCTTGAAATGCCTGAAATGGATGGCTTTACGTTGACCCGTAATATTAAACGTGAAGAGTCTCTGAAGCGTATTCCGGTTATTATTCACTCATCGTTATCTGGCTCAGCAAACGAAGATCATGTGCGCAAAGTGGGTGCAGATGGCTATGTGGCGAAGTTTGAAATCAACGAACTGAGCTCTGCCATTGAAGATGTACTGAATGGCTCGAAGTCTGCCAACCTGCGTTAACTCTTTGTGGATTGTTACCAGAACAGGCTGCGTATGCAGCCTGTCAGATTGATGAAAAAGAAGGAAAAAGCGTGGTTTTTCCTTCTTTTTAGTTAGCGGGTGAAAATCAATGAATTGATTTTCCTGGTTTTTTATTGAGTGATACCCTCTGGTTCTGTGCGGATATGAGGTTTGTCATCAGACTCACAGGCTGCGTTATGCAGCCTGTGTTGTCTGATGAAGCGGATTAATTAACGGTAAACAATCCCGCCGTCGGTCAGGATGGCCTGGCCGGTAATATAATCGGAATCATCACTGGAGAGGAACGCGACCAGTGCTGCCACATCTGCTGGCGTTTGCGCGCGGCCAAGGGCAATGCCTTCAACATATTTTTTGTAGGTTTCACCCACTGGGGCGCCCGTTATTTCAGAAAAGCGTTTATCGATTTCTACCCACATATCAGTGCCTACAATTCCCGGGCAATAGGCATTCACCGTAATACCCGCGCTGGCATATTCTTTGGCCGCGGCCTGGGTAAGGGCGCGAACGGCAAATTTGGTTGCCGAGTACATGCCCAGCATTGCAAAACCATCGTGCCCGGCAATAGAAGAGGCACTAATAATCTTACCTTTCTTTCCTAACGCCTTAAATTTTGCGGCAGCCGCCTGAATACCCCATGTCACGCCGCCAATATTAATGTTCAGAATTTTTTCCAGGTCGCCAGGCATGATATCGGCTATGGGTTTGACCTGAGCGATACCGGCATTGTTAATCATGACATCAAGAGTACCTAACTCTTTAACTGCATGGTCAACTGCGGCGTAAACGTCTTCACGTTGACTGATATCTGCACCAAATGTTGTGGCCCGGACACCCTGCGCAGTGACTTCTTCCAGCACATGTGCCAGTTTTTCTTTTTGGAGATCAACCAGCGCAAGGTTCACGCCTTCTTCTGCCAGCCGCAGTGCAATTCCACGGCCAATACCCTGGGCCGCGCCTGTTACCAGGGCCACTTTACCATTGAGACCTTTTGACATGTGTCTGCTCCTTTTTGGTTATGGAACCTGCAATGCCAATAACCATAGGTGATAGCTCAGAGTGCGTTGCCCTAATCGTGCGGTTTTTTCGAGTTATCATGTGAAGGCAGAAACAACTCTGCTCCACAAACCTTGTGTAATAAATTGAATATATACAGTTTTATGCATACTCCTGGGGGCGGTTAATCTGGCTTTACTGAGACAAACTGATACAAATCAGCCCCTAAAAAAACACAGTGCTGTAACCCGGGCACTGGCTTGGCAAAACGATGCGCAGTGCTATGATAATGACTTCTCCGTCTGGACAGCGCCTGAGCCGAAGAGCATGACGGAAGGGTAAAGGGAGTGACTCAGGCCGTATTATGTAAGGTCAGCACATGAGTAAAGGAACAACCGGGTGTGATGCGCCATTTGGCACATTGTTAGGGTATGCACCTGGCGGGGTTGCTATCTATTCCTCTAATTACAGCAGTCTGGATCCGCAGAGCTTTCCTGATGACGCTGCATTTCGCAGTTATATCGGAAACGAATATATGGGGCATAAATGGCAATGCGTTGAGTTCGCGCGGCGTTTTATGTTCCTGAACTATGGTGTGGTGTTTACGGATGTGGGCATGGCGTATGAGATTTTTTCTCTGCGTTTTTTGCGCCAGGTAGTAAACGACAATTTGCTGCCATTGCAGGCTGTGGCTAATGGTGCCACCCGGCCTCCTGTTGCTGGCGCACTGCTTATTTGGCAAAAGGGCGGGGAATTCAAACATACCGGCCATGTAGCTGTTATCACGCAATTGCTGGGCAATAAAGTGCGTATTGCTGAGCAGAATGTTATCCATTCCCCGCTACCGGCAGGCCAGCAATGGACCAGGGAGCTGGTGCTGGAAGTGAAAGACGGCCACTACACACTCAAAGACACTTTTGATGACACCACGATTCTGGGGTGGATGGTTCAGAGCGATGACACGCAGGGCACGCTGCCACAACCGGAAATTCCCGCTAAAAAACTGGCTATCACAGGTGCAAGGCTTTCTGAGCAGGGGCAGTTTAATGGCCGCTGGCTTAATGATAAAGACCCGCTGCAGGAAGCGTACATCGTTGCTAACGGCTACAGCATTAATCAGGACCCTTACCGCTATTTCACCATTAGCGAAGATGCTGAGCAGGAGCTGATCAAAGCAACCAATGAGCTGCATTTAATGTATTTGCATGCGACGGATAAAGTGCTTAAAGACGACAGCCTGCTGGAACTGTTTGATATCCCGAAAATTCTCTGGCCCCGTTTGCGCCTGTCATGGCAACAACGCCGTCATCACATGGTTACAGGGCGGCTGGACTTTTGCATGGACGAGCGGGGGATAAAAGTTTATGAGTACAACGCAGACTCGGCTTCCTGCCATACAGAAGGTGGGTTGATCCTCAGCGAATGGGCGAAAAAAGGTTACCCGGGTATGGGGTATAACCCGGCGGAAGGGTTGCTTGATGAACTTTCCGGTGCCTGGAAACACAGTGATGCGCGCCCGTTTGTCCACATCATGCTGGATGATGACGTGGAGGAAAAATACCATGCAATGTTTATGCAGCGCTCGCTGGAAAATGCCGGGTTTGAGTGCAAGGTGGTTTGTGGCCTCTCTTCGTTAAGCTGGAACAGTGCCGGGGAGCTGATTGACGATGAAGGCAGGCTGGTTAACTGTGTCTGGAAAACCTGGGCATGGGAAACGGCGATTGAACAGGTACGGGAAGTCAGCGAAACAGAATATGCCGCGGTTCCTATTCGTACTGGCCACCCACAAAATGAAGTCCGGTTAATTGATGTGTTGCTGCGCCCGGAAGTGATGGTGTTTGAGCCATTATGGACAGTAATCCCCGGTAACAAGGCGATTCTGCCGGTGCTGTGGTCGCTGTTTCCTCACCACCGCTATTTGCTGGATACAGATTTCCACGTGAACGAGGAACTGGCGAAAACCGGTTATGCTGTGAAGCCGATATCGGGCCGTTGCGGCAGCAACATTGACCTTATCAGCGGGCAGGATGAAGTGCTGGATAAAACTCAGGGCAAATTTGTTGACCGGAAAAATATCTACCAGCAATTGTGGTGCCTGCCGAAAGTCTCCGGGCGCTATTTGCAGGTGTGCACATTCACGGTTGGCGGCAGTTATGGTGGTGCCTGCCTGCGCGGGGATGAAACCTTGGTTATCCAGAAAGAGAGTGATATTGAGCCACTGATTGTTACCCGCAATCGTGAAGATGAGAGCCATTAAGCTTTAACTGGCACCCGGTTTACGAAGGCGCGAGTACATCAGCCTCAATAATTAAAAAGCCTGCTTTACGCAGGCTTTTTTGTGGGCGTAATTATTTGGCGGCCAGTTCCCGGCGGACAATATCAGCTCCGGCACTTAGCGCATTGAGCTTACCGTTGGCTACCTGTCGGGAAAGTGGCGCCATGCCACAGTTAGTTGACGGGTATAGCTTGTCGGCATCAACAAACTGAAGTGCGTTGCGTAACGTACTGGCGACTTCCTCTGGTGTCTCAATCTTGTTGGTTGCCACGTCTATGGCTCCTGCCATCACTTTTTTACCGCGGATCAGTTCCAGCAGGTCCATTGGTACATGGGAGTTATGGCATTCCAGCGAGATAATATCGATATTTGACGCCTGCAGTTTTGGGAAAGTCTCTTCGTACTGGCGCCATTCTGAACCCAGTGTTTTTTTCCAGTCGGTATTGGCTTTAATGCCATAGCCGTAGCAAATATGTACCGCCGTTTCGCATTTAAGCCCTTCAATGGCTCTTTCCAGCGCGGCAATCCCCCAGTCATTCACTTCATCAAAGAAGACATTAAATGCCGGTTCATCAAACTGGATAATATCGACACCCGCGGCTTCTAACTCTTTGGCTTCCTGGTTGAGTATTTTGGCAAATTCCCAGGCCAGTTTTTCACGGCTTTTATAGTGGTTGTCATACAACGTATCGATCATGGTCATTGGGCCGGGCAGGGCCCATTTGATTGGCTGTTTGGTGAGCTGGCGTAAGAATTTGGCATCTTCAACAAACACCGGTTTTTGGCGCTCTACGGCACTCACAACAGTGGGTACGCTGGCATCATAGCGATTACGAATACGCACCGTTTCACGCTTTTCAAAATCCACACCACTGAGGTGCTCAATAAACGTGGTGACGAAGTGTTGGCGGGTTTGTTCGCCGTCACTGACAATATCGACCCCTGCGCGCAGTTGATCATACAACGCCAGGCTCAGGGCATCTTTTTTCCCTTCAGCCAGTTCACCGTTATTCAGTTTCCATGGCGACCACAGGGTTTCTGGTTGTGCAAGCCAGGACGGTTTGGGCAAACTGCCAGCCGTGGAAGTGGGTAGCAATTTTTTCATAATAAAGAACCTTTTATACGTCGTTAATCAACTTGAGTGGTTAGCAATTGCATAGTTAGCGGACCACTGCGCAAGAATATTTTCGTAGGGTTTAATGAAATGCGCTTCAGTAAACTTACCCTGCTCAATCGCCAGTTGCGTGCGCTCTTCGCGGTCATAAACAATGGTAGTGAGTGAATGATCCTGGTGACTGAGGTCTGGCTGGTAACATTGCCCGGCGGCCGAGTTGGCGTTGTAGATCTCTGGCCGGTAAATTTTCTGGAATGTCTCCATTGTGCTGATGGTGCTGATAAGCTCCAGGTCAGTGTAATCACGGAGTAAGTCACCGGAAAAATAAAATGCCAGCGGCGCAACACTGTTGTTTGGCATAAAGTAGCGCACCTGCAGGCCCATCTTTGCAAAATACTGTTCAGTTAACGATGTGCTGCCTGGCTGGTATTCAATACCCAGTACCGGGTGCTGATTCCCGGTGCGCTGATAGGTGTCTTTACTTGAAACACTCAGGCAAATAACCGGCGTTTTCCTGAAGTTTTTCTGGTATGTACTGGAGTTAACAAAGTGTTTGAATATATTCCCGTGCAACTCACCAAAGTGTTCCGGAATAGTAAAATTCGCCTGGTTGTTATTATGCTCTGGCAGCAACACGCTGAAGTCATAATCGCGCACGTATGAAGAGAAGTTATTGCCCACAATACCATCAATGCGCTGCCCGGTTTTTTTATCGACAATCGTTGTTTGTAAAATTTCAATTGCCGGGAAAGTGGTGGTGGTGCCCGGAATAGCCATCTCAACGGAGATTATCTCCAGCTCAACGGCGTAGCGGTCACTTTTAGGGTTATCCCAATGGGCCAGGTTATTAAAACGGTTGTTAATCATCACCAGTGTGTTGCGCAAGTTCTGCTGGCGGTTGCTCCCACGGGCCAGGTTGGCAAAGTTGGTGGTAATACGCGTGTTTTCTGACGGGTTGTAATTTTCGTCGAACACACTGCTTGTAACCGTAAAGGTAAAATCTTTATTCATCGCGGTCATCATGTTATCAATAAGTTAATAGGCATAGTTATGCCAGAGCAGATGAATGAGAGAAAGAGAGTTAATTTCACTCCAACATGAACTATCTTCATGGTGAGTGGTGGCAGAGCGCGTGAGGCTTTGTGGCCGGGGTAAAAACCGGGCCACAGAGGTAATCAGCAAGTGCATTCGCGGGCTTATTACTGAGGAAAATGCGCAACCGCAGCCACTTTCATTACTCACGAGGTTAATGGTTACTGGCCGGGGCGCAGACAGGTTAGTTACTTTGCATTGCAGAAAGATAATGGGCATAAAAACAAAAAGCCCGCTTAAGTTTCCTTAAGCAGGCTTCTTAAATTTGGCTCCTCTGACTGGACTCGAACCAGTGACATACGGATTAACAGTCCGCCGTTCTACCGACTGAACTACAGAGGAATCGTGTGAACGGGGCGAATAATACTGAGCCTGTAGTTATGTGTCAACACCCTGGTTAACATGCTGATTCAATTGGTGAATTAACGGCCATTTAGGGTGTTTATTGCACGGGATACAGGGGCTCGCCACCCGTTTTAAGCCGCATTTGCGGGTCCTGGCGGTAAAACTGGCAAAAACGCTGCCAAAGTGACGGAAACCGGGTAGCAAATAGGTCTGGCGCGCTGAAAAAGTACTCAGTTAGAACAGCAAAACACTCAGCAGGGTCTGCGGCCGCCCAGGCATCAATACTGGCTGCACTTTCGCCCACCAAATCAATTTCTTCCTGGATTGTTGCCATTGCGGCGTTCAGGTCATGCTCCCAGCCAGCGACGTCACGTAACGCAATCATTGGCACACCGTTGGTTACGCCATTATTCCGGCCATCCAGTTTGTGTGCCACTTCATGAAAAATAAGGTTAAAGCCGGAGGCATCAAAAGAATCCTGCACATCGAGCCAGTTCAGAACTACCGGCCCCTGTTGCCAGCTCTGGCCAGACTGCACAATATGTTGGTGGTGAACCAGGCCAAAGTCATCTATCCATTCATCATCGACAACGAAAGGATCCGGGTAGATAAGTACTTCATGGAAGCCATCCAGCCACTCAAAGCCCAGTTCAAGTACTGGCAGGCAAAACAGCAGGGCGATGCGGGCACTATTTTCTTCGCTTAATTCAAGCCCCTGCAAAGGCACCAAGCGCTTATGCTGTAAAAAACGGCCGGCCAGGCGCACCAGTTTTTGCTGCTCTTGCGGATCCAATGGTGCAAGTACCGGGATTGCCAGTGCGTTTTTCCACACGGGAGAAAGTACCTGTGATGTATCGCTTTCTTGCCATGGCCATTTAATCATCGTTATTTGCTCGCAATCTCGTCAGTTAAACGTAAAGCGGAGACCGGGGACTGTTAAAATGCCAAAAACCGGTGCATCATGGCAACCGTTGACGCGGAGAGGTGCCGGAGCGGCTGAACGGGACGGTCTCGAAAACCGTTGAGGGGGTAACCCCTCCGAGGGTTCAAATCCCTCTCTCTCCGCCAGTATTCAAACACTTATGCCGCGCTATGTCAGTGACCCAAATCCCGTTGAGAAAAAATGAGAAAATTCGGTGAGAAAAAAATACGCCGTAAAAGCCACGGCGTAGAGTACTTTTTACATTTTTTTATTTAAGGTGGGACTCACCTTCACTTTTCGATCATAGACCAAAACCTGAGACTCTGTTTTGTGCCCGCTGAACTGCTGTTTATCTCTTCCGGTTCCTTCGTAGTCGGAAATCCCTTTAGCTTTCAGATCGTGAAAAGTGCAATCAAGTGGATATCCTAATTTATCAGATGCAGCACTTCTTGCTTTTCGCCAGGCATCATTAAAGCCCTTGTAAGAATACCTTTCACCATACATGGTTCTAATTACTGGCCCATCAGTACCCCACGCCCGGCATATTTCAACAGCCAAATGTAGTCGCTCGGTCCACGCCTTAATTTGTTTAACTCCTGTTTTACCCTGTTGAATAAATATCCCTTTCTCCATAATTTGCCGCCAGTCCATTTTTAATACATCAGAAACTCGCGCCGCACATAAATAAGCGATTTCCATGGCCGCCCGCACAGCTGGTGATGCGCAGTCGTATATAGCCTTATATTCATTATCAGTGATATAGCGATCGCGTTGTGGTTTTGGAAATTTATCCACACCAATACACGGATTACCGGGAACATAACCACGTTGATAACACCAACGAAAAACACGCGACATTGAACTATGCTCGTGGTTAGCCTGCACACGGCTACGCTTCCCTCTGCCATCCATATAGCGCCGGATATGCTCTGGCTTTATAGCTTTGGCCTCCGCCTCACCGAAAACAGCGAGAATGTATTTTTCATGAGCCAGATAATCTTTCTGTGTGCGTGGGGCAAGATCCGCATAATCAGAACTGGCAAGGAACTTTTTCCATAACTGGTTAAATGTGACCCGGTTTTTCCTTCCCTCGACAACCTTATCGTAAGCTACCCATACCTCCGTTTTAGTTGCTGAGGCAGGGGCTAATTTTTCGGTTGTTCCTCCTGGCTTCCAGTAGTAGCCAGAAGGGCGAAAAAATACACCCTTAGGCATCCATTCATTACCTGGTGCTCGTTTGCGACCCATATCATCTCTCTATAGCGTCAAAATTCATGCCCTGTGTGGGCTGATTCCCTGCTGATGCATCGATACGAATAGGGTGGTTGATGTGGTACCAGGTTGTTTTAATTACTCCATCCCGGCGTTCAATAAAAAATATCCCATTCATACTCAGGACTTCTTTTTGCAGAGACTTTTGTGGTGATCCTGTAGCCTCTGCAAGCTCATCATCAGTCAGGAAGCGATCGCTCATGAGTCGTTCTCCACTACGGCCGGCTGCACCCGGTCATTAAATTATTTATGCTTTTACAATTCGCTGCCAAATAGCTGATACGTACTTTGCTTGGTGTCTTGCATCAGCCAGGGCGTTATGTTGTTCACCCTCAAAAGGCATATCCCGTTTCGGATCTAAACCAACCGCACGCCCCATGGCGACAATGGTTCGCACATCCAGTTCGCTCCGGAACTTCCACGGGCAGGGAATATCAATACGCTCATAGCTGGCCCGGAGAATAACGCCATCAAAGTTCGCACCATTACTCCATATCTGGACTCTGTCAGCATTGGTATTGTCTTTAATGGGTATCCGGATTATAGGGTTGAAACAGGGCTATAGACGCCCTGCTTCAATCTCCCGCACCAGTGTTGATATGTCCGCACCGTAATTAGTTGCTGGTCCAGACTCTGCAACGCCATAGAATGGCATCCTGCCCATAGCGCCTTCTGGTATCCGTTGACGCTGGTAGCGGGGCTTCTTGATCTTCTGGAAGCCCTCTGTAAAGTTGAGGATGTTCGTCATAAGCGTCTTATGTGGAAGATGTTGCAGCGTCTACCATTTCCTTGATCTTCTCGTATGCAGATTTTTTCGCACCTTGGCCAGAAAACTCCCCAGTAGACAGTCGTTTTGTTCCAGTAAGCGGGCGGATCGCCCACGAAGTAAATTCGCCGCTACTACCGATCCTATGAACGACCAAACGAAATCCCTTATACTCTTCTTCAATTTTGTGACCAGCCATCACGCCACCCTGTATTATTTAACCATCAACACTCAAATCCGAATTAATTACAAGACTACATGCGGTGTCAATCAACCCTATAATCCGGATACCCTCTTTAATAAACGCGCTCAGGCCGAGTAACGCCGCATTAATAGAGATGCTATCGCTGGTGGTAATTGCTGCCCTCGCTTCGGGTGATTGCTTAAGCCACCACAAGATAGTATCGCCATCAGGAACGGCACCGGTGGCCATGGCGCTGGTAAGGTCAATGACCTGGTAAAACTCAGGCCCTGACTCACCGGAATCAGGGTCGAAAAATACGGAACCAATGGAAACTACTGGAGCGTTGGATTTAGTGCCCATGCTTTCAATATCAATCATTAAATGGTTCATTGCGTTACCCAATTATCTTCAATTACCACACTCAGCCGATGCAGCCAGTCTGCGAGCTTTAACATTGCTTCGCGGTCACTTAGCCCTTTTGGAAAATCATCAAAGTCTATATTGGGTTTGAATTCCCCATAATTATTACGCTCAACAGTAAGATTCAGCTCAAGTACAGTTTTTTGTCCGGAGTGCCGTAACTGGTACACGGACTTTGAATTTTTCTCTTTTGGGTTGAAGTGGTACTCAATGAGTACCGCCTGATGTCTTCCTTTGTTATTTCCACGCCACGCATTGTTCATACTCACTCCAGAACCAGCACTGCGAGATAACCGATAGCCGTGAAGAACGCCACCGCCATAAATCCCATGAACATGAGAGCGCCTGGTGAATATCGCATATCAGGCCTCCGGTGCTGGTGGTTGAGGGGCGGCGGCGAGCATAGCTTTATAACAAAGACGCGCCCGGTGAGCTGCCTTCTGGCATCCGCTCATGGCTTCATACGCTTCCCACTCTTCTGGCTTGCTGAATGACTCATCTGGCCAAGATTCAAAACCATCAACAATCATGCTCTCTGTTGGTTCAATCGGCACAAGCTTCCAACCATCCGGGATTACCGGAGAGTTAGTGGCTGTAGCTGTGCTGATGGGCCACAGGTAAACAGGAACCACATGCTTGAGTTTTGGATCGCATCCAATGACTACTGCTGAAATAGACCACATCCAGTGATTTTCATCGTGATCGTTGGCATGCATTTCCTTGGCGCATCTTTCTGTGACAAAACCAAACGGTTTCTGATTGAGCGCATCCAGAATAGTTTTAACTGCCTCGGTATAACCCCAGTATTTTGCATTCTGGCCTGATATGGCAGCCTGTAACTGGCTTTTTGCCTCTTCGAAAGTCATTTTATTTTTCATGCTGCAGATCCTTTATCTCTGAGCCAGATGCATACCGGTCCGTCTTCGTGGTCATGAATAGAGACAATAAACCAGCCTTCACCCTCAGGTTGTTTTGGTTGCCACTCCAGAATGTCGATATCGCCATTCCCGTAGCAGCGCTCCAAAATACTCTCTGCATCTTTGTCGCCGTCCATCCAGCCGCATGCAATTTCATAGCCGATGATGTTCAACCAGTCTGTCATCACGCGGTCTGACTCTTCATCAGGCCAGTCAGGGTGACGCCAGTAGCCATGTTCTGAACGGGCAGGCTTTACGGGTTGGAGGAATCTCTTATCGCCTTTTTCACGCCACTGCTTTACCAGTCTTTGTGGCTTCATGCTGTAACGAGCAGCTGCCTGCAGAAAACCTAAATGAGGACCGAACAGCATCACGTTCTTTTCGATGTCCCGCGGTGACATCCACAACCAATGCTGATCGCCGTCATCTTCGGTAATATCGACGCGGGCGGCATCAGCACCACGGCTATAGCGTGTAGTGTTAAACTCTGATAAGCGGAATTTCATAAACCACGCTCCTGTTTAAGTTTCAGTTCAGCATCGCTCTTGCAATAAGCACACATGGTGCAGCCAGGAACGGCTACACGGCGCTTTTCTGGAATAGGTTCGCCACAGCCTTTGCAGTGAGTTGCGGAAATAGCACTGTGGTTAA
>NZ_QGTS01000003.1:0-56778 GCF_003182475.1 Mangrovibacter plantisponsor
TTTATCAGTCGGGAAATAATGCGGACGACGGTGTTTAATTATATCGAGTGCGATTACAATCGGTGGCGTCGTCACAGTGCCTGTGGCGGTCTCAGTCCGGAACAATTTGAAAACGAAAACCTCGCTTAGGGCCGTGTCCACATTTCGTGGGTAGGATCAACAATCCGAACACCGATGAACGTCGCACATTTGCCCGTGTTGCGGAAACTGAACGAGGTAGTGTCGAAGTGGTGCATATCCTTAATGGGGCATTTCTCGATAAACGCATCGTATTCGGTTTTCTTGGTGCATTCGATTTACAGACACAAGAGGCATTTCTCTGGGGGGATGGTGATGCAATTACCGATGTAACAACTTATCGTGATACGGGACTCTACACCGCTGAGGTTGCGATTGATGAAGAAATCGTCCCACCTGTTTTCGAAATCGCTGGTGAAACATTAACTTTTGACGAACTGGTCAGGGCTTATGAAGATGCATCTGGTAACACTCTGACCATCGTGAAAAAAGGCAGTTATGCTGACCTTGATAAGGAAATAGCAGCACGCCGTAAGGCAGAACCCAATAATTTTTATGCCTGGCTTCCTCTGATGTATTATCGTGGTTCGTTTGGTGGTAAAGGAAAGCTTCACTCCCTTGCAAATGAACGGTACCCAATGATTAAACCCGAATCAGTCAGGGATTATATTCATCGGGATAAGCTCTGAGGTCATATCAGCAACAACATACTGACATCCGGATGCTAACTTTAACTGGATGCTCCCGAAATAAATGCGAAATGAAATTTTGAAAACCTGACAGGCACGAGGGAATAATCCCATGTTAAGCTATAACTATTTTTATTACGCATCTTAATTCTGCAACATAGTCGTATTGCGACGCTCCCACTCGTCAAAATATACGTTAACATTAGCATTTCTTCACCGAAAAATATGAATTACGTTTTAATAAATAGCACATTTCTCGGGAGCATGCGGATTATTGTAATATCTGCAGGTACAATAAATGGCAGAGAGAAGCACAGAATGTCTATTGAATATATAATATCAGAACGACTTATGTGGCTTTAAGATGTTTCAGCAGTCTGATGAACAGCACCGAACTTTTGCTGTTGCCGCCAACGTAACTGACCTTTCCTGTACCGCTGTGTAAGGCTCCGGCAAGATAATATTTTTCATTCTGACCTGGCGTGACTACTCGCTTTTGCTGCCCGCGAACCTGCCAGTCTGCGCCGATTTTTGGGTTAAGATGGATATCCACTTCATCCTCATAAAAGACCGGGTGTTCTGCGCTACATTCGTCCAGTGCTTTATGGATTGCCGCCATCTTTTCGTCTTTATGGGGATCGCGAATACGCAACGTTGGCGCGGCTCTGCGCCATACCAGCCCGGCAGAGGGTAACCAGCGACGCACCGTGCCGGCATGTAACTGGCATCCGGTTATCTCATTGATTTTTATCGCCAGTAATTCGGTACTCCAGCGTGAACGTTGATAACCAAAATCGCCGGGAGAATGCTTTATGAGTTCACGTAACAGGGTGCAGATATGCTCAAAAGGCCAGCGTCGGGAGCGTCCTGCGGGTAAGGATTTCAGGCCTTCAATACCTGAGTGCGTAAACCAGTTAATCCAGCGCCCAACAGAAGAACGGGCACAACAAAGCGTTCTTGCGACATCGCTGACACGGTCGCCCCGATGCAACATCAGCATGGCGGTCAGCCTGCGGGCATGGTTCTTGTCACGTGTTCCGGGCTGAGTTCCCTCAAAGTGATCTATTATTCTGCGCTAATGAAATGGACACCTCTCCACAAAGGCTTCAGTGAGCCATGCTGTAAGTGCAAACCAACAGCAACATGAAGAGGTGTCCCATGGAACAAATTATCGGAATTGATCTGGCAAAGCGAGTATTTCAGGTGCACGTCGTTTCTGCACATGGTGAGAATAAAGCCAACAAAATGATCACCCGTGAAAAACTGCTGGCCTTTATTGCTCAACAGCCGCCATCACGTATTGTGATGGAAGCGTGTGGTAGCGCGAATTACTGGACTCGTCAGTTCAGTGATCACGGACATGAAGTAAAACAAATCAGCCCACAGTATGTCGCACCTTTCAGAATGGGCAATAAAAATGACAAAAATGATGCCGCTGCAATTGTTGAGGCTGACAGCCGCCCGGGGATGCGCTACGTGCCGGAAAAATCTCTGGAGCAGCAGGACATTCAGTGTCTGCACCGGGTTCGCCAGCGTCTGATGAAAAACAAAACGGCCCTAATTAATCAGATAAGAGGGCTGGGTCTGGATACGGAATTTCGATGCCAGAAGGCGCACATAAGATCATGGCCTGTTTACCGGATTATCTGGAAGATACAGAAAATGACCTGACCACTCTCAGTCGGCAGTTGTTTCACGAGATGCTACAGGAATTACAGAGCAGCCAGCAGCGAATTAAAGACCTGGACGTTCGTCTTACGCACATCAGCCAGCAGAATGAGGATACGCTCCGACTGGAAAGTATTCCTGGTATCGGGCCGATAGGAGCATCAGCCCTGACGGTCGCTCTGGGTGACAGCAACGATTTTCAGAATGGTCGCCATTTTGCCAGTTATCTGGGGCTGGTGCCAGGAGAACACAGTAGCGGCGGCAAAGTTAGGCTTCTGGGCATAACGAAACGGGGAGATGGTTACCTTCGTGGATTACTCATCCACGGAGCCCGGTCCGTAGTTTATCGGGTAATTAACCTCCCGGATGAACAGTGCAACAGTTTGCAGCGATGGCTGAAAGGTCTTATTACCCGGAGTGGAGTGAATAAAGCCGTAGTGGCGCTGGCTAATAAGAATGCCCGAGTGGCTTGGGCGCTGGTAAACCAGAAAACAGAATACACACCAATGTAACTTACTGATTTTAATTAGCCCAAAGAGTAGATGTGCTGACAGGTAGAACCGGCTCTCTGTAAACCTGACAAATAGCTGGGCTGCAAAAAGCCATGGCACTAATGAGGACAGAGAGTACGGATGTTCATCGGGGCTCACGAAGCCGGATATATGTGTGTGGCTACTTTGTCAGAAAAAGACCTGCCGGTGCTTGCATCGGAGAGGTGTCCATATAGCTATTTAGCTGAAAACCACCTGTCACTGCATTCAGGATTTTGATGGAAGATATACCTTTTTGGGGAAATCGAGAAAAAAAGGACAGCATTTATCTTCATTCATTCGCTGTATCACGAAATATGGCTGGAAAAGGGATCGGAGGGGAAGTTATCTCTTTCATTCGAGATATGGGGCGGAAAAAATAGCGTCAGTTTCTACGGCTGGATTGTGCATCCACAAGCGAAAAATTGATCCACTGGTATGAAAAACAAGGTTTTTACTTTGTTGATACAGTGGTTGTTAACCAAAAGAAATGGAACCTGATGGAAATGCCTTGTGAAGAAGAGAGTTGTAATATGATCTTACCCAGCATGAGTGGACATGCGACAGAGTAAGTAAACTCTTAACAAGAGGCGACTCATGACAAAATCAGTATCAACGATCAAAAAGCCCCTCAAACAAAATACGGAAGAATCTCGCGAGGAGTAGTTTATACAATTGTGCCTGCATATGGGGAATTTCGAAAATTCGGATGCTCACTTGCTGATTTTCAGCCGCGCAGTAATAGGGGGCTGAATCATGCAAGGACTGCCTCATCCCGGAAATGACAGCCCCGGTGATATAGTGATGAGTCATGTCTACTTTGAGACAAATTGCCCGCATTTTCAGGACAATGCATGGACTGCTCCTGATAGCCAGCAAGAGGTTTATCCATTCGACAAAGATTCTGTAACAGCCTTGACCTGTTGATTCCTGCCTTTGAACTGACATCCCAGCACGATATTTTATTTGAACAATAATAATTACCATTATCATTACTCTTTACACAATTAAAATATTTTGTAAGACTTTCGCTTTATCTCTCCATCACTCAGAGCCCTGACAAGGCAAGTAATCCAGCTCTGCAGCTTACTCAGATGGGGATTTTTTTTCATTTGAAATGGAATGTGGAAATGACAATACCTCGTATTAAGTTACTTGCGGTTACCTTGTGTGCAGCTGTCCCCCCGCTGTGGGTTCACGCAGCCGATGACACAATGGTTATTACAGCAACGGGCTTCGAGCAGAAAATCCAGAATGCCCCTGCCTCTATCTCCGTTATATCCAAACAACAGATTGAAGATAAAGCCTATCGCGACGTTACCGATGCGCTGAAAGACGTTCCCGGTGTCGTAGTAACTGGCGGCGGTAGCAGCAGCGATATCAGCATCCGCGGCATGTCTTCCCAGTACACCCTTTTTCTCGTCAACGGTAAGCGTGTCAGTACCCGTAGCACTCGTCCAAACAGTGACAACGCAGGGATTGAACAGGGCTGGCTGCCGCCACTGGAGTCCATTGAGAGGATCGAAGTTATCCGCGGGCCAATGTCTTCGCTGTATGGTTCCGATGCAATGGGTGGTGTCATCAACGTGATTACCAGAAAAGTCTCTAACACCCGGGCCTGGACAGGGTCGCTGCATGGTGACGCCACTTTCCAGGAAAATAACGATTCCGGCGATTTATTCCAAACTAATATCTACGCATCCGGCCCACTGATTGACGGCCTGCTGGGGGCAAAAATCACGGGCCTGCTATCTCGTCGGGCGGAAGATAAAATCGAAAATGGCTTCAACGAACAAAAAATGCGCAACGGCGGGGTGACGCTGAACTTCACGCCTGACGACAAGAACGACTTCGATTTCGATTACGCGCGTGAGCTACAGGACCGCAACAGCACGCCAGGAATGTCCATGGCCTCCGAAAGCTGTCGCGGCAATGTCTGTACGCCAAACAGCAAAAGTGAATCGCGTTATGAACATACCACTTACTCTGTAACTCATAACGGTTATTACGATAATTTCAACACAACCAGCTACGCCCAACAGGAAGAGACTAACAACCCAGGGCGTAACATGAAATCATATAATACGACCCTGAATAATCAGAACCAGGTTTTCCTTGGCGATCACACACTGACTCTGGGTGGGCAATATCGTTATGAAAAGCTGAGTGATAAAGGTAACCAACTGGAAGCCGCAGATGGCCTCAGCAAACTCACCCGCTGGAGTTGGGCTCTCTTTGCTGAAGATGAATGGGCAGTAGCCGATAGCTTTACACTGACCACTGGTCTGCGTATGGATAAAGACGAAAACTACGGTACCAACTGGACTCCTCGCGGCTATGGTGTCTGGCATCTGACTGATCAATGGACACTAAAAGGTGGCGTTTCCGCAGGCTACCGTGCTCCTGACCTTCGCCAGTCTTCCGCCAGTTGGGGACAGATAACCGGTGGTGGTCGCCTTGATGGCATTATTGTTGGTAACCCCGATCTGAAGCCAGAAAAAAGCCTGAGCGAAGAAATAGCCCTGTTATGGGATAACAATGACAACCTGAACGCAGGTATCACGCTATTCAACACGGACTTTAAAGATAAGATAACCGAAGTACGTCGCTGCAATAGCAGGGCTGAACCGGCCTGTACTATCGGTAACACCAGCTATGATTTCGTTAGCGATCGCATCAATGTTGATAAAGCCAATATGCGTGGTGTGGAGTCGACCTTCGGATGGAAGATCACCCGCAACCTAAACTGGACAGCGAACTATACCTTCACGCAGTCAGAACAGAAAAGCGGCCAGTTCTCAGGCAAGCCGTTGAACAAAATGCCGAAAAATATGTTCAACACCACCCTGGACTGGCAGGCAACCCCTGAAGTAGGCTTATGGAGTCGCCTGAATTTCCGTGGGAAAACCTCGGAATATCTGAGCCGCACCTCCATGTCGCAAGGTACGCCCTCCTATACCCAGGTGGATTTAGGTTTGCGTTATAACGCGAACAAAAACCTGCAGGTCTCCGCAGGCGTGTATAACGTTCTCGATAAGCAGATTGATTACGACACCTACGATACAGTACTGGATGGTCGTCGTTATACTGTGGGGCTGACCTATAATTTCTGATGAACTGATTAGCAAAAGCGCCGGTTAAACGCGGTACCAAAACTTAACTGCCAGTGCGGCAAAAATTTAATTCGGGGTTCTACTCCAGAACCCCATATTTTCCTTTATCCCAGGATATGTCCACTCCCCGTTATCTGAGACACTCATTATTAGAATTTTCTAACTGTTTCCGGTATATATCCGGAGGGAGATTATTTAAACTTTCATGGGTACGATTCCGGTTATAATCCTGCTGCCAGAACCATGCCATCTCTCTGACCTGACTCAATGATTCAAACAGATAAGCGTTTAAAAACTCCCTGCGGAATGAACCATTGAACCCTCAATGAATCCGTTCTGTTGCGGTTTACCCGGTTGAATATGGCACAGTGTAATATGATTATATTCACAGTAATTCAGCAGGTTAACTGATATAAGCTCCGGGCCATTATCGACTCTGATTTACTCAGGCAGTCCTCGTTTTTCTTTCAGCCGCTCAAGTACACGGATAACTCTGTCTGCAGGCAATGATGTATCGACTTCAATCGCCAGACATTCACGGGTTCCTTAGTCAATAATATTCAGTGTTCTGAATCGCTTACCGCAATAAAGTGCATCATGCATAAAGTCCAGAGCCCGCTGATGATCCTACCCACGTAATGTGGACACAGCCTTAAGCGAGGTTTTCGTTTTCAAACTGTTCCGGGCTGAGACCGCCACAGGCACTGTGACGCCGCCACCGATTGTAATCACACCCGATATAATTAAACACCGTCGTCCGCATTATTTCACGGCTGATAAAGTGTTCCCGTGGATACATTCCACTTTCAGTGTAACGTTTTTCGGGCATTTACGCCGCCAGAGCGCCATCTGTAACGCATCGCAGGCCAGTTTCGCCGTCATTCGTGAGGACATCGACCAGCCAATAACGGCATGGGACCACAGATCAATCACCACCGCCAGATACAGCCAGCCTTCATCCGTGCGAAGATACGTGATATCGCCTGCCCACTTCTGATTCGGGCCACTGGCGATAAAGTCCTGCTCCAGCAGGTTTTCCGATACCGGCAGACCGTGTTGACGATAGCTGACCGGGCTGAACTTCCGGCTGGCTTTTGCCCGTAATCTCTGACGGCGCAGGCTGGCGGCGATGGTTTTGATATTGTATTCAGGCAGTTCTTCGGCGAGACGAGGCGCACCATAGCGCTGCTTTGCTTCCGTGAATGCCTGACTGACAGCAGTATCACAGATGAGCCGCAACTGCTGGCGTGGGCCGGTTTGATGGCGACGTTTAAGCCAGGCGTACCAGCTGCTTCAGGCAACCTGAAGCACGCGACACATGGCTTTGACGCTGAACTCAGCCTGATGCTTTCCGATGAAGACATACTTCATTTCAGGCGCTTCGCGAAGTATGTCGCGGCCTTTTGGAGAATGACCAGTTCTTCATCGCGCTCCGCCAGTTGGCGCTTAAGGCGGGCAATTTCGACGGACATTTCCTGTTCACGTTCGGAAGATGAATGTGCATTTTTTAGCTTACTGCGCCAGTTGTAGAGCCAGGATTCATACAGGCTGAGTTCACGGGCGGCGGCAGCGACACCGATGCGCTGAGCCAGTTTCAGGGCTTCATCGCGGAATTCGGGAGTGTACTGTTTACGGGCCGTTTTGCTGTTGAGGCGATTGTGTGCGGATAACTCATTTGGGCACAGGTTTTCCTGATGCCAGATAGATGTAAGCAACAACCCAAAACCAGAATCAGTGCTTGCAAAACGGAAGTAGTCCATAGATGTAGAAAATCGCATTACTTATACCATTCTGATGGCAGATTTCTTCAACCTTAAGACCGGAATCAGCCAGCTTTAAGATGTTAACGATCTGGGTTTCAGTAAAACGTGCTTTTTTCATGTAGGGCTCTGCAAATGTTAAAGCAGAAAATCTAATTGTAGCTGTCTCATTTTAGGGGAAGTGGATACAGAAAGCGGGGTCAGATTTATAAAAATCCGCTTTGTAAATGTCATCTTACTCATGTCTCTTAAAAGTTGAACTTAGTTTGGGCTGTGGTGTTCCACAATCAGCGTTATCGACTTGTTAAAAGAAAAGTTGATGACTTTCATTTAATTAATAAAATATACATTTATGATGTCAATCATGATTCCAACGGAGTGTATATCAGTAATTTTTCGGCCAGCAATACACGAAACTATCAGTGTAATCACAGCAATAAAGTAAAGCATCCTGTGGTAAAGCTGGCATGGTATGTGCAGAACCAGCTTAGTCTTGTGGAGTTTTCGACGCACATATGTGACAGATTGACAGTGCCAAAACCATAATTAATAAGTGGTAAATAAAATAACACCTTTAGCTGATGGAAAATAATTTAAATTAATTATTGGTATTATTTTAATAGTGGTTAAATTAAATAAATGTGATTTCAATCATTAAATTGTAATAATAAATTAAGACTATTTTAAGCAAGTGAATGTATATTAAGTGGCATAAGGCAATAGTCTGTATATTTAGTTTAACTTATTGTTATATATTTTTGTGTTGTTTAATTCGTGCTTCACTGCTTAACCAAAACCTGTGTCTGGCTTAAACATTGTGAACAACTGTATATGAAGTGTGGTTGATATAATTGAAACCAAGCTTCAATTAACACAAAGCCAGTCTCATGTTGGCCAACTTTTTCCAACGTGGATAACCACATTGATTATCCGGAGCCAATGATGAATATTTTAAAAGATATCACTGTCAGAAAAATGGTCTTAATCATCCTTGCAATATTCACATTAATTTGGGGTATTGCAACCTCATTGACACTGAACAACTTCAGTGAAATGGAAAACTTACTGACCCAGAATACCACTCAGAAAAAAAGCTACGCGATGCTGGTAAAAGGTAATGACCAGTACTTCCGCACCATGACACGCATGTTACGCGCCATTGACTTCCGCGAATCCGGAAACACGGCAGATGCGGAAAAAACCTTCGCGTCTGCAGGCAAGGCGCTGAAAATCAGCCAGGACAGCCTGGCACAGTTCCGTGCAGCTGCTCACCCTGGGGTCGATGAAGCGCTGGTACAAAGTATGGTGAATGACTGGGACATTCTGCTGAATACGGCCATTGCGCCGATGCTGCAAAATGCCCGGGCCAATAACATGGACGATTTCCGCCAGACATTTCGTAAAGTCTATCCGCCGCTGAGTGTGCAGTTTGGCACCACGGCAGAAAAATACACTCAGGCAATGCAGTCTGGCACGTTGGTACAGCAGGCCCGGACGCATATCAGCAACAACCGCTTTATCTTACTGGGTGCACTGGTTGCCGGTATTGTGACGCTTTTCCTGACCGACCGCTATCTGGTGGTTTACCTGGTGCGTCCCATTGGTGCAATTAAAAAACACCTGGAGCGTTTAACTGCAGGCCAGTTGCACCATAGTATTGATGACTTTGGCCGTAACTGTGCCGGGCAATTAATTCCTTATCTCCGCACCATGCAGCAAAGCCTGCGGGATACAGTCAGCACTATCCGCGACAGCTCTGCCACCATTTACAGCAGCACCAACGAGATACGGAAAGGGAATGAAGAGTTGTCAGTACGTACCGACCAGCAGGCAGCGGCTTTGCAGGAAACTGCAGCCAGTATGGAAGAACTGACCTCTACCGTGAAAAACAATGCGGATAACGTCCGCCACGCACGACAGTTCACCGATGAAGCACAACAAGTGGCGGAAAAAGGCGGCATCATTACCGGTACGGTAGTGAAAACGATGGAAGGTATAACAGAGAGTTCTCAGAAAATTGCCGACATCACCAGTGTGATTAACAGTATTTCGTTTCAGACGAATATTCTGGCGCTTAACGCCGCCGTTGAGGCCGCCAGAGCCGGGGAACAAGGACGCGGGTTCGCCGTCGTCGCCAGCGAAGTTCGCTCACTGGCACAGCGAAGTGCGCAGGCAGCAAAAGAGATTGAAGGCCTGATTGGTGAATCAGTCAGCCGGGTAAATGCCGGAGCCGGGCAGGTACAGGAAGCCGGAAAAGCGATGCAAACCATTATTACCTCAGTGAGCCGGGTCAGAGAGTTAATGGGCGAGATATCAATCGCCTCCGATGAACAAAGCCGCGGCATTGAACAAATTGGACAGGCGATGACGGAGCTCGATGGCGTCACCCAACAAAACGCCACCCAGGTTCAACTGGCAGCGACCAGTGCAGCCGAGCTGGAAAGAGAAGCGGAGCAGTTGAATGAAGTTGTTGCTGTATTTGACCTGGGTAACGGTACTGTCAGTCAGGCAAATACTGAGCAGAAAAAACCGGTGCTGAAGTCACGCCTTAAAGTAGCGGCTGTGACATCCGGTACGGTAGATAACTGGGAGTCATTCTGATAATAACGCAGTGATATAGCAGGCCTTTGCCGGGAAAATCACAGGTTTCCCGGCCTTTTTGTACCTTGTTTACTTCTTTTTCACGAATAACTAATGGCGAGAGTGCCTGTCCATACCTGTAACTCTATTCATGGGTCAGCAATACATTGACCTGCTCCCCGTTGATTAATACACCGCGATGTTAGTAATGTCTTCATCAGTAACTTACCGCCGTATTCGGGATTTCAGGCGTACAGGTCACGCGTATTCTCGACAGTATCGCGCTGTTTCGGGGGGATTCCCCTTGCTTACCCCACAACTTTTTTGAGTGTATAAAAATCTATACCGGGTAACAGCCCTCTTTCTTTATCGGAGGGTATCTTTCGACAACAACTGGAGTTTACATTTCTAACTGTACTTTAAGGGATGAAACGAAGTGGTTAAAAAACACACTTAGCATACGTTTCCGTACGACTGAGCTTCAGACCCCTGGTACGCTAATAGCCACTTTACTGGATGGAAAATGAGTCTCGGCAGAAAAGATTCTGAACTCGATTTAATCTGACAGAAGCCTGTATCAATAACCAACAACTGTCAGATCAGGTCTGAGTTAGTATAAGTTAAGGGGCATAGCTTACTTCGAAAACTTAAAATCCCCACCACTACTGACTAACAAATTAGCAATTTCAGTTAGTGTTTTATCAAACACAGCCGCATTCTGTCGCCCTGCGTTACGCAGAAGTTCTAGATTCTCTCGTGACGCGTTATCTAAAGCAGCGTCTGCACCATATAACTCGGGCTGAATTCTGTAGTATTTAGAGTTTTTTACCGTTGAGGCAATTTGTTGTAAATAATACGCAGTCATCTGGGGCCCACCCTCGAGTGCAATATCGATTACAGGTTTCGCCCAGCTAAATGGTCCCCAGTCCTTAATTTCGGAATAGGAATAGCCCTGTAATTTTTTACCCGTTCCAAGTGAAACAATAATCATATCTTTGATACCAGAGACATTACTAAATTTAATGGCTTCGGAGTATGCACAAAGCGCGGGGTCGTTAGCCGCCACACCACCATCTACGAGGATAAATTTTTCTGATACAGGAGGTAATGAGTAAATTCGTGCCGCTTCAAAATATGTGGGTGCAGCAGAAGTGCCACGTAAAATATCCCTGACAAGAAAATCTTGTCCCTTAGTTATTGCTGAGTGTTGCTTGAAGATCACGGGAAGACGGTTGCTTACATCATAAGAAACAAAGCAGGTCGGCCTTAATAATTCACTTAGTTTTATTTCACCAAACGCCGTATTTAACACTCTCTCCAGCTCTTTACTTGAATATTTTTCATCAGTTGCCCCCCCTAATGAACTAATTTTTTTCCAGACGCCCACATCAAAAATGTCATCACCATCCTCAAGATAGAAATTAACAGCTTCTTGAGCGGTGAATTTTGGTTTTCCTTGCGTATCTGGACAAACATAGGCGGAGCAAAGAATGGCACCAGTACTGGTGCCTGCTACCAAATCGAAATAATCGGCAATTCTTGCGTTTGAATTATTTGATATTATTTGTAGTTTCTTCTCCAGCTCGACCAGAATCATACCCGGAAGGATGCCTCTGATCCCCCCACCATCTATAGAAAGTATTCTCATCATGACTTTTATTCCTCTAAAGAAATACAGGGTAATATATATCTCCTTTGGTTATGCCTACGAACAGGAGATATGGGTTTTTGAAATTCTGGTCAGTCATTAACTCTGCCAATAGCATTACTTGCCTAATACAAGCAATTACGGAGTATATACAGACAACATTGCTGATTCTTCCCTGCGTTACATCAACAAACCAAGGTGATGTAGTTTAAAAGGTTATCCATGAATAGTTTTCACCTCTCGCTGAGTCATATAATACAAACAGCAATAAAAAAACATCGAAGACGCAAACCAAAAAGTATAATCCACTGTATAAAAATGGACAAAGATTTGTACATTTTCTTCGTTAAAGTATTTTTTACGTTGAAAACTATACTATCACCAGATAGAATGCTAAAAATAACATTGATTTTAGTTAAATCCAAAATGAGATTATAATAAAGATAATCCGCACAAGTTGTGCCAACTGACTGATGAATGAACTAAAACGTCAACCAGATTGAATAATTTTGATTATAGCAACATTATTCAACTAAACATCATCCGATGAAGAAAATAATAAATCACATTCGAAACAAGAACTAAGCTATAGTGTATTAGTTTGATTACCAAGGGATACTGACGGTTTTCACTGAAAGCACACAATCAATTCTGATAGTCTGCTTTAAGCGAGGTATAGTCATTCGCACCCTGAGAATTACACTTTTAAGTGATTCAGAGTATGCGCATACTGGTTACGAATATTGAGCTAGAATGATGCGATGATCGCCGCTTTTCTTTCGAGCCAGTAGGTGCTCCACGTTCGATAACGAATACTCAGGCGTGCAGATAAACTGCTGGCTATATTTCTTTCGAGGAGCGTGGAATGCATACCAATCCCCGATAAAAAGGAGTTGGTGATGACTGTGACTAATCAGTTTGTTGCACACGTGGTCTGGACTGGGCAGATAAAAAACACGATGTCTGCGTTCAGTTTGAAACGGTGAACGCGAGTTCCATCTGAAGGTAAAAGGCAGGATCGCAATAGCTCTCGAGCTGAAGAAGGGGCCAGTGGTGTATTCTCTTAAAAAATATCCGTTTATCACAGTTTTCCCTGTTTATCGCTGGTTCGCTACCGGCAGGCCTTCCCACCCAGTGGCGCAAAAGATGACCCGCAGCATGCTGAGCTGGCATTAGAATTAATGCTACGTTACCCCAAAATATAAAAGCCATTGAACCCGACAATGCGGATATTAGCTTACTTCATTGTGTGCTGGCAGTTAACACTCACCGTCAGATATTTCTAAGTCCTTACTATGAGTTTCGAAATTCACGCTTTGTACTAATTTAATTATATGTACACCTTGAGGCGGAGCTATAAAATGGCGTTCACACGAAAGTCATTCTACTTGACTAGCATATTCTCCTGCATCGCGATTATTTTGGGTATTCTGTTATTTTATGGACTGGATGAGCCCTCCGGTATGCACGCGACGAGTGCGCAGGAGTTTCATGTTGAGCAGGAGTTTCATGTTGAGAATGAATCCAGTACGGCACCAGATTCGCAGAATACAAACTCTTTAGGGGCAGTGATCACTGGTTCTCGAGAACCAGGTGTTTCATGGAACAACCATAATCATGCCTCAATTATTGTTACCCCGTTTGATGCGGGCGGATTGAATAGCGTCGGTCCCGGGAGTACATCGGCCAATCATGGCGAACACTCTCCTGCACAGTCAACGGTCTATCAAGATATTGTCCAGATTCCCGACAGGGCTTATGCATTTCCCTCATTTTCCAAAGTTGACATTCCATTGCTATCCGCTACAAGTTATTCTGAAACAGTAGAATCTGTACCAAGAGGGCAGGGGTCGGTAAACATTACTACATCGGTCAACATTGCCACACCTGAGCTATGGTCTGAGCCAGACCTGAAAAAAATCACTGCTACCGTAAGCTTTCCACGAACAAAGACTTACAAGCTTGGGGAGACCTTTATTGTCACACTCGCTGTCATAAACGGGGTGAACCCAATTGCGACTATTGAGGTCACTAGGTTGCTTGGAATCGAGGGAAACACGACGACAACCCAAACTCCACTGATGACTGAATCGAGAGAGATGAAAGCCATCCTCGTGTATGCAGGTAAAAAGGTCGATTCAGGAGATACAGAAATTCAGCGCGTATCATCAAAGCAAGCCACAATCTGGTCATGGGACGTTACGCCTGATTCCCCGGGGCGGCACTACATGAAAATTATTCTGACAGCCCAGATGCCCAATAACAAACCAGACTTCTCAAGGCCGTTCATCTACGAACTCACAGTAACAGAGGACTTATGGAGCCATATAAAGCGGATTCTGGCAACGTGGATAACACCACAGTGGATTTCGGCAGACTGGCTCTGGAAGTCGATCATGGTGCCTGTTGGTTTGTTCGTTTTGTGGCAAGTACGTGCCCGCTGGCGTGCCCACAGGCGTAAGAAAAAGCTGGCTCAGAAGAATGGTGCTAGCTAGTAAATCAGAATGCAAATAGCCATGTGAGTTGGCATTCACTTCCAGAGAGTTTCTGGTAAGCCAACATCCGCTCCTGTCAAGTAGCGGACTGACTAAATGAACTAAAGGTCCACTAATGCTGGGTAAGATCACTCTTCCGGTGTCAGGTTATTCAGGGATTCATGAGGCCGCTCGCTGTTATATTCAGCCAGCCAGCGCTCGGTAATTGGTGTAGGTCCGGTGAGTGCCATGATGATCATTGCGGAAAGTGGTGACCTGAACCGTTTTGCTCATTATCGTCAGTATGTTAATTACTGCGGATTTAACCTTTCAGCAAGTCAGAGCGGAGAAAGGTGTAGTGGTTACAGTCTGTCAAAACGTGGAAATGCACGGCTGAGATATGCGTTCTGGCTCGCCACTACAGTCGCCGTCAGAATGCAGGAAAATACTCTTCGAAATAAGTATGAGTGCTATATCCGGGAACATGGCGATACACCTGATCAGCGTCGAAAAGCAGTTGTTGCAGTAGCAACCAAACTTGCACGGATAGCACATTCAGTTGTCAAAAATGATACAGATTATCAACGATATTTCGATATAAGCCATGGGACGTGATTCCGTCGGGCCGTAAGGCACATCGCGACCTTTAGATAATGCTCAACGCCCATGGCTTCCCTTAATGCTTTGTTAAGTCCTGTCGGGCCATATGGACCCTTGTTCACCATGGTAAGCATAATATCAGGCCAGTAGCATGGGCTGAACCCGGAATTAAGGCCAGTTTTCACACTGGTTGGGTCTCTATTTTGTAAATTAAATTGATTCATAAGGTAGTCCGTTGTCCATCCGCATCTTCAGCGGGTAGCCGCGATTTACCACGATCCTGTCCAGCACCCGGACGACTCGCTGAGCCGGGATATTAAGGTCAATTTCTATCGCCAGTGCTTCGCGGTTAAAATCATCCACCACATTGAAGGTCCGGAAGCGTCTGCCGCACACCAGCGCGTCATGCATAAAATCGATGGACCAGCTCTGGTTTAACGCATGCGGCGTCGCCAGTGGTGCTGGATTACGCACCGGCAGGCGCTGTTTACCCTTACGGCGAAAATTCAGTTTCAGCAGGCAGTAAATCCGGTGAACGTGTTTATGGTTCCAGGTATTGCCCTGCCTGCGCAGCACCTGAAACAGTTTTTTAAAACCGTACTTTGGATAACGCTCTGCCATCGTTGATAGCGCATCAATAACGGGCTCATCCCGCCGGGTATCGGGCTGGTAAAAATAGACCGTCCTGCTCAGCGATAACGTCCTGCAGGCCTGGCGAATGCTCATGGTAAATTGTGCAGTCAGGTAACCGACGAGCTCACGCTTTATCGCTGTTTTTAAAGATTTTTTTCGATAACGTCTTTCAGTGCCCGGCATTCAAGGCTGAGATCAGCAAACATCTGTTTGAGGCGACGGTTTTCATCCTCCAGGTCTTTCATCTTTTTGATATCAGAGGCTTCCATACCGCCAAACTTCGATTTCCAGTTGTAATAGCTGGCTTCAGAAATACCGGCTTCACGGCAGACATCCTTAACGGTACGTCCGGCTTCGACAGACTTCAGAACGGCAATGATCTGGTGTTCGGTGAATCGGGCTTTACGCATGGTGATCTCCTCACAGGACATAATCAGTATGTCGGAAGATCTCTAAATGTGAATGGTTCGTTTTGCAGGGATACTTACAACTGTTTTTAGATGTTATTTAAGTAAGGTTTTTTCATTGGTTATATTATGATTTAACTCTGCTTCGGATTTTGTTGCCGAAATAAGAGATAGACAGGAAGAGTTTATCGTTTTTTATGTTTTTTATAAGTGAAAGGAATTTAATAATTATGTGCGTGTTGGTCGTATATATCTTACGGGGAAATTGAGAGTCGGATCTATACTTTCATGTAACGTGGATACATGTGACGTGCATTGCAAACTTAGCTACACTCAGTGCATATAATTATATTACATTCAGAACAGAGCATTTTTATGGGGATAAATAAGAATGTTGCATCACCTGCTACCTTGCCCCATCGTCATTTTCATGTAACGGCGGACGTTGCGAAATAAGTCATTTTATTTTTACTGGCACCGGCTTTAACGGTGATATTTTATACTTACGAACGTGGAATTAATGAGGGATATATGTCTGGAAGTGCAATAAGAAAGCAAAGCGCATATGAAAAGCTGAGCCTGAGAGAAAAGGTTGGCTATGGCATGGGCGATGCTGGTTCCTGCATGATCTGGAGCGTGCTGGCACTCTATTTGACATGGTTTTACACCGATGTCTATGGCCTGGCTCCTGGCATCGTCGGTACGTTATTTTTGGTTATACGTATTTTTGATGCTTTCAGCGATCCAGTTATGGGGGCTATTTGTGACCGTACCAAAAGCCGCTGGGGCAAGTTCCGCCCATGGCTGCTTTGGATGGCTCTTCCGTTCGGTCTCGGCGCGGTAGCAATGTTTACCACGCCTGATATTGGCATGAACGGAAAAATCATCTATGCCTGGGTAACCTATCTGATTATGTCGCTGATCTATACAGCGATTAATATTCCCTATTGCTCGGTAGCTGGCGTGATTACACTGAATCAAAAAGAACGTATGGGATGTCTATCATGGCGTTTTTTCCTTAACGGGCTGGCAACTCTAATCATCTCTTCTACCATTCTGCCGCTAACCGACTGGCTGGGAAACGGTAACCGAGCCTCTGGCTTTCAGATGACCATGATAATTATGGGCGCTGCCGCTACCTTAATGTTCCTGTTTTGCTTCTCGAGCATTAAGGAACGTGTAGTTGCAGTGAAGGAAAACGACTCATTAAAGCGCGATCTGAAAGATATCGTTAAAAATGACCAATGGTTGTTGATGATTACCATCACCTTCCTTAACGTTTTCCCGGCCTTTATTCGTGGTGCGGTAACCATCTATTATGCCACCTATGTTATGCAGGCTTCTGTCGGATTTATCACCTTCTTTATGGCGCTGGGTGTCGCTTGCAATATGCTGGGGAGCGTAATAGCTAAACCACTTACTGATCGTTTCGATAAAGTGAAACTGTTCCGTATTATCAATGTCGTCCTTGGTATCCTGTCGTTCGCTCTTTGGTTTGTAAACCCAGCGTCGCTGACACCTCTGTTAACGCTGTTTATAATCATAAATATCCTGCACTTAATTCAGTCAGGCCCAATCCTGTGGGCCATGATGTCCGATGTTGATGATTACGGTGACTGGAAATTTGGCAAACGTTTAACCGGTATTTCATTCGCTGGAAACCTGTTTATGTTGAAAATGGGACTTGCGGTCGCTGGGGCTATCGTCGCCTGGGTTCTTTCCTGGACAGGATATATAGCGAATAAACCGGAACAGAATCCAGACACGATTGAGGGCATTATTATTATGTTCTCCCTCATGCCAATGGTTAGCTATTTTATCAGCGCATTTATTGCCCGGCATTTCAAACTCAATAATGTTTTTCTGGAGAGAATAAAAGTCGATTTGGCAAAGCGCGGATTAGAAAATAGCAATGCTGTATTGCAGAACCAACATGAAGCCCCTGTATCTTAACCGATACGTTAATTTATTAATTCGCAACGAACTCAGCCTGTCTTTGCAGGCTGCTGCTAAATTGCACGCCTTTTAAGGAATATTAATTTATGTCTAATGAAAATTATTATGATGTGACAGCATGGAATATCGGAAATGCACATCAGGATATTGGTGAAGTGATTAACAGTATCATCGACGATATTAAGACCAGGCAAACGCAAACAGATATTAATGAAGGCGGAAAGCCAGGTGCGGTAATTTATATTCCACCTGGCGACTACCACTTAACAACGCAGGTGGTGATCGATATCAGCTATCTTAAAATAGTGGGTTCCGGCCACGGTTTTACTTCTTCAAGCATTCGTTTTAATACGCCGCAAAATGAATGGGCCGACTGGCATGAATTGTGGCCGGGCGGCAGTCGTATTCTGGTTGATCTTACTCCGCATGTGGGCGATGAAGAACATAGTGCAGCCGCGTTCTACGTTAAGAGAGATGGTAATCCACGCATTAGTTCTGTTGAGTTTGCTGACTTCTGCATTGATGGTTTACATTTTATTGGGGCTAGCGACCCGGAAAATAGCTATGTCAATGGTAAAACGGGTATTTATATCGCCAGTGCGCAGGACTCATTCCGTATAACGGGTATGGGAATGGTTTATTTAGAGCATGGTGCCGTGATTTATAACGCCGATGCGCTGTCAATACATGATAACTTTCTTGCAGAATGCGGCAACTGCATAGAGCTGCGCGGAGCAGGACAGGCATCAAAAATCACTGATAACTTAATCGGCGCTGGTTATAACGGCTATTCGATTTATGCTGAAAATTTTGGTGGGCTGTTGGTAACGGCAAATAATGTTTTTCCGCGTGGTTCGAGTAGTGTTCATTTTTCTGGCGTGATTCGCTCTTCAATTACCAGCAACAGGTTCCATTCGTTTTATCCGGGTATGCTGGTACTCGAAAATAATTGTTCAGAAAACATGATTTCTTCGAATCATTTCTTTCGCGAACGTGAGCCCTGGGGGCCTATGCAAAAATACGATAACGGTTTAGATGATTTATATGGTCTGCTGTATATCAGCGGCAATAATAACTCCATTGTTGCCAACCATATTTCTGAAACCATAGAAGCCCAATATATTAAGCCATCTGGTGCAAGGCCAGTAGTCATACGTCTCGTTTCAGGTAGTGGAAACTACCTCTCCGATAATCATATTGTCGCCACTACCGAAGCCGCTAATGCACAGCAAATAGCGAAGCAATCATGCTTTGATACCCAGGTACGCGCGTTGCTGACCGTCGATACCTTGATGCCACTTGATGTCACCATGGTACAAGTGGAAAAGGAATCGCTGCATAACACGATTCTGGATTCAGGAAGTGATGCACAAGTAATAGTGGACAAAACGGTAAACGCCTTCAGAGCCACACCAACACCAGGTATGTAACGGTCTTACCTCGCAAGCTCCGAACAAAACGGGGGGCTTATGCCCCCTTTTTTTGTGTTTTAAACGCAGGGATAAAATAATGAATATAAAATATGTGGCATTGTCTCTAGGTACGCTATTTTCCTCTGGCCTGACGGCAGCGCAAATTTCTACCTCCGATGATATCAACCAGCGTTTTACCCAACTTGAACAGCGTTTAATCAATGCCGAGCAACAAGCAAAAGAGGCTCAGGACGAGATCAAAGCGTTGAAGCAGCAGAAGCTTGTCACTCAGCAAAATATGGTGACGACAACAGTTAATACTGATAAATCAGAAAAGCACACGAACGAGCCTGTAAAATTAATGCTTTCAGGCAATAGCGATATCAAACTCTACGGTGACGTTGAGTTCAATATGGATGCAGCCAGCAGCACCGGCAGCCTGATATCGGTAAATAGCTCGGCAAGAAACTGGGCCAAGGGTAATAATGAGCGTTGGGATATTAACGGCCGAATTCTTCTGGGATTTGACGGCACCCGCAGAGCCGACAATGGCCATTTTGCGGGTTTTTCCGCGCAGCCGCTGGCATATATGACCGGAAAAATGGATGTTGATGACGCTGTATTTTTCTTTGGCCGTGAAGATGACTGGAAGGTAAAAATAGGGCGCTTCGAAGCGTATGATATGTTCCCTCTCAATCAAGATACTTTATTGAATATTCCGGTAATACCGCTAATGACCTTTATAGCGACGGCTACGGCTATATCTACATGATGAAAGAGGGGCGGGGCCGCAGCAGCAATGGTGGAAATTTCCTGATCAGCAAAACGCAGGATAACTGGTACTTTGAGCTGAATAGTCTGCTGGAAAATGGCAGCTCTCTCTTCCAGGATGCGGGCTACCACGGCAACACGCTCGTGAACAAAAAAAATGCAGCCTACCTGCGTCCTGTTGTCGTTTGGAGCCGCGGTCGTTTTTCAACTGCGGTGGCGATGGAAAAGAACATCGTAAATAACGCCTACGGCTATTACACTAACAATAACAATTGGGTCGATCAATCAGACCGTACCGGCTATGGCTGGACGATGACCTGGAATGAACAAAAAACCGATCCCGAGGATGGTGTCATGACCAACCTCGACATTGCCTATATGGATGCCTCAGATGAAAAAGATTTCACCGCAGGCATAAATTCTCTATGGCACCGTTTTGAACTGGGCTATATCTTTGCGCATAACAAAATCGATAAATTTAGCGCCGCCAACTATGCTGACATCTGTGATGACAACTGTTGGATCGCTAAAGCAGGCGATTACGATATCCATACTCTTCACGCTTCGTGGCAGCTTCCAAATATCATGGATATGAAGAATTTTAACATCTACCTGGGTGCTTACGCTTCGTGGCTCGAAGCGAATCCTGCGCAAGGGGACAAACATGAAGATGCCCGTTACGGTGGGCGTGTGCGTTTTAAATACTTTTTCTGATACGATTAAGGCCCGCTTTATGCGGGCCTTATCATTGTTGAATTAAAATTCCTAAAGGCTTTTACGGCATCAGTTCGGCCAGTGTTGGAATCGCATCGATAGCACCAAAACGCGTACAGGTTAATGCACCAACTTTATTGGCCCAGGTAACGTCTGTAATGAAATCGTTATAGTTTATTTGTGTTATATCCCGCTGAGTAAACCGCAACAGCAGTGCGCCGACGAACGCGTCTCCGGCACCTGTCGAATCCACTGACTTAACTTCTATGGAAGGAACCTGCTCTTGCCTGCCGTCCCAGTAGCTGGCCCAGGTACCGCGGTTGCCGAGCGTAACGTTAACGAAGGTTGCTCCCCGGTCATGTAAATAGCGGCAACCTTTTGCCAGATCGCTATAACCGGTTATCAGGGCTAGCTCTTCTTCGCTCATTTTTATCACATCAGCCATTGCAAGCAACGGCTCACAACGGTGAATAAACTCAGCCTCATTGCCACCCCATAGACTGCTGCGGAAGTTGGGATCAAACGAAAGCATTTTTCCCTTCTCCTTTGCAATCTGCGCTACGGCGAAGTAAGTCTTATATAGCTCGCCGTCAAGTAGACCTGTAGCGGCGCCCAGATGAACGATTTTACTGTCGTGCAAAAAATCTGCTGGCAGGCTATGTTGCGCCAGATGACCATCGGCCCCTCGGCAGAAAACAAAATCACGTTCACCGTCATGCTGAATACCAACAAAAGCCAACGTCGTGGGCGCTTGATTATCACGTATAATCAACGAGGTATCCAGCGATTCACGACGCAGCGTCTGGATAAGAAACTCACCGAAAGGATCGTTCCCAACCTGCGCAGCCAGCCGGACTGCCCCTCCCAGTCTGGCAATAGTGACTGCGACATTTGCTGGCGCGCCGCCCGCTTTCTTGAGGAATTTTTCTCCCTGTACCAATCCCTGATCAATGTCGGTACAAACAAAATCAATCAACAGCTCACCCAGGCAGATAATGTTCTGGCTTTTTGTATTTGTTTTCATATTCATGGTTATTGTTCCCAAATGCTACGGTATTGAGTCAGTCGTGCCGTGGCTATCCGTGCTGATGAATTGTATTTCAGCGTAAGCTCATTACAGCGACTGAGATGGTAATAACGCCGTGTGCCGCAATGGCTTCCCTCGTTGGCAAAAACCTCAACAATGCCAGCGTCAAAAAACAGCTCAAGCGTCTCGATCTTTTCAACGTAAGCGCCATACTGCCCTTCGTCATGACCTTCAGCCCGAAGCGTAAGCCAGTTTTCGGCGTAACACAGTTCTGCTTGTTCGCCTGTTTCCCCATTCAGTATCAAAAGCAGCCGGGATATGTCCTTTCCGGTCAGTTTCAGTGAAAATGACTGCTGCGTATCGACAGACAGACGCAGCAATCCATTTTGGCATGCCTGATGATGGTCAGTTTGCTGTCTAACGCATTCTTCTGGTGGTAGCAACGGCTGCATGCACAGAGCCCCATGGTTATTGAGCATAAAGCGGCGCGGCAAAGACATTTCACCGTTGTAGACTGACGCAGCGCTTTTTTTGCTGGCCCAGTTATAGAGCCAGGCGAAACCCAGTATCTGCTGCCCGTCGCGAAAAGTTTGTAAGGCATAAAAATCGGTGCCGAAATCCAGCGTCTGCAAAGGCTTATCATCAGGTGTAAAGCGACCGCTGTTGAAATCTCCGGTCTGGGCATAGAGCAAGTTATGACGGCCGGTTTGTGGCTCGGTATAGCCAACGATGCCGATGATTAATACCCATTTCCCGTTGATGGAGAAAAAATCCGGGCATTCAACACAACGACCACCGTGTTCCCTGAAGTGTCTATCCGCTCGCCATAGCACGTGGTCGAATGTCCACTCATCACTTTCTGCCGAAGTGAACAGCAGTGCTGCCGGATCGCCATCCACTGACGCGCCAAGTAGCATAAAATAGTGGTTTCTTTCACCATCGAACCAGACTTTCGGATCTCGGAAATCACAACCTACGCCTGCTGGCAGCTCGCTCAAGACCTGCTTTACTGATTCAACTTTATCCAGCCAGGGACCTGATGTAGCGCACTTTTGTACTTCACGATAGCCCTTATAAAGATCGTACGCTGGCAGACGTTCTGTAAACCAGAATCGGATTTTACCGTCATTTTCCTGAAAAGCGGTGCCGGAAAACGCACCACCAGTCGCGCCCAGCGCCTCGAGGTTTTGCTCCGGTTGTAGAAAGACAGGGTAGTGCCGCCAGTGGTAAAGATCCTCACTGGCAGCATGCCCCCAGTGCATTGGTCCCCATTCAGTGCTGTGCGGATGATATTGATAGAAGAGATGGTATGTCTCGTCGATTTTGCATAGTCCGTTAGGGTCGTTCATCCAGTTTATAAACGGGGAAAAATGAAGCGCCGGACGTAGCGACTCCTTCGAATACCAGTCCACCATCTTGCTGCGCCCAACAGGGTAAAGCGTGTGTGTATCACTGATCAAAAAGGTAACGCCTTCCTGCGCTAAGGTTTTCGGCAGCCAGTAATAAAAAAGAGATATATCTGCGGCATTCTCCTCCCATTCAATGGTTAGCGGCTGATCGGAATAATGCGTATAGGTGAAATACTGATGATAATCAGCGGCCTTTTTTATCGCATAGATAATTTCCCCTCCTGCTGAAAACTGTAATAGAGGCGAGTTGTTTTCGCGGCTGCGTTTCAGCCAAATATCAAACCTCATTCCTGAAGTAACAGGTAATGTTAATTTTTTCATAGAATATACTTTCCGGTGGTGATGAATTTTTTGCAATTAACTTTCTCTCCATGGCTCACCATAGAGTTAATTAATCTGCTGAGTTTATATTAACTGCAAAGCAACAGTTATACTTTTGTCACAGTCATACCCAGGCTGCTTTCGCGAATTATTAACTTGGTAGTCAGTTCAATAGAGTCAATACCTTCCTTTTTTTCTGAGGCGTTAATTATCTCGAAGGCCAGCTTACCCATTTCATTTATTGGTTGAGCAATGCTCGTTATATTCAGCATTTGGGCGATAATAGTGTTATCAAAACTGGCGATAGCGATATCACCAGGGATGCGAATGTTACGGCGTCGCAGATTTTCAATAACATAGCTTGCCGCTACATCGTTATAAATAAACAGGCAGTTTAATTTATCCTCTTGTGTAAGAATATTATCAACAATTTTATCCAGTGAGTGGATATGCCCTCGGTTATCTTCGCCGTCCCCTTTGGGGATCCAGTAGCTATGTTGCTTTTCCACCTGATATCCGCGGCTACGAACTTTCTTACAAAAGGCGGACATCTTGCGGTTATCCACACCATCCTGTCCGATAAAACCAAAGCGGGTGCGACCAGTATCAATAAAGTGCTCGGCAACCTTTTCAGCCCCTCGTTCCTGGTTGTTGGAAACTGAATTAAAGAAGCGGGAAGTTTGCGTTACCACGGCAGTATTAATGCCCGTAGCTTGCAGCCACGCGGAGAGTGACGATTCCGCCTCAGTTGGAACCCAAATCAGCGCTTCAATACCCATGCCAGCCAGCGCTCTTATCATTTGCCGATCCTGAAACGGCTGATTCTGGTGGGTCTTAACCAGAATGGTTTTCCCGGTGTAGCGAGCCTCTTCTTCCAGTGAAGACAGAAGTTCACAGAAATGCGGATTAACCAGATTGGGGACCACCAAACCAATCAGCCCGGAGCATTTGCCACTCAGTAGGACTGCATTTCTGTTTGGTACGTAACAAAGAAAATCCATTGCCTCGTGTACAACACGACGAGTTTGTACTGTTACGCTGGGATGATTGTTAATCACCCGGGATACCGTTGCGGTAGAAACGCCAGCTCTGGTTGCTACATCTCGTATTGAAGCCATAAATAATGTTATCGGTTACAAGCGTTACATAATTAACAACAAGTATAAAACAAAGAGTGATGAAAAATGTCGGGCGGATCTCGTGTTGTAACGTTACATGAAATCTTGATCAACTCCACAGAATTAGCCAAGCCAAACTCGTCCGCTTAGCAACATTAGTGAATGTAATCCATCAGCGGTACGCTGCTGTTGGTCTAAAGCGGATAGTTGCAATTGCGATCTGACCATGAAACAACATCGGATGCTGAAAACATCATGGTTTCTACCTTCGATAATACATTGGTGTAGTCTTCCAGCCAGGAGCGTCAGGTATATTGATGCAGCAACAAAGATGATCTTGCTTGCAAGTTTTATTAATCAGGGAAAAATCAACCATTGTTTTTTTGTGGTATCAGTTCCGTTTTCGAAAAAAAGAGAGGTCACGGCCTCCCAAATCCAGTGACTTATTTATGTTGTTATAGTTATTTTACTTACCATCAGAATAAAAAACGTCACTATGCTGAAGGCTAAATTTCTTTCTGTACTTTTGTGGAGGTAGTTGATACTTTTTATGAAACGCTCTGGTAAATGATTGTTGAGAGTCAAAACCATACTTTATGGCCAGACTAATCAGTGGCTCATTTGATGTTATGAGTTTATCAGCAATCAAAATTAGTTTCCTTTCTCTGATAAAATGACCAAGAGTTTGTCCGGTCTCCGCTAAAAATAATCTTTGTAAGTGCCATTTTGAATAACCGGATTTAATGGCTATGTCATCGATTTTCAGATGCGATTCAATATTGTTATTTATCCATAGAATTAAGTCACTAATGAAATTTTTTCTGTTTTTCATGGCACGGTTCTCGACGTATTCTGCCCCCGGACAGAATGATGTTTCATCCTTAGATCTTTGGTGTGGCTGATTCAGATAATGTCTGAATATTTATCTCCAGCGAATGCGTGACCTTTATGGAGGTTAGCTGAACCCGAAGAACAAAGAGATAGTTATCAATCTGTTCACTGGTTAAATGGAAACAGGGCGAAACATTATGCAGTACAACGTGTTGCTGTATAAAGCTCTCTGCTTTAGATGGAATGTTTTCTTTATTGAATGACGGCGTGGTATCTAACAAAAGGACTAACTGTGTTTGTCTGTACTTAATATTTTCCTGAATATTGTCTGAACTAATTTTCTGAAGGGAGATGATAAGAGTATCGGCCTCATCTACTACGGACTGGCAATTGTCCTGAACCCAGCAGGGAAACTTTCTTGCAAGCTGGCTTACCTGTTCAGAATCCCCGGCTGAAAGAAAAACATGAGCACAAGGATCAAGACGGAACAATTCGACCAGGAAGCTTTCAGTCAGATTATTTATCCCAAGAATGCCAATTCGCGTCATATTGCCACCATGTTTCCGTTATGCTCATTTGAAGAAACAACTTTTTTCTCTGTTTAAAAAGCCAGAGAGTCCGTTTACCCGGGTTTATTTGCCACTTCACCAGATAATGAAGATTGCCAGCCACCACCCAGAGCCCTGAATGCTGCCACTGCTGCACGGGCTGATTCTGTCTGCGCCTGCGCTCTTGCATCGGAAGCCTGGAGAAGCGTTTCATCATTATGCAGCACGTCAATCAGGCTGGCCGTGCCATGCTGAAACGCGATGAATGATGACTGTTGTGCACTGGCAAGAGAGGTTTCACCTCGGGTCAGTATGGCTGCTTGTGTCTGACGATTGACCAGCGCCGAGAAGGCGTTTTCAACGTCTTCCGTTGCGCGTAATACGGACAGCCGGTAAGCGGCAAGTGCTTCTGCTTCCTGACCTTTCGCCTGCTCTATCTGTGCATTAATACGGCCAAAGTCAAAAAGCCGCCAGCGTAACCCCAGTACACCTGCCGACTGGCTGGCACCGGCAGTGAAAAGATTACCCCCTGACACTGCCGTTGCACTGCCAAGCAGCGCGTTAAGAGAAAACTTTGGATAATACTCGCTGACTGCCACGCCGATACGGGCGCTTGATGCCGCCAGATGACGCTCGGCCACAATAATATCGGGTCTGCGGCGAAGCAGGTCAGCCGGGGTACCCATTGCAGTAATTGCTGGTGTATGAGGAATAGCCCCCGATGCAGCCAGTTGCGCACGATGCGTCCCGGGTGGCGTACCCAGCATAACGTCCAGCGCATTCATGGCGGCATCAAGCCCATTGTTCAGAACCGGTACCGTTGCCTTTACCTGTTCAAGTACGCCTTCAGTCTGGCGAACCTGATATTCTGGTGCCAGCCCTTTGCTGTACAACAGCTGAATTTTTTCCAGCAGTTGTTGTTGTGTGATGACCTGTTTATTCGCAATATCCAGCCGGGTCTGCAATCCGCGCAGGGTGATATAGATATCCGCAGTTTGCGCCGCGACAGCCAGACGTGTGGCCGCGACACCGGCCTCAGAAGCCTGATAATCGGCCAGAGCAGCCTGACGGGTTCGCCTCAGGCCACCAAACAGGTCTATCTCCCAGCTTGCATTGAGATCGGTTTCATAAGAATTGCCGTAGCGATTATAATCCGGTGTTGAATTGAGCACCTGACCCAATGGTGTTTCAACCGACTGCCTGGCGCGGGCTGCTTGTCCGCTGATATTGCCCGAAGGGAGCAGCGCTGCGGTTGCGGCTCCCAACCCTGCTCGGGCCTGTACCATCCTGGCGGAAGCCTGGGCGAGGTCGAGATTTTGCTTGAGAGCGTCAGCAACCAACCGACTTAATAAGGGGTCGCCGAAGCTCTCCCACCAGATTGCGTAACTGGCAGGTTCGGATGTATTACCCTGCTGTAAGGCCGGTTGAGCCTGATAACGCTCCGCAAGTGGTACCTCAGGGCGATGATAGTCTGGCCCGACGGTACAACCCGCCAGGAGGGAAGTACCCACGATCAGTGCAAGCGTATTTAGGGAAAACATGAAGAACCCTTGAGTTGAATTTAAATTGTGACTACATTACCAAATGGTCACTCGTTGTCAATCAGGTCTTATTGAGATAAGTTGGAATAATGACTAAACAGATGAACAATACCCCTTCACGGGGGCCTACCGACCACAGTGTCCGTGATCAGGTTGTTGACGCAGCCACTGAGCATTTCGGTCACTTTGGCTATGAAAAAACCACTGTCTCCGACCTCGCCAAAGCGATCGGTTTTTCAAAGGCTTATATTTATAAGTTTTTCGACTCCAAACAGGCGATTGGTGAAGTGATTTGCTCCAACCGGCTGGCGATGATAATGGAAATTGTCAACGCTGCGATTGCCGATGCGCCGACCGCGTCTGAGAAAATAAGACGATTATTCAGAACATTATCAGAATCTGGCAGTGATTTATTTTTTCATGACCGTAAGTTGTACGACATTGCTGCTGTTGCAGCGCGTGATAACTGGCCTTCAGCACAAGCGCATGAGCAGCGCCTGCGGAAGCTTATTGAGCAGATCATTGTGGAAGGGCGAAAGGCAGGTGAATTCGAAAGAAAAACGCCTCTTGACGAGGCTACGGATGCGATCTTTATGGTTATGCGGCCTTATATCAGCCCGGTTCAACTGCAATATAATCTTGATGACGCCCAGGCAGCGGCCGCGTTACTGTCGTCATTGATCCTGAGAAGTTTATCACCATAGCGTAGTGACTATTGACAAAAATGGTCACCTGCTCGAATATGTGATTCCTGTCCTGTCTAATTAATTAAGGGAACCCATGTTCGGGCTTAAACCTGTCACCTTTGCTATTTGTCTGTTGCCGTTTGCCCTTGCGGCCTGTGGCGATGCTTCCGATAACAGTGATCCACGCAGCCTGCCACCTCTCGTCAGGTCTGCAACTGCGATCAACGCAACCGATTATTCCCGAGCTTTCACGGGGGTGGTCGCTGCACGAATTCAGAGCGACCTGGGTTTCAGGGTACAGGGCAAAATCCTGGAACGTCTCGTTGATACCGGCCAGACAGTGAAACGTGGCCAGCCATTAATGCGTCTGGACCCCGTTGATCTGAGGCTGCAGGCGCAGGCTCAGCAGCAGGCTGTCGCCGCAGCAAAAGCGCGCGCCCGACAGACAGCGGACGACGAAGCACGATATCGCGGTCTGGTCACAGCAGGTGCCGTATCGGCATCCGCTTACGATCAGATTAAGACCGCTGCAGATACGGCCAGGGCTGATCTCAGTGCCGCCCAGGCACAGGCAAATGTGGCGCAAAACGCCATGAACTACGCAGTCCTGGTGGCTGATTCTGACGGCGTGGTGGTGGAAACGTTGGCTGAGCCGGGTCAGGTTGTTAGTGCCGGGCAGCCAGTTATCAGGCTTGCCAGAGCAGGGCAACGAGAAGCTGTTGTCCAGTTGCCTGAGACGCTTCGCCCGGCCATTGGAAGCGAGGCGCAGGCCTCGCTGTACGGCAGCGATGAACAACCTGTTTCCGCGAAACTGCGGTTGCTTTCTGATTCAACTGATCCGCTGACGCGCACGTTTGAGGCGCGGTATGTGCTCGATGGCCCCTTGTCTGGCGCGCCCCTTGGTGCCACTGTCACCATCCATATTGCTGAGGACAAAACATCCCGGTCGTTGCTGCAGGTGCCTTTAGCCGCCATTTTTGACGCGGGTAAAGGCCCGGGGGTTTGGTGTATTTCAGGCACCCCAGCCAGGGTGACATGGCGGCCCGTACAGATTGTTAGCCTCGGGGATAATGCTGCAAACGTGACCGGCAGCCTTAAGCCCGGCGAACAGGTCGTGGCGCTGGGGGCTCATCTGCTGCATGATGGTGAGACTGTCCGGCTGGCGAAACAGAGCGATGTCAGTGTCGCCGGGAGTCGGCCATGAGTAGCGGGCGTTTCAATCTTTCCGCGCTTGCCGTGCGCGAGCATTCAATTACGCTGTTTCTTATCCTGTTGATAACCATAGCTGGCATTCTCTCGTTCCTTGGACTGGGTCGCGCAGAAGACCCACCGTTCACTGTCAAGCAAATGACCATCATTTCTGCCTGGCCTGGAGCCACGGCTCAGGAAATGCAGGACCAGGTAGCCGATCCGCTGGAAAAACGGCTACAGGAACTCAAATGGTATGACCGCACGGAGACCTACACGCGCCCCGGCCTGGCTTTTACCACACTCGCATTACAGGATGGAACACCGCCTTCTCAGGTTCAGGAAGAGTTTTACCAGGCGCGTAAAAAGCTGGGTGATGAGGCAAAAAACCTGCCCGCAGGCGTGATCGGCCCGATGATCAACGATGAGTTCTCCGATGTCACGTTTGCGCTCTTTGCTCTTAAGGCAAAAGGAGAGCCACAGCGGCTACTGGTACGTGATGCCGAGTCATTACGCCAGCGCTTATTACATGTTCCCGGCGTTAAAAAGGTCAATATTATCGGCGAACAGGCGGAGCGGATATTTGTCTCATTTTCCCATGACCGTCTGGCAACACTGGGGGTCTCTCCACAAGATATATTTTCTGCCCTTAACAACCAAAACGTACTGACGCCTGCCGGTTCGATAGACACTCACGGGCCACAGGTTTTTATCCGTCTGGATGGAGCGTTTGACAACCTTGAGAAAATTCGTGAAACGCCGGTTGTGGTTAATGGAAGAATTCTGAAGCTTTCTGATGTGGCGACAGTGAAACGCGGCTACGAAGATCCGGCGACCTTTATGGTGCGTAGTCAGGGTGAGCCTGCACTACTGCTTGGTATCGTGATGCGTGAAGGCTGGAATGGTCTGGATCTGGGGAAAGCGCTGGATAAGGAAGTCGCCAGCATCAATGCGGATATGCCACTCGGCATGACATTCTCTAAAGTCACCGATCAGTCTGTTAACATCAAATCCGCCATAAACGAGTTCATGGTCAAGTTTTTTGTGGCGCTGCTGGTCGTGATGGTGGTCTGCTTTCTCAGCATGGGGTGGCGTGTGGGCGTGGTGGTCGCTGCTGCTGTGCCACTGACGCTGGCTGTTGTCTTTGTGATCATGGAAGCCTCAGGTAAAAACTTCGACCGTATTACCCTGGGTTCGCTTATTCTCGCGCTCGGTTTACTGGTGGATGATGCCATCATTGCCATTGAAATGATGGTGGTGAAGATGGAAGAGGGTTACGACCGAATAAAAGCCTCGGCGTATGCCTGGAGCCACACAGCTGCACCTATGCTGGCCGGTACGCTGGTCACGGCCGTTGGCTTTATGCCCAACGGTTTCGCGCAATCCACGGCGGGTGAATACACCAGCAATATGTTCTGGATTGTGGGGATTGCCTTGATTGCCTCCTGGGTAGTGGCGGTGGTATTTACGCCGTATCTCGGGGTGAAAATGCTGCCTGACATCAAAACGGTTGAAGGAGGGCATGATGCTATCTACAACACCCGCCGCTACAACCGTTTTCGTCAGTTGCTGACACGGGTAATCGCACGAAAATGGCTGGTGGCAGGTTCTGTCATCGCGGTATTCACCGTTGCTGTTCTCGGCATGGCACTGGTGAAAAAACAGTTTTTCCCGACGTCTGACCGGCCTGAGGTTCTGGTGGAAGTGCAGATGCCGTATGGCACCTCCATTGAACAAACCAGCGCCGCCGTAACGAAAATTGAGGACTGGCTCAAGCGCCAGAAAGAAGCAAAAATCGTGACGTCTTATATCGGGCAGGGTTCACCCCGTTTTTATCTCGCTATGGCACCGGAGCTGCCCGATCCCTCTTTTGCGAAAATTGTTATCCTGACCGACAGCCAGGAAGCCCGTGAGGCGCTCAAGTTCCGTCTTCGCCAGGCTGTGGCTGACGGACTGGCCCCGCAGGCGCGAGTTCGCGTAACCCAGTTGGTGTTTGGCCCGTATTCACCCTATCCGGTTGCCTTCCGAGTGATGGGGCCGGATCCGACTGTATTACGTGACCTCGCGTACAAAGTGGAGAAAGTGATGCAGGCCAGCCCGCTGATGAGAACGGTCAACACGGACTGGGGCTCACGCGTGCCGACACTGCATTTCACCCTGAATCAGGACCGGCTGCAGGCGGTGGGGCTGACGTCAAATGCTGTGGCCCAGCAGCTTCAGTTCCTGCTTTCGGGTGTTCCGGTCACCGCTGTGCGTGAAGATATCCGTTCAGTGCAGGTCATAGGACGTGCTGCCGGCGATATCAGGCTTGATCCAGCGAAGATAGCGGGCTTCACCTTAGTCGGTTCTGCAGGGCAGCGTATCCCATTATCGCAAGTTGGCGAGGTTGAAGTGCGGATGGAAGATCCTGTGCTGCGCCGTCGTGACCGAGTGCCAACCATAACAGTGCGGGGTGATATCGCCGAATCCTGGCAGCCGCCGGATGTCTCCACTGCAATTATGAAGCAACTGCAGCCCATCATCACAACGCTTCCTGATGGATACCGTATTGAGGAAGCTGGCTCGATTGAGGAGTCAGGGAAAGCCACCAAAGCGATGGCACCCTTATTCCCAATTATGATAGCCATGACTCTGCTGATCATCATCCTCCAGGTGCGCTCGATGTCGGCGATGGTGATGGTCTTTATGACCGCACCTCTGGGGCTGGTGGGGGTGGTGCCTACCTTACTGCTCTTCAACCAGCCCTTTGGCATCAATGCGTTGGTGGGTCTGATTGCTCTTTCGGGAATTCTCATGCGTAACACCTTAATCCTTATCGGGCAGATTCATCATAACGAGCTGGAAGGGCTTGACCCATTTCATGCGGTCATTGAGGCAACGGTACAGCGCTCAAGGCCCGTACTGCTCACAGCGATGGCGGCCATTTTGGCCTTTATTCCGTTAACCCATTCTGTGTTCTGGGGAACACTTGCCTACACACTGATAGGCGGGACACTGGGTGGGACCATTATTACGTTGGTGTTCCTGCCAGCCATGTATGCCATTTGGTTCCGGATAAAGAGCCCGGATTCAAACTCGTCAGCGGAAAACCATTCAACTTCTGAAGGATTAAACAATGTCTGAACATAAAGTTGTTCTGATTACCGGCGTGTCATCAGGTATTGGCAGGGCGACCGCCCAGGCCTTTAAAGCCAGAGGCTGTCAGGTATTTGGTACTGTCAGAGATATCAACACTGCAGCCCCGTTGAATGGCGTTGCACTGACAGAAATGGACGTCCGCGAGGAACATTCGGTGCAACAGGCGATTGAAAGGGTGATAGACAAAGCCGGACGGATTGATATTCTGGTTAACAGCGCGGGAGTGTCCCTGATTGGTGCGGTTGAGGAAACATCAGTGGAGGAAGCCACCCGGCTGTTTGATACCAACTTTTTTGGCGCATTACGTACGACAAGAGCCGTACTGCCGTACATGCGAAACCAGAAAAGCGGGCGCCTCGTGAATGTCAGCTCGGTGCTGGGCTTTCTGCCCGCGCCCTTTATGGGCATCTATGCTGCGTCCAAACACGCTTTGGAAGGGATGTCTGAAACCCTGGATCACGAGCTACGTGGAAGCGGTGTTCGTGTCACGCTGGTTGAGCCTTCTTTTACAAGAACAAAACTTGATGTGAATTCCGCTGAAACGGCAGAAAAGATGGCCTTTTATGAAGAGGCGCGAGGCCAGACCATGAGGGCCATACTGAAACAAGTCGGAACGGCATCCTTGCCTGAGAGCGTTGCAGGAACAATTGTGACCGCTGCGCTGGGCCCATGGAAAATGCGCAATACGCCCGGAGCAGAAGCCACACTGCTGGCCAGATTACGCCGCTTTGCACCTGCCAGTATGGTCAGTAAAGGACTGAGAAAAACCTTTGGAATGAAAGAATAGCCACTTAACAATCGGCCCTTGTCTGCAATAGTTCACTCCGGTGGATATGCCAGTTGTTCCACATGAGCAACTGGTAATCCCCCCATTTTTAACGGAGGTGATAAGTAGAATCAGGCCATGCGTTGAATATGCTGCATCGGCGTGAAGCCATTCAGTGCCATATTCGGACGTTCGTGATTATAAAACCATTGCCACTGCGTGGCATAGCCCTGCAATTCGTCCAGTGAGTTAAACAGGTGCTGGCCCAGCCAGTCATAACGTACAGTCCGGTTATATCGCTCAATCCAGGAATTCTGTTGAGGTTTGCCAGGCTGAAGAAAACGAAGCGTTATATTCTGCTGAGCTGCCTATGACATCAGTACCTTGCTGGTATATTCTGGCCCGTTATCGTATCGTATTGCTGCCGGTTTACCTTTCCATTCAATGCGTTGTTCGAGAGTCCTCACTACACGATTTGCTGGCAGGGAAAAATCCACTTCAATCGCCAGTGCTTCACGATTAAAGTCATCAATGATATTCAGTAAACGGACGGAGCGACCGTCTGATAGCTGATCATGCATGAAGTCCATCGACCAGCATTCGTTGCGACTTTCTGGCACCGTCAGCGGTTCAGGTTTATCCCGTTTCAGTCTTTTTTTCGGCTTTATTCGCATGTTCAGCGACAGTTCACAGTAAATTCGCTACACCCTTTTGTGGTTGAAGCGGAAGCCTTTTACGTTGCGCAGGTACAAAAAGCACAGACCAAACCCCCAGTTGCGCTGACTGCCAGTGATGCGGAGCAGCCAGTCGGCAATGACCTCATTTTCCTCATTCAGTTGAGACTGATAGCGATAGCAACTTTCGCTGACAACAAACAACTGGCAGGCAAAACTTATGCTGACATTCCGGCTCCTGACTGCATCCTGCGCCATCTGCTTTCGACTCGATGGCTTCACCACTTTTTTGCCATGGCTTCCTGAAGGATTTCGGTTTTGAGGCGCTCCTCCGCATACATTTTTTTGAGGCAGCGGTTTTCATCTTCCAGTTCTTTCAGACGGGTCATCATGAAGGCATCCATCCCGCCAAAACGCGAACGCCACTTATAGAAACTGGCATTGCTCATGCCATGTTCACGACATAGTTCAGCCACCGGAGTTCCGGCCTCAGCTTGCTTCAGAATGGACATGATCTGGCTGTCAGTAAAACGTGACTTTTTCATAGAGATCTCCCCGGTTCAGATTACGAGAAAATTCTACTTATAAACACACTGGTTTTTCGGGGAGATTACCACTCATTTTAGACTGTGCTTTCATGAGATCACATGAGACAATGTGGAATAAAAAATCCACGCAATTGCGTGGATTTTAGAGGGTTTTGTGATTCCTATGAGATTCAGCGAAACCTCATGAGACAACAAATTTTATTTAGACGTTAAACAGGAAGTTCATAACATCGCCATCTTTAACGATATAGTCTTTCCCTTCAGCGCGCATTTTACCGGCTTCTTTCGCACCCTGTTCACCTTTATAGGTAATAAAGTCTTCATAAGCGATAGTTTGCGCGCGGATAAAGCCTTTTTCGAAGTCGGTATGGATTTTACCTGCGGCCTGCGGCGCAGTAGCACCAACCGGGATAGTCCATGCACGGACTTCTTTCACACCCGCGGTGAAGTAGGTTTGCAGGCTAAGCAGTTCATAGCCTGCACGAATTACACGGTTCAGGCCGGGTTCTTCGAGGCCCAGTTCCGCCATAAATTCGTCACGGTCTGCATCATCCAGCTCGGCGATATCTGATTCAACAGAAGCACACACGGCAACCACGACAGAGCCTTCTGCTGCGGCAATTTCTTTCACTGTATCCAGATACGGATTGTTTTCAAAACCATCTTCGTTGACGTTGGCGATATACATCGTTGGTTTCAGCGTCAGGAAGCTCAGGTATTTGATAGCCGCTTTGTCTTCATCTGTCAGTGTTTTGAGTGCACGCAACATACCGGCATTTTCCAGTTGTGGCAGGCATTTTTCCAGTGCAGCCAGTTCAGCTTTGGCGTCTTTGTCACCACCTTTGGCTTTTTTCTGAACGCGATGAATGGCGCGTTCGCAGGTGTCCAGGTCAGACAGCGCCAGTTCAGTATTAATAACGTCAATATCGTCAGCCGGGTCAACTTTATTGTTCACGTGAATGATGTTGTCGTTCTCAAAACAACGCACAACGTGACCAATCGCTTCAGTTTCACGGATGTTCGTCAGGAACTGGTTACCAAGGCCTTCACCTTTGGATGCGCCTTTAACCAGTCCGGCAATATCAACGAATTCCATTGTGGTAGGCAAAATACGCTGTGGTTTAACAATTTCTGCCAGTTTATCCAGGCGTGGGTCTGGCATGGGCACAACACCAGTGTTTGGCTCAATGGTGCAAAACGGAAAGTTTGCGGCTTCAATTCCCGCTTTAGTGAGTGCGTTGAACAATGTGGACTTACCCACGTTCGGCAAGCCGACAATACCGCATTTGAATCCCATGGTTTAGATCACCTTAATCACTTAAATCAAAGGGTTATAATTAACCTGATGAAGAATAAAATAGTCTGATACCTATTATACACACAAAGCGCAATCTAAGGGCGGCAATTGCATGTGTGGCGCGGCCAGCAAAAAACGGTGCAACCGCGCCAGAGTGTGGCAAACAACTAGCCTTTGAAGGCGTGCAGGCGGTTTGTTGCCAGAGTAAGGCCATCTTTGAATAAGATATCTGTGCAGCGCACGGCTTCATCAATAGCCGCATCAATAGCTTGCTGCTCGGATAGTGGAGGTTTACCCAGCACAAAACCGGTGACTTTATTTTTATCACCTGGGTGACCAATGCCCACTCGCAGGCGGTGGAACCCAGGGTTATTACCCAGTTTACTAATGATATCTTTCAGGCCGTTATGGCCGCCATGGCCGCCACCTGTTTTGAATTTCGCTACCCCGGGCGGCAGGTCAAGCTCATCATGGGCGACCAGAATTTCATCCGGCATAATGCGATAAAAGCTCGCCATCGCCAGGACAGCTTTGCCGCTCAGGTTCATAAACGTAGTTGGAACCAGCAACCGGACATCATTCCCGTTAACCTGAATACGCGCAGAATAACCAAAAAACTTCGGGTCATCTTTCAGAGACTGGTTATGACGTTGTGCGAGTAAATCAACATACCATGCACCAGCATTATGGCGGGTCGCGGCGTATTCCGCGCCAGGGTTCGCCAGCCCTACAATTAACTTAATAGCCACATGCATCTTCCTGCATTAAATAAGTGCGCCGTATTTTAGCGGGTCGGCACGGAGATGACAAAGCACGTTCGGGTATTGCGGTCTGCCCCGGGACTGTTTTTTACAGCACGGCCAGATAATGTACTTAGGGGAAAATAATGGGAGTAAAAATGGATAATTTATGGAGGCAATCATTATTAAATACATTTATTCAAATAGTTATTTGTAAAATTTTGTCATATTAAAGCCATTATTGTGATCCTGTACGCACACTGCGTCAGTTTGTTCTGCTTATACTTTAGACAAAGGAGGGGGAAGCCCCACCGAACCACTTTTTACCGGAGGTGACATATGAAACGTAAAAACGCTTCGTTACTCGGCAATTTCTTAATGGGGTTTGGTCTCGTGGTGATGGTTGCCGGGGTTGGTGTTTCCGTACTGAATCAGTTACCTCAACTGAATATTTCTGAGATGCTGGGCCATGGCGCTATTTTTAGTATATTCGCGGGAGCCATACTTTGGCTGGTTGGTGCGCGGGTAAGTGGTCACGAGGCGGTTGCCGACCGCTACTGGTGGGTTCGCCACTTTGATAAGCGTTGCCAGCGTAAACAGCATCGCCACAGCTAAATTGTTCTTAGCTTCTTATTATGCGCCCCAGCCAGCTTTCTGGCTGGGGCGCGCTGTTTTATTACACCTGAGTATGCACGATATCTTTTACTGCATCATCAAAACCGGGGAAGAAGGTAAGCTTACCTTCAATCGGTTTCACGCCTGCACGAGCCAGCGTGCGCAGAGGTTGAAAGCCTAACTCACAGATGCGCAACTCTGTTCCTTCAGGTAACCGGCTGATAAACCGCTCAAGGGCTGCAAGCCCGCCAGCATCTAACAGTGTGACACCATACCAGTTGAGCACAATTACGTGTTTACCTGGCAATTGCGCGGTCAGTTGCTCAAAAATGCCATCTGCAGCGGCGAAGAATAACGGGCCAGTGATACGGGTTGCCAGCACGGTATCCGGTAACGGTTGAGTAACGGGCGCCAGGCGGGTCATTTGCGCGATGCGCCGCATAAACAATAGTGATGCAAGCACAATCCCTACGCTGATGGCGATAACCATATCGAACAGTACCGTGAGCGACATACACAGCAACATCACGATAATGTCATCTGGCGGCGCGCGGCGGAATAAGTTAATGACTTTGTGCGCTTCGCTCATGTTCCAGGCAACTATCAGCAGCAACGCGGCCATTGAAGCCAGCGGCAGCCAGGAAAGCCAGGGAGCAAGGAGTAAAATTGCCAGCAATACCAGAATTGCATGGATAATTGCTGCAACAGGTGAAGTTGCCCCGGCACGCACATTAGCGGCAGAACGGGCTATAGCCGCTGTTGCTGTAATCCCCCCAAAGAATGGCGCAATGACGTTACCGAAGCCCTGCCCAAGTAATTCACTGTTGGCATTATGTTTGGTTCCCGTCATACCGTCGAGAACCACGGCGCACAGTAAGGATTCAATAGCTCCCAGCATCGCCATTGAAAATGCTGCAGGCAACAAGGCCTGAACAGTGGACCAGGAAAGCGTAAAGCTGCTGCCTGGCAGAGTCCAGGGGAGCATTAGCTGAGGTAAAACTTGCGGAATACCATTCCCCTGGCTGCCATCGGGCAACAGGTAGTGAAAGCGTGACCCAATTGTTGCCACATCCCCACCCATCATTTTAACCACTGCCATTACCGCGCAACCGGCAACCAGTGCAGGCAAATGACCAGGCAAACGGATCCCTAAACGTGGCCACAAAATTAGCGTACCCAGTGTAACAACCCCTGGCAGGGTATCGCCCCAGTTTAGGGTAGGAAGGGCTGTTATCAGTGCGAAGAGTTTATTCAGGTAATGCTCAGGGACATGGGCCAGTGTTAAACCAAAAAAATCTTTGATTTGCATGGTGGCAATGGTGATGGCGATACCCGAAGTGAAACCCAGCGTAACTGGAAGCGGGATGTATTCAATGAGCCGGCCAAAACGAGCCAGCCCAAATAAAATTAAGAAAAAGCCAGAGAGCATAGTGGCAATCAACAAGCCTGCCAGGCCAAATTGCTGCGATACCGGATAGAGAATAACAACGAATGCCGCGGTCGGGCCCGAGACACTAAACCGCGAGCCTCCTGTAATGGCAATCACAATACCGGCAATGGCTGATGTATATAACCCGTATTGCGGAGCAACCCCACTGCCAATGGCAAGTGCCATTGCTAATGGTATGGCTATTATACCAACCGTCAGGCCAGCTAACAGGTCACGGTAAAAACGTGCCAGCGTGTACTTTTGTTGTACGCAAGCTTCTTTTACTGCATAGAACGGCATAAGGTGAGAAAAAATTGATCGTTTCACAATCCAGCACCCAGATGCGCATCACAAGGTGGTCACACCAGTGAAGGAGGCAATTAGTATTACAAAATAAATACGGAACAAAAAAAACCCGCCTGAGCGGGTTTTACGTAAATCACTCTATCAATGTTCAAACATTGCAGAGATTGATTCTTCATTGCTGATGCGGCGAATCGCCTCAGCCAGCATGCCAGACAGGGTAAGAGTACGCACGTTTGGCAGTGCTTTGATTTCCGGTGCCAGAGGAATGGTATCGCACACAACCACTTCATCAATGACGGAATTTTTCAGGTTAGTTACAGCGTTGCCTGAGAAAATCGGGTGAGTGGCATAGGCAAAAACACGTTTTGCACCACGTTCTTTCAGTGCTTCAGCTGCTTTACACAGGGTGCCACCGGTATCGATCATATCGTCTACCAGTACGCAGTCGCGGCCAGCAACATCACCAATGATATGCATTACCTGAGAAACGTTAGCGCGAGGACGACGTTTATCGATAATCGCCATGTCGGTGTCGTTCAGCAGTTTGGCAATGGCGCGGGCACGTACTACGCCGCCGATATCCGGAGAAACCACAATGGGGTTATCCAGTTCCAGTTGCAGCATATCTTCGAGCAGAATCGGGCTGCCGAAAACGTTATCAACCGGGACATCAAAGAAACCCTGAATTTGTTCAGCATGCAGGTCGACGGTCAGAACACGGTCAACACCAACGCTGGACAGGAAGTCAGCAACAACTTTTGCTGTAATAGGAACACGAGCGGAGCGCACGCGACGATCCTGACGGGCATAGCCGAAGTAGGGGATCACGGCGGTAATACGGCCTGCAGATGCACGACGCAGGGCGTCAACCATGACAACCAGCTCCATCAGATTATCGTTGGTGGGAGCACAAGTGGACTGGATGATGAAAATATCACCACCGCGAACATTTTCGTTAATTTGTACACTTACTTCGCCGTCGCTAAAACGACCTACAGCTGCGTCACCGAGAGAAGTATACAGGCGGTTGGCAATACGTTGTGCTAGTTCCGGTGTGGCGTTACCAGCAAAAAGCTTCATATCAGGCACGAGAAGAACCTCAGGCATGCGTCCAGTGTGGGATGGCGAAAGTAACTTATGGGGGCCGTTTTTCACCATCCGGTGTATTAATTAAGCGCAGCATGCAACGTCTGGAACAAGGGTGACGTTGTCACCTGCACTCAGATTCCCCGAAGGCTGCGAAGGAGCGGCGAAAGATTTTGCCCTTTTGCCACAAAACCCTGTAACCATTGCGGGGCTTGCTCAAGAACCTGACGGGCTTCCGCTTCTGTGTTGAATTCAGCATAAACACATGCACCGGTACCAGTCAGGCGCGACGGCGCGTATTCTAACAGCCAGGAAAGCGCTCTATCAACCTCGCCAAAACGTTTTCTTGCGATAACTTCGCAATCATTCTTGAATTCACATTTTAGTAACGTGTCCAGAGACCTTACAGGCGTATTTCTGGGCAACTCCGGGTCAGTAAAAATTAATGGTGTGGATATGCTCACACCAGGGTGAATCACTAAGTACCATTTTTCAGCAGGTGTGGCAGGCGTGAGTACTTCGCCGACACCTTCGGCGAAGGCTGCGTGCCCACGCACAAAAACAGGCACATCTGCACCAAGTTGCAAACCCAGTGTGGCTAATTCATCTTCAGTAAGATTAGCCTGCCAGAGCGCATTTAGTGCAACCAAAACTGTTGCAGCATTGGATGAACCACCGCCAAGGCCGCCACCCATCGGGAGTTTTTTATCAACTGACAACTGCGCGCCACAAGAGGCCGCAATCTGCCCCTTGCTCAGTGCATAGCCTTGCAATAAACGCCCAGCCCGTACCAGCAGGTTCTCTTCTTCAGGCACACCAGCTACCTGTGTTTGTAACTGTATCTGCCCATTATCCGTTACGGTTACCCCAACCGTATCGCCGTAGTCCAGAAACTGAAACAGAGTCTGCAGGTTGTGGTAACCATCCGCACGGCGGCCAGTAATATAGAGAAATAAATTCAGTTTAGCGGGTGCTGGCCACAACGTTGTCATTTAATAATCCAGTTATCCATTTTTAATTTGATACGCTGGTCACCATTAGTTAACTCCATATTGTTGGGCAGCGAAGGCGTCACTTTCGTATTGTAACCGGAATAAGTAACGTGCCAGGTTTTGCCGTTAACTGTGTAATTGAGAGTATTTAACTGATACTGGCTGTCCAGAGTATAGTCAGTTGCATCGCCGGGTAACCCAACCATCCACTGGCGCAGGCTTTGCAGCGGAATCGACATACCTGTCAGTTTTTCAATCATTTCTTCGGCGTCGTCAGAAACATAACGTTTGCCTTTGTTATCAACCAGAATAACCTGGCCTGGTTGTGCATTCAGCTCCAGCTCTGTACTGCCAAGCGGGTTGGTGAGCAACAGGCGGTATTTATCAGCTCCGGTTTGTTGCCAGAAAAAGCGAGCATAAACTTTTTGCTGCTCTGTAAGGAAAGCGAACGCGCCGCGGGTCTGGTATTGCGTTACTGCTTTAATGGCGTTTTCACGTTGAACCCACTGTGGGGAGTCCGGGCTTTTCCCGGGTTGTTTCGGTGAGTTAAGTGCACAGGCAGTCAGCATCAGGCTGGCAAGCGGGACCAGGCGTAACAGCCGGGCAGAAGAAAAAGTTATCACAATGACATCCCTTTTGTGGTCAGTTGCACGCATGCTATCGCCCACAGGCCATAGCGTCTATGGGCAAGTTGTCATAAATCATGAAATTATCTATTACTCCGAAAGCGGTAGCTTACTTTAATTGATATGACGCATATTGTATGATGCATCCAGAAATCCATAGTGATGTCGGTACTACTCGCCAGAAATGACTCTATTAGCGTTAGGTATTAACCATAAAACAGCCCCAGTCTCTTTGCGGGAACGTGTTTCGTTCACGCCGGAGACCCTTGATCATGCGCTTAATAGCTTGCTTGCGCAGCCAAAGGTACAGGGTGGTGTGGTGTTATCAACGTGCAACCGTACTGAATTGTATTTGAGTGTTGAAGAGCAAAGCGACTTGCAAGAACAACTGGTGCGCTGGCTGTGTGATTACCATCAACTGAACGAAGCAGATGTTCGCCAAAGCCTGTACTGGCATAAAGATAATGATGCCGTCAGCCATTTAATGCGGGTTGCCAGTGGCCTGGATTCCCTGGTATTGGGTGAACCGCAAATTCTTGGTCAGGTAAAAAAAGCGTTTGCAGATTCACAGCGTGAACACTCTGTGTCTGGCGAGCTGGAAAGAATGTTCCAGAAGTCGTTTTCAGTGGCGAAACGTGTTCGTACCGAAACAGAAATTGGTGCAAGTGCGGTCTCTGTCGCTTTTGCTGCCTGCACGCTTGCCCGGCAAATTTTCGAGTCACTGTCTTCTGTAACCGTTATGCTGGTGGGCGCAGGCGAAACTATTGAGCTGGTCGCACGGCATTTGCGTGAACATAAAGTCAAACAAATGATAATCGCGAATCGTACCAGGGAAAGGGCGCAACTGCTTGCTCAGGAAGTGGGAGCAGAGGTTATCTCTCTTGGCGATGTCGATGAACGGTTATATCAGGCTGATATCATCATCAGTTCTACTGCCAGTCCTTTACCTATTATCGGTAAAGGAATGGTTGAGCGTGCTATGAAAAAACGCCGGAATCAGCCCGTTTTGCTGGTTGACATTGCTGTTCCGCGTGATGTCGAACCAGAAGTCAGCAATGTGCCCAATGCTTACCTCTATAGTGTGGACGACCTTCAGTCCATCATTGAACACAATATGGCACAACGCCAGGCGGCAGCGCAGCAGGCTGAAGCCATTGTTACCCAGGAAACGGGCGAATTTATGTCGTGGCTGCGTGCGCAGAGCGCGACAGAGACAATTCGGGATTTCCGTGCTCATGCTGAGCATGTTCGTGATGATCTGGCTGAACGTGCACTTGCTGCCCTGGCTCAGGGGGAAGATGCCAATGCCGTGGTTCAGGATCTCGCCCGCAAACTGACACAAAAACTGATCCATACCCCAACCAAAGCATTACAGCAGGCCGCCCGCGATGGCGATGAAGAACGCCTGCAACTCCTGCGCAACAGCCTCGGGCTGGATTAGTTCTTTTCTCATTTCTCTTTTTATAAAGGTAATCTTCAATCCATGAAGCCCTCTATTGTTGCCAAACTGGAAGCCCTGCACGAGCGCCATGAAGAAGTTCAGGCGTTATTGGGTGATGCTGCGACTATCGCGGATCAGGATCGTTTTCGCGCACTGTCGCGTGAATATGCTCAACTGGCTGATGTTTCGCGTTGTTTCCAGCAATGGCAGCAAAACGCAGAAGATATTGAAACTGCAGAAAGCCTGCTGAGCGACCCGGAAATGCGCGAAATGGCTCAGGAAGAGTTAGATCAAGCGCGTAAGATGCAGGAAAGCCTGGAGCAACAACTCCAGTTATTGCTGCTGCCTAAAGACCCCGACGATGAACGTAGTGCTTTTGTGGAAGTACGCGCCGGAACAGGGGGTGATGAAGCCGCGATTTTTGCTGGTGACTTATTCCGTATGTACAGCCGCTATGCAGAATCTCGCCGTTGGCAGGTTGAGATAATGAGTGCCAACGACGGTGAGCATGGCGGGTACAAAGAAGTGATTGCCCGGGTGAGTGGCGACGGGGTTTATGGGCGCCTGAAATTTGAGTCTGGCGGTCATCGCGTACAGCGTGTACCGGCTACTGAATCTCAGGGGCGTATTCACACCTCTGCCTGTACTGTTGCGGTTATGCCGGAACTGCCAGAAGCTGAAATGCCAGATATCAACCCCGGGGACTTACGCATTGATACTTTCCGCTCTTCCGGGGCGGGTGGGCAGCACGTTAACACCACTGATTCCGCGATCCGTATCACTCACTTACCAACAGGGATTGTGGTGGAATGTCAGGATGAACGTTCCCAACATAAAAACAAAGCGAAAGCGTTGTCTGTTTTGGGCGCGAGGATCCGGGCACAGGAAGAGTCCCGCCGGCATCAGGAAGAAGCGACAACCCGGCGTAACTTGCTGGGCACAGGCGATCGCTCTGACCGCAACCGGACCTATAATTTTCCACAGGGAAGGGTGACCGATCACCGAATCAACCTCACTCTTTATCGTCTGGACGAAGTGATGGAAGGTAAGCTGGATATGCTGATTGAGCCTGTGATTCAGGAATACCAGGCAGACCAGCTTGCTGCACTGTCTGAGCAAGAATAATGGACCTTAGTGAATGGCTGGCCCGTGCGGCTGAGCATCTCTGTGACAGCGACAGCCCGCGGCGTGATGCGGAAATATTACTCAGCCACGTAACGGGAAAAGGGCGCACCTTTTTGCTGGCGTTCGGTGAAACCGAGCTCAGCCCGGAACAGTATCAGCAGGCTGAAACACTGCTGGCCCGGCGAAAAAATGGTGAGCCAGTTGCTTATATCCTGGGTGAGCGTGAGTTCTGGTCGCTACCACTTTATGTTTCGCCACACACGCTGATACCGCGCCCGGATACCGAATGCCTGGTCGAGCAGGCTTTGGTGCGCATACCTCCAGAATCATGCCAGGTGTTGGATGCCGGGACGGGAACTGGCGCGATTGCTCTGGCGATTGCCAGTGAACGCCCTGACTGCCAGGTCACCGGTGTGGACCGGGTTCCGGAAGCGGTGGAACTCGCCCGTCGCAACGCTGCCCGCTTGGGTATTTCCAATGTGCAGTTTTTGCAAAGCGACTGGTTTTCCGCAGTCAGCTCGCTGCAGTTCAGCCTGGTAGTCAGTAATCCCCCCTATATTGATGAAACCGACGAACATCTTGGGCAGGGCGATGTGCGTTTTGAGCCACGCAGCGCCCTGGTTGCTAAAGACAACGGGCTTGCTGATTTGGCCGAACTGGTGTCTCAGGCCCGGGGCGTACTTATTCCCGGCGGCTGGTTGTTACTCGAGCATGGCTGGAAGCAGGGGGAATCAGTTCGGGCGTTGTTCTGTGCTGCAGGCTATCACCATGTAGAAACTGTTAAAGACTATGGGAATAACGACCGTCTGACTCTTGGGCGCTACGGTATGCCGGAGGAATAATAATGGCTGAGCTGGCCGTGTTACGGGTGCATATTGTTACTTTGTGTATCTCTGTCGGGTTATTTGTATTGCGTTACTGGTGGATGCACAACAACGCTCCAGTCATGCGTAAACGCTGGGTGCGCATTGTCCCGCATATTAACGACACAATACTGCTGGCAAGCGGTGTGGCACTTATGTTGTTAAAGCATCTCTATCCTTTTACCCCACAAGGCGCATGGCTGACTGAAAAGTTATTTGGCGTTATCATTTATATCGTTTTAGGGTTTATTGCGTTAGGCCGCGGGCCGCGCAACCCGCAGATTCGCTGGTTTGCATTTTTGCTGGCACTGGTGGTGCTTTATATCATTTTCCGAATTGCCACCACTCAAGTACCACTGCTGGGGATATTATGAAGTTGTTAGACAATTTCGAGTTCAATCACGCCACGTTATGTGATGGTATGATTCTGATTTCTCAATTAATACGCGATGATTTTCCGTCATGGGAAGTACAGCAACAACTCGATACACTGGTTAGCCAGGCGCGTGAAGAGATTAGCATGGGCTGGGATGCTGACCGGCAAATGGAAAAATTGCTTGCCCTGTTTTACGGTGAGTGGGGCTTTAAAGATGCAGGTGGTGTTTACCGCCTTTCCGATGCATTGTGGCTGGACAATGTCCTGAAAAACAGGCAAGGGAGTGCGGTGTCGCTGGGCGCTATTTTGCTGTGGCTTGCCGGGCAACTTGCTCTGCCTTTGATGCCGGTTGTTTTCCCCACCCAACTTATCTTACGGGCGGACTGGATGGACGGCGATATGATGCTGATTAACCCCTTTAATGGTGAGCATCTTGACCGGCACACACTGGATGTCTGGCTGAAAGGGAATATCAGCCCCGTGGCGCAATTATTCGAAGATGATCTCACCGAAGCGGATAATGTGCAGGTTATTAATAAAATGCTCTACACGCTGAAAACTGCGTTGATGGAAGAGCAGCAACTTATTTTGGCACTTAGGGCCAGCGAAGTGTTGTTGCAGTTCAACCCGGAAGACCCGTACGAAATTCGTGACCGTGGGCTGATTTACGCACAACTTGATTGCGAGCATATAGCGCTTAACGACTTAAACTATTTTGTTGAGCAGTGCCCTGAAGACCCGGTCAGCGAAATGATCCGCGCGCAAATAAATACTCTTTCCCGCAAGCAAGTGACGTTGCATTAACGTGCATGCTGTGGCTTAAACCTTCAATAAGGCGAAGATATGAAGCAAAAAGTGGTTAACATTGGTGACATCAGTGTGGCGAATGATCTGCCATTTGTCTTGTTTGGTGGCATGAATGTGCTTGAATCCCGCGACCTGGCGATGCGTATTTGTGAACACTACGTCAAGGTCACCGAAAAACTGGGCATCCCTTACGTTTTTAAAGCGTCATTCGACAAAGCTAACCGCTCATCCATTAATTCATATCGTGGCCCGGGGCTTGATGAAGGGATGAAAATTTTCCAGGAGCTGAAAGCTGCATTTGGTGTGAAAATCATTACTGATGTGCATGAAGCATACCAGGCTCAGCCGGTATCAGAAGTGGTCGATGTGATTCAGCTTCCTGCATTCCTGGCTCGCCAGACAGACCTGGTTGAAGCGATGGCGAAAACGGGCGCAGTGATTAATATTAAAAAGCCGCAGTTTATTAGCCCGGGGCAAGTGGGCAACATCGTTGATAAATTCCGTGAAGGCGGCAATGAAAACGTGATTCTGTGTGACCGCGGCAGTAACTTTGGCTACGACAATTTAGTTGTCGATATGCTGGGTTTTGGTGTTATGAAGAAAGTTTCTGGCAATTCGCCCGTGATTTTTGACGTGACGCACGCATTGCAATGCCGTGACCCATTTGGCGCTGCATCAAGTGGCCGCCGTGCACAGGTTACTGAACTGGCTCGCGCAGGCATGGCAACGGGTATTGCCGGCCTGTTTATTGAAGCACACCCGGACCCGGAACACGCCCGCTGTGATGGCCCGTCAGCATTGCCGCTGGATAAACTGGAACCGTTCCTGGTGCAGATGAAAGCGATTGACGACCTGGTGAAAAGCTTCCCGGAACTGGATACCAGCAACTAAGCTGGTGTTCAAACCAAAAATAAAACCCCGCTACAGCATTGCTGGCGGGGTTTTTTACTGGGGAAATGTCAGGCGAAAATAGTCATCAAATAGGTTATAAACAGGGCCAGGTGTGCGGAGCCATTCAGCACATTGGTTCGCCCGGTAGAGAAAGATACCTGGCATAACACCAGCACTGTCGACATCACCACAATTTCTGGTAACCCGAGAGCGAAAGTGAGTTCGTGCCCGGTGAGCAGAGAAATAATCGTCACGGTTGGCACTGTCAGTGAAATAGTCGCCAGAACAGAGCCAAAGAACAAATTCATTGCCCGTTGAACCTGGTTATTAAGCACTGCTTTGATAGCACCAAGCCCTTCAGGCGACAAAATCAACAGTGCGACCAAAAAGCCGGTGAAAGCAACCGGGGCGTTCAGATGGGTAAGTAATCCTTCCAAAGGAACTGCGTTCAGCTTGGTGACTGAAATAACCGCAACCAGGTGAACGACCAGCCAGCATGCGTGCCAGATATTGCTGTGTGCAGAGGGTTTACCATGATGCGGGTCATCATCGTCACTGTCATCTTCGTGTTCATAGACAAATAAGTTCTGATGTGTGCGGGTCTGGATCAGTAAAAAAACGCCATACATTGCTGCTGATATTAATGCAATAATGAGCATCTGGCCGGTGGTAAAATCACCACCCGGCAACGCTGCCGGAAAGATAAGAACAATGACGGCAAGGGGAAGTATCGCCATTAAATACTGCTTAATGCCATACAGGTTGACGTGCTGGGTAGCAAACTTATTCCCGCCAAGAAGCAGAGAAAAACCAACCAGACCACCAGTGACAATCATGATGATGGAGTAGAGCGTATCCCGCATGAGCGTTGGCGCTGCGTCGCCAGTCGCCATTAATGCGGATATCAGGCTGACCTCCAAAATAACAACAGATAAAGTCAGGATCAGCGAACCAAGGGGTTCCCCCAGGCGATGCGCCAGTACATCTGCATGGCGTACAACACTAAATGCACTAAACAGAATACCCGCAAGGGCAAGAATGTTAATGCCGATTATCGCAGGCAAGTTGGTGGTTGATCCCCAAACAAACAACACACCAACTGCAATTAACGGCATGAGTAGTGATGTTTCTTTATGGCGGGTTTTTACTGCATCCTGGTTTCCCATAACTAACTTCCTTAACGTGGTGGTGCCAATACTGACAGACACAGGCCCGGTATCATGACAGTTGCAGGTGACATAAAGTGGCCCTGGCGTTGAATTATCTTTTTCGGTGTTTTATTGCATTAAAAAACGCTAACTTAACAGAATATCAGGAAAAAATTGTTACATTTACTCTGTTTTACCTGATGATTCTTTCTGAGAACCTGGCGAAGTCTCGCAGTTTCCTCAATATGGTAAGTGGGCTCGTGCCAACGCATTGCTCTGTTTTGATAGTGTATCTGTGTTTTTTTGATTAAGGGCACTGGAGGCGCAGAAAAAAACGCCGATATCAAGTAAAAGCATTACCTCATATTTATGCCTGATTTCGGGTATGTGTTTTGCATAGATGTTAGCAGAGTGGTTAAGTGGCAGATGACGTAAGCAGAAGCGGCAGGCTTATTTTGAGGTGGTTTGTTGGTTCTGTGCAGTGGCTGTAGGAGGGTATCGTGTTAACGCGAGATTTTTTATTAAAAGCAGATTGCCGTACCGCATTCGGTGATATTGACGAAACACTATTGTGGACAGGTGAACAGCGGGAAGCGTCACTATGTGAAACGCTGGCACGCCGCCCCGGCCGTGGCCCTGTGTGGGTCTTTGGTTACGGTTCTTTGATGTGGAATCCCGCGTTTGAATTTGATGATGCCCGCGCCGGGAGGTTAACTGGCTGGCACCGTGCATTTTGTTTACGCCTTACCGCAGGGCGCGGAACCGCCTGTAAACCCGGCAGAATGCTGGCGCTACGGGAAGGCGGTGAAACCGTAGGTATGGCCTTCCGCATTCCAGAAAATGAACTGGATGCCGAGTTACCACTACTCTGGAAAAGGGAAATGATAACCGGGTGTTATTTGCCAACCTGGTGCCATATTGCCCTGGATGATGGGCGCGAAATTGATGCGCTGGTATTCATAATGGATGCCCGGCACCCGTTGTTTGAAGGAGATACCCGGCCAGAAGTGATTGCGCCTTTAATTGCCGGAGCCAGTGGCCCACTGGGAACCAACGCCCAATATTTGTTTTCCCTTGCACAGCAGTGCCAGAAAATGGGTATTGTTGACGAGAGTATGGAACGGCTTAATCACCTGGTTCAGCAGTTGCACCAGCCTGGTGCTTAAACGCTTTGCCAGTGCAGCAAAATGCCGGGTTTTACCCCGGCACTGAACACATAACAAGCCAGTAAAACAAATTGCTGATTACGCGGGTACGTAGCTAATCGCATGCTCCAGCGACTGGCTGTGGCTGTCAATCAGCACATTCCAGATACCGCTAAAAGGTACGGCGAGGTAAGCAGTATTGCGGTTTTGAACGCTCATGATTTCTGCATCAATCCCGGTCTGCTCGCAATCATTCGCACTCAGATGAATGTGACAATTGTCTGAACAACGTACTACGACAGTATCGCCGCCAAACAGTTTTAAAGTTGTTTTTACCACAGCCATTGTTAGTTGACCCCATCAGAATAAATTAACAGACCTCCTTGTCTGATTAGTCCCCCTTGATACGTGAGTTTGCTCACAAATCACTCATCTCATAACACCAAAGAGTCCGTGAGGAATTTCTGATTTTGATCAAATAAAAATGCAATGCTTAAACTTTAATTACAAAATGCTTGAATCAATTCAGCCAGCGCAAAATATCACCAGCGACTGGCTGAATAACGTTATTTAATTCGGAACAGGCTGGCTGTTTCCGCCAGTTCACCGGCCTGCATTTGCAGAGCATCCGCCGCAGCAGCGGATTCGACGACCAGCTCAGCATTTTGCTGTACCATTTGATCAAGGCGAGTGACAGCCTGGTTAATCTCCTGAATTCCAAGCATTTGTTCGCTGGTGGCAATGGTGATTTCACGCATAATTCCCGACACATTGGTGATGCCGCCTGATACTTCCTCCATGCTGTCACCTGCCAGTCTTACAAAATGCGCGCCACTTTCAACACACTGTGTTGTATCGTCAATCAGTGATTTTATCTCTTTTGCCGCCTGAGCGCTGCGCTGTGCAAGGCTACGCACTTCACCGGCTACTACGGCAAACCCACGCCCTTGTTCTCCGGCTCGCGCCGCTTCCACAGCAGCATTCAATGCCAGAATGTTGGTCTGGAAAGCAATACCATCAATGACACTGGTAATTTGCCCTATACGCTGGGATGCATCTTCAATCTGTTGCATGGTGGAGATTGCCTGGGCGACAACTTCACCACCACGCCCGGCAGCCTGAGATGCAGAGGATGCCTGTTGGTTGGCCTGTGCAGCCGCATCTGTTGAGTGGGAAACTGATGCAGAAATTTGTTCAACGGCACTGGCGGTTTCTCGCAGGCTGGATGCGGCCTGCTCGGTGCGTGTCGACAAGTCCTGATTACCCGCGGCAATTTCATTGGCGGCAATTTTAACTGAAGCACTGGATTCGCGAATTTGTTCCATTGCTCCGGCCAGCTTGTCACAGAATGCGTTAAAAGCATGAGCAATCTGAGATACTTCATCATTGCCGGTATCCGGCAGCCGTTGAGAAAGGTCGTTGGTGCCACTACTGATTGAGCCCATAGCGTCACGAATAGAAGACAAGCGCTTCAATACTGTTGAAACCAACATATGCACTAAACCAGCAGAAATGACAGCCAGCACCAGCAAAGCAAAAGCTGAAGCTTTTAACAGCGCTCGCATACCGGCTGTTGCATCTTGTTTATCCAGCGCAACCACCAGATACCATTGTGTGCCACCAACCTGTTGCGCCGCCAAATATTTGCTCGCTTCGCCAATGCTCCCTTGTTCCAGTGTTTTGGCCTGGCGTAGTGTGGCAAATGGAATACCGGTAACCAGGCTGTCAAATGGTTTCAGTGCCAGCTCAGCTTTAGCGGCGGCAATCAAAGTTCCATCTTCGTTGACCAGCATGCCTGAACTGTTGGCCGTTGGGTGAATGCTACGAACGTTATCAACAACCGTATCCATGGAGACATCGCCGGCAACCACTGCTTTTATCTGCCCGTCTGCGCTAACCGGGACGGCGAAAGACACCACCAGTTTACCGGTGCCTGCATCAACATAAGGTGCAGTGACAATTGGCGCACTGGCCGCAACGGCTTGTTTATACCAGGGGCGCCCGGTTGGGTCATAATCCGCTGGCACGCCGGTTGGATCGGTAAACTTCGCAGTTCTGTTGGCATACCCAACATACACGTTAGTAAAACCGCCAGCAGTTGCGATTTGCCGGAAAAACGGCAGCGGGTCATTTTGTAATGCTACTGACTGCAGGGAAGAAATCATGGTCAGTTTACTGCTGACCCAGTCACGGATTGCCAGCGCATGGCTGTCTGCTGTGCTCTGCAAAATTTGGTTATTTTGGTTGATGTTGTCCTTACGGGTGACCTGGTAGTTAATGACCGTGTTTAATATCAGGGCAATAACTAAGCATCCTGTTGCAGCCAGCAAAATACGTGCGCGAATTGAACTTATCATTTTGGTTGACCTTTACTGCGTTGTTTTGCCAGTTATCGGCCAACCTTAATTGAGACTTGAGACCACCTAAGTGGTATACCCGACCAGCACAGACTCAGAATGTCAGAACTTTATCGGCTTCCAGTGTCCATTTGGCCAGTTCAACCAGAGTGCCAATCTCTATACCGTCAATCAGAGGCAACGCGCTGACACCGCGCCCGTCTGCACAGGTTTTACATAAACGCACCGGAATGTTTTGTGCGGTCAGGATCTCCAGCATTTGCTGAATATTGTAGCCTTCTGCCGGGTGCTGCTGGCGCAGACCTGCCGTAACGGCATCAGACATCAAAAAAAGTTGAAGTACTGGCTGCGGTTGTTGCTCACTCAGTGCAATTGCCAGACGCAGGCAGTTAAACAGCGACTCACTGCCATAAGCAGCACCATTTGCAATCAGGGTTATCTTTTGCATAACACTTCCCTCTGGTTCAGGCATTGTTTCTGGAATTATCTGTATGGCATGATGATAGTAGTTACCTGTAAGCTGGTACATTGATGTTGAGTCATAAAAGCGAAGTCTCTTCCCTTATTTTTAAAGCGGGTATAACGGGCTGAATGATAGTTGTAGCTGATTAATGCGTTTTTATTCTTTTTTCTGTACTACGTTTTTGCTTGTTGGCCTTGCTTGTTGGGCAGGCAATGCAGGCGCGGCGAGTGATACCGTTTCTTCGGGGTCACAGAGTGTTACTGCCGGGGAAAACTTACCCGACCTGGGCGGTACTACTACCTCTCAAAGTGAATTTGAACAAACACTTTCTCAATATTTGAAAGGGTTGAGTTCAGCGAGCGATACCTCCACGGATGATTCATCCGCTATTTTCAAAGACTGGGCATTTGATAATGCGCGTGATTACGTTTCTTCCCGGATGGCAAAAGAAGCGCAAAGCCTGCTTGCTCCGGCAGGCCAGGCAAGTTTCAGTCTGTTGGTCGATCAGGACGGAAATTTTGCCGGTACTCAGGGGGCGCTGTTTACTCCCTGGAATGAAGATGCACAAGGCCTGACATGGACACAACTGAGTATCAGCGACCAGGATGAAGGCGTGGTGGGCAATGCCGGAATAGGGCAACGCTGGAATCAGGGTAACTGGCTGGTTGGTTATAACTCGTTTTATGATTTATTAATGCACGGGCAAGAACAACGTGGTGGGCTGGGTGCTGAGCTCTGGGGGCAGTCTCTGCGTCTTTCAGCGAATTATTACTACCCCCTGACTGGGTGGCATAACAGCAGTACCACCCGAAGCCGCAGGCTTGCACGGGGTTATGATATCAACGCCCGTGCATGGTTACCTTTCTATCACCATATCAGTACTACAGTAAGCTTTGAGCAATATTTTGGTCAGCACGTTGACTTGTTCGACAGTGGTACTGGTTACCATAACCCTTATGCGGTTAATGTCGGGTTTAACTATACCCCTGTGCCACTACTGACCTTAACGGCTCAACATAAGCAGGGTGAAAATGGTGAAGTGCAAAACAACCTGGGGCTTAAGGTTAACTACCGGTTTGGTGTGGCGCTGGACCGGCAACTCTCTGCCGATGAAGTGGCAACAGTGCAGTCTTTACGTGGAAGCCGCTATGATGCGCCGGAGCGCAATAACATTCCGGTACTGGAATATAAGCAACGTAAAACATTAAGTGTCTGGCTGGCTACACCGCCGTGGGATCTCCAGGCGGGTGAGACTGTAAGCCTCAAGATTGAACTGCGGAACCGTTACGGTATTCGTAATATCAGCTGGCAGGGCGATACCCAGGCACTTAGCCTGACAGCGCCTACAAAACGGCGCGATACCACTGGCTGGACGGTAATAATGCCGCAGTGGAACGATGCTGAAGGCGCCACTAATCAGTGGCGGTTGTCAGTTATTATCGAAGACACAAAAGGGCAGAAAGTCACTTCAAACTGGATAACGCTTAAACTCACACCACCGGTAACAGCAGATATTCCAGGTAATTCAACAGAATACAAGCTGCTGCCCGAAGAGAATTAAAAAACTCTGTCCTGGTGCACCCACACCGCGGCCTCAACCCGTGATTTGAGTTTCATCTTTTTCAGCAGATGCTTAACATGAACTTTCACGGTACTTTCAGTGATATCAAGCTGGCGGGCTATCAACTTGTTGGGTAAGCCCTGTGCTATCAGCCGTAAAATATCCTGTTCCCTGGGAGTAAGCTGGTTTACATCACGCTCAGTGCCGTTTCGGCTGTTGCGTAAACTGGCCGCGAGGATGGGAGTCAGCGTGTCACTTAATACCATTTCACCGGCCGCTGCCTGTTGTAAGGCCACCAGTAACTCTTCAGGTTCCATATCTTTGAGTAAATAGCCGTCAGCTCCACGTTTCAGTGCCTGGACGACATCCTCTTCGAGATTAGACACGGTAAAGACAACAATACGGCCGGAGAGAGATTTTTGGCGCAGATGGTCCAACGTTTCCAGTCCGTTCATTCCTGGCATATTCAGATCCAGCAGAATCAAATCCGGATCCAGAGATTCTGCCATGGCTATTCCTTGCTCACCGCTGCTGGCTTCCCCAATAACCTGAATATCGGGGGCAAGGCCAATCAGTTGCTTTACGCCGCGTCTTAGCATGGGGTGATCATCAATCAACAGAATAGTTGCGGGTTCCTCAGCCATTGTTTTCTCCACATAATCGTCCAATGAACAAGCGCTTAAAGCCAGTTTAGCACCGGATTGAAAACCTGCCGGGTTCCGTACTGAAGTTTCTGGAGAGTTGTGACTGTGAGTTTATTCTGATGAACCCGGGGAATGGCGCTTGCTTGCCCGGAAATGTACGGTAATTTCAGTGCCACCAGATGCCGGTGACTGAAGGGAGAATGTCGCGTTCAGGCTTTGCGCGCGGTCGCGCATAATCAAAACACCATAGTGGCTATTATCACTGATGTTCTCAGGGATACCGGCACCGTTATCAAACAGTGTCAGTGTCACCCAGCCATTATTTTCTTCTACTGTGATACTCGCGGCGGTTGCATTGGCATGGCGTACAACATTGCTTAATCCTTCACGCACTATATGAATCAGGTGGAGTATTTGGTGTTCAGCAATATGCGAAGAGACACCTTGCCAGTTGAGTGAAACGGCAAAACCCAGACGCTGGCTGAAATCTTCACAGCAATCTTCCAGTGCCGTCTTCAGACCAGGTTCGTTCAGGTTCAGGCGGAAAGTGCTCAGTAACTGGCGCATCTGCACCCATGAACTGTTCAATTCATGGCGTATCTGGCCGACAAGTGTCTGAGCGTCGTTGTCCAGCGTATTGCCCTGCATTTGTAATACACCAACCTGCATCTTCATACTGGATAGTGATTGTGCCAGAGAATCATGCAGGTTTTTGGCAAGGTCTGATTGCTCCTGCATAAGAAGAAATTGCTGTTGCTGTGCCTGCTGTTGCTCAATTGCGAGAACAGCTGTAATACCCGCTGCGACAGTTTCAATTAATTGAGAATGTTCGCCTGATAACGCCTGGGTATCAGGCAACTCACCGAGCAAAATTCCGTAAAAATGCTGGCGATTATGTAAGCGCCAGCATAGCGGAGTACCCGCTACCGGAGCCGGGTTCACATCACGTGGGCAGTTAAGGCAATCAGTTTCTTGTTGGGCTGTGTAACTGACTTCGTAATAGTGCTGATTTTCATCATGTTCATAAATACGCAGTTGTAAATTTATCAACGGCGTGACTGACTGCAATTCAAATAAAATACTGGGTATGCGCTGGCAAACAGGCCCTTCACTATTAAGTACCAGGTTAATCCGCTGAAGAACCGTTGCGTTATTAATAAATGAGGCAGTCTCTGGGGAGAATAACTGCGTGGGTGGCGTATTTTTACTTGCATGGCGGGTGATACGCCATTGCATGATGATTAGCACGACGAGTAAGGCAAGCATTACCGCAAGGCATTTTTGAATCAATATAGCCTGCTTGATGTGCTTCGCGGTATGTATGTCAAAAACCCGGTTAAGGGCGGTTACTTTTTCTGCGAAGACTTCAAGTTGCGGGGTGGCAGCCTGAGGAGACGTAGCAGACAACAGAGCAGGGAGCAGTGAGGTACGCCAGTCTGCCTGTAACATATCCAGTTGATGTTTTTGGTTGTCATGGCGGGCTGCGTTACCAAGGGTGGTAGAAAACAAAATACTCTGGATTTCAGCCAGTCTGCGGCTGTTGGTTTCAGTCACAGGTATTAAGGGCAGTAGTTGCCAGGTTTTAGTATGAATAATATCTGTTGTTTTAATCCCGGATTTGCTGGTGGCGATTTCCTGGCTTAGCCATACGCATGTGGCCATTCCGGTCGCGCCGAGCACAGCCAGCAGCATAATCAGCGGCACCATAAACTGGCGCAGCTTTGTGCTTACACGGGGAACGGACATAAACAGTGGCCTCAGCATGAACATCAACTGTGTATGATTGTGAATGATATTGTCGCTCACACCCATACCCCGGAAGAGTTATGTTCATGGACAAAAATCGGTAGCGCAGTATTTATTTTAGTGGCAATTAGTGCAGTAGTTATCTGAAAAATAATATGATTTTAATTTTTAAACTGAGTTAATTTTCCTTAAATAATCTTAAGGAAAATATCAAAATATGATGAGTATCACGTTAAGTCTGCGGGGTGTTACCCGTGTCGAACCTTAGTCGAACCTTCTCATCCTTCCCCATGCTGGAGAATATGCAAAAATATTTATTGGGGTTTAATAAGGATGAATTGGCGAGGATGGT
>NZ_QGTS01000003.1:56875-434505 GCF_003182475.1 Mangrovibacter plantisponsor
GTGTCGAACCTTAGTCGAACCTTCTCATCCTTCCCCATGCTGGAGAATATGCAAAAATATTTATTGGGGTTTAATAAGGATGAATTGGCGAGGATGGTGGTGGGGGAAGGATAACTCGTCACTGCGTTCCTCGCCCTGCGGGCCGTTGCTGAAGCAACGTTCCCTCACATACGTTCGGGTCGAACCTTAGTCGAAGCTTCTCATCCTTCCCCGTGCTGGAGAATATGCAAAAATATTTACTGGGATTTAATAAGGATGAACTTGTGAGGATGGTGGTGGGGGAAGGATAACTCGTCACTGCGTTCCTCGCCCTGCGGGCCGTTGCTGAAGCAACGTTTCCTCACATACGTTCGGGTCGAACCTTAGTCGAACCTTCTCATCCTTCCCCATGCTGGAGAATATGCAAAAATATTTATTGGGGTTTAATAAGGATGAATTGGCGAGGATGGTGGTGGGGGAAGGATAACTCGTCACTGCGTTCCTCGCCCTGCGGGCCGTTGCTGAAGCAACGTTCCCTCACATACGTTCGGGTCGAACCTTAGTCGAAGCTTCTCATCCTTCCCCGTGCTGGAGAATATGCAAAAATATTTACTGGGATTTAATAAGGATGAACTTGTGAGGATGGTGGTGGGGGAAGGATTCGAACCTTCGAAGTCGATGACGGCAGATTTACAGTCTGCTCCCTTTGGCCGCTCGGGAACCCCACCAAATTGTAGAAAACTAACCAACGATTAAAACTAAACTCGACACCCGTCACTCAACATTCAAGTGAAGATGGTGGTGGGGGAAGGATTCGAACCTTCGAAGTCGATGACGGCAGATTTACAGTCTGCTCCCTTTGGCCGCTCGGGAACCCCACCACTGGCCTGCTTCCTGATTAGGAAGCGGGGCGCATAATATCAAATGAAACGGCGCTGTAAAGCCCCGTTTTCATGAAAATGAACTGTTTGCATGCTTTTTGCCCATAAAGCATTAAAACCAAACAGTTCATTATTTGTAGTCAGAGAATAATTGTACGGTTACCGTAAACAAAGACACGCTGAGACAGCACTTTATCCAGAGCACGGCTCAGCACATTCTTTTCAACATCCCGTCCGGCTTTCATCATTTCTTCTGCGGTGAAGGTATGATCAACATTAATCACATCCTGCATAATGATTGGGCCTTCATCCAGGTGGTCATTAACATAGTGGGCGGTGGCACCAATTATCTTAACACCACGCTCATAGGCCTGGTGGTATGGACGGGCACCAATAAATGCCGGCAGGAAGGAGTGGTGAATATTGATGATTTTATTTGAGAAGCGCGAGACAAACGAAGGCGTCAATACACGCATATATTTAGCCAGAACCACATAATCAGGCTCATGAGCTTCAATGGCATCAGCCATCAGTTTATCGTGCTCTTCACGTGTCACACCTTCGTGGCTAACCAGTTCAAAAGGAATATCGAAGCGTTCGACCAGCGTGCGCAACGTGTCGTGGTTACCAATTACGGCTGCAATTTCTACATCCAGGCCACCAAATGATGCTTTCATCAGCAGGTCACCAAGACAATGGGCTTCTTTGGTAACCAAAATGACGATGCGGCGGCGCCCGGCAGGGTTGAGTTCGCGCACAGAACCTTCTGGTAAGGCACTGTCTAAATCAGCCAGTAAAGTGACATCATTAAATATACCTTCCAGCTCGGTACGCATAAAAAATCGTCCGGTACGATGGTCCACGAACTCATTATTGTGAACAATATTAAGTTCGTGCTTATAGCAAATGTTGGTAATACGGGCGATAAGACCTTTCTGGTCGGGACAAATAGTTCTCAGTACTTTTCGTTGTAGCGCTTGCATCGCAAGGTCAATCCTGTTGAATGGTGTTTGCATAAATGAGTATTGTTAGTGCGAATCAGCGACCACAACACTTCTTGAATTTTTTCCCGGAGCCACAAGGGCACGGGTCATTGCGACCAAACTCAGGCCGCATTCCGTCAATATAATACCACTGACCGTTTTGATTTAAGAACCTGGAACGTTCAATTATTGCGCTGTCATGTTGCTTATCACGATAGCGGGCGACAAAACTAACAAAACCTTCATTGTCATGGTTGCCTTTTTGTGTGGCAAAAATAGTCAACCCCAACCACTCTGTTTGTTCAAAACCCGCCAGTAAATCATGACGTAACTGCTCTGCATGGCAATCCGGATGCCAGGTATTAATGAGGTAATCCGCATTTTTAAGCACAAAAGCACAATAGCGAGAGCGCATTAATTGTTCCGGTGTTTGTGCAACCGCGCTACCGGCCAGGAAGGGGCCGCAACATGCGCTATACTCCAAACCGCTATGACAAAGACATTCCGATGACACAAAACACTCCTGTTTTAAACATACATTCACAATTAAGTGACAGTTAAATAATATACTAACGTAATGAGGTGTGATGCTACGGCATGTTAACAGGGGACACCAGATAAACAGATGAGACAAACTAAGATTGGTCTGGCTTTAGGTTCAGGCGCAGCAAAAGGATGGGCTCATATTGGCGTTATTCGGGGCCTTGAACAGGCAGGCATCCATGCGGATATTATCGCCGGGTGCTCTATTGGTTCGTTGGTTGGCGCAGCTTATGCCTGTAATTCACTGGATTCCCTGGAAAAGTGGGTGCGGTCATTCAGTTACTGGGATGTTTTAAGACTAATGGATGTTTCCTGGCGCCGGGGCGGGTTACTGCGTGGCGAACGTGTGTTTAAGCAAGTCAGGCAGCATATTCCAGCCCGGCACATTGAAGAATGCCTGGTCCGTTTTGCAACTGTCGCAACCAACCTGAGCACGGGGCGAGAAATCTGGTTCACCAAAGGGGATTTGCACGGTGCTGTGCGCGCTTCCTGCAGCATACCGGGGTTATTATCTCCCGTGCGCCATAAAGGCTACTGGTTGGTTGACGGTGGTGTAGTCAACCCGGTACCTGTTTCTCTGGCCAGAGCATTAGGGGCGGATATCGTTATTGCGGTTGATTTGCAGCATGATGCACATTTGATTCAGCAGAACCTGTTAACCTCGCGTCAGAATGAGGAACACGTACCGGTACACTGGAAAGATAAGGTATTAACCCGACTCGGTTTCGTGTCACCGCCACACCATCAGCAGCCCCCCGGGGCGCTGGAAATCATGACAACATCCATTCAGGTGCTGGAAAACCGCCTGAAACTAAGCCGTATGGCAGGCGACCCACCAGAGGTGACGCTTCAACCTTTTTGCCCACAAATATCAACGCTGGATTTCCATCGGGCAAAAGAAGCTATTGATGCTGGCAGGCTGGCGGTTGAAAAACACCTGGATGAGTTGCTTCCTTTGGTGAAAAGCAATGATTAACAGCATATTTACATTTCTTCAGTTCATTCTGAGAGGCGCAACCCCGCATACCATGCCACTATTATCGTATCATCAGGCAAGGGAGGGAGCATGACTCAACCGCTGCACGGAAAACTGATTTTGATAGTTGAAGACGAGCCTGTTTTCCGCGCGATGCTGGATGGATGGTTAGCTTCGTTGGGTGCCAATACGCTGTTAGCCGAAGACGGCATTGATGCCCTTGAGAAAATGTCCCTGCAGCCACCTGATTTGCTGATTTGCGATCTGGCTATGCCAAGGATGAACGGGCTTGAGTTTATTGAACAGATTCGCAACCGTGGGGATCAGACGCCTGTGCTGATTATCTCCGCAACAGATAATATGTCGGACATCGCCAGCGCGCTTCGGTTGGGGGTACAAGATGTATTACTCAAACCTATTAAAAACTTTGCCAACTTAAAAGAAACAGTTTATGCCTGCCTCTATCCTGCGATGTTCAATTCCAGAGTAGAAGAAGAGGAGCAACTGTTTGATGACTGGGATGCACTGGTGCGCAACCCCGGTGCCGCGGCCAAACTGTTAAAAGAGCTTCAACCTCCGTTACGCCAACATATCTCCGGGTGTGAATTGTCATATCACCAATTGGTGTTGGCAGATAAACCAGGGCTGGTGCTGGATGTAGCGCCTTTGTCTGCGCAGGATCTGGCTTTTTACTGCCTTGATGTTACGCGTGCCGGAGATAACGGCGTACTTGCTGCATTACTTCTGCGTTCGTTGTTCAACAGCTTGTTGCAGGAACAATTATCCCGGCAAGGGCAACGTTTGCCTGAATTAGGTCCATTATTAAAAAAAGTTAACCAGTTATTACGTAAAGCGAATCTTTCCGGACAATTCCCCTTGATGGTGGGTTATTACCATTCAGAGCTAAAAAATTTAATTTTAGTTTCTGCCGGGCTTAATGCGCAGTTGAAATCAGGTGACCATCAGATTCAGTTAAGTAATGGTGTTCCTTTGGGCACATTAGGCAATGCTTACCTTAACCAATTAAGCCACCGTTGTGATGCCTGGCAGTGCCGTGTTTGGGGCGCGGGCGGGCATTTGCGCTTAATGTTGCACACGGAATGAGCAAAATAAAGTTTCATTACAGATAGCTTTTCCCGCTATCTGTTCCCAGTGGTAATATCTGCAACAGCTTCTTCGTATTTGTCTTAAATTACAGGTGCAACGAGTATTAAGCCGCAGATTTTTAATTCAAGCTGATATACTCAAACGCGTTTATATTGACGAGCAAGTTTAAAACTTGAACAGTCCAGGAGATATTTTAATGGCTGCTATTAAATCGAAAGTAAGGAAAGCAGTAATCCCGGTTGCCGGTCTTGGCACCCGCATGCTGCCAGCAACAAAAGCAATCCCGAAAGAAATGCTGCCGCTGGTGGATAAACCACTGATCCAATATGTGGTTAATGAATGTATTGCAGCCGGCATTACCGAAATTGTACTGGTCACTCACTCATCAAAAAACTCCATTGAAAACCACTTCGATACCAGTTTTGAACTGGAAGCTATGCTGGAAAAACGTGTAAAACGCCAGTTGCTGGAAGAGGTTCAGTCAATTTGCCCGCCACACGTAACAATTATGCAGGTTCGCCAGGGCCTGGCTAAAGGTTTGGGGCATGCAGTGCTTTGCGCGCATCCGGTTGTGGGTGATGAGCCGGTTGCGGTTATCCTCCCTGATGTCATTCTGGATGAATACGAATCAGACCTTTCCCGCGATAACCTTGCTGACATGATTAGCCGTTTCGATGAAACAGGTCACAGCCAGATTATGGTTGAACCTGTTGAAGATGTAACGGCATATGGTGTGGTTGACTGCCAGGGCGCAACGCTCAAACCAGGTGATAGTGTGCCAATGGTTGGTGTAGTTGAAAAACCGAAAGCAGAAGTTGCGCCTTCTAATCTTGCCGTTGTTGGTCGTTATGTATTAAGCGCAGATATCTGGCCGTTACTGTCCAAAACACCTCCAGGTGCTGGTGACGAAATTCAGCTGACTGACTCCATTGACATGCTTATTGCCAAAGAAACTGTAGAGGCTTACCACATGAAAGGTAAAAGCCATGACTGCGGTAACAAACTTGGTTATATGCAGGCGTTTGTTGAGTACGGTTTGCGCCACAAAGTATTAGGGCCTGACTTTAAAGCCTGGCTTGATGCGACAGTCGGCGGCAAAAAGTAATTTTTTTCAACCCAGGATAATGCAATGAAAGTTACCGTTTTTGGGATTGGGTATGTTGGTCTTGTCCAGGCGGCAGTGCTTGCTGAAGTCGGTCACGATGTTATGTGTATCGATGTGGATGAAGCCAAAGTAGAAAATCTGAAAAAAGGAGTTATCCCAATTTATGAACCTGGCCTGACTCCATTAGTTATGAAGAACTATGAGGAAGGCCGCCTGCAATTCAGTACTGATGCGCAGGCTGGGGTAAGCCATGGGGTGATTCAGTTTATTGCGGTTGGTACACCTCCTGACGAAGACGGTTCCGCAGACCTGAAGTATGTCACAGCAGTTGCGCGGACTATCGCGCAACACATGACTGCTCATAAAGTTGTGCTGGATAAATCAACGGTGCCGGTAGGTACTGCAGATAAAGTCCGTGATGCGATGCAGGCCGTGCTGAATGAACGTGGTGTTGAATACCCGTTTGATGTCGTCTCTAACCCTGAGTTTCTAAAAGAAGGTGCTGCGGTAGCTGACTGTATGCGTCCTGAACGTATTGTAATTGGTACGGATAACGATGAAGTGGTTAACATACTGCGTGAGCTGTATGAACCCTTTAACCGTAACCATGACCGTATGATTCTAATGGATATCCGTAGCGCAGAACTGACGAAGTATGCCGCGAACTGTATGCTGGCTACCAAAATCAGCTTTATGAATGAAATCGCCAACCTTGCTGAGCATTTAGGCGCGGATATAGAAAAAGTACGCCAGGGGATTGGTTCCGATTCCCGTATCGGGTATCACTTTATTTACCCCGGTTGTGGTTATGGTGGTTCCTGTTTCCCGAAAGATGTGCAGGCATTGATCCGTACTTCTGAGCATATCGGTTACACGCCTCGTTTATTGCAGGCCGTTGAAACTGTAAACAATGAGCAGAAGAAAAAATTGCCGTCCTTCGTTGTCCGTCATTTTGGTGACGACCTGAAAGGTAAAACCTTTGCTGTTTGGGGGTTATCGTTCAAGCCTAATACGGATGATATGCGTGAAGCGTCCAGCCGGGTTTTACTGGAAACGCTGTGGGAAAAAGGTGCCAAAGTGCAGGCATTTGACCCGGAAGCGATGGATGAAACGCAGCGTATCTACGGTCATCGCGATGATTTGTCATTAATGGGTACTAAGGAAGCGGCCCTGCATAATGCAGATGCGCTTATTATTTGTACTGAGTGGCAGAATTTCCGGGCGCCGGACTTCGATTTATTAAAAAATACACTCAAACACCCAGTTATCTTTGATGGTCGTAACCTGTATGATCCAGAGAGATTGAATAAGCGTGGCTTCGTTTATTACGCGATTGGTCGCGGAGAATCAATTAATCTGAAAAAATAACGAGGGTTGTATGAAATTTCTGGTAACCGGCGCAGCGGGATTTATTGGGTTCCATGTCTGTAAGCGACTCCTGGCGGCCGGTCACCAGGTTATCGGTATCGATAACCTGAATGACTATTATGATGTCAGCCTCAAACAGGCTCGCCTCGATTTACTTGCCCCACACGCAGCATTCCAGTTCCAAAAAATAGACCTCGCAGACAGGCAGTCAATAGCCACATTGTTTGCAGAGGGAAGTTTTGACCGGGTAATTCATCTTGCAGCCCAGGCCGGGGTACGTTATTCCCTGGAAAACCCTCATGCCTACGCAGATGCAAACCTGACTGGTCATTTGAATATTCTCGAAGGGTGCCGTCACAACCAGGTTAAGCATCTGTTATATGCTTCCTCCAGCTCAGTTTATGGTTTGAACCGAAAATTACCGTTCTCTGTAGAGGATTCCGTTGATCATCCGGTATCACTCTATGCCGCAACGAAGAAAGCAAATGAACTGATGTCTCACAGCTATGCACATTTATATGGCATTCCTGTTACCGGTTTGCGCTTTTTTACGGTATATGGCCCCTGGGGGCGTCCTGATATGGCATTGTTCAAATTCACCAAAGCCATGCTGGAAGATAAAGCAATCGATGTATATAACCACGGTAAAATGCGCCGTGACTTTACTTACATTGATGACATTGTTGAGTCTATCTTTCGTTTACAGGATATTGTGCCGGAGCCTAATCCTGAGTGGACTGTGGAGTCTGGTAGCCCTGCAGAAAGTTCAGCACCATACCGGGTATACAATATTGGTAACAGCTCTCCTGTTGCGCTGATGGATTATATTTCTGCGCTGGAAAACGCTCTGGGGATAACGGCCAGAAAAAATATGCTGCCGATGCAGGCGGGTGATGTTTTAGAGACCAGCGCTGATACCCGTGCACTTTACGACACAATTGGTTTTAAACCCCAGATGTCAGTGGAAGAGGGTGTAAAACATTTCGTTGACTGGTACCGCGCATTTTATCAGCAGTAAGCTGCAATGTGCCTCTCAAAGTTTTGAGGGGCTAAACTCGCAGAATATGAACACCAGATGTGAAATTGCACCATAAGCTGAATTATTAAATATATCTACTGTTCATGGCAGCAACAAAAAAAGAACCGCTTTGCGGTTCTTTTTTAATGGTACAACAATCGATGATTTGATTATTCTTTAATCAGGAAATCATCCAGGCTTTTGCCTTGTTCGTCCATTGCTTTTTTGATAACAGCAGGGGTACGACCCTGGCCTGTCCAGGTTTTGGTTTCGCCGTTTTCGTCAACATAGCTATATTTAGCCGGACGTGCAGCACGTTTAGCTTTGCCGGTGGTTTTGCCGCTGCTCATTGAGTTCAGCAGTTCATTAGGATCAATACCATCAGCAATCAGCATTTCGCGATATTGCTGCAGCTTGCGGGTACGTTCTTCAATTTCAGCAGCTGCTGCGCTTTCTTCTTCGCGACGTTCATTTACGACAACTTCTAATTTTTCCAGCATCTCTTCCAGAGTTTCCAGAGTGCATTCTCTGGCCTGCGCACGAAGAGTACGGATGTTGTTCAGAATTTTAAGTGCTTCGCTCATTGTAGTAATCTCAAACTTATATTGGGGGTGGCTTGTTGGGCTAATAATAGAGCCTTAATTTATACAGTGCAATAGGTGTGAATGTAAGGAAATCAAAATAACGCGATATGCATCCATTTTTTAACTAATAACTTTAAAAAATGACCGTTATAAAAACCCGGCGCAGGGAGTATCAGCAACATCCCTTTTCCCATTATGGCTAATACCAAACACGTTTTGTAATAGAATTTAGCTTCTTTAATATCACTCTTTTGTATTATCTATAGATAAACCACTCAGATTGTTAAGACTTTCATTATGGAAAATTACTTTTCCATTCAGTTAGTAGCATCAGTGCAGAGCATAAATTCACCATTACAGGTAGTTCCTCTCCGCTTCAGTTCATGTTTTGCTAACTTCACAGTGCAGGGTTGTTTAGCAACCGTTTACTAAACGGATGTTGTATGGAGAGTAATCATTTGCACAAAGTCAGCTGGAATGAGTAATGAAAATCAAATTTTCGCCAGTGAATATAAGATAAATGTGACACCCAATGCCCCTGGCGGGAGCAAGGAAAAAGCTCCATAGCAACCGGAGTATGGTAAACTGCGCGCGTATTGTGTGTTGAAAGGTTTATTCATTCATGGCTCAGCTCTATTTTTACTACTCTGCAATGAACGCCGGGAAATCAACGGCATTGCTGCAATCCTCTTACAATTACCAGGAACGTGGGATGCGCAGCCTGGTATATACAGCAGAAATTGATGATCGCTTCGGTGCTGGCAAGGTGAGTTCACGTATTGGCCTGTCTTCGCCAGCGCAGTTGTATAACAATACGACGGATCTATTCACTGAAATTCGTGATTCCGCTGCACAGTCACCATTACATTGTGTATTAGTTGATGAAAGTCAATTTTTGACACGTGAACAAGTTCGGCAATTGTCTGACGTGGTTGATAACCTGGATATTCCTGTACTGTGCTATGGGTTACGAACTGATTTTCGTGGGGAATTATTTAGCGGCAGTCAATATTTGCTCGCATGGGCAGATAAGCTGGTTGAGTTGAAGACTATTTGTTTTTGTGGGCGGAAAGCTAGTATGGTTTTGCGTCTGGATGAGTCCGGCAGGCCATATAATGAAGGCCAGCAGGTAGTTATTGGGGGCAATGAGCGTTATGTTTCTGTTTGCCGTAAACACTATAAAGACGCAATTATTCACGGCGCCTTGCCCGGTATTCAGAAAAAGCTTAACTAAATCTAATAAGTTGCCTGGCTCAATCATGTGCTAATTAAACCAACCGGCTTCACGTCGTCCTGGCGGAATGCCGGTTGCTGGCAAGGGTGAATCACCCGGAATGATGCCCTGGTGTAATCGCTTCTGCCAGCCTGTACAGGCCGTTTTGATAAATGGCAGTACAAGTCATCAGGTGAACTATCGCAGCCGTGTACAGCCCTCGCAGGCCCTCTCATTTGCTCCCTTAGCAAACCAGATTAACGGTAACTTCCATTTACTGTTCCCGTGCTATCTAATCGCTGTGGTATTTAATCGCTGTGCCTTGTGTATATGAACCTGTATCAGCAATAAATATGCGTTCAAATACAGAGGCAGGAACCATGCAGCGAGCACTGAGAGTACTTGAGCAGGGGAGTACAACGGGAAGGGCTTACAGCGCATTTGAAGGGTAAAACAGCAAATGACAGATAAAAAAGAACCCGCCGTAGCGGGTTCAAAATCCATGTCGTTTTAACCGATGTTAAGCGGTTTTTTTGGCTTTTTTATCAGCCTTTTCTGCTTTAGGTGCAACTGCTTTTTCTGCTGGTTTGCCTTCTACGTATTCACGACCATAGAAAGTATCCAGAAGAATCTGTTTCAGCTCGGAGATCAGCGGGTAACGCGGGTTAGCGCCAGTACACTGGTCATCGAATGCATCTTCAGACAGTTTATCGACATGAGCAAGGAAGTCGGCTTCCTGAACACCCGCTTCGCGGATAGATTTAGGAATACCCAGTTCAGCCTTAATGCTTTCCAGCCATGCAAGCAGTTTCTCAATTTTCGCAGCAGTGCGGTCACCAGGAGCGCTCAGGCCCAAATGGTCAGCAATTTCTGCGTAACGACGGCGTGCCTGCGGACGGTCGTACTGGCTAAATGCAGTCTGTTTGGTTGGGTTATCGTTGGCGTTATAACGAATAACGTTAGCGATTAACAGGGCGTTTGCCAGACCGTGAGGAATATGGAACTGAGAGCCCAGTTTGTGAGCCATAGAGTGGCAAACACCCAGGAAGGCGTTGGCAAACGCGATACCTGCGATGGTTGCAGCACTGTGAACACGTTCACGCGCTACCGGGTTTTTAGAACCTTCGTGATAAGAAGCCGGCAGGTTTTCTTTCAACAGTTTCAGAGCCTGCAGAGCCTGGCCATCGGAGAACTCAGATGCCAGCACAGAAACATAGGCTTCCAGTGCGTGAGTTACTGCATCAAGGCCGCCAAATGCACACAGTGACTTCGGCATATCCATAACCAGATTGGCGTCGACAATAGCCATATCAGGAGTCAGTGCGTAGTCAGCTAACGGATATTTCTGACCGGTAGCATCATCGGTTACCACTGCAAACGGAGTAACTTCAGAACCAGTACCAGAAGTAGTGGTGACAGCGATCATTTTCGCTTTCACGCCCATTTTCGGGAATTTATAGATACGTTTACGGATATCCATGAAACGCAGAGCCAGTTCTTCGAAGTGAGTTTCCGGATGTTCGTACATCACCCACATGATCTTAGCCGCATCCATCGGAGAACCACCACCCAGGGCGATGATAACGTCTGGTTTGAAGGAATTAGCCAGTTCAGCACCTTTACGAACAACAGTCAGTGTTGGGTCAGCTTCAACTTCAAAGAACACTTCAGTTTCAACACCAGCAGCTTTCAGTACAGAAGTAATCTGGTCAGCATAACCATTGTTGAACAAGAAACGGTCGGTCACGATCAGAGCACGTTTGTGACCATCAGTAATCACTTCATCTAACGCGACGGGCAGTGAACCACGGCGGAAGTAGATAGATTTCGGAAGTTTATGCCACAACATGTTTTCAGCTCGCTTAGCAACGGTTTTCTTGTTGATCAGGTGTTTAGGACCAACGTTTTCAGAGATGGAGTTACCACCCCAGGAACCACAACCCAGCGTCAGGGAAGGTGCGAGTTTAAAGTTGTACAGGTCACCAATACCACCCTGTGAAGCCGGGGTGTTGATCAGAATACGTGCGGTTTTCATCATTTGGCCGAAGAAAGCAACACGTTCTGGTTGGTTGTCCTGGTCAGTGTACAGGCAGGATGTGTGACCGATACCGCCCATTGCAACCAATTTTTCTGCTTTATCAACAGCATCTGCAAAATCTTTCGCACGGTACATTGCCAGAGTCGGAGACAATTTTTCGTGTGCAAAAGGTTCGCTTTCATCAACAACGGAAACTTCACCAATCAAAATTTTGGTGGTTTCTGGTACGGTGAAACCAGCGAGTTCAGCAATTTTCACTGCAGGCTGGCCAACAATGGCGGCATTCAGCGCGCCATTTTTCAGGATAACGTCCTGAACGGCTTTAAGCTCTTTACCTTGCAGCATGTAGCCGCCATGGCTGGCAAAGCGTTCACGCACTGCGTCATAAACGGAATCGACAACAACAACAGACTGTTCAGAAGCACAAATCACGCCGTTATCGAAGGTTTTGGACATCAGTACAGAAGCGACAGCGCGTTTAACATCGGCGGTTTCATCGATAACTACCGGAGTGTTACCAGCACCTACACCAATAGCAGGTTTACCGGAACTGTAAGCAGCCTTAACCATGCCCGGGCCACCAGTGGCGAGGATCAGGTTAATATCCGGGTGATGCATTAATGCGTTAGACAGTTCAACAGAAGGTTGGTCTATCCAGCCAATCAAATCTTTTGGTGCGCCAGCAGCGATAGCAGCCTGCAGCACAACATCAGCGGCTTTATTGGTGGCGTCTTTTGCACGAGGGTGCGGAGAGAAGATAATTGCGTTACGGGTTTTAAGGCTGATGAGTGACTTAAAGATAGCAGTAGAAGTCGGGTTGGTAGTCGGGACGATACCACAGATAATGCCGATAGGTTCAGCAATGGTCATAGTGCCGAAAGTGTCGTCTACAGAAAGGACACCACAAGTCTTCTCATCTTTATAGGCGTTATAGATATATTCAGAAGCAAAGTGGTTTTTAATCACTTTATCTTCAATGATACCCATGCCAGATTCAGCAACGGCCATTTTAGCGAGTGGGATACGAGCATCTGCAGCAGCCAGAGCGGCGGCGCGGAAGATTTTATCTACTTGCTCTTGAGTAAAGTTGGCATATTCACGCTGGGCTTTTTTCACTCGTTCTACGAGTGCGTTAAGTTCAGCGACATTAGTAACAGCCATAATGCTCTCCTGATAAATGTTAAACTCTTTTAGTAAACCAGCTGCCCGAGAGTCAGTATAGACAGCGCCAGTTGTATCAAGAAACCATCACTACCAACTATGTTCAGTTTTCTTTAACTTTCTGCTGATTTACTAAAAGAGCCTTACCTTCAACATTACCTGATTGGGTCACTGTTTTTTTCCCTGGCGGCAAGTAAAGATTACTCACATATCAGGGCGTATTTCATGATCCAGGTCAATTTCTATTGAAGCTGACTCCTTTCAGCATAGGAAACGAACATATGTGTTAATGGTGGTTAATTTACTTACAAAACAATTATTTCACACTATCATATATGAAACATGTAAGTAACATGAATGCGGCTAAAATGTAACTTTTTCTAAGGTAATCGGATGAGTACAGTAAATCCCATAGTCTGTTGAAGGTTTTTCATTTAGAGTAGCGCAGTTATTTTCAGCGCGTGAACGGAGCTCTGCGTGACACAATCATTGTTCGATTTATCGACATTTTTTAAGTTCTTTATTGGACTGTTTGCACTGGTCAACCCGGTTGGCATCATTCCGGTATTTATCAGCATGACCAGCTACCAGACAGCGGCGGCAAGAAATAAAACTAACCTGACGGCTAATCTGTCGGTAGCGATTATTTTGTGGACCTCGCTGTTCCTTGGCGATGGCATTCTGCAATTGTTTGGTATCTCAATTGATTCGTTCCGTATTGCCGGAGGTATTCTGGTTGTCACTATTGCGATGTCGATGATCAGCGGGAAACTGGGCGAAGATAAGCAGAATAAACAGGAAAAATCAGAAACGGCCATCCGTGAGAGCGTGGGTGTCGTCCCCCTGGCGTTACCATTAATGGCAGGGCCGGGCGCTATCAGTTCCACTATTGTCTGGGGAACGCGCTATCACACATGGACCTATATGGTCGGGTTTACGCTGTCCATTGCACTTTTTGCGGTGTGCTGCTGGTTTATTTTCAGGCTTGCTCCATGGCTGGTCCGTTTTTTGGGGCAAACGGGTATCAACGTTATCACCCGTATTATGGGCTTGTTACTGATGTCACTTGGTATTGAGTTTATTGTCACCGGGGTGCGTGCGCTTTTCCCCGGTCTGCTCGGGTAAAATTTTTTTAGCCTTGATCACAAAAGCGGAAAAACTTATTCCGCTTTTCCTCTCCTGCGGCGTACACCACCTTGTCTTTCTTTGTACTCACCACGTATAAAACAGTCTGCTTACTATAAGAGAAACTTTTGAAAACACGTAAATTAGTAGCAATGCTGATTAATAATTAGGCGTTCAATTTGTTATTTGAATGACACGACAAATTGGCTCTTGCTGGGGCTTTCCTGAAATGATATTAGTAAAACTCACCTTCGCGCAGACGAATGTACTAAAAATAAGCAGTTGTTAAGTTTTTTGTGGAAAATGAGCAATGTTACAATTTTTACAAATGCACATAGCTCACCCCGTTTTTTTTAATTCTCTGTAATTACAAGGATTGTTCTGCCTTCCAGTGTGTTTTTCGGGAGGTAATTGTGAACGCATTCTTGTAGTGAATGCCTCTCAGTTTAACAAATCTGCAAATTGTATTAGCCTGGCCGGAGTGGGTTTGCTACTTTCCGCCAGAAAAGTCGTCACAGCGTCGTATTGCGCTGGCTTTTACACTTGAACAGAAATCCCCGCCTTTATGACAGGAAAGGTGAGGTGAGAAAGAATCGACACAGGCGGTACTTACAGGTGCGGCCGGTAATAAATGAAGTCGGTGATAGCAGTAAAACAACAATAACCTGGCAGACGCGAAAGCTCCTGCGCTGTACAGGCCCCCAAAGGGGAAAACAGTCTGGCTGTAAAGCCAGTAATTATAATGAGTGGAGTATCAACACAATGTCCGTCATCACGAAAAAAAATCTGGTAGCTGCAGGGATTTTTACTGCGCTATTTGCTGGTAACGTTGCAATGGCTGCGAATGTACCAGCCGGTGTCCAACTGGCAGAAAAACAAACACTGGTTCGTAATAATGGTGCCGAGATCCAGTCGCTGGATCCGCATAAAATTGAAGGTGTGCCGGAAGCTAACGTCAACCGCGATCTGTTTGAAGGCCTTCTGATTACTGATTTGCAAGGTCACCCCGTCCCGGGTGTTGCAGAAAAATGGGAAAATAAAGACTTTAAAGTCTGGACTTTCCACCTGCGTAAAGATGCGAAATGGTCCAATGGTGAACCTGTTACCGCACAAGATTTTGTTTACAGTTGGGAGCGCCTGGCTGACCCGAAGACAGCTTCTCCTTATGAGAGCTACCTGCAATACGGCCACGTAGCCAATATTGACGATATTATTGCCGGGAAAAAAGCGCCAGACACTTTAGGTGTGAAAGCGCTGGATGACCATACACTGGAAGTCACACTGAGTGAGCCAGTGCCTTATTTCTATAAATTGTTAGTTCACGCATCGTTGTCTCCGGTACCAAAAGCCGCAATTGAAAAATACGGTGAAAAGTGGACTCAGCCGGGTAACATCGTTACCAACGGTGCTTACACACTGAAAGACTGGGTGGTGAACGAACGTATCGACCTGGTGCGTAACCCACAATACTGGGACAATGCCAAAACGGTAATTAACCAGGTAACCTACCTGCCAATTTCTTCTGAAGTCACCGATGTTAACCGCTACCGTAGCGGTGAAATTGATATGACTTACAACCAGTTACCGATTGAACTGTTCCAGAAACTGAAAAAAGAAATCCCAAATCAGGTACATGTTGACCCGTATCTGTGCACCTATTACTACGAAATCAACAACCAAAAACCGCCATTCAATGATGTGCGTGTCCGTACTGCGCTTAAGTTGAGCCTGGATCGCGATATCATTGTCAATAAAGTGAAAAACCAGGGCGACCTGCCAGCTTATGGTTACACACCGCCGTATACCGATGGCGCTAAACTGACTCAGCCTGCATGGTTTGGCTGGAGCCAGGCAAAACGTAATGAAGAAGCGCGCAAATTGTTGGAAGAAGCTGGCTTTACTAAAGATAAACCGCTGTCCTTCGACCTGCTTTACAATACGTCTGACCTGCACAAAAAACTGGCTATTGCAGTTTCTTCTATCTGGAAGAAAAACATTGGTGCCAATGTCAAACTGGATAACCAGGAATGGAAAACATTCCTCGACAACCGCCATCAGGGTAACTTCTCGGTTGCGCGTGCTGGTTGGTGTGCAGATTACAATGAACCGAGTTCATTCCTGAATACTATGCTGTCCGACAGCTCTAACAACACCGCACACTATAAGAGTGAAGCCTTTGATAAAATAATGGCTGATACACTGAAAGTGAAAACAGAAGAAGAACGTGCTGAGTTGTATAACAAAGCAGAGCAACAGCTGGACAAAGATTCCGTCATTGTCCCGGTCTATTACTATGTTAACGCCCGCCTGGTGAAACCATGGGTTGGTGGTTATACCGGTAAAGACCCGCTTGATAATGTTTATGTGAAAGATTTGTACATTATCAAACATTAATGGCCGTTTGTGAGGCAGGGCGTTTGCTCTGCCTCACTGTGTCTTATTTCATCGCAGTGCAAAGGCACACGCCAGAAGGTACGGGCAATGTTGAAATTTATTTTACGTCGCTGTCTGGAAGCAATTCCGACACTTTTTATTCTTATTACTATTTCCTTCTTTATGATGCGCCTTGCTCCGGGAAGTCCATTTACCGGGGAGCGCAACCTGCCGCCAGAAGTTATGGCAAACATCGAAGCGAAGTATCATCTCAATGATCCAATGATGACCCAGTATTTTCATTATCTGAAACAACTGGCACATGGGGACTTTGGGCCTTCGTTCAAATATAAAGATTACAGTGTCAATGATTTGGTCGCTGCATCATTCCCGGTTTCAGCAAAACTGGGTGCGGCTGCTTTCTTGTTGGCTATTGTGCTGGGCGTTACCGCTGGGGTGATTGCCGCACTCAAACAGAACAGCAAATGGGATTACATAGTCATGAGTTTTGCCATGACAGGTGTGGTTATTCCCAGTTTTGTTGTCGCGCCACTGCTGGTCATGATCTTTGCCATTACATTACGGTGGCTGCCGGGTGGTGGCTGGAATGGGGGCGAACTCAAATATATGTTGCTGCCAATGGTCGCACTTTCGCTGTCCTATATTTCCAGTATCGCGCGTATTACGCGTGGCTCAATGATTGAAGTGTTGCACTCTAACTTCATTCGTACTGCGCGCGCTAAAGGGCTGCCTATGCGCCGCATTGTTATGCGCCACGCACTGAAGCCTGCTTTATTACCTGTGCTCTCTTATATGGGGCCAGCATTTGTTGGGATTATCACGGGTTCGATGGTGATTGAAACAATTTACGGTTTACCGGGGATTGGCCAGTTGTTTGTTAACGGTGCACTGAACCGTGACTACTCACTGGTACTGAGCCTGACGATTTTAGTCGGGGCCCTGACTATTGTTTTCAATGCTGTTGTCGATGTGCTTTATGCCGTGATCGACCCAAAAATTCGTTATTGATGCTGGAGTTAGCCAAATGTTGAGCAAGAAAAACAGTGAGGCCCTGGAAAACTTCAGCGAAAAGCTTGAAGTGGAAGGCCGTAGCTTATGGCAGGATGCGCGGCGGCGTTTTATTCATAACCGCGCTGCAGTGGCAAGCCTGGTGGTACTGGTGCTGATTGCACTCTTTGTTACCTTTGCCCCAATGTTGTCTTCGTTTACTTATTTCGATACCGACTGGAACATGATGTCCAGTGGGCCAGATTTTGCTTCTGGTCACTATTTCGGTACTGATTCATCTGGCCGTGACCTGCTGGTTCGTGTGGCAATTGGTGGGCGAATTTCCCTGATGGTTGGGGTGTCTGCTGCACTGGTCGCTGTGATACTGGGCACTTTATATGGTTCACTGTCAGGCTATCTTGGGGGAAAAGTTGACTCGGTGATGATGCGTCTGCTTGAGATCCTCAACTCCTTCCCGTTTATGTTCTTTGTCATTCTGCTGGTTACCTTCTTTGGGCAAAACATCCTGCTGATTTTTGTGGCAATAGGTATGGTTTCCTGGCTGGACATGGCGCGTATTGTCCGCGGGCAAACTTTAAGCCTGAAACGCAAAGAGTTTATTGAAGCAGCTCAGGTTGGTGGTGTATCTACCGGCAATATCGTTGTTCGCCACATTGTGCCAAACGTTCTGGGCGTGGTGGTCGTTTACGCCTCGTTGCTGGTTCCCAGCATGATCTTGTTTGAATCCTTCCTCAGTTTCCTTGGGTTAGGTACTCAGGAACCATTAAGCAGTTGGGGCGCATTGCTGAGCGATGGTGCGAACTCAATGGAAGTTTCCCCGTGGTTATTGTTATTCCCGGCGGGTTTCCTGGTAGTGACGCTGTTTTGTTTTAACTTCATTGGCGATGGCTTGCGTGATGCCCTCGACCCGAAAGACCGTTAAGGAGTACCCATGGCTTCGCTTATTAGTTCTGTAGTGGGTGCATCCCTGTTAGCGGGTGAGTCCTTATTAAATGTTAAAGATCTGCGGGTAACTTTTGGTACCCCGGATGGTGATGTTACTGCTGTTAATGACCTGAACTTTACCCTGAATGCCGGTGAAACTCTGGGGATTGTGGGGGAGTCCGGCTCGGGTAAATCACAAACCGCATTTGCTTTGATGGGGTTACTGGCTTCAAACGGGCGTATTGATGGATCCGCCACATTTGGTGGGCGAGAAATTCTTAACCTGCCAGAGCATGAACTGAACCGCCTGCGTGCGGAACAGATCTCCATGATTTTTCAGGATCCAATGACTTCCCTTAACCCTTATATGCGAGTGGGCGAGCAACTGATGGAAGTGCTCATGCTGCATAAAAAGATGAGCAAGGCAGAAGCGTTTGAAGAATCAGTGCGTATGCTTGATGCGGTCAAAATGCCTGAAGCTCGTAAGCGCATGAGAATGTTTCCCCATGAATTCTCAGGCGGGATGCGCCAGCGTGTGATGATAGCAATGGCATTGTTATGCCGGCCAAAACTGCTGATTGCTGATGAACCCACCACGGCACTGGATGTCACTGTCCAGGCACAAATCATGACGTTGTTGAATGAACTGAAACATGAATTCAATACCGCTATTATCATGATTACCCACGACCTCGGCGTTGTTGCAGGTATCTGTGACAAAGTACTGGTGATGTATGCCGGGCGCACCATGGAATATGGCAGCGCACGGGATGTGTTCTACCACCCGTCACACCCTTATTCATTGGGGTTGCTGAGTGCTGTACCGCGCCTTGATAAAGAAGGTGAGGCTCTGGACACCATTCCAGGTAACCCGCCGAACCTGTTGAAATTACCCAAAGGTTGTCCGTTCCAGCCGCGTTGCCCATATGCATCTGAAGGTTGTGAGAATACGCCACCGTTGGAATCCTTTGGTGAAGGCCGGTTACGCGCCTGCTTTAAGTCAGTGGAGGAGTTGGCATGAACGCGCTGGCAGAAGAAAAGAAAGTGCTGCTCGAAATTACTGACCTGAAAGTCCATTTCGATATTCGTGACAGCAAGCAGTGGTTTTGGCAACCCGCTAAAACCCTGAAAGCGGTAGATGGGGTGACCCTGCGCCTGTATGAAGGGGAAACGCTGGGCGTTGTAGGTGAATCCGGATGCGGTAAATCTACATTTGCCCGGGCAATTATCGGGTTGGTGAAAGCGACTGAAGGGCACGTTGCCTGGTTGGGTAAAAACCTGACAGGGATGAACCAGGAACAGTGGCGTGAAGTGCGCAGCGATATCCAGATGATCTTCCAGGACCCGCTGGCATCGCTGAACCCGCGCATGACGATTGGCGATATCATTGCTGAACCGTTGCGCACTTATCACCCGAAAATGCCCCGCCAGGAAGTAAAGGACCGGGTTAAAACGATGATGATGAAAGTGGGGCTGTTGCCGAACCTGGTCAACCGTTACCCGCATGAGTTTTCAGGTGGCCAGTGCCAGCGTATTGGTATTGCCCGGGCACTTATCCTTGAACCAAAGCTTATTATTTGTGATGAGCCGGTTTCAGCCCTTGATGTTTCCATTCAGGCGCAGGTCGTTAATCTGTTGCAGCAACTGCAGCGGGAAATGGGGTTATCTTTGATTTTTATTGCCCACGACCTGGCAGTGGTAAAACATATCTCTGACCGGGTACTGGTTATGTACCTTGGCCATGCCGTAGAGTTGGGGACTTACGATGAGGTGTATAACAACCCACTGCACCCGTACACCCGGGCACTGATGTCTGCTGTGCCGGTGCCGGACCCTGACCAGGAGCGCAATAAAACAATACAGTTGCTGGAAGGGGAATTGCCATCACCAATCAACCCGCCTTCAGGCTGTGTGTTCCGTACCCGTTGCCCTATGGCTGGCCCGGAATGTGCCAAAACGCGACCGGTACTGGAAGGTAGTTTCCGCCATGCGGTTTCCTGCCTGAAGGTTGACCCGCTGTAAATACACCCGGCCTGTGCGGCTGTGTATAGTGTGAATAAAAAACCTGAATGTTTAACGCATTCAGGTTTTTTTTCAGGCTGAGCCGTTATAACCGGGGCAATTATTCACGCCACAGAATATGGCACAGCTTATGGCTCTTCTCACGGCACAGAAGAATACGTGCAAACACATCATTCAGTTCACCACCGTCTTCCTCTGCCAGGCCAATAACAACCTCTGAGAAGAAGTCAGGATTCAGATCGAAATCGACATGCTCCGCCCATTCTTCAGACGGGTCAAAAAGTTCTGCACCGCCACGCTCTTCGAACTGGAGATTAAATAAAATGATGTCTGCCGGGTCCAGGTTATCGCCCGCCAGTTCCAGAAAAATATCGTAAGCCTGCTCAAGAGTTTCATCTTCAGTCAGGCGGTTATTCAGGTCCATATCCATCTTTATACATCCGCAGTCATAGGCTTTTGGGGCCTTTTTACAACAATGGACTAAAGAAGTAAAACACTCGCTCAGTTATTCGTTGCCATAGCGGTCGTTTTACCCAGTCGCTGGCATTAAGCAAAGTAGAACGCGAGATATAGTCATCCTGAACAGCAGCCAAATCGTTGCCAAAGCCCTGGTCATCGATAACCAGGGTAATTTCAAAATTCAGCCATAAACTGCGCATATCCAGGTTGACCGTGCCAACCAGGCTGAGTTCGTCATCGACCAGTACGCTTTTCGTGTGCAGAAGACCGCCTTCAAACTGGTAGATCTTAACACCTGCTGCCAGTAACTCCGCAAAGAAAGCTCTGCTGGCCCAGCCTACCAGCAATGAATCATTTTTTTTAGGTAAAATCAGGCTGACATTCACACCACGCAAGGCCGCCGTGCAGATCGCGTGTAAGAGATCGTCACTTGGAACAAAATAAGGCGTAGTGAGAACCAGGTTTTCACGCGCAGCATATACCGCAGTTAATAATGCCTGGTGTATCAGATCTTCCGGGAACCCCGGGCCTGAAGCAATGGTCTGTATTGTGTGGCCACTGGCTTCTTCAAAGGGCATGATATTCGCATCCGGTGGGGGAGGCAGCAGCCGCTTTCCGGTTTCAATTTCCCAGTCGCAGGAATAAACAATTCCCATTGTTGTAGCAATAGGGCCTTCCATGCGAGCCATCAAATCCACCCACTGGCCCACGCCGGCATCCTGTTTGAAATAACGCGGGTCAACCAGGTTCATACTGCCAGTGTAAGCAACATAATTATCAATCATGACCATTTTCCGGTGCTGGCGTAAGTCCATACGCCGCAGGAAAACACGCATCAGGTTAACTTTCAGTGATTCGACCACATCAATACCGGCATTGCGCATCATAGCCGGCCAGGGGCTGCGAAAGAACGCCAGGCTACCCGCAGAATCGAGCATCAGGCGGCAATGTACACCGCGACGTGCTGCAGCCATCAGTGACTCGGCAACTTCATCGGCAAGACCACCAGGATTCCAAATATAGAACACCATCTCGATATTATGCCGGGCTAACTGGATATCGCGAATCAGGGCATGCATGACATCATCTGTCTCTGTCAGCAACTGAAGCTGGTTCCCTTTAACACCACCCACACCCTGGCGGCGTTCGCACAGCTGGAATAAAGATTCCGCCACAGTGCTGTTTTCATTGGCGAAGATGTGTTTGCTTTCTTTTAAGGCTTTTAACCAGTTAGCAGTGGAAGGCCACATGTCGCGGGCGCGTTCTGCACGGCGTTTCCCTAAGTGAAGCTCACCAAATGACAAGTAAGCGATGACACCAACCAGAGGGAGAATATAAATAACAAGTAGCCAGGCCATAGCCGATGGTACTGCACGGCGCTTCATTAAAATACGCAATGTCACACTGGCTATCAGTAGCCAATAGCCCAAAATTACCAGCCAGTTCACCAGCGTGTAGAGCGTCGCCATAGGTAAAAATCCTTTATCTTCCGTATACTTTTGAGTGTACGCACAAGATTGTGCTTATCAAAGAAAAAAACGGGTGAAAACAGCTTTTCGGGTAATTACCTGGGCGTATAATACCCCTACTTGTTGTATTGTGAGCCAATATAAAATGAGACACAGTCGTACAGAAGTTGGGCGTTGGCGGATGCTACGCCAGTCGCAGCGGAGGAAAACCCGCTGGCTGGAAGCACAATCCCGCCGGAATATGCGTATTCACGCAATCCGCAAATGTATCGTTAATCGTCAGCGCAATTCTTTGCTGTTTTCGATCTACGATATATAGCCTGCCGGGCACATTACGTGCCCGGTTTTCTTGTCAATACTCTTCAAACAAAACCCGTCACTGGCGTCGCCAATGCGCGCATCTCTCCGTTTATTGGTTACTTTTGGTTTGTCAGTCATACTGAGTTGCCCTGTAATGGGGTAAAGAAGCTTGTCACGTTTGCCGATATTATCTTTAGCAAGATTCAGGGGCTGGCTGGTACCTTACTGGTAATAACTCGTGGAGATGGATAGCGCGTGGAAAATCAGAATACTCCAAATTTTAAGGCGCGCCTGTTAACTGGAAAACGCCTGATTCCCATACTGGCAGCGATTGTCAGTATGATTGTTACACTACTTCTGACACAACTGGTCAGCACAACATTGACACTTGAAAGTCAGACGGGGATGTCGGCACATATCCTGTCACAGGCAGAACGAGTGGCCAAAGAGTTAGACACTGCACAGCAGGTTGCCAGTAACAGCCCTTATCCCGAATGTACAGTTGATGATATCAACCTGTTGAGGCGTGTAACGCTGGAATATGAATTAGTGCAGGATATTGGGCGGGTCTGGCAAGGAAAAATAATTTGTACGGCAGGATGGGGGATTTTGAAGCATGCAGCAGTATTACCAGAAACGGGGTACTACTCGCATTCAGAAGGGCGCACTTTTTACCGCCATGCCGTAGATATGCTGCCGGTAAAGAAAACAAATGACCTGATTGTAAAAGGTAATACAGTGATATTTACCTCGCCGGTAAATATCAAAATGCAGTATATGAGTGATTTAATGCTGGACTGGCATCTGATTACCCGCAATGGTTCTTATGTCTTTGATGCATTTTCCGCACCATCACCGGTTGACAGCCATAGCTGGTTGTCACTGTTTACGCAGCGCTCACAACAACGTATCTGTAGCAAGCAATTTGATTTGTGTGTTGAAACGACAACACAAAACAACGCCTTGTCTGGCTTACCTTCAGGTGTGTTGCTGGTGCTCGTCGCGCTGGGGGCGGGTGCCGGTTATTTAGCAGGGTTTGCATTAATGGTGTGGGTGGGGCGGATTAACTCTATCGATGCCCGCCTGAAAAAAGCGGTTTACTACCATCTTCTTCACCTGGAGTACCAGCCACAGTATCGCCTGTCTGATGAGTCTATTGTTGGTGCAGAAGTATTGGTGCGTTGGAAAGATGATGTCTATGGCAACGTCTCCCCCGAGTTTTTTATTAAACTTGCCGAGCGCCTGGGAATTTATCGGCAGATTACCCGGTTTGTTATTGAGCAGTCACTGGTGGATATGTCCGGTTTAATTGCGCAGCATCCTGATTTCACCTTGAGTATTAACGTAGGCAAGCACGATATTACGGACGCAACGTTTTTACCCTATCTTAATGCTCTGGCAGACAGTTCCGGCTGTATGCGGCAGCAGATTAAAATGGAAATAACCGAAAAAACGGATATTAATTATAAAATTATTGCTGAGTCGGCGCGAGAACTCCAACGGTTGGGGTATCTGGTGTCGTTAGATGATTTTGGGACAGGTGTGGCAAACATTCATTGGCTTACAGAAATTACTTTTGATGAAATTAAGCTCGATAAATATTTTGTCCGCGGCCTGGGGGATGACTTTAAGAAAGCGATGCTAGATGCGTTGCTGAGCATTATTGTCCCGTTGAATAAGACGATAGTTTTTGAGGGTATTGAAACTCGGGAAGAGAAAGAGATTGTTCTGTCAGCCCATGCGACAGCCATTGGCCAGGGCTGGTATTATTCCCGTGCGGTGCCCGTCAATGAGTTTATCCGGCTTTACCATAGTAAGCTCAAACAGTAATGGAGCCTGGGTCGCCAGAGGCTGTTTGTTAATCGTGTATTTATTGTTTTATTTTTGTTAAAAATAAACAAACGGAGCATAAGATAACAATATAACCGGTGCCCTTTATTATATTGCTTACTTTTGAAACTAAAAAAACCGAATGGATATGCTACGGATTTCACTGAATATATTTCTCAGCGGTTCCTTCCTGTTGTATTACTGATCATTTTATACTCTAACGATCAAAGGCATAGTGCCGATAAATCGGAGTTATGGAAATGGACAAACAGGAAAAACTATGCGTATCGTACACAAGCTTCTTATTGCATTTGCAATTTCTATTATTTCCGTCATTGTTGTAGGTGTCTGGTCGTTGTCTGTCTATAAAAGTTCGATTACCAGCTTTGACTACATTACTACGAATAGCCTCCCCAGTATCAAACAGCTACAAAGTACCATCGATTTTCGTGAAAAAGCGCGCCGTGAAATTTATCTGTACTTGCTAAGCCATGATGACTCACTCATGAGCCAGCATAAAAACGATGCGCTCGATGCAATGAACCAGAGTATTGCATCACTCAAAAAGTATCGCAGTATGCTGGTTTCAGATACTAACGATAAGCAAATGGCAGACAAAAACCTCGCCATTATGGCGAATTATATGCAGGTACTTAATGACTTATTCACCGCGAATGAGGCAGTTGGCCAGGCTGCTGCTGTGTCGATGTTAAAGAGCGGTGGTGAGATGGCGAGAATGTCCGATGAATTAACTCACGGGCTTAACCAACAGATCCAATATAATTATCAGCACGCTGAAACATTCAGTGCTGCCAATCATAAAAAATTTAATACAACAATAATCATGCTGGCAGCATTTATAGTGCTGTCTGTTGCCATCAGCACGCTATTGTCCTTTTTCGTACTGCGATATATTGCGGTCTCGTTGCGTCTGTTCAGTGATAAAATCAGTACCATCAGTCATGAACTGGACCTGACTCAATCTGTCTCTGTTCGCCGTCGTGATGAAATTGGCCTGGCAGCATTAAGCTTTAACGCGCTGGTGGAAAAAATGGCTCAAGTGCTGAGCCAGGTGAAATCCTCCTCACGCCTGGTGGACACAGCAGCGCACGAAATTGCGGCCAGTAATGATGATCTTTCATCCCGTACTGAAGCACAGGCAGCCTCACTGGAAGAGACCGCTGCCAGTATGAATCAGTTGTCAGCCACAGTTCAAAGCAATGTGGAAACTACACGTAATGCTGACCAACTGATGCACCAGGTGCATAAATTAGTGCACAATACCAGCAGTGAATTAGGTGGCCTGAAAGAAACAATTGATGATATCGCCGTTTCCTCGGCAAAAATCTCCGAAATCACAGCCATTATTGAAGGGATTGCTTTCCAGACCAACATTCTGGCTCTCAATGCGGCGGTAGAGGCTGCGCGGGCAGGGGAACATGGCAAGGGCTTTGCAGTAGTTGCTGGTGAAGTGCGCACTTTATCACAACGTTCTTCTGGTGCGGCGCGTGATATCAAAGAGTTGATAGAGGCTGCGTTGCAGAAAGTGACCCTTGGTGTGAAATATACCCAGCAGGTGGCTGATAAAATGACAGAAGCTACCAGCGCAGTCAGTGAAACCAAAGATTTGATAAACCAGGTCTCACACTCATCCACAGAACAAAGCCATGGCATCAGCCAGGTGAATATCGCGGTCAACCAAATGGAAGGCGTACTGCAACAGAATGCTGCGATGGTGGAACAAATGGCTGCTGCAGCTAATTCACTGCGTGGGCAGGCTGGTGAGCTACTGGCGGATGTAGATGTCTTTGTTGTCGGGGAACATGTGCCATCTGCGCCATTAATCGCACTGGCTAAGCCCCTGGGCTGAAATTTGGTTTGCTAATAAAGCGAGTTGCAAAGCGGGCCTGCACACGCTGTGGGCCCGTTTCATTAAAAGCTGCTTAAAATACTTGCTTATAAGGCTTAACATCCACCTTATGATAAACACCGGCAGCGACATACGGGTCATCATTTGCCCAGGACTGTGCTTCTTCCAGCGATGAAAACTCCGCAATGACAGTGGAGCCAGTGAAACCAGCCTGGCCCGGGTCATTGCTATCAACAGCAGGCATTGGTCCGGCGGTAACTAAACGGCCTTCATCACGCAACAACTGTAAACGCGCAAGGTGAGCAGGGCGCACCGACATACGTTTATCCAGTGAGTTGGCTACATCCTCAGCATAAATCACGTAAAGCACAGAAAGGCTCCTGTATCAGGGACGAAAGTAACGATACGGTAAGTGAATCGTTCCGCAGGTGCAACGAAAATGTCATACATATTCGGTTGTACAGCCGATATTTTACCCAATACTGCGGAAATCGCGCCTGGCCGGTGTCTGGTTGTTGAATATGATTGCTATTTGCATTTAAAATTAGCTTTTCGCGCTATTAACCGGATAACTGATGAGTTCGATGACCCTTGATTTTCCTCGCCGTTTTCCATGGCCTGCCTTGCTTTCGGTAGTGATACATGGTGCTGTACTGGCAGGTATTCTGTATACCTCAATGCATCAGGTCACTGAGCTGCCTTCACCGGCACAGCCCATTTCCGTTACCATGGTTAACCCGGCAGATTTAGCACCACCCGCTCCGGCGCCTGCACCCCAGGTTACCCAGCCAGAGCCGGAGCCCGAACCCGTCGTTGAACCGGAGCCTGTGCCCGAAGCACCAAAAGAGGCGCCAGTTGTCATTCATAAGCCAAAACCTAAACCGAAACCAGTTAAAAAGGTTGAGCACCGCAAAGAGCCCGTTAAGCCAGTCGAAAAACCGGTTGAACAGAAAGCGCCTCCTCAGGACAACCCTTTTACAGGCAATGCTGCTCCGCGTGCATCATCTGCGCAAAATGCAACGGCAAATACGGCACCAGTAAACACAGCACCGCGCGGCCCTAAAGCGTTGTCACGCAACCAGCCACAATACCCGTCACGTGCTTTTGCTCTGCGCATTGAAGGTAATGTTCGGGTTAAATTTGATGTGGCTGCGGATGGGAGTGTGGAAAACATTCAAATTTTATCCGCCAAACCAGCCAATATGTTTGAGCGTGATGTGCGCCAGGCGATGCGTAACTGGCGCTACGAAAGTGGTCGCCCGGGGAAAGGCCTGGTGGTGAACATTATTTTCAGGATTAATGGTGGCGCATCTATGGAGTGATGCGCCGGTTATATCACGCTCACGGTAGTGGGCGTGGTTTCCCCTGGTTATCTACTGCAACATAAATAAATAGCGCTTCGGTGGCCCGGTAGCGCTGACCAATCGGTTCCGATGAAACTTTTTTCACCCACACTTCAACATTGATGCTGATGGAAGTCGTACCACGCTTCACACAGCGTGCATAGCAACAGACAACATCACCTACTGCTACAGGGCGCAAGAACGTCATCCCTTCTACACGCACTGTAACTACGCGGCCCTGGCCAATTTCTTTGGCAAGTATCGCGCCCCCCATATCCATTTGGGACATTAACCAGCCGCCGAAAATATCACCGTTAGCATTTGTATCTGCTGGCATTGCCAGGGTGCGTAAAACTAAATCGCCCTGAGGGGCATCACTTTGTGTGGTCATTTGTTATTCCTTGATCACGCATTTTCATTGTTATCTGTGATGCAACACCGAAAACATTGCCCTGAGGCCGTTCAGAGTGTGCAGGGCATTGTAACGTGAACCCTGACAGCAACCCAGAGGGATTGCTTCTGGATTTGTCACCTTATGCTACAGGGCCGCACCAGTAGAATGACACGCCTTTATAGTGAGTAATAAACAGTACCGCTTCACTCCAGTTCTTTCCCTTAAGAACTTCTGTAATACAGCTCATTGCATTGAGGCAATCAAGACCACACCACGCGTGATAATCGTCCTGCTCGGTTTCCATGTAAGCCAGTGATGCCGAAAACGTAGTTTTACCCTCGCTATCACACACTCTGTGGCACACCAGGCGAATGCGAAACCAGGTTACAGTGAGTTCTTCAGCAATAAATTCTGCTGCGATGGCAATCAGGGCATCAGTTTCTTTGTTGCCATCAAACCACTGGCACTGTGTTGCACAGTCAGAATTGGGTAATTGGTCTGTGAAAATATCCGCATTCATAATTATTTTCCCTGGGTAATTATGGTAATTATCGGCTGTGGCAAGAAAACCATAAGTGGTCAGTAACAACAAAATGTATTTGTGCGAACTGCAGAGCTGTTAATTGACAGTTTAGTCTGGCTGATTTTAATAAAATGATATTAATAATCATGTAATTACCATTTATGTTAGCATGCTAATCAGATTGTTTCATCCTTGCCACTGGTTGTTTTTTGTTCTCTTTGTGGTATTATTTACCCGTTGTCACATTCACTGAGGTTTATATGGAAAACGAGCTAAGCCCTACTGTTCTGGCTTTTGAATATCTTCGTCGGGAAAAAGAAAATTTAACTCCTGCACAATTTCTTAAACGTTTTAAACAACTGCAACTAGAGTTCGCTGACCTGATGGAACTCTCTTACATTGAGTTGCAGGAAGAAATTGTATTTGCTCACCGGCTGGGTATTCACTGATTTTCCAGTTTGCGCTTTACTGCGGTGTTAATGTGCTGTAGTGGCGAGAAGGGCTTATCACACAAGGCGAAAGGAGTGAAAGTTGCTGCAGGCACCTGAGTGCTGAGTGATTCTTCTATGTTGCCTGTCACTGAAACCACTGCATTTCACTGCAGTGGTTTTTTGTATTTGAGGCTTTCAAATTCAGCAAGCGCCCAGCAGAGGCTGGGCCTGTAGTTGATTAATTAGTTGATTAGTTAATCAGTAGATGGCGCCAGGCTGGCGCCATAGGTACTAATTCTCTTCGTGGGGCATATGGCGGTAAATATAGAGACCACTTAATAATGTGAACACCAGGGTCAGTGCCGTCAGGCCAAATACCTTAAAGTTAACCCAGATGTTTTCAGGCAGCCAAAAAGCGATATAAATATTCGCCAGCCCGCACAGGATGAAAAACAACGCCCAGGCATAATTAAGCCGTTTCCAGACAACCTGCGGCAGTGTCAGCTCTTTGCCTAACATGCTCTGGATAAGTGGTTTGTTCATGACCCACTGGCTGACCAGAAGCGCACCGGCAAACAGTACATAAATAACGGTTACTTTCCACTTGATAAACTCAACGTTGTGAAAAGCGATAGTTAACCCACCGAACACGGCAACCAGAATGAAGGTAACCAGTGTCATTTTCTCGAGCTTGCGAAACTTATACCAACTGTAAACCAGAGCGAGTGCTGTTGCGGCAATCAGAGCACCGGACGCGACATAAATGTCATACAGCTTATAAAAAGCAAAAAAGACAATCAGAGGAAGAAAATCAAGAAACTGCTTCATAAAGGCTTCCGTAATCGAAAATAACCCGACACGTGGGCAGGCCGGTTAAAGGCTTACTGACGGATCAGCATGTACAGGCGGTACAGGTAAATAAGCAACAATGCCGACAGCAGATTACTGATGGTATTGACGGTAATAGCGCCACCTGTTGGCGTCAAGGCTGCAAAGGTGCTTGAGAACAGCAACAGTGCTGTTTTGGCAACCAGCCAGCCGATAATCGCGGGGGCGACCAGGCGCATATTTGCCCAGCACAAACGGCTGCTGGAGCGTAATGCCGCAAAAATACCTGATTTATCCTCAACCAGGTGTACCGGCGCCATTGACAGAATAATAGCGAGGATAACGCCAGGCACAATAATCGCCATAATCCCAATCTGCACCGCGAACGTGGTGATAAACATTAACACGAGCATCCGTGGCATTAATGGTGCGGAAAGGCCAATTGCATGTAACGCACTGACGCGCTGACCAGCAGAAACCAGTTTTGCCAGAGTCAGTAAGCTTGCGGCAAGAATGGCGTTAGCAATCAGGCCAGAAAACGTCGTTGCCGCAGACGCCTTCAAAAGTGTCTGTTGCTGCTCAGGTGTCATATTCTGGATCAGCTCGAAAAACCCCTGGCTACCCTGAAGATTATCACCCTGCAACATGGCCGCCATCTGGTCCTCATCCGGGTAAAACGCATGCCCTAATGCTACAGCAACGAATGCGCAAAGCAGGGCAATCAGAAGGATGGAGACAAACTGATTACGGAAAAAATTACCTGTGTCACGGTAAACAGAACCTGCCGTGATTGTCATGCACTCTCCTTGAGTCGGTGTCAGGATGAAAATGCTGGCGATTGTACACCGCTCAAGGTGGGATGTCAGTCACATCCCCTGTAAAGGAATGTTGTCAGAACATTTTGTGGCTAAGTTGCCACCGGTTTACCTGTTTCCGAACTTCATAACTATTGTGCAATCTGGCCTGAAACAGGTCTGTTAAGTCGTAATTTGCGCTGATTACAGGAAATTGATCTAAAACAAATTCATTGTTTTTAACAAAATAAGTTCAAATTAACGTGGATCAATGAATGTCGAAATACCTGACAAAGTGTGACCAATGTTGGATCAAAAAAGGAAAATGTAAAGGTATAGTCAGGCCGTTTATAAAAAAACTTACAAAGGACATGGGCATGAAAAAGTTAACAGTGGCACTACTGGCGATGAGTTGTTTTTCTGGAATGGTGAGCGCACATGAAGCGGGTGAATTTTTCGTCCGTGCAGGTAGCGCCACTGTTCGTCCAACCGAAGGGTCCGATAACGTGCTTGGGTTGGGTGGCTTTAATGTCAGTAACAACACACAGCTGGGTATGACATTTACCTATATGGCGACTGACAATGTGGGGATTGAATTGCTGGCTGCAACGCCTTTCCGCCACAAAGTAGGCCTTGCATCTACAGGCACTATTGCAACTGTACACCAACTACCGCCGACATTAATGGCGCAATGGTACTTTGGTGACAGGCAAAGCAAAGTGCGCCCCTATATTGGTGCCGGGGTGAACTACACCACGTTCTTCAATAATAAATTTAACCAGACAGGCCAGGATGCCGGATTATCTGACCTGAGCCTGAAAGATTCCTGGGGCCTTGCCGGGCAGGCCGGGGTGGATTACCTGATTAACAGAAACTGGCTGGTGAATATGTCTGTATGGTATATGGACATTGATACCACGGTGAAATTTAAAGCCGGTGACCAGCAAGAAAGCATTAAAACGCGCATCGACCCGTGGGTATTTATGTTCTCTGCGGGCTACCGTTTCTGACAGGGAACGCCTGACCTCCATTGACTCGCAGCACAAAGACAGCATGCAACAAGTAATCAGTGCATGCTGTTTTTTTATGAAGTTTATGGCGGCAGAAAACAAAAACGCCAGCCTGATACATTTCAGGCTGGCGTTTTTTATCATCCAGACATTTTTACATTATAGCGATTACGCACGCACGGGCGTAGTGAATTGATTAACTGCGTGTTGCAGCTTTCATCACTGTGACAAACTCACCCAATGCTTTGAGCATTTCAGCGTGGTTACCCAGGTTCTTTTCAATAATTTTCACTACAGCTGACCCGGAAATTGCACCAGCAGCGCCCGCACTGATGGCATCTTTCACCTGAGATGGCTCAGAAATACCAAAGCCCTGCAACGGTGGTACTGCATGGTACTCAGCCAGTTTTTCCACCAAATGGTGTATGGGCAGGCTGGCACGTTGTTCCGCCCCGGTAACACCAGCGCGGGACAACAGGTAGGTATAACCGCGCCCGTAGGAAGCTATCTGGCGGAGCAGGTCATCATCGGAATTAGGCGGGCAAATGAAAATAGGGGCAATATTATGGCGCATTGCGGCCTGGCGGAAAGGTGCAGATTCTTCAACAGGTACATCTGCAACCAGTACGGAATCAACGCCCACTTCTTCACAACGCGCATAGAAGTTATCAATACCACGGCTATAAACCAGGTTGGCATACATCAGTAACCCAATTGGAATATCCGGGTGTTTTTGGCGAATCATTGCCAGCATTTCAAAACACTGGGTCGGGGTGACGTTTGCCGCAAATGCGCGCAGGGCAGCTCCCTGAATTGTCGGCCCATCGGCCAGCGGGTCAGAGAACGGAATACCCAATTCAAGTGCATCTGCGCCAGCTTCAACCAGCGTATCAATAATCTTAAGCGACTGCTCAACACCCGGGTCTCCCAGCGTAACGAAAGGAACAAATGCACCTTCATTGCGGGATTTCAATGTTGCAAAAAGCGTATCATAGCGTTCCATCAAATTTCCCCCCGGGATTTCAGAATATCGTGAACCGTGAAAATGTCTTTATCCCCGCGGCCTGACAAGTTAACAACCAGTAACTGTTCTTTATCCGGGTTTTGTTTGATCATTTTGAGCGCCCACGCAAGTGCATGGGAAGATTCCAGTGCCGGGATGATGCCTTCATGGCGGCTCAGTTCTTTAAACGCTTCCAGCGCTTCATCGTCAGTGATCGAGACATAATCTGCGCGGCCAGTGCTGTTAAGGAATGCATGCTGCGGCCCTACTGACGGGAAGTCCAGCCCGGCAGAAATAGAGTATGACTCTTCAATTTGCCCTTCATCAGTTTGCATCATGGGCGACTTCATACCGAAATAGATGCCCACGCGCCCGTGCTTGAGTGGCGCACCATGTTCACCGGTTTCAATACCATGGCCGGCTGGCTCAACACCAATCAGGCTGACACTGGTTTCGTCAATAAAATCTGCAAACATACCAATGGCGTTAGAACCACCACCTACACAGGCAATGACGGCATCTGGCAGGCGACCTTCTTTCTCAAGAATTTGCGCCCGGGTTTCCTCGCCAATCATGCGCTGGTATTCGCGGACAATAGTCGGGTAAGGATGCGGACCGGCAGCAGTACCCAGCATGTAGTGCGCGGTTTCATAACTACCAGACCAGTCACGCAGAGCTTCGTTACAGGCGTCTTTCAGGGTCGATGACCCGGAATGAACAGGAATAACTTCCGCACCCATTAAACGCATACGGAAAACGTTTGGAGACTGGCGCTCAACGTCCTTCGCACCCATATAGATTCGGCATTTCAGCCCGAGCAGTGCACTGGCGAGTGCGGATGCCACACCGTGTTGCCCGGCACCGGTCTCAGCAATGATTTCGGTTTTGCCCATGCGTTTGGCAAGCAGAGCCTGGCCCAGCACCTGGTTCGTTTTATGTGCGCCGCCATGCAGCAAATCTTCACGTTTAAGGTACAGCGTGGTTTTGGTTCCCGCAGTCAGATTACGGCAGCGGGTAAGGGCAGTTGGGCGCCCGGCATAATTTTTCAGCAAATCAGTGAACTGCGCCTGGAACTCAGGGTCACTTTGTGCACTGACAAACGCTTCTTCAAGCTGGCGTAATGCTGGCATCAGTATTTGCGGAACATACATTCCGCCGAATTCACCAAAATACGGGTTTAATAAAGTCGTCATGTTTGTTGTATTCCTTAACTACCGGGCTTTTCCCGGTGAATGCATTCGGGCAATACGAAAGTTAGTAGGCGCGCAAGGTGCGAAACGCAGCGGCAATCTTCTCGTGATCTTTAACACCAGGTTGGGATTCCACGCCTGAGTTAAAATCAAGGCCGGAACAGCCTGCTTTGGCAGCTTCGACGCAGTTGTCTGCACTGAGCCCACCGGCCAGCATTACGTCACTCAGGTCCTGGCCTTGTAACAGTGACCAGTCAAAAGACTGACCCGTTCCACCCTGGCCATTATCGAAAACATAGCGTGAGACGTGGTCAAACTGGCGTTTCGGGAGCGAATCACCAACGCTCAATGCTTTCCAGATAGCAATGTCATCAGGTAAAGCCGAACGCAGTTCATCGATATATTGCTGGGTTTCGTTACCATGAAGCTGAACTGCAGACAGTTTCAGTTGTGCTGCGAGTGAACTGACCTTAGCCACCGGCTCGTCGCGAAACACCCCGACATAGCGTAAAGGCGCGCCAGACATCACAAGACGCGCCTGTTCAGCGGTGACCGCACGCGGCGAACCTGATACAAAAATCAACCCGCCATAGACAGCGCCTGCACGGTATGCTGCCGATGCATCTTCAGGGCGAGTCAGGCCACATACTTTATTTTCCCCCAGTAACACCCGGCGTACGGCAGTATTCAGATCCGTTTCACCCATCAGTGCGGAGCCAATCAGGAAACCGTTGGCATAGTGGCTCAGTTCACGAACATGGCCATAGGTATGGATGCCGGATTCACTGATAACAGTCACGCCGCTACCCAGTTGCGGGGCGAGAGTCCTGGTACGGTTCAGGTCAATAGACAGGTCTCGCAGGTCACGGTTATTAATACCCACTACCCGTGCTTCAAGGTGAATGGCACGCGCCAGTTCCTCTTCATTACTCACTTCGGTCAGTACGCCCATATTCAGGCTGTGCGCGACAGCGGCCAGGCTACGGTACTGTTCGTCATCAAGGACAGAAAGCATCAGCAGGCAGGCATCAGCCTGGTAAAAACGAGCCAGGTAAATCTGGTATGGATCGATAATAAAATCTTTACACAGTACGGGTTGTGTAACGGTTTTGCTGACCAGAGGTAAAAAATCGAAGTTGCCCTGGAAATATTTCTCATCAGTCAGAACTGAAATAGCCGAAGCATAATGCTTATAGACACCTGCGATAGCGACAGGGTCAAAATCTTCGCGAATCAGTCCCTTTGATGGAGAGGCCTTTTTGCACTCCAGAATAAACGCGGTTTTGGCGCCAGCAAGGGCATGGTAAAAATCACGGGTACTCGGTTGCACATCATTCTGGAACGAAGCCAGCGGTTGTTGTTGTTTGCGTTGTTCTACCCAAATCGCCTTGTCTGCGACGATTTTTGCTAATACGGTTTCCATCTCTTACCCTCTTGCAGCCAGTGCAGTAACGCGCTGATAAGCTTCGCCACTGCGCAATACAGCCAGTGCTTTACTGGCGTTAACACGGAGGTCTTCTTCACCAAACAGCCGCATCAAAAGTGCGACATTGGCAGCTACAGCCGCTTCGTGAGCAGGTGTACCTTTACCTTGTAACAGACGCGCCAGAATGTCACGGTTTTCTTCTGGTGTGCCACCGGCCAGGTCTTCTTTGGCATAAGGCGTTAAACCAAAGTCACTCGCCTGTAATTCATAACTGCTTACTTTACCGTCTTTCAGCTCTGCAACCTGGACTGTGGCATGTAATGACACTTCATCCATTCCGCCGCTGTGTACTACTGCCGCGTGTTGGTAACCCAGCACTTTCAGGGTTTCTGCAATCGGCAGAACCAGTTCAGGGCTGTACACACCAATCAGCGCCAGTGGCGGGTGCGCCGGGTTGATCAGCGGCCCCAACACGTTGAACAGCGTGCGTGTTTTCAGTTGCTGGCGTACCGGCATGGCATGGCGGAAGCCTGTGTGGTAAAGCGGTGCAAACAGAAAACACACACCCAGTTCATCGAGTGCCTGGCGTGAAGTTTCCGCTGCCATATCCAGCTTAATACCAAATGCTGCCAGTAAATCCGAAGAGCCTGAACGGCTCGAAACACTCCGGTTGCCATGTTTAGCAACCTTCAGCCCACAGGCGGCAGCCACAAATGCACTGGCGGTAGAAATGTTAATGCTGTTACTGCCATCGCCACCTGTACCAACGATATCTGCGAAGGGGTAATCAGGGCGTGGAAATGGTTGTGCATTATCCAGCAGTGCATTGGCTGCACCTGCGATTTCATCAGGGTGCTCACCACGAACTTTCATACTTATCAGGGCCGCAGCCAGTTGGCTTTGCTCCAGTTCACCGCGCACAATAGCACTGAATAACTGCTGGCTTTCCTGTTGGCTGAGTACCTGAGCCTGGAAAAGTTTTTCAAGAATCGTTTGCATATCAGGCTCCTTTATTTGCTGAGCGCCCAGGCCAGTGTCTGTTCCAGCAGACGTGCGCCTTGTGTTGTCAGAATAGATTCAGGGTGAAACTGGAAACCGCATACACGGTCTGTATCGTGGCGTACCGCCATAACCATCCCCGCATAGCTGGCGCTGACGGTCAATGTGGCGGGTATTTTGCTACCGACCAGTGAGTGATAGCGGGCCACCGGCAATGGGTTTGGCAGGTCGTGAAACATGGCCAAACCATCATGTTCTATGGAGGACGCTTTACCGTGGAGAATTTCTCCCGCCTGGCCCACGTAGCCGCCATAAGCTTCGACAATGGCCTGGTGCCCAAGGCAGATACCAATAATCGGCAACTCACCCCGCAGGCGTTGCAACAGCTCTGGCATACAGCCTGCTTCAGACGGCGCGCCAGGTCCTGGTGAAAGCATTAATATCGGATTAGTGAGTTCAGCCAGCCGGGCGATAATCGTGTCAGCGGGAACCTGGTTACGGTAAATCACAACGTGATGGCCGTTGGCACGCAACTGGTCAACCAGGTTGTAGGTAAATGAATCAACGTTATCGAGTAGTAAGATATCGGCCATCAGAACATCTCCTTCGCCTGGTGTGCGGCAGCAATGGCGCGCAACACTGCGCGTGCTTTATTTCGTGTTTCATCGGCTTCAGACTGAGGAATGGAATCAAGCACCACACCAGCACCAGCCTGCACGGTTGCAATCCCGTCTTCGACCCAGGCAGAACGAATCACAATACAGGTATCAAGGTCGCCGTGAGCGGTGAAATACCCAACCGCACCACCATAGCTACCTCTGCGTGTGCCTTCGGCATCGGCAATTAATTGCATCGCGCGTACTTTTGGTGCGCCACTCAGTGTGCCCATATTCATACAGGCGCGATACGCATGCAGCACATCCAAATCTTCGCGCAATTCGCCCACAACCCGGGAAACCAGGTGCATAACAAAGGAGTAGCGGTCAACTTTTGTCAGGTCAGCCACATAGCGAGACCCAGGAGTACAAATCCGCGCCAGATCGTTACGGGCAAGGTCAACCAGCATCAGGTGCTCGGACAGCTCTTTATGGTCGGTGCGCATTTCCAGCTCAATACGGCTGTCCAGATCATTATCCAGCGAGCCATCTGCTTTACGCCCTCTGGGGCGAGTACCGGCAATGGGGTAAATTTCAATCTGGCGGTCAGTCGCGTCGTATTTGAGGGAGCTTTCAGGTGAGGCACCAAACAGCGTGAAATCCTCATCCTGCATAAAGAACATATAAGGGCTGGGGTTACTTTTCTTCAGTGTCTGGTATGCCGCCAGTGAAGAAGGGCAAGGCAGTGTGAAGCGGCGCGAGGGAACAACCTGGAAGATTTCCCCGGCCCGAATTGCCTGCTGCATTTGGCTCACTACCGCACCATAGGCTTCGTCACTCTGGTTACAACTCAATTCCATGGACTCGATTTTTTGCACCGGTACGGCAGGTGGAGCTTCCTGCATCTGTTTTTGTAACTGGCTGATGCGTTGAGTCAGCCGTTGGTGTTCAGCCGCAGAGTCAGTAAACAGGCTTGCCTGGATACGGGTGGATTTCTTTTGGTGATCGATAACCAAAAGTGTTTCCGCCAGGTAAAAACAGTAGTCCGGGCAGCGCTGGTCCTGGCGCAGATGAGGAAGGTTTTCGAAACCGGCAACCAGGTCATAAGCAAACAAGCCACCAAAGAACATGGCTTCGCGCTCATCCTCCGGAACACTCACCAGTGTCAGCATCAGGCGCAACGCATCGAACACCGATAATGCTTTCAGGCGGGCATCTTCATCCATCACTGCGGTGATTTCCGGAAAACGCAATTCTCGCCCGTCAGGGTGCACTACCGATTCCACTTCCGCCGGTAATGCTTTATCCAGTAAAGGTAATAACGCACAGCCATTGGCTGATAACGCTTTAATAGTCACGACGTTTTCGAAGGCTGTGATGCGCAAGGCACTGTCGACCAGCAGCAGGCTTTTTAAATCATTCTTGCTGGTAATATCCGCCGATTCGAGTAACAGAGAAGAAGGACGAGCCCCGCAGATTTGGTGAAACAGTGCGGTAGGGTTATCACGATAAGGCCCTTCCTGAGCGAGAAGTGTTAAAGCTGGTTTGGTTGTTTGCATGGTGCGTTCTCATTATTTTGTTCAAAAAAAAACCCGCTTAGTGCGGGCTGTGGTATCTGTTTTGCCAGAAGCAAACTGTATTACACCGCCCGTAATCAGGAAGTGCGCCACCATTTGCTGTTGTTGGAAATGAACTGTGCCATTGCAGATACCTCATCAGTGAACTTGCGTACTAGTTAACTGGTTCATGAAAAGAAAGTCAAGCATCATTTTTTATTATTGTCAGGAAATCGGTATGATGCCTGGCAAACAAGCACGACTGGGGACAGGGAGCACACTTGCAAGAATCAATCTACGCCAATATTTATGACCTCCACAGCCATACCACGGCATCGGACGGATTATTAACCCCCGCTGAGCTGGTATTACGGGCAAGTGAAATGCGTGTGGGAACGCTGGCAATAACCGATCATGACACGATTAATGGGATCCCGCCTGCACGCCTGGCGATTGCCGATGCAGGTCTGAGTCTGCAACTTATTGCTGGTGTAGAGATATCAACGGTGTGGGAAAACCATGAGATCCATATTGTGGGCCTGGGGGTTGATATCGAGTCTTTGGAGTTAACAACGTTTCTTGCTCAACAAAGTGAACGGCGCAACCTGCGGGCAGAAATGATTGCCGAGCGTCTTGAAAAAAATCATATTCCTGGCGCTTTGGCGGGGGCTCGTCGTCTTGCCGGGGACGGAGCCGTGACCCGGGGCCATTTTGCACGTTTCCTCGTCGAAAGTGGGGTAGCCCGTACTCATAATGACGTGTTTAAAAAGTACCTTGCACGCGGGAAAACCGGGTATGTCCCACCACAGTGGTGTACAATAGAACAAGCTATTGATGTGATTCACCATTCTGGCGGGCAAGCGGTATTAGCCCATCCAGGCCGCTACCGGTTATCTATGAAGTGGTTGAAGCGCTTACTGGCGCAATTTCATGCTGCAGGCGGCGACGGGATGGAAGTGGCACAATGCCAACAGGCTCCGCAGGAACGCAAGCAACTGGCCGAACTGGCTATCCAGTTTGACTTACTCGCCTCACAAGGCTCCGACTTCCACCAACCTTGTGCATGGATAGAGTTAGGGCGGAAACTGTGGCTGCCCGCAGGTGTAACGCCGGTTTGGGCAGGCTGGAGTGGTGCCAATGAAGGAGTAAACGAGGTATGAGTCAGTTTTTCTACATCCATCCGGAAAACCCGCAATTGCGGTTAATCAATCAGGCCGTCGAAATTATCAGAAAGGGCGGCGTAATTGTTTACCCCACAGACTCCGGTTATGCATTGGGGTGCCAGTTGGAAGATAAAAATGCCATGGAACGTATTTGCCGGATTCGCCAGCTACCTTCAGGGCACAATTTCACCCTGATGTGCCGGGATTTGTCGGAATTATCCACATACGCATTCGTCGATAACGTGGCTTTTCGGTTGATAAAAAACAACACTCCGGGCAACTACACATTCATTCTTAAAGGCACCAAAGATGTACCACGGCGTTTGTTGCAAGAAAAACGCAAAACCATCGGACTGAGGGTGCCTTCCAACCCTATTGCTATTGAGCTGCTGGGCGCACTGAATGAGCCTATGCTGTCTACCTCACTGATGCTGCCAGGCAGTGAGTTTACAGAGTCCGACCCGGATGAAATTAAAGACCGCCTGGAAAAACAGGTAGATTTGATTATTCATGGCGGTTATCTCGGCCAGCACCCTACAACGGTGGTTGATTTGACGGATGATGCTCCGGTAGTCATTCGTGAAGGTGTCGGAGATGTTCGTCCGTTTCAGTAAGCCCGGCTTAACCCGATACACACAGATATAACCACTCATATTCTGTGTGTATTCTGACATAAGCTTTTGGCAATAATTTCGTGTACTATGTGCGGCCACAATGGTGAATGTGTGGCTTTTTTATTGCCAAAACATATTCCAGACAAATTTAACAGCCTTACGTTAAGCTCAATTAAATAACGTAAGGCGTTTGCAGGTATCAAAGACGCCTGGGAAGGCGACACCCGAGGAAGCTCCATGAGCGAAAAGTTACAAAAAGTTTTGGCGAACGCGGGCCATGGCTCACGTCGTGAAATTGAAGGCATGATTGCAGCAGGGCGTGTCAGCGTGGACGGTAAAATCGCCACTCTGGGCGACCGTGTTGAAGTCAGCCTCGCATTGAAAGTCCGTATCGACGGGCATCTTGTTTCTTTGCGTGAATCCGCACAACAAATTTGCCGGGTTCTGGCGTATTACAAACCGGAAGGCGAACTGTGTACACGCAGTGATCCTGAAGGTCGTCCTACTGTTTTTGACCGGTTGCCTAAGCTACGTGGTGCGCGCTGGATTGCGGTAGGGCGCCTGGATGTGAATACTTGTGGTTTGTTGTTGTTCACAACCGATGGCGAACTGGCAAACCGTTTGATGCACCCCAGCCGTGAAGTTGAGCGTGAATATGCTGTCAGGGTATTTGGGCAGGTAGACGACAGTAAGTTACGCGATTTACAGCGTGGTGTTCAACTGGAAGACGGCCCGGCAGCCTTTAAAACCCTGCGTTTCACCGGCGGTGAAGGCATGAACCAGTGGTACAATGTTACACTGACTGAAGGGCGTAACCGTGAAGTGCGCCGCTTGTGGGAAGCCGTGGGTGTGCAGGTTAGCCGCCTGATCCGTGTGCGCTACGGCGACATTCCATTGCCGAAACAGTTGCCGCGTGGGGGCTGGGTTGAACTGGATCTGAAGCAAACAAACTATTTGCGCCAGTTAGTGGAATTACCCGCTGAAACGGAAACTAAAGTGGCGGTGGAAAAAGACCGTCGGCGCACTAAAGCTAACCAGATTCGTCGCGCTGTTAAGCGCCATAGCCAGACTGGCGGGCGTCGTAACAACACTTCCCGTTAATTACTGGTTGTTCTCAAGGCGCGCCGCTGTGTCACAGGGGCGCGTTTTTTATTGCACAGTTTTATTAAGCTAACTATTTGCTTTTATGTTGTTAATAAACCGCCGGGTGTTACAGGTATCATTCCCTGACTAGTAATCAATCCCCAATTGTGCCTTAATCCCGGCATCAAATGCATGTTTCACCGGGCGTAACTCACTAACAGTGTCGGCATATTCCAGAATATCTCGGTGACACCCCCGTCCTGTAATGATAACGCTTTGGTGCTCAGGGCGTTGTTGTAAAGCCTGCATCACGCGCTCGAGGGGTAAATAGTCGTAGGCCACCATATAGGTCAGTTCATCCAAAACGACGAGGTCAAGTGCTGTATCTGCCAGCATCCGTTCAGCATGCACCCAGACTTCCAGGCAGGCTTGTGTATCCGTTTCCTTATTCTGTGTTTCCCAGGTAAACCCTGTTGCCATCACCTGGAATTCCACACCGTGTGGCTCAAGGAGATTACGCTCACCGTTAGGCCACTGCCCCTTAATAAACTGAATCACGCCAACTTTTTTGCCATGCCCGACAGCACGTGTTGCTGTACCGAATGCGGCGGTTGTTTTCCCTTTACCATTGCCAGTGAAAACCATAACAATACCCCGAACAGACTGTGCGGCTGCGACACGGGCATCAACTTTCTCTTTAACGCGTTGTTGGCGTTCCTGGTAACGTGAATCACTCATTCTGCAATCCCCGGTTTTCGGTTTGGTTGTGCATCAAAACTCATGCCTGTTTTACGGCGGCTGTCATCCCCCATCACCCAAAGATACAAAGGCATCAGGTCTGCAGGGGTTTTCAATTTATTTGGATCTTCCTGTGGAAACGCACTGGCCCGCATTTTGGTGCGAGTACCACCTGGATTAATACAGTTCACCCGCAGGCTGGTGTGCTTATATTCATCGGCCAGCACCTGCATCATGCCTTCGGTGGCGAATTTCGACACTGCATACGCTCCCCAGTTTGCACGCCCCTGCCGCCCAACACTTGAACTGGTGAAAACCAGTGAGCCGGCATCAGACCTGAGTAACAAGGGGAGGAGTGCCTGAGTCAGGAAAAAGGTGGCGTTAACATTTATATCCATTACGTGCTGCCAGGTTTGCGCTGTTTGTTCAACCATTGGCGCAACATCGCCCAGCACGCCAGCATTATGGAGAACACCATCGAGCAACGGTGCAACTTGCTCTACCTGACGGGCAAATTCCATGCAGCGTTCAGGAGTGGCGCTGGTGAGGTCAAATAAAAAACTGCCTGCGACCTGGCCGCCTTCCGCGATAATAGCGGCTTCTGTCTGGCGTAACTTTTCAGTATCGCGCCCGGTCAACACAACTTTTGCGCTGAAACGGGTGTAAGTGAGTGCCGCTTCCCGGCCAATACCATCAGTTGCGCCAGTCACCAGAATGGTTCGGCCAAGTAACAAATCGCGCTGTGGTTGATAATGCATAAACACTCCTGTGCCATTTGATGGTTCAGGTATTCAAAAACCTAACGGGCTTTATGCCTGAAACAACAGGTGAATTCAATCAGCCGTAAAGAGAGTTTAGTTAATTCAGGGTAACCACGGCGTGCAAATTATTTCGGATATTCCGCTGGTTGCGTTTATAGTTGCACAGCAGAGGCGGCTGTTTTCTGTTGCCCTGCTTGTCTTTATTACTGATTATCAAGGCGGATGAAGTGGATTTACTCTCTAACTATGGGTTGTTCTTGGCCAGAGTTGTGACCATTGTTCTCGCGATAGTGGTTGTAGTGACTGTCATCGTTAACCTGTCACAACGTAAAAAGCAGCAGCGCGGTGAGTTGCGCATGACGCGGTTATCGGAGCAATACGATGACATGAAAGAAGAAGTGGCGGCGGCCATGATGGATCCCCATCAGCAAAAACAATGGCACAAATCCCAGAAGAAGAAACACAAACAAGAGGCAAAGGCCGCAAAGGCACGTGCAAAACAAGGTGAATTTGACGCGTCAGGTAAGCCAGTTCTGTGGGTGATGGATTTTAAAGGCAGTATGGATGCGCAGGAAGTGTCGTCATTACGTGAAGAAATCACTGCCGTGCTGTCGGTAGCCAAACCGAAAGACGAGGTGCTGTTGCGCCTGGAAAGCCCCGGTGGCGTGGTGCATGGTTACGGCCTGGCCGCTTCACAACTGCAACGCCTGCGTGCGCATAAAATTCCACTGACTGTAGCGGTAGATAAAGTAGCGGCAAGCGGTGGCTATATGATGGCCTGTGTGGCAGACAAGATTATTGCAGCGCCGTTTTCTATCATTGGCTCGATTGGTGTGGTGGCGCAAATACCCAACATCAACCGTTTGCTCAAACGCAATGATATTGATGTTGAATTGCATACTGCGGGCCAGTACAAGCGCACGCTGACGGTTCTGGGGGAAAACACCGAAGAAGGGCGCCAGAAATTCCGTGAAGACCTGAACGAAACACACAAATTATTCAAAGATTTTGTTCATGCAATGCGGCCTTCACTGGACGTTGATGCAGTGGCGACTGGTGAACACTGGTTTGGTACCCAGGCGTTAGAAAAAGGGCTGGTAGATGAAATAGGAACCAGTGATGATGCTTTGCTGGAACGTATGAAAGACTACGAAGTCATTAACTTACACTATGTTGAACGTAAAAAAATGGTTCAGCGCCTGACCGGAGCTGCTGCTGAAAGTGCGGACCGCCTGTTATTACGCTGGTGGCAACGTGGTGGCAGCCCGCTGCCATGATTGGTTAATTGGGTGGGGCCTGTGAGCCTCACCTGTTAATTTTGCAGGTGGTATTTTTCTGAAAGTACGTGTGCGAGGTATTTGAACATATTGAACACTGCCGTGGTTTTGCGAGTAGGCAGGCCTTGTTCATCGAGATAATACTCTCCCTGAAATACCAGAACGCTTCCTTTTTGCACCACGTTTGTGGCCTCTATTCCTGCGATAAAATCATCATGTTCACGGATAAGCTTATTGGCTTCAAGTAAGAGGGTTTCACGGTCGATAGGTTGGGTATTGCCTTGCATGACTTTTCTCCTTACAAACTGCAGGTATTCTACGCCTGCGCCGGGCTTGTGCGCAAATTTGGTTAGTGTGGCAGGTCTCTGGTTAGTTTTTGTTGTGACTGGCAATATTTAATTTTGCATGCTAATTAAAGTTGCGTAACGAATTTTATCAGGTAGAGTGTGACGCTTTCGCATATCTGGCAACGGAATTGCTTGACATTCAGCCAGGATGCTGTTGCACCAGCCGTTTTGCATAAAACGCGTCAGGACAACCTGTGGCCGGGTGTAAGCTGGCCAGTTGTTAAGAAATGGGTTGATCTCCCTGAAGACAGCCGCAATATAAAACAGGCTCGTCGCCAGTGGATGGTGCATCAGGGTGCGACGTATTCCTGGAAGAATCAAAAAGGTAAAGGTGAATATGGGCAAAGCTCTCGTTATCGTTGAGTCCCCGGCAAAAGCCAAAACGATAAACAAATATCTTGGCAGTAACTACGTGGTGAAATCCAGCGTAGGCCATATCCGTGATTTGCCGACCAGTGGTTCAACAAAAAAGAGTGCCGACTCTGCATCTGCAACACCTGCCAAGAAAAAGGTGAAGAAAGATGAGCGGAGCGCGCTGGTTAATCGAATGGGTGTTGACCCCTGGCATAACTGGGCTGCGCAATATGAAGTGCTGCCTGGCAAAGAGAAGGTGGTTTCTGAACTGAAATCACTGGCAGAAAAAGCTGATCATATCTATCTCGCAACCGACCTTGACCGCGAAGGGGAAGCCATTGCCTGGCACCTGCGGGAAGTAATCGGTGGTGATGACAAACGCTACAGCCGGGTGGTTTTCAACGAAATCACCAAGAATGCAATTCGTCAGGCTTTTGAGAAGCCAGGTGAGCTGAATATCGACCGGGTGAATGCGCAACAGGCACGGCGTTTTATGGACCGTGTTGTCGGTTATATGGTTTCGCCATTGCTGTGGAAAAAAATTGCTCGTGGCCTTTCAGCCGGGCGGGTTCAGTCTGTGGCTGTTCGCCTTGTTGTTGAACGCGAGCGTGAAATCAAAGCGTTTGTCCCTGAAGAATACTGGGAAGTTGGCGCTTCACTGACCACAGCACAGGGCGACAGTTTACCGGTACAGGTCTCTCATGAGGGTGATAAGCCATTCAGGCCAGTCAACCGTGAGCAAACTATGGCTGCGGTCAGTTTGCTTGAGAAAGCGCGTTACACTGTCACGGAACGCGAAGATAAGCCGACCAGTAGTAAGCCGGGTGCGCCTTATATCACGTCCACTTTGCAACAGGCTGCCAGCACACGTCTGGGCTTTGGTGTGAAGAAGACGATGATGCTTGCCCAGCGCCTCTACGAAGCCGGGCATATCACCTATATGCGTACTGACTCTACCAATCTCAGCCAGGACGCCGTGAATATGGTGCGTGGTTATATTGAGGATAACTTCGGTTCTCAGTATCTCCCGGGTAGTCCTAATCAGTATGCGAGCAAAGAGAATTCTCAGGAAGCGCATGAAGCAATTCGTCCTTCCGATGTGAACGTGGTTTCTGAGTCGCTCAAGGATATGGAATCAGACGCCCAGCGTCTCTACCAGCTTATCTGGCGCCAGTTTGTGGCCTGCCAGATGACACCGGCGAAATATGATTCAACAACCTTGACTGTAAGTGCAGGTGATTTCCGCCTTAAAGCGCGCGGGCGTATTTTGCGTTTTGATGGCTGGACTAAAGTCATGCCGGCACTGCGCAAAGGCGATGAAGACCGGACATTACCTGCGGTGGAAACGGGCGAAGAGCTTAGCCTGGTTGAATTGATGCCAGAGCAGCATTTCACCAAACCACCGGCACGTTTCAGCGAAGCTTCGCTGGTTAAAGAGCTGGAAAAACGCGGTATTGGCCGCCCGTCAACTTACGCCTCTATCATTTCTACGATTCAGGATCGTGGTTATGTGCGCGTTGAGAACCGCCGTTTCTATGCGGAAAAAATGGGTGAAATTGTTACTGACCGCCTTGAAGAAAACTTCCGTGAGCTGATGAACTATGACTTCACTGCTCAAATGGAAGATTCCCTTGATGCGGTTGCCAGCCATGAAAAAGAGTGGCACAGTGTTCTGGACAGCTTTTTTGACGATTTTGCCCGCCAACTGGAACAGGCTGAGAAAGATCCAGACGACGGCGGGATGCTGCCGAACCAGATGGTTCTGACCAGTATTGATTGCCCAACTTGTGGTCGTAAGATGGGGATTCGTACCGCCAGCACCGGTGTGTTTCTTGGTTGCTCCGGTTATGCTCTGCCGCCGAAAGAGCGCTGCAAAACAACTATTAACCTGGTTCCAGAAAATGAAGTGCTGAACGTACTGGAAGGCGATGATGCCGAAACCAATGCGTTGCGTGCCAAACGCCGTTGCCCGAAATGTGGTACAGCGATGGACAGCTACCTTATCGATCCGAAACGGAAACTGCATGTCTGTGGTAACAACCCGGGCTGTGATGGTTACGAAATCGAAGAAGGTGAATTCCGGATTAAAGGTTATGACGGGCCGATTGTTGAGTGTGAAAAATGTGGTTCTGAAATGCACCTGAAAATGGGGCGTTTTGGTAAGTACATGGCCTGTACCAACGACGAGTGTAAAAATACGCGTAAGATCCTGCGTAACGGGGAAGTGGCTCCGCCGAAGGAAGACCCGGTTCCGTTGCCAGAATTACCTTGTGAAAAATCCGACGCGTACTTCGTATTGCGTGACGGTGCAGCAGGTGTTTTCCTGGCGGCAAATACTTTCCCGAAATCACGCGAGACACGGGCGCCTCAGGTTGCTGAGTTGTATCGTTTCCGTGACCGGTTACCGGAAAAGCTGCGCTACCTTGCTGATGCGCCGCAACAGGACGCTGAAGGCAATCCAACCATAGTCCGCTTCAGTCGTAAAACGAAACAGCAGTATGTCGCGTCTGAAAAAGACGGAAAAGCGACCGGCTGGTCTGCGTTTTATGTCGACGGAAAATGGGCTGAAGCCAAAAAATAAAGTTGTTTGCATGAACAGAAAACCGGGCTTGTCCCGGTTTTTTCATGGATAATGCACGTGAACCCCCCAGCGCAGTATTACCTCTCCTGAATGTTCTTCCCTCACACCGATATAACCAGAAAGTAATTAATAAGAGAAATCTATACAACATGGGTATAAGTGATATAGTTGAATAAGCCTGGCTGCCATAAGCTCTTGAGAGTTGGTTGCTTACTCAAATACGTGGGAAGTGAAGTGATACATGAAATTACAACAATTGCGCTATATCGTCGAAGTCGTGAATCATAATTTGAACGTCTCTTCCACAGCGGAAGGGCTTTATACATCCCAGCCTGGTATCAGTAAGCAGGTTCGCATGCTGGAAGATGAACTGGGTGTTCAAATTTTTTCTCGCAGTGGTAAGCACCTGACTCAGGTAACACCGGCGGGCCAGGAGATCATTCGCATTGCGCGTGAAGTGCTGTCCAAAGTTGATGCAATCAAGTCGGTTGCTGGGGAACATACCTGGCCCGATAAAGGCTCTCTGTATGTTGCCACGACCCATACGCAGGCACGCTATGCGCTTCCAGAGGTCATCAAAGGCTTTATTGAGCGTTACCCTCGTGTGTCATTACATATGCATCAGGGCTCGCCCACACAGATTGCTGAGGCGGTTTCTAAAGGGAATGCTGACTTTGCTATCGCAACCGAAGCCCTTCATCTTTATGAAGACCTGGTAATGCTACCTTGTTATCACTGGAATCGCTCGGTTGTAGTCACCCCGGATCATCCTCTGACCGGGAAGAAGGAGATAACGATAGAAGAGTTATCACAATACCCGCTGGTAACTTATACCTTCGGTTTTACCGGGCGTTCTGAACTGGATACAGCATTTAACCGGGCCGGGCTCACTCCCCGGATTGTGTTTACGGCAACGGATGCCGATGTCATCAAAACCTATGTTCGCCTGGGGCTTGGCGTTGGTGTGATAGCCAGTATGGCAGTAGACCCGGTATCGGACCCGGACCTGGTCAAACTGGATGCCAACAGCATTTTCAGCCACAGTACGACTAAAATTGGGTTCCGCCGCAGTACATTTTTACGTAGTTATATGTATGATTTTATTCAGCGTTTTGCGCCCCACCTGACAAGAGATGTAGTGGATACCGCAGTCGCATTACGTTCAAATGAAGATATTGAAGCGATGTTTAAAGACATTAAGCTGCCATCCAAATAATCCTTGTTGTCGGCACGAATAATTTAGCTTAAGTGCCGACATTTTCTGTCTTTAATGCAAATAAAAATAATAACGCGCTAAATTTTATAATAAATAGAAAAACCATAATCAGCCTAAGGGTTATGTCGCCAATATGAGACACCGATCAGAAAAAAACTAAAACTTTTGCATTAGAACGACTTCAATTATTTATTTCACGTCAAAAGATTAAATTATTCACTGGAAGATTCAGGTAAATTTGCTGGAAATTAACGCGAATATTCTTTAGGATTACTCCGAGTTGTCCACGACATTTACGGTAGTTCCAAATGAAAATGATTAGCGATACAGAAGTAATCAGGACGGCAATGTCATCAGGAAAACAATCTCCACGTAGTCCGGTCTCTGCGAAGCGCAAAGCCTGGCTTGCAGCCTTTGCTGTATCAGCTGTGTTCTGGGTGGCGGTAATCCTTTTAGTCCTGAAATATTGGTGATAATTAATATGTGCACGCAACAAAATACATCCTCTCAAGAGGCAATTGCGGTATCACATTTTGATAAAGCCGCTAAAACCAGGAAACAAGAGTTAGTAGAAATCCCTGAGTCCTGGGAGCTGAATCAGCAGCAGAAAGCATTTATTGATGCTTTTCTAAATGAAGATGACAATCTTTAACCTTGTTACACATAACGTAACAACAGTTGCATAAAAACAAGTAATATACGTTTCTTATTGATTATTTATTCACACTACACACAGCAATACTCTCTTAGTAGTATGTCAATTACTCCTTTCGGCTTAAGGTTATTTTAAGAAAAAGCCACGAATATATGTGATCGATCTGCACAAAATTAACACATATATTTTTATTAGCGAGATATTAATCACATTTGTAATTGACCGAATTGAAGATTCATTTTTTTCATCTATGAATCACCTTCATCTGCAATATCTCTTGCATTAATTTGCCTGGCAGGCGCGCAATCTTGTGTGCCTGTTTGTGCTGTTGCAAAAGTGTTATCAATATTTTGTGTTATCTTTAATGACAACTCCCTGCACCTGAAAGGGGAATGCCAGACTTGCTCGTTAAGGAGGCGCTATGTCGTTAACAACAGGAGAAGCCTGTAAAGCAACACTTGCTCTTAATAACCGCCGATATACCTACTACAGCCTTCCTGAGGCTGCACGTCACCTGGGTGTGGAGTTATCCCTGCTGCCCAAGTCTCTCAAAATTCTGCTGGAAAGCCTGTTACGTTTTCATGATGAAAAAACAGTCACTCAGAGTGATATCAGCGCTTTGGTTAGCTGGCTTTCTGGTGGGCATGCCGGGCGTGAAATAGCCTGGCGGCCAACGCGTGTTCTGATGCAGGATTTCACTGGGGTGCCCGCTGTTGTCGACCTGGCAGTGATGCGTGAAACAGTATCACGGTTAGGGGGTGAAGCCCGCCAGGTTAACCCCTTGTCTGATGTTGACCTGGTGATTGACCACTCAGTGATGGTTGACCATTTTGGCGACAGCCACGCATTCGAACAGAATGTCTCGCTGGAAATGACCCGTAATCACGAACGCTATACATTTCTGCGCTGGGGGCAGCAGGCATTTAACCATTTCCGTGTAGTGCCGCCTGGCACCGGTATTTGCCACCAGGTGAACCTGGAATACCTTGGTAAAACAGTTTGGTCTGAACAAAGTGAGGACGGCGAATGGTATGTATTCCCTGACTCTCTGGTTGGAACCGACTCCCACACGACAATGATAAATGGACTTGGGATCCTGGGCTGGGGTGTTGGCGGGATCGAGGCAGAGGCCGCGATGCTCGGGCAACCTGTTTCTATGCTGATTCCTGATGTGGTTGGTTTTGAATTGAATGGGCACCTTACAGAAGGTATTACTGCCACAGATCTGGTGTTAACGGTGACGCAGATGCTGCGTAAACATGGTGTGGTGGGCAAGTTTGTCGAGTTTTATGGCGACGGCCTGAGTGAACTCCCGCTGGCAGACCGTGCAACTATAGCCAACATGGCTCCGGAATATGGCGCCACCTGTGGGTATTTCCCTGTTGATGATGTCACGCTTGATTACCTGCGCCTGACCGGGCGTGACGAAGAGCAGGTGGCTTTAGTTGAGCAGTATACAAAGGCTCAGGGGCTGTGGCGCCAGACAGGTGATAAACCACAGTTTACTTCCACTCTGCACCTTAATTTGCCTGATGTAGAACCCAGCCTTGCCGGGCCTAAACGCCCCCAGGACCGTGTTGCTCTGGGCGATGTGCCTGGTGCGTTTAAACAAGCCTGTGAGCTTTCAGTCAACCGGAATACCACTACAGACACACTACCTGAAGTTACTTATAACGGTGACACTTTCACACTCAAAGACGGTGCGGTGGTAATTGCAGCGATTACTTCCTGTACCAATACCTCAAACCCCAATGTCATGCTGGCTGCAGGGTTACTGGCAAAAAATGCTGTTGAAAAGGGGCTACAACGTGCACCCTGGGTCAAAGCCTCCCTGGCTCCCGGCTCAAAGGTCGTAACAGATTACCTGCACGAGGCCGGTTTGATGCCCTGGCTGGAAAAACTGGGGTTTAACCTTGTTGGGTACGGTTGTACAACCTGCATCGGTAATTCAGGCCCACTACCACAGCCCATTGAAGAGGGCATTAAAGCAGGCGATTTGACAGTCGGGGCGGTGTTATCCGGCAACCGTAACTTTGAAGGGCGAATTCACCCACTGGTCAGAACGAACTGGCTGGCTTCACCCCCGCTGGTAGTGGCCTATGCACTTGCCGGGAATATGAACTGCAATCTGCATCATGATCCATTGGGTTATGGGCATGACGGCAAACCGGTATACCTGAAAGATATCTGGCCCGGTAGCGAGCAAATTACCGGAGCTGTTTCAGCGGTTACCAGCCATCTGTTCAGGCAAGAATATGCTGAAGTATTTACTGGTACAGACGCCTGGCGTGCTATTACTGTTGCCGGCAGTGAAACCTACCCATGGCAGGCAGACTCCACCTATATAAGGCGCCCACCGTTTTTTGATGACATGCAAAAGGTGCCAGCTCCTCTCAAACCTGTGGTTAACGCCCGGGTTCTTGCAGTGTTGGGAGATTCAGTAACGACAGACCATATTTCACCTGCAGGTAATATTAAACCCGACAGCCCGGCGGGGCTTTACCTGCAACAACACGGCGTTCAGCCAGAGGAATTCAATTCCTATGGTTCGCGCCGGGGAAATCACGAAGTCATGATGCGTGGTACTTTTGCCAATATCCGTATTCGCAATGAAATGGTGCCGGGTACAGAAGGCGGCATTACGCGCCATTTGCCGGGCAATGAAACATTGCCCATCTATGATGCAGCAATGGCTTACCAGGCGGAAGGCGTACCACTGGTTGTAGTTGCAGGTAAAGAGTATGGGTCTGGTTCCAGTCGTGACTGGGCGGCAAAAGGACCGATGCTGTTGGGTGTCAAAGTGGTCATCGCAGAGTCTTTTGAGCGTATTCACCGCTCCAACCTGATAGGCATGGGGGTATTGCCACTGGAATTTCCTCAGGGCGAAACGCGAACCAGCCTGGCCATTACCGGTGAAGAGTTAATCTCAATTGATGACGCGAGCCAGGTAGCGCCAGGCAGCACAGTTAACGTCACTTTTGCCCGTGATGGCAAACGCCAGTCAGTAGCATGCCGGTGCCGTATTGATACCAGTAATGAATATGAGTACTACCGCAATGGCGGAATACTGCATTACGTTATTCGCAAAATGGCGGGGGCGGTATAATGTGAATTCCCCGGCAGAGCAATGCTTGCCGGGGATGAGAAAGGGTTATTCAGATAACAGGTGGCCCATTTTTGCCGCTTTGGTTGCCAGATAACGTTCGTTGTTGGGGTTGCGGCCCACAATCAGGGGGACACGCTCAACAATGTTAATGCCGGCTTCAGTCAGTATTTCCACCTTCTTAGGGTTGTTTGTTAGCAGGCGAACCGCTTCAACGCCCAGCAATTTGAACATGTCTGCGCATAAAGTGAAATCGCGCTCATCGGCAGCAAAACCTAACTGGTGATTTGCTTCGACGGTGTCATAGCCCTGGTCCTGCAGCGCATAGGCGCGAATTTTATTCAACAGACCAATATTACGGCCTTCCTGGCGGTGATACAGTAAAATCCCCCGGCCTTCTTCGGCAATGTGCGCCAGTGCCGCTTCAAGTTGAAAACCGCAATCGCAACGCAGGCTGAATAATGCATCGCCTGTCAGGCATTCAGAATGCACGCGGGCAAGCACAGGCGTATTACCACTGATATCACCGTAGACCAGTGCAACATGGTCCTGGCCCGTTGCCAGTTCTTCAAAACCCACCATCAGGAAATCGCCCCATGGGGTAGGCAGTTTGGCTTCTGCCACACGTTTAAGCTGCATGTGAATCTCCAGTTTACAGCACAAGTTATGTCGGCCAGATGGCTGGCCTCACTTTTATTATCCAGCATTTTGCCATAACCAGCGGCAATTCGCTTCATTGGCTTTTGTGCGGCTATTTTTACTCTGTTGTTTTTGGATATGTTTACCCATGCGTGCACAATTCAGGTATTCTGCCTGGGCCTTACAGAACAGTGGAGTCGTGATGCCAGCGCAAGCTATACGAATTTTGGCGGGTATGTTACTGCTGATGTTATTACCTTTGGCTGTAATGCTGAGTAACTGGCACTGGCAACCCAACGGTTACCCTGCCTGGTTGTTACCCTTATTCTGGCTAACTGAAACTGTGACGCAGCCCTTCGGGATCCTTACGCATTGTCTCCTGTGTGGCTGGTTTTTATGGTGCCTGCGGTTCCGGTTAAAATCTGCTGTGTTACTGCTGCTTCTGCTGGGCTGCGCGGTACTGGCCGGGCAGGGCATAAAGTCGGCCATTAAAGAGCATGTGCAGGAGCCAAGGCCTTACGTTGTCTGGCTTGAACAACAACACCAGGTGCCGGTAGAACAATTTTACCGCCTGCCCAGGCACCAGCGTGCGGCGCTGGTTGCACAGCAATTACGCAATAGCCCGGAATTGCCTTCCTGGTTACGCAAACACTGGGAAAAAGAAACTGGCTTTGCGTTCCCTTCCGGGCACACCATGTTTGCAGCCAGTTGGGCGTTACTGGCAATTGGCTTGCTTTGGCCTCGCGGGCATCGAATAACCGTTATACTGGTAACTGCCTGGGCCGTGGGCGTTATGGCCAGCCGCCTGGCTCTTGGAATGCACTGGCCTCAGGATTTACTCATGGCAACGGGTATTTCTGCCTGCATTGTATTAGTTGCCTGCTGGCTGACTCAGCTATGGTGCCGGGGGCAACCTGTGCAAGAAAACTCTTAGCGTGAGGCTTGATTTCGCTACTTTCGTCACCATCTAAAGGAAATGCCTTGTTTTGTATTTTGCGCGGGCCCAGGTAAATGATAATTTATAGGGCAGAATGAGGCATTTAAGGCGGCATAACCTGCCGCGCTACTCCACATTACGGGAAGTCGTGTGAAATATATTCTTATCTTCTTAGTCGTGCTGGTTATCTTTGTTATCTCAATCACTCTGGGGGCGCAAAATGATCAGCAAGTCACCTTCAATTTCCTGGTTGCTCAGGGCGAATACCGTGTTTCAACGCTTATGGCTTCGTTGTTTGGCCTCGGGTTCATCATTGGCTGGGTGGTTTGTGGGCTGTTCTGGCTGAAGACTCGTTTATCTTTAGGGCGCGCGCAACGCAGAATTAAACGCCTTGAACAGCAAATTTCCCCAGCTTCTGGTGAGGCAACAGTGTCGGACTCCCGGGGTTAATTTATGCTCGAATTGTTGTTCCTGCTCTTACCTGTGGCGGCTGCATATGGTTGGTATATGGGGCGTCGTAGTGCTCAGCAGGACAAGCAACAGGAAGCAAACCGGCTGTCTCGCGAATATGTTGCTGGCGTGAACTTTCTCCTCAGTAACCAACAAGACAAAGCTGTCGATTTGTTCCTTGAAATGCTTAAGGAAGACACCGGTACCGTTGAAGCTCACCTGACTTTAGGTAATTTGTTTCGCTCGCGGGGTGAGGTTGACCGGGCTATTCGTATCCATCAGGCATTAATGGAAAGCGCCTCGTTGTCCTATGAACAACGCTTGCTGGCTATTCAGCAACTGGGCCGTGATTATATGGCGGCAGGGCTGTATGACAGAGCCGAAAGCATGTTTATTCAGCTTACGGACGAAACTGATTTTCGCATTGGGGCTTTACAACAGTTACTGCAAATTTACCAGTCAACCAGTGACTGGCAAAAAGCAATTGATACCGCAGAGCGCCTGGTAAAACTGGGCAAAGATCGCCAGCGTATGGAGATCGCCCATTTTTATTGTGAACTGGCGTTGCAGGCATTAGGCAGTGACGATACCGACAAAGCGTTAACCTTCCTGAAAAAGGGCGATGCGGCGGACAAAAACAGTGCCCGTATCTCCATCATGCTGGGGCGTATTTATATGAACCAGGGTGATTTCCGCAAAGCCATCGAACACTTACTTCGTGTGCCTGAACAAGATAAAGAACTGGTTCCCGAAATTCTGGAGATGCTGCGCACCTGTTACCAGCAGGCTGGCCGTGAAGGGGAATGGGTGGCATTTTTGCGCCGCTGCGTTGAGGAAAATACCGGTGCCACCGCAGAGCTAATGCTGGCAGAGATCATTGCTGAGCATGAAGGGCACGAAGCCGCGCAAGTTTATATTACCCACCAACTACAACAGCACCCGACTATGCGTGTGTTTCACCAACTTATGGATTACCACCTGAATGATGCCGAAGAAGGGCGGGCGCGGGAAAGCCTGGTGGTACTGCGTGATATGGTGGGGGAGCAACTGCGTAGCAAACCACGTTACCGTTGCCAGAAGTGTGGTTTTACTGCGTATACGTTGTACTGGCATTGCCCGTCATGCAGGGCCTGGGCTTCAGTAAAACCAATTCGTGGGCTGGACGGCCAATAATTTTTTATCATACATTAGTTACAACATACTTGTTGTTGGTAAATTACTTTACCCCAGCTCCGAGCTCGGGCTTTGCAGGGCAAAGCACCTGTCATTTTTACGTGAGGGCAGGTAGAATGCTTGCCGTTTGTTTGCTTCCGCTACCAGAACAGGATCTGACTATGACGCTATCTGCTTCATCTTCTCACCGACACACGACGAACTCACCGATTGTTGTCGCGCTTGATTATGACAAACGAGATGAGGCACTTGCCTTTGTCGACCGTATCGATGCCAGCGACTGTCGGCTGAAAGTAGGGAAAGAAATGTTCACCCGCTTTGGGCCAGATTTTGTTCGTGAACTTCATCAGCGTGGCTTCGATGTCTTCCTCGACCTTAAATTCCATGATATCCCCAACACAACAGCAAGAGCTGTTGCTGCGGCTGCTGATTTAGGCGTGTGGATGGTCAATGTGCATGCCAGCGGTGGTGCGCGAATGATGAGTGCGGCGAAAGAGGCACTGGTGCCTTTTGGAGCAGACGCGCCATTATTGATTGCTGTTACTGTGCTCACCAGCATGGAAGCTTCTGACCTCGCGGATCTTGGCATTACTGTTTCGCCTGCAGAATACGCGGAACGCCTGGCGCTGTTGACCAACCGGTGCGGGCTTGACGGGGTTGTATGTTCTGCACAGGAAGCTGTGCGTTTCAAACAGGTCATTGGCAAAGAGTTTCGCCTCGTTACCCCAGGAATACGCCCTGAAGGGAGTGAAGCAGGCGACCAGCGTCGTATTATGACCCCGGTAGCCGCTCAGGCAGCGGGCGTAGACTATATGGTTATCGGCCGGCCTGTGACTCGTGCCGCAGACCCTGCACAGGCACTTAAATCGATTCTCGCGTCGTTACAGGGGCTATAAATGAGTGATAAAGACAGCCGTCTTGTTTATTCGACGGAAACCGGGCGTATCAAAGAAGCCCCAACGCCAGTGTCCCGGCCTGCGGGCGACGGAATTGTCCGTATCCAGCGCCAGACCAGTGGCCGTAAAGGTAAGGGTGTCTGCGTAATTACCGGGATTGATGCTGATGACGCAACCATTGCCAAAATCGCAGCAGATCTCAAGAAGAAATGTGGTTGTGGCGGGTCAGTTAAAGACGGGGTTATCGAAATTCAGGGTGATAAGCGAGACCTGCTGAAGAGCGTGCTTGAAACGCAGGGTTTCAAAGTGAAACTGGCTGGCGGTTAAATACTCGATATTGCTTCAACTTCCCATGCTCCAATTTTCATAGCTGGCTTTCCCTGCCAGCTATGACTCATTCATGATTTCTTTATTTTCCAACCTGGTGGCCAATAATACCGCCAATAGCAGCTCCGCCTAATGTACCCAGTGTGCTGCCACCTGTAAGAACAGCCCCGCCAAGAGCCCCGGCACCTGCACCAATTGCGGTATTTCGGTCACGATTGGACCAGTGTGAGCAGGCAGATAACGACATCGCAAGAGTTAAGGCTAACGCCGCTGAGGCAATTTTTTTGCTAGAAACTGACATAACATTCTCCAGAGTAATTACTTCATAACGGCGACTGACTAATCTCTGCCGCTATGAATCTACCAACCGCGAAACAATGCGTTGCCAGCATCGCGGTTTGTTTAATTGTAAATTTCCCTGATGGTTTAAACAGGTAAATAGTCTTAATGCCTGCCAGGAATAATCCTGAATACCAGACAATAGCCGGGTGGGCTGTATTTTTAAGCGAGAGATTGAGCAATTTAGCTGCAAAATTATGTAGTGGCAGGATATGTCACTGCTGAAGAGTAATCCGATGCACCAGGCACCGGATACCGGTTAAACTTCCCAGGGATAAGGGGGTGTGCCTTGTTTGTCCGCAGACTGGCTATATTGTGACTCCAGTTCTTGCTTAAGAATTTCCAGGTTGTTGATTGCTGAAGCGTAATCACCAGCAACAAGAATATTTAGCACGGTATCAATTCGTGCGGCCAGTTCTCGGGGGTCAAGTTCTGCCATGGTGCCTCCTTATAAATCACTTTTATACCTCAGCATGCAGCTACCACGCTTGCCACAGGTTAATTGGCAGAACAATATCTTTTATAACCCTGCTTGCCCATTACACCCATAACGTGAACTACATAGCTGTATGTTGTTTATAGTGCCTGAATCTGCAGGGCGCGAGAAGCACAAATCTATAGTTATAAAGACGTTTTAGCGCTTATTTATACGTTTTCAGTTATAGCCGTCTCTCAAGTAATTGCAGTTGAGACGAATCTGCCAGCTAGTGGTTATTAATTGCACTGAGTTTCCCTCTGATAACCTCAGGTATTTTGAACAATATTGCTGTTTTCGCCGTCAGTCAGATGCGGAACTATTATCTGGCAATGAACATGTGTCAATTTTGCCGCAAACTCTCAGTTGCTGCCCAGAGAAAGCCAGAATCAGGCAATCCTTTGTTCAGCAAGGGGATCTAATGACATTAGATCTGTCTTCATGATGAATTTGGCAGGATACGACTATGACATTAAACAACCAACCGGGCTGTGAACGCTTTACAGATACTAATCGTTTTACTCAACTTGTCGGGTATTACGAAGAGGAACGACGTACCGTGTGGATGATGCTGAGTTCTCAACCCCGCCCATGCTTTAATCACCAATTAATTGAGGAAATCATGAACCTGAGTTATCTGGTGAAAAAACTAGGTATGGCTGTGGATTTTTGGGTTACCGGTTCTTTAGTCCCCGATATGTTTAATACCGGCGGAGACCTTAACTTCTTTATTGATTGCATCCGTAACGGCAAACGTGAGGCGTTACGCGCCTATGCAAGAGCCTGTGTAGACTGCGTACATGCAGCCGCACGTGGTTTTGACACTGGAGCAATCAGTATGGCTATGGTTGAAGGTAGCGCGCTGGGAGGTGGCTTTGAGGCCGCTCTGGCACACCATTTTGTGCTGGCGCAACATGATGCCCGAATGGGTTTCCCTGAAATCGCGTTTAATCTTTTTCCAGGAATGGGCGCGTACTCCCTGGTTGCCCGCCGTTCTGGTATGAAGCTCGCCGAGGAGCTTATATACAAAGGTGAATCTCATACTGCTGAGTGGTACCAAAACCACGGCCTGGTTGACCAATTATTTGAACCAGGAAAGGGCTATATAGCAACGCGGACGTTAATTGATACCTTTCGCACTAAACTTAATGGTATCAGGGCGATGCTGCGAGCCAGAGCCCGGGTAATGACGTTACCCCGGTCGGAGCTCATGGATATCACTGAAGACTGGGTGGAGAGTGCCTTTGCACTTGAATCCCGGGATATCAGTTATATGGAAAGGCTGGTGATGTTACAGGATCGCCATGTTGCCACGGCGATCCGTAAGGCAGGTTAAAACCCGGTTCTTGCCTGATAACGTTTATACCATCGCTCGAAAGAAGCTGCAGGCATAGGTTTAGCAAATAGAAAACCTTGCCGTTCATTGACGCCGTTCTTAATAAGAAAGGCGTCTTCTTTTTTGCTTTCCACCCCTTCGGCAATCACTTGCAGGTTGAGAGCTTGCGCAACAGCGACAATCGCCCTGACTAAAGATTGTGAAACCGGGTGCTTATAAACTTCTTTCACAAAACTCTGATCGAGTTTAATAGCGTCAATGGGGAAACGGGCAAGCTGTGAAAGGGAAGAGTACCCCGTGCCAAAATCATCCAGGTGAATCTGTGCGCCTAACCGGCTGAATTGCTGAATCACTGACAGTGCCAGTTCCTCATTTTCAATCAGGCAGCTCTCGGTCAACTCAACATCAACCGGGCAATATTCAAAGTTGAGATCAGCCAGTGCCTGTTTTAAATCACTGAAGATAGTCTGGTCAGACAGTTGCCGGGCAGAAATATTGACGGCGACACGCAAATTTATCCCTTTTTTGCGCCATTTCGCGACTTGCTGAATGACATCAAGCATTACCCAACGCCCCAAAGGCACAATCAGCCCGGACTCTTCGGCATAACTGATAAAATCTGTTGGTGCTATCAAACCCCGTTCCGGAGATTGCCAGCGCACTAAGGCTTCGACACTCCTCACTTCACCACGCCAGGTGACTTTTGGTTGGTAATGAATAACTAATTGCTGGTTATCCAGCGCCTTGCGTAAATTGGTGTCCAGCCATAAATATTCGAAAACACGCTGGTTCATTTCTGGGGAGAAAACACAAAATTTACCCCGGCCATTTTCTTTGGCTGTGTACATGGCCGTGTCTGCGTTACGAATAACGCTTTCACGATCAGTACCGTGTTGCGGGGCGATAGCGATACCCAGTGAACACCCGGTGTAGACTTCAATAAGCCCAATACGGAAAGCCTGGCGCAGGCGGGAAATAATCCGTGATGACATGGCTTCCAGCGCCACCTGTGTGGTGTTGCTCGCCAGAATAATAAACTCATCACCGCCCAGGCGAGCCAGCGTTTGTTCCCCATCCAGACAACCGAGAATTGCAAGAGACACTGCCTGTAACAACTGGTCGCCAAACATATGCCCATAGGCATCGTTCACTTTCTTGAAATTATCCAGGTCAAGATAAACCACACCAACCTGGCTGTCACCGCGCTTCTCTATTGCATCGGCAATCAGGTCATTAATGGCATTACGGTTAGGCAGGCCAGTTATGGCATCGGTGTTAGCCAGAACACGCAGGCGCTCCTGAGCTCGCCGCTCTTCTGTAATATCTGTCCCGGAGCAGATAAGGAAAATTTCATTCTTACCGCTGCCGTTATGCACAAACTTATTGCGAAACAGAAACAGGCGCTGCCCCTTGAGCGTTTTCACCCAACGCTCAACCTCATACGCATTTCCGTTGTGAAAAAATGCGCTGACATTACGCCTTGAAGCTGCGGCTTCAGTTGGCGTCATGAAAAGTTTGAAGACATTTTTACCCACAACCTCATGCTCTTTGAGGCCGGTATATTCTTCACTCAAACGGTTAAATCGCTGGATATTCCCGAGTTTATCCAGCACCACAATAACTGAATTGGCTTCGGCTACAACCTGTTCAGCGAAAGACAGCCCATGGATTAAATCGCGAGTTGTAGACGGTGTGTCATTCCAGCAGGAGACAGAGCCTCCCCATTCCTGGCGCGACAACTTACGGCCAACAAGGTGCAGCGTGACATCAGCACCGAACAGAGACACCAAAATTGTCTGGCTCGAAGTAATAACCGTCATTTCACGGATATGGTCTGCCTGCTCCTGGGTAAGAGCAACCACTTGCGACGTTTCCGCGTGTTCTGCGGCGGATAACTGAAGCGCATTGCTGTCAGCAGGTAAGCGCCAGAAAGGACTGTAGCTGCCTGAATAACGAAAAAGGAGGTTCTGCTCCAGATCGTCTTTCATGGTTTCTCCTGAACCCACAATGTTGCACATTAATAAGTGCGGTTAACTAATCAACCTTAATATAGTAGGGCGAAAATTACAAAACTGATTGTTTTTACAAGTGATGTGACCACCACGGCGTGAACAAATCAGATGCGCCTCACAATACCCGCAGAATTTATCTTAAAAATAATCAGCACTCCCCATGCTATACATTAACGCATTTGAGATAAGGGAATTCTGCAGATAAACGATAAAAAAAGCCTCCAATTGGAGGCTTTAACTATGCAGACAACCAGGGATAACACGATGATTCCCCTCTTTAATTGCTGTTCATAAAAAAGAGCAACCGGCCCCTGATGCCTGATGATGGTGAGTGATAATCACCCACCATCAATATTAACCAGCGATACGGGCAATAATATTGCGTGTTTCCATACGAACTTCCGCAATGGTAACCCGGATGACATCGGTAACTTTGAAACAGGTTTCACCTTTGATTTGCACAGTACCCAGCTCCTGGCTACACACCAGTTCATCACGAACAGCATGAATAAACGGTGCAGGAATAAAGGCAACTGCGCCGTTATCAACCAGACGTACGCGCATACCACCACGTGAAACATCAATTACCTCAGCATTAAACTGAGTATCCGTGCCTGCTTTATCATTCAGGAACCGTGCATACAGCCAGTCACCGACATCACGTTCAGCCATGCGGTTAAGACGGCGACGCTCAGCCATTTGAACAGTCAGTTCATCTGCAGGGCGGGCAATTGTTTCACCTTTGATAATCGCTTTCAGCAAACGATGGTTTACCATGTCGCCATATTTACGAATCGGTGATGTCCAGGTTGCGTAGGCTTCAAAACCCAGTCCAAAGTGGGCACCTGGTTCAGTGCTGATTTCCGCAAAAGACTGGAAACGACGGGTGCGGCTGTCCAGGAAAGAGGATGGCTGGCTGTCGAGTTCACGGCGCAGGGTGCAGAAACCTGGCAGGGTAAGCAATGCCTGAGCATCTGCTTCAATTCCGTGGCTTTTCAGTAAAGTCGCAAGTTGCTCAACAGAAGATGGGTCAAAACCGGCATGGATGTTGTAAATGCCAAAGCCCAGTTTTTCTTTCAATACCTGTGCAGCACAAAGGTTGGCTGCAATCATGGACTCTTCAACAATGCGGTTGGCAATACGGCGCGGCTCAGCAACGATGTCCAGCACTTCACCTTTTTCACCGAGAATAAAGCGGTAATCCGGGCGGTCTTTAAACACCAGCGCATTGGTTTCACGCCATTGACTGCGGCGCTGGCAAATTTGAGCCAACAGACCAATTTGTTGTGCTACAGCTTCAGAGTCAGGCTGCCACTCGCCTTGTTTCTCAAGGTAATCAGAAACATTGTCATAAGCCAGTTTGGCCTTAGATTCAATGGTTGCGGCAAAGAAATGGATGTTCGCAATCGCGCCATCAGCAAGAATATCCATGCGGCAAGCCAGCACCGGGCGCGGCATGTTCGGGCGCAGTGAACACAGGTCATCAGACAGTTCACGTGGCAGCATTGGAATGTTGAAGCCAGGCAGGTAGTTGGTAAAGGCGCGAACCTGAGCAATTTTATCCAACTTGCTGTTTTCAGCAATCCAGGCTGTTGGGTCTGCGATAGCAACAGTCAGTTGCAGTACATCACCTTCTGTAACCTGAACAAACAGCGCGTCATCCATATCTTCCGTGCTGGCGCTGTCAATGGTGACAAACTCCAGTTGGGTTAAATCTTCACGGTTCAGGTGCTCATCCAGTTGTTCAGTGGCAACACCATCGGGTGCTTCACGTTCCAGGTTATGGCGTGCAAGCGTTACCCACCATGGGACGAAATGATCATCACTGAAGGTGATAAATTGAGTCAGTTCGGCATAAAAAGTGCGGTCACCTTTTAACGGGTGACGGCGCATTTCTGCTACAGCCCAGTCACCTTGCTGGAACTCATGACTCACCTGGCGGGCAGGGCGGCAAGGAATGGCATCACGCAGCAGTGGATGATCGGGAATAATAGACAGTTTATCGTCTTTCTTTTGGACCCGGCCCACAAAGCGAGACAGGAAAGGTTCAACCAGCTCTTCGGGTTCAGCCGATTCACGATCCTTGTCTGTGTGAATGACGGCAATAATCCGGTCGCCATGCATCACTTTCTTCATTTGCGGAGGTGGAATGAAATAGCTTTTTTGCGCGTCAACCTCAAGGAAGCCAAATCCTTTTTCAGTTGCTTTGACCACGCCTTCTGCTCGCGGGGTTTGAGAATGAAGTTGCTGTTTTAGCTGCGCAAGCAGCGGGTTATCCTGAAACATAATATTAGTATCGGTAGCCTAAAGAGCGGCAGACAGTTTTACGCGAATACGGGTATGGCGGCAAGTGAAGTTTGCCTGTGTTATCACTTGTCCGTGCAATTATTCCCCTTGACGTAACCTGATTACAAGCAGGTTGTCCGGATAAATACGTTTTATCAGTACAGTGCTTTAAGGTCGTTCGGCCATTGGGTAATGTAATGGTTAACTGCTAAACAACCCGGGACTGGTAATCTATTACAGGCCGCTTATCCGGAATGCGTTCAGTGTTGTGGGCATAAAAAAGAGCAGTGTTTCACTGCTCTTTCAGATTGATGAAAAAGAAGGAAAAAGCGTGGTTTTTTCTTCTTTTTAGTTAGCAGACGAAAATCAATGACTTGATTTTCCTGTTTTTTTATTGGGTGACATCCTCTCGTGCTGTGCGAACATGAGGTTTGTCATCAGACTCAGAGCAGTGTTTCACTGCTCTTTGCTGTTGAACCAGAAAACGCCAGGGCGAATTATTTCAGTTCAAGCTCATTCATTGCAGCAATGCTGAAGCCGCCATCAACATGGACAACTTCACCGGAAATCCCGGCTGAAAGGTCTGCACACAGGAACGCAGCCGTATTACCCACGTCTTCGATAGTCACGGTACGGCGAATGGGCGTTACCGCTTCGCAGTGGGCAAGCATTTTACGGAAATCTTTAATGCCGGAGGCTGCCAGGGTACGAATCGGACCCGCTGAAATAGCGTTTACACGCACACCTTCAGGCCCCATGGCATTGGCCATGTAACGGACATTGGCTTCCAGAGACGCTTTAGCCAGCCCCATAACGTTGTAGTTAGGAATAGCACGTTCAGCACCGAGATAAGACAGCGTTAACAATGCTGAGCCTGGATTCAGCATTTGGCGGCAGGATTTAGCCATTGCGACAAAGCTGTATGCACTGATGTCATGAGCAATTTTGAAGCCTTCACGGGTGACAGCATTGACGTAGTCACCATCTAACTGGTCGGCTGGAGCAAAACCAATAGAATGCACAAAACCATCGAATTTCGGCCAGCTTGTAGCCAGCACAGCAAACATGCTGTCGATACTGGAATCTTCAGCGACATCACACTGCAGTACGATGCTGGAACCAAAATTGGCAGCAAACTCTTCCACGCGGCCTTTCAGTTTGTCAGTCTGGTAAGTGAAAGCAAGCTCAGCACCTTCACGATGCATAGCCTGAGCAATACCGTAGGCGATGGAGCGGTTGCTGGCCAGGCCAGTAACCAGAATGCGCTTACCGGAAAGAAAACCCATAGTTTTAATCCTTATCGTCAGTACTTGTTTGCTTTTAAATTCAAATTATTAAAAGCAATTTTTTCAATTAGTTATTCGCAATCAGCCCGAAGTTATAACTCACTGCCGGGCAGGCGGAGCAGTATATCACTCAATAACCAGGCGCCTCATCCAACCAGCGTGCCACGAAAAGCGGGGGCACATCTATTTGTTATCTTTACGCCAGGCATCTGCGGTCAGCGCTTCACCAAAGTGGCTGGTGATAAGCCTGCGAGTTAGTTCATGCAACGGGGAAGCAAGTACATCCGCGGTACTGCCACGCTCAACGACCTCGCCATGTTGCATCACCATCACCTGGTCACTAATGTGTTTCATCATGCCAATATGCTGGGTAACATAAATATATGAAATACCTTGTTTTTCCTGCAGTTCCAGCATGAGGTTAATCAACTGAGAACGCATCGACATATCCAGAGATGCCAGTGCTTCATCGGCAATAATCACTTTTGGCCTGAGGATTAACGCGCGGGCAAGGCCCAGGCGCTGCTTTTGCCCTGGGGCAAGCATATGCGGGTAATAGCTGGCGTGATCAGGTAACAACCCAACCATGCGCAGTGTTTCCACTATTTGTTTGCGTCGAGCCTCTGGCTCTAACTCGGTATTCAGCCGTAATGGGAAATCGAGAATTTGGGAAACCCGTTGGCGAGGGTTGAGTGATGTCGAAGGATCCTGAAAGATCATGCGTATTTGCTGGCATCGCCATGCATAATCGCCATAATGCAAGGGGTGATCATTAATCACCACTTCTCCGTCTGTTGGCTCTACCATCCCTGCCAGCATTTTCGCCAGCGTAGATTTACCAGAACCATTCTCACCAATAATAGCCAGTGTCTGCCGCTCCCTGAGCATAAAACTCAGTGGTTTAACCGCTTCAACCAGTTGCCGGTGAAACATTCCTGTACGATAGCGGAAGGTTTTACTCAGGTTGCGGACTTCGAGTAATGTTTCCACCATGATTACTGGCTCTCCATGTTTAACGGGAAGTGGCATGCATACTGGCGGCTACGCGCACCGGTCAGGCGAGGTGTCTCAATGCATTCACGCTGGGCATAAGGGCAGCGTGGGCCAAGGCGGCAACCAATGGGCAAATGTTCCAGTAACGGAATGGCGCCAGGCAGGGTGTTAAGCCGGCTTTTGTGCGGCATTGCACTGCCGAAATCAGGGATGGCACGAATCAGTGCCTGGGTATATGGGTGGTAAGGCATTGATATCAGTTCATCGCTGGGGGCCGATTCCACGGTTTGCCCGCAATACATAACAATAATACGGTCTGTCCATTGGCTGAGCATTTGCAGGTCATGGCTTATTAACAAAATCGTCGTATTGTTGTTCTGGTTTAACCGGCTGAGTAAGCGGAAAATTTGCGCCTGCGTGGTGGGTTCCATTGCATTGGTGGGTTCATCGGCAATCAACAACCTTGGTTGGTTTGCCAGGGCAATGGCAATCATCACTTTCTGGCATTCACCTTCCGTCAACTCATACGGATAACTGCGCATGGCGTCTTTGTGATCTTTGATGCCCACACGGTGCAGCAGCTCAATAGCCCGGCGTTTACGCCAGCCAAACCGTTTCCACCAACGGCCTTTCCAGGTCCAGCCCGGGATATTTTGCATTAACTGGCGGCCAATGGATTCCGAAGGATCCAGGCAAGACTGGGGTTCCTGAAAAATCATTGAAACATTGTGGCCAATAAGCTTACGGCGTTCCCGGGTAGACAGGCGCATCAAATCGATGTCATTAAAGCGCATACGGTCTGCCGTGACACGCCAGTTATCTTTCGTGATACCGCATAACGCTTTGGCTATCAGGCTTTTACCTGAACCAGACTCCCCAACCAAACCACGCACATCGCCTTCATTCAGCGTCAGGCTTACCCGGTCAACAGCTTTAACCCAGCCTTCGTTGGTTTTAAATTCAATGGTCAGATTACGTATATCTAATAGTGGCATTATTCCACCCCGGAGATGATTGCGCGGCGAATACCATCACCCAGCAGGTTAATCAACAGGACACTTACCATGATAGCAGCACCGGGTAACATCACGGTCCAGGGCGCGACATAAATCAACTCAAGGGAATCACCCAGCATCGCGCCCCATTCAGGAGAGGGAAGCTGTGCGCCAAGGTCGAGAAAACCAAGTGCCGCAATATCCAGAATCGCAATAGAAAAAGCGCGGGTGACTTCCCCAACCAGCCCGGCGGCAATATTGGGCAGAACTGAGTAAACCAGAATATTCAGTGTGGAAGCGCCATCAAGGCGTGTGGCGATGACATACTCTTTTTCCAGCTCATCATGCACCAGCAAATAAACGGAACGCACCATGCGCGGTAACAACGCAAGCCAGACCGCAAACATGGCATGAGACAAATGTGGCCCGGCGAAAGCAACAACAATAATCGCCAGTAACAGGGACGGAATCGACAACAACGTGTCCAGAATATGGTTAAGCGCTGCAGAACGCAGACCATGGGTTGAACCAGCAAATACGCCCATGATTAGCCCGCAAAATGCTGCCGCCAGGGTGACAGCAAACGCACCACCAACCGTGGGTAATGCGCCGCTGAGCAACCGGCTTAATACATCGCGCCCTAAATCATCCGTGCCGAGAAAGAAAGACACATCACCATAACGCGACCATGAAGGCGGCAGTAGCTGGTAGCCCAGAAATTGCTGGTCAATACCATAAGGGGCAAAAAAATGACCGAACAGGCACAGCAGTAATAACGCACCACAACCATACAGGCCAATCATTGCTGGCGTGTCACCATAAAATTTTCGCCAGGTAATCAGCAACGGGCCAGGTGGGCGCTTTTCGCTGTAAACATTATCGTAGGGCATACCATTCCTTATGTTTCAATGGGTTGGCAAGCGCACCCAGAATATCTGAAACAACATTGACAATGATAACTAACGAGCCAATAACCATCACTCCCGCAGAAATGGCGGCATAGTCTTGTTGGCGAATAGCGTTAACCAGCCAGCGCCCAAGACCCGGCCAGCTAAACACCACTTCGGTTATCATGGCGAGCGTGAGCATCGTTGAAAACTGTAAACCCAGACGGGGAATAACCGGTGGAAGGGCATTATGCAATACGTGGCGGTGCAGCACGGTAAAACGTGACATTCCACGCGTGGCTGCTGCTTTAATGTAATTAGTATCAAATACTTCGACTGTACTGATACGCATCAGGCGTACTACTTCAGTCATTGGCGCAAGAGTCAGCGTGGCAACTGGCAGCACCATATGGCGCAGCACACTCATAATCATTTGGTCGCGATAAGGTGAGTCCGAAAGCCAGGCATCAATCAGCGCAAAACCTGTCACATCTTTGACCTGGTATAGCAAGTCAATTCTGCCCGAGACAGGTAACCAGCCCAGCGTGAGAGAGAAAAATAATGTCAGCAACAGCGCCAGCCAAAAGACAGGAATTGAAAAGCCTACCAGAGCCAGAGTTGAAATCACGTTATCCTGCCATTTATAACGGGTGATACCAGCCAGCATGCCCAGAGGGATACCTATTACCAGTGCCAGGCCGAACGACAGGATACATAATTCTAGTGTTGCCGGGAAAACCTCAGCAAGTTGCTCATTAATAGACTGGCCATTAATACTGGAAACACCAAAATCCCAGTGGATTAAGCTATTGAACCAAAATAGCCACGCGTTCCAGAAAGAGGCTCCCTGTAAGGGCGCATGTGGGGTGAAATAACACAGGCTGAACCCAACAAACGACAACAGAAACAAGGTAACCATCAATAGTAACAAGCGGCGCAATGTGAAAATAATCATGGTTTTTTCACCTCAGGGATTTCACGCCATACACCAGCAAATGAAGCACTGCCGAAGGGGCTCAGCACCAGTCCTTTCATATCAAACCGGTAGGCCTGCAAACGCAGGGAAGATGCCAGCGGCAGGACAGGGAGTTCCTGCGCCAGAATTTGCTGAGCGTGGTGGTAGGCTTCAATACGCGATGAAAGCTGTGGTGAATCCAGCGCCTGTTGTAGCACTGCATCAAAACCCCGGTCACACCAGTGAGAAAAGTTGGTTTGCGAACGGCTTGCAGCGCAACTCAATAACGGGCGGAAGAAACTGTCCGGGTCATTACTGTCTGTTGCCCAACCGGTTAATGTCAGGTCGTGGCTCATATCCATTAAACGGGCTTCCTGGAAACGGCCTTCCACTGCACGGATAACCACCTTCACACCCACTTGTGCCATATCTGCCTGAATCAGCTCAGCGGTTTTAAGTGGGCTGGGGTTCCAGGGCTGTGAAGTGGTGGGAACCCAAAGTTGTAATGTCAAATTCTTGATACCCAGCGCTTCCAGTTGCTGGCGTGATTTTTCCGGGTTGTATTCGGTAATTTTGGAGCTGCTATCGTAAGCCCATGATGCGCGCGGCAGAATAGAAGCCGCTGTTTCCGCCGTACCATAATAAATTGACTGCATCAGGCGTTGGTTGTTAATCGATAACGACAACGCATGGCGCACGGCCGGGTTATTAAGCGGTGGTTTGTTGGTGTTAAACGCCAAAAATGCAATGTTCATCCCGGGGCGCAAAGTCAGGCGCAAACGCGGGTCATCACGCAAAACGGTCAACTGGCTGGCAGCAGGCCACGCAAGTACATCGCATTCCCCAGTAAGCAGCCGCGACATACGCCCGGTGCCACCGGTACCCATATCAACCACCACCTGGGGCATTTTAGGCTCTCCGCGCCAGTAATGTTCATGCCGTGCCAGGCGAATAAATTGCCCCGAGCGGTATTCGGCGAGTTTAAACGGCCCGGTGCCTACCGGCAGGCGGTCAATTAACTCCTGCTTTCCTGCATTTTCCAGCTTGTGGGCATATTCAGCAGACATTACCGACGCATAGTGCGTGGCAAGATGCCATAAGAAAGAAGCATCCGGGCGCTTAAGACGAAACTCAACTGTGTAATTATCAAGCTTGCGGATACTTTCAATGGTATCGGCAAACTGAAGGCTATCGAAATAGGGGTAGCTGTCGCCGTTAACGTTATGCCATGGGTCGTTTTTGTCGAAAATGCGTTTAAAACTGAACACCACATCATCAGCATTAAAATTACGGGTTGGTGCAAACCATTCAGTAGTCTGAAATGCCACGTCATGGCGTAAATGGAAGCGGAAGGTCGCGCCATTATCCAGCACTTCCCAGCTTTGAGCGAGCTCAGGCACCAGGCGGTAGGTGTAGGGATCTACGTCGAGCAACCGGTCATAAAGCTGAGCCGCAAGGGTATCTACCGTTAATCCTTCACTGACTTTTTGCGGATTAAAGGTATTAACCTGGCCGTTGGCACAATAGACAAAGCCACTCTGGCGAATGTCTGGTGGCGAGTCCTGTGACGTAGCATAAGCTGTGCTGCTAAAAGAACCCAGCAAGGCCAGCAATGAAACGAGAAATGAGCGCATATTTTTTTGAGTGACGATAACCAATAACTTAAGTGTATCGCACTCTTATCGGCATCCCAAAAAATGTCGGGATGTTTGCTGTAAATATCACCAACCAGCTAGTGAATTTGATGTTTTTTGAGCAATGCACGTAACTGGTGGTAGGTTAACCCCAACTTTTCCGCTGCCGTTTTCTGGTTAAACCTGGCTTGTTGCAGGCTGGTTAGTACCAAATCTTTCTCTTGTTGCAACTGAAATGCCCGTAAATCTATGGGTAAAACCGGTGCCGAAAGCGCTGGTGATCTGGCAGGCTCTTCCCCGGCTAACTGCGAACCGGAACTTAAAAAAGGGTTGAAGACAATATTGTCGAGAACATCCGGGTCCGGACCATGGCGGTAAACCGAGCGTTCAACAACATTTTTCAGTTCACGAATATTACCCGGCCAGGTCCAGGCCAGTAACTGCGACTCGGCCTGTTCACTGAAACCGGTAAAGAGCGGCAACCCCATTTCACGGCACATTTGAATGGCAAAGTGTTGGGCCAGTAACAGAATATCTGGCTGCCGCTGGCGTAACGGGGGCAGGGTAACTACATCGAAGGCCAGGCGGTCCAGCAAGTCGGCCCTGAACTGGCCGCTGTGTGCCAGTGCAGGTAAGTCGGCATTTGTGGCACAAACCAGCCTTACATCAACCTTGAGCGGCTGGGTACCACCGACACGTTCAAGCTCGCCGTACTCAATAACCCGCAATAGCTTTTCCTGAACCTGCATGGGAGCCGTTGCCAGTTCATCGAGAAAGAGAGTGCCGCCTTCGGCGCGTTCGAACCTGCCAGGGTGGCGTTTTTGCGCCCCTGTAAATGCACCTGCCTCATGCCCAAAAAGCTCTGAATCCAGTAAGTTTTCATTAAGTGCCGAACAGTTGAGCGAGACAAACGGCCCCTGCCAGCGCGGCGATAAGTAGTGAATACGGTGAGCGACCAGCTCCTTACCCGTTCCCCGTTCGCCAACCACCAGAACGGGTTTGTTCAGTTGGGCCAGGCGTGAGGCATGCTCCAGCACCTCAAGAAAGTTATTGGCTTCGCCAACCAGGTTATCTTTCTCATCCATCATGGTTAAATTCACTATTTAATGGTGTATCTAACCACTATAGCCAGGTCTGGCTGGCAGGTAAAATAGTTAAAAATGTTTTATTTCAATCAGATAAAACATTGGCACGCAATTTGTAATAACCAGAGGGTACAGCAAAAGTGTAATCGCGATGGTGATAGCGAATACCAGAGCTAAGTAAAAGGTATGCCAGCCTGGCATGGCTCAACACAGAACCTGGCGACGTTAAGTGTGGCAGGTTAAGGAGATTTAAATGGGAATTTTTTCGCGCTTTACTGACATCATCAATGCCAATATCAACTCCTTGTTAGAGAAAGCAGAAGATCCGCAAAAACTGGTGCGGCTGATGATTCAGGAAATGGAAGATACACTGGTTGAAGTACGGTCAACGTCTGCCCGTGCGCTGGCAGAGAAAAAACAGCTGACCCGCCGTATTGACCAGGCACTGGCTCGCCAGCAGGAGTGGCAGGAAAAGGCCGAGCTGGCGCTGAGAAAAGAAAAAGAAGATCTGGCTCGTGCAGCATTGATCGAAAAACAAAAGCTTACAGATCTCATTACCAGCCTCAATGACGAAGTCGGGCACATTGATGAAACCTTGCTGCGCATGAAAACAGAAATCGGTGAGCTTGAGAATAAACTGACTGAAACCCGTGCCCGCCAGCAAGCCCTGGCTTTGCGCCATCAGGCAGCGGCTTCATCACGTGATGTGCGTCGCCAGCTTGATAACGGAAAACTGGATGAAGCAATGGCACGTTTTGATGCGTTTGAGCGCCGTATCGACCAGATGGAAGCAGAAGCAGAAAGCCACCGGTTTGGTAAAAGCAAAACCCTTGATCAGGAATTTGCAGAATTAAAAGCCGATGATGAAATCAGTGCGCAAATTGCGGCACTGAAAGCCAAAATGAACAAGGACAGCAACGCCTGATTGCACGCAGAGACCCTGTGTGAGCGTCATAGATTAAGGAGAACAAATGAGCGCGCTTTTTCTGGCTATTCCGTTAACCATTTTTATGTTGTTTGTCGCACCTGTCTGGCTGTGGCTGCACTACAGCAACCGCGACAAAGGCGAGAGTGTTTTATCAAATAACGAGCAGCAACGCCTGCAGCAACTCACTGGCGAGGCGAAGCGGATGCAGGACCGGATACAGGCACTGGAACAAATACTGGATGCTGAGCATCCGGGATGGAGGGAACGTTAATGGCAGCATTTCATAAACGCAAACTCTGGCGTAACCCACAACAAGGGATGATTAAGGGAGTTTGTGCCGGGGTTGCCGAATACCTTGATGTGCCAGTAAAACTGGTGCGGGCAATAACAGTACTTTCGCTGTTTTTCGGCCTGTTCTTTTTTGTTGTGGTGGCTTATATCGCGTTAACATTTGCACTAGACCCGCGCCCGGAAGGCTTGCAGGACGAACAGGAACCGGTACCGGACAACCACCACTTGCTGGCACAGGCAGACCAGTTACTTGGCGAAAGTGAAAGGCGGCTACAGGCAATGGAGCGTTACATAACATCGGATTCCTTTACTCTGCGTAGCCGGTTTCGTCAGCTATGAAGACCGCAAACAGCACAATAGCGCCAGGCTATCGCCGCCTGGCACCGCTGGCCATGGTAGCCACGACGGTTGCGCTACGCTTTGTGCCCGCAGGGGTTGCCACTCTGGTGATTAGCCGGGTGGCCCATAAACCTTTGCGGCTGTTGTTGGGCGTTGTTCTGGAACCCGTGTTACGCACTGGCGTGAAAAAATTCACCCAACGCTGGCACAATAAACCCTGATTTATAAACCACCCGCTGCACATCCGCGGCTGTGTGGTGGCTGGTGTTCATGTATATACTGTGGTCAGTACCTTGATTTTGCCTGGTGTGTGTCATTATCTACAGCATTGCTGTTTCCCATAAGTAGTTATCACCGCCAAATGAATCAATGTGATGCAGGTACCTTTGCAGCAGGCAAAGGGTGTACTGGCAAATAACAGGAATGTTATGAAGCGAATAAAAAATGAGTTTCAGGCCCTGGTCAACCGCGGAGCAGACAGGCACTTGCGCCTGGCGGTCACCGGGCTGAGCCGTAGCGGTAAAACCGCCTTTATTACTGCCTTCGTTAACCAACTGCTTAATACTCAAACCGGCGCGCGCCTGCCTTTACTTAACGCAGCGCGGGAAGGGCGCCTGTTTGGTGCCCGCCGGGTACCACAGCAAAATTTGGGTATCCCACGCTTTACCTACGATGAAGGTATTGCACAGCTTTATGGCCACCCTCCCGCCTGGCCGACACCAACCCGTGGTGTCAGTGAAATCCGTCTTGCTCTGCGCTTTCGTTCTGGTACCAGCGTTATGCGGCATTTCAAAGAGAATGCCACGCTGTATCTCGATATTGTGGATTACCCGGGGGAATGGTTACTCGATCTCCCTATGCTCGGGCTGGACTACGCGGCCTGGTCACGCCAAATGACGGGGTTGCTGAAAGGGGCCAGGGGTGAGATGGCGGCAAAATGGCAGGCATTATCGCAAGGGCTGGACCCGAATGCCCCGGCGGATGAAAACTGCCTGGCAGAAATAGCTGCCGCCTGGACCGATTACCTGCATTCCTGTAAACAGGCCGGACTGCACTTTATTCAGCCTGGCCGTTTTGTATTACCAGGCGATATGTCTGGTGCGCCTGCATTGCAGTTTTTCCCCTGGCCGGATGTAGATAATGTGGGTGACCATGTTATCAGCCAGGCCGGTAAACAAACCAATGCAGGCATGTTACGTGCCCGTTATGACTATTACTGCCAGCACGTGGTTCGCGGTTTTTACCGCGAGCACTTTATTCGGTTTGACCGGCAAATTGTGCTGGTGGATTGCCTGCAGCCACTTAATAGCGGGCCGCAGGCATTTAACGATATGCGCCTTGCACTAACGCAATTAATGCAGAGCTTCCATTACGGGCAGCGCACACTGTATCGGCGGCTGTTTTCACCCGTCATCGATAAACTGTTGTTTGCTGCCACTAAAGCAGACCACGTGACTCATGACCAGCATGCCAACCTGGTCAGCCTGCTTCAGCAACTGGTGCAGGATGCCTGGCAGAATGCTGCCTTTGAAGGCATAAAAATGGAGTGCATGGGGCTGGCATCTGTACAGGCAACCACTGCCGGGCTGGTGGATTACCAGGGTGGCAAAATGCCTGCGTTACAGGGTCACCGGTTGTCTGATGGCACACCACTGACATTCTTCCCCGGAGAGGTGCCATCGCGCTTGCCTGGTAACGCTTTCTGGGAACAGCAGGGGTTCTCATTTGAGCAATTCCGCCCGTTACCCATGGATATTGACAGCCCTTTACCACACATTCGGCTGGATGCCGCAATGGAATTCCTGATAGGAGACAAGCTGCGATGAGTGAACCTATAAAACCACGCATTGATTTTTCGCAGGAAAAACCAGTGCAGGAGGCAAAAGCAACGGTGCGCCCGGCCAAAATGTTTGATGAGGCTGAAAACTTCGAACCCGTGCAGGTGAGTGAACCGGAAAACGAAGAAGCTCTGCAGGCTGAAGTATTAGTGTCCCGCGCGCTACAACCGAAAAAAAGCGTGTGGCGGCGCATGGTTGGGCTTGGGCTGGCCGTTTTCGGTGTGAGTGTGGTGGCACAGGGTGTGGCATGGGCACACAATGCCTGGGTGACTCAGGACTGGATAAGTCTGGGTGGCTGTGCTGCGGGGGGGCTGATTGTCATCGCAGGAGCTGGTTCACTGGTAACAGAATGGCGCAGGTTATGGAAGTTACGTCAGCGGGTTGAAGAACGCCATGAAGCGGCCGAAATGTTAACCAGCTACGCGTCTGGCAAGGCACGGGCGTTTTGCGAAAAACTCGCCACTAAGGCGGGGCTCGATCAGCGCCATCCTGCCATGCAGCGCTGGTATGCAGCGTTACATGAAACCCACAATGACAAAGAAGTCATCACTCTGTACGGGCAAATGGTGCAGCCGGTTCTGGATAACCAGGCGCGTAAAGCCATCAGCCGTTCGGCGGCGCAGTCTTCACTGATGATTGCTGTCAGCCCACTGGCACTGGTTGATATGGCGTTTGTGGCCTGGCGCAATATCCGGCTAATTAACCATATTGCCGGGTTGTACGGCATTGAACTGGGCTACTTCAGCCGTATCCGCCTGTTTCGCATGGTGCTGCTGAATATTGCCTTTGCCGGAGCAAGTGAGTTGGTTCGTGAAGTGGGTATGGACTGGATGTCTCAGGACCTGGCCGCTCGCCTTTCTGCCCGGGCAGCTCAGGGCATAGGTGTAGGCCTGTTGACCGCACGGTTGGGGATCAAAACCATGGAGTTATGCCGCCCACTCCCGTGGACAGGTGATAAACCGAAACTGGGCGATTTTCGCCGCGAACTGATAAGTGAGGTTCGTGCAACTTTGCAACGCAGTAAACAGACTAATACACCCTCTGTATAATCAGAGCACCGCGCTGAATAGCAGTGTGGTGCTGCTCATGCTTTTTTGATGCCTTTCACGTTGTTACCTGTAACGACAAATCAATTGATTGATAACGCCAGGCTGTCAATATTTGTTGACAGATAGCTTCTGGATAGCGCAGAAGTGCAGTATCATCACAGCTTGTCCTTTTGACTGATATATAGGTTCCTGCCATGCGCCTTGAAGTATTTTGTGAAGACCGCCTTGGGCTCACACGTGAGTTGCTCGATTTACTGGTGCTGCGTGGCATCGATTTACGTGGCATTGAAATTGACCCCATTGGGCGCATTTATCTCAACTTTTCTACTCAGGCGTTTGATACCTTCAGCAGCCTGATGGCAGAAATCCGCCGCATTCCGGGCGTGTCTGATGTGCGTACCGTACCCTGGATGCCGACAGAGCGGGAGCACCGCGCGTTAAGCGCATTGTTGGAAGCTTTGCCTGAACCCGTGCTATCGCTGGATATGAAAAGCAAAGTGGAGATGGCAAACCCGGCGTGCTGTGCATTGTTTGGCCAGGATGCCGATAAACTGCGTAACCATAATGCAGCCAGCCTGATTCCCGGTTTTAATTTTGTCCGCTGGCTGGAAAGCTGCCCGGTTGCGTCACATACCGAACATGTAGTGATTAACGGGCAAAACTTTCTGATGGAAATTACTCCGGTGCCGGTTGAAGCCGAAGAAACCGGTGAAACAGTTCCGGGTGGTGCGGTGGTTATGCTCCAGTCAACGATTCGTATGGGCAGGCAGTTGCAGAACCTGAATAACCACAATGTTGAAGCTTTCAGCCAGGTTGTCGCGGTTAGCGGTGCAATGCGCCATGTTGTCGAACTGGCACGCAAAGTGGCCGGGCTGAATGCCCCATTGCTCATTATTGGTGAAACGGGGACCGGTAAAGACTTGTTTGCCCGTGCCTGCCATATGGCGAGCCCCCGTGCAGAAAAACCTTACCTGGCGCTTAACTGTGCTTCAATCCCGGAGGATGCGGTTGAAAGTGAGTTATTCGGCCACGCTGCCGGCGCCTATGCTAATGCCACTGAAGGGAAAAAAGGGTTTTTCGAGCAGGCCAACGGCGGGTCTGTCTTATTAGATGAAATTGGCGAAATGTCGCCGCGCATGCAGGCAAAACTGTTGCGTTTTCTCAACGACGGCACCTTCCGCCGCGTGGGCGATGAACATGAAGTGCATGTGGATGTAAGGGTTATCTGCGCTACCCAGAAAAACCTTGTTGAACTGGTGCAAAAAGGCGCATTCCGCGAAGATCTTTATTACCGGCTGAATGTCCTGACATTAAATCTTCCACCATTGCGCGATTGCCCGCAGGATATCATGCCGCTTACTGAGTTGTTTGTTGCGCGTTTTGCCGATGAACAGGGCGTGCCGCGGCCTAAATTGTCCTCGGAATTAAATTCAGTGCTTTCCCGCTATAGTTGGCCAGGTAATGTACGACAGTTAAAAAATGCGATTTACCGGGCTTTGACCCAGTTGGAAGGTTATGAACTGCGTTCGCAGGATGTGTTATTACCCGATGTTGATGCCAGTGTGATGCCAGTGGGCGATGACGTGATGGAAGGCTCATTAGATGACATTACGCGCCGCTTTGAACGTGCGGTACTGACGCAGCTTTACCGTAATTACCCCAGCACACGTAAACTGGCAAGGCGGCTCGGGGTGTCGCACACCGCTATAGCAAACAAGCTAAGGGAATATGGCCTGAGTGGGCGTAAAACGGAAGAGTGAATAAAAAAGCCGGTTGTAATCCAACCGGCTTTTTATCAAAGAACTAACAATCAGCCTTTCAGTGCGGCCAGTGCAGCACTGTAATCTGGTTCTTCAGTGATTTCATTGACCAGTTGGCTGAAAATCACCTCATCTTTCTCGTTGATCACGACAACAGCACGGGCGGTCAGGCCTTTCAGTGCACCATCATCAATCCCCACACCATAAGTATCCTGGAATTCAGGGTGGCGCAGAGTAGAAAGTGTCACGACGTTGCTGAGGCCTTCAGCGCCGCAGAAGCGAGACTGGGCAAATGGCAGGTCAGCAGAAATACACAACACAACGGTGTTATCCATTTCAGTAGCCAGTTGGTTAAATTTGCGAACAGATGCCGCGCAAACACCAGTATCAATGCTTGGGAAAATATTCAGAACTTTACGTTTACCCGCGTAGTGGCTCAGGGAGATATCTGCAAGGTCTTTTGCGACCAGAGTGAATGCCGCAGCAGCACTACCAGCCTGAGGGATCTGACCTTTAACGGCAACCGGGTTACCCTGAAAATGAACGAGTTGTGACATAGTTATTTTCCTGTTCTCATATTGTTAACGCTTAAGCTAGTGTAAGCCAACTCATAGCGAATGAATATAAAAAATTATTTACATCCCGGCAATTGTAGCCCCAAAACAGTTAACAGAGAGCCGCAGGAGAGGTATTTACACCAGAATTCTAAACCGATGTCCGTGAAGCTAATCTGGGGCAAGGGTATATACTGCATGAAACATAAAAGGGAAAAACCGTGATGAAAAATATCAGTGTGTACGAGGAGTCATGGCCACTTAATACCCCCTTTACGATTGCCCGCGGAACACGTGAACAGGCTACTGTTGTGGTGGTCGAAGTCATGGATGAATCTGGGGTAAAAGGTGTAGGGGAGTGCACACCTTATTTGCGTTATGGGGAAACAGCGGCTTCGGTGATGGCTCAGGTGGTAAGTATCCTGCCTGCCCTGGAGCTGGGAATGAACCGTAATGAATTGCAGGATGCACTGCCTGCCGGTGCCGCCCGCAACGCAGTAGACTGTGCATTGTGGGATCTTGAGGCCCGCCTCGCAGGGCTGGCGCTGCCGCAATACCTGCAAACCCCCTTGCCAGAAAGTGTGGTAATGGCGCAAACCGTGGTCATCGATACCCCGGAGCGCATGGCGCAGGCAGCACAGCGGCTCTGGTTGAGTGGTGCGCATTTATTGAAAGTAAAACTCGACGACCGCCTGATAACGGAGCGCATGGTTGCTATTCGTGCCGCGGTGCCGGATGCAACACTGATTGTTGATGCTAACGAATCATGGCATGTGGAAGGGCTTGCAGCCCGTTGCCAACTGCTTGCAGACCTTAAAGTGGCTATGCTGGAGCAACCCTTGCCAGCCAGTGAAGACTCCGCACTGGCCAATTTTATTCACCCATTGCCTGTGTGTGCAGATGAATCCTGCCATACGCGGTCACACCTGGAAGCGCTGTCTGGCTACTATGACATGGTCAATATTAAGCTTGATAAAACGGGTGGGCTGACAGAGGCATTATTATTACAACAGGCGGCAATAGCTGCAGGTTTTGAGATTATGTTAGGTTGCATGCTGTGTACCTCACGAGCTATCACTGCAGCGCTACCATTAGTGCCTTCAGCCCGTTTTTTGGACCTGGATGGCCCAACGTGGCTGGCAGTGGATGTTGAGCCCGGGCTTAATTTCACACCGGGCATGTTACATTTTTAACCCTTATAAGTAAGCAGGCTGGTAAATCCATCCAGATAACGCTCGCAGGCGAGGTCTGCTGATACCGGTGGTAGTTCGGCTGTAATACACGGCAGGCTGTTATCTTTGCACCAACTGCCAAATGAACCCGGCGTGGCATAACCCACGCTGGTAACCAGGGGTAACATCAGTGTGGTTGCCAGCCATTCCCCGAGTGGTGTGCGGTATGGGTCTTCAACGCAGGCTAATGGCTCATGAAACGACACCGCCCAGGCCGGTTTTATTCGGGTGATTAACTGGCACAATGCCTGGGTTTCTGGCTCGGAACCGGCAAATTCACCTGCTGAGAGTTTCACATCACGAACCGGTGCCTGTGTGTTCCAGCGATAAACTGTCTCGCCTGGTTTCCAGTTAGCTGCCGGAAAATTCCGGTTCAAATCCACTCCGCGCAAGTTGGCACGCAAACCACTCTGGCAACCATCCGGGTTAACACAAAGAATGACATGGTGGCGGCGGTGTGTTTCTTCCAAAGTGCGCAGTGCACAGGACAAGGTGATAACACTTGCGGTTTCGTCACCGTGTGTTCCGGCCATAATCAACCCTGCGGAGGGTTGCATTTCTGTGGCCGGGTACCAGAGCAGCTGAGCTCCACCAACGCTGGCGCCGTATTGTTGTGCGGGTGTCTGGAAATTACCGCGGAATTGTCTCGCACGTGAAAGTGGCATAAATCACCTTGTTGTCAGAATAACGTTAACCGGGACGCATCAGTTTGAGCGGCTGTCTGGCAGGCGTTCGTGCAGTTTGCCGCAAAACTTACCACAAAGTATTACAGAATATTTGCAATTCTTCCTATCAAAACAAATAATTATCAAAAGTTCCGATCAGTGCGGAAAAGATAAAATCTAACCAGGGCTGCCAAATGAAACTTGTTACCCGAATGCTTTGCAGTGCGATTATCGTTGGTGGTGCCACAACGGCTACCTTTGCTGCCGATGTGCCTCCAGGGACTCAACTTGCTGCAAAGCAGGAATTAAATCGCCATATTAAAGATGAACCTGCATCACTGGACCCTGCTAAAGCAGTTGGGTTACCGGAAATTCAGGTAATTCGTGATTTGTTTGAAGGGCTTACTAATCAGGATGCTACCGGAGCACTGATCCCCGGTGTGGCAACAAAGTGGCAGACCAATAACAACCGTATCTGGACGTTCACTCTGAGGCCCGATGCCCGCTGGTCTGACGGTTCTCCGGTCACTGCAGAAGACTTTGTTTATAGCTGGCGCCGCCTGGTAGACCCGAAGACCAGCTCACCTTTTGCATCATTTGCTGCATTAGCCGGAATAGATAATGCCCAGGCTATTATTGAAGGGAAAATGGCTCCGGAAAAGCTGGGTGTCAGTGCGCTTGACAGCCGAACCCTGCAGGTACAGCTTGATAAAAACGTGCCTTTTTTCCCACTGCTAACAGCCAGCTTTGCGCTTTATCCAGTAAAACAGGCAACAGTGGAAAAATATGGTAATGACTGGACGCGACCGGGAAACCTGGTGGGTAATGGCGCTTTTGTACTGGCTTCCAGAGTCGTCAATGAGAAACTGGTCGTAACACCTAACAGGCAGTATTGGGATAATGCCAAAACAGTACTCACCAGAGTGACATTTATTCCGATTAACCAGGAATCATCGGCAACTAAGCGTTATTTGTCCGGTGGCATTGATATAACTGAGTCCTTCCCGAAGAATATGTACCACAAGCTGCTGGAAACCATTCCAGGGCAAGTCTATACACCGCCTCAGTTAGGCACATATTACTACGCGTTTAATACTCAAAAAGGGCCGACAGCAGATCAACGCGTGCGTGTAGCGCTTAGTCTGACTATTGACCGCGATATTATTGCTCATAAGGTTCTGGGTACCGGCGAAAAACCCGCCTGGCATTTTACGCCAGATGTTACTCAAGGGTTCACGCCACAACCGGCTTTATTCCAGGAAATGACGCAGGAAGAGCGAGATTCGCAGGCAAAAATGTTGCTGAAAGCTGCAGGCTACGGGCCTGAAAAACCGCTTAAGCTTTCACTGCTGTACAATACGTCAGAAAACCACCAAAAAATTGCCATTGCCATTGCTTCAATGTGGCGTAAAGCACTGGGTGCTGAAGTCACCCTTAAAAACCAGGAGTGGAAGACATATCTCGATAGCCGCCGTAGCGGGGACTTTGATGTTATCCGTGCTTCATGGATTGGTGATTACAATGAAGCATCAACATTTTTATCTCTTCTGACATCCACTAACAGTGGCAACATTTCTCGTTTCAGCTCCAGTGCTTACGACAAAATTATTGCCCAGGCTGCCAGTGAAACAAACGAAAAAGCGCGCAATAAAGACTATGATGAAGCCGAAAAAATCCTCGCGGAACAGGCCCCAATTGCGCCGATTTACCAGTACACCAACGGGCGTTTGATTAAACCCTGGGTTAAAGGTTACCCAATAGACAACCCTGAAGATGTTGCTTACAGCCGGACAATGTACATCATTAAGCATTAACGCAGGCTATGCTGCAGGCGGGGTTGTGCCAGGATTAGGCCACAATTTGTGATGCCGGGCGATTTTTGCTCACAGGAGTGTTGATCAGATTTATCTGATATCTTATTATCGTTTTGCCCCCAAAGAGCTAACACCACATTGTGAGTGCCGGAGATAAGCGCCGGAGGGGCAAATCCCTCTTATCTGCCTCTGAAGTTCATCGTCTCTATTATCTTTTAGCCAACCATTAGCATCAAAGCTCGTCCATTCTGTACGTTACAACCATTGCACCAGGGATTGTGGGAAGGCAAGATAGCGCCTGAATAAAAAGGAGATTGTATGCAGGAACTCATGCATTTTGCCGGGCGTTACGGCATTAATTTAACTAACTCACTAGCGCTGGTATCGGTATTAGCGATCATTTTGTTTACGGCTGTCGTTGTTCACCTCATTTTACACCGCCTGGTGTTACGTGCTTTTGAAAAGCGCGCGCAAAGCAGTAACAAGCTCTGGCTGCAGGTTATTACCCAGCACCATCTGTTTCGCCGCCTGGCCTTCGTGCTGCAGGGTATTATTGTGCACATTCAGGTTTTACTGTGGTTAGAGGTGGGGAGTGAAGCCAGTTTGTTTTTACTCACTGCAGCACAGTTATGGGTGATGCTGTATGGGCTGCTGGCCTTTTTCTCCCTGATGGACGTCTCATTTGTGGTTTCCCGCAAACTGCCATTCGCCGGGAATCTGCCGCTTAAAGGGATTGTCCAGAGCATGAAACTGCTCAGTGCCATCGTGATTGGCATCATGATGATTTCGGTATTAATTGGCAAATCACCGGCGATTTTGATTAGTGGCCTGGGTGCCATGGCTGCGGTGCTCATGTTGGTATTTAAAGACCCCATTCTTGGCCTGGTGGCTGGAATCCAGCTTTCAGCCAACCGTATGCTAAACCAGGGAGACTGGCTGGAAATGCCCAAATATGGCGCTGACGGTGCCGTTACTGATATTGGGCTGACAACGGTGAAGGTCAGAAACTGGGATAACACGATTACCACTATCCCAACCTATGCACTGGTTTCTGATGCATTTAAGAACTGGCAGGGGATGTCGGAGTCTGGCGGGCGCCGCATTAAACGCAGCATTAATATTGATACCACCAGCATCCATTTCCTCTCTGACGATGAACTGGCACACTTGCAGCAGTCGCGTATTCTAACGCCTTATTTAGCACAGAAAAACGACGAGTTATCAGCCTGGAACCGGGAAAATGACCACGAGTCTGGATCAGTGCTGAATGTACGGCAAATGACTAATGTCGGTACCTTTCGCGCCTATTTGACCGCGTACCTGAACCAGCACCCGAAAATTCACCCTGACATGACTACCATGGTTCGCCAGTTATCCCCCGGGGTGGATGGCTTACCGCTGGAGATTTATGCATTCACCAATACTGTCGCCTGGCTTGAATATGAAGCCATCCAGGCAGATATCTTTGACCATATCTATGCAGTAATTGGTGAATTTGGTTTACGTGTGCACCAGTCGCCAACGGGGAATGATATGCGCAACCTTGCTACCTCTGCGCGTGCTGGCTCGTAGCCGTATCACGCTTCGCGGATAACAAATAATGCCAGTGGCGTTTTCATTAAACTAAGCAGTTGAAATTGTGTGGCAGTGGTAACATCGCGTGTGATTTTGCCACCGTGCCACACAATATTTCCGATATAGCCCAGTTGCCGCCATACCACTAAAATGGGCACCAATAACGCAGCGATAGCGTCATTTTGCTGGCATTCCAGTGTGGCGTAATTTTCATCATCAAGCTCATTAATAAATATTTGAATCCCTTCATGGGGAAGCAGTGCTTTGATGTCGCCAAGAATGGCAGCACTAACGGAGCGGGAGAGTCGCAGGTTGACTCGTGGGTTATGTGTCCAGTTATCAGTCATCTGGTACCATTGCGATGTAATTTATAATAGACCCAGTATATCAATATTTAAGCCTGTTTTACTGTTTGCTCTTTTACCGGGTTATTTGCCGGGTAGAACATTTGATATTGGTTGCGGCCACTATGTTTTGCGTAATACAGCGCGCTGTCTGCCCGGGAAACCAACTGGCTGGCAGTCAACCCGGGCGACCATTCTGCAATACCAATACTTACTGTCACTTTATTGGTAACATCTGAAGCCATGTGCTCAATATTTCGCATGCTGAGTGCGCTTTGTATCCGCTTTGCAATGTCGGCTGCGTCCGTGGCCGATGCCTGGGGCAATAAAACAATAAACTCCTCACCGCCAAACCGCCCAACTAAATCCAGGTTAGCCCGAACTGCGTTTTCAATAGATTCCGCAACCTGAATCAGGCATGAGTCACCAGCCTGGTGACCATAAAAATCATTGTAGTTTTTGAATTTATCGACATCGAGCATAAGCATTGAGAAGGTACTGTCGCCCTGTTGAAAAGAAGCGCGCTGCACGGCCTTATCTAACATGACCTGGAAAGCCCTACGGTTAGCTAAACCAGTAAGAGGGTCACAATTGGCCTGAATTTCCAGGCGTTGAATCAAATCGTTATTTTCTTGTTCCCGGTGTATGGCGAGAACAAACCAGGTATTGAGCATGCGCCGGGCAGATTCAACCAATAAAGCCAGAGCAATATAAGCCAGTACATTCACTACGGTGATGTAGCTGGTGAAAACCAGGCTGGTAATAATAATGGCTGCCTGAAGTGGCACACTGAACAAAAACCACGCCAGAGCATCAACATAAAGTGCTATCAACCCGGTAAGCAATAAGATAGACGCAAGAGCGAAAATAACCGGGCGCCCGCCACTGGCAAACAACAAAAACAACACCAGGCACCAGTTCAGGCTGAGGATTAGCATCGTTACGCGCAGCATAGTCCATATATTACGCGAGAGCCTGTCTGGTGAATATTTCAGCATATACAGCACCGCGGCGCTTATCACCATGACTGCAAATAGTGGTAAATGTGAGAAATCCGCATGCCCGGCCGGAATGGCAAGATTTACGCTGGGGTTAAAATAGTAACGGACTAAAATGACGATACTGAACAAAAGGTTAACCCACAGAAACCAGTTGGCGCTCATAATAATGGCGTGCTGGCGTGTCTGCTCATAGCGCAAGTCAAATGCCTTACATACTTTACGTCTGAACAAATCAGCTTCCTTTTGGGTAAAGTGTTACATACCAATGCTACAAAGGATTTTAGTAGAATGTTATATAAGATGTAATGTTTTGCTAAATTAATAGTAAAAACTGAGTCATAGCTTCATCTGCATAACACAATGATGGAACACAAAGAGTGAACAGGGGGTAGATTTGAGTGGGTTAACCGGGCGAGATTTTTTCGTTTCTGATGCCGTTTTTATCTGGCGTTTTGATGGCATGGGTGGCATCGTGCCGTTAGAGCAATCCGAATGTGTTGATAAGCAACACCCATGCTGGCTGCATCTTAATTATACCCATCCGCAAAGTGCCGACTGGCTGGCAAATTCCCCTCTGTTACCGGATATGGCAAGAGACTTGCTGGCCGGAGAAAGCCTGCGTCCACGCGTTACCCGCATGGGTGAAGGTACCTTTATTACTCTGCGCTGCATCAATGGCAGTACAGATGAACGCCCGGACCAACTGGTCGCCATGCGGATGTATATCAATGAAAACATGATAATCACATCGCGGCAGCGTCAGGTTCTGGCTTTAGATGATGTGATTAATGACCTGAAATCCGGTACCGGTGCGAAAGATGTCGGCGGGTGGCTGGTTGATGTGTGTGATGCGTTAACTGACCATGCCAGTGAGTTTATTGAACAACTCCATGATCAGATTATCGATCTGGAAGATGATTTGCTTGACCAGCAAATTCCTCAGCGTGGGCAACTTGCGTTATTGCGCAAGCAACTGATAGTAATGCGCCGTTATATGGCACCACAACGTGATGTGTTTGCGCGTCTTGCCAGTGAACGCCTGCCATGGATGGATGACGATGAAAGACGGCGGATGCAGGATATTGCAGACCGTTTGGGCCGTGGGCTGGATGAAATTGATGCCTGTATCGCACGTACTGCAATAATGGCCGATGAAATATCACAAATGATGCAGGAATCATTATCCCGCCGCTCTTATACCATGTCACTTATGGCTATGGTTTTTCTTCCGAGTACATTTCTGACAGGTTTGTTTGGCGTTAATCTCGGCGGTATTCCTGGTGGTAGCTGGGGGTTTGGCTTTGCATTTTTCTGCCTTATGTTGGTAATTCTTGTTGTCGCTGTTATTGTGTGGTTAAAACGTAGTAACTGGCTGTAAACAACAAGAATTATCGAACTAAAGGGGCAATTATATTGAGCCATATCAATAAATTTGCCTGATGAAAAAGGCAATATCAATTTCGCAGGTGAATGCAACGTCAAGCGATGGGCGTTGCGCTCCATATTGTCTTACTTCCTTTTTTGAATTACTGCATAGCAAGATTAATTCGTACGACGCCGACAAAATTTGTCGGCTTTTTTTTGCCTGTTTTCCGGGGCGTTCTAAGCTTATGCAGGAAGCAAAAGGAGGTGATATGAAATGTGACCCTTTTCCCGCGGAGCCGGTGCCTGTAACCAAACCACACCCGCGGCCTGACCCTGTGCCTCATGAGCCTGTACCGGATCCTGATCCGCACCCTTTGGTGCATTAGTTGTAGGTATAAAACACGCAATGTAACCCGCGGGGCCGCAGCCGGGCAGGTATCAGGTGAATTAATACATCAGGAAACGGGGCGGAGATATAAAACGGGCCTGGTAGCCCGTTTTATATTCATCAGTTATTTTACTTCAAGGATATCCAGCCGCTGGGTTTTCGATTCATTGTCTTCTTCCCAGCCAACCGGGGTCAAAGGGATCTCCTGGCGGTCAAAAGCCAGATCGCCGCCATCAACAACTTCACTACCGTGGTGAATCCCTTTGAAATCGAATAATTCCGTGTCACAAAGGTGAGAAGGAACAACATCCTGCATGGCGCGAAACATGGTCTCAATACGGCCCGGGTAGCGCTTATCCCAGTCACGCAGCATGTCGCCAATCACCTGGCGCTGCAAGTTAGGCTGTGAACCACACAGGTTACACGGAATAATTGGAAATGCTTTTGCCGTGGAGAACCGCTCAATATCTTTTTCTCTGCAGTAGGCAAGGGGGCGAATAACAATATGTTTGCCATCATCGCTCATCAGTTTGGGTGGCATGCCTTTAAGCTTGCCGCCATAAAACATGTTGAGAAACAGAGTTTGCAGAATGTCATCACGGTGGTGACCGAGCGCAATTTTGGTGGCACCAAGTTCAGTCGCTGTACGGTACAAAATACCACGCCGTAAACGTGAGCAAAGTGAACAGGTCGTTTTACCTTCCGGAATTTTGTCTTTGACAATAGAGTACGTATTTTCTTCAACAATTTTGTACTCAACGCCAATGGTATCAAGGTATTCAGGCAGAATATGCTCGGGGAAACCAGGCTGTTTCTGGTCAAGGTTTACTGCAATCAGCGTAAAGTTTACTGGTGCGCTTTGCTGCAGGTTACGCAGTATTTCGAGCATGGTGTAACTGTCTTTCCCGCCAGAAAGGCAAACCATAATGCGATCGCCTTCTTCTATCATATTGAAATCAGCGATAGCTTCGCCCACATTGCGCCGCAGACGCTTTTGCAGTTTATTGAGGTTGTATTGTTCTTTCTTGTTAATATCTTGATTATCTTGCATTTATTACTACCTTCGGAGCCAGCAGGGGCATAATAGGGGCAAAATTTTTTAAAGCGCCAGCTTATCGTTAAGCATCAACACCTGTTCGCCGTTCAATTCTTCAATCCACGCACCGTAGACTTCATAAACCATTTGCGCATTTTCATGCCCCATCTGGCTCGCAATGAAAGAGGGGTTAGCGCCGGCAGATAAAAGCCAGCAGGCAAAAGTATGCCGCGTATGGTACGGATTCCGGCGACGAATGCCAGCACGTTTTATAGCTGCGTTGAATCTCGCACCGATGCTCGATAAAGAGTAGTAGGCTTTCTGTTCACCCTTGCGTACCCTGGGCATGAAAACGAAACGCAGATTTTGAGATTCCGACGCGCCATATTCCCGATGATAAAAAACGATCTCTGTTTTCGGCTACAGTGCTGTCAGTTTGCGCTGCGCTTTAAGAGCCTTAAGCGCTGGCTCTAATAGAATGATAACCCGATTGCCAGCATCGGTTTTGGGTGGGCCGAACATACCCAAGGCATTAAGATTACGCTGGATACGAGCCGTGCCTTTTTCCCAGTCGATATCTTCCCAGGCTAGCGCGGCCAACTCACCGTGCCGAACGCCGCTATAAATGGCGAACGTCCACATATTCAGACTCTGACCAGTCTCGGAGCCTGACAGCAAACTAAACTCCTGCTTTGTTAAAGGGTCCGGTTTAACTTTACCTTTCTGTAGTTTCTTGATCCCTTCAAAGGGCTTATTTTTGATAAAGCCTGATTTGTGAGCAAACCGAAGAAGGGAGCACAGTAGTGATATATAGTTGTTTACGGTACGCACCGTGCGACCCTGTTTATTACTCCTGGGGTTCGCCAGGTAAAGTGTCTCACCGTTCAGTAGCTCCTTTCTGTATTTCAGAATGTCGCTGTGGCGTATCGTAGAAAAGGAATTGAAAAAATATTTACTTTGCCCTGAATGTGAACATAAACTAAAGATAAATGGTGAAGATTATTTTTCTGAAAAATGTTTGCCGTCAGTAAATAAAGTTGACGTTGCTGAATTATTTAAAATTGCAAAATATAAACTCATCCCAATATGGAATAAAGGTGGTAACTTAGCTCCCCAAGTATCTATAGGCCCTGGCTTCGCTAATGAAATTAAAATGAATGATCTTTATTACTTTGCAATAAGCATATTTTGGCGTGGAACTTTCGAGTGGGGTAGCAACTATAAGCCTATTGAAATCAATGAGCATATCAAGGAGGCAATGAGGTTATATTTATATGACAAAGAGACAAACCCTTTAAATTTTCGAGTTGAAATATCACCAGCATTTTGGACCGCGAGGTATAGCGTATTATTCCCGGCAAAAAAAAAGAAAAAGATAATTTTGTATTTTCAATTTTCTCTTTCGATTTTCACATTGATTTATCCAGACCTGTGACTCGTTTTTCTAATCACAATCCAGTTTCACTTCTCGCTAGCCCCTCTCTGGATGTTAAAATGCACAATACGTTATCCAGAAAACACGAGACAGCAGTTGAAAGGGGGAAGATAGATAAAGCTGTAACATGGCTAAGAAAGGAAAATTGATTTCTTAGTCCGCTGTTCGCTCATTGCGGACCCAACAGCCAGCCTTGGGGAGAATGATATGGTTTTCAGTTTTTAATATTCATTGTTATAATTAACTTAAGAGTCTCGGTACTATTGAAGCAATTTTTCCTTAGCCACCTGTAATGCTTCTTGTAACCATTCAAGACTGATTGGGGTATTACTGTTTGAAAATTCGACTTTGAAATTATTTTTTTCCTTCTTCTTGCTGTGTGAGCCCTATAAATGCATCATTACAGTAAATTTCAGTAATCAGATTTTCGTAATCTCTGTCACTTGCGATAACGACTTTCATTGTATTTTTATTATTCACAAGTATTAATTTCTATTTTTTAATTACTGGTAAGAAAACTGTATGTTAGTGTTTAAAAAAGATGATTCACTGATAAGTTTCAGCTATTTCCTATAGTGAATCAGCTAAAGCCTCATGTGTTACGGCTTGCTGAGATATAAGAGCGCTGATGTCATGCTACGCATTATCAAAATCGAGCCGGGACATAGACTCTTGGCTGGTTGGTACTAAAATAGACTTCATTGCACTACCCCTGCTATAATTTTATTACGTATACAATAAATAATAAAAACAGATACTTACTACACATAAAATAAGTATCTGCTTTGATTTGATGATCAACATACAGTTGAATATAAAGCAGTTAAAAAATCCGCAAAATCCTTATGTGATTCTATCACGTAGTCTGGCGCAACTCTGTCACGGATTTCGAAAATATCATCAGTAAAGTTGTAGCAAAACACAGACATGCCATCTTCGCCAATAATTATCTTATCAGTAAGATGTGGTGAGGCATAAATATCATTATCTCGATTGTCTAAATTTTGAATGTATATGTTGTCCCATGAGGGTATCCCATTTTCTGCCTGAGCAAGACTATAAATCGTTAGACCATTGTATTCCAGTCCATCCATTTCATTAAATAGCTGCGCATATTCTGGTCTAATTGATAGAACTTTCTGAATATCGTAGAAGACTTTTTGTTTGGTCTCATCCCAATCGGCAGGGGGTAGGCTTTGCATCAAGTCTGACATAACTTTAGCAGGTACAGGATTAGTTACGTGATACTTGTCGGCAACCATAAGCTTCTTAAATTGGTTTATACACTGTTTGGTATCGTTCACATTGATCACCTATTTCCCTACTGGGTAAATGACGCCATTCGGCGAGGGCCACAAAACATCTGTACCTGAATTATACGGAAGATCTTTAGTTATGATCGCCTGTGTTTTTGTTAGTGCTGAATGATAGGGTGAATTTTGGATGAGAACGAGGTTATCAAAATCGTTGGTTCCACCATCATCAAGAGGGATCTTGTGATGAACCTGCCACCCAGCGGGAGTCTTACCACCTGCAAGCCTTTCCAGACTACCAGCATCAAACGTTGACAATGCATCAGGATGTTCGGACAGTGACTTTAGAAAATTAGGTCGGACTGAACTATTAAATTGATTACGAAGCAATGCATATTCACCACGGTCGCGTCTGAGATAATTTATCTGCTGAACATTCATGTCATCCAAAAGAACATGGGCTTGCTTGTATTTCCCAAGATAACTTGTAAGTTCTTCTGCTGCCATTGGGTTTCTTACGACCAGAAGTGATGCTGCCGATATTAGCAATCCTGAGGTCGTTTGATTGAGTACCTGATCATATCCTTTTGCAGCATCGCCGCCTAACTGCTCGGCAGTACGCCGGAAGCCTTCAATATTACCATTATATAGCCCACCAGCTGCCAGCAGTCTGCCCGCGGCTTTGCTGTTGATCGTCCGGTAGTGTACTGGGCGTTTTAACTGATTATCTGTTATGTAGCTGAGACGGAAATACATTGATGCCGGTAAATCATTACGTAGTTGTCCTGATTGTGTGATAACCGGGAAGATCTCGCTTCCTGAATGATTATTTCTCAAAAGAACAATTTTACCGTTTCTTAGGTCATTAAGAACATCGCGGTATGCCATCCAGGTGAATTGACGGTGGAATACACGATATTTGTTAACAAATGCACCGTATCCGACAGGAAGGCTCCACTCCTGAATGATACTGTTTGAGTTGGCGGTGTATTCCATATCTCGAACAGCAGCAGCGGGGTGCCGTATATTCGGTATGTCATCAAGATAGATGTCATCCACTGATTTTGTTTGGTATGAGTGGGGTGTCACGATCCCTGGCACCTTATGCGTATTAAGTGAAAGGGTATTTCACGAGTGTGAGAGATCTGTTTCTATAGGTTTAATCTGAAAATTAACGGGTGAAGTAGCTACAGGGTGCAGAACTGATGTAAGAATTCACTCTATACATGCACGAAATCAACCCGATCTTTCACGCCAAAAATAGCAACTAACTGAATTCTAATGAAAAAAACTTAACGTATTTGCGTGGTTCTTTTGAAAGAGAATGAAATTATCTAACTGATTCATATGAACTTTATAGAAGAAAAGCAAGAACAGGAATCATATGTGACATTTTATCTATTTTGTCCCTAAAACCGATTATCAAAATGAAAGCACGTTCTATACAAAACAACAAGTTATAAACTCAACCAGAGCACATGAAATGACGCTGGTTTAGCTAATTTATCTCTTAAAATCGACAAATTAAAAACATGTCTTTTAACTACTGCTGCTCCACATGCAGTGGTTCGAAGTAGCTGACTTAATCGTTAAAGGTATGGAAGGTGCAATCGCTGCCAAAACCGTAACTTACGATTTCGAGTGTCTGATGGATGGCTAACCAGCTGAAATGTTGTGAGTTTGGCGACGCGATTATCGCGAACATGTAATCTGCCAAAAACAGGGGCAAAAACAGGGGCAAAAATTACATATAGGGGCAAAAAAGGGGCATTAAAAATGTTGGTGTAGGTACTTTAATGTGAATGTCGTTAGTTCATAACTAATTGAAATAAAAATAAAATATAGAAATATCAATGGGTTTAATAATTCATCGCAGTTTGTTCAGGTTGTATTGTTCTTTCTTGGTAACGTCTTGATTATCTTGCATTCTAAAACTCTCGGGCAGTAACGAGAAGGCAGTTCACTTCTGTGCAGCAAATGCTATACAGGTTTGCGCTGATGCTTCGCGTTTTCAACAGGGTGGCCGAACAGGTTAAGGCACAGTAAAAAAGTATGCTGCGTATGGTACGGATTACCACGGCGAAAGCCAGCACGTTTTCACCACTTCCCGCTTTTATTGCCTGATTTCTGGGCGTAACTGATTCAGGAGCTAACTGGCCAGTCCAGGTGGTGGGGCAGATGTATAATCAGCAAGATTAGCTCTATGCAGTCTGTAAAATTAATTTATCTATAAATTCACTGAATAGGTTTTATAGATAATTAATTACCAGTAGTTATTTAAATAACTGATTGAGTATTTTGACGTAAAGATTTAGAAAATTGATCGCTGCCGGGTTCTCAAAAAAATAATTAAGCTATAGGATGGCGCCGTTTTTTGGTGTGAAAGAATTTTTAATAAAAGCAGGAGGCTTAATGAAACAGTACGCAATGAAACCGTTAGCGTTGTCACTTGCTGTGGGAAGTGTGTTTTTTTCTGCAAAAATCTCCGCTCAAAATGCCGGAGATATAAATGCTGGTGAGAGTGTTACTAATATCATTCTCGGTGCGGGTGATATACAGAATGTTTTTGGTGAAGCAATAACGACAACTATTAATTCTGGTGCTTATCAATATATCTATGGTAATGCTCAAGATACCACCATTAATTACCGTGGCACACAAACTATTCAGGATGGCGGCTTAACTACAAAAACAGTAATAAAAGATGGCGGTAAACAAAGTATCTCGAATGGAGGCGTATCATTTGATACAGTCATTGAATTTGGTGGCTTCCAGGATGTTGATGGCGAAGCACATTTCACCACGATTTTAAGCGGTGGCGATCAAAATGTGCTGGTAGATGGTAAAGCGGAAAACACAGAGATCCGCGGGGGTACTCAACTGGTTAGTGGCCAGGCCGTTAACACAATTATGTTGGCAGGTATCCAGGATGTCAGGGGCGAGGCAACAGATACCCAGGTTTATGGTGGCCAGCAAACCGTTCGGGCCGGAGCGGTAGCGAACAGTACAACGCTTCATGAGGGCGGGCTGCAGGTGGTAAACGCGGGTGGTAAAACCGTCAATACAACAATTAATGAGGGCGGTAAAACCTGGCTTGAATCCGGTGCGCAGGCGGTCAATAACGTTAACCTGAATAACAATGGTCAGTTATGGATGGATGACGGCGCAACAGCTGATTCTGTGAGCAACCATGGCGGGGTACTCGTTATTACTGGTAATAACTCTGGTTCTGGTTGGGAGTCTGCGCATATTGATAATCTGAATGTCGCCGATGGCATTATTGCCTTTCTGCCAGATAACAGCCATGAAAACTTCCCGGCACTAACTATAGGTAATATAGAAGGTAACGGGCAGTTTATGTTTAATACCTCATTAGCTGACCGCGCGACTAATTTTGTCACTATTGATCAGGGTAGTGGAACCTTTGGTGTAATAGTTAACGACTCCGGAAGAGAAATTAGTGACCATGATGATTTAACTGTCAATCTTATTCAGGATAAACAGGGTGATATTGATTTTTACCTTGGCAATGAACAACGCACCACAGGCTACGCTGTTGATGGCGGCGCGTATATGTATACGCTTTATAACCAACAAGATAAAGACAATCTGAATGGCAATATCTGGTATCTGGGCGTACTGACCGACGAGCCGGGGAATGGTGGGGACGGCGGCGGTGATGGTGGTGATGGTGGAGACGGCGGTGATAATGGCGGTGATGGGAATGAAAATGGTGGCGGAAAACCCATTACCACCCCCTCAACTGACGCCGTTCTCAATATGGCAACCGCACCACTCAATGTGATGAGCCATGAACTGGATGCACTCAGAGCATACCGGCAAACACTCCCAATGCGTAGCGATGAAGACCGCCATATATGGGGGCACTATTTGGGAGGCTACAGCCGGGTTAATGCAGATAATGGCGCTGCATTCAGCATGCAACAACATGGTATGGGCATTGGGGCAGACAGGCGTAATCGCTTTGAGAGCGCAGACTGGGTTTTGGGTAGCTATATTGCGTTTTCCGATAACCATGTTGAGCATGCCCGGGGTGGTAAAAGCAAAATCACCAGTGCTTCTGGTGGCCTGTACACCTCGTGGTTGCAGGATTCCGGATTCTACCTCGATGCCGCTGTAAAAACACATCGCTTCAAAAATCAGTTAAGCGCAACCATGACGAACGGCCAGCGTACAACAGGCCACTGGCTACGCTATGGTTACACACTGGATGGCGAAGCAGGCTGGCGGCTAATGCAGTCACAACCGGTAAATCTCACACCTTATGTGCGTGGCACGCGTTTTCAGGTGCGCAATGGCGATGTGTCATTAACCAATGGGATGACGGCACAAACGGGCCGCAGCCTGTCGAATAAACTGGAAGCGGGAACGCGGGTAGGGACGCAATGGCAGGCAAATACCTGGTCAGTTAAGCCTTATGCCCATGTGGCGGTGGTACAGGAGTTTGCCAAAGGCAATAAAGTTGTTATCAACGGGCAGCACCATATTACCAATAATACAGATGGTACCTCAGCAAGATATGGTGCAGGCACCATAATGGCGCTTAGTGCCCACACACATATTTATGCTGAAGCAGCTTACCAGAAAGGGCGCTATATAGAGTCACCCATTGAAGGCACTGCTGGTTTCCGTATTGCATTTTGATTTTTCCCCGGGCAACACCCGGGGTTTACTCTTATTCAGCGGGCTGGCCTGGCCCGCCTTTCCCGGCCAGCATCGCCAGGAAGTCGTAGCGTTTTTGCAGGTCATGCGCTGCTTCTTGCCACAATTGCTCTGCCACCTCAGGTTGCTGGCTGTTCAGGCGCTTAAAACGTTGCTCATTGAGTAATGCTTCCCGTAGTGCATCTGAAGGTGGTCTGGAATCAAGTTGTAAAGGGACTTTCCCCTGTTCTGCCCGTTGCGGGTCGAACCGGTATAGTGGCCAAAAACCACTGGTAGTCAGTTGGCGCATCTGGTCGTGGCTCAGGGCCAGGTCGTAGCCATGTTCTTCACAAGGGCTGTAAGCAATGATCAGCGACGGCCCGGGCCATGCTTCCGCTTCCTGAATGGCTTTAACTGTCTGGTTTAACTGGGCTCCCAGAGAAATCTGTGCAACATACACATGCCCGTACATCATCACACTCACGCCCAAATCTTTACGCGCCTTGCGTTTGCCGCGCTCGCCAAATTTAGTCACCGCACCCAGCGGTGTGGCTTTCGATGCCTGCCCGCCCGTATTTGAATAACACTGGGTATCCAGCACCAGCACATTAACGTTCTCGGTCAGGCTCATCACGTGGTCCAGCCCGCCATAGCCAATATCATAAGCCCAGCCGTCGCCACCAATCAGCCACACAGAGCGCTCTGCCAGGTAGTCCGCCACATGCAGCAGTTCAGCCGCTGCGGGTGAGGCTATATCAGGAAGAAGAGCGCGCAGCTGGCTGATTTGCTCGCGGCGTTCCTCAACACTTGCCGGTTCACTTAACGCACTGCGTAAGGTACCAGGTACAGTGCCACCCAGCTCTGCCAGCAGGCGTTCAGCCCGTTTGCGATGCTGAGTCTGGGATAACCTAAAGCCCAAACCAAATTCAGCGTTATCTTCGAACAACGAGTTTGCCCATGCCGGGCCGCGGCCATTGGCATCGGTTGTCCATGGTGTGGTTGGCAGGTTGCCACCATAAATAGAAGAGCAGCCAGTGGCATTGGCTACCAACAAACGGTCGCCGAAAAGCTGCGTCAGCAGCTTGATATAAGGCGTTTCACCACAACCAGAACAGGCGCCGGAATACTCAAACAATGGCGTAAGCAGTTGTGACGTGCGGATATCAATCCGTTCAAGTGTGCTGCGATCCCGGTCTGGCAGTGACAGGAAGAAATCGTAATGCTGTTTTTCCTGCTCAACATGCACAAGACGTGGCTGCATATTGATCGCTTTAATATCCGGGTTTTCGCGGTCTTTGGCCGGGCAAACTTCAACACACAAATCACAACCTGTGCAATCTTCCGGTGCCACCTGCAATACGTACTTCTGACCCCGCATATCCCGTGATTTAACATCGAGTGACTGCAATGTTTCCGGCGCTGCATCAAGGGCTTCAGGTTCAACAACTTTTGCTCGTATTGCGGAGTGCGGGCAGGCGGCAACACAGTGGTTACACTGGGTACAAATTCCCGGGTTCCAGATGGGAATCGCTTCAGCAATATTGCGTTTTTCCCAGCGGGTAGTGCCAACGGGCCATGTGCCATCTGGTGGAAATGCGGAAACCGGGAGTTTATCTCCAAGCCCGGCAATCATGGCACTGGTGACGGTTTTCACGAAGTCCGGTGCGGTGTGCGAGACCACCGGCGGCATGTGGTGGCTGGCATTGTCAACATCACCTGTTGGTACTTCATGAAGCGATGATTCGGCCAGTGCTAAAGCTTGCCAGTTGCGCTCTACCAGCTCCTGGCCTTTACTCTGGTAACTCTTCGCAATGGCTTCCCTTAATGCATCCAGCGCCTTATTACCCGGTAATAACTGCGTTAAATGGAAAAAAGCCATTTGCATGACCGTATTTATCCGTGCGCCTAACTGGCACTCGCGGGCGATTTTTGCAGCATTGATAACCCATAACCGGGCTTGTTTATGGCGTAATATCGCCTGCACTTCCTGTGGAAGCCGTTGCCACACTTCCTCTTCCGGGTAAGGGGTATTTACCAGGAAAATACCGCCAGGTTTCAGCTTGTCCACCATTGAGTATTTATCAACGAATTGCCACTGGTGGCAGCCAATGAAGTCGGCTTCTTCTACCAGCCAGGTAGAGCGTACCGGTGTATCCGCAATACGCAGGTGCGAAACTGTCAGCCCACCGGCCTTCTTTGAGTCATAAACGAAGTAACCTTGTGAATACCAGGGGGTGCTGTTGCCAATAATTTTGATGTTATTTTTGGTTGCTGAAACAGAACCATCGCTGCCCAGGCCATAAAACAGGGCTTCAAGGCGGGAGGACGATGGCAGGGATTCATCAGGTAACGGCAAAGAAAGGTGAGTAATATCATCAAATATCCCCACAGTAAAACGGGTGGGGGGCTCGGCCTGGCTAAGTGCATTAAAGATAGCCAGCACGCAACGCGGGTCGAACTCTTTAGAAGATAACCCATAGCGGCCACCGATAGCCCGGGGCAGTGTCGCCCGTTGGTGCTGTTGCCAGGCCTGGGCCAGCGTTGTCATGACATCAAGGTAAAGGGGTTCAGCAACAGCACCCGGTTCCTTGGTGCGATCCATTACCGCAATATCAGTAACGCTACCGGGGAGTGCGGATAAAAAATGGTGCGCACTGAAAGGGCGGAATAGCCGGACTTTGAGCAATCCGACTTTCTCACCTCTGGCGGCCAGGTAATCAACAACTTCCTCACAACAACCGATGGCTGAACCCATGATAATCACCACACGTTCAGCTTGTGGGTGCCCGTAATAATCGAAGGGCTGATAGTGCCGCCCGGTTTGCTCGCCAAATGCTTCCATGGCCTGCTCAACTATACCACTGAGCCTGTCATACCACGGGTTTGTGGCTTCCCGGGCCTGGAACCAGGTGTCCGGATTAGCCGATGTACCACGAATAGCCGGGTGCTCCGGGTCCAGTGCCCGCTCGCGGTGAGCCTGGATGGCTGATTCAGGTATCAGTTTGAGCAATGTATCATCGCTTAGCGGCGAGATTTTATTGATCTCATGGGAAGTACGGAAACCATCAAAGAAGTGCACAAAAGGCACCCGGCTTTCAAGAGTTGCCATGGTCGAAATTAGGGCAAAGTCTTGAGCTTCTTGTACGTTGGACGAACACAACAGCGCACAACCGGTCTGGCGGACTGCCATGACATCCGAATGGTCGCCAAAAATGGATAACGCGTGGGTTGCTACGGTTCTTGCTGCCACATGCAGCACAAAGGGCATAAGTTGCCCGGCAAGTTTATAAAGCGTTGGGATCATTAACAACAACCCCTGAGATGAGGTAAAAGAGGTGGCCAGCGAACCGGTTTGCAACGCACCATGAACTGTTGCTATCGCACCACCTTCAGATTGCATCTCGACAACTCTGGGGACATCACCCCAAACATTTTTTACCCCATTTTCAGACCAGGCATCTGCCTGTTCCGCCATCACGGAACTTGGGGTTATGGGGTAAATGGCGATAACTTCATTTAAACGATACGCGACGGACGCAACAGCGCCATTGCCATCAGTGGTTATCATAAAAGTTCCTCAACATTGCATTCATAAGGCCTGCATAGTGCAGGCTTTTTGTCATTATGTTTTGAGTCTAGCAAACCCGAAGCGAAGCAATTTTTCTCCCCGTGTCCTGGCATTTTGGTTGTTCGTTACAGAATAATTCGTGACACTGTCACTTAATGTATGAGTTAAAAATGTGCGCCGTAACAAAAAAAATAGCAAAAACCCTGAAAACTCGCGGGTTTCAGGGTCGACGTAGTGAAAAGTGTGGCCTATGATGCAAAGGTTTTGTCAAAAAAGACTATACAGACACAGCCCGGGTGGACAGGAGAAAACGCATGAAGGCAGGTTTTATTGTGGCGGCAGGGGTGGCGCTTCTTTTTCTCACAGCATGCAGTAGTAATGAACCGGTACAACAAGCAACTGCGGCACATACCCGCAGCCCACTCGAATCAGTCATGTCCGGCACAGGCCAGGCAAACTGTGCAATGGTAGGCGGAATGGTACTTGCGGCACGCCAGCTTGATGGCTCCATGATTGGCACTTGTGCATTACCCAACGGCAAACGCTGTAACGAGAACGCACTTGCCGCGGGTAATTGTGGAACGTACTGATTATTTACCGGTACCTGCCATACGCTGGTAAACCAGAGTATCGTCATTAGCTTTCAGGGTAAGCGTATCAGCAGTTAATGTTACTGTTGCGCCCTGGGTTAGCATCTTGCCGATAACATTATCCAGTTGGTTCATTTGTGGTTCAACGCACAGCATTCTGGTGCCTGCCATTCCTGCAACCGTTAGGGTATTACCTTCAAGGCTACCCTGGCCCATAAAGCGGTTACACATATTGCCTGATACTTGCAGCGTATTGCTAAAGCGCAGGCTTGCCGGACGCGAGTTATCTGCCAGTGGTTTGCCATTGAATGTTTTCAGTACAAACGACTGGTCAGCAAGTTGTGCGCCTACAGGGGCCGAACCTTCCTGAGCGCAACCAGCCAGAGCCATCATAGCCAGTAAAGCGGGTATCACTTTCTTCATTTTATTACTCCCTGAGAGTGTCCATGTCCGTTATTCACAGGATAAGGTATGCCGGCAACGTATACGTACTGCTGTTACGCTGCCAGCAACAGCTAACTATCCGGCAACAGACTTAGTGTAGCAAATCAGGCAATCTGATTGGTGCAGGATTCGCCCGCTTCCAGTTGTTTAAGATTATTCAAGGTTGTTTCCGCAATGCTGATTAATGCTTCAGCGGTCAAAAACGCCTGATGCCCGGTAAACAACACATTGTGGCATGCAGAAAGACGGCGGAAGACATCATCCTGGATGACATCATTGGATTTATCTTCGAAGAACAGATCGCGTTCATTCTCATAAACATCCATGCCCAGCGCACCAATTTTCTGTGTTTTCAGTGCATCAATTGCCGCTTGTGAGTCAATTAACCCGCCACGACTGGTGTTTATAATCATCACACCATTTTTCATTTGGTCGAAAGCACTGTGGTTTAATAAATGGTAGTTTTCGGGCGTAAGCGGGCAGTGCAGAGAAATTACATCGGACTGGGAATACAGTGTTTGCAAATCCACATATTCCACACCCATATCCAGTGCTGCCGCATTAGGGTATGGGTCAAACGCCAGCAGGCGCATACCAAAGCCTTTCAAAATGCGCAGCATAGCAACGCCAATTTTCCCAGTGCCAATCACGCCCGCTGTTTTGCCGAACAAAGTAGTACCTGTGAGGCCTTCCAGGGAGAAGTTGGCATCGCGGGTACGCTGATACGCACGGTGGATACGGCGATTAAGGCTCATCATCAGGCCAATGGCATGCTCAGCAACCGCTTCCGGTGAATAAGCCGGCACACGTACAACAGCAAGCCCAAGTTCTTTTGCGGCATCGAGGTCAACATTATTAAAGCCCGCACAACGCAAGGCGATAAATTTGACACCCAGACTTTTCAGTTCCTCAAGAACCGGGCGGCTGCCATCATCATTAACGAAGATGCACACGCCATCACACCCAACTGCAGTTTTTGCCGTTTTTTCGGTCAGGAGAAAGTCGTAGAATTCCAGTCCGAAACCGAAATCCTTGTTCACATGCTCTATGTATTTTTTGTCATACTGTTTGGTACTGTAGACCGCAAGTTTCATCGGGTTTCTCCAATCGAAGTTTATATAAATTCTGTCACCATTTAATAAGTTAAACAAATAGTTAAAAGTGGTTTAATTAAGATATTTCCATGTTAAGCCAGGTCAGCCAGCAACTGGCCGACGACAGGGTTTAAAGCACTGCCCAATCATGTAAAAATAACCGGGTACCAACTGGCGACAGATTTACCTGGCGAAGAAGGACGGCGGCTACCCATGAAGGGTTCTTATAAGATAATTATTACACTGGCTTTGCTGGTTGCCTTGCTGCCATTTGTGCTGTTTGCGAGCGTACAAGTGTGGCTCCCTGCGCTTGCCCGTTTGTGGCTGCCAACAGGTATGCAACTGGTCTTAACCGCTGAACCCAAAATCACTTTACGCCAGCTAACCTTGCCTGGTCTCCAGCTCAAAGTGGGAGACTGTACATTGGTTGATGTCAGCCAGTTACAACTTTCACACCCCCAATACTGGCGTCTTTCAGCAAATTCTCTGACGGCAGACCCGCAGTGTGCTGCCGGTTTGCCTGCACAACCAGGGAGTGAACCGCCACAAACATTAACCCGGATACAGCAATTGTTGCCCAGAGGCGACCTGTGGATAAAACATGTCAACGTTGTGCCCTGGCAGCAATACGGTGGGCAGGTACATCTTTCGGTTTCTTCTGAGCGTCAACTGCTATCCTGGCAGGGCGATAAGCTCAAATTACATGCCCGGCTCGCCGGGCAATCGCTAACTATCAGTGATATGGCGGTTGTTGTGCCAGGGCAGGACAAGCCGGTCACTTTACAGGGCGCAGTTTCACTAAATTTAGTGCCAGATGGTTTGCCAGAACAGGGTGAATTGTATGCCCACTTTGTTGTGCCGGATTTGCCTGAACCCGTGCTGGCCGAATTTCACTGGCAGGGAAACCATGGAGAAATTCGGGCATCCGTGCCGGGTAAACAACCACTGTTGGTCCTACCGTGGAAAGTGTCACCCCAACAAATAAGTATTGAACATGGCCAGTGGCAGTGGAGTGAATATAACCGCAAGGCAAGAGGGCAAATTTACCTGACTATAGACAACTGGTCTGGCGGCCCTGAGCAGGCGGTGGTATCCGGGCGCCTTAATGCACTCACTGAAGGGGATGCCGGGAAAGGGAACCTGGTAATGACTTTGGGGCCGGGTAAACTGAGTCTGGTTGACAGTGCGCTGCCCGCACGCCTCACAGGTGAAATAAAACAGGACAACATGATTTTCTATGTGGGGTTGCCTGTAATGCTGAGTGGCCCGTTGCAATCTTCTGTGTTGCATTTCCTGCCCGGTGCGCTGCTGCGCTCTCGTGGCAGGCTGGTTGATTCTCTGGATATCGATGATGTCCGTCTGCCACTTGCTGGTGTACAACTGACTCGCAATGGCGTTGCTGGCAGGTTACAGGCAATTCTGAAAGCCCATGAAAACCAGTTGGGTGCATTTGTTATTCACCTGGATGGTGTGGCGAATGACTTTTTGCCAGACAATGGCCGCTGGCGCTGGCGTTACTGGGGTAACGGCGTGTTTGACCCTATGCAGGCGCGCTGGGATGTACAGGGCGAAGGTGAATGGCATGACAGCCTGATTACCCTGAATACGCTCTCCACAGGTTTTGACCAGTTGCATTATGGCAGCATGACAGTATCCAAACCTCGCCTGACGCTGAGTGAACCTTTGAGCTGGCAACGTAACCCACAGTTGCCAGCTTTTGCCGGGAAACTGGCGCTCGAAACGGGGAAAACAACGTTTAGTAACGGCAGCTATCTTGACCCGGCAAGTTTCACCTTCCAGCTAATGGGGCAAAACCCTGACGCGTTTAATCTGCGTGGCGAACTGGTAGCCGGGAAACTGGGGCCTGTCACGGTCTATTCTCGCTGGGATGGTACGCGTTTGCGGGGTAAAGCGTGGTGGCCAGTACAGGGGTTGTCTCATTTCCAGTCACTTATTCCTCCGGATATGAAGTTACACCTCACTGATGGTGGCCTTGCGGCCCAGGTTGCGTTTTCTGCGGCTGTCAGCCAGGGTTTTGAAGCCGGTGGGCATGGCGTTATCCGTAAAGGCGCAGCACAACTGCCTGATAACGAAATCAGCGATGTTAACTTCACCTTACCTTTCCGTTTCTCTCAGGGGGTATGGCACCTGGGGACCCGTGGCCCGGTGCGTTTGCAGGTAGGCAAGGTGTCCAGCCAGTTTACGGCAACCCATTTAAATGCGGATTTACAGGGCTGGGTCCCATGGGACGACAGCCATCCGTTGCAACTGAGCAATGTCAGTGTTGAAGTGCTGGGCGGCAAAATTGAGATGCGCCAGTTACGCCTGCCACAGCATGACGCCGCGTTGTTGCGCCTTAATAATCTGTCTTCCAGTGAACTTCTCACGGCGGTACATGCCAAACAGTTAGCGGTCTCAGGCCGTATCAGTGGCGGGTTGCCACTGTGGCTGAATAATCCGCAGTGGATTGTGAAAGATGGCTGGTTGACCAACCCCGGGCCGCTCACTTTCCGGCTCGACAAAGATATGGCCGATGCAATAGTGCGTGACAACGTAACGGCTGGCCCGGCGATAAACTGGCTGCGCTATATGGAAATTAACCATTCATGGAGCAATATCAATGTCGATAACCTGGGCGTGCTGCGGTTATCAACCCAGGTTCAGGGCACCAGCTATAGTGAAGGTAAATCAGCGAAAGTTAACCTGAATTACCACCATGAAGAGAATATTTTTACGCTGTGGCGAAGTTTGCGTTTTGCCGACAATCTGGAGTCATGGCTGGAGCAAAATGCACAATTGACTGAACAGCGCTGCACTGGCAGCCATCAATGTAAGGAGAAACAATGAAACAACAGGCTTTCTGGTTGCCTGTTCTGGCAGTGATGCTGGCTGGCTGTACCCCAAGAATTGAGCTGGCTGCCCCTGAAGCGCCAATTACTATCAATATGAACGTGAAAATTGAACATGAGATCCATATCAAGGTGGACAAGGACGTGGAAACACTCCTTAAAAACCGCAGCGACCTGTTTTAAGCGAGCCATACCAGGGCTGGTACTGTTAGTGTTAAGCACGCCGGTAATGGCGCTGACACTGCAACAGGCTCGTGAACAAGGTAAAGTGGGCGAAACCTTCAGTGGGTATATCGCCGCGCGCAGCAATGACCGCGAAACAACAGCCCTGGTGGCCAAAATTAACCAGGCGCGGGCAGAGAGCTACCGGCAACTGGCTGCTCAAAACAATGTTCCGCAGGATGATGTCGCCCGCCTGGCTGGCAGCAAACTGGTTGAAAGAGCAAAACCAGGTGAATATGTGCGGGGCGTAAATGGCCTGTGGGTACAAAAGCACTAATACATACCCGGCCCGAAGCCATACAGCAAAGAGCAAAAAAGGGAAAAGAAGTCTTTTCCCTTTTTGCATTTATAAAGCTAATTTATGAACGGGTATAAATATTACACCAGTGCATCAATGGCGGCTTTGGCTTCAGCCTGAGCTTTAGCCAGAACCTCCGGGCCGTAACCCACACCTTCTTCGTAAATAAAATCAACTTCAGTAATGCCAATAAACCCGAGGAACAATTTCAGGTAAGGGGTGATAAGGTCGGTCGGGGAATCTTTATGGATACCACCACGGGTAGTCACGACAATTGCGCGTTTACCGGTCAGCAAACCTTCCGGGCCGTTTTCGGTATAGCGGAAAGTTACGCCTGCGCGAGCAATAAAATCGATGTAGTTCTTAAGCTGAGTCGTGATGTTGAAGTTATACATCGGTGCGGCAATAACAATCACATCGTGTGCTTTAAGTTCATTGATCAGCGTATCAGACAGGTTCAGGGCATCCTGCTGGCGTGGGGTAAGCGGAGCTTCACTGGGGCGTAACGCGCCTACTAACTCACCATCAAGTACCGGCACAGTATCAGTCGCCAGGTCACGTACCGTAATGGTATCGGCACTGTGTTTTTCCTGCCACTGAGTGGTCAGGTGGTCAATCAACAGGTTGGACTGGGAAAAACCGGCCAGAATACTGTTCTTCAAAACAAGCACTTTGCTCATTCATACTTCCTTTTTGATACGAGTGGGCGCGTAAACGCGCGGAATCATCTCACTCTATTTACAAATGGCTGGCAGAGATAGTGCAATTAATCGAACTGTATGTTCGAATTTTTTGAACAAGGCGTATTGCTGCTGAATGTGTTACCCTGAAGGCATGCTTGTTATTGGGCCCGGCAAACCTGCAACGGGCCGCGTCGATACAGAATATATGGACAATAAAACTATAACTTTGAATGCGTTATTTGCGCAGCTTGATAACTTGATGTTGCGTGACCGCCAGGCGTTTTCTCGCCGTCTGCATGGGGTTAAAAAGACCCGTCCGGAATCCCGCGAAGCCATTCTGACTACGCTCGCTGAAGAGATGAACCAGGCTCAGGAGCGTGTGTTACAACGCCTGGCAAGCCGCCCGGAGATAACCTACCCGGAAAACCTGCCAGTCAGCCAAAAGAAAGCGGCTATTTTTGAAGCAGTGCGCGATAACCAGGTCGTCATTGTAGCCGGGGAAACCGGTTCCGGGAAAACAACCCAGTTACCTAAGATCTGTATGGAATTAGGGCGGGGTGTGAAAGGCCTGATTGGCCATACTCAGCCACGGCGCCTGGCAGCGCGAACTGTTGCCAACCGCATTGCGGAAGAGCTCAACACTGAACCCGGTGGGTGCGTTGGATACAAGGTGCGGTTTACCGACCAGGTGAGCGAACAGACGCATGTCAAACTGATGACCGACGGTATTTTGCTGGCGGAAATTCAGCAAGACCGCATGCTGATGCAGTACGACACATTAATTATTGATGAAGCCCACGAACGCAGCCTGAACATCGATTTCTTGTTGGGTTACTTAAAAGAGTTACTGCCTCGCCGCCCGGACTTAAAAGTTATTATCACCTCGGCAACCATTGACCCGGAACGCTTTTCGCACCATTTCAATAATGCGCCCATTATTGAGGTTTCCGGGCGCACTTACCCGGTTGAAGTGCGTTACCGCCCGATTGTGGATACAGAAGACGACACCGAACGTGACCAACTGCAGGCAATTTTTGATGCAGTGGATGAACTGGGCCGTGAAAGCCCGGGTGACATTCTTATTTTTATGAGTGGTGAACGGGAAATCCGTGATACTGCAGACGGTCTTAATAAACTGGACTTGCCGCACACAGAAATTCTGCCGTTGTATGCCCGTTTGTCTAACAGTGAACAGAACCGGGTATTCCAGTCTCATACCGGGCGGCGCATTGTACTGGCAACCAACGTGGCAGAAACATCACTGACAGTGCCGGGCATTAAATATGTGATTGATCCGGGTACTGCGCGTATCAGCCGCTACAGTTACCGTACCAAAGTTCAGCGCCTGCCCATTGAACCCATCTCTCAGGCTTCAGCTAACCAGCGGAAAGGCCGTTGTGGGCGTGTATCTGAAGGGATCTGTATTCGTCTGTACAGTGAGGACGATTTTCTCTCGCGCCCTGAGTTTACCGACCCGGAAATCCTGCGCACCAATCTGGCCTCAGTCATATTGCAGATGACTTCGTTGGGGCTTGGTGACATTGCAGCTTTTCCCTTTGTTGAGGCGCCGGATAAACGCAACATTCAGGACGGCGTGCGGTTACTGGAAGAACTCAGTGCTATTACCCACAATAAGCAAGGGGATGGCTGGCGGCTGACAGCAGAAGGCCGCCAACTGGCACAGTTACCTGTAGACCCGCGTCTGGCGCGTATGGTTCTGGAAGGTGCGAAACAAGGCTGTGTGCGCGAAATGATGATAATCACATCGGCCTTATCTATTCAGGACCCGCGCGAGCGTCCGGTAGAGAAACAGCAGGCGTCAGATGAAAAACATCGCCGTTTCCATGATAAAGAATCGGATTTTATGGCCTGGGTAAATCTGTGGAATTACCTGGGTGAGCAGCAACGTGCGCTTTCATCCAGCCAGTTCCGCCGCCTGTGCCGTGCTGAATACCTCAATTACCTGCGGGTAAGAGAGTGGCAGGATATCTATACCCAGTTACGCCAGGTAGTTAAAACTTTCCGCTTACCGGTCAACAGCGAACCGGGTGATTACCGTGCCGTACATACCGCGTTACTTACCGGCCTGTTATCTCACCTTGGCATGAAGGATGCCGAAAAGCAGGAGTTTACTGGTGCTCGTAATGCCCGCTTTGCTATTTTCCCGGGCTCCGGGTTATTTAAAAAACCGCCGCGCTGGGTAATGGTGGCCGAACTGGTTGAAACCAGCCGCTTATGGGGCAGAATTGCCGCAAAGATTGAGCCAGAGTGGGTTGAGCCGCTGGCACAGCATTTGATTAAACGCAGTTGGAGTGAACCGCACTGGTCACGGGCACAGGGTGCCGTTATGGCAACAGAAAAAGTCACTCTGTTTGGCTTACCTGTTGTTGCTGCCCGGCCGGTTAATTACAGCCCGATTGACCCGGTATTATGCCGTGAGTTGTTTATCCGCCACGCGCTAGTGGAAGGCGACTGGCAAACCAGGCACAGTTTCTTTCGTGAAAACCAGAAACTGCGTGCGGAAGTGGAAGAACTGGAGCATAAATCCCGCCGCCGCGACATTCTGGTAGACGACGACACACTGTTTGATTTCTATGATCAGCGTATCAGCCACGAAGCTATCTCTGCACGCCACTTCGACTCCTGGTGGAAACAAGCCAGTAAAGCGTCGCCTGATTTGCTCAGCTTCGAAAAAGGCATGCTGATCAAAGAAGGTGCCGGGCAGGTCAGCAAGCTTGATTACCCGAACTTCTGGCATCAGGGTGCACTGAAACTACGCCTGACTTACCAGTTTGAACCGGGTAATGATGCCGATGGTGTGACAGTGCATATCCCGTTACCACTGCTTAACCAGGTTTCGCCCGCCGGGTTTGAGTGGCAAATCCCCGGGTTGCGGCGTGAACTGGTTATTGCATTGATTAAATCCTTGCCTAAGCCAGTACGCCGTCATTTTGTCCCTGCGCCGAACTATGCCGAGGCATTTTTGGGCCGCACCGATGGCCAGCAACCATTACTCGACAGCCTGGAGCGTGAGTTACGCAAAATGACCGGTGTCACTGTTGACCGCGAGTCGTGGCACTGGGAACAGGTTCCCGATCACCTGAAAATGACTTTCCGTGTGGTTGATGACAAAAACCAGAAACTGCGTGAAGGCCGGGATTTAGATGCACTCAAAGAAACTCTGAAAGCAAAAGTTCAGGAAACGCTGTCTGCGGTTGCTGATGATGGCATTGAGCAAAGTGGCCTGCATGTCTGGAGCTTTGGCGCTTTACCTGAAAGTTACGAGCAAAAACGCGGTAACTACCGGGTAAAAGCATGGCCAGCACTGGTGGATGACAAAGACAGTGTTGCCATTCGTTTGTTTGATAACCCCCATGAACAACAGCAGGCTATGCGCCTGGGGCTGCGGCGTTTACTGCTACTCAATATCCCATCGCCCATTAAATACCTGCATGAAAAATTGCCCAATAAAGCCAAACTTGGGCTCTATTTTAACCCTTACGGTAAGGTGCTGGATTTAATCGACGACTGCATTGCCTGTGGTGTAGACAAGCTGGTTGCAGATGCCGGAGGGCCGGTTTGGGATGACGCGGGGTTCCAGGCGTTGCATGAAAAAGTGCGTGCGGAATTAAATGACCAGGTGGTGGATATCGCAAGCCAGGTTGAGCAGATCCTGACGGCCGTTTTCGCTGTCAACAAGCGCCTGAAAGGGCGGGTGGATATGACCATGGCACTGGCTCTTTCCGATGTGAAATCGCAGTTGTCAGGGCTGGTTTACCGTGGGTTTGTTACACAAAACGGTTATAACCGACTGGGCGATACACTGCGCTATTTACAGGCTATCGAAAAGCGCCTCGAAAAACTGGCCATTGACCCGCATCGTGACCGGGCGCAAATGCTGAAAGTGGACCAGGTGCAGCAGGCGTGGGTGAAATGGCTCAACAAATTACCTGCCAACCGCCGTGAAGACGAAGATGTGCTGGCAATTCGCTGGATGATAGAAGAGCTACGGGTGAGTTATTTTGCCCAGCAACTGGGCACGCCTTTTCCGGTATCTGATAAACGGATTCTCCAGGCGATGGATGCCATAACGGAATAACTGGTTACCTGAGGTATTGCAATACAGGTATCTGAAAACAGGTACTAACGATACCGTGATTAACGGCACCGTTACTAACCACTCCGTTACTAACCACTCCGTTACTAACTACAGGGCTACTGAGCGGTTCAGTAGCCCTGCCAGTATGCAGCCTGCTTAATGGTTAACCCGCGCCAGCATAAAACCATCCCATCCCTTGATCCCTGTGGTTTGTAGAGCCGTGGCGGTTAATCTTCCCGATTGCCCTGCGTCCTGCAAAAATGCCTGTATACCCTGAACATGGGGATCGGGGTGTTGTGCATCGGTAATTGCGCCGTTGCGCACCACGTTGTCGCCAAAAATCAGTGTGCCAGGGCGCGACAGCCGTAGTGCCCAGTCTAAATAGGCCGGGTTGTTGCGCTTGTCTGCGTCTATAAAAATAAAATCAAATGGCGGTTGCTGAGCCAGATTCGGCAGCGACTCCAGCGCCGGGCCAATGATAATTTCTGTTTTGCCAGTAACACCGGCTAAATCAATATTCTGTTGTGCAATACGCCCGTGGTGCGGGTCAAATTCGAGGCTGACAATTTTACCGCCTTCAGGTAATGCTCTTGCCATCCAGATAGCACTGTAGCCACCCAGAGTGCCGATTTCCAGAACACGTTGTGCACCAGAAATAGTAATCAGCATCGCAAGAAATTGTCCCTGGGCTGGGGAAACGTCAATGGCAGGCAGGCCTGCCTGTTGGTTATTTTTCAACACCCGTTCCAGTATCTCATCTTGCGGCAGTAACGCTGACATTAACCAGTTATCTACAGCTGACCACTGTTCTTGCATTGTTCACCTCGCAGGGATTAACCTAACAAAAATTCAACAACCACTATACATAAAAATAATGAAGAACAGTGACATCGTAATTACCATCCAGGCTGAGTCTGCAACCAGCTACGATGCCCTGGCATTTTAACCACGCGCCGCGCAGTGGCGGCACGGCAGCTAAGATAGCGACTCTGGTTCTGTATGCAGAGCTCCGCAATGCCTGGAGCGGGTGGCAGCATAAATGGCGACCAGTGAAATAAGCACGGTAATGCCCAGGTAAATAGCGACAGGCTGCCAGTCACCGCCTGATTGCGCGAGAAGCGCGGTGGCTATGAGTGGCGCAGTGCCACCTGCCAGTGCCGCACCAAGTTGGTACCCCAGCGTAATCCCCGTATAACGCACATTTGCGTCAAAAATCTCTGAGCACAGTGTGCCGAGCACTGCCGTGACCGGCGCCCACAAAATACCGAACGCAATTACCGTAGCAACCACAATACCCCAGGTGGTGTGGGTATTGAGCAACATAAACCAGGGCACAATAAAAATTCCCAACATGATAACGCTGACGGTATACATGCGCGCCCGGCCAATTTTGTCCGAAAGCAAACCCATCAACGGAATCATCACTGTGGCGACTAATGCCCCGAGTGTGACGGCTTCCAGTGTCTGGGATTTTTCATAGGTAAGAATGCCGGTGGCATAGCTAACCACAAACGTTGAAAAAATATAAAATGGTGCCGTTTCCACTACCTTCAACCCGGCAGCGATTAACACTTGTCTCCAGTGGTATTTCAGTGTTTCACGTAATGGGGTCTTACTAAGTTTCCCTGACTGTTTGACTGCTTTGAAATCAGGTGTCTCATCAATATCTTTCCGGATCCAAAGCCCCAACAGCACCAGTACGGCACTTAAAATAAACGGAATTCGCCATCCCCACGCCAGAAATTGCTCTTCGCTGAATAAGGTCATCAGAGATACCATGAATGTCGCCATCAACATGCCAATGGTGACCCCAGCCTGAGGAATACTGCCAAAGAAACCTTTACGCGATGCAGGTGCGTATTCGTAGGCCAGTAACAATGCGCCACCCCATTCACCACCAATACCCATTCCCTGAATAATCCGCAATAAAATCAGTAAGGCTGGAGCCCACAAACCAATACTGTTGTAGTCCGGCAGTAAACCAATCATTACCGTGGCACCTCCCATAAGAGAAAGGGTCAGTACCAGCGTCTTTTTGCGCCCGATTCGGTCGCCAATATGTGCAAACACTACGCCGCCAATTGGGCGAATGAAGAAGGTGAGTGAGAAAGACAACCAGGCAAGCATCATCCCGATAACGGGATCCACCATGGGAAAGAATAATTTGTTAAATACCAGTGCGGCTGCCGTGCCATAAAGAAAATAATCGAACCATTCAATTGCGCTACCAGTCAGGCTGGCAATCAGCACCTTTTTGTTTTTCCGTAAAATCGTGGTGCTGCTTTCATGTGTAACCATAAACATCCTCGCCACGTGAATGAAGTAATACAAAGTACAACCACTGGCCTGTTTAGCCCGGTGCGACTCTGTGTGAAATATTTGTTAACGCTTTAGCAAATTAGGTATGTAAAAATGATTAATCAAGTTATCTGAATGTTAATTTCAGTGAGAAAGTGAAAAACAGTGGCGATAAATTTTGTTTAAATGTGTCAGCAGGTAACTAAATTCTTAAAAAGAATTAAAAATCAGGGGTTGATCCAGGTGCAACCTGGTATTTTTTGGAGGATTCTGGCTTTTTTACTCGTAAAAAGAATAAGATGGCACAAGCATGGTTTTGGGGTGAAGTGATCGGTTATGCCGAATAATTCATCGTCCTCATTACCGGGACAAACAGCGCAGGAGAGAATCATTGGAAGCATCTTCAGGCAGCGTTATGGCAGCACATGGCAAAAATTACAATATGGTTGAAGACCTTAACCTGGTCAGTAACTGGCTTGCCCAGCGGGATACTGATATTGATAGATCACGTTCTTCAATAGTTGTACTGGCTGGCAATGCTGTATTGCCAGTTATTGAGCATGCTTTTCATCAGGCCCGTGAATTACAGGCACTCTTGCTGATAACCGGTGGTGTCGGCCATTCTACGGGGTGGTTATATCAGGCGGTGCAGCAAAGCTCTTGCTACCAGCACATTCATACTGGCGGGCGTACCGAAGCATCAGTGATTGGTGAAATGGCAGCCACCGTTGCTGGCCTGCCGCCCGAGCAAATATTACTCGAATGTGAGGCGACCAACTGCGGTGAAAATGTTGATTTTTCGTGGCGTTTAATGCAATTACGCGGCCTGGCACCACAGCAACTGGTTGTGGTTCAGGACCCAACCATGCAACGGCGTACAATGGCTACATTTGCCCGCCTGAAAAACCAGGTTTCCATCCTGCCAGACTGTGTGTCATCGCCAGGGTTTGTGCCCAGGTTAACCGGCCAATGCGAAGATATTGCATTTGAAAATGAAGCCACAGGCTTATGGCCGGTTCACCGTTTTATTGAGCTGACCATGGGGGAACTGCCACGCCTGTATGATGACAACAATGGCTATGGGCCCGCAGGTAAAGGTTTTATTGCCCATGTGCCTCTGCCTGAAGAAATCATGCTAGCGTGGCAACGTTTATCTGCCTGCGAGCCTCTGCGGGGCATGCTTGCTGCACGCAAACTTGCATAGCATCACGGGTATTGTGCTTCGACCCAGTTCATGAGCAGTTCAGGCCAGCTTTGGGCTGGTAAATCAAGGCAACCGCGAATACCAAAACCATGCTGCCCTTGTTGGAAGATATGCATTTCGGCAGGAACCTTGTGGGCAAGTAACGCCTGAAACATGAGCAGGCTGTTTGCGACAGGCACCGAAGGGTCATCAGCAGCATGGGCAAGAAATACGGGGGGCATATCATCACGAACCTGTAATTCCAGTGAATGGTGTTGCCGCCAGAGTGGCTCGGGAGTTGCGCCCAGTAAAGCACGGGCTGAACCCGGGTGAGTTAACGCTGCATCCATGGTAATAACCGGGTACATCAGCGCAGCGAAATCCGGGCGTGCACTGAGGCTGTCTGCTTCATCCATTGCCGGGTAAGCAGGGTAGTCAAAGTGTGTTGCAAGGCTGCCGGCAAGGTGCCCCCCGGCAGAAAAGCCAAGAACACCAATACGTTGTGCATTTAACCCCCACGCTGGTGAGCGTGTGCGAATAACCCTGATGGCACGTTGAATGTCTGCAAGTGGCGCCAGGCTGGCTTCACTGTGGCCGCCATCGGGCATGCGGTAGGTCATGACAAACAATGTATACCCTTGTGCTGTAAAGCGTGCTGCCAGGTCGCTGCCTTCTTTATCAACCACCACACGGTTATAACCACCACCGGGTGCCACTAATAGTGCAACCCCATTAGGCTCCTTTGGCCGCCAGGCGCTGATGAGTGGCGCCCTGATTCCAGTTGCGGCACGGTCAGGCAAACTGGCGAGTGTACTGCGTTCAGTAAGAACATAGTGCGCCGGGCTGGTATGTGCGCCCGGTGCTTCGCCCGCAGGCCAGATGGTAAATGTTTCGTCTGGCTCCAGGCGCGCTATAGTTTGGTAATCAGGGGGCATATGTGTCCTTCTCAAAGCATAACTTGTGCTCTCAACGGGTAAACAACAGCTTACCACTAACCCTGAAACGGTTGTTACTTATGCAAAACACCGTTTTTTCGCACTGAAAGCAAAGAAAAACTAATGAATTCTTAATGCGTAATCAGTATGTTGAACACTTCACTGAATATTGAGGATGTCGTTATGCGTGGAAAGTACAGTTCGGTTCAGATAACGCTGCACTGGCTGGTTTTCTTATTGGTGATTATCGCTTACTGCTCCATGGAGTTGCGGGGCTTCTTCCCGCGGAGTTTCCGTCCCGTACTCAGCAGTCTGCACTATGGTTCAGGGATCCTTGTTATGGTGCTGATGGTAGCGCGCCTCGCCGGGCGGGCCATCTGGCCAACCCCACCGATTGAGCCTAAACCATCGCCCATGGTGACGGGGTTATCTCACCTGGCACACCTGGTGCTGTACCTGATGTTTATCGCACTGCCGCTATTAGGTGTTATTTATCGTTACTATCGCGGTAATGACTGGGCGATTTTCGGCCTGCCCATGCCAGTCTCCGCCACACCGAATGAAGATTTCGCCTGGCAGGTAAAAGATATCCATGAGCTGGTGGCAACTGTCGGCTATTATATTATTGGTCTCCATGCCGCTGCCGCACTTGCGCACCATTATTTCTGGAAAGACAACACGTTGTTGCGCATGATGCCGCGTAAAAAATCCAGTTAATCACCTCTGAAACCTGCCGCTGCACACTGGCAAATCGGTGGCAGGTTTTTCCTGAAGCATTCTCTCGTTCTTTTCTGCGACCCAGACTGTAAACCTGGTTAAATACTCTGTCTGTCCGATACCCGCTGCGCGGTTTGTGGGCTATACACACAGTGTGAACTGCGCTACAAAACAGCACGGGTGTAAATAATCTATCCGGGCGAAAAACATAAAGAAAAACGAGTGACAGGCGATAAAGCTTGTGAGAAAAAGTTTTTATTTTACTAATTACAATACCTGGAACAGGGGCCATCTTACATGAGCCACAAGCGACTGAGTGATTTTGTCTATCGCCATTTTATTGAGCAAGTAAAGGATTACGCCATTTACATGTTGAATCCTGACGGAACGGTCGCCAGCTGGAATGAAGGTGCAAACCGGGCAAAAGGTTACAGTAGCGATGAAATCGTCGGCCAGTATTACGGTATTTTCCACAGTGAACAGGACCGCAATGCGGGTTTGCCACAACGTAACCTTCAACTGGCTTTAGAACATGGTCAGTATGAAGGAGAAGGCTGGCGCTACCGAAAAGATGGTTCCCGTTTCTGGGCTCATGTGGTTATCGACCCGATTTACGATGAAGAAGGTGTGCATCTTGGCTTTGCCAAAATCACCCGGGACGTTAGCGAACAAAAAGAGATCAACGACAAAATCTCCTGGATGGCGCGGTACGATGCACTAACCGGCCTGCCAAACCGTGTTGAGTTTTTCTCGTTTGTCGAACAGTTACTGAACAATAGCGAATACCAGCGTATTGCGGTTTGCACTATTGATTTGGATAAGTTCAAAGATATAAACGATATCGAAGGCCACCATATCGGCGACCAGCTCTTACAACGAGTTGCCGCACAAACCCTCAAAATACTGGGTAAAGACGAAATTGTTGCCCGTTTTGGCGGTGATGAGTTTGTTGCGGTAAAAGGTTACAACAACCGCCTGGAAGCACGCGCGTTCACTTCCCGCTTATATGCCTGTTTTTCCGGGTTGCAAAAATTTGCCACAACCGAATTTTCTGTGTCGGCCAGCATGGGCGTTGCGGTTTACCCTGATGATGCAACGGATATTAAAAAGCTCCTCAGTAATTCAGACCTTGCAATGTACCGGGCAAAGCAGGCTACGGACGTGAAAATATGCTGGTATGAAAAAGACATGGATGAAGAAACACGTTATCGCAATATGCTGGCAGGCGATATCCGCAAGGGCATTAAAGAAGGGCAGTTCTATCTGCATTACCAGGAAAAACGCGCCATCAAAGATAAAGAGATTTCAGGTTATGAGGCACTGTTACGCTGGAATCATCCACGCCTTGGGCCGGTTTCACCCGATGTTTTTATCCCTATCGCTGAAGAAAGTGGCGCGATTGTTCCATTAGGCTACTGGGTGATAAGTACCGTATGCCAGGAAGCGATGGAAAGGCAAATTAATAAGAAAATATCTATCAATATTTCACCAGTGCAATTACGCCACCCCAACTTTATTGAGCGAGTACGCACATTGTTGCAACGTTCTGCTTACCCAATGAGCTTGCTGGAATTCGAAGTAACGGAAACCGCGTTTATTGTTAATAAGAAGCTTACATTCAATGTGTTGCATCAGTTTCAAAAAATGGGAATAAGTATTGCGCTGGATGATTTCGGTACTGGATATTCTTCTTTGAGTACTCTGCGGGAGTTCCAGTTTGATGTGATAAAACTGGATAAAAGCTTTCTCAATAACGTTGAGAAAAGCTATGAAGCACGTTCTTTTGTGCGAGCCATCATTTCACTGGGTAACTCCATCAATACGCCACTGATTGCCGAGGGCGTAGAAACTGCTGAGCAATTACGCATTCTGGAGGAAGAAGGGTGTAGTGAGATCCAGGGCTTTTTATTTGGTAAACCGACAGACATAGACCATTTATAACGCACTTTGCATTCCTCTGTTTTCCTCTCGCCGGGAAAGTGTGATCCTCCCGGCATAATCTTGTTAACGCTACGCAAAATGTCTTTTAAGGCGTAATAAAACGGCTACGGATGCCGATGTCATTGGTATTGCTTTCTTTGTACCCCTTATAAATTTAAAGAGAGTTATTATGGAAAGGGCAACGACATCTGCACAAACTATATCCGGGTCTGTTCGTTTCTGGCACCACATCCGTCTGGTTCCCCTCTTTTCCGCCATTCTGGGCGGGGTGTTACTACTGTTTGCTTTATGTATCGGTCTTGCTGGCTATTTCCTGGTTCAGGGTAATAGCTCACTCAGTGATGTGACCGATGAAATACAGGTGCGCATGGGCATCTCCAACAGCTCCAACCACCTGCGTACCGCCCGTATTTTATTAATTCATGCCGGGGCGGCCGGGCGTGTCGCAGATATGGATGTCATGAGCAAAGATATTGCTGATGCAGAAGCGCGTATTAAAAAAGCTCAGGAAGGGTTTGCTGTTTACATGGACCGCCGGTCGAAAACACCGCAAGACACCGCACTGGATGGCGCACTGAAAACCCGTTTTGACGACTATGTCGAAAAGGGCATGAAGCCAATGATCAAATATGCCAAAAATGGCATGTTTGAAGCGATTATCACCCAGGAGAATGAACAACTGCGCAAACTGGATGATGACTATAATGAGGTTTTGCTGAAGGCGATTGCCATTCGTACTGCGCGCTCCCAGCAACTTAACGCTATGGCGCATCACGATACAAATATTGGTCTGATGGTGATGGGGGGCGCTTTTGTGCTGGCTTTATTTATGACAGCTATGACCTTCATCATGTTGCGAAAAATAGTGATACAACCCTTGCAACGTGCTGTTAAGCGAATTGAGGCTATTGACGCTGGCGACCTCACACAACCAGAAGAATTAACCAGCCGCAGTGAGATTGGCATGCTCAACAAACATTTGCAACACATGCAGCAATCTCTGGTGAGAACTGTCACCACTGTGCGTGATGGCGCCAGTGGCATTTACCAGGGCACCAGTGATATCTCTGCCGGCAACGTCGATTTAGCTTCACGAACTGAGCAACAGGCAGCCGCTATTGAACAAACTGCCGCCAGCATGGAGCAACTGACGGCAACCGTGAAGCAAAATGCGGAAAACGCGCACCATGCAAGCAAACTGGCTGGAGAGGCCTCACAAAAGGCCTCGCACGGTGGGCAGATTGTTACCGGTGTGGTTTCTACCATGAACAATATTTCAGCCAGTTCACGGAAAATCTCAGAAATCACATCGGTTATTAATAGCATCGCGTTTCAGACCAATATTCTGGCACTGAATGCCGCCGTTGAAGCTGCGCGTGCAGGAGAGCAGGGGCGTGGGTTCTCTGTGGTAGCCAGTGAAGTTCGTACTCTTGCACAACGCAGTGCACAGGCGGCCAAAGAAATTGAGAACCTGATTAATGAATCTGTTTCACTCATTGAACAGGGTTCCGGTGAAGTGCGGGAAGCAGGCAGTACCATGACTGGTATTGTAGAGTCGGTGAAAAGCGTGACTGGCATTATGCAGGAAATAGCTTCTGCATCTGATGAACAAAGCCGCGGTATAGAACAGGTAGGCCAGGCTATTACTGAAATGGATAATGCCACACAGCAAAACTCAGCTCTGGTGCAGGAGGCATCAGCCGCAGCCCGTTCACTTGAAGAACAGGCCGCGATACTGTCTCAGGCTGTCGGTATCTTCCGGTTATCTGGTGACAGCCACAGTGAGCGTACTGCGCCCGGGCGGGCGAAAAAAACGCAGGCCGCATTACCACAGGCTTCATCAACTGGTCAGGAGAACTGGGAGACGTTTTAACACTGCTCGCCATTAGCTGAATACAACCCACAAGCAGATGCCTGTGGGTTGTTTATTTAAACCAGGCGCAAATCTGGATGCGGTTGCGAAGCAGTGATACTCACCGGTACAGATTTGGAAGTAGGAGTCCCTGTACCATCACCAAAGCTGGACAATGGAATTAACGGGTTAGTTTCCGGGTAGTAAGCTGCCAGGTTACCACGGGGAATGGCATAACTGACCAGTTTGAAACCGGTAACTTTTCGTTCAATACCGTCATTCCAGTGGGTTTCGATATCAACGTCATCGCCCGGTTCCAGCCCAAGCGCTGCAATATCATCGGGGTTCATAAATAACACTTCACGCTGCCCGTAAACACCACGATAACGGTCGTCCAGACCATAAATTGTCGTGTTATATTGGTCATGAGAACGCAATGTCTGCAATATGAACGGTGCTTCCACCGGGGTTACTGACTGCGGCAATGGAGCCGGGCTGAACTCTGCTTTACCACTCGGTGTGGCAAAACGGTAACTTGCCGCCGCATTACCCAGCCAGAATCCGCCAGGCTCTGCACATTTCTCATTGAAATCAGTGAACCCAGGTATAGTGGCTGCAATATGGTCACGAATCAGGTTGTAATCAGCACTCAGGGCAAGCCAGTCCAGTTTCTCACATCCCAGTGTCGCTGCGGCGATTCCGGCAACAATTGCCGTTTCAGAGCGTTGCGTGGCTGCCAGTGGTTTGCCTATCCCTTCAGATGCATGCACCATACTGAAAGAATCTTCGACAGTAATAAACTGACGGCCACTTTCCTGAAGATCTTCTTCAGTGCGCCCAAGCGTGGGCAGGATTAGTGCTGAATCGCCAGGATAAAGGTGGCTGCGGTTCATCTTGGTACTGATATGTACTGTCAGCCCACACCGGGATAAGGCTTCAGCGGTACGCTCGCTATCAGGCGCTGCGGCGGCAAGGTTGCCACCCAGTGTTATCAGAACCCGAACTTCATCACGCAGCATGGCCTCAATTGCTTCAACCGTGTTATGGCCTGGTGCTCGTGGTGGCGTGAAGTCGAAATGTTTCGCCAGGCTGTCGAGTAATGCAGCAGAGGGTTTTTCATCAATCCCCATTGTACGGTTCCCCTGAACATTGCTGTGCCCACGCACCGGGCATAGCCCAGCGCCGGGTTTGCCCAGGTGCCCCCCCAGCAATTGCAGGTTAACAATTTCCCGTACACTATCCAGCGAATGTTTATGTTGGGTAATACCCATCGCCCAGGTGCAAATAACCCGTTCGGCATTTTGCCAGATACCGGCTGCTTCACGCAGTTGCTGCTCACTCAGGCCAGATTGCTGAGTGATAAAGTCCCAACTGGTGTTATCGATTTCAGCAAACCACTGTTCAATCCCCTGGGTGTGCTCACTGATAAAAGCATCATCAAAAATGCCAGGTAAGCCATCTGCCAGGTGTTGCCGGTGGGTTTCCAGCAGTGCTTTTGCCATGCCGCGCACCGCTGCCATATCGCCACCTAAATTCGGTTGATAATACGTAGAGCTGATGTTTCCAGCTAAAGGGGTGACGACTTCAAGCGGTTTTTGCGGGTCAGCGAACCGTTCAAGCCCACGTTCACGCAGGGTATTGAACGTTACAATACTGGCACCGTTTTCAGCTGCATGGCGCAGGCTGTGAAGCATACGCGGGTGATTTGTACCAGGGTTTTGGCCAAATACAAAAATGGCGTTTGCTTTGTCGAAATCATCGAGGCGAATTGTGCCTTTACCAACGCCAATACTGCGTTTCAGCCCGCTACCACTGGCCTCATGGCACATATTCGAACAGTCGGGGAAATTATTTGTGCCCAGCATCCGCCCGAATACCTGGTAGAGATAAGAAGCTTCATTACTTGCACGCCCGGAGGTGTAAAGCTCCAGTTGGTTAGGATTGTCCATTTCCTGAATATGGCGGGCAACCAGTGCAAAAGCATCCGGCCAGGTGATGGCTTCGTAGTGATCGGTTTCAGGGTTGTAACACAACGGTTCTGTCAGGCGGCCCTGGTACTCCAGAAAATAGTCACTTTGTTTGCGTAGCGCGCTGACTGTGTGTTGGGCAAAAAACTCTGCGGTGATATGGCGACGGGTGGCTTCCCAGGTAACAGCTTTAGCGCCATTCTCACAAAAACTGAATGTACTTTTATTATCATCACCCCAGGCACAGCCGGGGCAGTCAAAGCCTTTGGCTTTGTTCATGCGCATCAGGTTGCGCAAATTCTTAATTGCGCGTTTGCTGTCAAACACAAACCGGGTTGTTGCTTCCAGTGATCCCCAGCCACCTGCGGCCGCGTGATAAGGTTTAATCGCTGTTTTAAATTTCATAGTGTGACGTCCATACTGGAAATTTACGCAATAGTGTGCGTAATCAATACATGCAGTATACGCCGCAAATTTCCAACATTCGCGCAACAATGTGCGGTTATTGTTTCCTGAACGTTCTAACAGTGTTACTTATCATGCAAGTTGCGCAACACAATACAATCAGGCAATAGTTTGGCGAATGGCATTAATTAATGTTACGGCGTGAACAGAAAGCGGGGTGTCGACACGGGTCAGAATACCAACCGGTTCGCCATTTCCCGGTATGGCAACAGGTAATGAGACCAGTACACCCGTTTTAAGATCTTCTTTTACCGCGCCAGAGGGCACAAACCAAACGTAGTCATAGTCAATTGCGAGTTGCCGGGAAAGTGAAGCAGACAAAGTTTCAACATGGCAGGGCGAAAGTGTACAACCTTGTTCTTTAAGCAAGGCTTCAGTTTTGTCCCTGGGCGGTGTACCTTCAGGCAGCACAACGGCTGGCCAGTCGAGAATACGGCGAAATGTCAGGGTTTCGTTGAGTAGTGGATGCCCCGGGTGAACCACCAGACGCAGTGATTCCAGAAACAGCAATTCGTAGCTTAATCCACCCATTAATTCCGGGTCAGACATGCGGCCGATTCCAAAATCCAGTTCACCACTTTTTAACCCGGATAAGATCATGGTGTTATTCATGGCTGCCACTTGCAGGCTGACACCAATTTGATGGCGATGGAATTGGCCTATTACAGCAGGCAATAACCCCAGTAGTGCCGTTGGCAGTGCACCAAGGCGCACTACCTGAGGCTCACCTTGTGTGGCGGAATGCAAAGAGTGCCCGGCAACCTGAAGTGCATCAAGAATGCGCAGTGCATGGGTCAAAAATTGCTCGCCAGTGGGGGTGAGATGTGCCCCCATACGCCCCCGCTCAAGCAGGCGGGCCCCAATCAAATTTTCCAGCTCATTTAATGTCTTGGATAATGCTGGCTGGCTGAGGTTAAGCGTTTGTGCCGCGCGCCCAAGAGTTCCCTGCTGAGCGACGGCAACAAAAGTGTGTAAATGGCGCAAGCGAATGCGCTGCATGAAGTGACCATAATTTTCCATAACGGATGTTAAAACCAGTTTTTTGCTATTTTCAAGTGACTTAGCTGTATTCTGATAACTTCATTGCAAAATTACATTAACAAACATCGCAATTTTTAAACAAAGTGCGGATTCTGGCTACGCTGACGTTCCGGGTTGCCCGGCTGAATCGAGGCAAATCAACGCCGGTAATTTTTATGTGCCAGGCAACCATATGCTCCGGTTATATAAACGAAGACTGCAGGGGATAAGACCACTAAATTTGGCGCGTTGCCAGGATCACAAAAGCTGAATAATTTCAGTGTGGCGCAAAGGTGTTATCTAACCTTTGGGAAAAGACCTGAGGAAAATAACATGGGCGAGTATGTCAGTGCAGATGAAATTCGGGAAATGTTCGCACAGGCGATGTCTGTGATGTATCAGCAAGAAGTACCGCAGTATGGCACGTTGTTGGACCTGGTTGCCGACGTCAACATTGGTGTGCTGGAAAAACACCCCATGTTGCTTGAACAACTGACAAACGATGGAGAAATTGGTCGGCTCAATGTTGAGCGGCATGGCGCTATTCGTGTTGGCACGCCAGAAGAACTGGCGGGGTTGCGCAAGGTTTTTGCCATCATGGGCATGTACCCCGTGGGGTACTATGATTTGTCTGTTGCCGGGATACCGGTGCATTCAACCGCGTTTCGCCCCACAGAAGACGCCGCGCTGGCACGTAATCCATTTCGTGTTTTTACCTCATTACTGCGCCCGGAACTGATTGAAGACACAACGCTTCGGGAACAGGCGCTGCATATTCTGGCGCAGCGTTCAATTTTTACGCCAGGCTGCCGTGAACTGGTAGATACCCACGCACAACAAGGTGGTTTAACCGCCGTGCAGGCGCAGCGCTTTGTCAGTGAAGCTCTGGAAACATTTCGTTGGCGCCAGCAAGCCTGCGTGGATGCGCAAACATACCAGGCACTGAACAGTGCGCACCGGCTGGTGGCCGACATTGTCAGTTTCCCCGGGTGCCATATTAATCACCTGACCCCCCGTACACTGGATATTGACCGGGTACAGGCACTGATGCCTGAATATGGCATTACTCCCAAGAATGTGATTGAAGGCCCGCCGCGCCGTGTATACCCCATTCTTTTGCGCCAGACCAGTTTCCGGGCACTGGAAGAAAAAGTGGTATTTGGCGAAGGGGCTCAGGGAGCGCATACCGCACGTTTTGGTGAAATAGAGCAGCGAGGAGTGGCCCTGACCCCGAAAGGGCGGCGGTTGTATGATTCTCTGTTAGCTGAAGCGGGTGTCGCTGCGGATAATTTTGCACACCAAAATCAGTTACGTAATACCTTTGCCCGTTTCCCCGATGACGAAGCGACACTGCGCCAGGACGGGCTCGCCTGGTACCGATACCGGTTATTACCTGCCGGAGACGCAAACCGCCAGGCGATTAAACCGGACGACAACCCACAGGCACTAATTGAACGAGGCTGGCTTGCTGCATCCCCTGTTACTTATGAAGATTTCCTGCCTGTCAGTGCCGCCGGGATTTTTCAGTCCAACCTGGGAGCGGAAACGCAGGTCAGGGAGCGGGGGCATGCCAGCCAGCAAGCCTTTGAAACAGCACTGGGCTGTGCGGTGAAAGACCCGTTTGCTTTATATCAGGACACTGAAAACCGCAGCCGTCGCCTGTGCGGGCTGGCTGCGGTTAACAGGCTAACGGATACCGACTAAAGCGCATTCAGGCGTTCGATGTACGCTTCAGGCAGTTGCAACTTCGCGGCATCAATATTTGCCAGCAAATGCGCTGGCTTGCTGGTGCCCGGAATCAACAAAATATTAGGTGACCGCTGTAATAACCAGGCCAGTGCGACTTGCATGGGGGAGGCCGAGAGTTCACTGGCAACAGCGCTGAGTTCGGCCGATTGTAGCGGCGTAAAGCCACCGAGCGGGAAATAAGGTACGTATGGGATGTCGCGTTGTTCGAGCCAGTCAATCAGCGCATCATCACTACGTTCAGCCAGGTTATAACAGTTTTGTACGCAGGCGACAGGGGTTAATGCCAGCGCCTCTTTGATTTGCGTGGGGGTAACATTACTGAGCCCAATATGGCGAATTAACCCCCGAGACTGCAGGTTAAGTAATGTCGTTAACGGGCCTTCGAGGCTACCTTCGGCTGGTTTATGCACATCATACATACTTCTCAGGTTGACTATCTCTAACTGGTCAAGACCGAGGTTTTCCAGGTTTTCTTCCACCGCCCGGGTCAGTTCACTTTCCGACATCGCCGGTATCCAGTTCCCTTTATCATCACGCCTGGCGCTGACTTTCGTCACCAGGCATAACTCTTTTTGATACGGATGGAGTGCCTGCCTGATCAGTTGGTTAGTAATGTGCGGGCCATAGAAATCTGAGGTATCAATATGGTTAATACCTTGCTCGATAGCCAGGCGCAGAACTTCAATTGCCTGTTCCGGGTTATCCGGGGGGCCAAAAACACCTGGACCGGCGAGTTGCATTGCGCCATAACCCATCCTGAATACTTGCTTATCGCCTAATTGCCGGGTGCCTGCCAGTTGAACGGTTGTCATGGGATACCTCCTGTTAGTGTACTCTGAATTGTAGGCAAGCCAGTCTTGTGCGACTATTCCAGTTAATCACGACACTATGTACGGAAATCCGCACAATGGCATATGATTTGAACGACCTGCAGGCGGTGGTTGCTGTTGCAAGGGCGGGCGGTTTTCGTGAAGCAGCCCGTAATCTCAACACTAATCCGTCGCGGCTCAGTGATGCAGTACGGCGAGCAGAACAACAACTGGGTGTGCGTTTGTTCAACCGAACTACCCGCACAGTCGCCCTGACTGAAGCAGGGCGCGCTTTGGTTGAAAACTTGCGCCCGGCGCTGGATGAAGTCGAAACTGCGCTGGATAAAATCAACGGTTTTCGCCATACCCCCCGTGGCACATTGCGCCTGAACGTACCCGTAAGTGCCGCCCGGCTGATCCTGCCAGGTATTATTCCGGCATTTCTCGCCCGTTACCCGGAGATTGACGTAGACATCATCGCTGAAAGTAACCTGGTTGATATTTTCAGTGCCGGTTGTGATGCCGGGATCCGTTATGAAGAGAGCCTGGCACAGGATATGATTGCCGTTCCCTTTGGGCCACGCACACAACGGTTCGCGGTAGTGGCCTCACCTGAGTACCTGGCGCTTGCAGGCCAGCCCGAACACCCGACGCAATTAATGCAACACCGCTGTATTCGTTGCCGCTACCATAGTGGAGTTATTTCAGACTGGGAATTTCACAAAGGCGATGAAACAGTGCGGGTTCAGGTAAAAGGCCCCCTGGTCGTCAGCATCGGTGCCGCAGTTGACCTGGCTGTGGATGCAGCGATTAAAGGCGCGGGAATTATTATGCTTTTCGAAGACTGGCTGGCCCCGGCAATCGCCCGTGGCGAACTCAAGCCGGTGCTGGAGCCCTGGTGGCCTGAATTCAGCGGCCCGTGGCTCTATTACCCGGACCGCCGCCTGGTGCCTGCGCCATTGCGGGCCTTTATTGATTTTATTCATGAACTAAATGCGTATGAAAGGGAAAGCGGGAAACATGATACTGGCACACTCAGTGGATAATTGTCAGGTTATGACAACCAACGGATTGCTTGAAGGGAAGTGTGAAGCGGGTGCTCGGGTATGGCGTGGTGTTCCTTATGCCAGACCACCTGTTGGGGAATTGCGCTGGCGGGCACCTCAACCACCTTCCGGCTGGCAGGGAATAAAACAGGCATATATATATGGCCCGGCCAGTTGGCAGAGTGAAGAATACTGCCGCGAACTGGGTGGCGGGGACCCGGGTAGTTTTAGTGAAGACTGCCTGTATTTAAATATCTGGGCTCCGGCAACACCGCCCGCGCATCCTTTGCCGGTTATGGTCTGGCTGCATGGCGGCGGTTTTACCATTGGCGCCGGTGGGCTGCCGCCTTATGAAGGCCACGGTTTAACCCGGCGCGGTGTCATCCTGGTTACCGTGAATTACCGCCTTGGACATCTCGGTTTTTTTGCCCACCCGGCGTTAGACGGGGAAGACCCCCGAGGCCCGTTACACAACTTTGGTTTACTTGACCAAATTGCGGCACTGAACTGGGTCAGGGAGAACATCGCGGCTTTTGGTGGTGATGCACAGCAGGTAACGTTGTTCGGCGAATCTGCAGGAGCACGAAGTGTGATGTCACTGATGGCCTCACCCCTTGCCAGCGGGTTATTTCACCGGGCGATAATTCAAAGCGGTTACACGTTACCAGACACTCCACGGCCAGAGGCATTACACAATGGTGAACAAGTAGCGGCAGTTCTGGGGTTAAAACACGCCACTACTGAACAGCTGCGAGAATTACCGGGCGATGCCTTCTGGCCTCTGGCCGCACCTTATTCACCAGCACCTGTGCCAATAAGTGGTGATATTGTGCTACCCCAACCGGCACTGGACTGCTTTATGGATGGCAGGCAGCATCCGGTACCGGTCATTGTAGGAAGTAACAGCGATGAAGCCAGCGTGCTCTCTGTGTTTGGCGTGGATGCCGCACAACAAATCCGCCAGATGCGCAAAACTCACCGGGGCGGACTTGCCCTGATACGCACGCTTTACCCGCATGCTTTACAGGATGATGTGCTCGGGCGCGAGGTTTGCCGTGATATGGCGTTTACCACACTGGGCCTGATTATCAGTGATGCACAAAAGAGAGCAGGCCAGGCTTGCTGGCGTTACTGGTTCGATTATGTCAGTGAAGGTGAACGGGACAGCCTGCCTTTTGGCGCGTCGCACGGTAATGAAGTTGCTTATGTGTTTGATACGCTGGCAACCATGATAACCACTACTGGGGCAGACCAAAGAGTTGCCGCTATTCTTGCTGATTACTGGGCCGCATTCGCCAGCCAGAAGAATGGAGAAGCGCATGCTCTTGCCGGGCCGGTCGCCTGGCCGGCACAAGGCGTTTTACAAATTGGCCAGCGGCGGCAGTTTGGTTTTCGCCATCGTCGCTGGTTTATGCCTTTGCGCCTGCGGTTGTTTAAACGGGTGATGAAACACCATGTAAATCTGGACTAAGTAACGCCTGGCGGAAGTCGTTTAAATTGCCTGCTTCGCTACCAGGCTTGCGCAACACCAGGCGGTATGCCGCCCCCGTAGGAACTGCCTGTTCAGACAGCCGCACCAGCCGCCCGGCATTAATATCCGCAGCAACAAGGTGTTCATCGGCAATTGCAACACCAAAGCCCTGAATTGCGGCGCTGATAGCCAGATCCATGGTATCGAAGTGCTGGTTTTTACGCATTACCGGCCAGGGGCGGGGCTGGCTGTTCCACCACAATAACCAGTCAGTTTTATCCCGGGTGGGGTGTAAAAATGTCAGGCGGGATAAGCTTTCAGGTTGTGCTGCCAGTTGTTTTGCCAGCACCGGGCTTACTACCGGAGTCAGGCACTCATCAAACAGTAATTCACCACGTTCAGCTTTCCCATATTCAATCGCAGCGTCGAAGGGTTCGGCATGGAAATTAATGCCGTGATCGGTTGTGGTGGTTAACACCACATCCAGATCCGGGTGGTGGTGTTCAATGGCAAGAAGGTTGGGCAATAACCAGCGCATAGCGCAGGTTGGCGCTTTAAGGCGTACTGATTGCGGTTTCTGGCGTGCCTGCTCAGCTACTATATGCACTTGCCTGAAGGCCTGTTCAAGTTCCGGGAGCAGCGCTTTCCCCCGAGGAGTCAGGTGCAAACCCCGGGCGTGGCGTTCAAATAACGCGAAGCCAAACCAGTTTTCCAGTGAGGCAATTTTGCGGCTTACTGCGCCCTGAGTCAGGTAAAGCTCTTTCGCTGCATGAGTCAGGTTAAGGTGCCGGGCGGTAACAATAAAGGCTTCAAGCGCATTCAGTGGCAGGGAATGGCGGGGCATACACATCTCCAGCTATGCAATTTTTGCATGGCTATTATGACAACAATTCGGTTGTGCTTGCAATGCCGTACCGCTTGAATAGTTATGCAATTCGTAGCTATCACAGGAGCAGCCATGTCCATGCAATCCCCGGTACAGTGCAAGTCAAAACTGCCGGATGTAGGTACCACCATTTTTACCGTAATTGGGCAACTTTCATCCCAGCACAATGCTATTAACCTTTCCCAGGGTGCGCCAGGCTTTCCGTGTGACCCGGCACTGGTCGATGGCGTAACAAAAGCGATGAAGGAAAACCGTAACCAGTACGCTCCAATGACGGGTTTACCTCTTCTCAAACAACTGATTAGTGAAAAAGTCGCACTGGCTTATGGCCAGCATTATGATGCCGCAGATGAAGTGCTGGTCACTGCCAGCGCCAGTGAAGGGATCTACTCTGCTATCAGTGGCCTGGTTCACCCGGGCGATGAAGTAATTTACTTTGAACCCTCCTTCGACAGCTATGCGCCGGTAGTGCGTTTGCAGGGGGCAACACCTGTTGCCGTCAAACTGACTCAGCCTGATTTCCGGATTAACTGGGATGAAGTGTCGGCCGCGATAAACAGCCGTACCCGCATGATAATTATCAATACTCCGCACAACCCGAGTGGCCAGGTGCTGAGTGAGTCAGATTTGAGCGAACTGGTTCGTTTGACCCAGGGTACCGATATCATTTTGCTGGCAGATGAAGTGTATGAGCATATCGTTTTTGATGGTGCACGCCACCACGGTATGGCTACCCACCCACGCCTGGCAGAGCGCAGTGTCATTATTTCTTCGTTTGGCAAAACGTTCCACGTTACAGGCTGGCGCGTAGGGTACTGTGTTGCGCCAAAAGTATTGATGGACGAGATAGTCAAAGTGCACCAGTTCTTAATGTTTGCGGCAGACACCCCAATGCAGTATGCCTTTGCCGACTACATGACGAACCCGGTCACCTGGCAAAGCCTGGGGCCGTTTTACCAGCGTAAGCGCGATTTACTCCAGTCTTTGCTGGCCGATTCACCCTTCAAATTATTACCGAGTGCCGGGTCATTCTTTATGCTCGCCAGTTACGGGCATTTTAGTGACGAACCCGACAGCGAGATGGTAAAACGTCTGATTGTGGAGCATGGTGTAGCTGCCATTCCGTTATCTGCGTTTTACACCGATGGTACAGACAATAAACTGATTCGCCTCTCTTTTGCGAAAGACGATGCGACATTAAAGGCAGGCGCACAGGCGTTATGCCAGGTTAAGCCACGTTAAGCAGGGTTATTCATGAAAAAAATCACATCACTGTTATTAGCCGCTGGGTTGTTATCTTCTTTATCTGCTATTGCTGCAGAAAACACGCTGCGTTTTGGGCTGGAAGCTGAATACCCACCGTTTGAAAGCCGCAATGCTGCAGGCCAGCTGGAAGGGTTTGATATCGACCTGGGCAAAGCTGTTTGCCAAACGGCAAAACTGAAATGCGAATGGGTGGAAACGTCATTTGATGCCCTGATACCGGGCCTGATGGCAAAAAAATTCGACGCCATTAACTCCGCAATGAATATCACGGAGCAGCGTGAAAAAAGCATCGACTTCACTCACCCAATTTACCGGATACCAACCCAACTGGTAGGTAAAGAAGGCAGTGGGATGGATGCAACAGTGGCATCTCTGAAAGGTAAAACCATTGGTGTATTGCAAGGTTCTATCCAGGAAGTTTATGCCAAAGAGCACTGGGAAAAACAGGGTGTAACTGTTGTTTCATATAAAGACCAGAACATGGCATGGGCCGATTTACTTAATGGCCGTATTGATGCCTCACTGGTAATGTCTGCGGCAGGCCAGGCCGGGTTCCTGAGCAAGCCTCAGGGTAAAGGTTTTGGCTTTATCGGCAAGCCGGTCAGTGATGACAAAATTTTGGGGAGTGGGATTGGTTTTGGCCTGCGCAAAGGCGATGCCGAAACGAAAACACGCCTGGATGCGGCTATCAGCAAATTACAGGCCGATGGCACCGTCACCACCCTGGCGAAAAAATATTTCCCTGGTATTGACGTGAGTGTGAAATAACACCGTTTTTGCTGCGACCTCAGGGAGACATGTCTGAAAAACAGGCGCTCGTGCGGGTCGCAGCGTTGTGTTGTTGGATTCACAATAAATTTTGTCTAGAGTGTCATGGCAACGGGCTTAAGTGCATAGTGGGAATGCCCGTTAACTTAACGCTACTATCCTGACAAAAAGGACGATGAATCCGGCATGAATCGCAGACGTTTTATAAAAGCTTCTATGGCGCTGGCTGCTGCCTGTGGCACTCCGGCACTTGCCACTTTCTTCTCGCGCGCTGCGTGGGCACAAGAGTCAGGAATTGCGGATGGCAGTACCCGCACTTTCGATTTTTCCGTGTTGCAGTCTATGGCCCATGATTTGGCGCAAAAGGCCTGGGGTGGCGCACCTCGTCCGTTGCCGAAAACGCTGGCCGATTTAACGCCTCAGGCATACAACAGCATTCAGTATGATGCAGCGCATTCTTTGTGGCACAACATTGAAGACCGCCAACTGGATGTACAGTTTTTCCACGTAGGCATGGGTTTTCGCCGCCGGGTAAGAATGTTCTCTCTCGACCCGGCAACCCACCAGGCCAGGGAAGTGCATTTCCGCCCGGATTTATTCAACTACCACGATGCCGGCGTGGATGTCAGCCAACTGGAAGGGCAGCCAGACCTTGGCTTCGCAGGTTTTAAAGTGTTTAAAGCACCTGAACTGGCACGTCGTGATGTGGTTTCATTCCTTGGGGCGAGCTATTTCCGTGCAGTAGACAACACCTGGCAATATGGCCTGTCTGCCCGTGGACTGGCAATTGATACCTTTACAGATAAACCAGAAGAGTTTCCTGATTTTACGGCATTCTGGTTTGAAACCCCCAAAGCCAGCGACACCACTTTTGTGGTATATGCCTTGCTGGACAGCCCAAGTGCTACTGGCGCTTACAAATTTACCATTCAGTGCGAAGAAACCCAGGTGATTATGGAAGTCGAAAATCACCTGTATGCACGCCAGGACATCAGGCAACTGGGGATAGCCCCAATGACCAGTATGTTCAGTTGCGGCACTAATGAACGCAAAATGTGCGACACCATTCACCCACAAATTCATGACTCAGACCGCCTGTCTATGTGGCGTGGTAATGGTGAGTGGATTTGCCGCCCACTCAATAACCCGCAACGCCTGCAGTTCAACGCATTTATGGACGAAAACCCGAAAGGTTTTGGGTTGTTACAACTCGACCACCGCTTCGAAAGCTACCAGGATGTAATGGGCTGGTATAACAAACGCCCAAGCCTGTGGGTTGAACCGCGCAATGCCTGGGGGAAAGGCCATGTTTGCCTGATGGAGATCCCAACAACAGGTGAAACGCTGGATAATATCGTGTGTTTCTGGCAGCCGGAAAAACCGGTCAAAGCAGGTGACACACTGAACTTCCAGTACCGTTTGTACTGGAGCGGGGAGCCGCCTTATCACACCAATATGGCGCGAGTCTATGCAACCCGCACAGGTATGGGGAGCTTCCCGGAAGGCTGGGCACCTGGTGAACACTTCCCGGAAAAATGGTCCCGCCGTTTTGCCATCGATTTCGTTGGTGGAGACCTGAAAGATGCTGCGCCTAAAGGCATTGAGCCAGTTATCACGTTGTCCAGTGGTGAAGCGCGTCAGGTAGAAATCCTGTACGTTGAGCCATTTGATGGCTACCGTATCCTGTTCGACTGGTATCCAAATTCTGATTCCGTAGACCCGGTAGAAATGCGCATGTTCCTGCGTTGCCAGGGGAAAGCCATTAGTGAAACCTGGCTTTACCAGTATTTCCCGCCAGCACCAGATAAACGCAAATATGTTGATGAACGCCAAATGCGTTAATACCGCGGGGTAAAAAAAACCGCGCAAGGTTTGCTGCCTGCGCGGTTTTTTTATAATTAAAGCAGGGTCAGGCCAACGGGCCGCCCATCACGGTATCTTCAATTCCCGCCATAATGCGCTCTCCGGTTTCCGTTTTCAGTTCATCATACCAGGCATGTGTTGCCTGTTGATCCTTACCGTGTGTCACATCGCATCGTTTACGTGCTTTCAGAACCAGGTCTTTTACCCGCTCATTGCGTTTTTCCTGGTACCGCTGCAGAGCATCTTCAATTCCCAGCGAGTTGGTTTGCAGGGCAATTGCGAGCACCACCGCATCTTCCATCGCCGCACAACCGCCCTGGCCAATATCCGGAGTGGTACTGTGCCCGGCATCACCTAACAGCGCCACCCGGCCACGTACCAGTTGCATAAATGGCTCGATGTCGTGAATTTCTATGCGGTTAGTGGTTTGCGGGTCCAGTGTATCAATCAGCTTTTGAACTGGCGGGCACCAGCCAGAAAAATAGCGTTTAAGATCGCCCCTGAGAGTATCTCTGTCTTCGTCCAGCCCTTTGGGTAAAGGGACATCGAAGAAGAAGTAAAAACGGTTACCGGCAACCGGCATGAGGGAAACGCGTTTCCCTTCTGCAACAAAAGTGGTCCACTGGTCTGCCGGAGCAATAGTTTCATCAATATCAACCAGTCCGTTCCAGTTTACATAACCCGCATAACGGCGTTCCGTCTGGTAACCCAGTACCCAGTTACGGATAACCGAGTGGGTGCCATCGGCTGCAATCAGCAGGTCACCCGTTGCTTTGTGCCCGTCTTCAAACCAGGCACAAACACCATCTTGCTGTTCTTCTATATGGGTAACCCGTTTACCGAATTGCACTGCGTCTTTGCCATATTGCTCCAGCAACATGTTTTGTAATTCTGCGCGCGCTACAGGATAGGGCCGCTCACCCACCGCCTGAACCAGCGGCGACAGACTGAAACGGGTGAGGGTAGTTGCACTGTGCCCGTCATTGTAGGCGAGGTATGCCATATTGCCGCCAAGGGCGGTGATATTTTCATGCAGGCCAAGATAATTCAGGCATTTTACCCCGTTTGGCCAGATTGAAATTGCTGCACCAACAGGTTTAATTTCTTTTACGGCTTCATACACCTCGGTTTCGATGCCGCAACGTTTCAGCGCAATCGCTGCGGATAACCCGCCAATGCCACCACCAATTATGACTGCTTTCATGCTTGTCTCCTGTTCTGTAACAGAAATTTTGCAATTTCTGTACCAGGTTCGGTTATCGCATGATTGAAACTTTAGTTACATAGCGCATCAATGGTTTCAACAACATAACTACAATCATGGCAGAGAGTTGCAGGGCCTGGCATTGCCTGCTTGTGGTGCAATAACAGCAATTGCGCACAATAAAGGGGCAGATAAAGCGCAAGACTTTTCATTAAGAATCCCTTAGTCTTTGAAAATAGTGAAAAGAAAAGAGGTATACCTGTGAATACGCCCCAATCATGGCAGGATGAAGTGATTTCTGTGGATTCGCATATTCAATTGCATTCAGTTCATGAACGCTTTGTTGATCCTCTGTTTGAACTGATTCTGCGTAACAAAGACTGGCTGCAACAAAGTATGAACTGGCCGCAATTTGTCAATGCACGGGAAGATACCGTGAAAACGGTTCAGGGTAATTATCTGTTGCACCACCGCAATATCACCAAAATGTTTATGATTCTGAGTAAGTCAAAACTGGTTGGTGTGGTGTCTTTTAACCTGATAGAACCAACAAATAAAGCTGCCTATATTGGCTACTGGCTGGACGAAGCGGCTCAGGGTAAAGGTATTTTGTCCCGTTCGTTAAACGCAATGATGATGAAATATGCCCGTGAAGGGCTGGTACGCCGCTTTGTTATTAAATGCATTGTAACCAACACGGCCAGCAACCAGGTTGCCCGGCGTAATGGTTTCACTCTTGAAGGCCGGTTGCGTGAAGCAGAATTTCTTAATGGCGAATATCACGACCAGAACATCTACGGGCGGATTATTGATGCCAGCCAGGCGAACAAAGCAGAATAAATTAACACTCAAAAGGCAGGAAAGGGCTGGCGCGGGTGATGCGCTGGTCACCTGTCAGTATTTTTGAGTCGCGCAATAAAACGGTTTCGTTATCCCAGGTTTCAATACAGGCGTTATCCCGGAGTTCTGTGGCATTCTCCAGGCGAACATTTCCCGCAATACGCCCGTGCCCCCGAACGGTGACATGGTCGCATAATACTACCGGGCCGCCGTGCAGGTTTGCGTAATCAAGCAGAGCCACACAGCCGGACAGAACACAGTTGCCTTCAACCACCGCATAATCAGCAACCCGCGCACGCCCGCGCAAAACAGGGATAGCATCTGGATCCTGCCCGGCAACAATACGGGCATGGTCACTCACACTGGTATTGTCACACAGCCAGACATTACAGTTATCGTTCCCCTGAATAATGGCATACCCACTGACACAAGCCCGGTGTTCAAGAAAACCAAAATCAATATATGCATGCCCGCAGACACACACCTGGTGAGCCAGTAAACTCCGCCTGATATGCGCATTGCCGCTGACAGTAAGGATTTGGTCAGGGTCTGCGGTAAATCCCAAACAGGCTATGATGCGGGTGTCGTACAGTTGCGCTTCCCCGCTAATAAGCGCCGGGCCATCTATCTGGCAATCTTTTACCCGCGCGCTTGCTGTCACATTCAGCTTACCCGTTAACCGGCTGAGGCCAAGAATTTGCGCATCACCACTCACTTGTGCACCACCAAAGACTTCAACTTGTTCTTCAAGCCAGGCGCTACCTTGCTGACTCAGGTTGTCTGGCCCTTCTACCCAGCCGCCCAACTGGCCTGCGCATACCGAACCAAAGTGCGCCAATGCACGTATCTGAAACAGGGTGATGCTTTCTCCCTGTGGCGAAATAAGCGTGCGGGATTGGTCGCTCAACTGGTATTTTTTCATTATCATCTCCGGTTATTGTATTAATTTTGGCAGACGATAAAGGCTTTGCCACTGGTTACCGGCGGTGGCAGGAGAAAACCATGCGCACAGAAAACTATTTTCATGAAAATTACGGGCTGACTTTACCTCACTCTGAACTGCGAAGTGCTGTTAACCGGCTGACACCCCACAGCCAGGTGCTGGACCTGGGCTGTGGTAACGGGCGCAACAGCCTTTACCTGGCAGATGCAGGGCACCAGGTTCAGGCCTGGGACAAAAACGTTGCCAGCATAGAAAACCTGCAGCGTATTGCCCGGCAGGAAAAACTGGGGAATCTCGAAGCAGCAGTGGCTGACCTGAACCAGGTCAGTTTTCACGGCGCATATGATTTATTGTTATCAACAGTGGTTATGATGTTCCTTGAGCCTGCGACTATTCCACGGCTGATTAACCAGATGCAGGAAGCTACACGCCCGGGTGGGTTGAATTTAATTGTCTCAGCAATGAGTACCGCTGATTTCCCATGTTCCGTTGGCTTCCCTTTTACCTTCAAAGAAGGTGAGCTGGCGGCGTATTATGCAGGCTGGAACCTGCATAAATACAATGAAGATGTGGGGGAATTGCATAAAACTGACAGCAACGGGAACCGCATTAAACTCAGATTTGCGACGCTGCTTGCTCAGAAGGTGTAACCGGCCATGCGCTTTGCTGAATAACAGTGCGGTAGCCATCATGGTCTATAAACGTCTGCCCGTGATGGTCCCAATAAGGGTTGTAACTGTTAATGGCATTAAAACCGGCAAGGCGCATTTTTTCGCAGCGCTGCCGCCAGCTGGTTGGGTCCGGGTAATAGAGAACCAGTAAGTCCTCGCTCCCGGGTGCAGGTATAACAGGGTGGCGGTGGCACACTGTAAACTCAAGGTGCCATGCAGCCTGCGGGAGCGACAGCATAATGCCACTAAAACCATTATGCTCACTGAATCGCCCCGTTACCTCCAACCCAAGCCCTGTACAGTAGAGCGTTTCACTTTGTGTCAGAGAGGTAACCGGTCTGGCAATGCGTAAATGTGGCGTGTTCATTGTGAAGGCCCTTTATTGACAGTACTTTATGCAGTGTTGCAGTTTCTGGTTTGCCTGTGTTGTCAAAAGTGCCTTTGTGTTACACGCGCCACACTTTTCCTGCTACTTCGGGTGTCAGGCGCTCTTCAGCCGCAACCCGGCACGTAATTTATTGACCGGCACAAACATCACCAGGTTGCCCGCAAGGATCAGAACCAGGCCAATAACCGCATTACTTTTCCACTGGTAATTTTCAAAAACGGTTGAAATAGTTAATGCCACCAGGGGAAACAGCAGGGTACTCCAGGCCGCATTTGCCGGGCCAATACGCCCAACCAACGTAAAATAAGCACCAAATGCAATCACTGAACCAAAAATCCCCAAATAAAGCAGTGCGCTAATATAACGGGTATCCCATTCAGGCATAAAATGGCTGCCACTGAACAGGCCAATTGCTCCCATCACCAGCGTACCGTACAGCATAGCCCAGCTGTTGGTAGTGAGTGTATCCAGCCCACGTTTCTGGTGGCGGGCACTGATCATATTTCCCAGCGAGAAACCATAGGTACCCAGTGCGCTTAACCCAATACCACCAAGTAGCGTCAGGGATAGCGTCTGGCCTACTACATCGTCCCAGAACAACACCACCATACCCACCAGTCCGAGTAGCGCGGCAGCATAAAAACGCGGTGCCGGGCGCTGGCCAAAAAACAGAAAACTGTTCACTGCATTAAACAGTACGGCCATAGAGAAAATCACTGATTCCAGCCCACTGGTTATCCAGGCGGCTGCATGGTAGAAGCAGAAGAAGTTGAAACCGAAAACACAGCACCCTTGTAGCAGGCAGAATAAATGGTCTTCTTTGTGCATAGATTTCAGGCGGCGGGTCATCAACATCACTGGCCATAACACGGCACAAGCCACAGCAAACCGCCAGAAAATAGAAACGGGTACAGCGACCGGCCCTTGTTGCATGGCAATGGCAATCCAGGTAGTTCCCCAAATAACAACGACCAAAATATACAGTACTGCGTTCATAACCAGCCTCATTACCCTGAAAAAGTAACCAGTAGTGTGCCGTGGCCTGCGCAAAGCGGCTTGCAGCGGGTTGTGGTGCACTTGCATATTCTTGCGCTTTTTTTTCCGGTAATGGCTGGCAGAGGAGAAATTGCCACCGTAGACTGTCAAACAGATGAAGCAATGGCAGGGCGATATGGGCTACCACGCATTTGAAAACTTGCGCCAGCACAAGGCAGTATTACACGACAGTGTGCAGCTTAACTCCGGGGTGCAACTGGCATCCTGGTCAAATAAGCATGACACTATCACGCAGATGAGTGACCACCATACACTGAGTTTGTATGTGGCAGACGGATACGAAACCTACCACAAAACACGCCAGGGCTGGAAAAATGGCGGCGGGCCAGACAGATTTTGCCTGATGCCAGAACAGAGTGAATCCACCTGGGATGTGCGGGCAGCCCTTTCGTTTGTCCACCTTTATTGTACCGATACGCATTTACGCACAATCGCGGAAGAGATTTGGGACCGCAGCCCGGCCAGTATTCAACTGGATGAACGGACGTTTGCCGAAGATGCCCAGATTACCCAACTTTACCGCCAGTTTTTGCTTAATAACGCCTGGGGGGAACAGGCAAACCACCTGGTGCTCAGTACTGCGTCTACATTGCTGCTCACCCATATTGTGCAGCATTACAGTACCGTTCAGTGGAAATTACCTCCTGTAAAAGGCGGGCTGGCGCCAGTGGTGCTACGCCAGACAATGGAATGGATTGAACATCACCTTGATACATCTATTACTCTGGATAAGCTGGCAGCACAGGCAGGGCTCAGCGAATTTCATTTTGCGCGCATGTTCCGCCAGTCGGTTGGTGTTGCGCCGCATCAGTATGTAATGCAGCGCCGAATGATCAAAGCCGAACAACTGGTGAAAGCAGGGCAATTACCGCTTACCGATATCGCCCTGCAGTGTGGTTTTAGTTCTTCAAGCCATTTTTCAAACCGTTTCCGCGCTGTTTATGGCTGTACACCTTCCGCTATGCGTGCTTTAGGTGCCAGGCAGGCATAGCATACGCCACCGGCAACCAGCCCCCAAAATGCACTCCCCACACCGCCAAGTGTTACCCCGCTGGCGGTAATTAAAAAAGTAATAATCGCGGCGTCACGTTGATGGGGGATATTCAGTGCCTGAACCAGGCTCCCACTGATAGTGCCCAACAATGCTAATCCGGCAAGCGTCTGGATCCAGGCCTCGGGTACGGCGGCCATCAATGAGGTAATAGTGGCACCAGATAACCCGGCAAGCAGGTAAAATACCCCAGCCGTGGCTGATGCCTTCCAGCGTTGTTGTGCGTCAGGGTGTGCCTCCGGGCTTTGGCAAATCGCGGCAGTAATTGCGGCGATACATACAGAGAACACCCCGAATGGCGACAGCAGCAGCGACAACCCGCCGGTAACCACCATCAGTAATGAAACAGGCAGGTGGTAACCGGATGCTTTCATGGTAGCCACACCCGGTGCATTTTGAGATGCCATGGTGACCAAAAAGAAAGGCACACCAACCCCCAGCAGAGCAGAAAGAGAGAAGTGGGGCGTTACCCACTGCGGTATAACAAAATGGGTATCAATATGCCGGGTATTTATACTGCCGGTCATGGCACAAATAACCAGCCCGGCAACCAGGGTGAACACAATGGCATAGCGTGGCGCGATACGGCGGGCTATGACCCAGCAGGCTAACATTGTGCCGGTTAACGCCAGGTGGCCTTGCAGGTTAGCAAAGGCATCCAGCCCGAAGCGCAATAAAATACCGGCCAGCATCGCGGCAGCCAGGCTGTGAGGAATAATTTGCATTAACCGGGCAAACAGGCCGGTTACGCCGCACAAAACAATCAGCAAGTTGGCAAACACAAAAACGCCAATAGCATCATTGATGGTCAGCCCATGCAGGCTGGTTGCCAGTAATGCCGCACCCGGGGTGGACCAGGCTGTCAGCACCGGAATACGGTACCAGCAGGATAAAATTAACGAACTGGCCCCCATCGCAATTCCCAGCATGGTCATCCAGCCCGCAATTTGGTCAGGCGTGGCGCCAGCCGCGGTCGCCGCCTGCCAGATAATGGCAGCAGAACTGGCATAGCCAACTAATACTGCGACAAAACCGGACATTAACGTGGGGAACGGAAGGGATGTGTGCCTCATAGCGGCTCCTGTATTGTGCGTTATAACGTCCGGACTATATCACCGTGCGTTATAACGCACAAGGCGCTATACTTACCGGCCACACAGGAGAAACTTATGGATGATATAGCAGCCTGGTTGTCATCAACGCTGAAACAGCTACGTCAGCAACGCGGGTGGAGCCTGGCACAAGCCGCAGAGAAAACGGGTGTATCAAAAGCTATGCTGGGGCAAATTGAGCGCAACGAATCCAGCCCGACAGTTGCCACGCTGTGGAAAATTGCCACTGGTCTGAATGTGCCGTTGTCGCGTTTTATCACCACGCCAGGCAGTGAACGGCCTGTCTATGATGCCCAGCAGCAGGCAATGGTAGTAACACCACTTTTCCCATATGACCCGGTATTACGTTTCGATATGTTCAGCATTACACTGGCACCAGGAGCACAAAGTGACTCCAGCCCCCATGAACAGGGTGTTATTGAACATGTGGTTGTTCTTACAGGCGAATTATCGTTGTGTGTTGATGGGCAATGGCACACACTCACCGCCGGTGAGGCATGGCGCTTTATTGCAGATGTTCCCCACAGTTATGCTAACCATAGCGCTATAACCACGGTATTTCAGTCGCTGATTCACTATCCATCGTCTACGGTTTAAAACAGAGCGACTTTCCCGTGAAAAGCGGTTTTGCTCGTACCCGAATCTGACTACAATAGCCGCCTTTCAATAAACCTGAATAAGACAATTATGCGCCTGCAAACTCATAAACTTGAACTGCTCAGCCCGGCACGTGATGCCGAAATAGCCCGCGAAGCCATTCTGCATGGCGCTGATGCGGTCTATATTGGCGGCCCGGACTTCGGGGCACGCCATAACGCATCTAACAGCCTGAAAGATATTGCTGAACTGGTTCCTTTTGCCCACCAGTTTGGTGCCAAAGTGTTTGTGACACTGAATACTATTCTGCATGACAATGAGTTGGCTGGCGCACAAAAGCTGATTACTGACCTGTATCAGGCCGGGGTGGATGCCCTGATTGTTCAGGATATGGGGATCCTTGAGCTGGATATTCCCCCCATTGAGCTGCATGCCAGCACTCAGTGCGATATTCGCAGTGTGGATAAAGCCCGCTTTTTAGGTAATGCCGGTTTCTCACAAATCGTTCTGGCGCGTGAACTGAATCTCAACCAGATTGCCGATATTCATGAAAATACCGATGCCACCATTGAGTTTTTTATTCATGGCGCGTTGTGCGTAGCGTACTCCGGGCAGTGCAACATTTCTCATGCGCAAACCGGGCGCAGTGCTAACCGCGGGGACTGTTCCCAGGCCTGTCGTCTGCCTTATACCCTGAAAGACGACCAGGGCCGGGTAGTTGCTTATGAAAAACACCTGCTTTCGATGAAAGATAACGACCAAAGCGCCAACCTGGAAGCGTTAATCAACGCGGGTGTGCGCTCTTTTAAAATCGAAGGGCGTTATAAAGACATGAGTTATGTGAAAAACATAACCGCTTATTATCGCCAGTTGCTGGATAACATTATTGAGTCGCGTAGCGATCTTGCTCGTGCTTCTGCCGGGCGCACTGAACACTTTTTTATTCCGTCTCCAGATAAAACTTTTCACCGCGGCAGCACAGACTATTTTGTGAACCAACGTAAACAGGATATTGGCGCTTTTGATTCACCCAAATTTATTGGCTTGCCTGTTGGTGAAGTGCTGGGTGTAGCGGCAAAACACCTCGATGTGGAAACCAGTGAACCTCTGGCTAACGGCGATGGCCTGAATGTCATGATCAAACGCGAGGTAGTGGGTTTCCGGGTGAATACCGTTGAGAAAACGGGAGAAGGGCGTTATCGGGTCTGGCCGAATGAAATGCCTGCTGATTTACATAAAATCCGCCCTCATCACCCACTCAACCGTAACCTGGATCATAACTGGCAACAGGCTTTACTTAAAACTTCCAGCGAACGGCGTATTGCAGTAGACCTGGAATTAAGTGGCTGGCAGGAACAACTGGTACTAACCGCAACCAGCGAAGATGGCGTAAGTGTAACGCATACCCTGGATGGTCAGTTTGATATTGCAAATAACCCGGAAAAAGCGCAAAGCCAGCTTCATGATGGCGTGGCTAAACTGGGGCAGACGTGTTATTACCCACGGGAAGTGAACCTGGCTTTAGCAGCCCCATTGTTTGTACCCAACAGCGTACTGAACCAGTTACGCCGTGAAACCATCTGCATGTTAACCGATGCCCGCATGGCAAATTACCCGCGCGGCAGCCGTAAACCGGTGAGCGTTCCACCACCAGTTTATCCTGAATCACACCTGACTTTTCTTGCCAACGTGTACAACCATAAAGCCCGGGATTTTTACCACCGCTACGGGGTTAAACTGATTGATGCGGCGTACGAGGCCCACGAAGAGAAAGGTGATGTACCGGTAATGATCACCAAACACTGCCTGCGTTTTGCGTTTAACTTGTGCCCAAAACAGGCCAAAGGCGTGCAGGGTGTTAAAGGGCGGGCCACCCCCATGCAACTGGTGCATCAGGATGAAGTGCTGACCCTGAAATTTGACTGTAAACCCTGTGAAATGCATGTCATTGGCAAAATGAAAAACCACATTATGAAAATGCCGTTGCCGGGCAGTGTGGTGGCATCAGTGACACCGGAAGAGTTAATGAAAACATTGCCAGGGCGGAAAGGGCGGTAATTTTCAGGCTGTTGGGCTCTGTTGCCCCGTGTACCGGGGCAACAGGTCTACAGAGAATCATCGTGACAGAGTTAAGAAATCAGTCCTCGAATTCCCCGTCAGGGTTAATTGCAAGCAGTGCTAATCTGTTATATCTGAGTGCATGGTATTTTGCATTCATAATCTCAGGGGTTTTCTCTGTGATAATTTTCTCGCATGTGTGGTGCTTGGTTCCACTATAATCGAAACTCCTCCCAAGTACGTTATTGATATATTCCCCATCCATTTTTCCATAATAAAGAATAAGTTCTTTTTCGCTTATGGCGTAAGAGAATTTTCCCATAGGCTGATTTCCTCCTTTGGACACAAATAAGTCCATAAAAGAGTCACTGAAAGTTATTGTGTGTGGGTAGTTAACAGTAATGGCAGAGAAGGCATCATTAAAAACATCAATAATCTCATTTTTATTTTTAACCATCTCGTCAATTTGTAAATCAGTCATCCCATAGTAGGCAGGATCTTGCGCTATATCATCACGAGTAACTTTAGGTATCCAAAGATAACCTGCCACTTTGGGGAGAGACCCGGTAAAAGGGACCTTTAAGGCACACCAGGTACTGGATCGGAATGTATAGGGATTAGTGTATTTGCCCTCTAGTGCCTTGGTATAAACAATAACACGTGCATTTTCCCAGTTAACAGAAGCGGTATGTTCCCCTGTTTCCAGTAAGCCTGCCCTGGCGAGGCTTTGCAAATCAACCGTATCAAAAACTTTGGTTTCTTCTGGTAAATCAGTGATGGTGAGGTTGACATGGGTTTTATGCGGTGTTCGCCGCCGCTCTGCTTTGACCAGTGCTTCGTCCACCCATTCACGGGTATGCTTTGCTTCACCTAATTTCACATAAAAAATATATGTGCCGCCTGATTTTTTCAAATCAGAAACAGTAATTTGCTCACTGGTGAACTTTAGCTTTGTATCAGAAAACAGTGAAATAATCGCTCCGGCATTGAAGGTGTTATGGTCCCCGGACCATTCACCAATAATATCAGGCTCCTTACACCCGGTTAATAGTAGAATTGTGGTGAGAGCAGTCAGCACTATTTTCATTATAACTCCATTTACTTATTGACTTGTCATCCTGTGTTTCGGCGAAGAATATCATGGCGTTGTATTCTATTACAGATATAAACAGGAATTAATAACCGAGTTCTCAAACAGTAATTAGCGAACGAACCACATATTTGATAATGCGAAAATTAAGAAAGAAATGGCAGGTCTCACTGCAAAATAAATACCCCGAAAAACCCCACTTATATGCGGGGTTTTGCTCAAAACTGGTAACGTATTGGTTTACGGTGAGTCACTTCATGGAGTTGTTCGCGGGAATCATGAGCCGCTTCTTCTGCTACTGCGCGGAGCTCATCGGTGTCTGCTTCATGCAGCAACTGGTAATCCAGGCTGCGCAACCCAACCTGCTCAGGTGTCAGCGTCCAGGCGGTGACCTGGTCGGTCGCCAGTGAACAAAAGATTAAGATTAAACAAACGGCTGCATGGCGCATTGCTACACTCCCTCTGGCTGACCCGCTCACTATTGCAGAGAAAAAATCAATCTGTCAGGAGTTTTGCAAAACCTTGCAAAGGGAGTGTAAGAAAAGTAAATGCAGAAAAAGCTGATGGCGGCTCTGGCAGAAATAAAGGCCAGAGCACAGCCCTGAGCATTAATGAGAAACAGTATGAGAAAACAGGTTGATCACCATAACACCGGCGATGATTAGCCCCATTCCCAGCATTGCTGGCAAATCAAGTTTTTGCCCCATATACAACCAGCCAACAATGCCAATCAGCACAATACCGGTACCCGACCAGATGGCATAAATAATGCCGATGGGTAAGGTTCGCATGGATACGGCAAGAAAATAGAAAGCCACGCCATATCCCAGTACCGTCACCAGTGAAGGCCACAGGCGAGTAAAACTGTCGGACAATTTCAGGGCGGAAGTGGCGATAACTTCGCTGATAATCGCAATACTCAGATAAAACCAGGTCATAGACATTACTCCGTCAGCGCTAACAGGCGCTGAACAAGGGTTTCACGTTGTGTGGCTGTCATAGGGTGCACATTACATAAACTGGCATAACACAGGCCATCTGCTGCCATGCGGCAGAACAGGGCAGTAGTGCCATCATCACTGCCTTTATCATCGGCAGGCATACGGGTGTTGATAAAATCAGCCCAGCGCTCACGCAATACCGGGTCTGCAAATAATGCAGCCATAATCCCTTGATTAAGAGCGACTTCCTGCTCACTCATCTCCCTGCAACAAGCGCGAATATAGGCGCGTGTTGCACGTAAACCCGGCCGGGTATCAGCCGCCATTTCGGCTTCTACTTCAGCAAGAAATTGTTGCATCGTCGTGTCAAAAACGGCATCTACCAGTGCCTGGCGGGTAGGAAAGTGGTACTGAAGCCCGCCTTTACTGATACCGGTGCCTTTAACCACTTTATCCATAGTCAGCCCATGCAGGCCTTGCGTAATAATCAAGTGGGTGGCGAATTCCAGCAGTGACTGGCGCAAAGCCTGGGGATCTTTATTGCGGGAGCGGGCCATTGGCATTCCTTTACTGAACAATCAATCTATACGGATTGTTTTGATTTTGCCACAAGAGAAAACCAGCAGCAAGTTTGCAGCCAGTAAATATTTACTGAATGGAAAGGGCTATTTGATGTAGGAATCCAGCACTTTCAGCACAACTTCCAGGTCTTCTTCACGCTTGAGCTCTTCACCCTGGTGGACAATATGCTCAGTCAGGTGGCCCTTGATAACCTCGCGCAGTAAGCCATTTACCGCGCCTCGTATTGCCGCAATTTGTTGTAGCACGGCGGCACACTCATGGGGTTCATCAAGCATTTTATTCAGCGCAACAACTTGCCCCTGAATTTTACTGGTACGGGCTTTGAGTTTCTTCCTGTCACGAATGGTATGTGGCATAGCGCGATCCTGAATACAAAATATTACTACATTATAACATAACCAAAATACTGGGTGGTAGTATTTTTTACTGGGGGGGAGTACAATCCTCGAACTGTCATAAGCTAACTAAGAATTATTATCATGAATGAGTTCACAGTACTTCTTCAGCAAGGAAATGCCTGGTTCTTTATTCCCAGTGCAATATTACTCGGTGTTCTGCATGGTCTGGAACCCGGGCATTCTAAAACTATGATGGCGGCATTTATTATCGCCATCAAAGGTACTGTGCGCCAGGCCGCCATGCTCGGGCTTGCTGCAACTGTATCTCATACGGCAGTGGTGTGGCTGATTGCCTTTGGTGGTATGTATATCAGTAATAGATTTACTGCTGAGTCGGCTGAGCCATGGCTGCAGATAGTGTCTGCTGCCATTATTCTGGGAACTGCGTGGTGGATGTTTTGGCGAACCTGGCAGGGCGAAAAAAACTGGCTTGAAGCTATGCAGGAGCACGAACATTCCCACGAGCACCATCACCACGCTGATATTCAGCAAATTGATACCGGGCATGGGGTGGTGGGGTTGTCGATATTTGAAGAAGGCCAGCCTGCGCACTGGCGGTTAGCCATGCTGAGCGGGCATGCATGGTCCGCGGAACAAGTCTCGCTGGAAACCGTGCGCGAACCAGGTGGTACTGTGGAGGTGTTTAACTTTGTCAACAAAGGCAGTTATCTTGAATCCACAGTGGCAGTGCCGGAACCCCATGAATTTACCGTGCAACTGTCACTTGGCCACAATAGCCATGCGCATAAGTATGAATTAGCATTTACTGAAGATGACCATGGGCATAATCATGGAATGCTCGCAGGGCTGGATGTGAATTCAAAAGAGTACCAGGATGCACATGAATTAGCCCATGCCAACGATATTCGCCACCGCTTTCATGGCAAAGAAGTCACCAACTGGCAAATTCTGTTGTTTGGCCTGACTGGCGGCCTGTTGCCATGCCCTGCAGCAATTACCGTGCTGCTGATATGCATTCAGTTAAAAGCGCTGGCGCTGGGGGCAACTCTGGTTGTCTGTTTTAGTATTGGCCTGGCGCTCACACTGGTAACTGTTGGTGTTGGTGCGGCAATCAGTGTGCGGCAGGTGGCAAAACGCTGGCAGGGTTTCAATACGCTGGCACGGCGTGCGCCATACTTCTCCAGCGTGCTGATTGCACTGGTTGGGCTGTATATGGGGGTTCATGGTTATCTGGGTATTGCCGGGTAACATAACAATATAGTTCCCCGCCAGGCCTGCCTGGCGGGTGTGGTCTAGTGGGAATGCAGCCCGGCCAGTTGCATCAGCAACCGGAACAGGAAACTGACACCCCCCAATGCCAGAACACTGGCAGCCCAAATAAGCAACAACCAGCTAAGTTTGCGCCATACTGGAGCCGGGTTCATTAGTGATACCCTCCATCAGCAGTCACTTTTCCACGAAATACATGGTAACTCCACCAGGTGTAGCCAAGAATAACGGGTAAAATAAACAACGCTCCGGGCAACATAAAACGCTGGCTGGCCGCAGGTGCTGCCGCATCCCATAAAGTCATCGATGGTGGTAGCAGAAATGGCCACAGGCTAACCCCAAGCCCGGCAAACCCAAGAAAAACGAGCATAATTGCCATAATAAAAGGATTCCGGTGGGTATTGTTTTGCCGCAAAGTCCGGGCCAGTTGAAAACTGCAAACACCAACCAGTAATGGCACCGGCAACAGGTACCAGAAACCCGGCAGGCTAAACCAGCGCCTGGCAATAAATGGCTGAGTTAGTGGGCAAAAAACGCTAACGCCCAGCAGAATGACCAGAAATAATCCCAGTAGCAATGTTGAAATGTGGCGCATACGTAACGCCAGCTCACCATCACACTTCAAAACCAGCCAGGTGGAACCAAGCAGACTCCAGGCTACAACCAGACCAACACCACAAAACACAGTGAATGGCGTTAGCCAGGGGAACAATGACGTACTGCTCCCGGAAAAGCCCTGAACAAGAGCGCCTGCTACCATCCCCTGGGTAAACGTTGCCACAAAAGAACCCAGCATAAAGCTTTTATCCCAGAACGCTCGGTGGCTGTGCGTTGCGTTAACCCGGAACTCAAAGGCCACGCCGCGGAAAATCAGCCCCAGGAGCATCAGTGTCAGTGGTACCGCCAGGTAATCAGTAATTGCTGCGTAAGCCTGTGGGAAGGCACCAAACAAGGCCGCGCCCCCCAGAACCAGCCAGGTTTCATTGCCATCCCAAACAGGTGCTACCGTGTTGACCATCACATCACGCCGGAAGCGCGTATGCTCAACGGCAAACAGCATACCCACCCCCAGGTCAAAACCATCCATAATGATGTACATCAGCGTGGCAAAAATAATCAGTGCAAACCAGAAAAGTGATAAATCCATTGTGATTACTCCTTATCACTTATTGCGGCTGAAAGTGGGCGGGCAGGAGTACCATGCATCTGAGAGCCGGTGTCCGCTGTGTCTGTCTGTTCCGGCCCCTTACACATCAAACGCAGCATATAGTGATAACCCACGCCAAAAACAGCACAGTAAACGACAATAAAGGTCAACAGGCTAAGGCTCATATGCAGGGTACTGTGGGCAGAAACGGCATCTTTGGTGCGCAGCAGGCCATAAACCACCCAGGGTTGGCGGCCCACTTCAGTTGTTACCCAGCCGGCCAGAAGCGCTATCAGCCCTGAAGGCCCCATAGCAACTGCAAAACGCAGCAACCAGGTATGAGCGAACAACCGGTTATTTCTGCGGTTCACTAAGGCCCAAACACTGAGCAGGATCATTAAAATACCCAGCCCAACCATGACACGAAATGACCAGAAAACCAGGGGCGACCAGGGGCGGTCACCCGCAGGAAACTCGCTTAGTGCGGGTACTTGTTTGGTTAACGAGTGTGTCAGGATCAGGCTGCCTAATGCCGGAATTCCCACAGCGTAACGCGTTGTTTCCCGTTGCATATCGGGCAGGCCAAACAGTAACAGTGGCGTCGGTTCACCTGGGGTGTTTTTCCAGTGCCCTTCAATAGCGGCGATTTTGGCAGGTTGGTATTTCAGGGTATTTAGCCCATGCATATCGCCCAAAAATGCCTGTAGTGGCGCGGATACAAGTAACATCCACATTGCCATGGAAAACATGGTGCGTACGGTTGCATCTTTGCGCCCACGTAGCAGGTGCCAGGCGGCCGTTGCACCCACAAACAGTGCGGTACTGACAAACGCAGCAACAGTCATATGCATCAGGCGGTAAGGGAACGACGGATTGAAAATAACCGCAAACCAGTCAACAGGTACAACATGGCCTTGTTCGATGCGATAACCCTGCGGGGTTTGCATCCAACTGTTGGATGCCAGGATCCAGAAAGTGGATATTAGTGTCCCCAGCGCCACCATGCAGGTTGCGAAAAAATGCAAACGCGGGCCCACTTTATTCCAGCCAAATAACATTACGCCAAGAAAGCCAGCCTCAAGGAAAAAAGCGGTCAGCACTTCATAAGTCAGCAGGGGGCCAGTAACACTTCCGGCAAATTGAGAGAAAATTTTCCAGTTAGTGCCAAACTGGTATGCCATCACCAGTCCAGACACAACACCCATACCAAAGTTAACCGCGAAAATTTTACTCCAGAAATGGTACAGCGTGCGGTAATGAAGGTGCTGAGTTTTCAGCCATAACCCTTCAAGCACCGCCAGGTAGCTGGCAAGACCAATGGTGATAGCCGGGAAAATAATATGGAACGAGACCGTAAAGGCGAACTGGATCCTCGCCAGATGAAAGGCATCAAACGCCACGATAAAAACCTCATAATTACCGAGTGGTGGCGTTATCTTAAGTAGCCATGTTGTTACATGGCAGCCACAGTTAACGGGTATTTTCCTATAACAGTTTCACAAAAAATGCCAGAATAAAGAAAATTGTTATATATAACCGGTAGCTGTGGCTTCCGTTAGTTAAAAAAGTGTTATTATAGCGCCTCACTGAACCTGCCTGCTGCTATGTGCATTGTGTGCCTTAATCCAGTGTGCCTGCTGTCTGTACCGTTTTTAGTCGGGGAAGATTAACCAGGTGGGTGATTTTTTTGTTAACAGGAAGTCTTGCGATGAACCAAAAAGATGCGGCCTGGATAGAAGAAAAGATTCGCTTTTCACAGACCAGTGTTGCCAAAGTTGTGTTCCCGACCACCATTAACCACCATTCAACACTGTTCGGTGGTACTGCCCTGGCCTGGATGGATGAAGTTTCATTTATTGCCGCCACCCGTTTTTGTCGCAAACGCCTGGTTACAGTCTCAACCGAAAAGATCAATTTTAAACACCCGATCCCTTCGGGTTCGATTGTTGAACTGGTTGGCAGGGTGACCCGGGTGGGTAATACCAGCCTCACTGTCACTGTGACTATCTACCTTGAGCAGATGTATTCCGATGGCAGGGAAGAAGTGATTCACGGCGAGTTTAACTTTGTCGCCGTCGATGATAGTGGCAAATCAACACCGTTGTTCGACGAGACACCCTAGCCTGTGAAAAAATACCAGCAACTGGCTGAGCGTATTGCACATCAGATTGAGTTGGGTGTCTGGCATCCTGGCGACAGGCTGCCATCAATACGTGAACAAACAGGCCATAGTGGCATGAGTTTTATGACTGTCACTCACGCTTACCAGTTGCTGGAAAGCCGGGGGTTAATCACTGCACGCCCGCAATCAGGCTATTATGTCTCGCCCCCTGCGTCTGCAACCACGCCTGGTGTACCAGCATCCCTGGTTCACCAGGAAAACGTAGACATCAACAGTTATATTTTTGATGTATTGCAGGCCAGTAGCCGCCCGGGTGTAGTGCCTTTTGGCTCCGCGTTCCCCGACCCAAGATTATTCCCGCTCGCCCAACTTAACCGCTCCCTTGCACATGTGGCGCGTAACACCAGTGCGGTGAGTATGACGGAAAACCTGCCGCCAGGTCACCGTGCATTACGCCAGGCCATTGCCCGTCGTTACGCCCAACATGGGTTAACAATTTCCCCGGACGAAATAGTGATTACCACCGGTGCGCTTGAAGCCCTGAACCTGAGTTTGCAGGCAGTCACCGAACCGGGAGACTGGGTTGTGGTGGAGACACCCTGTTTCTATGGCGCTCTGCAAGCCATTGAGCGCCTCAAACTTAAAATGATTGCTATCCCCAGTTCTCCCCACCACGGGATTGATCTCGCAGCCCTGGAACAGGCCCTGAATAACTGGCCAGTAAAAGCCTGCTGGCTGATGGGGAATCACCAAAACCCACTGGGGTTCACACTACCTGATGAACGCAAACAACAGATAATCGCGTTGCTGGCACAGCATCAGGTGTCATTAATTGAAGATGATGTTTATGGTGAACTCTACCAGGGAAACACACGCCCAGCCCCGTTCCGGGCTTTTGATACTGGCGGCATCACACTGCATTGTGCTTCGTTCTCTAAATCTCTGGTGGCCGGGTTCCGTGTTGGTTGGGTGGCCGCAGGCAGGCATGCGCGGCGTATTCAACAGTTGCAACTGATGAGCACGCTGTCTGGCAGCGCTCCGGTGCAAATGGCGCTGGCTGATTACCTGACGACCCGCAGTTATGACACCCACCTGCGCCGTTTACGGCGGGTTCTTGCAGAGCGTAAGCACAAAGCATGGCAAATTTTGCGCCAGCACTTACCAGAAAATTGTGTTATCACCCGCCACGATGGAGGGTATTTCTTATGGGTTTCTTTACCTGATGGTATTGATACCCGGGCACTGAATACCGCGGCAATTCGTGAACAAATTAGCCTTGCTCCTGTGAGTATGTTTACCGTGGGCCAGGCCGGGCTTAATGGTTTTCGCGTTAATGCTTCTTTCCCCTGGCAGGAACGGGAGATTCAGGCTGTACAAACACTTGCCCGGCTGTTGCAGCAGGCGCTCAGCGCAGCTTCATAGGAAATTTCAATACCGGCTGTTTTTCACCAACAACTGCTAACTCCCTGTCTACACTTTAAAAGTTCACTCTTTTTCTGAAACTCCTCAGCGCCCGCTGGGTAAAACTGCGCGTTTAATCACAGCCTGGTGAAATAGTCTGATTCCGGTGCCGGGAAAAGAGAAAGAACCGTCTACTGTTTTTACGGGAGATATTTTTACGCCAGGGCGGGCCTGAATACTTTTAATAAGACAGGAGCCTTACTCATGACACATCGTTTAGCACGCAGCCTGTTATCCCTCTGTGTATTTTCCACCATTGCCAGCCCGGTAGCTTTCGCTGAGCCAACATCTGTTGGGCCTGGTGAAGGGCGGCTCGATATCATCGCCTGGCCGGGCTATATCGAACGGGGGCAAAGTGATAAGAACTATGACTGGGTAACGCAATTTGAGAAAGAAACCGGGTGCGCTGTGAATGTTAAAACCGCAGCAACATCTGATGAAATGGTGAGTCTGATGGCGAAAGGGGGATATGACCTGGTGACTGCATCGGGTGATGCCTCATTGCGCCTTATCATGGGTAAACGCGTTCAGGCGATTAATACCGCGTTGATACCTAACTGGAAAAATGTTGACCCACGCCTGAAAGACGCCCCCTGGTTCACGGTGGCAGGCAAAGTGTATGGCACGCCGTACCAGTGGGGGCCAAACTTGCTGATGTATAACACGAAAACCTTCCCGACTCCGCCAGACTCATGGTCAGTGGTGTTTACCAAACAGCAACTGCCTGACGGCAAGAGCAATTCTGGCCGTGTTCAGGCATATGATGGCCCCATTTATATTGCTGATGCCGCGTTGTTTGTTAAAGCGACACAACCTCAACTGGGCATTACCGACCCATACGAACTTAACGAACAGCAATATGAAGCTGTACTGAAAGTATTGCGTGACCAGCACGCGCTGATTCACCGTTACTGGCATGATGCCACGGTCCAAATGAGTGATTTCAAAAATGAAGATGTGGTTGCTTCAGGCTCCTGGCCATATCAGGCTAACGTACTGAAAAGCGAAGGGCAGCCCATTGCCACTACCATTCCGAAAGAAGGTGTTACCGGCTGGGCAGACACCACCATGATGCATACGGATGCAAAACACCCTAACTGCGCATACAAGTGGATGAACTGGTCGCTGACGCCAAAAGTGCAGGGTGATGTGGCAGCCTGGTTTGGTTCATTACCGGCAGTCCCGGCAGGGTGCAAAGCCAGCACACTGTTGGGCGACAAAGGGTGCGAAACCAACGGCTATGGCAGCTTTGCCAAAATCGCATTCTGGAAAACCCCTGTTGCTAAGGGTGGCAAATATGTCTCCTACAGCCGCTGGACTCAGGATTACATTGCGATAATGGGCGGGCGTTAATGCCGGGGGTGCTATGTCTTACGCAGTACAGTTTGAAAATGTCTCCCGGCGTTTTGGCGAGGTACGCGCTGTTGACAGCGTAACACTCGCAATTAATGAAGGGGAGTTTTTCTCCATGCTCGGGCCATCTGGCTCGGGCAAAACCACATGCCTGCGCCTGATTGCCGGCTTTGAGCAAAGCAGTGCCGGGCGCATTTTAATTCATGGGCGTGATGTCACAAGCATTCCGCCTTATGAGCGCGATGTAAATACCGTCTTCCAGGATTATGCGTTGTTTCCCCATATGAGTGTGCTGGATAACGTGGCCTACGGGCTGATGGTAAAAGGTGTGGGGAAAAAACAACGCCTGGCTCAGGCGCAGGAAGCGCTGGAGCGGGTTGCTTTAGGGTTTGTGCGCCAGCGCAAGCCCTGGCAACTCTCCGGTGGGCAGCGCCAGCGTGTTGCACTGGCCCGCGCGCTGGTAAACCGCCCAAGAGTATTGCTGCTGGATGAACCGCTCGGTGCGCTCGATTTAAAATTGCGCGAACAAATGCAACTGGAGCTGAAAACGCTGCAACGCGACCTGGGCATTACTTTCGTCTTCGTCACCCACGACCAAAGCGAGGCGCTGTCTATGTCGGACCGGGTGGCAGTATTCAACAATGGGCGCATTGAACAGGTTGATACTCCCCGGGTGTTGTATAACCAGCCAGCCACTGCGTTTGTCGCCCGCTTTGTGGGCACCGCGAATGTGCTGGCCGGGGAAACCTGCAACACAATTACCGGTAAAACGGGGAGTTTCGCACTGCGGCCCGAATATATACAACTGGATAACCAGGGCGCATTTCAGACCCAGGGTACCGTGCGGGAGGTTCAGTATTTCGGCGCCGCAACCCGGCTGGATGTGCAATTAGCCAATGGTGAACATTTGCTGGTCAGCCAAACCAATACACTGGGCAGTGACAGCGGGCTTTACCAGCCGGGCCAACAAGTAGCGTTGTCCTGGCCTGAAGCGGCAATGGTTCCTCTGGCGGAGGAAAGCCGATGAATATGCAGGGAGCAGCAAAAGGTGTTTCACATTACCGTTTAAGGCGTGATGTCAGTACATTTCTGTGGCGCCGCCCACTGTTGTGGCTGGCATTGTTACTGACTCCACCGGTGATGTGGTTCGCCATTATTTACCTCGGTTCTTTGTTCACATTGCTGTGGCAGGGGTTGTACACCTTTGACGACTTCACCATGTCGGTGCTGCCAGAACTGACACTGAGCAACCTGGCTGCGCTATTCTCCCCGGCAAATTACGACATCATTTCACGTACCCTCATCATGGCTTTGCTGGTCACGCTGGCAAGCGCCGTGCTGGCGTTTCCACTGGCCTGGTATATGGCGCGTTATGCCAGCGGGCGCATGAAAGCCTTTTTGTATATCGCGGTGATGTTGCCAATGTGGGCCAGTTATATTGTTAAAGCCTATGCATGGACGCTGTTGCTGGCAAAAGATGGCGTGGCGCAGTGGTTTTTAACCCATATGGGGCTGGAAGGTGTGTTAAGCACCGTGCTCAGCATACCGGGCATCGGCGGTACCACACTTTCCACCTCAGGCCTGGGGCGCTTTGGGGTGTTTGTCTATATCTGGTTGCCATTCATGATATTACCGGTCCATGCCGCGCTGGTCAGAGTGCCATCTTCAGCACTACAGGCCTCGGCAGACCTGGGCGCCAGGCCAGGGCAAACATTGCGCTATATCGTTCTGCCGCTGGCTATTCCCGGTATTGCTGCGGGTTCCATTTTTACGTTCTCACTCACACTTGGGGATTTTATTATTCCGCAACTGGTTGGCCCGCCGGGGTACTTCATTGGTAACATGGTCTATGTGCAGCAGGGGGCTATTGGCAACATGCCCATGGCGGCGGCATTTACCCTGGTGCCTTGTGTGCTGATTGGTTTATGGCTGGCGTTGGTAAAACGCCTGGGAGCGTTCGATGCACTCTAATCGCGCCCCATTTTGGCTCACTGCCACCGCCTGGTCAGTGATCGTATTTCTTCACTTCCCGTTAATTATCATTGCACTTTACGCATTCAATACTGAAGAAGCGGCCTTCAGCTTTCCGCCTTCCGGATTCACGCTACACTGGTTTGAGGTGGCTGCAGCAAGAGGGGATATCCTGAATGCTGTGACGTTGTCACTTAAAGTGGCGGCACTGGCAACAGTTATTGCGTTAATACTTGGCACGTTAGCTGCAGCAGCTCTCTGGCGAAAGGCGTTTTTTGGCCGTAATGTCATTAGTTTTGTCCTGATGTTACCCATTGCTTTGCCCGGCATTATCACTGGTCTGGCATTGCTCACTGCCTTTAACAAATTGGGGATAACGCCGGGGATGTTCACACTGGTTGTCGGGCATGCCACTTTCTGTGTGGTCATTGTGTTCAATAACGTAGTGGCGCGCTTTCGGCGAACCTCCTGGAGCCTGGTTGAGGCATCCATGGACCTCGGGGCGGATGGCTGGCAAACCTTTCGCTATATTATTTTACCGGGCCTCGCCTCTGCCATGCTTGCTGGCGGGATGCTGGCATTTGCACTTTCGTTTGACGAAATTATCGTGACGACATTCACGGCAGGCCATGAACAAACGCTGCCGTTATGGTTACTGAACCAATTAGGAAGACCGCGGGATGTTCCCGTGACAAATGTTGTAGCGCTGGTTGTGATGGTTGCCACCATGTTGCCCATACTTGGAGCCTGGTGGTTAACACGTGATACCGACACAACAGCCGGTAGTGAAAAATAATGCGACAGCAACACCAAAGCAAACAAGGAAAATAACATGCAAAGCCAACTTTTAATCAATGGACAACTGGTTACTGGACAAGGTGAACCTCTTCCCGTTTACAACCCTGCCACCGGCGAAGTATTGCTTCAGGTGCCCGAAGCCACGGTGGAGCAAGTTAACAGTGCAGTGAGTGCTGCCAGCGCCGCTTTTGACTCATGGAGCCAGACAGTACCCCGTGAACGTGCTGAAAAACTGCTGGCACTGGCAGATATCATTGAACAACATGCAGAGACATTTGCCCGTCTGGAATCGCAAAACTGTGGCAAACCTTTTCACGCAGTGCTTAACGATGAAATCCCGGCAGTAGCCGATGTATTCCGCTTTTTTGCCGGCGCGGCCCGCTGCCTGAGTGGTTCTGCTGCCGGAGAGTACCTGGAAGGGCATACATCTATGATTCGCCGTGACCCGGTGGGTGTGGTGGCGTCTATCGCGCCCTGGAACTATCCGTTGATGATGGCCGCCTGGAAATTAGGTCCGGCACTGGCCGCGGGTAATTGCGTGGTTATCAAACCGTCTGAAATTACACCATTGACCACATTTAAACTGGCCGAACTGGCAAAAGACCTTTTCCCGGCGGGCGTACTGAGTGTGCTGTTCGGGCGTGGCCAAACGGTGGGTGACGCTCTGACGGGGCATAAAGACGTTGCGATGGTGTCACTGACTGGTTCTATTCCAACAGGCGCGCATATTATTCGCCACACATCGCAAAGTGTGAAACGCACGCATATGGAGTTAGGCGGGAAAGCGCCAGTGCTGGTGTTTGATGACGCAGATCTTGATGACGTAGTGGACGGGATCCGGGCATTTGGTTTTTACAATGCAGGGCAGGATTGTACTGCTGCGTGCCGCATCTACGCACAGAAAGGTATTTATGCCCAACTGGTTGAAAAACTGGGTAACGCCGTCAGTACACTCAAGACCGGAGCCCCTGACGACACTGAAACCGAACTGGGTCCGTTAAGCTCACTGGCACATCTTGAACGGGTTGAAAAAGCCGTCAACCAGGCTAAGTCATTACCGCATATCAGTGTGGTAACGGGTGGCAGCCGGGTACCCGGCCCGGGGTATTATTTCCAGCCAACGGTGCTTGCTGGTGCGAAGCAGGGCGATGATATTGTGCAACGTGAAGTGTTCGGCCCGGTGGTCAGTGTGACAGAGTTCGACGACGAAGCGCAGGCATTACTTTGGGCAAATGACTCTGATTACGGGCTGGCCTCATCTGTCTGGACGAAAGATGTTGGCCGGGCTCACCGCCTGAGCGCCCGCCTGCGTTATGGCTGTACCTGGGTAAATACCCATTTCATGCTGGTCAGTGAAATGCCACACGGTGGGTTAAAGTCTTCTGGTTATGGCAAAGATATGTCGATGTATGGCCTGGAAGATTACACCGTAGTCCGCCATGTGATGATTAAACATTAAGGTTAGTATTCGCGGGCGGAATCCTCCGCCCGCAATTAATGAGGGGCCCGGTCAGGCGTGGGATGAAGATGCGGTGTGAACGCCAGATGTTTGGGGAAGCGGGCACACCGAGCGGTAAAGCACCACCCGGTTGCGGCCTTTGTCTTTCGCTTCATACAACGCGATATCGGTCATTTTAATGGCTTCATCAATATTGTCCGCATCTTCAAGCGCAGCAATACCGGCTGAAATAGTGACAGAAGGCAACTGAGGCTGTTTTTCCTGTTCAATACTACAACGGATGCGATCAGCGATTTTCTCCGCATTTTCTGTGCTGGTGCCCGGCAGCATAATGACAAACTCTTCCCCGCCAAAACGCCCAACCAGGTCGGTTTCCCGGCAGATAGTTTTAAGAATGCTACTGACCATCACCAGAACTTTATCCCCGGTATCATGCCCCCAGGTATCATTAACACGCTTAAAGTGATCCAGGTCGAGGGAGATAAGCGCATTCTCGCTGTGTTTCCCTGATATGCTCGCCAGCGTCATAAAGCCGCGCCGGTTAAGCAGCCCGGTTAATGGGTCCGTTGATGCTTCGCGATCCAGGTTTTTCACCTGCTTAATGGTCGAAACCATCCCGGCACTGATTGATACCTTCAGTTTATTAGCTTCGTAATACCAGGCATCTATCTGGCGAATCTCTTCCACCACATGAGCCGTTGGCTTACTGGCAGAAAGTATGGCCAGGCGCCGCAATGGCCGGGCTATCAGTGTTGATAATGCATACGACAACAACGAGGTAAACACCAGAATCAGAATAATAAACCACACAGACTGGCGAATAGTGGACAGCATAATGTCGTTAACCAGCGTGTCGTCGGCGTAAACAAAAACATTCCAGTCTGTTTTAGTCAGGTTGCCAACCCCCAGTAATTGGGTCGCTTCACCGTGGTTAACCACATAAGCGCCACTCACATTCTGGCTCAACATTTTTTTCAACTGGTCATCAATACCAATCTGGCTGCCCACTTTGTTCGGGTCTTTATTAAAAATAATATGCCCGTCATTGGAAACAATGCTCACATTGGCACTGTAATTATAAAAATGGGTGCTGATTATTTGGTTTAAGATGCTTTTCTCTTTCAGGTAAATCGAACCACCGATATAACCAAGGTAATTACCTGCATGGTCAAACACCGGGGACGAAACAAAAATGACATAACGGTTAGTTGTCCCGGTAAAAAAAGGCTGTGAAATATAGGGTTTGCGTGTTTTTAATGCGTTTGCATTGGCTTCAGATTGCAGGCCTATACCCCGCAAATTCAGGCTCTCCGGTGAAGTGGCCAGAATAATCCCGTGATCGTTGACCACAATAACCGAGTTAAAAAAACCAGATTGCAGGCGCAGCCGGTCAGCTTCATCAACCATAGTCTGGTAGTCGCTGAAGCTATGAATTTTACTGGCACTGTAAGCCAGTTCTTGTTGGCTGATACCAATCACTCTGTCTGCAGTTTCGGCCAGTTTACGGGCATACGCGTTGTTGTTCTCAAGAATGGTGTGCTCGATATTGGCTTTTTGATAAAAGTACAATGACGTCAACAGGAGAACACCAGTCAGCACCACTGCACCAATGGACATCCAGGTGAGTAACAGGTTGAGTTTCATGGTTCGTAGTGCAGTCATACAACGATATCCCTCTCTATGCCGGTGGTTACCTTTGCAGACCTTACTCAGTAACCAGGATTAATCTATATTTTACAGGCGAAGTTTGCGATAAGCGATAAACGAAACATAATTTTAGCGCTTAATTACCCCCTGTAATCCTGTGTAGTTCATCTGATTGCTCATACTTTAGGATTAGCCTCACCTTCGGGCTAAATTTGCTTAAGGTTAATCTGTAATTGTCATTGTGTTGTCACATATGCCCGTTTAGATAAATCCTTCACAAAATAACCAAAATGGATAACCTCATGGGCTTCAAACCACTGCTGTTGGCTGGATTTATTCCTTTCTGCTCACTGGCGGCACAACTTCAGGTAGACCGCTATGTTGTCAGTTTCCCCGGAGGGGAGCGTGTTGCTGTCAGCGAGGCACTGCAGCATACCTTTCCCAATGGATTACCCCCAGGTGTAGGTTCCGGCCTGACATTTACCGGTAAGCAGCAGGGCGAACTGACGTTTGCAACGGTAACGGACCGGGGCCCCAATGCTGATTCACCCGATGTGGGGGAGATGGCATCGAAAATCTTTGCTTCACCAGATTTCACGCCATTTATTATGACAATTCGCCTGTCCGGGAATAACGCGCTGGCAACTGAAGAACGCCCCATCCACGATGACAAAGGGAATATCTCCGGCCTGCCGCTGCCACAAGGAATGGTGGGTTCTACCAATGAAGTTGCCCTGAACAGCCAACTGAAAACACTGAACTCAGACTCAGGCGGTCTGGATACTGAAGGCATTACGCCAGATGGTAAAGGTGGATTCTGGCTCTGCGATGAATATGGCCCGTTCCTGATTCATGTCGATGGCGAAGGGAAAATCCTGGCAAAATATGGCCCGGAACCTGCTGCAGGCGAGCAAAGTATGGCCCGGGGGTTACCGGCCATCATCAAGTGGCGCCAGCCTAACCGTGGTTTTGAAGGCGTAACCCGCCTGCCGGACGGAAAAATCCTTGGCGCGGTGCAAAGCACACTCAATATAGACGGCAAAAGTAAAAATAAAGCGGCCTTTACTCGCCTGGTTGTGCTGGACCCGGTTACGGGTAAAACGGCAATGTATGGCTACCCAATTGATACACACTATAAGAAAGCAGCTGATGCGAAAATTGGCGATGTGGTGGCACTGAACAACCATGAAGTGTTGCTGATTGAGCAGGGCAAAGATAAAGACAAAGTCATGCATAACCGCATCTACAAAGTTGACTTGCGCCATGCAACAGACTTAACGCCATTTGACAGCCAGACATCACCGGAATTTAACACACCGGAAGAATTAACCAGCCGTGGCATCAAGCTGGCGACGAAGACTGAAATTGTTGATTTACCGAAACTGGGCTGGCAGCAGGAAAAAGCTGAAGGTTTGGCACTGATTGACGACCGTACTCTGGCGGTAACCAACGACAATGACTTTGGCCTTAAATCGTCGCTGGCTAACCCTGTAGACGGCGCAAAAAAACTGGATGACTACCGGGCGGATGGAAAAGGCAGCCTTACCTACAATGGACAACCGGTTAACAGTACCGTCGCGCTGTCGGCACTCAACCCACCCGAGTCGCTCAGTGAAATTTGGGTCATTCACCTGGCAAAACCAGTCAAATAACCGCTATTTCGCAGACTTAGTTTCCCGTTTCCCGGCAAGTGCAGGGAAACGGGGTTCGTCTACACGAGCCGCGATACCAGTGTGACCAGTGCTTTACGTTGTGTTTTATTCAGGTCGCCGGGGCGAACATAATCCCGGTTGTCCAGCGCACACTGGTACAAGGCTACCAACCAGTCATACACATAATGCGTTGCTGCATGGGCAGGTTGTTCACCCAGCCTGGTCAGGCGAACCGCGCCGCCACTTTGTATATGGGGCGCGAAAATACCTTTACCGCGGTTTACCCGGCTCTGCGGGCGTTGTTCAACCGGCATTTCGCTGTAGCCCAGCCAGGTAATGAAATCCCCGAGCGCCGCGTAACCTGCCACTAAATTTGTAGACAGTTTCTCCAGTTGCTCCCTGAGCCCGGTGCGGTAGCTGGTGGTGATAATAATATCAGCCAGCAACTGCAACTCGTCGGCGCTCATGCCAGTGCAGGTTACGGTTTCTGGTTTCCCTGCCCACTGGCGAACATGACGCACCCATTGAAGAAATAATACCTGTCCCGCAGGAAGTGCCGAAGCATTGTCAGCCGCTGCCGGGGCTGGTTCATCACTGAATAAATCAAGGCCAGGATCAAAGATAGGTAATGTACTCAGAACGGGCTGCTTCTGGTCGTTGTTCAAACTGTCAGTTAACCTGGTCGGCGGTAACAGCCCACTGATAATTTCGCCATGATGCTCTGCCTGGCGTTGTAATGTTCGCACCAGTTGGCTGGCCAGTGATTTGGCCTGTTCCGGGTCTGCCTGTTCAGTTGCTGCATAAGGCGAAAATAGCAAGCAGATTTCTGCACGCAACCGGGCAGTCAGTGCTGCCAGGCGTGACTGATGGCGTTCCTGAGTCAGCGCATCCTGCAGCCAGCGTTTAAGGCGCGACAGGTTATGTTCATCCAGCGCCTGCAATGTTCCCCAGTCAACACCGGGTTTCCCGCACAACCGTTGCAACCCGTCATCAAGTGGGGTTTGCCCGTTTTGGCGACCGTCAAATGGTGTAATAACCCAGGCCATACCGGGCAGATTATCGCCATTTTCAGCCACGGCCTGTGTGGCCTGTTGCCAGCGTTTTAGTAACTGGCTAACTGGATAAATGTCCTGGCGGGAAGAAACCGCCTGGTTAATCAGCAGTAAATCAGGGCTAGCCTGCCATGCATATAAATCCGGTAGTATCAGCGCTCGGGTTTTTTGTAATGACTCTGGCGCGCCATAAGGCGGGAGATCCAACAGATCAACGCCATCCAGCGCTGGCGCAGCCGCCAGGGTAAACACCACTTCATAACACAGCAGCGCCAGGGAAGAGAGTGCGATACAGACCTGGCCTTCAACCCGGTTAAGCTGCACCGGGCAAACAATCACATCACCCTGGTCATGGTCGATGGCGAATTCGGCCGGGCAAAGAAAATTCTCAGTTGGCAGTGAGAAGGCATCCACCAGAAGATCCAGTGGCGCACAAACAGTTTGTGCGCCATTAAGCCGTGCCAGTGCGTCGGCCAGAGTACGCCATTGAGTGGTCAGCTCCGGGTTATCTCCCCAAAACAAACTATACAGGCTCTGGCGGTCATCAAGACCCAGCTCTGGCAACAACCGGGCTATCCGGAACCAGTCAGCTTCATCAATTTGCCAGGTTTTACGTGCCGGAAGTTGTGCCCAGTGGCGGGCCAGTAAACTAACTTCTTGCGGATTCACGTTAGTTTGTATCCCCGGTTGGCGGCGCAAGGCTGCCTGCTGTAACCGGTTTTGCAGGCGGGCAGATGGCAATGCCTGCACGCCTGGCTGATGGTGATAGTGGCTCATAAACAGCGCAACTAACGCTATTTCACTCAGCAAACGTAAAGTAACCGGGTAGCCTTTGGCGGTGGTTTGCGGTTGCGCAGTGAAACGCACGGCCATGGTTGCTGAAGTATGCCCGGGTTGTATATGGCTTAAGTAATCAATACTCCGCCCCTGAGCACTAACCTGTACGCGCCCATCCGGGCTGTCAGTCAGAGTACGTAACAGCCATGATTTTGCTTCATGGCCCTGGCCGTAAAGCCCCAGTGTTGGCGGGGATTCAAGAGACTGTTCGAGCTGGTTCAGCCTGAATTGTTTTGCCTGAACATGCTGGCACAAACGGTCACCATCTTCATCCAGTATACTGGCCTGCGCACGGTACTTCTCAACCCAGTTAATCAGTGCGGCCAGCGTATCCGCAGTGGTTATTTTACGGCTCATGCGTAGACGCTCCCGCTATCAATCCAGTAATAATTTGCGCTGTTTTGCCGGTAAGCCAGCGTATTGAGTTTCAGGCTTAACTGCGACAACGGCACTTTGCGCCCGTCCTGTAACCAGGCGTCTGCCAGTTCAAACGACAACGGGGTATCACCACCGTGAGTCTGGAGCTGCAGGCGAACATTCAGTACACCATCACCAGCAATGGCGCGGGACAGCCCGGCATCGTCAATCGATAAGGTATACAGCGGCGTGGCAGGCCAGCGGGCGTTATCCAGTTGCCGGAAACCCAGCGTCACGTTTCCGCGCAAGGGGAAACTTACCTTAGTAGCCAGTTTCTCGCCCGGGTTATCCAGGTCAATATCCTGATACCAAACATTTTCTTCACTCAACATGTTGTTGCTGTCCAGAACACCCAGGTGGCGAATGGTCGAGTAGGCCTTGATATCCGCAGCCTTGAAGTTAAAACCCGGTAGCCGCAGGTCCAGCGCCAGGCTGCACAGCATCGCGCCAATGGCCGCAGTGGATTTAGGGTTGCCAATTCGCCCTTGTTCACTGAACGGGTACCATTCATGAACCGGGTAGTTTTCCAGCCACACCAGGCGGTTAACAGGCACGGGTTGCAGGTAACGAATAAGTGCCTGAACCCCAGGCAGGCAACCAGGCCTGCCGGTGATTAATAATACGTCACAGCAATAGTGCGATACCGCTTCACACAATGCATGCAATGGCGCGGTTATGCGGAATTTGCCCGTCATTAAGGCGTCATGAAGCATGGCGAAAGGTACATCAAGAGGTACGGCCATCAGGTTGAACCCGTCACTCTGCGGAGGTAATGCCCCTTGTACGGCTTTATTAATGTACTGGAGAACATTTTCACCCGGCGCAGTTGTCAGCAAATCGCCGAAAGTACTGTAAAGCCCGGATTGTGGGTCACTGGAGTCCTGTTCTTCCCAGGCGCTCAATAATTTGTGCCCCAATGGCATAAACAGTTGCAAAGCAGCTTGCTGGCGCAAAATCCCCTGGGTGTCCATCCGCCCGGATTCACCAAACAAATGCCCCATAAGGCCAGATGCGTCTACCACCCCGGCTTGCTGAAAAGCCTGCTCAAGCGCGGGTAAAATAGCCAGTTGAATTACATCGAGCAGAATATCATCACCGGCAATTTTAAACCCTTCTCGGAACAGTAATGTCGGGGCGATTTTTACGTTGCTGCCAGTACCTTCATCCAGTTGATAGCGGGTAATTGCCATATCGGTTGTGCCGCCACCAATATCAATGGTTGCCACACGAATTGCCCGGCCCGGTTGTTCATCGTCTGCCAGGCGGTCTTTACGGGCCAATGTGGAGAAAAACTGATCCGTTTTACCGGCAAATTTCATCACGGCTTCGTTATATAACCAGACTAGCTGACCACAACTGGCTTCATCCCAGTCAAGGTGAATTGCCGGCACCGGAACAACAGTGCGCTGGCGCTCTGCCGGGCGGGAAAAATCGTCGTCGGCCGGATGCCAGCCCAGCGCTTTCCAGATAACCGCAATCGCATCTTCCATTCTCTGGCGGAAAATGGCTTTCTCTTGTTTCGGCATTGCCGATGGTAACGTCAAAATCAGTGTTCTTAACTGGCGAGGTGAAGTGGGGTAGCCCTGAGCCAGGCGGCTGGAAACACTATTAATCTGTGCCAGCGCCTGCATCAGCAGCTCACACAGCATATGCATCATTAATGAGCTACGCGTGTAATGGGGGGAAAACACCGGCAGGCGTTCATCTGGCGGCAACTGATACAGTGGTTGCCCCTCATCATTCATCAGGTTCATTAACGGCCAGGCGGTTGCCAGAGGCTCACGCTGGGTATGGGTATTAAACTGGCTAAAACGCCACTCTTCATTACCTGGTGTTTCATCCCACAGGTAACGGCGCGGGCTGGAGATGCCACTGTTGCCCTCGGTACCACGGCGTGCTATTGCCAGGTTACGCGCTTCATCGCCTACGCGCACAATAGCAGGCCACATAAACGCTTCATCACGACCACTCTCGACAGAGAAGTGGGTTTTACCAAACCGCGCTTCATTAAACTCCATCCGGCTGGTAAACATCAGGGCATTCAGGTACTGCGGCTCGCTTAAATTACGAATCTGTAGGGCCATTGTCTGGCGTAAACCGTCGTTTGTTGGGCCATGGTCTTCAATCAATACGCCGCAGGTATGGGTATTACCTACATCCAGTACCAAATCGACCGGGATCGCCGGCGTTTGCAGGGTTTCACCAACAATTTTCACTTCAGGAATGTTGAGCGAGCTAAGCAGGGTGAGCACATTCATCCAGTGAGCCTGGTACTCAAACAACTTCATCGAACGTGCAATATCTTCTTCGCTACGCCCTTGTTCGCGAGTAGCGTACTGGGTGAAAACTTCACGCAACCAGCCATCGACCCAGGTTTGGTCCAGAAATTCCGCCACATCCTGATTCTGCCAGGCCAGAGTAAAGCGCGTGCCATTACGCACATCACTTTGCAGCGGCGCCAGGCCGCCAAGATGTTCATCTTCTGCCAGTTGAGTATCAAAAGCGACAACAATACGGTGGGTATTGCCTTTGCTGTCTGGCGCTGCCAGTTGGCGAATCTGAATACGAGCCCAGTTATCCGGGCCACCCACAAAAGTGCGGGGCGGGTTGAAGCGCAGGAAAGGAAGGGGCAACCATACGCCATCCATCATTTGCAGTGACTGGCTGAGTGGTTGGGTCACTTCCGGTTTAACCACTTCAGGAGCACTGGCATCGAGAGTGGGCAAGCTGTATTTCCCAGGAATAATATCGTAATCAAGGCGCAGTAACGGCCCGTTTGCTGTTTTACGGACGAAACAGCCCTGGTTGGGCATATCAAAAGGCGTTACGCCAAAATCCAGAAACTGCACACCGCTATTCTGAATCAGCGTGACGCTTTGTTTGTAATCACTCAGGGGTGCCAGCATGGGTTACTTACTCACTTTAATTAACGTTACAGGCGTTGCCGGGTGCTCGCTGTAGTTTGCGCTACAAACAGCGAAGTTGTTTTCACCCTGTTCACAGGCAATTTCCGGCATGGGATAACGGCTGCCATTACTGCACCGCGCGCTACCACGGGGTTTAATCATCAACTGACCAGTTTTCAGCAAACCAGAAAAGATCTCCGCCCGGCAGGTCACATTTTTCTCGGGGTTAAAGCGCACGGTCCCTTTATTTTTTTGGATCTGGTAATGCATCACCTCGGGCACATCCAGCCCATTCAGTGGTTTTACCACCACTCGCCAGTTACCATTAAGGAAACGGGTGGTGCCCATCCGCACATCTGTTACCGGCATTTCCAGAGCATTTTTCGGCGGTGCTACTGGCTTAATCTCTTGCTGTGGCGGAGGAGGTGGCGGAGGTGCCACAACGGTTGCACTGGCAACAGGCAGTGTCATGGGTAGCGGAGCTATAGCCACTTTGGGAGCAACGGGTTGCACAGGTTGCACAGCGCTGGCCTGAACGGGGGCACTGTGCTGGCTCATACCCCACCAAACTGCAGGTGCGGCAATCGCGACTGCCACGGCTGCGGCGGCAGGCAAAAGCCACACTGGCCGTTTTTTGGCTATTACAGGGGCAGGCGCGGCTGGCGCCACAGGTGCTTCTTCAGGTGTATCCGAATCTTCCGCGTAGACAGCATTCAATGTTTCCACATTGGGAGCCGCCTGTTTTGGTTTGCTGTACAGTAATGGTTCGTCAGGCGAGCTGATTGCGGGTTGGCTGACCAGCGGTTCAGGTTCTTCAGGCTCTGGTTCAGGTATCACCACCGGTACAACAGGCTCCTGGTGGCGCAAACACTGCAGAACATCGTCCTGCATATCCTGATTCAGTTGCAGGAATCCCCAAAAAGTAATTACAGGTTTATCATCAACCAGAAATAAATGGTTTGCTCCTGGGAAATGCACAGCCTTTGCCAGCAATGCGCCAAATAACTGAATCGAAGCATTCCCGGACTGCAAACAGCGCTGGCTCAGAGTGGTGATGTTATCAACGTACTTTTCCAGCGTTTTTAATGCTTGTTTGCGCTGGCTGTCGCTGGCACCGCTCCATGTGGTGACTTTTCCCGAAAAGCTGGCATACCAGTCTACCCGGTCACCATCATCATTAAGTTGGGGGATAGCCAGGCTGTCTGCAACAACCTGCAGGCGACGCAAACGCAAGGTTTCTCGAATTTGCCGCGCGGAATCAAACACAGGCTGGCCGTTCTCGCCAAGGGCCAGAAAATCATCAAGAAAACCGCTTCGTAATAGTGTTTTTGCCACAGTGTTGGTCTCAAAAGCTATCTTCACGTTTTTACTATAAATTGCACTTAGGGAAGCTAAACGGTAGAAGAGAGGGCAAAATGGGCAAATCATCGCGCTATTAATACAGTGGCTTTTTCTTGACTAAACCAGAAAAAGCGCTTTCACTTTTCTGCTAACTGCTTGACGAGCCGCAAAAAAAATGACAAACAGAAATACTAACAGGTAAGCATCAGGCTAACAGGCAGCTGTTGTATCAAAAAAGGAGCAAACCATGGTCTCATCGCGCCCGCTGTTGGTTGTGCAAATGGGCTATCCCCCGGCAGTTTTACAGGAATCCATTGGCGACCAGGCTGCCTGGTTTGCGCAGGCTCTTGGCCCCTCGTGCCCGGTAAGGGTGGTGCGGCCATTTTTGGGTGAAACATTGCCTGCGGCACATGAGCTGAGTGCGGTGGTGATTAGCGGTTCATGGTCAATGGTGACGGATCATGAACCCTGGAGCGACGCAACGGGCGCCTGGGTGCGGATGCTGATGGACAATCGGGTGCCGTTGTTGGGGATTTGTTATGGCCATCAATTGATGTCATGGGCATTAGGTGGCGAAGTGGGTTACCACCCAGAAGGGCCGGAAATCGGGCAGAAAACCGTATGGTGTGCCCCCCGTCCGGGAACAGACCCGTTATTAGGCTCATTTCCAGAATCATTTGACGCTTTTCTGACCCATGAACAAAGTGTGCTGGCACCACCTCCCGGGGCCGAAGTACTGGGCTCATCAGCCCATGACTCACACCAGATAATTCGTTACTCACCGGAGGCTTTGTCTGTGCAATTTCATCCGGAATTCTCAGGGCAGATAATGCGGGAAATTATCCGCTACCGGGCCAATAAACACGCTATGCCAGTGCAACAACAGGCTGAATTAGAAACCGGAATCAGCCAGACACCATGGAGTGCGCAAATACTGCAACGTTTTGCCACACACTATGCCCGGGGGCAGGCAGATAATGCAGTTGCCGGCTGAGCCGGGCATTCTTATATTTAAAACAGGAGGTGAGCATGTCAAATCAGGAAACCATCATTGCCCAGGTGGACGAGGCGATTCGTTCTAATCAAATCATTCCAATGAATGAATTACTGGTTGAGTTGAGCAATAACGCCGAATTGACGCGTGAATTCAGGTATGAGCAGCAACAACGGCTGCGTATCACCATTGCCCACCATGGCCAGCGCCATAAAGAAGACCAGGAGTCGCCAGACGAACGGGTTGCACATTTACGTGAGGGTGGTGAAATCCCGGTGCATAAACAGCCGTAGCTACAATAAAAAACGTCTCCTTGCGAAGACGTTTTTTACTCTGTATTACCCGTTCACCGAGTAAAACGTTTAACCGCGTGGGCCGCCACCCATCATCATTCCCGGGCCGCCACCTCCGCCATGCCCGCCATGCCCGCCGGGGCCAGGCCCCCACCAGGGTACACAACCAGACAGACTGGCAATTGCCAGTGCTGCACATAAAACCATTACACACTTTTTCATAGCAACCTTCTCATACAACCCTGAACACGATGTGCAGGAAGGGCACTTTGCCAGAATGCCACGGCTAAAAAATGAAGAATCTGTGGAGAAATTCACGCAGGCCTTAAATTCAGAATTCGCGACGTGCAACCAGCCAGGCACCAATAATCAGCAAAATGGCACCACATAATGGGCTGACTAATGCCCGAAAACCAACACCACCACTGCGCATAATATCCATCACCAGGCCACCAATAAGCTGGCTGGCAACCAGCACTGCAATGGTGGTTGCAGCACCCAGAAACTGGTAACCCTGAATGCTGGCAAAAACAAAAAATGAACCCAGTAACCCCGGAATAACAGTCCACCAGTGGATGCTGCGTGCCAGTTCAACAAAACCACCAGTACCATTGCGGGCAAGCAGAAAAGCGCAAAACAGCACAATACCTACCAGTGAATTAAGTAGCATGGCAATCAGTACACTCGAGGAGGACTGCGTTATACGCACCATCAAAGTGTTCTGAATAACTAACCCAACGCCTGCCAGCACCAGGCAGAGCAGGGTAAGCGGGTTACTCATGGGCGGCTGTCCGGGTCAGTGCGGGTATCCAGTTGCAATTGCATAAAGGTTAAATCCAGCCAACGGCCAAATTTAGTGCCCACCTGCGGCATTTGCCCGGTCACCACAAAACCGAGTTGTTCATGGAGGTGGAGTGATGCCATGTTCTGCGATTCAATCGCTGCAACCATGACATGCACGCCTTTATCGCGGGCAACATCAACCAAATCCGCTAATAGCGCACGCCCGATACCTTTTCTGCTATGGCTGGGGTGAACATATACAGAATGTTCAACACTGTGGCGAAAGCCATCAAAAGACCGCCAGTCCCCATATGATGCGTAACCGATAACAGCACCATTTTCCTCAGCGACCCGCACCGGGAACCCCTTATCCTGGCGCTGACGCAACCAGTTAACCCGGTTTTCTGTATCTACTGTTTTGTCGTTCCAGATTGCTGCGGTATGTTTTACTGCGTGATTGTAAATCTCGGCAATCGCCTCGCAGTCTGCCTCTGTCCCCTGACGAATGTGCATACATCACTCCTGGTGATATTTTTCAAAAGTGTCACTATAATGGACTATATGAATAATATAATAGACGGTTTAAATCAACGAATCTGTCAACGGATTCGAATAGAACGTGAATCTCATGGCTGGTCTGTCAGTGAACTGGCGGAAAAAGCCGGGGTTTCTCGGGCTATGATTCATAAGATAGAGCGGGGCGAAAGCAGCCCGACGGCAACTCTGCTGGCAAGGCTCTCCGGGGCGTTGGGCATAAGTATGTCCACCCTAATTGCCCGTGCGGAAATGACATCCGGGCGTTTACTCCGCTATGGGCAACAACCCGTGTGGCAGGATCCCCAAACTAGCTACATCAGACGCCATCTTTCACCACGCAGCGACATGCCTGTTGACCTGGTGCAGGTTGAATTACCTGCTCGCCAGCATGTGCCAATGCCTGCTGCGGCATATGCACTTGCACGTCAGTTAATTTGGGTACAGCAAGGTGCATTAGTTTTTGTTGAAGGTAATGTTCGCCATGAAATGGAGCAGGGTGACTGCCTTGAGTTAGGGCCGCCAAATGATTGCGAATTTCGCAACGAATCAGACAAGTCCTGTATATATATTGTTGTCAGGTTAAATCTACCCTCCTGAAAATTGTAATAATTTGACTTAAAAAAAGTGAAATTGCGTATTGTTCCTAAAGTCATCCACACTCAATGCCGTTATAGTATGATTTATTAAGTTACTCATATTTATAACGATTAAAAATACGCTTTTTGGCTGTTTATTTTATTTAGACACTCACGCAATACGTGTTCCATCCCGCGCTCTATTGGCCCGGGAGGGTTTTTTATGTGTCCATAACAGGGAGGGAATGATGCTGGATTTGCACAATGCACAACACCTGAGTTTAACCATGCAGGTTGAGTTACGTCTTAAACACGCGCTTATTGCTGCCCAAATGGCACCCGGCGAGCGTCTGAATACGCGTGATATTGCAGAAGAAATGCATGTCAGTATTACCCCGGTACGCGAGGCTGTATTACGCCTGGTCGCGGAAGGTGCGTTATGTATTGCACCGGCACAGGCATTTACTGTGCCTAAAATCACCCGGTCACAATTCGATGAAATCGCCCTGATTCGTAAGGAGTTAGAAGGGGTGGCGATTCAGAGCCTGATTGAGCACCAGCCGCTGGGAAATATGGCACAACTGGCTGAGCTTAGTGAGATGTTTAATACAGCCCGCGATAAAGGTGATGCCCACAGTGCTCTTCAGGCACAGCGCGAGTTTCGTTTTGCTTTATATGAACAAGCCCAATTGCCACTACTACTGGGAATGATAGAGCAGTTGTGGATCCGTGTTGGCCCTTGTTTTCATTTTCTGCGCCAGGTGCCTGAACATATTACTCAGCACCGCCACAGTTACGATGCACTGCTGGAAGCGATAAAAAAGAAAGATGTTGCCAGGGCACAGGATGAACTGGTTTTAGCAATAGAGCACAGCAACCAACTGGCAATGACCCATTTTTTTAATGCTGAGGCTCAGTCATAAAAGTCTTGCGGCGAAATAACACGCAAAACATAACAACGCAGTTGTGAAATAATACAGCCTGTTTTTACGACATAAAAAACATGGGTGGTAAGAGTTACTTACCACCCATGTTTGCACTACGTTTAAAATTTACTGAAATTGCCAGGTGACGGACAAACCAACACCATAATTACGGCCAGGAGCCGGTTCGTAATAGCGCCCGTTACTCTCGTTGACAATCACTGAACCCACATACTCTTTATCAAACAGGTTATCGACGCGAGTATATGCATCAACCAGCATGTTGCTGTAACGGAATTTGTAGCCGCTTGTTAGCCCGACAGTAGTCCAGGAGGGCGCTTTGGCGGTGTTTTCATCGTCTGCCATAATACTGCTCAGGTAATGAATATCGCCACTGGCATACCAGCCATCTTCCGGCTCCCAGCCCAAAGAAGCCCAGGCATTATTACGGGCGATTCCCGGAATACGGTTACCATTACAGTTACTGTCACTGCACACATTTGACTGGTAGGTGGCATCAAGCCAGGTCCAGGCAAGTTTCAGTTTCCAGTTATCCGCAAATTGTTCATCAAGCCCCAGTTCAACACCGCGACGGCGTGTTTCACCGGCATTTTTATAGGTGGTACGGCCGCCAGAGCTACTGTCCACCACAATTTCATTATCGGTGTCAGTCTGGAAAATGGCAGCACTGAGTAACCCATAACCAATACGCGTTTTACTGCCCAGTTCAACGGTATTACTGGTTGATGGCTTCAGGTTTAAATTCAGCCCAGGTGCATCATCATTACGGTAAGAAAGTTCCGTGATAGTGGGTGTTTCAAACCCACGGCCAGCAGACAAATAAACATTCCATGCATCTGTGACGGCGTAATTAAGTGAGCCAACCGGCAGCCATTTATGGTAATTGGTATCACCGCTACCATCACCGTTATCAGCAGTAATATAGTGATCGTTGGAATCAAACCAGACATTACTATAGCGCAGCCCCGCATCCAGACTGAGCTTGTCGAGCAATTGCCAGTGCGTCTGGAGATACGGGTCAAGGTTCCACATCAGGTTACGTTCGTCGCGCCGCAGTGCACCTTTCTCGCCATAAACCGCAGAGCCATCCACCATATGGAAATTTTCGTATCCTTTCCGGTGTTCCTGCATGTTCTCGTAATCCAGCCCGGTCGTTACACTGAAGGGAACTGGCCCGGCATCACCACGGTGTGTCCAGCGGGTGTCAATGCCCTGGTATTCGCGGGTTAAATCAATAACACCGCCTGCGTGTGTGGGCTTCAGTTGCGGTGTATAAGGAATGGACTGGTACTGCGTCATATCCCGTTGCCCGGCATACATCATGACACTCAGGTCGTCATTCAGGCTCAGTTGCCTGTCATAACGCAGCCCTGCCTGGGTTTGTTTGACGGTCTTGCGGGTGTTGTACTGGTCGCCCCGCGGGGACTGGCGAGGATCACTGCGCCATTCCGACCGGCTCAGTCCGCCCGGGTCATTGGCTTTAATATCCACGCTGTTAAACAATAACGTCAGTTTGCTGACATCATTAAGGCGCACGCCAAGCCGGGCATTGGCCAGGTTTTTACGCGCACCGCTATGGTCACGGTAGCCTTTGGTGGTCATGCGCTGAGTTGAAATGGTGTAATCAACATCGCCACTGTGGGTACCATCACCCGTTGCGCCTGAGGCTTTCAGGCCATAACGCCAGGTTCCATAACTGCCGTAGTAGCTGCTGGCTTCAATCTCAGGGGGCTGTTTCCCTTTTTGGCTCTGAATATCAATAACGCCGCCAGAAGAACTGCCATAGAGTGCTGAAAACGGGCCACGCAAAACAGTAATGCTGCCCACGCTGCTTAAATCAATATTTGAAGTCTGGCCTTCACCATCTGGCATAGTTGAAGGGATACCGTCTTCATAAATTCGCAGGCCACGTACACCGTAGGTAGAGCGTGCGCCAAAACCACGAATTGACAGCTGTAAATCCTGTGCATAATTCTGCCGGTTGAGGATTTGCAGACCAGGGACTTCACCCAGGCTTTCAGAAAGGTTTATCCGGGGTTTGGCATGGCGAATATCCTCACCATTAACCACTGTAACCGCCGCTGGGGTATCCAGTTCTGAAGGAGTGAGCGGTGTGGCAGTGACAATCATGGTTGAAGAAGCGTCACTGTTATTGGTGGTTTGTTCAGCTATTGCAGCCTGAGGGATAACACTCGCGGGGATCAGCAAGACAGAGCAAGCGAGCTGTCTGGCAGAATAAATTTTCATAAATAGCCTGTTACTTCAATGGGTAATTACATAACAATTGTGAATGCATAGTAAATGTTTTGTAAATACATGAAAAGAGGAAATAGTTAGCCATTACGTGCTATAGCACTGTGCCAGTGCGGTTTTCAGGGCATAGCTTGCCAGGAAGAGTGGTATCGCAGGAGAAAAACCGGGAAGGGTGTTTTTACACAGCAAACACTACAGGGTGAGGGGAAACGCGCTTTTATTTGTCAGTGCCTTCCCTGGCAATGACATACCGATTACACCAGAGTATTACTCGGCGTCACGTACAAGCGTTTGTGGCGCAGACTCAGCGGTTTTATCAGCCTTTGGCTCAGCATCAAAATCCAGCTCACTGTGAATCTGGTGTACACGGTGACGAACACCGTACCAGCCCGCAACCAGTAACACTGCAATTAACGGAATCGACGCGATAGTCCAGGTGCCGTTAGGGTAATCAAACGCCATAAGCACCAGCACACTGAATAAAAACAGCAGAGTCAGCCAGGATGTGAAAGGGGCACCCGGCAGTTTGAAGCTCACGTCTTTAGCTTTGCCTTGCTTAATGGCCTGGCGAAGTTTCATCTGGCAAACCACAATAAATGCCCAACTGGAAATAATCCCCAGCGATGCCACGTTCAGTACAATTTCAAAAACTTGAGAAGGCACTAAATAGTTCAGGAAAACGCCGACAACGTACACACACAGTGTCACCAAAATACCCGCGAAAGGAACGTGGTGCTTACTCATCCGTGACATAAACTGCGGTGCAGAGCCGCCCATCGACATAGAGCGCAGAATACGCCCGGTGGAATACAGGCCAGAGTTCAGGCTGGAAAGCGCTGCCGTCAGCACCACGATATTCATGATACTGCCTACATAAGGCACACCCAGTTTAGAAAAGAAGGTCACAAATGGACTCTGCCCGGCCTGGTAAGCATTCCAGGGTAACAGCAGCACCAGCAGCAACACCGAACCGACATAGAACAGACCAATACGCCAGATAACGCTATTGATAGCTTTTGGCACCATGGTTTCCGGGTCTTTACATTCACCCGCCGCGGTTCCCACCAGTTCAATAGAGGCAAAGGCAAACACTACACCCTGAACCAGCACCAGTGCAGGTAATAAACCGTGGGGGAACATCCCACCATTGTCTGTGATCAGATGGAAGCCTGTAGCGCCGCCATCAAGCGGTTTACCGCTGCCAAGGAAGACCACCCCAACCACCAGGAACAGGACAATCGCCAGCACTTTAATCAGAGCAAACCAAAACTCCATCTCGGCGAACCACTTCACGCCAATCATGTTCATGGTGCCGACAATACCCAGAGCCGCCAGAGCAAAAAGCCATTGAGGAACATCGCCAAACGCGCCCCAGTAATGCATATACAAGGCGACAGCCGTGATATCAACAATGCCGGTCATCGCCCAGTTCACAAAATACATCCAGCCTGCGACATAAGACGCTTTCTCACCGAGAAATTCACGGGCATAGGAGACAAAACTACCACTGGAAGGGCGATGCAACACTAACTCACCCAGTGCGCGCAGAATAAAGAAGGAAAAAATACCGCACACTAAATACACCAGTGCCAGTGCGGGGCCCGCGGCCTGAAGGCGCGCACCAGCACCTAAAAACAGCCCGGTGCCAATCGCACCGCCAATGGCAATCATCTGCACCTGGCGGTTGCCCATCGCTTTGTGATAGCCAGCTTCATGTGAATTCAGCCAGCGGCGTTTTGCAGCGTGTTGCTCTGCTGCCTGTTTTGATGTTGCTTTCATGCCTGCTCAATCCTGTCTGTAATACTTTAATTAACGATAAGCCTGGCTTCTGACTCACCAGAGACAAACGTTTGCCTTTCTGGTGAATTGTTCGCCGTTATTGCCCCTTCATTAGGATTTATTAGACTGAAAGGGTGTAAAAATGACGAAGAATCCTACCCTCAATTCATTAATGAAGCAAAACATAGAAGTAAGAATTTTATAAGTTTGGCTTATATTTATTCAATAAGATTGCATGTCTAATGCGTGACATTGTCACCAAATAAGTGGGGTTTATAGCAAGAAAAGCGGGCCTGAGAACCAGGCCCGGAGCGGGTTAGAGCAGGGTAATTACTTCGTCTTCGCCGAGGCGTGATTTCGGTAATTTCGCATTAAAATCTGCATCACTGCGATAACCAACTGTAGCAACAACCACACTGGTCTGGCCTTTTTCTGCGAGGCCCAGCACATCATCCATTTTGGCTGCTGTGAAACCTTCGATTGGTGTGGCATCAAGCCCCATTGATGCTGCGCTCAGCAGCAAGAAACCCAGCGCGATATAGGCCTGGCGTGCCATCCACTCGCGTTGTTTTTCTGCCGATGTACTGTTCAGGCCAACAAAATAACGGCGGCCTTTATCCATACCTTCGCGGGCATCATTATTGATGAAGCGGCCATCCTGCTGTTCTTGTTCAAGAACTGCGTTCAGGTGGGCATCATCAATGGCTGTGCGGGTTGCAAAAACCACTACCAAAGCAGCATTCTGGATTTTTGCGGCATTGGGTTCACTCACCGCCGGAATTATCTGTTGCTTTGCTTCGTCTGACGTTATTGCATAAAAGTGCCAGGGCTGTGAGTTAACTGAAGAAGGGGCAAAACGCAGTACATCCAGCAATTGTTGCTGTTGTTCCTGTGTCAACTTACGGCTGCCATCATAAGCTTTGCTGGTATAGCGCTTACGAACAATCTGGTCGATAGTCATTGCAAGAGTCCTTAGTCAAACTGCGACATCGTCATAAAAACCGGTTAAGGTGTCCGTTAACCGGTCAGATTCCTGCTCAGAATATCAGTGGCAGCTTTAAGTCTGCCAGACAGCATGCAAGTTAAAAGCACGAAGTGGCAATCTGCCACTCACGGTTCGAGCTGTGTCAGGTCGTGCTCTATCTCTTTGCGCCGGCCATTATCTGCCAGCTCTCTGCCGGGCCGGGCTGGTGCTTTGAGAGCTTTTTCCAGATAGCGTCTGGCTTCAGCTTTATTACCTGTGTTCAATAAAAAATCGCCATAAAAGTAATTAGAATCGATGCCATCAGGATTAAGTGCCAGAGCTTTGTTAAGGTATTCCCGGGCCTTGTCCTTATCACCAAAACCGATTGGCCAGCCTGGCACCTGGTAATATAAAACACCAAGGCTTGTCCATGCGGAGCCGGATAACGCCTGAGGGTCGAGTTTAAGTGAGTCCTCCAGCGCCTGGCGTGCCTGTTTCACCAGACCCAGCCCGGTCAGGCCGCCTTCTTCACCAGCCAGAGTGCTGTCAACAATACCAGACCAAATCAGCCAGTCGGCATTTTTGTTTTGCTGCCCGGACACCTGCGCATGCACCTCCTGGCTTAGCGCTTTGAGGCAGTTTTTTTTCTGTGCCGACAACGTCGCGTACTGGCAAACAGACCATTGCTGCTGAACACTGGCAAGCGTCGAAGCCGCAAGCGCTACAGTGGGTAGCAGGGTCAGTAGCAGTGAACCCGTAATATAAACACGATGTTTCATGATTTTTTTGCTCCTGGAGTCAGGCTGGCCCGGGCAAATTGCTCAATGATTGCCAGTTTGCGTATTAGCGCGTTGTCAACCAGCGCGGGTATCAAGGCATTGATCTTCACAAAGAACCGTTCAGGAAAGCCAAGGCGGGTTCGCGAACGCCGTTTATGCATAGCGGCGATTATCTGGCTGGCTACCCATTGCGGTGAATCGCTCTTATTACCGAGCAACCGGTTCATTTCAACCATGGCTTCGCTGTTCAGTGGCGTATCGGTGGCGCGGGGAGCGACATACACAACACGAATACCGGTGTCTGCCAGTTCCCGGCTCAAAGCCTCACTGAACCCGCGCAACGCGAATTTACTGGCGCAGTACAGGCTGTAGCCAGGATAGCCGATATCGCCCATGATAGACCCGACGTTAACCACCATGCCTTCGGCATTAAACCTGTCCAGTAGTACCCGGGTGAGCAAAATCGGCACTTCTGTGTTGGCATAGAGTTGAGCATGAATATCGCCAAACGACTGTTTTTCCAGCCAGCGGAAGCACTGAGTACCTGCGTTGTTGATGAGCACATCCAGCCGGGGTTCATACTGCAGTAGTTCTCGCAACTGGCTAATCTCATCATGGCTGTAGTTTTTAACAGTCATAACCTGGTGATTTTCCGGCGCAGGCAGGCGCTTAACCAGTTCATTCATTGCCGGGCCATTACGCCCAACCAGAATCAGTCTGGCTCCCAGTGAAGCGAGTTCAAAAGCCAGCGCCTGGCCAATTCCTCCACTTGCACCGGTCAGTAACACGCGTTTGTCCGTCAGTTTCATCAGTAAACTCCGGCAACTTCTGCCAACATTTCTGCATACAACTGGTAAACCATTTGCGCAGCATGAATAATCGCCGCCTGATCCTGTGGATGCGTCACCTCATCCATCAGACGGATAAAAAACTCCACATGGGATTTATCCAGCTCGCCATGGGAATTCAGGTAGCTGAATGCGTTGTCTGGTAACTCGAGATTTTTTTTAAGCTGTTTTGCTACTGCAGTGGCAATACTGACACTGGTACCTTCCAGCACATGAACCATGCCAAAAATCGCCATCGGGTTATGGTGCTCAATCTGGTAATACAGCCACGGCACCATCAGGCTGATTGCCCGACCAGGGCCATTATGCTGGGCGGCCAGCGCATCCCCCCCACAAGTACGCAGATCGTTCAGGATCCACTCATGGTGCCCATATTCCTCCCGGATATATTCCACAATCGCGGCACGCACCGGTTCATGGTCATTATCAAGGCGGCTACCGGCTGCCATTAACAACGGTACGGTATGGCGAACATGGTGGTAAGCCTGGGTAAGAAAGTAACAATATGCGTTGCGTGTTACCTGTCCTTTGCTGCAGCGGTCAATAATGACGCTGTTCAGCATCTGCCGCCTGGCGCTGTCAGTCTGGGCAACGAGCTGTTGATAAAATGCCATGGTTAGTCTCCGCCTGAGAAAGTGGGTTATTAGCAAAAAAAATGGTGGTAAACAGCCCGTCGTCGTAGTCGTCCGTTAGGGGTAACAAACGGGGGTTTTGCTATTTCATCAGTGAATATCAGCGGCCCGATACGCACGTAATCCGGCAGCCTTTCGTTAAGGGCATCCAGTTGAGCCCGTGCCTGTTCTTCGTGCCCGGGCAGGCAATGAACCAGTGCAACATTACGGGTTAAACCTTCACCGTACACCACCAGCCGCAACACCGCCGGGCAAAGCATCGCTTCAGATTCCACCCATTCCGGGGAAAAATTGCGGCCAAAGGCAGTAATTTGGATATGCTTGTGGCGGCCTTCAATGGCAAGAAAACCCTGATCATCAACACGGGCGATATCGCCGGTATCAATAGCATTACCTGAATCGGAGTGGCCCAGATAACCTGCCATCGCAACCGGCCCACTGACATGCAGCACGTCGTTAGCATCAACCTGGAGTTCCAGCCCTTCAAGGGGTTTCCCAACTGTGCCGGGTTTGTCTTCACCTGGAACATTCAGCGCCACAACGGAGCCACATTCGGACAAGCCATACCCTTCGTATACCGGCAACCCAAACTTACGCGCCTGGAGTAGCAGCGCCGGGGGGACTTTGCCACCGCCCACCGCCACAAATTTCAGGCTGCGAACAGCTTCAGGGCTGCGCTGCGCGGCTAATAACAGCAGGCGGAGTAATTCAGGAACCAGAATCAGGCTTTGTGGCTGCCAGTTGGTCAGCGTGGTAATGAATTGCTCCAGGTCGAACTCACTGGAACCGCGAAATCCAACTTCAGCCAGGGGCAACACTACGGTTTCAACACCGAGGGTGAGTGGCAGGTACAGGCCACATAAATTTTCCAGTAAGGTAGCGAAGGGCAATACCACCAGGTGGCGTTCTATGCCCAGAGGAGCAAGGCGTTTTGCCAGGGCCTGCGTGGTGAAATTAATGCCTTTCTCACGCAGGCAGACACCTTTGGGCTCCCCGGTAGTGCCAGACGTGAAGGTGATTTTTACTGTGTCGTGTGCCAGTGGTACCGGGACATCCACCCGGCGTTGCTGCAAAATGCCATTGGGGCAGTCCAGTGTGTGCCAGCTCTCTTTACCACTGGTTGCCAGGCGGGCATCTGCGCTGCTGCTCAGTAGCAACCAGTCTTTCTGTTGCTCACTAAAAAATAGTGGAACCGGAATCATCACAACACCGGCTTTCAGGCAGGCCAGGTCCGCAATAACCCACGGCAGGCCGTTATCCAGTTCCACCGCCAGGCGGCGAATGTTGTTTTGAGTCAGAATGGTCGCCATCCGGCAAACATGGTCGTTTAATTCACGCCAGGTAACCGGGCCAGCAAGGCCATTTACCGCAGGTTGACTCGGGTAATTCAGAGCGAGGGATTCAAGAGCTGAACTAAGCATGATTACGCTCCTTTTCATCAAACCATGGGGCGGGGGGTAATTCACGGAACAGAGTCAGTAGCATTGACTGGTGGCGTAATACATCCATGCCATGGGCCAGTTCACCTGCCATTACCATGGGCTTGTTCTGGTAATAACTGCCCCAATTGGTGTCCGGCTGGGTCAGGCGCGAGGCGAGGGCCTGACCCAGAGCGACGGGTTGCATACGTAAACGGGAAAAAATATTGCGAATCTTATGGGTGCCAGTGAAAGCAATATGGCTGAAGCCCCAGGCAGACAGCAACAGGCAAACGCCAGCAAACATCACCCGGGCTGCCGCGCCATTACTTGCTGCAAAATTACCTATTTCAATGATGCCATTACGGGAGATGGGCTGAGCAGACAGCGTGGAAAGCCGTGTTTCTACTGGCTCATCCAGATATTGTTCAAGGAATAACACAGAATCTTGCGCAGGCTGTACACCACATGCCGCGCACAACTGCCCCTGCTTATCATAAATTCCCAGTAACCAGGGGAGAAACGAAGGGATCTGTGCGCCAAATTCACGATGATAGGCCAGTTGGATAAACTGGCGCAGTTGTGCTTCATCTGTCCGTGACGAAGACCAGGTAAGTTGCCAGGGCATGGCTGAATCCATCTGTCTGTTCTCCGCAATCAGTGCCGATGAGCAAACAGTACGCAGCCATGATTAAGAAAGACTTAAAAACAACCGGTAAGTAAAAAAATTTTCGACAATGTTAATTTTTTGTGAGTTGAATAAAGTTTTATGTCAGAAAACACACGCAGATAAGTCAGGTAAACCGGCAATGTTCATTGCTGCTGAGCATTGCCGGCCCGTTGATATAAGCAGTGTAATTGTGAATTAGCGGCGCAGCCCGGCCCGGATTTGTAGCTGTAGCACTGCACTGGCGGCGTCACGCCCAAGTTGGGCCAGGTCAACACCCGCAAGCGTGTCGTTTTCCATAATCACCCGGCCAGCGCACAGTAATGCCCGCAAAGATGGCCTCCCGCCACTGGCAACTGGCGCAATTGCCGGGTCGTGCAACCCAAAGTAACGTGGGTCATCCAGTTGATACAGCGCGATATCTGCCGCCATACCCGGGGCCAGTGAACCGGTGCCATTGAGCCCCAGCACAGCCGCTCCCCCTGATGTTCCCCAGCGGATAACGTCTTCAACCGTTGCTGCGTCACCGCCACCTTCCCACTGGCCGCCATCATAGCGCGGGGTTGCCAGCATTCCTTTGCGTGCGCGCTGCATTAACCAGGCTGCATGGGTTTCACTAATCATATCTGCCGCTTCGTTTGAACCGGCACCGTCCACGCCCAGCGAAATTTTCACACCTGCCTGCTCAAGGCCAATAATATCGGCAATGCCACTGCCAAGGCGCCCATTACTTTGCGGGCAATGCGCAATACCTGTACCGGTTGCCCCCAACAGGGCAATTTCTTCCGGCAACAACTTCACCAGATGCGCGAACCAGACATCCGGGCCGGTCCAGCCATATTCCGCACAAAACTCAACCGGCGTCATGGCGAACTTACCCCGTGCGGCATCAAGGTAATCCACCGTTTCAGACAGGTGGCTGTGCAGGCGAATTCCACAGCGGCGAGCAAGATCTGCACATTCGCGCAATTGTTCCGGGGTAGTGGAGTGCAGCGAGCTGGTTGGGGCCATGACCACCTGGCGCATGGCTGTCTCGCTTGCCTGGTGATAACGGCTGGTAAGCCGCTGCATATCTGCCATCCAGCTATCAAATTTTTCCGGGCGCAACGCCTGAGGTAAATTCTCCTCAAGACCACGTGTTTGTGTGGCTCCGCCCCGGCATAACACAAAACGGATCCCTAACGCACTGGCTTCTTCAAACAGAATATCGGCGCTGTCAAAGGGCATGCCGGGCCAGTACAGGTAGTGGTGATCGGCCACCGTAGTGCACCCGGAACGCAGTAACTCAACCAGGCCAACACGGGCGGCAATACGAAACGTCTGTTCATCGAACGCAGCCCGGTAACGGTAAGGCGTGGCAGCAAGCCATGCGCCAAGGCTTTGGTTAAGCCCGCCAACTTCACCTTTAAGTAGCGACTGGAACAAATGATGATGGGTGTTAACCCAACCGGGGTAGGCAATACAGCCCTGAGCATCCAAAACAGGTGTGTTGTCAGGAGTATCCAGGTCACCAATCGCTGTTATGGTGCCGTCTTCAACCAGAATATCGTGCCCACGGTGCCGGGCCAGGTCACCAGCCAGACCGGTCATAATGGTGTGGCAGTGCTTAATCAGTAAACGGGTCATCTCAACTCCTTGTGGTTTATTGTGCGCTTTCATGCCAGTGACGCAGGAAGTAGTGGCTGAGCAGTGACATCAGGCAGAATAAACCCAGACCAGTGCAGGTAATTAAAAACAGGGCGGCGAACATCAAGGGCAGGTTGAGCTGGAACCCGGCTTGCAGAATTTGCCAGGCAAGCCCTGCACCTGTTCCCCCCGTACCGGCAACAAACTCAGCGACCACGGCGCCAATTAACGCCAGCCCTGAGGCCACGCGTAACCCACTGAAAAAATGCGGCAGTGCCGCAGGCAGGCGCAGGCGCATCAGTTCCTGCCAGCGGGTCGCCTGGTTGATACGAAACAGGTTAACCAGCCCCGGGCTGACACTGCGTAACCCCAGGGTGGTGTTGGTTAATACCGGAAAGACAGCGACCAGCATTGCACACACCACCAGTGCCAGCGTGGTGTTGTGGATCCAGATTATTACCAGCGGTGCAATAGCAACTACAGGGGTAACCTGAAACAGAATAGCCCAGGGCATCAGGCAGGATTCAATCACCCGGCTTTGGACAAATAAAAACGCGACGGCGGTACCAATACACACCGCCAGCATAAAAGCCAGCAAGGTGACTTTCAGTGTGACCCAAAAACTCCCCAGAAGAGCGGGCCACTGTTGGTAAAGCACAACAGCAATATCGCTGGGTTTTGGCGCCAGCCACACCGGCACAGCAAACTGGCGGAAACACACCTCCCAGGCACCGATTACCACCAGGCCCAGTAACACCGGCCACACCGCACGGCGCATGGCCGGGTTATCGAACAACGGCTTAGTCATGCTGACCTCCACTGGCCTGTTCCAGTTGTGCCGACAATAATGCGCACTGGCGAATAAAACGTTCTGAAGTCCGAAACCCTGAATCCCTGTCTTGTGGGCCGTCGATGGCGATATCGGCAACCACTCTGCCTGGCCGGGTTCCCATCACAATAACGCGCGAAGAAAGGTAAACCGCTTCATAAATACTGTGCGTAACAAACACCACGGTGAGATTACGTGACGCCCACAATGTGCGAATCTCGCTATCAAGCCGTTGGCGGGTGAATTCATCCAGCGCGCCAAAAGGTTCATCCATTAACAATAACGAGGGGTTGGTCACCAGGGCTCTGGCCAGGGAAACCCGCATTTGCATCCCACCAGAAAGTTCTTTTGGCCGGGCATGGGCAAAGGCACTTAACCCTACAGTCTCCAGCGCCTGTAACACGCGCAGGTTAGCCTGCTTTTTGTTTTCGCGGCGCAGATCCAGCGGCAGGCGCACATTTTCGGCAACAGTTGCCCACGGCATCAGCGTCGCTTCCTGAAATACCATGCCCATACGGCTGTGCTCGTCCCGTTCTGCCTTACCATTCCAGCGCACCTGACCGGCGGTAGGGCTTTCCAGCCCGGCAAACATTTTTAACAAGGTACTTTTGCCGCACCCCGAAGGGCCAAGTAACGAAACGATTTCACCCTGAGCGATATCCAGATTTAACCGCTCCAGGGCAAGAGTGCCATTGGGGTAACGTTTTTCCACTCCACGCGCCATCAGAAAGCGCGAGCCAGGCGTTGCCATTGGTGATGGCTCAGAATCAAAAGATAAGACGCTGCTCATATCGCCTCCGTCCCCCATTACATGGCGGTTTTGGGGTAAAATTGTGTGGTATAAGCGGCTTTCCAGTCTGTCGCTGAATTCAGCAGCCCGGCATCAACCATGAAATTGCGGGTAGCTTCCCAGCGTTTGTCGGTCATCACGCCCACACCGCCTGTTGTGGCATCGCCCCCTTCAATAAGTTGCAGTTTCTTCATTTGGCTGATGCCGAACGCCAGCACGGCATCCGTCATTTGTGGGTTCTCTTTTTTAATTAATGCATTACCTGGCGCCGGATTTTTCAGGTAACTTTTCCAGCCTTCCATAGAAGCCTCAACAAAGCGTTTGAGGACATCGGGTTTCTCTGCCAGCAAATCATTACGGGTAACCAGAATGCCGCCATATGCCGGGTAGCCGTATTTAGCAAACAGCCAGAACTCACTGTCAGGCTGGGCTTGTTTTGCCTGTTGCACTTCTGAAGTGGCATAAGCTTGTTGCGCCGTATTTTTGTCTGCCAGAAAAGGCTGCATATTAAAGGTATAAGGGCGAACCTGGCTGTCTTTCAGGTGGTACTTCGTTTTCAGCCACGGCCACCAACTGGCTTGCCCACTGGCAGAAACCAGAATGGTTTTTCCTGTTAAGTCATCAAGATTTTTAACATTACCGTGGGTCAGTAAACCTTGCGGGTCAAACTGGAAGGGGGCAGCAATGGCTTTCAGGGGAAAATGCTGTTCAATGCCTTTGAGTACCTGCAAATCATAGCTCACAATGACATCGGCACGTTTGGCGAGCAGTAAAGTCATATTATTCAGTTGCGGCCCACCGGCACGCACATCAACATCCAGACCATATTTTTTATAAATCCCGGTAGCCACCGCCTGGTAATAGCCACCTTGCTCAGCCTGGGCAACCCAGGTGGTCTGCAGAACCAGCTTGTCATTGGCGTGGGCGAAATGGGTAAACATTGCTGCAAACAGCAGGGAAGTGGCGACGGGATGGCATCTGAAATTAAACGACATAAAACCCCCAAAGAGTAATGGACAAGTAACGCCTCATCAGGGGTGCGGTATGCTCATTGCAATACGCGTGGCTCCTGATGAGGAACCGCTAACGTTGCAGAGCAATGTCCCATGCGGGCTGGCCGCACTAACCGCTTATACTCTGAATCTACCATTGCAAAGGCAGTGCCAGTTCCAATCTGAAATAACTAATACATTGATATAAATATAAAAAATCAATATCCCGCTAGCCAGCCTTACCAAAAGATAGTGAAATGTAAATACCAGGTTACATTATTGTGCACTGTAGTGAAACAAAAGTTGCACCAGTGCACTGACATTGTGCGTGCCATGCAGTGATTAGCTGTGCAGGCCACATAAAAAACAATAGTTTTCAATATGATAAATAAAATAAGATTACTGGCATGGCTTTTGCTGGAATAGTTTTGAGTAGAAGCGTTCAGCCGGTTACCTGTCTTTACCGGTGGGTCATTGCTCAATGTGCACCACAATCAGTGGTGTTTACTGAGTTGTGGCCCAAAGCACCGGGCCACCCCTGTCTTTTAAAGAGGGTGAACCATGAATCAACCTGTCACAGCTACTTATTCACTGGATGAACTGAATAAAGAAGCCACTATGGGCGCACCAGGCCTGGAATCCCAGCGTGAAGTCCGTGTCATTGACATGCAAGGCTATGCCGGGCGTAAAACAGAGATTGCCGACGAGATTTGGGCTGCCGCCACAGATATCGGCTTTTTTCAGCTCAAAAACCACGGCATTCCTCTTGAAAACATTCAGTCTGCATTTGAGCGTGCTGAGCAATTTTTTGCCCTTCCTCAGGAAACTAAAGCACGTTACCCACTGAACCGTAATGCAGGCTGGGAAAGCAAAGCTCAAATACGCCCATCGACCGGTACGCCAGACCAGAAAGAGTCCTGGCAATTAACCCGGCCTCGCATGGCTGGCCTGTGGCCGGAAGAAGAGGTATTACCCGGGTTTCAACAGGAGACGCTGGCATTTGAGCAGCAGTGCTGGGCGCTGGGTATGCAGGTACTGTCTTGCTTTGCTCTGAAACTCGGATTCAGCGAGGATTTTTTCACCACGGCACATGACCCGGCGAGCCCGGGCTACCAGAGCACATTACGCATGCTGCACTATTACCCGGTACCACTTAACACGCAATCCTGGCGGGCTGGCGCTCACACCGATTTTGACTGCCTGACACTGTTATTCCAGCGCGCCGGGCAGGGTGGTTTACAGGTTTGCCCCGGCAAAGAGCACCAGAGCCAGGCGTGGACACCCATTGAACCGTACGACGACGTGATCACCTGCAACATTGGCGATATGTTAATGCGCTGGAGTGATGATCTGTTGCCTTCTAATTTCCACCGGGTGCGTAACCCCAGGGCAGGTGAATATAATGGGCCACGCTATAGCCTGGCTTTTTTCTGCCAGGCCAATGAAGAGGTGGTCATTCAGGGGCCTTTGGGGAAATACCCGCCAGTTAGTGCCAAAGACTACCTGGCTCAGCGCGTCAGTGCGAATTTTTCCGGGAAATACTGACGCGAATTTTTGTGCTCATAACCGGCGGGCTCCCGCCGGTTATCACTGCTTACACAATCCTGAGTAAAAGCGGGTATTTTTGTGTGAAACCCTGGAAAAAACAGGTTATCTTGCTCACTTGCCTATTTTCTGGAGAGTAACGATATGCCCCATGTTGATATTAAGTGTTATCCCCGAGAGTTAACCCAGGAACAAAAAAAAGCACTGGCAGATGACATTAGCCAGGTATTGCAAAAACATTTGCAGGCAGCAGAACACACTGTATCGGTGGCTCTGGGCTATATTTCACCTGAGCACTGGAAAACACAGGTATATGACCGTGAAATCGCACCAGAAATGGATAACCTTGCCAAAAAACCAGGGTATGAACTCTAGTTTATTCTGGTCATCAGACTCGAGCGCCTGAAGGCGCTTTTTTTATGCAAAAAACCGCCACACAATGTGCAGCGGTTTTAACTAATGCCGGTCAGGCGGCAGGGAAGACAATAGTATTCCCCGGCGCTTCGCGGTGCAGGTGAATGAAGTTCAGATGCCGCTCGTACTGATCCAGAATATCTGTAATAACCTGTTCTTTACTGTAGCCCATCAGGTCGTTCCCCTGGCTACCTTCACGCAGGAAAGTCTCCAGGCGGAAGTAAGTGGATTTTCCACTCTGAGCCCGGTAGGTAAAGCCCGGAATGGCATAGCGCTGCGGGTGAATTTGGTAGATGAAATCGGAGTCATCTCCCAGGCCAACACGCAGTGATAAATAGCCAGGTTCCGATGCATCTTCCACATTCGGCACATGTTTCCATTCCACTTCCGCGCCACTGTTCGCCAGTTCGCTGGCAACTTCTTCCATAGCTGGCTGGCAGACGGTTTCCATCATTTTCTCGGTATATCCCTGCCCGGGGTAGTTCATCAGGCGCGAGATGCGTTTTTTCCAACTGAGCCGCCCTTGAGCTTCCGGAACAGAAGCTAAATCCATTGTGGCACTGGCTCGTCTGTAATCTTCAATCTTGAGCGATTTATACAAACCGGCTATCACAAAGAACATGACAAAGCTGAAGGGTAACCCCATGATCACAGTGGTATTCTGCAAGGCAGGTATCCCATTAGTCATTAACATGCCGATGGTAAGAACACCAATCGCCAACGACCAGAAAATACGCAGCCAGTTAGGTGCATCACTGTTAATATCTTTCAGTTTGGCTGTGAAGTTACTCAGCACCAGTGCGCCGGAATCCGCGGATGTAACATAGAACAGCAGGCCGGTGATAGTGGCAATAGACGCGCTGAACGTGAACCCGGGGTACTGCGCCAGTAACCCATAAAAACCGCGCTCAGGGTGCGCCATGGCTTCGGTCGCGAAACCTGCATCACCATGCATGATGGCATACAGAGCGCTGTTACCGAAAACCGACAACCACAGCAGGGTGAAAGTGAAAGGAATGATAAGCGTACCCAGCACAAACTGGCGAATGGTACGGCCACGGGAAATTCGGGCCAGGAACAGCCCAACAAACGGTGACCATGCCACCCACCAGGCCCAGAAAAACAGCGTCCAGTTGTTCATCCATTCGGTTGGCCGGTTAAACGCGAAGCTGTTCAGGGTCATTCCCATAAAGCGGTTAATGTAATCCCCAACATTCAGTACCAGGGCATTCAGCAAGAATTCGGTATTACCGGCAAACAGCATAAACAGAATCAGGCCAAGAGCCATCAGTACATTGAGTTCCGATAACAGGCGAATGCCTTTATTAACCCCTGAGGTTACGGAAATAGTGGCAACCAGCACGGAAAACGCAATTAAGCCAATTTTCGCGCCCATGGAATCGGGAACATCAAACAGCACATTCAGCCCATAGTTAAGCTGAACAACACCAATCCCCAGAGTGGTGGCAATACCAAAAATCGTACCAATTACCGCTGCGATATCCACAGTGTGGCCAATTGGGCCGTTAATCCGTTTGCCAAAAATCGGGTAGAGCGCAGACCGTATCGCAAGAGGTAACTTGTAGCGGTAACTAAAATAGGCCAGAGCAATGCCCATCAATGCGTACATTGCCCAACCTGTCAGGCCGTAATGGAACAAAGTCCAGACCATTGACTGGCGTGCGGCCTCAACGGTTTGCCCGGCGCCTTCCGGCGGAGACATATACTGGGTAACCGGCTCGGCAACAGAGAAGAACATCAAATCAATACCTATCCCTGCGGCAAACAACATCGCCGCCCAGCTCAGCAGGCTGAATTCAGGCCGCGAGTGTTCAGGCCCGAGCTTGATATCGCCGTAGCGGGAGCAGGCGAGAAAGACTACAAAGACGATATACAGCGTGGCGGCCAGTAGGTAATACCAGCCAAACGTTGCTGAAACCCAGCTTAGTGTGCGCCCTATTATGGTCGCGGAAAAATCCCGGAACAGGATAGTACAGAATGAAAACAACAAAATCAGCCCGGCGGAAAACCAGAAGACCACGGGGTTGAGTTTGTTTTTTTCCCTGGCGGGAGATGCATTCGGTGTCGTCATCAATTACCTCTGTTTAAGTAATGGTGACCGCCCTTAAGAGCAGCGCAGGTGACAAATATCCATTTGTTAAGTTGTATGCAGGTCAGATCCTTACCTGCTCTTATCATGAATTGTTTATTTTCAATGCATTATGTAAATTTCTAAATCAAAAAATGCTTTTTTCCTTAACCATAGCAATCATTACATGTAACAATTAATACACATTTTTTATTGAACGTTCAATTAAAAAAAGATTAAATAGATAACAAATATTGATGAATGAGGCCGTAACAATGCCAAAAGTGGGGATGCAGCCAATACGGCGCAGACAACTGATTGATGCCACGCTCAGCGCCATAAACGAGGTGGGTTTGCATGATGCAACCATCGCGCAAATTGCTTCACGCGCAGGTGTCTCCACAGGAATTATCAGCCATTACTTTCGTGACAAAAACGGTCTGCTGGAAGCGACTATGCGCGATATCACGGCGCATCTCCGTGACGCAGTGGTAGGGCGGTTACGCCAGGTGGACCCGGCAGATGTCCATGCCCGCCTGAGTGCCATTGTTGAAGGTAACTTTGATGAAGGCCAGACCACATCGGCTGTAATGAAAGCCTGGCTGGCATTTTGGGCTGCAAGTATGCACCACCCAATGCTGCACCGGCTGCAGACCATCAGTAGCCGCCGGTTGTTATCCACCCTGGTTGCGGAGTTTCGCAAAGTCATGCCACAACCGCAGGCAAGGGGGGCAGGTTACGGGCTGAGTGCGCTGATTGATGGGCTATGGTTACGCGCCTCGCTAAGTGGCAAACCTTTTAACCGGGTGCAGGCTATGGCAATTGCCATGGTTTATATCGACAACGCATTGTCAGGCACCGATTAACACAGGAGAAACACATGTCCCTATTGGGTGAACAACAACTCTACATCGGCGGGCGTTATGTCCCGAGTGTGGCAGGCACCACCTTTGAGACCATCAACCCGGCCAACGGTAATATACTGGCCCAGGTTCATGCTGCCGGGCAGGCAGATGTGGACAAAGCAGTTGCATCCGCCGCCCGCGGCCAGAAGATCTGGGCAGCAATGACAGCAACGGAGCGTGGCCGTATCCTGCAAAAAGCGGTGGCGATATTACGCGAACGTAATACCGAACTGGCTCACCTGGAAACGTTAGACACCGGGAAAGCGTTCAGTGAAACCAGTACCGTGGATATTGTCACCGGTGCAGACGTCCTGGAGTACTACGCAGGCCTGGCAACGGCACTGGAAGGGCAGCAAATCCCGCTGCGGGACAGTGCGTTCGTTTACACCCGCCGTGAACCGCTGGGTGTGGTTGCCGGAATTGGTGCGTGGAACTACCCCATTCAGATTGCGTTATGGAAATCTGCGCCCGCTCTGGCAGCAGGTAACGCCATGATCTTTAAACCCAGCGAAGTCACCCCATTGACGGCGTTGAAATTGGCGGAAATCTACACCGAAGCGGGTTTACCTGATGGCGTGTTCAATGTGTTACCCGGCACCGGGCCTGAAACCGGGCAGTGCCTGACCACCCATCCGGGGATTGCCAAAATATCCTTTACGGGTGGTGTTCCGACCGGGAAAAACGTGATGGCCAGCGCGGCATCGTCCTCGCTCAAAGACGTCACCATGGAGTTGGGTGGCAAATCACCACTTATCATCTGTGAAGACGCACCAATAGAGATGGCTGCCGATATCGCGATGATGGCGAACTTTTTCAGTTCAGGCCAGGTGTGCACCAATGGCACCCGCGTTTTTGTTCCTGCAAAAATGAAAGCAGCCTTCGAAGCGGCTATCTGTGAGCGTGTTGCCCGTATCCGTGCTGGTGACCCGTTAGCCCCTGAAACTAACTTTGGCCCACTGGTGAGTTTCCCACACCGCGACCGGGTAATGAACTATATCGCCAAAGGCAAAGAAGAGGGTGCGCGAGTGTTATGTGGTGGTGGAGTACCTCAAGGCGAAGCGTTTGCGGCCGGAGCCTGGGTGGAGCCGACAGTCTTCACCGATTGCCGCGATGATATGACGATTGTCCGCGAAGAGATTTTTGGGCCAGTAATGAGCATCCTGACCTGGGAACAAGAAGACGAAGTCATTTCACGAGCCAATGACACGCAGTATGGTCTGGCCGCTGGCGTAGTAAGCCATGATATTCGCCGCGCACACCGGATTATTCACCAACTGGACGCCGGGATCTGCTGGATCAATACCTGGGGTGAATCGCCTGCGCAAATGCCAGTCGGCGGTTACAAACAGTCGGGCATTGGCCGGGAAAACGGTCTGGCAACCCTTGAGCATTACACCCAGTTAAAATCAGTCCAGGTTGAACTGGGCGAATTCAGTTCTTTGTTTTAACCCCTGAGGAGCGACGAATGAAATATGATTACATCATTATCGGCGCCGGGTCCGCAGGAAATGTGCTGGCCGCGCGTTTAACGGAAGACCCGCAAACCACGGTGCTATTACTGGAAGCAGGCGGGCCTGATTACCGCATGGATTTCCGCACCCAGATGCCTGCAGCACTGGCGTACCCCTTGCAGGGACGGCGGTATAACTGGGCCTATGAAACCGAACCAGAACCGCATATGAATAACCGGCGCATGGAGTGTGGCCGCGGAAAAGGGCTGGGCGGTTCATCACTGATTAATGGCATGTGCTATATCAGGGGGAATGCCCTTGATCTGGATAACTGGGCGCAGGACCCGGCTTTGAAACACTGGGATTACCGCCACTGCCTGCCTTACTACCGCAAAGCTGAAAGCCGCGACACTGGTGCAAACCCATGGCATGGTGGAGATGGGCCGGTCAGCGTGACCACACCGAAAACTGGCAATAACCCGCTATTCAACGCCATGGTGGAAGCGGGTGTTCAGGCAGGCTACCCACGCACTGAAGACCTGAATGGTTACCAGCAGGAAGGTTTTGGCCCAATGGACCGTACAGTCACACCGCAGGGCCGCCGCGCCAGTACAGCCCGTGGTTACCTCGACCAGGCAAAGCAGCGCGCAAACCTGACCATTGTCACCCACGCTTTAACCGACCGCATTATTTTCGACGGTAAACAGGCGGTAGCCGTTGAGTACCTTGAAGCTGACAGCAACATCCCAGTACGCGCTGAAGCAGCACGCGAAGTGTTGTTATCTGCAGGAGCCATTGCCTCGCCACAAATTCTGCAACGCTCAGGAGTGGGGCGTGCAGACTGGTTACAGGAACTGGGGATCCCGCTGGTGCACGAATTACCCGGTGTCGGGGCTAACCTGCAGGATCACCTGGAAATGTACCTCCAGTATGAGTGCAAAGAGCCTGTCTCGTTATGGCCTGCGTTACAGTGGTACAACCAGCCTGCAATTGGCGCCGAGTGGTTGTTCAAAGGTACCGGCGTTGGTGCCAGTAACCAGTTTGAAGCCGGAGGGTTTATTCGTTCCGATGCCCGTTTTGCATGGCCAAATATTCAGTATCACTTTCTGCCGGTAGCCATCAATTACAACGGTTCAAATGCTATCCAGAAGCACGGTTTCCAGTGCCATGTAGGTTCGATGCGCTCACCCAGCCGTGGCCGCGTAAAACTGCGCTCCACAGACCCACGTGAAGCGCCAGGCATTCTGTTCAATTACATGTCCTGCGAGCAGGACTGGGAAGAGTTCCGGGCAGCCATCCGCCTGACGCGCGAAATCATGCAACAACCTGCACTGGATAAATTCCGTGGTGAAGAAATCAGCCCAGGTTCCCGGTGCCAAAGTGACGAAGAGCTGGATGCATTTGTGCGTGAACATGCAGAAACAGCGTTCCACCCTTGTGGCACATGCAAAATGGGCAGCGATGAACTTGCTGTGGTTGATGGTGAAGGGCGGGTACATGGCTTAAGCGGATTACGGGTAGTGGATGCCTCCCTGATGCCGCAAATTGTCACCGGTAACCTCAATGCCACCACGATTATGATTGGTGAAAAAATTGCCGACATGATCCGTGGCCGCGAAGCACTACCGCCATCAGATGCGGATTATTACGTGGCTGGTGATACACCAGTGCGTAAAGCGCCACTGCGTGACATCGCGGCCGAAAGTGCCGTACCGGAAGTATAACCTCTGGAAGTAGGGCCCCTGGGCGGGGCCTGAATTTGTTATTGCTGAGATCGTTCAGCGCAATAATTTGAGCGCCCCGGTCAAAGAGCGAACCCACTTACGTGGCCCGCATAATGCGATACCATCCAGCGGTTCTGCGCTCAAATCCCGCCGGGCAACCTCTGCCAGGTAAGTATCTATCTGTTGAATCTCCCGGGCAAAAGAGGGGTAAACCACCATTGCGCTGCGGCTGTCACGCGTTTGGCAGCGCTGCAACAAAAGTTGCAGTGTTGCGGAGTCAGCCTGTAAAACTGGCATTGGCAAACGACTGCTGGTATCAAACCATAAACCAGCCTGGTCACTGACTTGCCCGGCCGAAAGAGCAGGGAACCTGGCTCCCAGGCCCGTTGCCAGTGTTCCAACGGTATTTGCCAGCAACCCGGCAGGTAATGCCGGGTTAACAACCACGGCAAGCGCAAAATCATCCATCCTGTTTTCCTCCCCTGTGTTTTCTGCCAATAGTCTGGCACTGTTACAGTGAAAAAAGGTTTCTCAATTTGCGTGTTATTGCTTATAAAAGGAATTATTTTTCCGGAAAATTAGAGTTTATGGAAAATCTGACCGTTTCCTTGCACAAGAAAGATATTCAGTTACTGATGCTATTACAGCAAGATGCCCGGCTCACTAATCAGCAACTGGCAGAGCAGTGTGGTATGTCTGCCACCCCATGCTGGCGGCGAATACGCCAGCTTGAAGAAGCAGGGGTGATTGCCGGTTACCGGGCGGTGCTGGACCGTAAAAAAACCGGGCTGGGAATTCTGGCCTTTGTCCGGGTTAATATTGACAGCCACAGTGAACAACAGGCAGTCAGTTTTGAGCAGGCAGTATGCGAGTTACCTCAGGTGATTGCATGTTATGCCATCGGTGGTGGTGCAGATTTTTTATTACAGGTTGTAGCTCGAGACCTGGATGACTATTCAGACTTTGCCATGAAAGTTATTCGCCGCCTGCCGGGGATAAAAGCGATGGAAACCTCATTTGTGCTTAAAGAGATTAAGCCACTTAGTGGGTTGCCCGTTGGTGATGGATGTCGTTGGCCGTGATTGGATGCGTTTTTTTAGTGACTCAGATCAACAAAAAACGTTTCAGCCAAAGCGTAAATTCATTAACATAATGGATATCAGTAAGTTACATAAAAACGGAACTAATTAAAACCATAAAGTTTTACTGAATTGAGTCGTTATATAGCAGCACTGACCCTTAATTTTATTCAGGCTGCAATAAATGAAAAAACTTACCTTTTTTTATAAAATAGTCCTCAGTTTTTCACTTATTTTGGTACTTATGGCGGTCGTTGGCGCCGTTTCTGTTTACCAACTCAACAGTAATAACCAGCGGATCGTTGATTTCCGTAACGAGCGCGTTCCCGGTATTCGCTACACTCTGCAAATGCGCGGCATCCTGTCGGAATTACGTTTACAACAGGTGCAAATGATCGCCTCTAAAACACTCAAGGAGCGTAACGGGCACCGCGAAGAACTGGCTCAGGCCATTGCGAACTTCCTGGCTGCAGAGCGGCAGTATGTGGCTCTGGATACTGAAAACAGCCGCTCAGCGCTGGCACAAAACGTGGTGGACAACTTTGCTTCGTTTGCCGATGCTAACCAGTTGGTACTGGCAGCACTGGACAAAGAAGATCTTGCCGGAGCCAGCCAGATCAGTGGGCAGAACTCTGCTAAATACCGTACTCAATTGATGAAAGATCTGGCGCAACTGGTCGACCAGGAAATTGCTGCAGGTGAACGGTCATCAGAAAAGGCTGCTGAAAGCTACAATTTCGCGGTAAAAATGTTGTTAGCACTGGGGGCCTTAGCATTACTGGCATCGGTCATCATCGCAATAAAACTTACCCGTAACCTGTCCAGCCAGTTAGGTGGTGAACCGGCTTATGCCATGGGTATTATGCGCCGTATTGCCGACGGCGACCTCACTGTGCCTATTACGCTAAAGGCAAAAGACAGCACCAGCCTGCTGGCGTCACTTGATAGCATGAAAGAAAAGCTCAAACTGACAATCAGCAACATTATGGCTGGCAGTACCAGTATTTCGCAGGCATCAACTGAAATAGCGCAGGGTAACACTAACCTGGCGCAGCGCACGGAAGAGCAGGCCGCTTCATTATTGGAAACTTCCACCAATATGACGCGCATTACTCAAACCGTGAAAGAAAACACCGACAACGCGAAAACTGCCAGCCAGTTGGCTCAGCGTACCTCAGATGCTTCGGTGGAGAGTTCACATATTGTTGAGAATATGATTGGGCAAATCCAGAATATTTCCAACAGTTCCAAAGAGATAGTCAATATCATTGCGGTCATCGAAAGTATTGCGTTCCAGACTAACTTGCTGGCACTGAACGCCGGTGTGGAAGCCGCGCGGGCAGGAACCCAGGGGAAAGGATTTACTGTAGTGGCTAACGAAGTGCGGGTACTGGCGAAGAAAACCGCTGACGCAGCTCAGGACATCAAAAAACTCATTGATGACACCGTCGATAAAATTAACCAGGGCTCATTACAGGCTGCACAGGCCAGTAAAGCGATGGAAGACATTAAAGCTTCAGTGAACCAGGTGACAGCCATTGTTGGTGATATTTCAATGGCCAGTGATGAGCAAAACACCGGTATTAGTGAGATTGGCCGGGCAGTTGAGCAAATGGACCTGGTTACCCAGCAGAATTCAGCACTGGTTGAACAGGTTGCGGTTGCCGCGCAGTCATTGTCGGAACAGGCAGATTCGCTGCATGAAGAAGTGCGCTTCTTCCGCCTGGAGACCACGCAGGATTACTAACCTGCGTTAATTAGCCTGGATAACTATCCAGGCTACAACACTACACGACCAGGTAACGAACAACTCGCAGGGGCGTTTGCAGACTCAAATAGCAAGTGTGTGGTCGTAGCCAGGTTAACCCCCAATGCCGCAGTTCAGTATTGCCAGTGAATGCTTTACCACTGTATCCGCATCCAGGTGCCTGAAACGCTCATCATGTTGCATGCGCACAACAGGCACCAGTACCAGAGACAAGACCGAGGTAATGAGTAACTCAGGGGAGAGGGCGGAATTCAGCTTTCCGGCATCTTGCCAGGCTTTTATTTTTGCCATCAGCGCCTGATATTTGTCATCACCCGCACTGGCCGCCATATGCGCCCGCAACACCGGAATTTCACCGGAGATTTCCTGCATCCACAATGGCGCAAACCACTGGTGTTGTTCCGCCTGGTTTACCAGTTCACGCACCATAAAAGAGAATGCCTGAACCGGGTTGTCTGCATGTGCCGTGAAATGTGCAGTCATGCGTTCGCGAATAGGCATAAATCGCTCCTGGACAATGGCATCCAGCAACTGCTCACGGGAGTGGAAGTAGTAATGCATCATGGCCGGAGTAACACCGGCTTCTCTGGCAATCCCGTTTAAAGACGTAGGCGCAACCCCCTGACGGGCAAACAAACTCAGCGCAATATCCAGCAGTTGTTCACGGTTCGCCGTATTACCTTTTCCACCACGCGGGCGCCCAGGCTTGCGTGGTGAAGTCGCTTTTTGTGCGGTAGTCATTTCCCTCTCCCTTGACCGGCATGTGAATCAGTCTAATATTAATTGGGTGCTTAATTAATTACAAACAGGTGCACTATGACGACTGATACAGTCAACCATTCTCTCTCACCGCAGCCTCTGGTGTCATCATTACGTTTGCTATTCAGTGCGTTAATGCTGGTTATGCTGTTGTCTGCACTGGATCAGACCATTGTCTCCACCGCGTTGCCCACCATTGTGGGTGAGCTTGGCGGGCTGAACCAACTCTCCTGGGTAGTCACCGCATATATTCTGACATCCACCGTTGCCGTACCACTCTACGGCAAATTTGGCGATGTCTTTGGCCGCAAGCGGGTGTTACAGGTAGCGATTATATTGTTTTTGTTGGGTTCGGTGCTATGTGGGGTGGTGCAGAACATGGCACAACTGGTACTGATGCGCGCTTTGCAAGGGCTGGGAGGCGGTGGGCTGATGGTTATTAGCATGGCCGCAGTGGCAGATGTCATTCCTCCCGCAGAGCGGGGGCGTTATCAGGGCCTGTTTGGCGCGGTATTTGGTTTAGCCACCGTTATTGGCCCGATGATGGGCGGTTTCATTGTTGAACATATGTCCTGGCGCTGGATCTTCTATATTAATGTACCGCTTGGGTTACTGGCATTATTGATCATTACGACGGTATTTAATGGTTCAGGCCAGCGTAACCACCACCAGATTGACTGGCTGGGCGCTATTTATCTTACTCTGGCATTGGTTTGCATCACACTGTTTACCACAGAAGGGGGCGCCGTTCGTGCATGGAGTGACCCGCAACTCTGGTGCATTCTGGCATTCGGTATCATTGGCATTATTGGTTTTATTTATGAAGAGGGGCTGGCCTGGGAACCGATTATTCCATTGCGCCTGTTTCGTGGCCGGACATTTTTGTTATGCAGCCTGATGAGCTTTATTTTTGGTATGTCACTGTTTGGCTCAATTACTTTCCTGCCGCTTTATCTGCAGGTGGTTAAAAGCGCCAGCCCAACACAAGCAGGAATGCAGTTACTCCCGCTGATGGGCGGGTTGTTACTGACTTCCATTATCAGTGGCAGAATTATCAGCCGCACCGGAAGATACCGCCTGTTCCCCATTGCCGGTACGTCTTTGGCTGTCTGTGGCATGGTGATGCTGACCACAATAACCCCTGCGGATTCAATTGCTAAGCTGTATATGTTTACCAGTATTCTGGGAATGGGCCTGGGGATGGTTATGCAGGTACTGGTTCTGGCAGTACAGAACAATGCAGCACATGGGGAATATGGGGTTGCCACTTCAAGTGTTATTTTGTTCCGTTCGATTGGCGGTTCAATTGGGGTCGCGGTGTTTGGTGCAGTATTCAGCCACGTTTTACAATCGCGCCTGGTTGATTCATTGCCCGCTGGCACAGTATTGCCAGAAAAAATGAACCCGCTGGCAGCACAACAACTCCCGGCAATGGTTCATGACCACTACCTTGAGGCCTTTGGCAGCGCCATTCACGCCGCGTTTTTGATGGCGGCTGGTATTATGATTATTGCTTTTGCGCTGTCCTGGTTTTTGCGTGAAACACCGTTAAAACGCAGTGCGCAATAACAGGTTGTTTGTCAGGGCTTATTTTCCGGCGTGAATGTTAACCAGCCAACCACGCCACTACTGGCGCCATCCCGCGGGTGGTTAACTCCGTCCAGCACCGCAACAGGTGAGAAATCAAAGGGGGATACACCGTCAATACAAGCAACATTAACGCCGTATTGCCGTGGGTTGGATCTGCGCTGGTGAAAGGTATAAATGCCGCAGACAGAGCAAAAATAGTGTGCGGCCTCACCAGTGTTAAAGCGGTATTCGGTCAGTTTGTCTTTGCCCTTAGTCACTGTGATACCAGACAGCTCAGCAGACACTGCCACAGCGCCACGCATCCGGCAAAATGAACAATTGCACCGCCGGGCGGTATTGAAACCATCACTCAATTCAACAGTAAACTGAACAGCACCACAATGGCACCGGGCTTTTACTATTTTCTGCATTATCTGTTCCTCTGGCGTGTGGGCATCTTTGCCATCACATTGTATGCCACACATTACAATCACACTTGTGGCTAACAATACAGTTTAGTTTTAGCGACAAACTTTCAACTAACTTTCCCACTAATTGGGACGGCGATTCACTGGAGTTGCTCATTGAGCACATACACTCTGGAATTGCACGGGCAAATGTATCAGGGAAACGCTTTGGATGCCCATCTACACTGAATGATGAACAAAAGCAATTAGTCCTACTAAGGTGAGTGTGGGTGCTGTGGTTCGTGAACTCAATACTATGCGGCAGACTACTCTGCGAATAAAAGCAGCCGGTTCAGAGAGTTAGAGTCGTGTGTCTTACAAAATTTTACTTTGGTGTTCCTTTCCGGAAACGGCGATCAGATGTCCGCCAGTGTATGATAGCGGTAATTTAACCATTATTAAGCAGAAGGAATTGCCCGTGAAGATCTGTTTCCCGGCCCGAAAGGCTGATGGTAAAGACTACAGCACATTGGATGAAATGATGGCCCAGGTGGGACGTGAACCCCACGGAACGTGGCTGGCGGGTACAAATGCCATGTGGCACGGAGGCATTCATATCACCCGTGAAAGTGCTCCCGCCTCGGTACTGACGAGTGAGAACCTTGATACGGCGGTGCCGCTATCGTTTATGGCTGGGGGCGAGGTAGTGGCTTACCGCCTGAACAGTCAGTATCTGAGCGATACCTGGATGGGGAAGACGCTGCAGTATTCCAGCTCGTTCGTGCTGGTGAAATCTGTCTGTACGCCTGACGCGACGAAGGCAGAGAACAGTCTGGAGTTTTATTCGCTGTATATTGGGCTGGCTCCCCCCTCAGCTTTCCCGGCGCTTCAGCGGTACCGGGTGACGGAACGCGGGAACGGACTGCGTTTACGTAACTACAGCGGACAGGAGAAGACCGGCGAACCAGCACCCGTACCGACCGGAAAGACGCTGGCGACCGGACAAACCATGGTGGTCCTGCGTGAGAACATCTTCGGGCTGGACGGACATATCCTGACTTTCGGGCTTGCCCGGCTTCTGAACAAGCACAACGAAATGACCGGGACCGCTTTCTGGGTGTCGCTTGATCCATTGTTTATGACGCCTGATGGGAAGCAGACGGCGCATCTGCCAGCATGGATGCAACAGACGGTAACGCAGGGTATCTATGACACAGTGGTGAAACCAACCACCAGAATGACCGTGGCTGCCGGCGATGCATTGGGATTCCTCGGGGAAGACATTATACCAGGTGAACTTCATGAGACAGAGACGGATCCGTATGTGCATATCGAGGTGCTCAGTACTGACAGCCAACTGCCGGATTTTCTGAACAATTCAGCCGGTGTCACGGGGGGAGATAAATATCTTCATATTCACCCGGATAGTTATCTGTATACCTGTAGTGGATCGGTAATTCAGGACACCTCGAAATCCTGTTAATGTTAAAACAGTGAAAATGAGGTGATGCATGATCAAAACTCGTCGGACTAAACGTACCTTTTCCCCGGAGTTCAAGCTTGAAGCTATCGAACAGGTGGTTAAATACCAGCGTGATGTCAGAGAAGTCGCGCTGGCACTTGAGCTCAACCCTGACCATTTGCGTAAATGGATACGGTTGTATAAGCAGGAACTTCAGGGTATTGAGCCCGCTGGTAATGCTATTACCCCTGAACAACGCGAAATTCAGCAGCTTAAAGCGCAGATAAAGCGCCTTGAGATGGAAAAAGAAATACTAAAGCAGGCTGCCGTGCTGATGAGCGAAATCCCCGGGAAGCTGTCGCGCTAATCACACGGCTGAAAGCAAAGTGGCCAGTGCGGGTTCTTTGTCATTTATTCGGTATTCACCGTAGCGTTTATTACGCGCAGGTGAAGCGTCCTGTTAATGTGCAAAGAATTGAATTACGAAGTCGGGTGAGGGCTTTCCATGCTCTCAGTCGTGGCGCAGCCGGTAGCCGGGCAATCAGTCAGATGTTGCGCCAGAGTGGCGTTGATGCAGGCCGGTGGCTGGCACGACGACTGATGCGGGAATGCGGGCTGACAAGTCGACAGCCAGTTAAACATCACTACCGGGTAAACGAAGACAAAAGTCCGCCATTGCCAAATTTACTGAACCGGCAATTTAACCCCGCCGCACCAAACCGCGTCTGGTGCGGCGACATCAGTTTTATTCGCCTGCAGGACAAATGGTGTTATCTCGCGCTCGTTGTTGATTTATATTCACGGCGGATTATCGGTTCAGCCCTCTCATTAACCGCTGATGCTGAGTTGGTGTGTAGGGCTTTGCATAATGCACTGGAAACACGACCGCGTGATGGCCGCCTGCTGTTTCATTCAGATCAAGGTGTTCAGTATAAAAGCAATAAATACAGAAAGTTACTCTGGCGTTATGGGGTAATGCAAAGTATGAGTCGCAGAGGGAATTGCCTGGATAATTCGCCGATGGAAAGAGTCTTTCGCAGCCTTAAAAGTGAATGGCTTCCGAATGGTGGTTATGGTGATTTTAGCCATGCGGTACGCGATATAAACCAGTGGATTAATGGTTATTACAACGTTTATCGACCTCACACGAACAACGATGGTTTACCGCCTTGCTTACATGAAGAAAAGTGGAAACAGGTTATCCCGGTGTCCTGATTTTGTGCTCCACTACAAACTGCGCTGGACAGATTACCTGAAACATATGGATGTACTGCTACTTGGCTATGTCAGGAGGTGGTTCGACAAAATGGAATGGATGAGTCAGGTACCGCCTTTCGACAAAGGGATACCCGTCTGGCACATGCACCCAGTGAAGTTTCTCGATGCTATTAAATCTCAAGTTAAAACTTTAGAAGGTAAGTTGACTTACAACGCTGAAGGAAATGATATTTCATCATCTGTATATTATAGCCGGGTTATTCACTGGCCTGGAAATGATCTTTCAGGTGTCACCCTTGGCCGTGGTTATGATATGGGAGAACGCTCTGAGCGTGATATATATAATGACATGATTGCGTCAGGGATACCTAACGACCAGGCTGTTAAAATATCAAAGTGTGCAGGATTCAAAGGGGTTGCTGCTCGTGATTATGTAAACATACATAAGAAAGATATAGGAGAGATAACTTTGCAGCAGCAAGAGTTGCTCTTTTCTATTATATATCCTAAGTATGTTGAGCGGACTATTGCTAATTATAAAAAGTGGACTGACGGTGTTTCCAGTGCGAAACAATGGGAAAGCCTGGATACAACTATCCAGGAAGTGTTGGTCGACTTCGTTTACCAAGGTTTTACCAAAGGGCCTAAGCCTATGCTTGCAGGTTCAAATGATAGTAAACAAGAGTTAATTGATTACATACAAAACACACCTGCAATTTCACAATATGAACCTGGCAGACATAGAGTTGCTTATTTGGAGGGTAGATAATGAGACGCGTCTTAGCTATTATTTTACTGTATTCATCATTTTCACATAGTGCAGATATTTGTCACAATATAACAACATCTGATCAAGTTGCCTCATGCTCAGAAAGTAAGAAGAATTTAGCTGATGAATATTTGAATAAGCAATATTCGGCATTGCTATCCAAAGTTAATTCTGCGTATGTAAATGATGAATTTTTAAAGCAGGAGTTCGTAAAAAAAATTAAAGCCGCCCAGAGAGATTGGATTAAATTTAGAGACTCCAACTGTCAGTTATATTCATTTCAAATAGATAACAAAAGCCCGGCATATCAAACAACTTTCAATGAGTGCGTTGCAAAAATGTCAGAAGCCAGAGGCAAGGAGTTGGCTGAGCTTTCTGGCAACATATAGGGTATGGAAATAAATTTAAAAAGGATTTACTTGAGACCCTTTTTACACCTTTAACTTCCATCTTCAGAACTGAGATGGTGACATCAATAACAAAATGTTCAGGGCACGGAAAATGAAAAAATTTTACCTGCAACGAACAGATGAGCAGGCACACTATTGGGCGTACACTGTTGCCAAATAAGCAAGGAGAACACATGGTAACCCAACAACCCCTGTTCACCGGGTTTGACCCGCAAGGGCTGTTGTTTTTGCGCGATGTCCGGCAGAACAACAGCAAAGAGTGGTTCAACGAAAACCGTTCAATTTATGACAACCTGCTGGTGAAGCCTTTCCGCTCGCTGGTCAGTGAACTTGCGCTACCAATGCTGCAAATTGACGATCAGTTCGAAACCCGCCCGGCAATTGGTAAAACACTGTCACGTATTCACCGCGACACCCGTTTTTCCCGTGATAAATCCCTGTATCGCAGCAACCTGTGGCTGACATTTAAGCGCAGCAGTAAAAACTGGACGGATGCCCCCACGTATTTCTTTGAATTTGGCCCCGACTGGTGGCGCTATGGGCTGGGGTATTACAGTGCATCGCGCGAAACCATGAATCTGTTCAGGGAAAACATGCTGGATAACCGTGAACATTTTCTGTCCATCACTCAGCCTTTACTTGCTGACTTCAGCCTGGAAGGGGAGTCTTATAAGCGCCCGTTACTGAAAGAGCCACAAGAACTGGCAAACTGGTATAACCGCAAGTCATTCGCCCTGATTTACGATGGCAAAGAACCAGAAACCCTGTTCGATGACCAGTTACCGGGTTTATTACAGGCAGGGTTCGAACGCCTGGCACCGCTCTACCATTTCCTGATGGAAATCGAAACGCAAAAACGCCGCACCACACTTAACTAAAATACCCACACCAGCTGCCGCAGTCATTAATGTGGCAACTGGCGTTTCCCCCACTTATTTTGCTTCCCTTTGGTTAAAAATCAGAAAAAACCACGTTCTGATCAAAAAACAGATAATTAATCATTACTCTCAGAGTAATGATTTCTCCCGTTACTTTATTGATGCTAACGGTTTAACGGCGCAGACTTAACCTCACAGCAGGCAAATCAAAATGATTAGCTTAATCAGGAGGTTATAATGTTGTCTGGGCAAACGCCAACCCGCGTCTGGAACCAGCGCCGTATCAATAAGCAACAGCGTATGGCCGCAACAGGCGTGCAGGGCAAAGTAATCCCCACCGGGGAACTTGTCTCAATGCTGGAAAAATTAGTGGCACCGGGTGACCGGGTCGTTCTTGAAGGTAATAACCAAAAACAGGCGGACTTCCTTTCCCGGATGCTGGCTGAGGTAAACCCACAGAAAGTTCATGATTTACATATGATCATGCCAAGTGTGGGCCGCAGCGAGCATTTGGATCTGTTTGAAAAAGGCATTGCCCGTAAGCTCGACTTCTCATTTTCCGGTACGCAAAGCTTACGTATCTCCCAGTTGCTGGAAGATGGGTTGCTGGAAATTGGTGCCATTCATACTTATATCGAACTTTACTCGCGTTTATATGTTGACCTGGCGCCTAATGTCGCGCTTATCGCTGGCTATAAAGCAGACCGGAAAGGCAACCTGTATACCGGGCCAAGTACCGAAGATACTCCCGCCCTGGTCGAAGCAGCCGCATTCCATGACGGCATTGTTATTGCCCAGGTGAATGAACTGGTTGATGACGAGTGCGATTTACCGCGTGTCGATATCCCAGGCTCCTGGATTGATTATATCGTTGTTGCGGATAAACCCTTCTTTATTGAACCGCTGTTCACCCGCGACCCGCGCCTTATCAAGCAGGAACATATTCTGATGGCCATGATGGCTATCAAAGGGATCTATGCTGAGCACCAGGTACAGTCACTCAATCATGGTATTGGTTTTAATACCGCGGCGATTGAACTGTTGTTACCAACCTACGGCGAACAACTGGGGCTGAAAGGCAAAATCTGTAAACACTGGACGCTCAACCCGCATCCCACATTAATTCCTGCTATTGAAAGTGGCTGGGTGGAAAGCGTGCACTGCTTCGGTGGTGAGCTGGGTATGGAAGACTATATCGCAGCACGCCCGGATGTGTTCTTTACTGGCGCAGATGGTTCTATGCGTTCCAACCGCGCATTCTGCCAGTTAGCCGGGCAGTACGCTGTTGATATGTTTATTGGTTCCACTCTGCAGGTTGACGGTCTGGCTAACTCATCCACGGTAACGCGTGGCCGCCTGGCGGGTTTCGGTGGCGCTCCGAATATGGGCCATGACCCACACGGCCGCCGCCACGCCACGCCAGCCTGGCTTGCCATGATCAACGAACCAGACCCAATGCAACGTGGCCGTAAACTGGTAGTGCAGATGGTTGAAACCTTCCAGGCAGGCGTTAAACCCACGTTTGTTGAAAAACTGGATGCCGTTGACGTTGCCAAAACCTCCGGTATGCCGCTGGCTCCGGTCATGATTTACGGCGATGACGTCACGCACGTTCTGACCGAAGAAGGTATTGCCTACCTCTACCAGGCAGAAAGCCTTGAAGAGCGCCGGGCCATGGTTGCCGCAGTCGCCGGGATAACCGATATCGGTCTGGGTGTTGATGCCAGCCGGGTCGAAGCGTTACGCCGTAGCGGTAAAGTGCGCTTCCCGGAAGATATGGGCATTCGCCGCACCGACGCTACCCGTTCGTTACTGGCTGCAGGCAGCGTTGCCGACCTGGTTGAATGGTCAGGCGGTTTGTATAACCCACCGGCAAAATTCCGGAGCTGGTAATGAAACTACAGCCACAGAGCAGTGCTGATGCTGTTGCGCAACGTCTGGCACAGACAGCAACCCGCTGCCTGATTGACGAAGCCCGCCTTAGCCCGAAGCCTGGTCTTGTGGACAGCCGGGGAAATGGCGCGCACAGCGATTTATCACTCAGTCTGATGGAGCGTTCAGCACACAGCCTGACCCCGACATTTTTCGCGCTGGCACAACAGTGCTGGCGCAGGCCGGCAGATGTCGCATTACGTCAATTAATAGGCCGCCTCGGGCGAGAAGGTGAGCAGAGCATGATGGCGGCAACCAACGGTGTGAATACACACCGGGGCGCAATTTGGGCACTCGGTCTGATGGTAAGCAGTTGCGCAATGTTGTCTGGACATGCAACAGCCAGTGCCATCAGCGAGCAGGCAGCACGCCTTGCTCAGCTACCAGACCCTGCCGCACCAACGGTATTCAGTAAAGGCCTGCGGGCCAGCCACCGCTACCGTGTGCCTGGCGCACGGGAAGAGGCTGCTCAGGGCTTCCCTCATGTGATGAAACGTGGCCTGCCTGCTTTATTGCACAGCCGCGCACAAGGGGCCAGCGAGCAGCACGCCATGCTGGATGCGCTGATGTCCATCATGACCACGCTCAGTGACACCTGCGTATTATCGCGCGCCGGAATGGTTGGTCTTGAAGCGATGCAACAAGGCGCAGGTGCGGTTCTGAAAGCCGGGGGGTGCGCCAGCCACGCAGGCAGGCAGCAGCTTGCTGAGCTCGACCAAACCATGCTCGGGCTCAATGCCTCACCAGGTGGCGCCGCAGACTTACTGGCGGCCACGTTATTTATTGACCGTGTCGCATTGCCGGCATCGTAAACGTTATTTTTAAGAGGTTGTTATGGAACAGATTTCATTGTCTTTTCCGGCCTCCCGCATTGTCAGTGGTAAAGCACTGGCGGGTGTTGTGGGGTCAGGCGATATGGAAGTGTTATTTGAGTCCACTGCAGGACAAACACTGGAAATCGCAATCACCACCTCCGTGGATAATTCTCAGGCACGCTGGCAGGCGCTGTTTGAACGTATTCGTTCACTGGGGCAATTACCCGCAGGGCAAATGCAGATCCACGATTTTGGCGCAACGCCAGGTGTGGCCCGTATTCGCATCGAACAAGTATTTGAAGAGGTGAGCCATGCGTGAATTTCAGAGCTTTATTGAACTGAGAGCCAGAGACCGGGCGAAAGCAATCCTGGATGATGGTAGCTACCGTGAATTGCTCGGGCCATTTGACGGGCTGATTTCCCCCTGGCTTGGGCCGCAGGGAATTGTTCCCCAAAGTGATGACGGCATGGTTATCGCCAAAGGCACCATTCAGGGTAAACCTTCCGTTGTGGTTGCCGTAGAAGGGGCATTCCAGGGCGGCAGTATGGGGGAAGTCTCTGGTGCCAAAATGGCTGCAGCCCTGGAGCTGGCGGCGGAAGATAACCGTAATGGTATCCCGACTCAGGCTGTTTTGTGCCTGGAAACCGGCGGGGTACGCCTGCAGGAAGCCAACCTTGGCCTGGCTGCCATTGCAGACATTCACGCGGCAATTGTTGACCTGCGCCGTTACCAGCCCGTTGTGGGCATTATTGCCGGTACGGTGGGTTGCTTTGGTGGGATGTCTATTGCTGCCGGGTTGTGCAGTTACTTACTGGTCACCCGGGAAGCACGCCTGGGTCTGAATGGCCCTCAGGTTATCGAGCAGGAAGCGGGTATCGAAGAATACGACTCCCGTGACCGCCCGTTTATCTGGAGCATGACTGGTGGCGAAGTTCGCTCACGCAGTGGGCTGGTTGACGTCTTAGTTGATGACAACGTGAATGCAATGAAAGACGCAGTCAACCAATGCCTGGCCAAAGGTGTGCCTGAAACTCACCGCTCAGACCGTTATGACGAATTTCTGGCTCGTTTAACCGCTTTTGATACCGCTAAACAGGCCAGTTCCGAGCAAATCACTGCATTTTTTGCCGGGGAGGGTAAATAAATGAGCCAACAAAATCGCGCTGCTGTATGGCTGGATAAACTGGCATCAGGTGCACAACGTATGCCGGGGCTGTGCCCGTCAGTACAGGTTGCTGACGCCACACTCGACGGGCAATTTGTGCGTTTCATTGCTGTGGTACCGGACGCCAACAACCACTATCCCCGCGCTGCACGGGGCGAAGTCGGGCTGCTGGAAGGCTGGACTCTGGCAAAAGTTGTGAACCGCACGATTGAAGAAGATGCTGAAAACAGCGTTAAACGGCCAATTATCGCGGTGATTGACGTGCCAAGCCAGGCTTATGGCCGCCGTGAAGAAGCTTTTGGTATTCATCAGGCTCTGGCTGGTGCGGCAGGTGCGTATGCCAAAGCACGCCTGGCGGGGCACCCCGTTGTTGGGCTGATTGTTGGTAAAGCCATGTCTGGTGCGTTTCTGGCGCACGGTTACCAGGCAAACCGCCTGATTGCTTTCAACAATGACAATGTGCTGATCCACGCCATGGGCAAAGCTTCTGCTGCACGTATTACGTTACGTACTGTCGAATCGCTGGAAAAACTGGCTTCCACCATTCCGCCAATGGCCTACGACATCAAAAACTACAGCACTCTGGGCCTGCTCAGTGAATTGCTTGACATTGCTAACCCTGATGCCCCGACACCGGATGACATAACGCTGGTGACTAAGACCGTGGCACAGGCAGTCAGCGATGCCCGCAATGACATCACGCTGAAAAACCGGCTGGGTGCAGAAAACCGTCGCCACTCAAAACTGGTTCGTGAACGCCTGCGAGCGGCCTGGTAAAAATTCTCATAAAAAAACCTGCCAGATGAGCATGGGCGCCTGGGCGCCCATTAACCCGGCTCGTCTGTAAAACATCGCAAACTTTTTATTGTTATAACTACAGGTGAATTTATGACGTATGTAATTGTGCATGCCCTTGCACCCATTTTTGTCATCATGCTGCTGGGTTTCATGGCAGGTAAAACAAAAATGGTCGATAACAAGAATGTCTCTCTGCTGAATATCTTTGTGATGGACTTTGCGTTACCTGCTGCGCTGTTTAGTGCAACTGTGCAGACTCCATGGGTTGGTATTGTGAAACAGTCCCCACTCATTCTTATCCTGGTATTAGCAATGTGGGTAACTTACGCTGCTATCTACTTCCTCGCAGTTGGTGTGTTTAAGAAAAGCCCACAGGATGCAGCTGTACTGACTCTGACTGTTGCCCTGCCAAACTATGCGGCACTTGGTCTGCCAATCCTTGGCAGTGTATTAGGTGAGGGGCCGTCCACGTCTTTGTCTGTTGCTGTATCAATTGCCTGCGGCTCTGTGCTGTTAACACCGCTGTGCCTGTTGATTCTGGAACGCGAAAAAGCACGCCAGTCCGGGGAAAATACCCGCTCAACAATGGCGATGCTGCCGGTTCTGATGTGGCGCTCCGTGAAGAAACCTATTGTCTGGGGCCCGTTACTGGGGGTTATCCTGTCAGCTATTGGCATTCATATGCCAGAACTGTTGCTGTCATCAATTAAACCGTTGGGGTTATCTGCAACTGCTGCAGCACTGTTCCTGACTGGGGTGATTCTGTCTGCCCGTAAACTAAAAATTAACAGCATGGTGATTATCTCCAGCATCACTAAGCTTCTGATCCAACCAGCAATTGCTTTTGTCATTGTCCTTGCACTGGGTCTGCATGGTGAAGTCGCTATCACCGGGGTGCTGATGATTGCACTGTCTGCCGGTTTCTTTGGTGTGGTGTTCGGTAACCGTTTTGGGGTGCAGTCGCCAGACGCTGAAGCTGTCTTGTTGATTAGCTCCGTGCTGTGCATTCTGTCATTACCGTTATTTATTTCCCTGACTTCAGGACTTTAACTATGCAATACCGTCCGCACGATCTTTTGTGGCTCAACAGTGAACCTGTATTTACCCAGCAACATAACTGGCTACACCAGCGCTGGTCACTGGCACAACCGGTTGTCGTGCGGCGGGACTGGCGTAACGACGGGGCGATTCCCGTCGGCGTGCGTGGGAAAGGGCGCGGAGAACGCGCTGCCGGGTGGGTGATGCCAGAGCAGGTGGTCGGTTACCTGCCTCCCGAGGCTCTGGCAACCCCGGCGCATATCGGCAATTCCCCTTTTGCAAAACAGGCACCGCTGCTGGCTGCCGCCCAATTGTGCCAGCACAACTGGGCGTGGGTGTGGGGAATTACTGGTAGCACGGGGTTTGCGCTGGCTACCGGGCAGGCCGTATTACATAACGACAGCGACCTTGACCTTGTAATTCGCGCACCAGTGGCGTTAGCGCGTGAACAACTCATTGCCTGGCAACAGGTGGTCGCGCAACTGGGCTGCCGCGCAGACACCCAGGTAGAAACCCCTTATGGCGGCTTCTCACTGAATGAATGGCTGCGCGATGGCCGGGTACTTCTGAAGACCAGCACCGGTCCACACAATACATCGCACCCCTGGCAACCAGTAACAGGAGAGAGGTTCTGATGAAAGTTATGTTTACTTTCCCCGGGCAGGGAACGCAATACCCGGGCATGCTGGCTGATTGCCCGGGCACCCCGGCAACCCGTGAACTGTTTACTCAAACCCGGGCAATTCTGGGTAGTGAATTTGAGAACCTGGATACCCCGCAAGCACTGAAGCACACAAGAGCAGTGCAGCTTTGCCTGTTAATTTCTGCGGTAGCAACTGCGCGCTCCCTTGCTGACGCTGGCGTGCGCCCGGACATGGTGTGTGGATTATCAATAGGCGCGTACCCTGCAGCCGTAGTGGCCGGAGCACTGGCATATGAAGATGCCGTCCGGCTGGTTGCGTTACGTGGTTCGTTAATGGAAGAAGCCTGGCCAGATGGTTACGGGCTAACCGCAATTATGGGCCTTAGCCTGGGGCAGGTGGAAAAACTGGTGGATAACCAGACAACCTGGGTGGCAAATATCAATGCTGAAACCCAGATTGTCATTGCTGGCGGCACAGCAGCAATGGCACAGGTTGCACAGCAGGCTCTGGCACTGGGTGCAACACGCGCGAAACAACTGGATGTCAGTGTTCCGTCTCACTGCCCGTTGCTGGATGCACCTGCAGAAAAACTGGCTCAGGCCATGCAGTCAGTGACAGTGTCACGCCCAAGCTGCACCTGGCTCAGTGGCAGTACAGCCCGTGCCGTCTGGCAAGGCCCGGCTCTGGCAAACGACCTGGCTTTCAACATGGCACGCACAGTGAACTGGCGGGATGCCATGGTAGCAGCGATGGAGCGTGATGCACGGTTGTTTATTGAAATGCAACCCGGCAGCACACTGACAGGGCTAACCCGCCAGGCGGTGAGCCAGGGTGAATGCGTGGCGTTTGCCACAACACCGCTCGCGACAATTCAGCGCCTGGCGCAACGGGTGAAAGGGGAATAAGCCGAAGATGCAGAAAAATAACAATCTGCCCGGGCAACGTCCTCAGTACAGGGCAGAAATTATGTGGCAGGCCATCTAAAACAACGGGTGCTTTGCGGCAAAACCTGGCAGCACACAGGCTACATCGTGCGCACAACCGGGTATAACACTTAAGGTTCCGGGGTGTAGTGAGGGAAGGCGGGCCCGCTCCCAGGCCAGGTAATTCTGTGCGCGTTGTAACCGGTAACTCCCCTGGAGCATAGCCGCACAGGTTTTATCCAGGCGTTTGCTTGCTGTTCCCGGCCCGGTGCCACTATCTTGTGCGCCAACCATGTAGCTGATATCCGCCTGTTGGTAACGAATACGTGCCGCGCGGGTTTTCGCCAAAGGCCACCTGGCAACACCATATTTCCCGCTGTTGTAATCCGGGCAGGCGGTTGCGTCAGGTAAAGCCATCGTGATCTGGCACCTGGCCGGGTAACTGCCGGCAGGGCTACATTGCGAGTCAGCAACTGGCTTGTTGTTGAGGAAGGCGACAGGGCGCTGTGCATCAAAATAAAGCCAGCTCCCGGGTGAAGCCACCAGGTAGCGCAGGTTCAGCCTGCCAGGTGGCGGTGCAGCAACACCTATATAGTGCTGAACAAACTGCCCACCTGCAGAAAACCCTGCCACAGTGATGTCGTGCAAATCTGGCCACTGCTGGTGAAGTTGGCGAACTAACGTATCCATGGCGTGAAATGAGCTGATACCAGGTGGATTCCCCAGAGATACTTCACCACTCATCCAGCCGCCACAAGACCAGCGGGCATCACCCGGTTTCGCACTTACCTCACCAGGCTTTTGGCAATGTGCACCTTTCTGCGCCTGAAATATTGGTGCAATAACCCGTGTTGGGGTAGTAATGCGGGCGGCTTTAATTGCCGCGATTCCCGCCTGCAGGCTGTATCTGGCATCATGTGGGTAGCCATGAACGACAATCAGCGCAGCATGGGGAGCCCCCATGCCATTGGTGCTGGCGACATACCACGAGAAATTTCCGCCATGGTGTGCCAACGCGACCGTTTGCAGGCAAATCTGTGCTGAGGAATGACTCGTACATTGCGGTAACGCCTGAGCAGGAGGCGACAAGTTTTGTGCAGCAGCAGACCACGGAGTTACTGCCAGGGAAGCCTGTAAAAGCGTGGTAACCAGGCACAGCTTATACAACCGGGTAGCCATTATTGCGCCTCCATATCCCCCAGGCTGCGCGCATACATTCTTCCCTCAGCGGCCAGTGCCAGTAAGTTAGGATCCCGTTCGCGGTTACGGGCAAACACAATAGCGATAAGCTGGCGCATCTGGTAGGGCTCAGCCAGGCGCAACAGGTTAATATCATGCTCATAAACTTTACGCATCCGCCCGGGTATCAGCGTAAAGCCAACGCCCGCCTGAACCAGGCTAAGCAGCGAAAAGATATCATTCACCCGGGTAATAATATCCGGCTCAAACCCGGCGACATGGAATGCATCCTGGAACCCGGCATAGGTGGCAAAACCTTCGGCCAGCGCAACAAATTTTTGGTCGTGATAATCCCGTAAATCGGCAGGTTGTACTCCTGCCAAATGCGCGCTGGAAGGGGCGGCAAGGTAAATATCATCATGAAATAAGGGCAGGACTTCTAACTGGGTTTTGTCCAGTTCACCGGCGTTAACGGAGATAAGAATGGCATCCAGCGTACCGTTATCCAGTTGACTGAGCAGCATTTGGTTGGACCCCATCGTGAGGTCCATTTCCACTTCCGGGCGGCGTAACTTCATACCCATAATCAGCCGGGGTACTGTCTCCAGTGTCAATGAATAGAGGGTGCCAATACGTAAACGCCCCTGGCCAATCCCAGCAATTTTGCGTGTTTCCTCAATTCCTTTTTCCAGTATACCGGTTGCTTCTTCGGTATATTCCAGCAATTTGCGGGCAGCGGGCAAAGCCACTAAGTTGCGCCCTTTGTGGCTGAACAGCGGGCAGCGAATTGCCTCCTCAAGGGAGTGCAGGGCACGGTGAACACTGACCCCGCTCAGCCCTAAAGCCTCACCAGTACGGGCAATATTCCCGGTTTCCATAAATACTTTAAAAACTGCAAGTTTACGAAACGTAATCTCGTTATCTATTGCCATTTGGAATAACACTCTTTCTCACTGCGCTGGCTGAAGGATATCAGGAATCGCTTAATGATGATGGCCTTTTATAGAGAACCATCCGTAAGCTTTATTTGATGATTCATGCAGGAATAATTTTAGTGACGGGCTGTTATGATTTCGATTATCATAATGATAATCATTAACAATAAAATGCAGTGGTTACAAGTGGCGAATTCTTCATTATCTCATTTTCCGGTTGGGAAAATTTTCTTAAAAACAGCGTTGGCTTTGGCATGTTCTTCCGCTTTCCCCGCCTTTAGCGCAGACAGCACCACCTCTCAGGCAGAAGACCAAATTACCGTTACTGCAAATGCATCTCCCAATGCAGATACCGACAGCAGCTATACTGCGCCGCAAGTCAGTACCGCGAGTAAAATGCCGACCAACCGGCTGGACGAATCACAATCTGTTAGTGTGGTAACACAGCAACAACTGAACGATTACCAGGTAACGTCATTAAGTGATGCTATGCGTTTTGTCAGTGGTGTGGCGCAGGCCAATACGCTTGCAGGCACCGAAGATGGCATTATGCGTCGCGGTTTCGGTTCCAACTCTGACGGGTCTATTTTTCGCGATGGCATACGCAGCAGCCAGGGCCTGAATCTGGATGCCACGACCGATCACGTAGAAGTTCTGAAAGGGTCGGCTTCGCTACTGTACGGGATCCAGAACCCAGGCGGCGTAATCAATGTTGTCAGTAAGAAACCCCAGTACGAATGGCGCACCAAAGTCAGTGGGCGTACCAGCAGCGAGGGCGGTGGCGCAGGAACAGTGGATGTCACAGGTCCATTAGGTAACGGCTTTGCATTTCGGTTAATTGCCGAAAAACAAAACCAGGATTACTGGCGTAATTTTGGTGCCGATAAACACACACTGATTGCGCCGTCACTGCAGTGGTACGGGGAAAAAGCCAGTGTGCTTATCAGTTATGAAGATTACCAGTACGACATCCCTTATGACCGCGGGACAGCCTTTATTAATGGTAAACCCATCAATGTGGGTTACAAAACCCGGCTGGATGACTACGCAAACCATGCGTGGGGACGCACTAAAACTTTCAACACCCAGTACAACTACCAGTTTAATGATACCTGGAGCACCCGGGTTACTGTCGGCCTGAGCCAGCGCCGTTATGATAATAACGAAGTGCGTGTCACCGCAGTCAACACCACGACGGGGGCTGTTACCCGCCGGGCAGATGCCAACCGTGGTTATAACCACAAAACCAAATATGTCTCATGGGATATGATGGGCACGCCGACACTGTTCGGCATGACGCACAATATCCTGTTCGGTACCGATTATGAGATGGTTCAGACTTACCGCGCACACCAGTATCAGGGCAAATCCAATACCACTTTTAACTATAATGATCCTGAATACGGTATTGCCTGGCCGGTAACGAATGACACCACCGAAAAAACCAGTGCAGCGAATAACCTTAACCGCATCCATAACCGTTCCGTTTACCTCAAAGACAGTATTGAACTGACTTCAAACTGGACAGGGGTTGTAGGCGGGCGCTATCAGCATTATGAACAGCGTGCATCGCAAGGTGTTCCGGCTGAACTGACCATGGATGACGAGGGCAATAAGTTTCTGCCACAAATGGGGCTTATCTACAAACTGACACCGTCTGTCTCTTTGTACAGTAGCTACAGCAAATCCTTCACGCCATCTACAGATGCCGATGACAATGGCCGCGTAGGTAAACCTGAGCAGGGCACCACCTGGGAAGTGGGCAGTAAATGGCAGGTCACACCAAAACTCTTTGCCACCCTGGCGTTATACCGCATTGACGAGCGGGACATGTCGCTGAGTATCAATGGCGACACACATGAAATCGACAAAGCCCGTTCAAGTGGTGTCGAGATGGAACTGAATGGTGAAGTTGTGCCTGGAGTTGATATCAGTGCCAACTACAGCTACGACCAGGCAAAAATTGTTGACGACGGTGTAGACAGTGATAACGACGGCAACCGCCTGGCAAACGCGCCACGCCATTCTGGCGCTTTATACCTGAGCCACGGCGGAATCCGTATTCCTTCAGTGCCGGGTAAATTCCGCATTGGTGGCGGCGCACGTTATGTTGGCGCTCGTGCCGGTGATCCGGAGAACAGCTTCACACTGCCGGACTACGTGGTTGCAGACAGCTTTGTCACATGGAATAACCAGTTGCTGGGTAAAGAAACCCAGTTACGCCTGAACCTGAATAATATGTTCAACAAACATTACTATACGTCCAGCGGAGGCAATCTGCGGGTGCAGGAAGGGGAAACGCGTAACGTGGTGCTGGAAGCCAGTGTGACATTTTGATATTTGTTCCAGTACAGTTCTAACATAAAAATTATAAGCAACGCAGAATAGCAATGGGCACTACAAATGTAGTGCCCGGGCCTGTTTAGCCGCTACCATCCGTGGCCGCGAAGCGATGAACATGGTTCAGGCTAAAGCCGTGTTCATTTCATCAATGGCCAGCAACACACTCTGTGCGTTTGCATCTATCTCCGTTATCAGTTCAGAAGCGCAGGCCGATAAACTGACAGCCTCGCTCATCACTGACTGGTTTTGCTGAACCAGGCTCAGAGAGCGGCCAGAAAGCTCGTTATTTTTCTCGGTGCACCAATTATAATTCCTTCCGGAGTAAATTCGATGATTGCTACATGGTTACGTATTGCTGTAACCAAATCGGCATCAGAAGACACTCGCGCAGTAGTGCTGGTGGAAAATAACAAGTTTAGCAGGCTCATGATTATATTCTCACAGGTAATAAGCAAAGTTAAATTTGGCGATAACTCATCCTTTTATTAATTACATTGGATATTATTTTTTGAACTGGATAAATAATAAATCCATTACCTTAAAATATACTTAAGAGCGCCTTTAATTCAAGGTGGTGAGTGTGATCTCGCAAGCATTTCATAGATATGAAAAAATTCACCAATCATTGCTTTAACCAGTGGAAAATAATCACTCTTAATCTAAATTTATTTTCAGAAAAATATTTATACCCACAGAGAGGTAGATTATTACTCCATCAATGAGTTATCTTTGCTTTGAATAAAAGCAGTAGAGTAATATCACGCCCGTTTTTTTTCCAACCTGCGGTATAGCGTACTACGCGAAATACCCAGATGCTTTGCCGCGTCACTCATATTCCCCTGGCAAACACGTATTGCTTCCAGTTCACGCATGCCTGGCGCAGAGGGTGAGGGGGCAACCTGAGAAGACGCAGGCGAAGTTGCGCCAAAACTACTAACAGGGGTTGCCGGGAGGCAATCAAGAGTAACAGTTTGGCCGTCATCGCTTAATGCCAGTAATACTTTTAACTGGCTCAGCAATTGCCGCACATTACCGGGCCACGGGCAATCGGCAAGGTAACGCACCACAGACTGGCATAGCCGTATTCCACGCGCGGTTGCCCCCAACTCGCACCATAACTGCTCAATAAACTGGTTCTTACCCTGCCACTGGCGTAGTGGCGGTATTTCAACCGTAAACTCCTGGATCCGGTAGAGTAAATCTTCGCGAAACAATCCCCGCTCAACCTGTTCCACCAAATTACGGTGCGTTGCACATACCAGAGAAAAATCGACCGGAAAGGCACTGTTTCCCCCCAGCGGCACAACACGTTTTTCCTGTAATACACGCAACAGCCGGGTTTGCAGAACCAGTGGCATATCGCCAATTTCATCTAAAAATAGCATGCCGCCATTGGCTTCCCGGAATTTACCGGCATAGCCACGGGAGCTGGCACCCGTAAATGCGCCAGGCATATAACCAAATAATTCAGATTCAATCAGGTGCTCAGGAAGTGCCGCGCAGTTAATTGCCACAAAGTTACCGGTAGCCCATTTACTTTGCCGGTAAAGCTGCTGAGCGAGGTATTCTTTCCCGCACCCGGTCTCACCATTAATACACAGAGCAATACCGGCGTTGACTACCCGCAGAGCTTTTTCCAGATTAACGCCTGAAGGAGCAAATGACGTCTGGGGTTCTGGTGTGGGCCTGGCCGGGCGTTTGCCTGGTACCGTTACCCCGGGCTGTTTTTGTGCGCGGCCAATATGTACCTGCCAGGCGTTATCGCGCGCCCGGGTCAGTGCTCCGTTCTCTACGCCATTCGCAAAAATCGAATCCTGGTGGCGTTGACCAAAATCCTGCGGTTGTATGCCAAGATCACGGCAGGCAAGCGAATTAGCGCCCTGTAAAATTCCGTCTTCAAATATAAGTGAGTGGGTAAAAGGTGCCAGTTCAGGCTGATCTTGCTGGCGCAATTGCACTAACACCTGGCCTGCGGTGATCTGCTTCTGTACCCAATGCTGCTCAATTTGCCATGCGGCACGGGTTAATAAATGTGTTGCATCCTGCCAGGGCAGGTTGGCAGGTGAAGAAATGTCAATCACACCAGCCAGTTCCCCCCGGGGGGAGTAAACCGGCATTGCTGCACAAAACAGTGCTGCATTGCGGTTGAGAAAATGTTCTTTACCACTCACTTCACAATAACGCCCCAGAGCCAGCGCAGTACCAATCGCGTTAGTGCCGCGCGCATCTTCACTCCACAGGTTTCCAGGTGCCAGAGCTAACAACTCAGCCCTCTGCAGAAAACCGCTATTCCCGGTGCTTTCCAGAACCATTCCTCCCGGGTCTGACAAAACCAGAACACCGGCACGGGTACGGAATTGTGGTGCGAGTTGTGCCAGAAGTGGCGAGGCGTAACGCGCAATCCAGTCATACTGATGGCGACTTTCTCCTAACTGCTCATGGCCTGCCACAGGCCGGTAATCATCATCCCGCGTCAGCCCGTAATGCTGGCTGCGCAGCCATGAATCGCTCAATACACTGGCAGAAGATAGCAACGGCGTGTCGTGTGGCAGATTGCGCATAAGCAGGCCTTAATAGAAATGTTAATTATTTGTAGCACCTAAGTGTCCCGTCTGTTGCGACACGCGACACAAAAATAAGACAGTCTTTGGTAGTTACCTCAGTTCACTGCGCCTGGCGAATTTACCACCCTGAATTATCTTAATAAAAAACAATATGATAGTTAATTTTAACCATTTCATAACATAACTGGCATAAGACATGCTTATGTTGAAGCACAACACAACAGAGCCAACAGCTCTGGATGCATCGCAAAACCGACTGAGGGGAATAATATGAAATATATCCATCCAGGTTTGCCGGGTTCACGGGTTTCAGTGAAAGCCCGTTATGGCAACTATATCGGCGGCGCTTTTGTCGAGCCGGTTTCAGGTACATGGTTTACTAATACCACGCCGGTTACCGGCCAGGTTGCAGGCGAATTCCCGCGGTCAGACTACCGTGACATTGATAAGGCTCTGGATGCTGCACATGCCGCCGCAGACAGTTGGGGAAAAACCAGCGTTCAGGAACGTTCTAATGTATTGCTGGCAATTGCCGACTGTATTCAGGAAAACCTGGAACTGCTGGCACTGACAGAAAGCTGGGATAACGGCAAACCGGTACGCGAAACACTGAATGCCGATATTCCTCTTGCGGTGGATCATTTCCGTTATTTCGCAGGTTGTATTCGTGCCCAGGAAGGCAGTGCGGCAGAGATCGATAGTGGTACTGTGGCCTATCACATCTATGAACCACTGGGTGTGGTGGGGCAAATTATCCCGTGGAACTTCCCCATCCTGATGGCTGCCTGGAAACTGGCACCGGCACTGGCTGCCGGGAATGCTGTAGTGCTGAAGCCTGCTGAGCAAACACCACTCGGTATCAGTGTGCTGATGGAACTGATTGGGCCATTGCTGCCGCCGGGTGTGGTAAACGTAGTGCATGGTTACGGTACAGAAGCCGGGGAACCACTGGCTCGCAGCAAGCGTATTGAAAAAATTGCCTTCACCGGGTCTACTTCCATTGGCCGCCACATTCTTTCCTGTGCTGCGGAGAACATCATTCACAGTACCGTTGAGCTGGGCGGAAAATCACCCAATATTTACTTTGAAGATGTGATGCGTGGTGATGAAAGCTTCATTGATAAAGCAGTTGAGGGGATGGTGCTCGGCTTCTTTAACCAGGGAGAGGTGTGTACTTGCCCGTCCCGCGCACTGATTCAGGAATCTATCTACCCGGAATTTGTTGACCGGGTACTCAAACGTATTGAAACCATCCGTAAAGGCGACCCCTTTGATACCGATACCATGATTGGCGCTCAGGCCTCGCAAGAGCAGTTTGATAAAATCATGTCCTACATTGATATCGCCCGGGATGAAGGCGGCGAAATTCTGGCTGGTGGGAATCACCTTAACCATGGCGATGTCTTCACCAATGGTTTTTATATCACCCCAACCTTGATTAAAGGCCACAACGCAATGCGCTGTTTCCAGGAGGAAATTTTCGGGCCGGTAATTGGTGTAACGACATTTAAAGACGAAGCTGAAGCAATTGAACTGGCTAACGCCACACAGTACGGTTTGGGAGCAGGTGTCTGGACGCTGGACATCAACCGCGCCTGGCGTATGGGCAGGGCGATAAAAGCAGGGCGCGTCTGGACCAACTGCTACCATCTCTACCCGGCACACTCAGCATTTGGTGGTTACAAACAATCCGGGATTGGCCGTGAAACCCACAAAATGGCACTGCTGGCCTACCAGCAGGTGAAAAATTTACTGGTCAGTTATGACAATAAACCACTTGGCCTGTATTAATTACAGCACCAGCCGTTAAAGCTCGCGGGCCAGGCGCTCTCTACGCCTGGCCTTTTCTATTATTGTTCTCGTGAAATACCAGGTTGCTTAACACAAATTTTCTGGCTATCTCCGGAAAAATCGATGTTATTTTTCACTGGTTTCTGGCATAGGTATTGCTCATTAAGAATGACCTATCTTTCAGGATCGCACTCTCATGAGCCAGTCACCGCATGCTGTTCACTATTTCCTTGCCGCGCGAGAGTGTGAAATCTCTCGTCTGGATAATGTCCTGCAGGCAGGGAAACTGATTGGGCAATTAAGCCACTTTGTCCATGTACTGCAACGCGAACGCGGTAGCTCCAATATCTGGCTGTGTTCAGAAGGCCTGCTGTTTGGTGAAGAACTGGCTCACCGGGCGGCGGCTGTCAGCCAGTCCATGAACAATCTGTTCGCTGACTTACCGGCACTCCCACCCGCAAGTGCGCTGCAGCCCGGCGCTTTTCGGGTATATCACCGAATTGGTTCCATGCTGATGGCGCTGGAAAGCCTGCCTGAACTGCGTAACCAAATACACCAGCGCTCTATCAGCCATCAGCAGGCAATGCAAAGTTTCAACACTATTATTCAACAGGTACTGAACCTGGTGTATGAAGTGGCGGACATTGATGCCGACGGCCAGGTAGCCAGTGCACTGGTGGCGCTGTTTACCTTTATGCAGGGCAAAGAGTATGCCGGGCAGGAAAGGGCACTGGCCTCGGCAGGCTTTGCGTCGCGAAACTTTTCCGACAGCGGGCGCCAGCTCATGGTCGAACTGATAGCCGCACAGGAAAGCTGCCTGACCAGTTTTGCTGGTTTTGCTGATACCGGGATCCTCGCGACCTGGCTCCAGCAAGAGGGGAAAAGCAGTGAGTTTGAGCGCCTGCGCCGCCTGGCCTGCACCGGCGCACCAGGTGAAGAAGACACCGTTTTGAACTGGTTTGCCCTGGCATCCCAACGCCTCGACCTGATGAAAATTGTTGAAGACAAGCTGATTAACAAAGTGATGCATCTGTGCCAGCAAAGCTTGCTGCGCGTACAGTCATCGAATACCGATGACCCGCAAACCCTGGCGGGCGTTATTGTTCCTGCGGAGAAACCCGTCGCTGCCTATTTTGCTGCCACGCCTCACAATGAAGCTGACGAAGATACCGGCCTTCCCCCGCAATTAAACCGTTCTTTACTTAACTTGATCCAGCACCAGGCTCATCGTCTCAAAACGCTTGATAATGAACTGGCAGGTCTTCGCGCAACGCTAATGGAACGCAAAACCATTGAGCAGGCGAAGGCGCTGTTAATGCAGTACCAGGGGTTAACGGAAGAACAGGCCTGGCACCTGTTGCGCAAAACAGCGATGAACCAAAATAAGAAAGTGGTGGAAATCGCTCAGGCAATGCTGGATGTCAGTACCGTATTTACCTCTAGCCCTTAATGAGTACCTGCACAAGAATTGTGCGTATCTTGCTCTGTTGCTGTGCGTAGTTATCCCCAAAGAAGGGGCTGGACTGCGCTCAGGGTAGTATTTTCAGGGCAAACAGATATGGCACAGCAATTGCAAAATAAGTTCTGACAATTACGCATTTGTTTCGCCAATGGCGGTGAAACGAGTGCTTTGGATAAAGGCGTCCTTACTTTGGCTTTGGCCGGAGTACGGACGCCTTTTTTTTATTCTCAGAACAGGACGCCTTGATGAGCAAAACGCATTTTACGCTTTCCCGCCGCCAGTTTCTGGCAGGCAGTGCCGCCCTGGGAGCCGGCTTGATCCTGCCCGGTATTCGCCAGCAAGCCTGGGCTGCGGGGTCCGATGCGCCAGAGTTGACCACAGTGAAAGTTGGGTTTATTCCCCTGACAGATTGTGCGCCAGTGGTGATGGCCGCCATCAAAGGATTTGATAAAAAATATGGCATCAGTATCCAGCCCAGCAAAGAAGCCAGTTGGGCAGCAGTACGGGATAAACTGCTGTCTGGCGAACTGGATGCCGCCCACGTTCTCTACGGCTTAATTTATGGCCTGCAACTGGGCGTCGCTGGCCCGCAACGTAACATGGCAAGCCTGATGACCCTGAATAACAACGGGCAGGGGATTTCACTATCTAACCAGCTCAAGGCTGCCGGGGTTACCAATATTGAATCACTAAAAAAAGCCATTGATGCCAAACCGGCTGGTTCCATGACCTTCGCCCACACCTTTCCAACCAGTACCCACGCCATGTGGCTCTATTACTGGCTGGCAAGTGCAGGCGTTAACCCCTTTACTGACGTGCGCACCGTTGTCGTTCCACCACCACAAATGGTGATGAACATGAAGATAGGCAACATGGTGGGTTGCTGTGTTGGTGAACCCTGGAACCAGCGAGCTATCAGCGACAATATCGGCTTCACCGCTGCCACATCCCAGTCTGTATGGCCCGATCACCCGGAAAAGATCCTCGGCACCCGCCAGGAGTGGGTAGAAAAACACCCCAACACGGCAAGAGCACTTACTGCTGCGGTACTGGATGCCGCGCGCTGGATAGACGCCAGCGATGCCAACAAACGCGAAACCGTGCAGGTTATCGCCCAGCGCCCGTGGATTAACACCAAACCAGAAATAATCGAAGGGCGCATGTTGGGGAAATACGAAGATGGCCTGGGTAAAACCTGGCAGGATGACCACGCTATGCGCTTTTTCCATGATGGCGAAGTGAGTTACCCATGGGATTCAGACGGCATGTGGTTCCTGACCCAGTTCAAGCGCTGGGGCTTAATTAAAACCGCGCCAGATTACCTCGCTATTGCACGCCAGATTAACCGTGTGGATGTCTACAAAGCCGCGGCCACTGCGGTAGGTGGCGTCTCTATTCCGGCAAGTTCACTGCGCAAAAGCACACTGATGGACGGCAAGGTTTGGGATGGTACCAACCCCGCGGCGTATGCAGACAGTTTCGCCATCAAACAATGAGGTCCGGGACATGAAAACAGCACAACAGATAACTCCCCTGAAAGCTGAACGCCCGGGGGCAGAAAAACAGATACAGGGTGAAGTTGTGAACCTGGCGGTCAAACCCGTTCGCCGTCCACACCGTATTGCTCACACACTGCGCCAGCTACTGGAACGAATTATTCCTGTTCTGGCCGGGCTTGGATTACTGGCCGTGGTGTGGCAACTGGCAGCACTTCACAGCCAGGGTTTCCCCGGGCCGGTTACCACGCTGGAAGCGGCCAAAACCCTTTTTGCCGACCCGTTTTACAACAATGGCCCGAATGACCAGGGGATCGGCTGGAACGTGCTGGCATCGCTGGAGCGTGTCGCTGTTGGTTTCAGCCTTGCCGCGCTGGTGGGTATTCCCGCAGGGTTTCTGCTGGGGCGTTTTCAGTTTCTCGGCCGGATGTTTAACCCGGTAATTGCCTTACTGCGCCCGGTCAGCCCACTGGCCTGGTTGCCTATTGGTTTGCTGCTGTTCCAGCGTGCTGAACCGGCATCCAGCTGGACCATTTTTATCTGTGCTATCTGGCCGATGATCATCAACACCGCTGAAGGCGTGCGCCGGGTTCCACAAACCTATCTGAATGTCGCCCGTGTATTACGACTCAGTGAATGGACCATTATGCGCCGCATTTTGTTTCCTGCCGTGTTGCCCGCAGTAATGACCGGGGTACGCCTGTCCATGGGGATTGCCTGGCTGGTGATTGTGGCTGCTGAAATGCTTACCGGCGGCCTGGGTATAGGGTTCTGGATCTGGAATGAATGGAACAACCTCAATGTGGAAAACATTCTGATCGCCATTTTAATCATTGGGGCAGTAGGGCTGTTACTTGAACAGGCATTACTGCTGATAGCACGCCGCTTCACCTGGGAAAGCCGGGAGGATAAATGAACAAAATCATTCAGGTTCAAAATGTCAGCCAGCAGTTTATGACTGCCGGTGGCCCGTTTCTTGCCCTGGACCGGGTTAGTTTCGACATAGCTGAAGGTGAAACCATCAGCCTGATTGGCCATTCCGGGTGCGGTAAATCCACCTTACTGAATTTGATTGCCGGTCTGACACTGCCCAGCAGTGGTGGGTTGCTGTGCGACAACAAAGAAATTGCCGGGCCAGGCCCGGAACGGGCGGTGGTTTTCCAGAACCACTCACTGCTTCCCTGGCTTACCGCGCGTGAGAACGTTGCGCTGGCTGTAGAAACCGTATTCAAAGGCAGCAAAACCAAAGCTGAAATGCGCGAATGGACCGAGCATAACCTTGAGCGTGTGCAAATGGGCCACGCCATGGATAAACGGCCAGACGAAATATCCGGCGGGATGAAGCAGCGTGTCGGCATCGCCCGGGCGCTGGCCATGAGCCCACGGGTTTTACTGATGGATGAACCTTTTGGCGCACTGGACGCACTGACCCGCGCACACTTGCAGGACGCCGTCATGCAAATTCAGGCACGCCTGAACACCACACTGGTTCTGATAACGCATGATGTAGACGAAGCCGTACTGCTTTCAGACCGGGTGTTAATGATGACCAATGGCCCGGCAGCAACTGTGGGCGAGATCCTGGAAATCGATCTTCCCCGGCCACGCAACCGGGTTGCACTGGCGGATAACCCGCGCTACCACCAGTTGCGCCAGCAGATATTGCAGTTCCTGTACGAAAAACAGCCTGCAGCTGCCTGAGGACACACAAATGAAACCGCATCTGGTGGTGGCAGGCAATGGAATGGCGGCGCTGAAACTGGTGGAAACGCTGCTGGCGCTCGCGCCCGGGCGTTTTAAGGTTACGCTGATTGGTAATGAGCAACATGCAACCTACAACCGGGTTCAGTTGCCTTCAGTTCTTAACGGTGACAAAAGCTTCGCTGAAATCGCGCTGCACCCGTCATCCTGGTATCTGGAGCAGGGTGTCACCTTGCTCACAGGTGAAACAGTACTTTCAGTTCACCGGGAAAGCCGCCAGGTGGTGACAGATAAACGCACGCTTGTCTGGGACCAGTTAGTTATTGCCACCGGGTCACAATCTGCAATGCCGCCTGTCACCGGAATTCAGTTGCCCCATGTCTGCGGGTTCCGCCACCAGCAGGATCTGTTCGCGCTGCAAAATGATCCTCCCGGAACACCGGTTGTCGTGTTGGGTGGCGGGTTTGTTGGGGTTGAAGCCGCGGCAGCACTGGCTCAGCAGGGGAGGCAAGTCTCGCTGGTTCACCGCCATGGCTGGCCCCTTGAGCGCCAGGTGGATGCAAAATGTGGCGAACGGCTACTCAGTGCGCTGTCACAGCAGGGGGTTCACTGCCTGATGAACAACGGTATTACGGCGATTACAGCTGATGCCGTCAGGCTTACCAATGGGCAACTTTTGCCAGCCAAACGGGTGGTGATTGCGACCGGGATCCGGCCAAACATAACGCTTGCCCGCGAAGCAGGCCTGGCCTGTGGGCGCGGAATTCAGGTTAACGGGCAACTCCAGACCAGCGACCACACCATCAGTGCTCTTGGGGAGTGTAGCGAGTTTAACGGTGAAGTACCTGGCTTGCTGGCACCTTGCCTGGCGCAGGCAGTGGTACTCGCTCATCGCCTGGCAGGCCAGGCGATCGCGGATTACCACCCCGAGCCTCAGGGCACCCGCCTGAAAGTGCGGGGATTGCAGCTGTTTTGTCTCGGCTCCCGTCAGGAGCAGGAAAATACTCCGCCTTTAATCAGTGAGAACAGCTCCACTGGCGACTACCAGCGGTTATATACCTGCAACGGGCACCTGACAGGAGCGTTCCTGTGGGGCGATATCAGCGAAGCAGCGCGCATCAGCGCACTGATGCACCAACCTATTCATTTTCACGCCCTCCTTCCGGGTGTTCCTTCCCCGGAAGCGGCGCCAACCGCAAGGACAGAAGCAATGCAGGATATCAACACGCACGCCAAAAAAACGTTGGTTGTTATTGGCCATGGCATGGTCGGCCAGTATTTTCTTGAGCAACTGGTTGAACGAGGTATGCACCAGCAATGGCATATCGTGGTTTACGGTGAAGAACGCCACCTGGCCTACGACCGGGTGCATTTAACTGACTATTTTACTGCCGGGAATGCCACCACGCTGAGCCTCACCGATGCCGATTTTTTTGCTCAACATGGTATTGAGTTGCGCACCCACAGCCAGGTAACCGCGCTTGATACTGACCGGCGCAGCCTGACGGACTCCCAGGGCCGGGAGCTGGCCTGGGACCACCTGGTGCTGGCAACCGGCTCACGGGCTTTTGTACCGCCCATTGAAGGCCATGATGACCAGCGCTGCTTTGTTTACCGTACGCTGGATGATCTGGATGCAATTAAAGCCTGTGCCAGCCATGCCACACGGGGTGTGGTGATCGGGGGGGGTTTACTTGGCCTGGAAGCCGCCAATGCGTTAAAAACGCTGGGCCTGGAAACCCATGTAGTGGAGTTCTCACCGCGCCTGATGGCGGTTCAACTGGATGATGAAGGCGCCACGCTGCTCAGCAGCAAAATTCAGGCTCTGGGTGTCCATGTCCATACCGGCATGCAAACCACTAAAATCGCCTCCAGCGCCAGTGGCTTGCAATTACAGTTCAGCAGCGGTGAACCACTGGATACCGACCTGGTGGTGTTTTCCGCCGGGATCCGCCCGCGTGATGACCTGGCGCGCATAGCCGGGCTGTCCATCGGGCCGCGCGGCGGCATTGTTATCGATAACCAGTGCCGTACCAGCCACCCGGCAGTATATGCCATTGGGGAGTGTGCGCTCTGGGAGGGCGCCATTTTTGGCCTGGTAGCCCCGGGTTATGATATGGCGCGTATTGCTGCCGCCCGGTTGTCCGGCGAGCAGGAAGCCCAATTCCTTGGTGCAGACATGAGTACCCGCCTGAAACTGCTTGGGGTGGAAGTTGCATCGCTGGGTGACGCCCATGGCAAAACCCCCGGTAGCCTGGTGTACCAGTGGCACAACGGCCCGGATGGCATCTACAAGAAAATAGTGGTCAGCGCCGATAAAAAACAACTACTGGGCGGCGTTCTGGTGGGTGATGCCAGCGACTACAGTAATTTGCTGCAACTGATGCTCAACCGCATCGATTTACCAGATGCGCCTGCCCAATTGATTCTGCCGGCAACTGGCGATAAACCTGCCGCTCAGGGCAGCAAAGCGCTTCCGGACAGCGCAGTTCTGTGTTCGTGCCACAACGTAACCAAAGGTGCAATTCGCGCAGCCGTAACCGCAGGCCACCATGATCTCAGCGCAGTGAAATCATTCACTAAAGCTGGCACGGGTTGCGGCGGGTGCACATCCCTGGTTAAACAGGTGATGGAGCAGGCACTGGAGGAATCCGGGGTTGCAGTCAGTGACGATATCTGCGAACACTTCCCCTGGTCGCGCCAGGCATTATTTAACCTGATTCAGGTTGAAAACATCCGCAGCTTTGATGATCTGATCCAGCGCCATGGTAGCGGCCACGGCTGCGAAATTTGCAAACCACTGGTTGGCTCACTGCTGGCATCAGCCTGGAATGACTACCTGCTGAAACCAGAACACTTGCCACTGCAGGATACCAATGACCGCTACTTTGCCAACATTCAGAAAAACGGCACTTATTCCATTGTGCCAAGGATCCCGGCAGGCGAGATAACTCCGCAAGGCTTAATTGCCATTGGTGAAGTCGCTCAACGCTACAATTTGTATACCAAAATTACTGGCGGCCAGCGCATTGACCTGTTTGGCGCCACTCTTGCACAGTTACCCCTTATCTGGCAGGAACTGATTGATGCAGGTTTTGAAACCGGCCACGCTTATGGCAAGTCATTACGTACGGTGAAATCCTGTGTCGGCGAAAACTGGTGCCGTTATGGTGTCCAGGATTCAACCAGCATGGCGATTGAGCTGGAACAACGTTACAAAGGATTGCGCTCGCCGCACAAAATTAAAATGGCGGTTTCAGGCTGTACCCGTGAGTGTGCAGAAGCGCAGAGCAAAGATATTGGTGTGATTGCCACGGACAAAGGCTGGAACCTGTATGTCTGCGGTAATGGCGGCATGAAACCTCGCCATGCAGATCTGTTTGCCACTGATCTTGATAGCGCAACATTAATTCGCTACATCGACCGGGTACTGATGTTCTATATCCGTACCGCCGGGCGTTTAACCCGCACCAGTGTGTGGCTTGATAATCTGGAAGGCGGGCTGGATTATCTCCGCCAGGTGGTCATTGACGACAAACTTGGCATAAACGCGCAGTTGGAAGCCAACATGGCGCACATTGTTGACACCTGGCAGTGTGAATGGCAAACCACGCTGAACGACCCGGAACAACTCAGCCGGTTCACCGCCACCATCAACAGCGATACCCCGGATGAATCTGTGCAATGGGATACCCGCCGCGGGCAAATACAACCCACCACCGCACTAGTCACACACCCGTCGCGCCTGCCTGCGGAACCCTGGCAAACGGTGTGCGCTGTTTCCGCTATCCCCAATAATGCTGGCATTGGCGCTCGCCTGGGCAGCCACCGTATTGCCCTGTTCCGTATTGGGGAACAGGTTTGGGCACTGGACGACATTGAACCCGGCACCCGGGCCTGCGTGATGTCGCGCGGTTTACTGGGAGACAACGCGGGAGAACTGATTGTGATCTCGCCACTGTATAAGCACCGTTTTCGCCTGGCTGACGGGCGTGCACTGGAAGGGGAAACGCACCTGCGCAGTTGGCCGGTACATGTCGTGAATGGGCAGGTACTGGTTGCCAGTGAACCGGCAACGCACAGCGAACCTGTCGCCGAGGCTACTGTATGAATGAAACCCGGACCACTTGCCCGTATTGCGGTACCGGCTGCGGTCTGCGGGTTTCCGGGGCATCAGCAAATGTTGCCGGGCAGATACCGGCAATAAAAGTGCAGGGCGATACCTCACACCCGGCAAACCTGGGGCGCATCTGTGTAAAAGGCAGTGCACTGGATAAAACAATGGGGTTACAGGGGCGGCTTCTCGCCCCGCACATCAAACAGCAGCGCGTGTCCTGGGAGCAGGCACTGGACCATGCTGCCCAACGGCTTGCTGACATTATTCACCAGCACGGCCCGGATTCAGTTGCGTTCTACGCCTCCGGGCAATTACTCACTGAAGACTACTATGCTGCCAACAAGCTTATGAAAGGGTTTATCGGCAGCGGCAATATCGACACCAATTCACGGTTGTGTATGTCTTCCGCTGTCGCGGCCTATAAACGCGCTTTTGGCGAAGATGCCGTACCCTGCAACTATGAAGATATTGAACTGGCGGATGTCGTAGTCCTGGTGGGGAGTAACCTTGCCTGGGCGCATCCGGTATTGTGGCAACGCCTGGCGGCGGCACGGGCGGCCAGGCCTGATATGCAAATCATTGCCATCGACCCCCGGCGCAGCACAACTTGTGCGGAAGCAGACCTGCACCTGGCTATCACTCCCGGTAGCGACAGCGCGTTGTTTACTGGCCTGGTAAACTGGCTGATAACAGAAGGAAAAGAAGATGCTCTGTGGCGCAGCAGAACTGTGGGGCGCACCGAAACGGCCCAGGCAGCCGCCCCCTGGACTGCAGACAAAGTCGCTGAATATTGTGGCCTTTCACGCAACCAGGTTGAAGCCTTTTACCAGCTTTACTGTAAACCACGCCGGGTAATGACATTGTGGTGTATGGGCATTAACCAGTCCGCCACAGGCACAGATAAATGCAATGCCATCATCAATGCCCACCTGGTTGCCGGGCAAATAGCCAGCCCCGGATGTGGCCCTTTTTCTCTTACCGGCCAGCCCAATGCCATGGGCGGGCGTGAAGTGGGGGGGCTGGCAAACCAGCTTGCCGCCCATATGGATTTTACCCCGGAAGCCATTGAGCGGGTGGGCAGGTTCTGGGGCAGCAACCGCACAGCGCATAAACCGGGTTATAAAGCAGTGGAGCTGTTTCAGGCTGTTGAACGGGGCGACGTCAAAGCCATCTGGATTATGGGTACCAACCCGGCGGTATCGTTGCCAGACACCAACCAGGTTGCCCGGGCGCTGGCGCTATGTGAGTGTGTGATAGTTTCTGACATCACTGCGCACACCACGACGGCAGCCTTTGCGGATGTTCTTTTCCCGGCCCAGGGCTGGGGAGAAAAAGAGGGTACGGTCACCAATTCCGAACGCCGCATCTCACGGCAACGGCGCTTTGCCGAACCACCCGGTGAAGCCCGTCCAGACTGGTGGATAATTGCGCAAATCGCCCGGCGTATGGGGTATGAGAAAGCTTTTGACTGGTCTCATCCTCATGAGATTTTTAGTGAACACGCGGCGCTTACCGGTTTTGAAAACCAGGGAGAGCGCCTGTTTGATATCAGTGGGTTAAGCCGTTTAACCCGCACTGAATGGGAACAGTTGCAACCTATTCAGTGGCCGGTAAATTCACACCACCCGGCAGGGTGCTCCCGGTTATTTCAGGATGGCGTATTTGCTTTCCCGGATGGTAAAGCCCGCCTGGTACCGGTTCACCCACAGCCGCCCAGGAGTACCACCAGTAAATATTACCCTCTGGTAATGAATACTGGCCGTATCCGCGACCAGTGGCACACCATGACCCGCACCGGGCTGGTTGCGGGCCTGTTGCAGCATCGCAATAAACCTTATTGCGAAATCCACCCGGCAGACGCCAGCCTGGCGGGGATCACTGAAAACAGTCTGGTGCGGTTACAGTCTGCTACAGGCTGGATGCTGTGCCGGGCGGTGATAACCGATGCACAGCCTGCCGGGCAGGTATTTGTGCCAATGCACTGGAACAGCCAGTTTGCCTTGCAAAGCCAGCCAGGGGCGCTAATTACTGCGCATCGCTGTGAAATATCCGGCCAGCCAGAAAGTAAATTCACCCCGGTACGGGCCCAGCCCGTGACCAGTGACTGGGAGGGCGTGTTATATGCCAGTGACAGTGTCACTATTTCTGGTGCGCAATGGTGGGCCCGTGCTCCGGTGCCCGGTGGCTGGCAATTCTGGGTTGCAGGTGATGGGTGTATTACGGACTGGCTACAACAACAACCCTGGCTGGCCGGGCTCGAATGCCGCCAGGCCACGGACAATAATATTGCCTGCCACTTACTGGGGTTTAACCGCGGGGTGCTGAATGTAGCGTTCTATGCCAGCCCGTCAGCACCAGAGCCAGACTCCACACTGGTTTGCGCAAGCCTTGGCAAAAAAGTGGATAAGCAAACCAGCGACCAGTTGCTTGCCGGGCGCTCTCTGGGGGATACCCGGGGAGCCCAAACGGTGTGTAGTTGCTTTGGTACCCAGGCCCGGGATATTTCCCAGGCTATTGCCAGCGGTTGCCATACTGTCAGCTCTCTGGGTAAGCAACTTGGCTGTGGCACCAATTGCGGCTCCTGCATTCCTGAGCTAAAAAGCCTGCTGTCACAGCACGCACTATAATCACCCGCTATAATTCACGGGCAGGGAAGCCTGGTCAGGAGCATGATTATCCTTTTGAAACCACTTATCTACTCCCCAAGTATTATTTTGATTTCTATCAAAATACATCACACTTCTTGCGCAGTTATCTAAACTAGAAACAGTATCAGTCGATAAACCTGTTGGAAAACGTGTATTGCTTACGCGCCTGTAAACATGGCGCAACGTATTGGCGGTTCTGGTATATCACGCTATTCAGGAGCAGTTATGTACTCTTTCATTGCCAGGCAACCTATTTTTGATCAGGATATGCATACCGTTGCTTACGAGTTGTTGTACCGTAATGGGCTCAGTAATGCGTTTCCTGATGTTTCTTCGGAATACGCTACCAGTCAGGTTATTTCAGACCAGTTCCTTGGCTCACCACTGCAAAGCGTGACAGATAATCACGTTTCTTTTATTAATTTTCCCCACAAGATGATTATTGATCGCCAGGTTTTCAGCCTGCCGCCAGAGAGTGTGGTCATTGAAGTGCTGGAAGACGCGCAACCCGATGATGATTTGTTTAGCGCTATCACTGAATTACATCACAAAGGTTTTACCGTGGCGCTGGATGATTTCACAATGGAAGAATGCTGGGCGCGCTTTATGCCATATGTGGATATTCTTAAATTTGATATACGTAAACATTCAGCGGAACTCATTGCTCAGTATATTTCCCGTAACAAACTGGAAAAAATGACATTACTGGCGGAAAAAGTAGAAAGCCAGGAAGAGTTCCAGGCATTCAAGTCATTAGGTTTTTCACTTTTCCAGGGCTATTTTTACCGCCGGCCAGAAATTTTACGCAACAAGAAACTGGCGCTGAATATTACCTGGTTAATTGAACTGATGCGTGAAGTGAACCAGCAACGAATCGATTACGAAAAGGTGGGCAATTTAATCAACCGCGATGTGTCTATTGCCTACAAATTTATGCGTTACATCAAGAATATTCGCTACCAGACCAGTTTCCCGGTGGAAGTGAATACCATGTCGCTGCGCGATATCGCGTTATATATTGGCGACCATGAATTGCGCCGTTTTGTCTCACTGGTGAGCCTGTACAGCCTTGATGATGAAAAACCCGTTGAACTGTATAAAAACAGCGTTATTCGTGGCCGGTTTTGTGAACTGATTGCCACAGAACTGCATATGACTTACCTCGAGGGCGATGCCTTCCTGTGTGGCCTGTTTTCATTACTCGACGCCATACTGGATCACCCGCTGCATGTGCTGCTTGAACAAATTACCTTATCACCCCGTATTCATGCAGCTCTGGTCGATAGCAAAGGCGTGTTGTTCGAAATACTCGACCTGGCTCGCCACTATGAAACCATGCAGTGGTTAGATGTACACCGGCTGGGTAATGAACTGGGGCTGAACGACCCACAAATCATCAAGATCATGACCAGCGCAATTCACTGGGCCGATGAAAGCTATTAGCCACTCTCTCTGGCATAAATGACTGAGCGTGATTAACGCACCAGTGGGGCAAGGTAAACCGGCTGGCCAGCAGTAAGCCCCTGGTGTACCTGGCGGGTAATGTCATCGCCCAGTATTTCACTCAGCCCGGCTTCCAGCGCGTTATAGGTTGCCGTGACAATATCCAGTGGCGAGGTTTTTGGCACATCAAAATCTTTTGTCATCCCGGTGTCAATAAACCCTGCATGCAGGCCCAGCACCTGCGTACCTTGTTCAGCCAGTGCCAGACGCAACCCATTGGTTAAAGACCAGGCGGCCGATTTGCTCACCGAATACGTGGGTAGCATGGCGCTACTAATCCAGGACGCTACGGATAATACGTTGATAATGGCACCGCCGCCTGGCTGAGCCAGCACAGGTGCAAAGGCCTGCGCTAAACGTAACGGGCCAAACAGGTTTGTCTCCATCTGCTGGCGAATGTGCTGTTCTGCACTGGCATCAAGCAAACTCCCGGTTTGCGCAATCCCTGCGTTATTAATTAACAGCGTGATATCACCCGCCTGTGCTACCGCTCGGGTAATGGTGGCAGGATCTGTTACATCGAGCTCAACAGCGGTAACACCGGCGATGTTAATAACCTGCGGGTTGCGTGCTGCGGCATAAACTTTCTTTGCGCCGCGTACGAGAGCTTCTCTGGCAAACACTTCTCCCAACCCACGGTTAGCTCCGGTTACAAACACAACAGCATTTTTAAGTTGCATGTCTTTCTCCCGAGAAAATCAGTTATAGCTGGCTACATAAAACCACTCACAATATGTCACTGTTGTACCAGATAAACTCGCCCGGTAAACCCGTGTAATTACCGGCAGGCAAATGAATAATGTAAGCAATTAATGCCTCAGTGATAAAAACCTTGCTTAAAATCAATTGTTTTAATAGTAATCAATAGTGGGTTAAACCATGTTTCCGAAAAGCCTGGGTGGCTGAAGGCAACTGACAGACACCTGCGGTTTCACCAAAATACAGGAGAAAGTTCATGCAAGCAGAAGATGCACTTAATGCATCCTTGCCGGGCATCTTTGACCGGGCAATAGCACAGGGCAGAGTGGTGGGTGCTGTGTGTGCCGTTGCTCACCAGGGCAAACTTCGTCATATCAGTGCTCATGGTTTTGCCGACCGGGAAAGCCAGCGCCCTATGTTACCCAGTACAGGCTTTCGGTTATCTTCAGTGACCAAGCCCATTGTCTCACTGGCCGCCCTGCGCCTGGTCGCCGCAGGTATCCTTGAACTGGATGCGCCGGTAACTCAATGGTTGCCAGACTTCACGCCCACTGGCCCGCAAGGTGAGGCGGTAAATATGACGCTGCACCAGTTACTCACGCACACGGCCGGGCTGGGGTATGGCTTCAATCAGGGCAATGACGGGCCTTATATCTCAGCAGGGATTTCCGATGGCCTGGACCATGTTGATTTTGACCTGGCTGAAAACTTACGCCGCCTGAGTTCTGTTCCTTTGCTGTTTCGCCCTGGAGAAAGTTGGGCTTATTCCCTGGGTATGGATGTTCTGGGGGCTGTTATTGAGAAAGCGACCGGGAAATCACTGCCGCAGGCGGTGGCTGAACTGGTGACTCTGCCACTGGGAATGAGCCATTCAGGTTTTGTGACTGCGGGGCTGGATAACATTGCCGTCGCTTATGCCAACAGTGAACAGGGGCCGGTTATTATTGGTGAAAATGCAGAGATCCCATTACCTGAAGGGTTTGGGGGAAGCGTGCGTTTTGCGCCATCACGGGTAGCAAACAGCCAGGCGTACCCTTCTGGTGGGGCGGGTATGTATGGCTGCGCACCGGATATTCTGAACTTTTTAGAAGCATTGCGCACTGGTGCGGGCCTGCTGCCAGCCAGCCTGCAAAGTGCTGTTTACCAGGCACACTGTGGCCCGGAAGCTGAATGCGCAGGCCCCGGCTGGGGGTTTGGTTACGGTGGGGCTGTGTTAGTTAACCCACAGGCAACGGGCACGCCACAAAGCCCCGGGACACTCTCCTGGGGTGGTGTTTACGGGCACAACTGGTTTATTGACCGGCAAAACGACCTGACTGTGGTGTTGATGACCAATACGGCCTATGAAGGGATGTGTGGGTTGTTGACCCTCGAAGTACGGGATGCTGTCTATACAGCTCTTAATGCAGGCCATATTTCCGCCGCATAACAGCGCAAAGCCGGTGGTAAACCGTGACCACCGGCTCACTTTATTATATTCATTCCATACCGACTTATTTCTTTCAGTTATTAGTTATCGACTATCGCTCTATCAAAAATCTTGCTCGCAACTACTAAAAATGAAAGTCTGGATGCTTAGACATCCAAACGTCCATTACAAGAGCAAAACACATGACGCAATTTCCACTTTACTCAGACAGGGAGTATGCCGGAGAACCACCACAGGAAGTGCATACCATCAGCAATGCCGCTGATGTCAGTAACCTGGTCAATAACTCCACACAGGCACGCAATAATGCCCGCATCATTATGGCTATCGCGCTGGGTGGCGTATTTCTTGATGCCTATGATCTCGGCGCACTGGCCTTTGGCGTAAAAGACATCACCCACCAGTTTAATCTCAGCCCTAAAGGGCTTGGTCTGGTTCTGTCCGCTATTACCTTTGGCGCAATTATTGGTGCCATTATTGGCGGCTACCTGACAGATAAGATTGGCCGTTACCGGGTATTTATGGCCGATATGTTCTTCTTTGTTTTCGCCGCCATTTTAGGTGCCTGCGCCCCAAATGCAGAAGTGCTGGGTATCAGCCGCTTTATTATGGGTCTGGGGATTGGGATTGATTTACCGGTTGCCATGGCATTTCTTGCCGAATTCTCTCGCCTTAAGGGTAAGGGGAATAAAGCAGCCAGCGTCGCTATGTGGTGCCCAACCTGGTATGCGGCGATCACCGTTTCCTATATCCTGGTTCTGGCGCTGTTTTACTCACTGCCGCCCAGCCATAACGAATATTTGTGGCGCTACATTGTTGGTTTTGGTGCCGTTCCTGCGCTGATCATTATTCTGATCCGTAAACGCTATATGACGGAATCGCCTATTTGGGCAGCACAACAAGGGGATTTAGAAGGTGCCGCGAAGATCCTGCGCAGTGCATGGAATATCCCGGTGAAAGTGGCTGCGGATGCAGATACAACGGCGCAAGAACCCACCAAACGCACAGCAAGCTGGAAAAACTATGCTGTACTGTGGGACAACCATTTCCGTTCACGCACCGTGCTGACCAGCGTCATGTCGTTTGTTTCCCCCTTTGCTTATTCAGCCATTGCGTTTGGTTTGCCAATTATTATTTCCACACTGTTTGAGCAATCGTTGCTGACAACTATCCTGGCCTCGCTGGTACTGAACCTGTGTTTTGCCTTTACCGGCGGCATTGCGGCGGTGAAACTGGTGCCTTACCTGGGTTCGCGAGGAATGACGCTGGCCGGGTATGGCTGCCAGTTAGTGGCCCTGATTGGGCTGGCTCTGGTCGGCAAACCAGAAGGAACTCAGGAGGCAGTACTGTGCTTTGGTTTACTGGCGCTGTTCCTGCTTGGCCAGGGATTTGGCCCGGGCGCGCATACCATGGTGTATGCGTCGCTGAGCTATCCGTCTTCCATTCGTGGCGTGGGCGTGGGGTTAAACCAGACTATTACCCGGGTCAGTTCAACGCTGGCGTTATTCTTGTTCCCGATACTTATCAGCACGCTGGGTGAGGGCTTATTCTGGGTGATTGCGCTGTCGCCTGTCATTGGTATTCTGGCGCTGTTGCTGATTCGCTGGGAACCATCAGGTTACGATATCGACGCCGAAGATTTCGCCCGGCAACAACCTTAACCGACTGGCACTTCAGCGCCATGGTGGGCGCTGAAGTGTTTCTTTTTTCACGTTACGAGCTTATCTCGCCAACCTGGCATTCCTCGAAAACACCCTGCGCAGTATCATTCATTTCCGGCACCTGCGGGTTTTACCGTACAGAACCGTTTAGCCAGCTTTTATAAAGCCATACCAATGCAACCGGGCGGCCGGTTACCGAAACCGGTCATCATGATAAACTAACAAATAAAGGTGATGTGATGAGTTCAACCCAGCCTGCGTCATGCCGTATTGGTGACTACCTGGTCACTGTGTTGAGTGACGGATATATGGAAGCCAGCCTGAGCCTGCTCTCTGGTATTGGCGAAACTGATGCCCAGTCCATTCAAACTGAAGCGGGTATCGCCGCACCAGGCAATATCGAAATCAACGGCTTTCTGATTCGTGGCAGGGGTCACACTATTCTGGTAGACAGCGGAACCGGTGGAATAAACAACGCAGGAGGGCAGCTGCTGCCGAGCCTGCAAAAAGCCGGAGTAACACCGGATGATATAGACACAATATTATTAACCCACTGCCACCCCGACCATATTGGTGGCCTGCTCGATTCACACGGGAATAAAGTGTTCAATCGCGCAACGCTACTTCTGCATCCTTTAGAAGCAGAATACTGGCTGGATGATACTCACCAGCAAGCAGCTACAGAGCGGGGTAAACGCAACTTTGCATTTGCCCGGCAGGTTCTGAAAACCTATGGGGAACAGCGGAAATTTTTCAGTGATGGCGATGTTATTGAGGGTATATCCCCCGTACTGCTGGCCGGCCACACGCCAGGCCATACAGGGTTTCACATTAAGGCTGAAAATGGCGGTTTGTTGATTTGGGGCGACATTGTTCACTTTCCTTATATCCAGTCGATGCACCCGGATGTCTTTGTCGCTTTTGATGTGGACCACATCCAGGCGGAACAGACCCGGGCAAAGATTTTCAGCCAGGCAGCCACTCAGCAACTGCTGGTGGCGGGAATGCATTTCGCGCATGCAGGCTTTGCACACATCCACCCGTCAGAAAATGGTTACCGTATTGAATATCTTCAGGGTTAACAAAAAATTGCCCCTGCAAACCAGTCCATCGCCCTAAATTAACCCCCGGTGCTGTCAACAGGGCGCTCAATATGCTGGAATGATTGTTCTGGAATACCACAACACAATGACACGAAGTCCGGGAGGTACCTGATAGTGGAAATTAAAACCTTAAGCTCGCGAACGGTTTACCAGAACCAGTGGATGCGCCTGCGTGAAGACAGTATTGAGCGGAAAGATGGCTCGCAGGGGATTTATTCCGTGGTGGAAAAGCCTGATTTCGCCGTTATTCTTCCGGTTGAAGGTGACCAGGTGTATGTGGTTGAGCAGTACCGTTATCCTCTTGGTGTCCGCACTCTGGAACTCCCGCAGGGGGCATGGGAACTGAGCCCCGGTGAAGCACCAGAAACGGTGGCCCGGGGTGAACTGGCAGAAGAGACCGGGTTACGGGCCAGGACACTGACCTGGGTAGGTTACCAGAAACTGGCGCAGGGCTACTCCACTCAGGGGTACCATATTTGGCTGGCATCCGACTTTGAGCAAGGCGCACAGGCACTGGATGCCGAAGAAATCGGGCTGGTGTGCAGGCACATGCCAGTCAGTGAATTTGCCGGGCGTATTGCCAGTGGTGAAATTACCGATGCCACATCGGTTAGCGCATTTTTGCTGGCGCGGCTGAAAGGCCTGGTATAGCGCCAGCGCCATATAACATAAAAAAATCCGCCAGTACGGGGCGGATTTTTTGTCAGACAGCCAGTAAAGAACTGAATTAACGGCCAGCGCGCAGCGCTTTATCCAGTGAACCTACCAGCCAGTCAATATCATGAGCCTGGAAAGCCAGAGTCGGGCGTAACTTCAGAACGTTACCATGTGGCCCGGCAACAGAAGTCAGCACATGGTCTTCACGCAAGCGTTCAATCACATCCAGCGCACGCTGTTTGTCCGGGTTTTTACTGGCTTTATCCGTAACCAGTTCGAAACCAATGAACAACCCGGCACCGCGAACATCACCCACACAATCATGCTGAGCTGCCAGTGCAGCCAGCTCTTGTTGCAACTGCGTGCCCACGGTAAGGCTGTGCTGTTGCAGTTTTTCATCTTCAATCACTTTCAGTACAGCCTGAGCGGCAGCAATTGACACCGGGTTACCACCAAATGTGTTGAAATAAGGGATGGTGTCGCTAAACGCCGCCAGCACTTCAGGTTTTGCCAGCATTGCCGAAACCGGAATACCGTTGCCCATAGGTTTACCCATGGTGATAACATCCGGCACAATGTCGTGGCGGGCAAAGCCCCAAAAACTCTCACCCGTGCGGGCAAAGCCAGGCTGCACTTCATCGGCAATAAAGATCCCGCCATTGCGATGCACAACATCCAGCGCTGGCTTCAGGTAACCAGCAGGGCCCGGTAATACACCATCTGATGAGAAAATTGAGTCCACCAGCAAACCGGCGAATTTGATACCGTGTGCGGCCATATCATCAATTTGCTCCTGGATTTGCGCGGCAAACCAGGCACCAATATCCGGGGTATCCACGCGGTAACGGTCTGGTGCAGGAACCAGGCGAGTTGTCGCAGCCAAAGGCTGGCCACTGCCCAGGGCAGGAGAGGCGCCGGAAGTGAGTTCACTGGTACCATGATAAGCTTCACGGGTAACGATAATCCCGGTACCACCGCTCCAGGCACGGGCAACACGAATGGCCAGGTCATTGGCTTCAGAACCCGTACACATGTACATGGCCTTGCTGACTTCACCCGGAACGTACTTGAGCAGAGACTCGGTATAATCAAGAATACGTTCATGCAGGTAGCGGGTGTGGGTATTAAGCTGGCTCATCTGCTGTTGTACAGCGTCAATCACTGCAGGGTGGCAATGACCAATACTGGCTACGTTGTTATAGACATCCAGGTATTTGTTACCCTGCGCGTCCCACAAATATTGCTGCTCACCACGCACCAGATGTACTGGGTTACGATAGAACAGGCGGTAAGAATCGCCCAGTAAACGCGCGCGTTTTTCAGTTAACGTACGTGTTTGTTCATCCAGTGCTGCAGCATGTTCTGCACGAAAGCTGTTGGTATCCATAATGGTGGAGCGCGTCGCCATGAAAGCCTCTCATTTATCATGTCTGTGTTGTTGACCGGCAACCTTACCGTGCCTTTTGCAATAAAATACACAAAAGCACACAAAAGCACAGCAAAAGAATCCATACAAAATCCTTATGCTATTTAGTTGAATGATAATAAAGGTTTTTTAACTCAGTCGATGCCAGAGCAGAATGCACTATTCAGCCCAGGCCTGGGTACCAAACCACACATCCAGGCCATTCAACCGCTTTTCATCAGACGCAAACGATTAATATTCCAGTAAAAACTAGCCATGAAGATTTAATTACCCATATTGCTAAATATGATGATGGCTGGCAGGCTGGTGCGGTAAACTACACAAATGTGCACACCGGGCTGATAAAATACAATTACACAGGGTGTTATTCTCAGATTGCCGCAGGTATGATGTTAAAGAGCAACCTATCTGATTGTTTTTATATAGTTTATTTTTTGGCAGAAAATTTGCTCTTGTTACCTGTTATTTGCACATAATGGCACGAACAGGCCAGGTGCTCTGTTTACTGGCCTGGTTTCCCGGCGAATAAAGGTTGTCTGCCTCATGCCGGAAATCATTAAGGAATAATATGTTAGAAGAAACTCGCTTACACCGTATCCGGGCCTTACTCTCGACCCTTAACCGTATTTCCACAGAGCAACTGATTCAGCACCTGAATGTCTCGCGGGAAACCGTGCGGCGCGATATTGTTAAGCTGGAAAACTTAGGTGAGTTGCGCCGGGTTCATGGCGGCGTTGTCGCGCTCGGGGCTGAACCTGAGCCACCATTGTCTGTGCGGGCAACAGTGCGCGGTAAAGAGAAGCAGGCCATCGCGCGGGCTGCGGTACAGCAACTCCGTGCAGGCCAGACAATCTTTATTGATGCCGGGAGCACCACGTCTGTTGTGGCGGATGAACTGGTTTCTATGCCGGGCATGACAATTATTACCAACAGCCTTAGTGTAGCTTCCCGGCTGACCGAATCTGAATACGCCCGGTCACTCAACCATGAAGTCATTTTACTGGGTGGGGAGATGGGCCCGGTCACCCAGGCAACCTGCGGTGTGATGACCATTCGTGAACTGCAGCGTTTCCGGGCCGATGTGGCATTGCTGTCGCCCGTTGGTATTGCCAGTCAATCGGGTGCCAGTAGTTTTACCCACCACGAAGCGGCAATTGCCGAAGCGATGATCGGCAATGCTAACAAGCGCATCATTCTGGCAGACCACAGTAAAATAGGTGTCACCAGCCGAATGGTTTATGCCCGTATCGCGGATATCGATATGATTATTTCTGATGAAGCGGCGTCTTCGCGTGATGACTGGGCGGCACTGCTGGCCTGTTGTGAAGAGGCTATTGCTGTCTGAACCTTGCCCAACCGGGCTAAACCCGCCAGGTTATGTTACCCGGATTACCTGGCGGTAGTTCTGAGTGGTGCGTTCGCTACCCATGCCTGTTGATTACAGGCTGATTGCACCCGTAATCAACAGGCCTTTAAGGCGGTTTAGCGCATTTCCAGAGAAACAGCCGGGCCTTTTTCCAGCGGTTTACCGTTTGCCGCCATCACCCGGACGCGATGCAGGTCACCATTCACATAACGGGCGAGAATACCGGTTTGTGATTCAATCTGAATCTTGTCGAACCGTATACCGTTCACAATAGACTCGGGCAACCCACTGAGGATCATAGCGGTCTGCGCCCCGGTAGCTTTGAGTTCTGTAATCTGTACGCCATCAATCTTCGGCGTGGTGGCCGTCCGCGGGGCAGATGCAATCGGCGCTATTTCCTGATGCCCCTGAGCTCCGGACTGGCCGCCATAACTGTCAGTCACCAGAATGGGAGTGGCAACATTCGTCATGGTCAGTTGGCTGGCAACCAGTGGCCCGATTTGATTCCCGCGATCCCGTGCAGATTTAATGCGGATGCCATTTTCAGTCTTGAGGAAGGTGATTCGCTGCACTGTGACTTTCCCAATACCATTGGCCGTTTCGCTGCCCACAGAGATACCGTGCCCGTCACGCATCACGGAGTCTGAGACCGTGATGTTGCTGGCGGATGCGGCGCTGCCAGGCACCAACCCAGACTTGATGGCGATATTGTCATCCCCGGTGCGGATATCAGCATGTGACACCGTCACGTCATGTGATGAAACAATATCAATTCCGTCGGTATTGGGGGAGGTTACCGGGTTGGTAATATTCACTTTATGAATGGCAATATTGGCACTATTGCGGATTACGATATTCCACATGGGTGAATTGGTCAGGTGCAGGCCATCAATCCGGCCCTGTGTTACATCATTAAATTCAACAAACCACGGCCGGGGGAAACCATTGGCGACAGGGATCCCCGGGAAACGGTCTGTGAAGGCTTTTTTATTACCGCTGTGCACCTGCGCCCGCATTGCCAGAGCATCTGGCCACCAGGTCTGCTCACCATCGCCATTGAGTGTTCCGCCGCCAGTCAGGTTAACGTGGCTGGCATGGCTGGCAAAAATAAACGCTTCGTTCACCTTTGCCGGATGGCCAATAAATGCCGGGACAAACTTACCTTCCTGGTTACTGGCCTGCAGCACAGCCCCTTTGGGGATATCCAGAGTGGTATTACTGAGTAACTGTAAAGGGCCGCTCAGCCAGATACCCGGTGTTAATGAAACCGTGCCGCCGCCAAGGTCATGGCACTGCTGAAGTGCCCGCTGAATGGCCTGAGTATTCAGGGTTTTTCCGTCACCTTTACCACCAAATGTTACCGGTGAACAGGTTGCAGACCGGGCAGCATAAGAGAGAACAGGGGTGAGAGCCGCACAACAGATAACCGCCAGTAATGTTTTTTTCATCCGTTCGTTTGTCCTTAACACAAATGTATAACAAATCACTTTACCTGCTGGATACAAACTGCACTACTGTGCAAGTGCACAGTGCATCCACTGCTGATACAGGCATTTGCCTGTTTAATATGGCCAGGGAGAACTCAGAAGAGCGATTTTTCTATGGTGCAGCAGGGGATGGCAAAACAACACTTTCTGTTGAGTAAGCATGAAACATGCGAGTTTTGCGAAAAATCTCACCTCAGTTTCTTATTTTGTGGCGCAGATCATTTTTCTGAATACAGATATATTTCACGGCACAAAATAATAAATAATTAGCCTGCTTGCTAATTACACTCAGTTCTCCTTTAGTGATTTTAACAAGAATAAATACCATGAAAAAATTCAAGACAGTGGCGCGCTGCTCTTTAAAAGCAGTCATACCCGGCATTTTCCTCTTCTCCGCACAACCATTAATTGCTCAGGCAGCCGATGCATTCAGCGTCGATTCACCCTGGATGCTCGGGGACTGGAACGGGTTACGTACAGACCTCCAGCAGGATGGTGTGAACTTCAATGTTGGCTACACCATGGAAAGTGCATCTAACCTGGCAGGCGGCTATAACACATCGACCACCGCACGTTACAGTGACCAGTGGGCGTTTGGGGTTAACCTGGATCTGCAAAAACTCCTCGACTGGAACGACACTGAATTCCAGTTAACCATTACCAACCGTGACGGGCAGAACCTGTCAGATGAAGTTGGCGACCCGCGTACCGGAACACTGTCTTCTGTACAGGAAGTGTATGGCCGGGGTCAGACATGGCGTTTAACCCAGTTCTGGTTGCGTAAAGGCTTTTTTGACCACACCCTGGATGTTAAAGCAGGGCGGCTGACTGTTGGGGAAGATTTTGACAACTTCGACAGTAAGTTCCAGAACCTGGCATTTGGGAGTGGCCAGGCGGGGAACTGGCGTGGTGACCACTGGTACAACTGGCCAGTATCACAATGGGGTGCCCGTGTTCGCCTCAACTTTACCCCGGAAATCTTTATGCAGGTCGGTTTCTATAACCAGAACCCGTATAACTATGACAAAGGCGATGGCTTCCGGTTTGAGTTCAGCCCAACAGAAGGCAACCTGGTCCCGGTAGAATTGGGCTGGCAGCCTAAACTTGGCGCAGACAAATTACCGGGTAATTACCGTATTGGTTACTACTACTCTTCAGCCAGTGACGATGTGTATGGCTCATGGCGTGAGGGTGGTTACAATGATACAGCCCATGCATATGGCGGCTACATCCTTGCCCAACAACAATTGACCGCACAGGGTGGTTCTGCTGACAGGGGTATCACATTAACTGTTCAGGCAGTAATGAATGACCATAAAACGTCCAAAACTGATAACTACCAGTCTGTTGCTTTGACGTGGAAAGGGCCGTTTGACGCCCGCCCGCAGGATGAAATTGGTATTGGTGCCGGGCGTATTCATATCAACTCGTCCTACACCAGAATGCTGCGTGACACCAACCACTACAATGGTGAAACGTCGTATAACAGCCCGACCTATTTACCGATCCAAAAAGGGTCTGAATATAATTACGAAATTTATTATAACGTCCAGGCAACAAACTGGCTGCAAATCCGCCCCAATCTTCAATACATTGCCGCACCAGGCGCTGTGAGCAAAGTGGATGATGCCTTTGTTGGCGGTATTAGTGCTAACCTCAGCTTCTGATTATTTATTATTCCAGGCCTGCTTATATGCAGGCCTTTTTTTACATACACATTGTCAGAATTGTCTATGCAATATGTGCCATTAACAACCAATTACTGTTTTATTCCTGAAAAAATATTTCTTTATTGATTTCTTAACCAGGAATCTTCTTAGTCCAAAGAGATTCAAAACAATTTGTTTTGAGTATCGAAATAAAACCTCCATTTATCCACAATGTGAATTTGGGTAGAATTTACATTACAGAATTTACTCTTTTATAATAATTGCGCATTAAAGAGACAGGTCACAACCTGCATGAAATTATAACCCAGCGCAAATTCAATTGATTTTCAAGAACCTCTGCCTCCCATGGCACCTGATGGGTTGATAAAACCATGGGTGATTGCCTTATACCTGCGTAAAAGTGTTACGCACACTGGTCATGTAAAGAGCACTGGCTCCATGTGTTCTGCTGCTGCCGAAAACTCTGGCAGAGTTGTGTTAATGACCACAGGTATATCTTCTTTGGTTTATCTTTAGAGTACGACGTATGTTACTGCATAAAAATGTTATTCGCGATTTAGTTAAATGGATTGATGAAAATATCCATGATCCCATCAATATAACTGATGTCATGGAAATATCAGGATATTCACGCTGGCACATTCAGCGGCTGTTCCGGGAAGAAACAGGGATGACAGTAGGGGATTATATTCGTAAGAAGAAGATACAAGAAGCAGCTAACGATTTGGCCAACGATGAAGTCTCTATTTTAACCATCTCCACTAAGTATGGTTTCAGTAGCCAACAGACCTTCACCCGTATTTTTTCACACTATTTCAATGTGCCGCCCGGACGCTGGCGCAAAGAACAACGAAAATAAACGTTACTCAATACTCTCAGCCACTCATATGTGTTATCTGATTTTGCCTCCTCCTGGGCCACCACTGTATTGCCTGATACAGTGGTTTTTTATTGGCACAGCCACCCGGGGGCTACGCCAGCGGCACACCTGACAGGTTACTGTCTTCGCCAAAATGTTGAACAGCAAAATCAAGGAAGCTACGCAATTTGGGAGTAAGGCGCCGGTCCTGAGCATATACAATATATAAAGGGCGCTCCGGCACACTGTAATCCGGCAACACACTGATAAGCTTGCCGGAGCGAATATAGGGTAATACCAGCTCAGATGGCTGGGTGGTTACCCCAAACCCGGCCAGAGCGGCACTCACCAGTGCTTCGCCGTTGTCCATCATGAGGCGCCCGGAAATGGGCTGCTTTATCAGCCCATTGGGCCCTTCAAATTCCCACTGGGTCCGCAGGGAGGTATGCGCGAATACCAGGCATTCATGGTGCTGTAAATCTGCTGGGTGATTCAGAGGCGCGGCTTTATCCAGATAGTGGGGTGAAGCACAAGTAATTAACCGGTAAGGAGCCAGTACCCGCGCCATCAGGCTGCTGTCTTCAAGTTCACCCACATGAAAAACGGCATCATAACCTTCATCAATCAGGTCTATCATCCGGTTAGTGAGCGTCAGTTCGACCGACACTTCCGGGTAACGTGCCATATATTCAGGTAATAACGGTGAAAGGGCGTTGATACCAAAAGTATGCGGTGCATTTATTTTCAAACGCCCCCGTGGCTCCATGCGGGTTTCTTCTGCGAATGATTCCGCAGCTTCAACTTCGGCCAGAATAATTTTGGCGCGCTCATAAAAATTTTGCCCCGCCTCTGTGAGGCTGTGCTGGCGAGTGGTGCGATTAATCAGCCTGACACCCAGGTGATTCTCCAGAGCTGCAACATGTTTCCCAACCAGTTGAGAGGACATATTCAGCATATCGGCAGCCGCGGCAAAAGACCCTTGTTCAACGGTCTTGACATATATTGCCATGCTGGATAGTCGATCCATTTGAGGTATTCCATTTGCAATTCATAAAACTGTCACAGTTTACCTGACAAATAATGCCAACGGTTAAGCGCAATGTGTTAATCGCACAAATGGGAAATGCCCCCGCAGGGGCATTTTAATACTGAACAACACAGCAGAGAGAAAATACCAGGTTACTTACTTTCAGGTAATGGCCCCAGTTTTACACCATCAGGGTAATACTCCCAGCCATCACGAATTTTGATTTTCTCATCCCATGGCAGTTTATATTCGCCATTGGCCAGATCCCGCACCCATGTCAGGTAATTTTCCCGTGCACCACCGGGCTTACCAACATAACCACGGCACCCAAGGTTGAATATATTATTTTCCAGTGCCCAGTTTTCACGCGCTTTATCTACCAGGCGGGGAAACAGTTCTGCGGTGACAATTTCCCATGGGTTACGGTGCCCTTGTTGAATGACATTACCGTCGTAATTACACACCGTACCTTCACCAAAGTAGTAGAACACTTCATCGTAGCCTGCCAGGTTAACAGATACGGTGTACATCAGGTTTTGCCATGCATTGGTGCGGTTGGTCCAGATCCACTGGTCATTGACCTGGGTAGAATAGCCTGAAATACGAATATAGACATTGCAGCCTTTATAGGCCGCTTCGCGCGCCAGTTCGGGGAACATACCATCATGGCAAATGCACACCGCCAGTTTTGAACCCTTTGGCCCGTCGCACACTGGCATTCCCATATTACCTGGCATCCAGGGTTCAATGGGAACCCAGGGCTGCAATTTGCGATAGTGCAGGGCTATGTCGCCCTGGTCATTAATAATAATGGCTGTGTTGTAAGGGGGTAAATCCGGGTCTTCGTTTTTCTCCATCAGTGAAAACACACCCCACACTTTATTTCGCACACAAGCCTGTTTGAACTGGTCAATTTCCGGGCTTTGCAGGGTCAACAGCATTTCATCATAAGTCCAGATTTTGGTGTTCAGCCCCTGAGTGGAATATTCGGGGAAGACAATCACATCGAGGCCCGGATAACCCGCTTTAGTGGCATCAACGGCTTTACATATTTTATCCACCTGAACCTGGATATCTTCAGGCCCTTTAATTACCGGCACAGGGTACTGAATCGCCGCAATTAATAATGCTTCATCCCATGAACTTACACTTCCGGTGCTAGCCATAATCGACCTCTCTCATTAATAGTGGGTGGTTAATACATTAAACAGCAAGGTATGATGCTATTTTCTTCACGTCCGCACTCAGGCGGTCTTCCTGATGAACAATATTTCCTTTTTCGATAACAATAATTCTGTCTGCCACATCCATAACAAAACTTAACACCTGTTCAGAAACTAATATGGTTAGTCCTTCCGCATCACGGATTTGGCGTAATATTTTTGCTATTTCTTTAATAATTGACGGCTGAATACCTTCCGTTGGTTCGTCAAGTAACAGGAGCTTAGGTTTGCCAGCCAGTGCTCTGGCTAAAACTAATTGCTGTTGTTGCCCGCCGGATAAATTCCCGGCCATGCGCTTACGAAATTCACGTAATACCGGGAAGTATTCATACAAATATTCGGGAATGGTCAGTGATTTACCGCTATGAATGCCGGTTTTAATATTTTCTTCGACAGTCATTGAAGAAAATACCATCCGCCCCTGGGGAACAAACCCCATACCGCGTTGCACCCGCTCATAGCCGGGAACAGCCACCAGCGACTGTCCGTCAAACTGGAGATCACCACGACTGGCCGGGATCATGCCAATCAGTGACTTCATTAATGTGGTTTTGCCCATACCATTGCGGCCAACAACCGCTACAATTTCTCCGGGTTGCAGGCTCAGGCTCATGCCATTGATCACCTGGCTTTGCCCATACGCCACGCTGTAATCAGAAAGTGTCAGCATATTTTTTCCTTATTAATGGCCGAGATAGACATCAATCACCCGTGGGTCATTTTTTACTTTGCTGATACTGCCTTCTGACAGCACTTTGCCCTGATGCATCACGGTGACGTGGTCGGCGATGTCTTCGACAAACTGCATGTCGTGCTCAATCACCAGTACCGAACGCCCACCAGCAATGCGCCGCAGTAACTGAGCCGTTTTCTGGCGTTCCGTGACAGACATCCCCGCGACCGGTTCATCCAGCATCAACAACCGGGGGTTTTGAATCAGCAACATGCCTATTTCCAGCCACTGTTTTTGCCCGTGGCTCAGTAAGTCCGCCTGGATATGCAGAAACTCATCCAGGAATATTTCCTGGGCGACATTTTCCACTGCCCGAACTATTTCTTCGGTACGTTTAAAAAACAGAGCACCAGTGGCAGTACGTGCTTTCGGGTACGACAATTCAAGGTTTTCGAATACGGTCAGGTTTTCATAAATAGACGGGTTCTGAAATTTCCGTCCCACACCGGCATGAACGATTTTATTTTCTTTCATGCGGCTTAATTCTTTGCCATCAAATTTAATGCTGCCGCTGGTCAGGCGGGTTTTACCGCAAATTAAATCAAGAACGGTTGTTTTCCCCGCGCCATTTGGCCCAATAATTACGTATATTTGCCCTTCATCGATATACATAGAAAAATCATCGACAGCTTTAAACCCATTAAACGAAACGGTTAAACCTTCTACCGCGAGAATAATTTCTTTGATGGGCTTAATCATTTTGCCGCCTCCGAATCTGTTTTGGCTTTCAGCCATTCGCTTTTGCGTGCCCTGAATGAAAGGTGAGGCTGGATATATTGCTGCCATAATCCGGCAAGCCCTTTGGGAAAGACTAAAACCACGGCAATAAACAGGCAGCCCATGGCAATAGTCCATAGTTCAGGAAACGATTCGGAAATACTGCTTTTGGCTACATTAACCAGCAATGCGCCGTAGACTGCGCCCAGTAATGAACCCCGCCCACCAACCGCACAGAACACCACCATTTCAATAGAGGCTACGGTGCCAATAAAACCCGGAGACATAAACCCAACCTGGAGCGTGAACATTGCACCACCAATGGCCGAGAACAGGGCACTGATGCAAAACACAACGGTTTTGATATTGGCGACGTCATACCCGGAAAAGCGCACGCGATCTTCCCTGTCACGAATGGCCACCATCAACCGCCCAAGCTTGCTGTTAACCACAAAATACCCGGCAAGCACAACCAGCATCAGCAAACAGGCATTGGCGTAATACAGGATGTAATGGGCAGAATCGGTACGAATATCCCAGCCCAGTAATGTCCGCAGGTCAGTTATACCGTTAATTCCGCCGGTGTATCCCTGCTGGCCGATAATCAGAATGGTTAAAATAGCTGAGATAGCCTGGGTAATAATGGCAAAGTAAACCCCGCCAACCCGGCGTTTAAACATGGCCGTGCCAAGCACCCAGGCAAACAGCGTGGGAACCAGCAGAATAGCCAGCACGGTGAAGGGAAAAGAGTGAAACGGCTGCCAAAAAGAAGGCAGGGCAGTCAGCTGGTTCCAGTCCATAAAATCCGGAATACCTGGCGTGGTCTGCATTTTGGTGTCGGCCACCGTAGAGGCTTCCAGCTTCAGGAACATTGCCATGGCATAACCGCCCAGCCCAAAGAAAATACCTTGCCCCAGGCTGAGTATGCCGCTGTAACCCCAGCACAACACCAGCCCGACAGCCACAAATGCGTAAGTCAGGTATTTTCCCATCAGGTTAAGGCGGAAAATATCCAGAGCGGCGGGCATGGCAACCAACAACAGGCCAGCCAGAATAACGATTCCAGTCAAAGGAAAACTGCGTAAACGATTCATAATGTTACTCCTGGCGGCGGATACGGCTGGCAAACAAACCCTGAGGGCGCAGTAACAAAATGCCCACCACTATCAACAGCGTGATCACCTTCGCCATAGAACCACTCAGGAAGAACTCCAGGGTAGATTGTGACTGCGAGATAGAAAACGCAGAGGCAAGCGTACCCAGCAGGCTTTGCGCCCCGCCAAACACAACTACCAGGAAGGTATCGACAATGTACTGTTGCCCGGCAGTTGGCCCGGTTGAACCAATCATGGTGAAGGCACTACCGGCGATCCCGGCGATCCCACAGCCCAGGGCAAAAGTGCGGTTGTCCACTCTTGAGGTATTGATACCCACGGCACTTGCCATTGGCCGGTTCAGTACCACGGCCCGGACTTTGATTCCCCAGGCGGAGCGGTAAATTATCCAGCCGGTGATGCAGGTGATAACCAGCGTGAGCGCCAGCACAAACACGCCATTAATTGGGATATCGATGTTGTCTGCGAAATGGTATGACCCCATCATCCAGTCAGGCAGGTCAACGCCAACTTCGCGCGGGCCGAATAATGAGCGGTAGCACTGTTGCAGTATCAGGCTCAGGCCCCAGGTTGCCAGCAGCGTATCCAGTGGGCGTTTATAGAGGTGGCGAATCAATACTTTTTCGACCAGTGCGCCCAGCAGTGCCGAGCAAATGAAAGCCAGTACAATGGCGACAAAAAAGTAACCGCCAAACAGCGCCGGTAAGTGGCTACTGAAAAAACGCCCGGTTAGCCAGGTAACATAGGCTCCGAGGATCATAAATTCCCCATGCGCCATATTAATGACACCCATTTGGCCAAAGATAATGGCAAGCCCCAGGGACATCAGCACAAATACGGCAAACAGACTGAGCCCGGCAAATCCCTGCATAACAAATATTGAGGTCAGATCAGCAAAGCTGTAACCACTGAACATGATGAGTTCCTCGGCAAGTGGAAGGTATCCCACGGTTGCCCGTGGGAGTGGAGTCAGTCTTTCGGGAAAGGATTGGGTTCAATCAGGTTCGGGGTCTGGTAAACCACATCGTACTGGCCATCTGTTCTTGCCCGGCCAATCACCGTTTTCGACCACAAATGGTGGTTTTCATGGACCCGGACATAACCTTCTGGCGCATCTTTCAGCTCAATGCCCGGCGAAGCTTTACGCACTTTGTCCACATCAAAAGAACCTGCTTTTTCAACCGCGGCTTTCCATAACCACGGGCCGAGGTATGCTGCCTGCGTTACATCGCCTATCACGATGTCTTTGCCCCAGCGTTTCTTAAAGGCAGCAACAAAGGCTTTGTTGGCCGGGTTATCCATACTCTGGAAATACTTCATGGAGGCGTAGGCACCAGCGATGTTTTCACCGCCAATTCCGCGGATTTCATCTTCGGTAACTGAGATGGTCAACAGCAGGGGTTTCTCTTTGGTTAAATCGATACCCGCGGCTTTAAGCTGTTTGTAGAAAGCAACGTTCGACCCGCCAACCACAATGGCGTAAATCACATCTGGCTTTTTCAGCTTGATTTTGTTGATAACCGAGTTGAACTGGGTATTGCCCAGCGGGTAGTAATCTTCACCCACCACTTTCAGCCCCAGTTTTTCAATATGATGCCGGGCGATTTTGTTAGCGGTTCGCGGCCAGATATAGTCTGAACCGAGCAGATAAAAAGTTTTCGCGTGTTTGTTTTTTACCACCCAGTCGAGCCCGGAAATAATTTGCTGGGTTGCTTCCTGGCCGGTGTAAATAACATTGGGCGACTCTTCCAGCCCTTCATAAAAAGTAGGGTAGTAAAGCATGCCGTTGTATTGCTCAAGCACGGGCAACATGGCCTTACGGGATGCCGAAGTCCAGCCACCAAAAATAGCGGCAACTTTGTCGCTGACTAACAGCTTACGGGCTTTTTCAGCAAAGGTAGGCCAGTCGCTGGCACCATCTTCCTGCACGTATTCAATTTTCCGCCCCAGAACACCGCCTGCTGCGTTAATCTGTTCAATCGCCAGTTTTTCTGCCTGGACAGAACCTGTTTCACTGATTGCCATTGTGCCGGTAGATGAGTGCAGGATACCCACTTTTACCGTGTTATCGGTTACCGCCAGCCCGGTGGTGTTAACGTCTGCCGTTGCTGGCGCAGCCATTGCTGAATGGACTGCCAGCATCAGGCTTGCGGCTGCCAGCATTTTAAGTTTACGCGTGAAGCGCCCGGACAGGCTCGTGCGGTTCACCCGCTGGTGGTACTGCGGGGGAAAGACTTGTTGGTTCATGGTAGCCCTCATCATCAGTTACGTTTACCCTCGGATGTGGCCATCATGACGGTCTGGTGGGGCAATCAACAATGCGCGAGGTAACGCAGTAATTACGTCATTTGACGTATTGGCCTGGCGGCTGTCTGGCGGCATTCTCACGGGCGCGGCATAGAGAAAAAGTGGAGTCCGGATGACGGTACAGCAGAAAGCGTTCAAAGCACGAAGGCAATATAACCAATGGGTAACCAACCAGACGCTGGAAGACTTTGCATTACGCTATACGCCTGAGTCTTCCCGGCGCTGGCAGGCAAAACGTGTGGTGATGACTGCGTTAAGCGCGATTACTTTTCTGGCTCTGGAAGCCATTGGCGGGGCGCTGACACTGACCTATGGCTTCAGTTATGTGATTGCAGCGGTAGGGTTGGTGAGTGTCATCATCTTTTTGCTGTCACTGCCGATTGCAGTTAATGCCGCCCGCCATGGGCTGGATATTGACTTACTGACCCGTGGTGCCGGTTTTGGTTACCTGGGCTCGACAGTCACATCGCTGATATACGCGACGTTCACGTTTATTTTCTTTGCGCTGGAAGCGGCCATCATGGCGATGGCGCTGAATATGCTGTTTGGCCTGCCGCTTCACCTCGGCTATTTAATCAGCTCGCTGGTGGTTATCCCGCTGGTTACCTGGGGCTTCACCTTTATCTCGCGGTTTCAGCAATTTACCCAGTTCTGCTGGCTGGCGCTGCAACTATTGCCCTTTATTTTTATCCTGCTGCGCGATAACCACTCTTTTACCGCATGGGTACATTTCCCCGGTTTTCTGGTGCCTGCAGATGGTCAGTTCGATTTGCTGCGCCTGGGTGCGGTGTGTTCGGTGTTACTTTCACTGGTAAGCCAGGTGGGCGAACAGGTAGACCAGGTACGGTTTCTGCCTGATAACGGGCAGGGGCCACGCTGGAAATGGTATGCCGCCGTGATAGCCGCAGGCCCCGGATGGATTGTGATTGGTGCGATAAAAATCCTGCTGGGTTCGTTTCTCGCTGTGCTGGCCTTTAATTATGGGCTGGGTGCGGAACTGGCCAGTGAACCTACTCATATGTACCTGGTCGCATTCAGCTATGTTACTCACTCTTCTTCTGGTTTGCTGGCACTGACCGGCATTTTCGTGGTGCTTTCGCAGCTCAAAATTAATGTGACCAATGCTTATGCGGGTTCTATCGCCTGGTCGAATTTCTTTTTACGCCTGACCCACCGCCACCCGGGGCGAGTGGTCTGGTTGTTCTTTAATGTGGGCATTGCGCTGTTGCTGATGGAGTTAGGTGTATACCGGGTATTTGAAGATATTCTGGGTGTGTATGCCGTGGCAGCCACTGCCTGGCTCGGCAGTGTGGTTGCAGACCTTACTGTCAATAAATGGTTAAAACTGCGCCCGGAAAAGATAGAGTTCCGCCGGGCTTATCTCTACGACATCAACCCGGTGGGGATTGGTGCCATGGGGCTTGCCATGGCATTCGGTTTATCGGCCTGGATGGGGTGGTTTGGGCAACCGCTACAGGTATTTGCTTCTCTGCTTTCACTGATGCTGGCGTTTTGTACCGCGCCGCTGATTGCCTGGCTGACCCAGGGGCGATTCTACCTTGCCCGTAACCCGGTGCAGGCAATTTCGACAGAATGTTGCGTGTGTGGTAACCATTTTGAAAAGCAGGAGATGAGTTTTTGCCCGTTTTACCAGGGAAGCATTTGCTCGCTATGTTGCTCCCTTGATGTTCAGTGTAATGACGCCTGCAAACCGCACGCCCGTTACCATGAGCAGGCCGCAAACCTGCTGAAGAAAATGCTCCGCGGGCGCAAGCTGCGTGTTGACCCACGGGTCTGGAGCTTTTTAAGTATTCTGCTGCTTTTCAGTTCAGTTATTGGCTTGTTACTGATGCTGGTGTTTGCTCAGATGCGCGGTGACTTCGGGAGTGAACAATATTTACTGGCGGCGACGTTATGGAAAGTGTTTTTTATTCTGCTGATTGTCACCGGTGTCACCACCTGGCTGTTTGTCCTTACCAATAAGAGCCGGCAAATAGCCCAGGATGAGCTGCGTTTGCAGAGCGACCGGCTAATGAAAGAGATAATCGCCCACGAAGCGACCGACCGGCAATTGCAACAGGCGAAAGAAGCCGCCGATGACGCTAACCTGGCGAAGAGCCGCTACCTCACCGGAATTACCCATGAACTGCGCACTCCGCTTAATGCCATGCTGGGCTATGCACAACTTCTGGAGCGTGCTGATGATATTCCGCCAGCACGCCAGCGGGGTATCAGTATTATGCGCCGTAGCGGAGAACACCTGGCGAATCTGATAGAAGGGCTGCTGGATATTTCTAAAATCGAAGCAGGCAAACTGGAAATTTACCGGGAAGAAGTCCGGGTTGGGGACCTGGTGCAACAACTGGTGGCGATGTTCGAACAACAGGCTATCGATAAAGGCCTGACATTTAATTATAACCCACCGCACTGGCTCCCTGATGCCATGATGACGGATGAAAAACGCCTGCGCCAGATCCTCATCAACCTGCTGTCCAACGCGATAAAATTTACCGACAAAGGCGGGGTAACCCTTGATTTCCAGTACCGCAGCGAACTGGCTTTTTTCTCGGTTCATGACACAGGCATTGGGATTAACCAGGAAAACCTGGAGCGCATTTTTAATCCCTTCGAACGTGTATCACAGGACAGCCGACGTACCGGTACCGGGTTGGGGCTGACAATTACCCGTCTGTTAACTTATGTGATGGGGGGCGATTTGCAGGTGGAAAGCGTTCAGGGAACTGGCTCCACCTTTAAATTAACGCTGATGCTCCCCGGCTACAGTGGTGCCAGTTATCAACCGGCTGAACCGAAGAAAGTAGTAGGCTACCAGGGGCGCAGGCAGACCGTGCTGGTGGTGGATGATGACCCGGCTCACCGACAGTTAATGGATGACCTGCTTACCCCAATTGGCTTTATTGTGTTGTCTGCTGACAGTGCAGCCCAGGCTTTGGTTATCGCCGCAGATAACCCGGTGGATTTATTTCTGCTCGATGTCGCCATGCCAGTGATGTCGGGCTGGGAATTGCGCCAAAAGTTACAGTGTAACGGAAATGCCCGGCCGGTGATTATGATTTCGGCCGAAGCTGGCGAGGGCAAATCACATAACGGTGAGCAGGAGAAAGACCTGCGCTACCTGGTGAAGCCTGTTCAGGTGCCTTTGTTACTGGAGTCGATAGGCGAAGCCCTGCAGCTAACCTGGGGCAGTGAGCACCGTTTAGCAGCCAGCCCGGTGCAACCAGCAAAGGCAACCGGCCTGACCAGCGTACAAATTCGCGAACTTCAGGACCTGGCTCTGTTAGGCTATGTGCGCGGGTTTCGTGAGTTACTCAGCCGGCACACCTCAAATAAAGCTATCAGCGACGCAGACAGCGCCAAGCTGAGTGAGCTGACTGACCGTTTCAGATTTGAAGAGATCGTGTCTTATCTTGAACAACTGGGAGGCACTTCATGAGCTCCGGGAAACCTACCGTACTGATTGTTGATGATGATATTAATACCGTCAGTATGCTTAATGACACACTGGATGAAGCCGGTTTTACCGTGCTGGTGGCACTGGAAGGCAGCCAGGCACTGTCTATTACCCGGCAAATTACCCCCGATATTATTTTGCTGGATGCCGTAATGCCGCATCTGGACGGTTTTGAAACCAGCAAGCGCCTGCGTGAAAGCCCGGCGCTCTGGAACACCCCGATTATTTTTATGACTGGTTTGAGTGATACCGATAACGTGGTCAGTGCCTTTGATGCCGGAGTGGTGGATTACGTGGTGAAACCGATTCGTATGGAAGAGCTGCTGGTAAGAATGCGCACCCACTTGCGTAATTCGCGCCTGACCACCAGTGCCTACAGCGCAATGGATTTTGTCGGGCAAACTATGTGCGTGGTGAATCAGCAGGGGCAGTTGCTGTGGGCGACACCCAATGCCTGGCAGTTAATGCGCACCTGTTGTGATGAAAATTTTCTTCCCACGCGTAAGTTTATCAACCGTATGCTGATGTGGCTGAACAGTGGCGAGGGAGTTCGCCAGGCTCTGGACCTGTCACGCCTGGATATCCCACTGAAATTCTATTTTTCTCGCCAGAGCGGTGAAGGTGAATGCCTGCTGCGCATAGAAGAAATCAACCCGCGGGAAGAGGACAGTGCGGTAGATACGCTGCGGGCCAACCTGAGCCTGACGCCCAGGGAGGCCGAAGTGTTGCTATGGATTGCCCGGGGGAAAACCAACCGTGAGATTGGCGATATCCTGCACTTAAGCCCCCGGACCATAAATAAACACCTGGAACTGGTGTTTCCGAAACTGGCAGTAGACAACCGCACCGCGGCGGCAGCCATCGCCCTTAATGCACTGGCAGGGAAGGGCAGTGCGCTGTGATTCAGACACTCGCCTTACCAGGCAAAGAATAGCGGGTGCTTCTGCCGCCGCCTTCATTCCCCACCAAAAAACCCTGCTCAACCAGGTGCGCCAGGTGGCGGGTTGCCGTGGCGCGGCTGACCCGGGCAACGGCTTTATACTGGCTATTGTTGATGCCATCCTGGAAATCACCATCCAGCATTCGGTTGATCACTTTGATCTGTTCATGGTTCAGCGCCGCCTGGTTAAACCGCTGCCAGTAATGGGTTTTAAACAGGGTTTGGTCAATCAGCCCCAGTGTTTCCTCAATAGAAGCGCGCAACATACACACAAACCAGTTAAGCCACGGCGTTAACACTATATCGCCACGCTGAGTTTGTTCTATTACTGCGTAATACTCTTTACGGTGTGTATTAATCGTGCGCGACATAGCATATAAACGCACCGTGTTATGCTCGGCCTGAGCCAGTGCGAGATCCATGATCAAACGCCCGATCCTGCCGTTGCCATCTTCAAAAGGGTGGATGGTTAAAAACCACAAATGCGCAATACCTGCCCGCAAGATAGGGTCAGCCTGGGCATCGTGCCTGCTGGTGTTGAACCAGTGCAGAAAAGCCTCCATTTCCCCCGGAACCCGCATGGCATCCGGCCCTTCAAAATGGATGACCGGTTTATCTATTCGCCCGGAAACCACTTGTACCGGGCCAGTACGAAACTGCCCACCTTTAATCGCATTAAATAACTTCTCTTCAGGCGGAAACAACAGCGAGTGCCAGTGCAGCAAGCGCTGCGCCGTTAAAGGCTCATCGAGATTGTTGATGGCGTCCAGTGCCGATTCCACCAGGCCTTCAGTGCGTTTATCTACCGGCCAGGTTAATTCATCATCCACGCCCAGGTGAGTTGCCAGCGAAGACCGCACCGAACCGGCGTGTAAACGTTCACCTTCGATATCGCTGGAATAAAGGATATTCGCCAGCAGGGTATCCAGCGTGGTTTGCGCTGAATTCAGTACCTGGCTGCTGCCATAAAGTTTGCCCTGTAAAAAACGGGTATCGCGCAGCAATGGTGCCAACGGGGCCGGATCCCAGGTAAATTCAGGCCACAAAGGTTGTTGCCATATCCACATAGTGTTCTCCTGAGGCAAATAACACCATTATTCTACTCACATAATGAGTAGAATATAAAGCGTAATTGACTCACGAGCGGGAATGGCGAATAAAACGGGCAAAAAACAGCCTGGGCAGTTGCATAAATTATAATCAGGATTCATGAGTGGGGGTTATAAAAGAGGCATCACAGACCAAACCCGTACACCAAAACACGGCGATTAATTTTTTTAGCAATATTCCGGCGGCTCATTCGTCTACCTCACTAACAGAACGTTCACCTAACACATGAGGCTTAAGATGAGAGACTTTGAAATGTATGACCGGGGTTTTGGCAGAAGAAGGCACCACCGCTTAGCAAAACCATTAATCATTGGTGCTATTGTGGTTGTCGCGCTGGGGCTACTGGTTATGTCGCTGTGGAATGCCTTATTACCGGCAATTATTGGTGTGAAAAGTATTGGGTTCTGGCAGGCGCTGGGCTTATTGGTTTTATGCCGGATATTGTTTGGCGGGCTGGGAATGCGCCCGGGTATGTTTGGTATGCACCGGCGCATGCATGAGCGCTGGATGCAAATGACCCCGGAACAACGTGATGAATTTATCCGCCAGCGCCGTTCCTGGTTTGAAGGCAAATGGGCCAGTCGCTGCCAACGGCAAGCCCCCGAGGGGAGCAATACTCCAGAAAGCACCAGTCAGGGTACTGAAGCTGAAAAACCCACGGATAAACAATGAGTGAAGTGAAGGGCGGTAGTGGGTCAACATCACGTTTGGTTGCCGCGCTCATGGCTTGCCGTGGGCGGTTACAGGCTTTTATTCGTGGCCGCCTTCGCGGGGCTGCCGACGTAGAAGATATCTGGCAGGAAATCGCGTATCAGTTGATTCGTGTGGAACAACCTGTCGAGAATGTCGCCGCCTGGTTGTTTCGCGCAGCCCGTAATGAAATGACCGACCAGGGGCGCAAAAAACGCGAACTCCCTTTTTCCGGGCTGGCAATTCAGGGGGATGACAGTGAATTTGCGGAAGATGAACTGGCAGAAACATTGTTTGGTGTGCCGCAAACCCCGGAAGATGAATACCTGAAAGCATTATTGTGGGATGAACTGGCGGCCGCCCTGGATGAACTCCCGCAAATTCAACGCGAGGTATTTGAAAAGACTGAGCTCGGCGGTTACAGCTACCAGGCTCTGGCAGAAGAAACAGGTGTCAGTGTCCAGGCCCTGTTATCGAGAAAACATAAAGCGGTGCTTTACTTGCGTATTCGCCTGCAGGAATTTTGGGGTGATTTGTCTGCCGATCCGCGAGAGAACAAGGGCAAAAAAATTGAGTGACCAGTGCAATGGTCACTCAAAACAGGCACATAAAGCATATTGCATTTATAGGGTAACCGGGAATTAATATAATGCCGGCCAGAGCCGGCAGGTATTAATTGAACCGGTAAACGCTGCGGCTTATTTCAGCGCAGCGAGGTCTTCAGCCCGGAAACCGAGCAGCTCGGCTGTACGGTTTGAACGCACTTTGTGCGCCCACTGTGGGTCTGACAGTAACGCACGCCCAACTGCTATTAAGTCAAACTCCCCGCGTTCCATTCGGGTGTACAGGTTATCCAGCCCGGCCGTTTCTGAGCCCTGGCCGCCAAAGGCACCAAAGAAATCACCAGACAGCCCCACCGAACCCACGCTGATAGTGGCTGCACCAGTGAGTTTTTTCGCCCAGCCTGCAAAGTTAAGCCCCTCGCTGCCATCAATTTCCGGGAATTCAGGCTCCCAGAACCGGCGTTGTGAGCAGTGCAGGATGTCTACACCAGCTTCAACCAGCGGAACCAGCCATTCCGTCATTTCCTGAGGCGTTTCAGCCAGACGCGCTGAATAGTCCTGCTGTTTCCACTGACTGACGCGAAGAATAAGCGGGAAGTCGGGGCCAACTGCTGCGCGCACCGCACGCACGATATCAGCCGCAAAGCGGGATCGCTCGGCAATGGTTTTACCGCCGAAGGCATCCGTGCGCAGGTTAGTACCCTGCCAGAAAAACTGGTCAATAAGGTAACCATGCGCGCCGTGCAGTTCCACAACGTCAAAACCCAGGCGCTTTGCGTCTGCCGCCGCGTGGGCAAAAGCGGCCACGGTATCGGCAATATCTTCTTCTGTCATGGCGACACCTCGCGGCTCGCCCGGACCAACCAGGCCTGAAGGGCTTTCAACTGGTGCCTCTGGCTCCCACTCTCCGCGGGCTCGTGTGGACCCAGTGTGCCAGATTTGTGGGCCAATTCTGCCGCCTGCCGCGTGTACGGCGTCTGCCACCTGCTTCCAGCCAGCCAAAGCCTGTTCGCCGTAGAAGAACGGGATGCCAGGCATGTTGCGTGACGCAGGGCGGTTGACCACAGTACCTTCGGTCAGGATCAGGCCCGCTTCGCCTTCCGCACGGCGGCGATAGTAACTGGCGTTAGGCTGCCCCGGAATACCTTCCGGCGCCATGCCACGGGTCATCGGTGCCATTACAATACGGTTTGGCAAAGTCAGGCCTTTCAGCGTGAAAGGGGAAAAGAGTACGTTATCGGACATCGGTACAATCCTTTTAAAGTTGTTTCACAACAGAGTTGTTATAACGGTATTGCCTGCAACGGCAATAAATTAATCACCATTATTCTTCAGGTAGCGGGAAGCCGGATGCTCGTGACGAAATTCAGCCAGCATCGCCTGCCGCGCTGTATCACGGGCAACCAGAATCAAATTGTGCCCTCTGCGGGCAAAGCGATCTGCATAGACTGCGCCAATACCCGCTGACGCCCCGGTTATCAGCACCGATGAATTCTCTGCCATCTCATGTTCCTCAGTTGCATTCACATTTTTTAAATGATGCATGCCATGTATAATAAATGTCAACCATCATTTATTTTAGTAAATGTGTATAATCTATGCATTACGCGCTAACGCCATTGAACCTTCGCCTGGCAGGTGGGTTAAACGGCTTGAGAATGTCTGCACAATTGATTACGGTACGCCGCACAACCAATTGCAGAGCTTCATGGAAACAGCACTGGCGCCGGATATATTTGCACCCGGTATTGCAGGTGCAAAAAGGTAACACTGTATTCACAGGCACTGAGGTGCCCGGATTGTTTGATTAATCATGGGGGATAAATGGGGCGGGTATCAAAAGAGCAGATGGAGCTCAATCGCGAAAACATTATTAAGACTTCAGCAGAACTGTTCCGAAAACATGGGCTGGACGGCGTCAGTGTCAATGACATCATGGCGGCGGTTGGCCTGACACACGGTGGGTTTTACGGCCATTTCAGTTCTAAAGATGAGCTTGAAGCCGTAGCCTGCCAGCGGGCTTTTGAAGAGTCTGGCGCTACATTCTCAGCAAGCGGCATTACCACGTTTGATGAGTTTGTGGATTACTACCTGTCTTCCGAACACAGAGACTGCGCAGGCAGCGGATGTGCTGTTACAGCCCTGGCATCGGATGTATTGCGTAAGTCGCCAGAAAAACCCGTGCGTGAAATTTACCGGGAAGGTGTCAAGAAGATGGCGTCACGGCTTGCCACTATTCAGGGGGCAGAACCGAATGCCAGGCCTTCTGACAAGCAACTTGCACAGCTGGCCATGCTGACTGGTGCACTGATATTGTCCCGGGCAACCGAAAGCGATGAGCTGTCTGAACGTTTTCTGCTGGCGACAAAAAAATATTTACACGAGCTGGAGCAACAAGAGTGAAGGGGACAATTGCCCATTTCACAGGCCTCAGCGGCAGTATGTAAATCTGTGGTAACGAGCCCTGGGTAGTAAAAGAAGCCAGTGAAGATGCCTGTGCAGGTTATCGTGGATATGTTATTATTAAATAATATTGATAACCCATACAGGAGAACATCCATGAGTGTCCGGAAAGAGCACCCTGGGGTTTCCACCCTGATTGGCACCCCAAAAGAAGTGAAAGTCAGTCTTGCCAAATCACAGGCTGAGCAAGTGCTGCTTATCACTGTTGATCATCAAAATCATATCGGAACACAGCACCTGTTTGAAAATTTGTCTAACGTGGCATCTTCCATGTATGGCTTATTTCAGCAGCACCAAAGCCGAGCCACTCTTGAACGCCTTGCTGAGGCTCTGGTGCCACCAACACCCGCACCACCACATATCATCAAAGAAGCAGCAATGCTGATCCAGGCACGCAAAGCTGTTCTGGAAAGTGGTGACTGGCTGAATGCTGCCGAGCTGGCGCACCTGGCACAATTGAGCACCGCGAACCCGAGTGCTCAGCCGAATAAATGGAAGAAAGCCGGGCGTATTTTCGCCATCCACCATAACGGTGTCGACTATTTCCCGGCCTGGGGTCTGGACAAAAACGAAGGTTTCCGTCCGCTGAAGGCTCTGGGTAAGGTAATTGAGGTGTTTGGTGGCCAAAAAGATGGCTGGGGTATGGCGTTCTGGTTTCTTTCTGCCAACAGCTTTTTAGGTGGAAAACGGCCTCAGGACATGCTGGCCACACAGCCAGATCGGGTAATCGATGCCGCTCAGGATGAAGTTCTGGGTGTCGCGCATGGCTAAACGCCCTGCAGGAACAAAGACAGCAGAGCAGGGTGAAGCCACCGAAAGCACGCCGCTTCCTGATTCTGGCCCGCTAAAAACAACAACGTATTTACTCAATAAAGGAACGGTGTTGTACCGGGTTCACCTTGAGCAGTATGCAGCAGACCAGTTTAACCCGGGCCTGCGGGGCAATGCGCGTTTCAGCCCAATAACAACTGCTCAGGGCGAACCTGTTCCTACCTTGTACGCTGGCGTGACCAGCGACTGTGCCATGATGGAAACAGTATTCCACGATGTCTCTTTTGCACCAGGACTCAAAACTTACGATAAAAACAAGCTCAACGGGCAGGTTCTCTCGGCACTTGAAGTCACTGAGAACCTGGAACTGCTTGATCTTGCCACAGTGCCGCTACGCAAGCTGGGTATCACCCGCAAAGAATTAATCGACACCGAAAAAGATAAATACCCGGTAACCCGCAAATGGGCCGAAAAGCTTTACCAGCAATGCACAAACGCACAAGGCCTGGCATGGATTTCAAGGCAGGATGACACAGCGCGTGCAATGATATTGTTTGGTGACAGAATAAAACCAGCATCGCTTTGCCAGGCTGGAGGCGCTAAGAGTCTGGTTAACGACGCAGTCACTTATGAAGAGGTGCTGAGCCTGGCAGCCCGGCTGGGTGTGTTGATAGTGCCGGGCTGTGACTGAAAGCCGGGACGAGATGTAACCAGGCTCTGTTAGCTCTTAGTCAGGTGTGAGTAGGTGGGTGTAGTTCACCCATGACTAAGTACCAATGTATGCACACAATCGAGAAATTCATACCGGCTGAAACGGCTAAAACCGGTGCATTACATTGCAAGAAGATGAGCAGGGTAACGGTATGATCAACCGTGGTATGTAGGCAGCTATGGACTAATATAGATAGTAAATATCATTTAACATAATATACATTATGCGCACCAAGATGTACTAGTGTGGAATCTGGCATTTCGCGGTTGTCATTGTCCTGGTCGTTGAATCTCTTAAACAGCGTTATCTGTACGTTTCATCACCCGGTTGCAATTGCAGCCTGTTATTACAAATGCTATCGAAACTCGACCTTCAGGATTTTACTCCCGGTAACCAGGCACCCGCAGACCTGTTACCCCGGCTACCATTTCCGGCACAACATTGCCAACTGCAGATGGTGTTCAATAAAGCCAGCTTTCAATTCACAGTAACGCTGACTATCGTTATTACATGCCTGCGCTGCTGCGTACTTCACGCTGGCATATTGCTCAGTTGCCTGCTGGTTGGTTAGCAGATAATCGCGGAATGCTACATGCTTTGTAATCTGCTCATCACCAGTAACAAACGCATGCACCTGGTGGCTGCGTTGTTCACCACCTTTAACAAAATACCGTCGACCGGCAATGCCGTTCTCGCCACGAGCAATATAGCCGGCTTGCTGCATTTGAGTATTACACGCATCCAGTTCAGCCAGGTTTGGCACCTCCAGTAAAATATCAACAACCGGTTTGGCAGCTAAACCCGGCACCGAAGTGCTCCCAATATGATGAATGGCTTTGGCTATTCCACCTGGCAATGCCTGCTGTAACAACTGGCTTTCTGCCGTGAACATTTCAGGCCACCGGGGATCATATGCCACAACAGTGATGGTTCTCATTGCCCGCCTTATGTTTAAATGTATGGCTCAACCAATATAATGTGGCACAAAGCGTGAGGTATCTTTAGTTATTAGTGAACTGTCTTCACGAATCCCTATGCCAGCAGCTTCGTCGTCGATTACCCAACTACCAATAAGCGTGTAGCTGTCACCGAAACGTGGCAATGGTTTAAATGACTGATAAATAACAGGTTCACTGCCATAATTGCCATCTGTTTGGGTAATAACATGCTGTTGGCTGTCTAATACCGTGATATTGCCACCTTCTCGAGAAAACAAAGGCTTGCGCACCACACTTTCACCTGGTGCAGAAAGGGATTTTTCACCATCAAACCAGGCGGGCAACAAATTGGGGTGATTTGGGTTAAAACGCCATAACAGAGGTAAAAGGCCTTTATTGCTGAGCACACTTTTCCATAATGGCTCATACCATTGCTGTCGTCGCTTACGCAATAAAGGACCGTTTTCATCTCGCATCATCCATTCCAGGGGATAAAGCTTGAATGCCCTGCGAATCACATGATCCTCAAGATCGGTTAGCTCCCCACCAATGCCCAGCCCGATATCCTCCATATACAGAAATTGTGTCTCCTGCCCTGCCTGCCTGGCGCAGTCCTCCAGGTACAGTACCGTGGTACGGTCCTCATTACTGCCTTCACAGCAGCAAAAATACAGCGGTTCTGGTGAACAGAGCTCCGCAAAACGAGCAATCAACCTTTCCTGAATGGAATTATACTGATCTGCATTACGCGGAATAATGCCGTTGTTGCGGGCATCTTCCAGCCACAGCCACTGAAAATAGGACGACTCATACAGTGAAGTTGGCGTATCGGCATTATATTCGAGTAACTTAACCGGGGCCTGTCCACACCAGACAAAATCCATCCGGCCATATAACGACGGGTCACGATGGTGCCAGCTTTGGGCGATTGCATCCCAGTAAAGCGGCGGGATAGCGAGTTGCTCCATCATCTGCTGGTCGTTGACCGCACGGTCAACCACATCAAGGCACATTTGGTGGAGTTCAGTGGTGGGTTGTTCTATTTGTTCTTCAATTTGGCGCAGCGTAAACCGGTAGGCACGGCGTTCATCCCAGTACATTTCATTATCGATAATATGAAAATCGAAACCGTGCTGGTGTGCGAGTTTATCCAGACCCGGCCGCACAGGTACATCGTGGCGTAACATCCCTATCCTCCCCAGTGCCCACCGTGGGCTGAGCGACCAAAGCCACCGCGAGACAAAGTTGCAACTTTGCGTGTATAAAATTTCATTCCGCGCCTCTCACTGTCAGCCCCGCGGCCAACATGCCAGGCAAAACTGCGATCAGCTGTTTTCCAGACAGGGCGTGATGCGTAAGTCCCCCCGCCACTGCTGTAGGTATGATCTTCATCTTTGTCCTTGCGAACATGCTTACTCAATAAGAAACCCGCCATTACTGGTGCCCAGCTGTAACTGGGGTAATCAAAACGGCACGTTTCAAACTGCTGCTGGCACTGATCAAGCGTCAGGTTACCAGGCACTTCGCCAACAAAAGATTTCTCCGCATTAAGCCAGGCATCAGTACAAACATCGAGTGTATTATTGTCTTTCATACAATCTTGTACTGTTGAATAAAATACGCCATCACCGTCATTATCCGATGACTCGGTATCGGTACATCCTTTCAAAACGAAAAAAGCCGCTCCGCCCATAATCGCTAATTTAAGGCATGTTCCTGCATAGGGGCTTTTCTTTTTTTCGAACGGATTCCCAGAACCACGAGTAGAACTAATTGCGTATTGACCTGGTGCGGTACCCTTGTTACTCAGTTTACTTTTTCTTTTCTTCGACATAAGTTGCTACTATTCAGTCATACAGGCCGCATTTAAAATTCCACCGGCCAATGCAGCTGCTCCCATAAACAGACCTGCCGCAGTATGGTTATTAGTTATTTTTTCACTTAATTCAGAGATATAGAGCCGGACACCTACGTAGACAAGCAACTGGACAATAAAGGCAACTACAGCCCAGAGCAAGTAATCTGGAATACTGACAGAATTGATAGCCGCACTGGCAAGCGGAATAATATATCCCAGAAGCACGCCGCTAAAAGCAAGCGATGCAGCCATATTTCCTTGTTTGATCAGCACCCACTCATTATGTGGAGTTATTTTAGAGTAAACATTTAAAAATAACACAACCAGAGCAGAACCGATGAAAAAATAAGCACAAAAAGCCAGTAGCGAGTCAATTACATGCATATATTATAGTCCTTTAATTATTTGATGAATCTTATCTCAGGCACTAATTCACATCAATAAAAACCACTCAGGGTAGCTTACCTCGGGTGAATAATCATGAGATTTACCTTAGATACATCTCAGAGTTCAAATAACAAAAAACCCGCCAGGGGCGGGTCAGAGTAAAGCTTAAACCACCTCAGGCAAAGGTGGAAACTATCAAGAAGAAAGTATAGGGCTTAGTCATCTTGTTTAATAATAAGCCCCACATTCAGAGTTGTGCAAGTAATGGCAAACAATTGTTATAAAACACTGCAAATAACAGTTTAAATGGAATTATAAACCGGAGATAACAATTATCTCACACCAGATACATTGCGTGCCCGTGAAAAGCAATATAAAGGCAATGGCAGAGTGAACAGCAACAGCAACCAGACCAGTGTGTAGACAGCATTGATCCCGTCATTTTGTAAGTTGATATACAGTTTTACCGGCATTCCCTGGGGGAAAAAGGCGAAAATCATCACAATACCAAACTCGCCCACTACCCTTACCCACGCCAGTGCCACTGCGCTGGCAAGGCCTTTACTTGCCATTGGTAAAGCTAAATGCCAGAACCGTTGCCACCGCCCCGCTCCCAGTGTTTGCCCGGCCTCTAAAATAGACTGAGGTACACCATAAAAAGCAGAGCGCGCAGCAATGATAAAATACGGCAACCCACCATAGACCTGAGCCAACACAAATGCCGCCGGGTTATTCACTAATGACATTCCCAAACGGCTAAGCGCTAAGCCCGGTATGCTGTAGGGGCCCCAGGCGGAAACCAGTAAAATGCCCATTGCCAGTGGTGGAGTTAGCAGCGGAACCAGCACAATTAACTCCGCAATTTTGGATACACGGCCACCTTCTTTTGCCAGCCACCAGGCAACTGGTGTACCGGCCAGAACAATAATCGCCATCGCCACCATACCCAGAGTCAGAGAAACGGTTATCGCATCGCCGTCGCCCCAGGCGAGATGAAACCCCATCCATGGTGTTTGCGTAACTAACGTAATAAATGGCACCAGCAATAAAGCCAGTGCCGGTACAGACAACCAAAAAACGCGATTACGTCGCATCGTTGTGCTTAAAAAAATCATTGAGCATAGAGCGCAGAACCCTTAGGTGAAGCATAGCCACTCTGTTTGAACAGTGACTGGCCTTGTTTACCCTGCATGAACTGCACAAACTTCTCACCTTCTTTCACACCATCCGGGGCATTTTTCAAAACAGCGGCGTAATAGACTAATGGTTGCGTATGCAACACTTTGTCCTGGCCCTTACTGTCTTTGATGGTGAAACTCACCTGGTCATACCATTTTGCAGCCATGTCCGGATTACTAAGGTTAATTTCATCTGGTAATGCCACATAAGGGAGTTTGGCGGAAATCACTTCGCTCTCGTAGCCTGCTGCCGCATCAACCTGGCCGCCTTCCAGCCGGGTTAATAACCCACCTTCTATATGAATTTGAGCCGGGTTTTGCACTCCGCCCATCACTTTTTCACCAAGACCAGGCTGGTGATAATATTTGTCGGCCAACAGCAAGGTGAACACGATGTTCTGGCCTTTCGGGTCACTGTCCGGGTCAGTACGCCCGAATTTCACGCCAGGCTCGGCCAGCACTTTTAACCATGAATCATCTTTACCACTGGCAGCAGCAAACTGGGATGCATACTGGCTGTGCGGGTTCCAGGCAATCACCATACTGGTGCTCGCTACGGGAACAGCGGTATCAATCAACCCGGCATCTTTCAGGATTTGCATTGGCCCGGGAGTGATGGAAACAAACACGTCTGCCTGCACTTTTTTACTCGCCAGTAAACGCGCCATGCCATAAGCGCCCTGTCCCTGCCCCTGATATTGCACATGGTTCTGTTGTGCAAACGCAGGCCCCAGTTTTTGGTCCATCACTTTGCCCATAGAACCTGCGTAAGTCACTTTGATATCGGACGATGCCATAGCAGAAGTGCTCACAATACAAAAACCAATTAATAAGGCCAGTGGCCGAAATGTTTTATTCATTATCCCCTCGCTATATATTTAATAACATAACGAATTATTCGCCTGTTAAGCACCAGGGACAAGAGAAAATGCATAGGTATTTATGATTTATTGAATATTTTTCTGAAAACCAGCCAGTTCAATTAACCATATTAAAAACAGGTTATTATGTTTTACCCGTTACTCTTCACAACACTGCAGAGCCTTGCTGCGGTGTTACTGCTCGGGGTTTTACTTATATCATTAAGTATGTTGTAACTATAGCATACCGAATAAAAAACCCCGGAACCAAGCCTGCCAGCACCGGGGTTGCATAAATCTTATGGTTACGCGATTAGCACAGTGGTTTTACCGCTGAACGCATACCCAGCTTCAGGATAGATTCCAGATTGGCGGTAACCTGGTCTGCAAGACCTGGAACTTTAGTTAAATCCTGCTCCCAGTGGTCACTGTCGGACAACACGGCGTCAACCAGGTGGCGAACGGTCACTTGTTTGTCACGCACACCGCCCCACAATTGTTGGTAGCGGTCGAGCCAGTGAGCATCATCCTGCAGCGGATAAGTTTCACCGTTACGCTCACCCTGGTAAAAAGCAATCAGCGCAGCCAGAGCGAATGTCAGGCGAGCCGGTAATTTGCCAGTAGTTGCCTGCCCCGCCAGCAGTTGCGGCAGAATACGGGTACGGAATTTAGTCATCCCGTTGAGAGCAATAGAGAGCAACTGGTGTTTGATGTACGGGTTACGGAAGCGGCCAACAACAGCGCGGGCAAAGGATTCCAGCTCATCCTGCGGCAAGTCCAGCACCGGAATAATTTCTTCGCGAATGGCGTTTTCAACAAAAGCGCAGATTTCACCATCAGACATGGCTTCACCCACGGTATTTAACCCGGCCTGGAATGCCACCGGCACCAGTGCGGTATGGGCACCGTTCAGAATAGCAACCTTACGTTCTTTATAAGGTTTAATGTTATCGACGATCAGCACATTGAGTGGCAACTGGTCGAGGCGTAACTCTTTGGCAAGCCATTGCGGGCCCTGGATAACGAACAGATAGAAGTGTTCAGCAGTATCCAGGAAACTGTCGTGGTAACCCAGTGATTCTTCAATTGCACTGGCTTCATCACGTGGATAACCGGTAACAATGCGGTCCACCAGCGTAGAGCAGAACGTATTGGATTCTTCCAGCCAGCGGCTGAATGCTGTGGGCAGGTTCCATGCAATGGCGTAACGCAATACCAGTTCGCGTAGTGCTTCACCGTTATAATCAATCAGTTCACAAGGGATAAGCACCCAGCCTTTATCCTGCGCACCATTGAAATGGCTGAAACGTTCAAACAACAGGCGGGTTAATTTAGCCGGGAAGCTGACAGCCGGTGCGTCTTCAAATTTATCCCCCTCATGCCAGGCAATTCCCGCTTCGGTGGTATTGGAGAAGACAAAACGGATATCCGGGTTATGAGCCAGTTTCAGGAACTCATCATAGTCCTGGTAAACGTTCAGCTCACGGTTTACTGAACGAATCAGGCGGGATTCACTCACTGCTTCACCGCGGTCATTCAGACCACGAATAATTGTGGTATACAGGCCATCCTGAGTGCTCAATGAAGGCGGGAAATTGCTGTCAATCGGCCGTACAATCACTACCCCGGCATTGAGGTCAGTTTTTTCGTTCAGCAGGTCAATTTGCCAGTCGATAAAAGCACGCAAAAAGTTACCTTCACCAAACTGGATGATACGGTCCGGGTAAGCGTTACCGGGAAAATCTTGACGATTAAGGGTTTTCACGATGTAGTCCTGTATTATGCAAACTATGGAGTCTGGTAAACCGGCTATAACCGGCTACGCTTTCTGTTGCACATCTCACCTGATCCGGCCTGAAATACCCTCTTCCTTTGTGTGGTAATGTGATTCAAATCACACTAAGTGGTTTTTAATTGGTATTTAATTGTTTTTTTCTTACTGAAACGATACTGCTCATGAGCCGGACGCAAAACCTGCGCCATAACGTCATTAATCAGTTCATTGAAAGCCTGGTTCGCGGGCATCTGGCATCGCCCTTACCTTCGCAAAACGCACTGGCTGACATGTTCAATATCAGTCGCACAACTGTGCGCCATATTCTGGAACACCTTGTGTTGCGCCAGGTTCTGGTAGTGGAGCAAGGGCAATATATTATTGCCCGCATGCCGCTGGAAGAAGATGGCTACCAGCAAACCCGGGTGCCCGCCGAAGCGCAGCAGCGTATATTTGAACGCACGTTCTACCACATGATTAACCAACGGCAGCTACGTGCCGGGGACCAATTCACTGAAGTTGAGCTGGCAAAACAGGCAGGTGTCAGCCCTATAGTTGTGCGTGAATTCTTGCTTAAATTCAGCCGTTATTCGCTGACAGAAAGTGAACGCCGGGGTACGTGGCGAATGAAAGTGTTTGATAAAGCCTGGGCAGAGCAGCTCTTTGAGTTGCGCGAAATGCTGGAAACCCACTCTTTGCAACGTTTCATGAATCTGCCAGCCGATAACCCCAGTTGGCTGCAGGCAAGAGATCTCCTGGCCCGCCACAGAACAATGCGTGGCACGATTGGGGATAATTACCGCATGTTTGCCGAACTGGACCGTGATTTCCACGCGCTGTTGCTCTCTGCAGCAAACAATATCTTTTTTAACCAGTCACTCGAGATTATTTCCGTTATTTTCCACTTCCACTACCAGTGGGACGAAAGTGATTTAAAACAACGGAATATTGTTGCGGTGGATGAGCATATGACAATTCTCAGCGCTATGATTTGTGGCGATGATTTAGCGGCATCACGGGCATTACGTAATCACCTGAATACCGCCAAAGTAAACATGATTGCATCGTTACAGCCGGTTAACTAAAGCGCGGTGTGCCACAAGCCAGGTGATATGAAAAGCCCACAAAAAGTGACAGTGTCACAACTTACCACGTCACAACTTGCTACGTCACAACCAGCTACCTGGCATCACAACATCAGGATGCAGCCCGGCTCATAACAGGAACATTTTGGGCACAAAGCTGATTACGCCCATGTTGTTTTGCCTGGTAAAGGTAGCGGTCGGCTTCTGTCATTTGCGCATTAAAGCAAGTTTCCAGCGATGCAGCAGCACAGGCAGTCCAGGATAAGCCAAGGCTCACCGTGATATGGTGAGTATGGTTTTTCCAGGCAAACTGGTGATGCTCCACCCGTTCCCGCACCTGGTGCCCCAGCACAATGGCCTCAGCATTGGACATCGCCGGGCACACAATCGCAAACTCTTCCCCACCCATACGGGCAAACCAGCCTTTATCGCCCACCACTTTGTTCACAACTGCGGCAAACTCAGCAAGGATCTTATCCCCACAATCATGCCCCCATGTGTCGTTGATATTTTTAAAGTGGTCGATATCCAGCAGCATCACCGCCAGTTGCCGGTTACTGGGAGCCATACAGTATGATTCGTTGCGCAGCTTCTCGTAAATCCCGGAGCGTGAGAGCACTTGTGTCAGATAATCATAATCCGCCCGGCGCGATGCCTTACGCACCAGCGCATTAATGGTTTCCACACTCACAGACACCATCAACGGGCATAATGCAATGGTGGCAATCCCCAGGCGCGCGGAGAACATCTGGTTGACATACAGCGGCGATGTCATATGGATTTCGATAATAGAATTCGCCACCAGCACAATTTCCGTCATCCCGGTTATCAGCGTAATCAGGCATACAAAAGGCAGTGGGTAGCGTGTGGCACACCAAATTAATGCAGGCAGCGGGAATGCCAGGCTTCCGGCACCACCAATACCCACTGAAGCCAACATACATACAATTACGCCAAGCAGCGGGTACAGGTTTTCCATGCGCAGATTGGGCCATTGCGGGCGGGCCATAGACAGCAGGCATGGCAAAATCAGCACCCCAGTGGAAAACTGTTCGCTGAACCAGTCTGCAAATAGCGGGTAAAACGCATGGCGATCGACAGGCATTGAACCTACCGCGCCAAATAAGGCACAGAGTGCCGCAGCAAAAATACAGTAATTAAACAGACTCAGGGCATGAACCGGCAGCGGCGAAGTCGTGGTCGCGCGCCGTTTTTCACGTTGTACCAGCACCGCCACCGTAATAATAAACACCATGTTGGAAAAGTTAATCAGCAGCGATGCGGTACCCCAGGACGTGGTTACACCGTCGTAAATTATCATTGCCGCATAGCACAGCGCGTAATAAAACGGATTATTCAGAAAAGGATAGCGAATAAAGACAGCCGCCAGCACCGCATTGAGTGGCCAGAAAAGCGATAACGCTTCCACCACTCGTAAACTGGCACCGAAAAAGTAAAATACTGTGGTGATAACAAAGAGAGAAACCGCGCTGATGAGCGGCTTTTCCCGGGAAAGAAACCGATTTTTCGCCATTATTTTACTTCGAATTAAGAACCCGTCTTTTACGGTTTTCACCGCCGCTATACAAATCAAAACAACTCGAATATAACCTAAATTTTAACAGTTTTATCCGATTTATTTTCGTTACATTACCATTGTTACTGCGTTTTTTTCTGGTTCACTGGTTCACCAGGTTCCTGAAGCATTTGTAAATGCAGCCAATAATAGATAACACCGACAATGTCGTGCTGTTGCTCTTCAGTCAGTGGAATTCCTGCCGGGATCCCGTACCACTTGGCCAGACACCCGCGGCAACAGGTCGCCGTGGCGTGCTGCGCGATAAAAACGGGATGCCCGCGCATTGGTGTTTGTTTACCGTCATTAGGAATACTGGCGGGAGCCAGCCTTTGCGCAATAAAATCTGCTGCGTGCTGGCACACAACCTCTGGTCCCTTTTTCAGACAATACTCACGTTCTTTCACACCCAACCGAAAACGGCTGCGAAACTGTGAACGCCCAAGGCGCTGAAAAAGTGACTCCATGGATTCCATTTTATTTATGCCATTGTTTAATATACAGAACGGCCCAGTGCTGCAATCAAATTTTCCAGCACCGCTGCCCCCGCCAGTGAATTACCAAAGTCATCCAGTTCCGGGCTCCATACAGCAATTGACATCTCATGAGGAACCACGGCAATGATGCCGCCACCAACGCCGGATTTCCCGGGGATCCCAACTCGCCAGGCAAATTCACCTGAACTTTGATACATGCCACTCGTTGCCATCAACGCATTAACCTGGCGCGTTTGTTGTGGTGTCAGAACCGGATAAGGCCAGGCGGGTGTACACCCCTGGCAGGCGAGAAACATAAATGTATCTGCCAGTTCCACACAGCTCATTTTCAGGGCGCAATAATGAAAATAGTTGTGCAGCACTGTCGTGACGTCATTATGAAAGTTGCCGAAGGATTTCATTAGCCAGGCAATAGCAGCGTTGCGGGCTGAATGTTCAAACTCAGAACGGGCTACACGCTCATCATAGGTGAGTGAAGGTACGCCAGAAAGCAGCCGAACCACTTCCAGCATGCGCTGACGCGGTGAACTGAGGCGTGTTTGCAGCATATCGCAAACCACCAGCGCACCGGCATTAATAAAGGGATTACGTGGTTTACCCTGTTCCAGCTCAAGCTGAACCAACGAGTTAAACGGCTGGCCCGAAGGATCTTTACCCACCCGGGACCAGATCTCGTCTTCATCGTAGCGTGTCATTGCCAGCACCAGGCTGAGCACTTTGGAAATCGACTGAATCGAAAAACGCTCACTGGCATCACCTGCCTGAAAGCGCTCTCCTTTAACTGTCGTGATGGCAATGCCCAGTTTATTCCCCGGAACTTCGGCCAGAGCGGGAATATAACTGGCAACTTTCCCTTTGCCGATTAAAGGCCTGGCAGCATCAAGTATTTGTGCCAGTAACTGATTATCCAAGTGTTGCGCCACGCCCGCCACCTCTGCCAATAAAAGTGGCGGGCAGTATACACCGGGTCAGGCTAAACGAAAACGCGCTACCGCCGTGGTCAGTTGCTGCTGGCCTTCATGAAGGCGCCTTACACCCACCTGGCTTTGTTGCACCAGGCTCGCTGTGCGGTTAGCCACTTCGTCCAGTGCGGTTATCTGGCCTGTGACCATCTGGATGTTCTCTCCCTGGTGCAATGACGCGGCGGCAATATCATTAAGCAGGCTGGTCATCGCCGTAACCAGTTGTGTCACTGACGCAAGGTTTTGCTCAAGGCGGGCCACAGCGCCAGCACCTTGAGAGATACCTTCCAGAGAGTGGTTGATCAATTGCTGGATGGTTTGTGTCGAGTGCGTACTCTTACGTGCCAGGATACCCACCTCTTTTGCCACCACAGCAAACCCGCGCCCATGGTTACCAGCATGGGCGGCTTCAATAGCCGCGTTAAGCGCCAGAATATTTGTCTGGAAGGCAACAGTTTCAATCATTGAGACAATGCCGCGCATTTCGTCAGACCGCCCTTCAATTGCCTGCATAGAGCTGTTAACAGCCTGCATCATTTCGTCACCGCCACGGGCGATATCACGGGCTTCGTCGGCACGCTGGTTAGCAATACCCGCGAAACGGGTATTTTCATCCACACTGCCTGATAACTGGCGCATGCCATCGGTCACTTTGGTCAGCATGTGGCTTTGCTCAGTCGCCTGGAGGGATAACACCTGGTTTTCATCATTCATAGCGGCAATTTGCCCGGCCATGTTGTGCGTTGCGCTATGTACATCATTGACCACTTGCCGCAGCCCCTGTTGCATCGCCATCAGCCGTTGCCAGAGCTCACTGACTTCCCGGTTAAAACGTACCGGGGTGGCTGGCAGCACAGATAAATCGCCATCAGCCAGCCGGTCAAGGTGTTGGAGCAAACGCCGTAATGGGCGAATAACCCAAAACAACAACCCGCTACCAGTAAAAATCGCCACGACCAGCACCACAGCCAGGGCACTGAGTGAGCGCGTCTGCATTTGGTTCAGCCCCGCCAGTAACTGCCTGTCGCCTTGTTGGCGTTGCCGGTCGCTACCGGCTTTGTATTGCGCAAAATCCTGGTTAAATTGCGCCTGAAATGCCTGCACCGGCACGGCAAAGAAACTGTCTATTGATTGTGTTTCCCGCAGGCTGTCTACCTGCTCTTTCAGCCCGCCATAAAATTGCTGATAACTCTGGATAAGCGCCTTATTTTGCTGCGTGCCAAGTGCCTGTTGCTGGAAAGATTTGAAGGCTTGCTGGCTGGCGTTTAATGCCGAAGCCGCATCATCGGCCAGGCTGTTCCAGCTACCCACTGAGCCGGTTTCTTTATCCTGCATAAACCAGACACCAGCGCGGTTAACCAGGTCACTGGCTGTTAACAGCCCAATACGGGCTTCATCCATCTGGCGCTGGGCATTTTGATCAATCGCCTGTTGGGTAACCTGAGCACGCACCTGGCCCAACAGTAAGCTCAGCCCGGTGGTGGATATCACCTGAACCAGCAAAAACAGCCCAATGACACAAACCAGGCCGCTGAGCAAACCCATACCCCGGAAATGAAATCGCTGTGGCAGTAATGCCTTTATTAATTTTATCTTCATGATTTAGCTTAAGAAAAAGAGAATATAAAGCGAAATATGCAGTGAGTGTATCGGGGGAAGATGACGTTTTCGTGACAACCTGTCGCAAGCCAGATAGCACACGCAAAATTAGTCTGCAGGCTAGCCAGGCATATAAAAAGTAATTTAAAATCAATGAATAAACAAAAATAACACAGCTAATATACGGGTAAAACGCAGGAGATTAACCGAAGCAGTTTTTGCCGGAAGCAAAATGCTGACTCCCGGCGTTTTAATTAAGTTGTAATAAACACAATCAGCTAGCGTTAGTGGCGATTTTTCCAGACAGTCTGGATATTACAGAACTCATAAAGCCCAAAATGTGAAAGTTCACGGCCAAAACCACTACGTTTTACGCCACCAAAAGGAACCCGTGGATCACTGGCGCTGTAACCATTAATGAATACCCCGCCGCACTCCAGTTTTTCGGCCATTTGCAAAGCCTGCTGTTCATCACCATAGATTGTTGCTGACAGGCCATACTGGCTCAGGTTTGCCAGCTCCAGCGCATGCTCCGCGTCACGGGCAATGGTTACTGCCGCCACCGGGCCGAACATTTCTTCCTGGAAGGCCGTCATTTCCGGTGTCACACCAGTGAGTATTGTTGGGGCATAATAATTCCCCTCACCAGGCAGTTTCTCGCCCCCCAGAACACAGGTTGCGCCCTGGTTTAGGGTGTTTTCTACCTGGCGATGCAGTTCATCACGCAGGTCAAAACGCGCCATCGGGCCAATATCGGTTTGCTCGTCTTCTGGGTTGCCCACTACCAGGTTACGGGTGGCAGCCACAAATTTTTCAATAAAGGCCTCAGCAATACCGGCCTCAACGATAAACCGTTTCGCGGCGGCACAAACTTGCCCGGTATTTTGAAAACGCCCGGCCACACCCGCGCTTACCGCGTCATCCAGGTTAGCGCTGTTTAATACTATAAAGGGATCAGAGCCACCGAGTTCAAGCACACATTTTTTCAGTGCCTTGCCTGCCTGAGCACCAATGGCCTCACCAGCACGCGCACTCCCCGTTAAGGCCACAGCAGCTACCCGCTGGTCGGCAATCAGTGTACTGACACCGTCATTACTGGCATTAATTTCTGCGAAAGCTCCCACCGGGAAATCCGCATCAATAAATGCCTGAGCCAGTAACCCGGCGCAGGCAGGAACGTTGGGAGCATGTTTCAGCAAATAGGTATTTCCGGCAAGCAGCATCGGCACCGCTCCGCGTAAAACCTGCCACAGCGGGAAGTTCCATGGCATCACTGCCAGAATAACCCCCAGTGGGCGAAAAGCGATTTCAGCCTGTTGGCCGGGTACCTGAGTTGGCTGGTTCGCCAGCATCACCGGGCCATGTTCTGCATACCAGTGGCACAGGTTAATACATTTAGCCACTTCCGCTCTGGCCTGGCGAATTGGTTTACCCATTTCACACGTAATTGCCTGAGCCAGTGCCTGAGCCTGGCTTTCCAGTACACTGGCCAGGCGAATAATTGCAGCTGCACGCTGTGCCAGTGGCGTGTTGCCCCATACTTTGCTGGCACCGAATGCCTGGGCAATTGCCTGCTCTATCAGCGCCTGGCTTGCATAAGGCCGTGATGAAAGCACTTCGCCAGTTGCCGGGTTGATGGCACAGGTTTGGCTATCGGAATTTATTGCGGTCATAAGATGCTCCTTAGTTTGCTACCCGGCCACAATAGTCTTGCCTGGTGATTATGAAAACTGAATAATTATAAAGAAACCATTCACGTTTAGAGAAAGGCTATGGATTTTACCCAACTCAGTATGTTTGTCAGTGTGGTCGAAACGGGCAGTATCAGTGAAGCCGCCCGCCAGGTGCACCGGGTACCGTCTAACCTGACCACCCGTATACGCCAGTTAGAAGAAGAACTGGGCGTGAATTTATTTATTCGTGAGAACCAACGTTTGCGCGTTTCCCCTGCCGGGCAAAACTTTTACCAGTACAGTAAACGCTTGCTCGCGCTGGCGAATGAAGCGCGCTTTTCCGTAACGGGGGATGTGCCATCAGGTCTGTTACCGCTGGGATCGCTGGAGAGTACCGCGGCCATTCGCATTCCGGAACTTCTGGCACGTTTTAACCAACGTTATCCCTCTATACAACTGACGCTCACCACAGGCCCTTCCGGCGATATGATTGAGTCAGTGCTCAATGGCAAGTTAGCGGCGGCATTCACCGACGTCCCGTTTAAAAACCCGGCCCTTGAGTACCGTCCATTGTGTAATGAAGAGATGGTGATTATTGCCCCCGGGAGCCATCCCCCAGTTCACCGGGCCCGCGAGGTGGACGGTGCCAGTTTGTATGCATTCAAGGCCAACTGTTCATACCGCCATCATTTCGAATCCTGGTTTCAGGCTGATAACGCCCGTCCGGGGCATATCTACGAAATGGAATCATGGCATGGGATCCTGGCCTGCGTGATTGCCGGTGCAGGCCTGGCTATGATCCCCAGAGCAATGCTGGCCATTATGCCGGGTGCGCATCAGGTGAATATCTGGCCGGTGGGTGAAGCCTGGCGCTGGCGCGAAACAGCGCTAATCTGGCGTAAAGACAGCCTGACTCCGCAATTGCGCGCATTGCTTAACCTGCAGGGCCCTTCATGATAAGCAAAAATAATTTTTAGCCACACAAGGCGCGGTGTAACGTAGCGCTGAATGTTTAAATTCTGCGGAACTCACATGAATACCAAACCCCGTAAGGTAATGATTATTGGCGCAGGTAATGTTGGCACTGCCGCTGCCTGGGCGTTGCTCAACCAGAATATTTGTGAAGAACTGGTTCTGGTTGACCTGAATAAAACCCGGGCTGAAGCCCATTGCCAGGATTTGTCCGACGCCGCCGCGTATATGCCCGGTATGATGACCATTACCCAACGCGATGCCAGCGATTGCGCTGATGTGGATATCGCCGTCATCACCGTTTCCGGTGGGCCGCTCAAGCCCGGGCAAACCCGGCTTGATGAACTGACCAATACTGCCCGTATTATGAAGCAGTTAGTTCCCGAAATGATGTCCAATGGTTTTAACGGCATTTTCCTGATTGCCACAAACCCCTGCGATATTATTACCTGGCAGGTGTGGCAGTTATCCGGGTTACCCCGCCAGCAAGTCATTGGCACAGGTGTGTGGCTCGATACCACCAGGTTACGCCGCACTCTGGCTCAGGCACTGGATATTGGCCCGCAGAGTATTGATGCTTTCATCCTGGGTGAACATGGCGACGCACAGTTTCCTGTCTGGTCGCACTCTTCTGTGTACGGTTCGCCGGTGGGCGATGTGTGGAAACGCCGTACTGGCACGGAGCTGGACACAAACGCCATTGCCGAAAAAGTGCGTAAACTGGGGTTTGAAATTTATGCGGGTAAAGGCTGTACCGAATTTGGTATTGCCGGCACCATTACTGAGATCTGCCGGAATATTTTTACCGGGAGCCACCGGGCTCTGGCGATTTCCTGTGTACTGGATGGGGAATACGGAAAAACTGGCATCGCCATTGGTGTTCCGGCCGTACTGGCACAAAGTGGCGTGCAACAAATTATTGAGCTGCAACTGGCTGAAGAGGAACAGGCTAAGTTTGACGCAGCCGCCCATATTATTCAGGCAAACATAGCCCGCCTGCCGCAGTAGTTGCCCAGGCTGCCGGGGGAATAACAACCCCGGCAGTTCGATTGTGTGAGAACTCACTTGTACTGAAATGTAAAAAAGAGATGTGGCTCACAATTCTTCTTGTGTGCCTGCGTTGTTGGTTTTATCATCGCCCCATCGTTGATTGGCCCACCTGCGCAGACTCAAACAATGAACACATCCATGACTGTTTCCCGCCGTGTTGCATGGCTACGGGTGCTGACCCTCGCTATTGCCGCGTTTATCTTTAATACCACTGAATTTGTCCCTGTTGGGCTGTTATCGGATATTGCCGAAAGCTTCAATATGAGCACTGCTCAGGTGGGGATAATGCTGACAATTTATGCCTGGGTGGTCGGGCTGATGTCGTTGCCCTTTATGCTGTTAACCAGCCAGATGGAGCGCAAAAAGTTACTGATTGGTATCTTCTTGCTGTTTATTGCCAGCCACGCGCTTTCTTTCCTGGCATGGAACTTTACCGTGCTGGTGATTAGCCGTATTGGTGTCGCCTTTGCTCATGCCATTTTCTGGTCCATAACGGCGTCCCTGGCGATTCGTCTGGCACCTGCGGGGAAACGGGCTCAGGCATTAAGCTTTCTGGCAACCGGCACCGCATTAGCCATGGTACTGGGGTTGCCGCTCGGCCGCGTCATTGGCCAGTACTTCAGCTGGCGAACCACTTTTTTTGCCATTGGCGTTGGCGCGTTAGTTACACTGGTGTGCCTGATGAAACTGTTACCACGTATGCCCAGTGAGCATTCAGGCTCATTAAAAAGCCTGCCCGTTTTGTTCCGCCGCCCGGCGCTGGTCAGCATTTATGTTCTTACTGTGGTTGTGGTTACCGCACATTACACGGCCTATAGCTATATTGAGCCTTTTGTACAAACAGTTGCAGGCTTCAGCGCCAATTTCGCCACTGTGTTGTTGTTGATTCTTGGTGGTGCCGGGATCATCGGCAGTATCATTTTCAGCAAACTTGGCAATCTGCATGCATCAGGCCTGGTCAGTACCGCCATCGGGGTTTTGGTGTGCTGCCTGGCCTTGCTGATGCCTGCATCCGTTTCATCAAATGCGCTTATCATCCTGAGCCTGTTCTGGGGCATCGCCTTTATGATTATCGGCCTGGGTATGCAGGTTAAAGTTCTGGCGCTGGCACCTGATGCCACCGATGTGGCAATGTCCTTGTTCTCCGGGATCTTCAATATTGGTATTGGTGCTGGTGCACTGCTTGGCAACCAGATAAGCCTGCATTTGTCTATGTCGGCTATTGGCTACCTGGGTGCGCTACCAGCCATTGCCGCGCTGGTGTGGTCGGTAGTTATTTTCCGCCGCTGGCCGCAAAGCCTGGAGCACCAGCCGAGCCATTAATGCCCTGGTAGCTTAACGCTGAAAGTAAAAACGCCCTGCTTGACAGGGCGTTTTATTTGGAGCGGGTAATCAAACGTGCCCCGGATAATGCTGAATGATATCCAGAACGCCATTAATCACGAACTGAACGCCCATACATACCAACAGAAAGCCCATAACACGGGAAATCGCATCGATTCCCCCTTTACCCACAATACGCATCACCGCACCCGAGCCCCGCAGGCAGCCCCACAGAATCAGGCTCACACACAAAAACGTTACTGGCGGCCCCACCACCAGCACCCAATGGGGAAACTCCGTGGTGTGGTGCACAGTAGATGCCGTACTGATTATCATGGCGATTGTCCCGGGCCCGGCAGTAGAAGGCATGGCAAGCGGCACAAACGCAATATTTGCCCCGGAGTCTCTTGCCAGCTCCTCCGATTTGGATTTGGCCTCGGGAATTTCGTGAGGCTTTTCTTTCGGAAACAGCATACGAAAGCCAATAAACGCCACAATCAACCCACCCGCAATACGTAACCCGGGAATCGAAATACCAAACGTATTCATCACCACCTGCCCGGCATACCAGGCCACCATCATAATGATAAATACGTTAATTGAGGCCTGGCGTGACTGGCGATGGCGCTCCCCGGTATTCATATTCCCGCTCAGCCCAAGGAACAGTGCTACCGTGGTGAGAGGGTTTGCCAAAGGCAATAACACGACCAGCCCAATACCGACTGCTTTAACGAGTTCGAGCATTCTGTGTTCCTTTATCCATCTGATGCCTTGCGATTAATCTAATGAAATCAGAGATAAATGCTAGCTCACATACGCTGCTAATAACAGCATTCGCCCATGATTGTTACTCATGTATATTTTTATCAGACTAAGCGTTTTAGCACTTTGTGTGATCCAGATCGCCATATGATTGACTTATCCTTGCCTGGGCAATAGTATCTCGCGTGATTAATCTATTTGCCTGGGCAATGAATGTGAAAACGACATGCGATCTGTTCAATGAAATCATCCCGCTGGGCCGTCTGATCCACCTGGTGAATCAAAAGAAAGACCGTCTGTTAACAGAGTATCTCTCCCCGCAGGATGTGACTGCACCGCAATTTAAAGTGCTGTGCTCCATCTTCTGTGAAGTGGCCATTACACCGGGAGATTTAAGTAAATCACTCTCGGTCGATATGGGTGCCCTTACCCGCATGCTGGATCGCCTGGCATGTAAAGGTTGGGTATCACGTCGCCCGAACCCTGACGACAAACGGTGTGTCATCGTCGAGCTCACGGAAGAAGGCCGTGAGTTGTGCCAGTACTGCCACCGTTTAGTGGGGCACGACCTGCATGAAGAATTAACAAGAAACCTGACGGCAGAAGAAATTGCACAACTTGAATGTTTGCTGAAAAAAATTCTGCTCTAAACAGATGAGGTGAAGCTATGTCCAGACGAAATAATGATGCGATTACCGTACACAGCATTTTAGACTGGATTGAGGATAACCTGGAATCCCCGCTGTCACTGGAGAAAGTTTCCCAGCGCTCCGGCTATTCAAAATGGCACCTACAACGGATGTTCAAGAAAGAGACAGGACACTCACTGGGCCAGTATATCCGCAATCGTAAATTGACGGAAATCGCGCAGAAACTGAAAGAAAGCGATGAGCCAATTCTTTATCTTGCTGAACGCTATGGTTTCGAGTCTCAACAAACATTGACGCGAACCTTTAAGAATTATTTTTCTATTCCGCCGCACAAATACCGTGTTGCGAATAATGCCCCAACCCAGGGAAAGTTTTTGTTCCCGCTCAACCATGACGGGCACTACTACTGCATGAACTAATTGCAGGCAAGGCAACACCGTAAAGTCAATGACCGCAAACCGGCCACAGGCGTTATGCCTGCTGGTCGCTTTTTTAATACCACCTGTAAAGGTGTAAGAAGGACAAATGAAACATTTAGCACAAGGTGCCGCGCTACTTCTGGTTTTAGTGGCGGGCAGTGTTATGGCAGAACAACCCAGTGAATTTATTCCCCGGCAAACAGGGCATGGCGCAATGCTGATCCCTTCGGCCAGCGATACCAGCCTTAACGGCGCAAAACGCGATGTGGCTCAAGAGCGCAACGAAAACCTGGGTGTGGCGTTTTACCATAACAAAACGAACCGCTAAGCGTTTAACTCCCGATGACCACCAAATGGCCATCGGCAACTAACCCTTACCTGCAGCCCTGATTACAGCGATGAGGAACGCGCCCGGCGAAACCCCTGCGGCAACCGTAAGCCAAACACATTAATATACAGCCCCAGCATAATCAGTACTGCGCCCGCAAGCTGCAACAGGCTCAGGTGTTCTCCCAGGAGCAACGCCGCACTGGCCATGCCAAAAACCGGAACCAGTAATGACAACGGGGCGATACGCCAGGTTTCATAACGCCCGAGCAGGCTGCCCCAAATACCATAGCCCACAATGGTGGCAAGGAAGGCCAGGTACGCCAGCGACAGTATCGTCGTCAAATCAATATGCAGCAGGCTCAACTTAATAGCCTGTGGGCCGTCAAACACCAGGCTACCCAGCAAAAATGGAACCACCGGGATTAGTGCGCTCCACACGACGAGGGACATGATGGCAGGCGGTTGTGACAGCTGCATGATTTTTTTATTAAAAATATTCCCGCATCCCCAACTGAATGCCGCGGCCAGCGTCAGCATAAAACCACTCAGCGCAATATTCTCCCCTGTCAGGCTGCCTTCAATAAGCACCAGTATGCCCAGCACCGCAAGCGTAATACCTGCCAGTTGTTTCACACTTAACCGCTCGTTGAAAAAGATGGCACCCAGCAAAATGGTAAAGAATGCCTGCGCCTGAAGAACCAGCGAGGCGAGGCCTGCCGGCATGCCAAACTTAATGGCGGTGAATAAAAACGCAAACTGCCCGAAGCTTATGGTCAGGCCATACCCGGCCAGCAGGCGAAAAGGGACGTTGGGCCGCCGGACAAAGAGCAGCGCCGGAAACGCAACAAACAGGAAGCGTAACCCGGCAAGTAGCAGGGGTGGCATATCATGCAACCCAACTTTGATAACCACAAAATTCAACCCCCAGACAACCACCACCATCAACGCCAGTAATCCATCTTTTTTTGTCATACCCTGTTAACCTTCGTTCCTGTTTTTATCATTGTGTTACTGATACACCAGGTTAATAGAAATTTAACAAAATGGCGATAGCCAGATTTTTGCCCGCACAAAAAGTACATACAGACACCTTATGGTGCTGTACAGCATTCGGATGGCATGTTATTGCTGTGTAACTAAAAATTTCTTTACACTGCGTATTGCTCCCCATGATACATAAGAAAAAACGTTTACCTGATGGGCCGGTGCTCATCCTGCTCCTGGCTTCGCTATGCATCACCTTAGGCCGTGGTATGACATTGCCTTTTATGACCATTTACCTGAACCGCCAGTATGCGATGAGTGTGGATAAGGTGGGGCTGGCAATGACATTTGCCCTGGTCATTGGTGTGGCATTCAGCCTGACATTTGGCATGCTGGCAGACCGGTTCGATAAAAAACGTTATATGTTGATTGCCACCGGGTGCTTTATTACCGGGTTTATTGGCATTCCTCTTAGCCATTCGCCATGGATGACCGTGGCATTTTATGCGGTGATCAACTGCTCATACTCGGTGTTTGCATCGGTTCTCAAAGGTTATTTTTCCGACACACTACCACCGGGGCAGCGGCCGGGTATTTTTTCGCTCAATTACACCTTCATCAATATTGGCTGGACCATTGGCCCGCCGCTCGGCACGATGGTTATGCTGTACAGTGTGCATCTGCCCTTCTGGCTCGCGGCTCTCTGTGCTTCACTGCCATTTGTATTAATTGGCTTGCGAGTACCTGCCCAGCCTCCGGCGTACCGGACCAGCAATGAAATGGCAGGTACAGACGAAAAAACGCCTGGCACCTGGTCCCTCTCGGTTTTACTGCATGATAAAGCACTGGGCTATTTCACACTGTCGGGTTTTCTCAGCTCACTGGTGTGCGGTTCATTTGTCTCGTTTCTGTCCCAGTATGTGCTGGTTGTTGCCGATAATGCGCTGGCAGAAAAAGTGGTCAGTGTGGTGTTGCCCATCAACGCACTGGTGGTGGTCAGTTTCCAGTATTGGGTGGGTAAACAACTGCGCCCGTCGCGCTTAAAAGGATGGATGTTTATTGGCTCGGTTTGTTTCAGCCTTGGCCTGCTGGGCTTTTTATATGCCGGGAATAACCTGGTTGTCTGGGGGGTTGCGGCGGTTATTTTTACCTTTGGCGAACTGATTTACGTACCCGGCGAATATATGCTGATTGACCATATTGCACCGCCAGGCATGAAAGCCAGTTACTTTTCCGCGCAGAATATTGGCAACCTTGGGGCGGCAGCCAACCCACTGGTCACCGGCTATATGCTGACCTGGTTTCCTGCACCCGTGCTGTTTTGTGCCTTTATTGTGGCGATTTGTGCCGCCTGGTGGTTAATGTTGCTCGGGATGGAAGTGCGCAACACACCCCGTGCTGCGCACCCTGCCAGTGAATAATGGCCGCAGAAATCAGATTGCCACCAGCCCGCGTACACCTTCGGCTTCCATTTGCGCCCCTGAACCCTGCTGGATAATGGTACCGCGCGACATCACCAAATACTGGTCAGCAAGCTCTGCGGCAAAATCGTAGAATTGCTCGACCAGTAAGATAGCCATATCCCCGCGGGCAGCAAGGGTGCGAATAACCTGGCCGATTTCTTTAATCACGGAAGGCTGAATACCTTCTGTCGGTTCATCAAGGATCAACAACCCCGGTTTACAGGCCAGCGCGCGCCCAATAGCCAGTTGTTGTTGCTGGCCACCAGACAAATCACCACCACGGCGCTGCTTCATCTCTTTCAGCACAGGGAATAACTGATAAATCTCTTCCGGCACTTGTCCTGCCTTGCCAGCCGGGAAACGGGACAGGCCCATCAGCAGGTTTTCTTCAACAGTAAGGCGCGGGAAAATTTCACGCCCCTGGGGAACATAAGCCACACCCGCGTTGACCCGCTGATACGGCTTACGGTGGGTAATATCCGCCCCATTCCATGTTACCTGCCCCGATTTGGCCGGGATAAGCCCCATCAGGCATTTCAGCAAGGTACTTTTACCCACGCCATTACGCCCCAGCAAGCAGGTGACCTCACCAGGCCGGGCACTGAACGTTACCCCACGTAAAATATGGCTGCCACCGTAGTACTGTTGCAGGTTACTTACATCCAGCATGCTGCCCCCTTAGCGGCCAAGATAAACATCAATCACCTGCTCGTTGGCCTGCACTTCAGCCAGTGAACCTTCGGCAAGTACCTGCCCGTGATGCAATACCGTCACAGAATCCGCGATGGTTTCAACAAAACCCATATCATGTTCAACCACCATTAGAGAGTGCTGGCCTGCAAGGCCACGAAAGAGCTCTGCGGTATATTCAGTTTCCGCATCGGTCATACCTGCCGCAGGTTCATCCAGCAGCAGTAAGTGCGGCTCCTGTACCAGCAACATCCCTATTTCCAGAAACTGTTTTTGCCCATGAGACAGCGCGCCTGCCGCACGATGGCGCTCCTGCGATAAGTGTAATAACGCGAGCACGCTGTCGATGCGGTCACGTTGCTCGCTATTGAGCCGCGCCCTGAGTGTGGCCCACACGCCTTTATGTGTTTTCTGCGCTATTTCCAGGTTTTCAAACACGCTGAGAGCTTCAAATACCGTGGGCTTCTGGAATTTGCGGCCTATACCTTTACGGGCAACCTCCACAGAATTCAGTTTGAGCAAATCGACCGACTGGTCATACACCGCCTGCCCGCTCTGGGGCCGGGTTTTCCCGGTAATCACATCCATTAATGTTGTTTTCCCGGCACCGTTCGGGCCTATCACGCAACGCAGCTCACCAACACCAATACGCATAGACAGATTGGTCAGCGCCTGGAAACCATCAAAACTGACGTTGATATTTTCCAGTTGCAGTACCGGATCTGTTTGTTCGCGAAACTGGTCTGCCGGTAGCTGCCGGGTAAAAAGCGTATCCTGCATCGCCATCATTTATCTCCTTTGCGCAGTAAGCCCACCACACCGCGCGGTAAGAACAGGGTCACCAGAATAAAAAGCAGCCCGAGGCAAATTTGCCAGTATTCTGGCAAAACCACGGTAAAAATACTTTTGGCGCCGTTCACCAGAAACGCGCCAATAACCGGGCCAATGAGTGTTCCCCGCCCACCAAGGGCAACCCAGATAGCCGCTTCAATCGAGTTTGTCGGCGACATTTCGCTGGGGTTAATAATTCCGACTTGTGGCACATACAGCGCCCCGGCCAGGCCGCACAGTACGGCGGAAAGTGTCCAGACTAATAATTTGAAGCCCAAAGGATCATAACCGCAAAACATCAGGCGGTTTTCTGCATCACGCACCGCCGTTAACACCCGCCCGTACTTGCTGCGCGCCAGCCATAACCCTGCACCCAGGCTTGCGAGCAGCAGGATAAGTGAAGCAATAAACAACCCAACCCGGGTGCTGGTGGCGGTAACAGAAAACCCTAACAGCGTGGTGAAACCGGTAAACCCGTTATTGCCGCCAAAGCCGGTTTCATTACGAAAGAACAGTAACATTCCGGCCCAGGTTAACGCCTGAGTGATAATCGAGAAGTACACACCTTTAATGCGCGAGCGAAAGGCAAAGTAGCCAAATACCAGCGCCAGTAAACCAGGCACCAGAATAATCAGCATCAGCGCCCAGAGGAAATGCTCGCTGCCAACCCAGAACCAGGGCAGATGGTCCCAGGACAGGAAAGACATAAAATCAGGCAGGCCCGTACCCGCGGCCTGGCGCATAAGATACATGCCCATGCCATACCCCCCCAGGGCAAAGAAAACCCCATGCCCCAGCGATAGCATCCCGGCATAACCCCACACCAAATCCAGTGCCACCGCCATCACGCTGTAACAGAGGATTTTACCCAGCAGGGTTAACGTCCAGACCGAAATACTTAATGGGTTTTCCGCCGGTAGCAAAGCCAGGAACGGAAGAATAAACAGTGCCAGCACCAAAATGGCACCTGCAACCTGAGCAACCCGCGGCGCTTTCTGGTAAAGCGTTAGTGTAATTGGCTGTGTCATCAGTCAATAACCCTCCCTTTAAGAGCAAACAGTCCCTGCGGCCTTTTTTGAATAAACAAAATAATCAGCCCGAGGATCAATATCTTGCCCAGTACCGCTCCGGTGTGTGGCTCAAGAATTTTGTTGAAGATCCCAAGGCCGAATGCAGCCGCCACACTTCCGGCAAGCTGGCCCACGCCGCCAAGAACCACCACCAGGAAAGAATCAATGATGTACCCCTGGCCCAGTTCAGGGCCAACGTTCCCTAATTGGGAAAGCGCCACGCCACCCAACCCGGCAATACCTGAGCCCAGCCCAAACGCCAGCATATCAACACGCCCTACCGGCACCCCACAGCAGGCAGCCATGGCGCGGTTTTGCGTTACCGCACGCACATTCATACCCAGCCGGGTTTTGTTTAACACAAGCCAGGTAAAGAACAGCACCAGCAACACAAACGCGATAACCACCAGGCGGTTCCATGGCAGGATCAGGTTAGGTAATACCTGAATGCCGCCGGACAACCAGCCCGGGTTTGCCACTTCGACGTTCTGTGCGCCAAACACCATCCGCACAATCTGGATCAGCATCAGGCTGATACCCCAGGTTGCCAGCAACGTTTCCAGCGGCCTGCCATAGAGATGGCGAATAATCGTGCGTTCCAGCACCATGCCAAGGCCACCGGTCACACAGAATGCCACGGGTAATGCCACCACCGGGTACAGGCTTTCCAGCCCCGGCGCGAAACTGTGCAGCAGGTTTTGCACCATCCAGGCGCTGTACGCGCCAAGCATCAACATTTCGCCATGGGCCATATTGATGACACCCAGCAGGCCATAGGTAATTGCCAGACCCAGCGCGGCCAGTAATAAAACCGAGCCTAAGGAAATCCCCATGAACGCCTGGCCGAGAATATCGCCAAGCATCAGGCGGTGGTGAATTTTATCCAGGCTTGCCTGTGCGGCCGCACGAACCCGGGCATCGGGCTCATGAGACGGGTCTGTCATTGGGTGCAGCCGCGCCTGGACATCCGGGTCACTGTCCTGCCCCAGTCTGGTTACTGCTGCCAGCCGTACTGCTGCGTCCGGGCTGGTCAGTTGCAGGTTAGCCAGTGCCAGTTGCAGCGCAGCTTTCACGCTCTGGTCCGTTTCGCTGGTCAGTTGGCGGGTAATCAGCGGGATCAGTGTTCCCTGGTTGTCATCCACCAAATTTTTGGCCCCCTGCAGCCTTTCTGTGACGTTGTCACTTAATAATTGATGCGTTGCCAGCGCACCTGCGACCAAAACCCGCAGCCGGTTGGTTAACCTGACCGGGTGAATATCGCCTTGTGGAGTGGCTGCTGCGCCCAGGGGCAACAGGTTGCTGTTCTGTTTGCTGAATGCATGGTGATTGTCATCTGCCACCAGCACTTCCTGCTTCAGTGCTTTCAGCAGCGGCAACCGGGCTTTATCTGGTGCTGCTGCCCACTGCTGCAACAGGCTGGCCTGCGCTGAACGGTTGGCACTGACAAAGGTGTCGGCGTCTGTTGCCCAGACAACACGCGAAAGCAAACACGCCAGCACCAGTAGCAGGCGTATGATATGCACAGGTTTCATGATTTCCTCCAGGCGAGGGTTCCTCCCGTTTCCGGGAGGAGAAAACGTTATTTACCCGTTGATTTGACAGGGTAATCCGGCTTGTTTTCATTCCCAGGGATATAGGGACTCCAGGGTTGTGCACGTACAGGTTTATCCGTCTGCCACACCACGTTGAACTGCCCGTCACTTTCAATCTCACCGATCATGACTGGTTTATGCAGGTGGTGGTTGGTGGCATCCATGGTCAGTGTGTAACCCGATGGCGCGTTAAAGGTTTGCCCGGCCATTGCCGCACGCACTTTATCCACATCGGTGGTACCGGCTTTTTCTACCGCCTGTGCCCACATATGCATACCTACCCAGGTTGCTTCCATCGGGTCATTGGTGACCACTGTGTCGGCATTTGGCAGGTTGTGAGATTTGGCGTAAGCCTTCCACTCAGCGACAAATTTTTTGTTGGTTGGGTTATCCAGCGATTCGAAGTAGTTCCAGGCCGCCAGGTTGCCCACCAGTGGTTTCGTGTCAATACCACGCAGTTCTTCTTCGCCAACGGAGAAAGCGACAACCGGGATATCGGTCGCTTTCACACCCTGGTTTGCCAGCTCTTTATAGAACGGCACGTTGGAATCACCATTGATGGTGGAGATAACCGCTGTTTTCCCGCCTGCGGCGAATTTTTTAATATTGGCAACAATGGTCTGGTAATCGCTGTAACCAAATGGGGTATACACTTCTTCGATGTCTTTATCCTGCACCCCTTTGCTGTGCAGGTAGTTACGCAGGATTTTATTGGTGGTGCGCGGGTAAACGTAATCAGTGCCCAGCAGGAAGAAACGTTTGGCCGCACCACCATCTTCACTCATCAGGTACTGAACAGCCGGAATGGCCTGCTGGTTAGGTGCCGCACCGGTATAAAAGACGTTAGGTGACATTTCTTCACCTTCGTACTGTACCGGATAAAACAGCAGGCCATTCAGTTCTTCAAATACCGGCAACACTGATTTGCGGGACACCGATGTCCAGCAGCCAAATACCACAGCCACTTTATCCTGGGTCAGTAACTGGCGGGCTTTTTCAGCAAACAATGGCCAGTTAGATGCCGGGTCAACCACCACGGGTTCCAGTTTTTTACCCAGGACACCGCCGTGGGCATTGATGTCATCGATACTCATCAACGCCATATTCTTCAGTGGCGTTTCTGAAATCGCCATTGTGCCAGACAAAGAGTGCAAAATACCGACCTTGATGGTATCAGCGGCATAAGCGTTAAACGCCAAACCCATGCTGATAACGGATGCGGATAAGGCAAAAGCTTTTAACAGAGTACGACGGTGCATAAATTCACTCCTGATGAATAAAGGTCCGCGGCAATGCCGCATTTCAAAGCTTCTGCTGCCGCGCCTGGTGCAGCGTATGAAGCGTTATCGTACGAACTTCTTTCTGGCTTTGTGCAATATGCTGCTGTAGTCGGTTTTGGGCCTCCTCGGTTTCGCGCGCCATAATGGCCCGCAAAATAGCGCCGTGCTCAGCGTAAGTTGCCTCCACACGGGGTGTCTTGGTGAAGTCCATACGCCGGACTATGCGAATCTTCTCTGTGACATCCCGGTGTACCCGGGCCATCTCCGGGTTCCCGGCGGCCATGACCAGATCCATATGGAACTGCTCGTCATAGCGAGCCACTTCCTGGCCGTCAGGGAGTGGCGGGGAATCCGTCCAGAATGTTTTCAGTGCCAGCAGAATATCTGGCTGGCTACCGGGCGGCAGTGCGCATAAACGCTTCACTGCCTCCAGTTCCAGCACGACTCGCAGGTCGTAAAGCGATTCCAGGTAATCAAAATCAATGTGTTTTACCTGCCAGCCACTGCGCGGCTGGACTGCGACATACCCTTCCTGCTCCAGTGCGTACAAAGCCTGGCGGACCGGTGTGCGGCTCGCGCCCATCCGCGCAGCGATTTCACTTTCGCTGAAGCGGTCACCGGGAAGCAGGCGGAAATCAAAAATATCCTGCTTCAGTTGGTGATAAATCCGTTCCGCCTGCCCCTGGGTTCGCGGGGCTTTGTTGATAGTTGTCATGTGGGTACAGTTCTCTTTTTTACCGCGGTGCCACCAGTGCCCGCGGCGTCTTCACTTAACTGGCGTTATCCAGCCAGAGTAATGCATCGCCTGGTGCCACAGGCCGCCCTTGCTGGCAACTGATACGGATAACTTCGCCGTCACAAGGTGCTTCCACCATCAGTTCCATCTTCATGGCTTCCACCACAATCAGCGGTTCACCCTGTTTCACTTTCTGGCCCGGTTCGACCAGAATTTTCCAGATATTGCCATTGAGGTCTGCGCTCACCAGGTGGCCGTCAACTTCCTCATCATCCACTGGGACGGCCAGGGTTTCCGCCACTGTTTCGTCTTCCATCTGGTTTTGCCAGTGCACCACTTCAGAGGCGAAAGCCGCCTGCTGGCGAGTGCGGAAATCCGCGATATCCACGGCGTTATCCGCCAGGAACCGGGTGTATTCAGCAAAATCAAAGGTGCTCTCTTCTACTCGCACGGTGGCAAGGCCTTCACGGAAGGCATCGCGGAATTCGGTAAGCTCGGTTTCGCTTACCGGGTAGAAGCGCACCTGGTCGAAGAATTTCAGTAACCAGGGCTCATCACCAAACTGACTGTTTTTGAGGAACTTGTTCCAGATAGGCACGGTACGCCCGACCAGTTGATAGCCCCCCGGGGAATCCATGCCGTAGATGCACATATACATGCCACCGATCCCCACAGTGCCCTCAGCCGTCCAGGTACGTGCAGGGTTATATTTGGAACTCAACAGGCGGTGGCGCGGGTCTACAGGTACTGCGCAAGGGGCTCCGAGGTAAACATCCCCCAGGCCAAGCACCAGGTAGCTGGCGTCAAAAATAATGTTTTTGACTTCATCGCGGTGCGCCAGACCGTTGGCGCGCTGAATAAAGTCCACGTTATTTGGCAACCAGGGAGCCTGCTGGCGAACTGTTTGCTGATAGCGCTCAACCGCACCCAGCGTGGCGCTGTCTTCGAAGGCCATAGGCAGATAAACAATACGCGACGGAATACGCAGTTTACTGACATCGCCCAGTTGCGCTTCCAGCTCCAGTAGCAAGGCCATTAGCTGGCTTTGTGATATGCGCTGGGCGTCGTAACGCACCTGCAGTGAACGCACTCCTGGTGAAAGCTCTTCGATACCCGGCTGGCCGCTGGCGCGCAGGGCTTCCATCAGCAAGTGCACCCGCAGGCGCAAAGCCAGGTCGAGAACGTTGTCGCCATACTCAATCAGGATGTAGTTATCACCGGCCTGGCGCCAGACGGCTGCCGGGATATCGCCCTGTGCCGGTTGTTCAGCAAGGATTGCCGCACTGCTGGTTTTCCCCGGGCTGATTGCCGGGTGCCGGTCCGGCAAGGTGCTGGCGGCACACAAATTAGTGACTGCCACCTGGCGGGCGATGTCCAGAGACTGGGCATGTTCAAAATTGATGGCGTGAAAGCGAATTTTATCGCCGGGTTTCACCTGACCCACTTTCCACAACTCAGCCCGGGCGATGGTGACCGGGCACACAAACCCACCAAGGCTTGGTCCGTCCCGGGTGAGGATCACCGGGAAGTCGCCGGTGAAGTTAATCGCGCCAATGGCATATTCGCAGTCATGTACGTTGGAAGGATGCAGTCCAGCCTCACCGCCATCGGCACGCGTCCATTCTGGTTTGGGGCCCATCAGGCGGACACCCAGCCGGTTGGAGTTGTAATGGACTTCCCACTCACTGCTGAAAAAGGTTTCCATCGATTCCGGTGTAAAGAAATCGGGTGCACCATGAGGGCCATACAGCACGCCGATATCCCACACGGTATCGTACTCGGGAATAAGCGCAGGCTCCGGAACCTGAGGTAAACCGATGGGCGCAGGCGTTGTACATGCCGGTAAATCCGGCTGGGAAATCGCCAGCGTATCTGCAACGCGCAGGGTGCGCCCGCCATGGCCACCAAACTGGCCCAGGGCAAATGTTGAACGGCTGCCCAGATAAACCGGCACATCCAGGCCATTACGCACAGCCAGATAGGTACGGCACCCTGTGCTGGCGCGGCCCAGTGACAGAACCTGGCCTGCTTTCACCACGATGGGTTGCCATAAAGCAACGGGTTTGTCATCCAGCGTCGCCGGGCAATTTGCTCCGGTAAGGGCAATGACTGCATCACAATGGAAACGCAGCGTTGGCCCCAACAAAGTAAATTCCAGACCTGCGGCTGACGGGTGGTTACCCACAATACGGTTGGCTAACTGGAAAGCGTAATCATCCATTGGGCCTGACGGCGGAACACCAATATCCCAGTAGCCAGTCCTTCCCGGGTAATCCTGTACACTGCTCCAGGTGCCAGGTTGCAGCACTTCAATAACATGCGGCTGCCACTCAACGCTGTCCAGCAAACGGGTCCACATCACACCGGCAGTAAACTCCGGCAGAGTAATAATCTGGCGCAGCCAGTCCAGGTTGGTGGCGATACCCTGTAACCGGGTCGCGTCCAGCGCGTTCTGGAGTTTTGCCAGCGCCTGGTGGCGATCTGCCCCATGCACAATGATTTTGGCGATCATCGGGTCATAGAAGGCACTGACTTCGCTACCCGAAGATACCCAGCCATCAACCCGAATCCCTTCAGGGAAAAAGACATCTGTCAGCACGCCCGGTGAGGGCTGGAAGTTTTTTAAGGCATCTTCTGCATAGACACGGACTTCAATAGCCGCGCCTTGCGGTGCCCGGGCCATAGCCTGCCAGTCTGGCGCTTTCCCCGCAGCCAGCGTAACCATCGCGTCTACCAGATCCACCCCGGTAACCATTTCAGTTATTGGGTGTTCTACCTGCAGACGGGTGTTTACTTCCAGGAACCAGAAAGCATCAGTAGCAGCATCGTAGATAAACTCAACCGTACCGGCACTGCGGTAATTAACCTGCTGGCCCAGAGCAACAGCGGCGGCATGCAATGCTTCCCGGGTGCGTTGCGGCAGGTTCGGGGCGGGTGTTTCTTCAACCACTTTTTGGTTACGGCGTTGCAGCGAGCAATCGCGCTCGCCCAGCGCTACAACATGGCCTTTACCATCGCCAAAGATTTGCACTTCAATATGGCGTGCCTTTGCAATAAAACGCTCCAGAAACACGCCGTCATCACCAAAAAATTGCGCCCCCATGCGTTTCACGCTGGCCCAGGTTTCGCTCAGGGCTTCAGGGGTTTCACAGCAACTCAGGCCAATCCCGCCGCCACCTGCGGTAGTTTTGAGCATAACCGGGTAGCCAATCTCTTGTGCGGCGACCAGGGCACTGTCGAGGGTTTGTAGCAGGCCGGTACCGGGAGTCATGGGCAAACCCGCAGCCTGTGCCAGTTCACGTGCCCGGTGTTTCAGGCCGAAGTCGGCAATTTGTTGTGCTGTCGGGCCGATAAATACCAGGCCTGCTTCGTCGCAGGCAGTGGCGAATTCTGCCCGCTCAGACAAGAAGCCATAGCCCGGGAAAATAGCCTGCGCACCGGTTGCTTTTGCCGCTGCCACTATTTTGTCAATGTTCAGGTAGGTATCACTGGCTTTCTCGCCAGTCAACGCGACAGCTTCGTCCGCTTCATGCACATGCGGCGCATTGCGGTCAGCTTCGGAATACACAGCAACACTGCGTACGCCCATCTTTTTTAATGTGCGGATCGCCCGGCAGGCGATCTCACCCCGATTCGCTATCAGTACCGTGTTAAACATGCGTCCTCCTCAGGCACGATTTTGGTGAGCAAGCCAGGCTTTCCAGCCACCCCATTGCGTAATATCTGTGGCGGCGCCAAGCGCCTGAGGCTCACAGATAAACCCTTTCACGACCCGGCCATCTGCAAGCGTGACACTGCCGATGCCCAGCGGGGCCGGAACTTCAGCCACAAACTCGCCAAAACGCGCCAGCGGCACATCCCATAACTCAACAATAATGGCGTTGCCCTGCTCTGCCCGCGCCAGCCCGGGCTTAGCCGGAACCTGGCCTGCCAGCGCATACAGGCGGTAATCACCCGCAGTGACAGTCTCTTCAACAAACACCGCATCGCGGGTGGTGAGTTGGTGGTTAAGCGGCATACCACGCAGGTGTGCGCCAACAACGGCCAGGCGCACATAGCTGCCCGGCAAGGTGGGCGCAATGGGTGCTGCAGCCGTTAATGGGCGGCCAGTTGCGCCGAGAGTGAGCGCCTGTTGTTGCTGCCACTGGCGGGCGAATGCAACCAGTGCAAGGTCATACCAGGCAGGCGCGATAAGCGTGATGCCGAAGGGTAAACCGTCCTGACGGAACCCGGCGGGTACGGCCAGCGCACTCAGGTCTGCCAGGTTGGTGAAATTGGTGTAAGTACCAAACTGCGAGTTGTAATGAACCGGCTCTTCAGCCATTTCCGCCAGCGTGTGAATGGTTGGTGAAGTGGGTACCACCAGCGCGTCCACTGTTGCTAATACTTGCTGGATTTTGCGTGCCAGCTCTGCTCGGGTGTATTCCGCCTGCCAGGCGTCACAGGCGGTGTAGTCTTTGCCATTTGCCACAATCTGGCGCACGGTTGGGTCCATAGTTTCTGGCCCCTGGTCTAACATGCTCCCTACCGCAACGGTGCGTTCTGCCACCCAGGCACCGTAATAGAGTTGCTCTGCAAGTTGGCGGAACAGCGTAAAATCAATGGGAACCAGTTCCACACCCTGGGCAACCAGTTGTTCCAGGGCCTGTTGCCAGGCCTGTTCACTTTGGCTGTCGCCATAAAACTCACACTGTTCAGGAACGGCAAGACGCGGAGCCGGGCTCAGTTGTGCCGGGGCTGTTCCCGGGTGCGCCCGGGAGTAGGCATCAGCGGCATCATAACCGCCCGCGGCCTGTGCCACTTGCCAGGCATCATCAACAGTCAGAGCAAATACAGAAATGGTGTCATTCAGGCGGCAGGCTGGCACTACCCCCTGCGCGGAGAACCAGCCTTTGGTGGGCTTCAGGCCGACAATATTATTGAAACCGGCTGGTACCCGGCCAGAACCGGCGGTGTCGGTACCCAGCGAAAATGCCGCCAGCCCACGCGCCACAACGGATGCTGAACCTGAGCTGGAGCCCCCGCTGACATAGTCCGGGTTAAATGTGTTCACCACCGCGCCAAAAGGTGAACGGGTACCCACCAGCCCGGTGGCGAACTGGTCCAGATTGGTTTTGCCAATCACCACTGCACCCGCACGCTTCAGGCGGGCAACAACCGTGGCATCAACTTCAGGGTGGTAAAGGAATGCCGGGCAAGCTGCAGTGGTTGGCATCCCCGCTACATCAATATTGTCTTTTACCGCAAATGGCACGCCAAACAGTGGCATATCAACCAGTGTCTTTGAGCCATCCGCCAGTGCATCCAGTAAAACTGCGCACTGGCTAAGAATGTCCTGTTCGCTGGCAAGGTAGATCCAGGCGTTATCCGCCTTATCAAACTGGCTTACATAGCGTGTAAGAAGATCACTGATGACTTGCGGGTTTTGCGCGTACTGCGCCCGCCATTCCGCCAGTGTTTGCCCGTATTCAACTGTACTCATTCCTGGAATCCCATCTGGTATACAAGATGGAATCCCAGTTGCAAATGCAATGCCAGGTATTAATTATTCATTTAATACAAACAGATAGATAAATTCACATTCATTATCTGGTTGAAACACGGTCTGGCGGTGAACAAAACGCACCTGAATTGAACAAACGCAGGGCATGAACGCCCTGGCGCTGTGCACCACGCAGTAAACCATAAGCAAACTGGCTGACCAGCTACCTGAGTATTGATATTTGCTTTGACTGAGAGTGGAACAGGAAAAGATACAGCCCGACATGCGGGCCGTAGTTAATGAAGCTGTATCGTGTGAAGCTGACTGGCAGGAATATGTATTACCAGACCTGGCTGGCAACACGGGTCACCAGGTTTACTTTTTCCCACTGCTGGGCAGAAGTCAGGTTGTTGCCTTCTTCCGTAGAAGCGAAACCACACTGCGGGCTCAGGCAAATTTGCTCTTTAGCAACATATTGCGCCGCCTCTTCAATACGGGCCTTAATTGCCTGTGGATTTTCCAGCTCACCATTTTTGGTGGTAATCAGCCCCAGCACAACCTGCTGGTGGCCGGGTTTAATAAAGCGCAATGGCGCGAAATCACCGGAGCGGTCGTTATCGTATTCAAGGAAGAAGGCATCAACATTAACGCTGCCGAACAGCACTTCTGCCACCGGCTCATAACCGCCTTCGGAAATCCAGGTTGAGCGGAAATTTCCCCGGCAGACATGCAGGCCAACCTTTAAATCAGCCGGTTTATCTGCCAGGGCTGTATTCAGGACTCGGGCATAGATGCGCGCCAGTTCATCAGGGTCATCACCGCGAGCGCGGATCTGGCTGCGCTGTTCATCAGAACATAAATACGCCCACACGGTGTCATCAAGTTGCAGGTAGCGGCAGCCTGCGGCATAAAAAGCAGCAATGGCATCACGCCATGTGGTTGCCAGGTCGTCAAAATAAGCATCCAGCTCTGGGTAAACTGTGCGGTCGATTACGTCACGCCCACCACGGAAATGCAGCACGCTTGGGCTGGGAATAGTCATTTTCGCGACCGCGTTGCCACTGATACTTTTCAGGTAACGGAAATCTTCCAGCATTGGGTGGTCGCCAAAGCCTAATTTGCCGGTGACCCGAATACCATGGGCTTTGGTTTGCACACCGTTGAACTGGATACCGTGGTCAGACTCAAAGCGTTCCACACCCTGTAACCCGTCGAAAAAGTCAAAATGCCACCACGCCCGGCGAAACTCCCCATCCGTAACCACGTGTAACCCACAAGCGCATTGCTGCTCCACCACCAGGCGGATAGCTTCATCTTCGCACTGGCGTAATGCTTCTGTGCTGAGAGTCCCTGCGGCAAAAGCTTCGCGAGCCTGCTTAATGGAATCAGGGCGTAAAAAACTGCCTACTACCTCGGCACGAAAGGGAGCTTCTGGGCGTTGCATTGTCTTCTCCTTGTCACAGAAAAGTTTCTTCCCGTGATAATTGTTATTGTTAATTACAGCCATCTGGATGGCTACATGCCCAAAATAATGTCACGCACCTGGATGCACGACAAACGAGAAAATTTCACGCGCCATGAAAATTATTCATGTTCAGCCGAACCGGGCGCTGGCGCAAATGCAAATCCTTCATCTGCCCAGCCAGTGAGGCCGCCAATCATCAATTTAACCGGGTGGCCCAGCGCCGCCAGTTTCATCGCTGCCTGGTCTGCCCCATTGCAGTGGGGCCCGGCACAGTAAACAACAAACAGTGTGCCTTCCGGCCAGCGCGCCATCACTTCAGGCCGAATATCGCGATGGGGCAAATGAACGGCCCCGGGTATATGCCGCCGGGCAAACTGCGCTTCCCCGCCGACAACATGTAACAGTACGAACCCCGGGTCGTCTTCCTGAGAAAGCGCACTGTGTACATCCGCACAATCTGTCTCAAACTGTAGTTTCTGGTGAAACCAGGCCTGAGCCTGGCTGGCTGGTGCGGCCGGATATTGGGTAACGGGATTCATTCATTTACTCCTGTGATGTATGGTATGCACAGATTGCACTGTCCCATTAATTCAGGCCACGCCACTTCATGCCAAATAACGCACTGAATATGACAAAATCCTCACCCCAACAACCGTTGGTTGTTGTACTGGCTTACCAGGGGCTGTGTACCTTTGAGTTTTCTGTCGCAACCGAAGTCTTCGGCCTGCCCCGCCCAGAAATGGGGGAAAACTGGTACCGCTTCGCAGTGGCTGCGCTGGATGAAGGTCCGTTAAGTGCCACAGGCGGCATTCGCATTATGGTGGATGGTGGCCTTGAGCTGTTAGCGCAGGCCGATACCATTATTATTCCAGGCTGGCGCGGTACTGATACCCCGGTGCCACCAGCACTGCTCAATGCCCTGCGCCAGGCTGCAAGCCGTGGATGCCGCCTGGTTTCAATTTGCTCCGGGGTGTTTGTGCTTGCGGCTACCGGCCTGTTGAATGGTGCACAAGCCACCACTCACTGGCGTTATGCCGCTCAATTACAGGCCCGCTACCCGGCAATACGGGTTAATGAACATGTGCTGTATATAGATGAAGGCCAGTGTCTGACTTCGGCCGGGAGTGCTGCAGGGATCGATTTATGCCTGCACCTGGTGCGTAAAGATTACGGCCCACAAGCAGCCAACCTGGTGGCTCAGCGCCTGGTTGTCCCCCCGCACCGCGATGGCGGGCAGGCGCAGTTTATTCCCGCACCGGTAGCCAAAGAATATGAAAGCAGCCGACTGGGTGATTTGTTCGACTATTTGCGCCAGCATCTGCACTGTTCACATAGTGTTGAAGCGCTTGCCAACCGCTGCGGCATGAGTTCACGCACGTTGCTCAGGCGCTTTGCGGATGCCACCGGCACCACGCCTGCGCGCTGGCTATTACAACAACGGCTGCAAAAAGCCAGGCAACTGCTGGAAGAGAGTGATAAACCGGTTGAATACATTGCTCAGGTCGTGGGTTTTGGCACCGCCAGTGTGATGCGGCGCTACTTTCAACAATACCTGAATGTTTCCCCACGCCATTACCGAAAAACCTTTACCGTTCACGATAAACAGGTTCACAAAGCCTAAGGTTTGTTTAACTTTCAGCCGATATAGTAGGTAATACGGTGTTCAGGCACCGTAAGTTCAAACTCACACCGGCTGGAGGCGCATTATGTCCATTGAACTGAGTTATGTATTTGCCGCTGTCGTGCTGTTTGTTGGTGCAGGTTTACTCGCCGCCTGCCTCAGCCACAAATGGAATGACTAATGCAATCTGAATTGTCTCACTGTACTTAGCCGCCCTTTACATTATGTGTAAAGGGCGTTTTTTATTGCCTGCCACTTCACCTACCGGGTAAGAAAAATAGAGGGTATAACGCATTACTCCTGGTACTGAACCTGGTTACTCACTTCGTGGTAAGCCGCCATAATTATCAATTAGTAATATTGGCGAGTTTTAGTTAAAAACACTGTAAATCAGAAAAATAAACTTAAAATTCAAAAACAAAGTATAAATATTTTATTTGATCATCATCACATATTTACCCGGCATTACTGACCATAATTTGCTCACTGACTGCTGTTTAATCCAGCTAACAATATGCCAGCATCATTGCCAAAGAGGAAATCAACATGGGTAGAATAAATAAGGTATTTTATATTTACGATGTTGCCCTGATTTGCATTTCTGTTGTTTGGGTAGCAATGTTATTCGAATCTTCTACGGTTCACCAGTTTATCTACGCCATGGTAAAGCACATTGATTCATGGTTGATAGCCTGAGTAATAAGTTAATAAAATTCGCCACACCAGGTTTTTAATTTACATAAATAAGCAGTTTTATTGTGCAGTGAATTATTGAATTTATTTCTGGCAAACAGAACAACACCAGTAATTATTGTATTTACCTATACTGTGTCTTTTTATTTATTTCCGGCTTTCAGAAATAACTAAAGAGGAATGGCTGACGGGTTATTTGGCTGCCTGAGCAGGCTATCAATATACCCGGTACACCATGCTTTAATTATGTACGATTCATCTTGAGTGTAGCTTTATCCCCTGCAGCGCCTTGCCAGGGGATTTTTTTTACTGCACCTGAAGACTCACGCAAAATTAATGCTTCCCCGTATTCAACAAAATGACTCTGCAGGCCAAAGGCTGCCCCAGCCATGCTAACTATCACGTAATAAAACTTTTGACCCAGGTCAATAAACGCCCAATTTTGTGATTGATGTCGCGTTTTAAGGCGCTCAGAATAGTGGTTGCCGATATATACCGATATCCGTTTTTATCGCGTTTTTAGAGGAGAAAACCACAATGATGACCTATGACCGTAACCGCAACGTAATTACAACTGGCAGCCGTGTAATGATTAATGGCACTGGCCTTACGGGTGTGATTAAAGCGATTCATGCCGATGGGCTGAGTGCTCGTGATTTACGCCGCCAGGCAACGGTAGAAGTGGATGGCGCAGACGGGCAGTTCGCACCTGTTGAACTGATTCGCCTCGGCATGCACTAATTTGTGGTGAATACTGTTGTGGCACAGGCTGCTACAACAGTATTCATGTGACAAAGCGCAGAAACTGGCAATGCGCCCCTTGCTCTCTTTTCTCTGTTATTGCAGGATTCCGCTTTTTACGAGGCATTGAGTTAAATGAGAAAATCCACACTGGTTTTGATTGCCGTCGCTATTGCTGTTTATGCATGGCAATACCTGAAATAACCGAACCCGCTTCTTCCTTTTTTCTACACTGCCCTGAGTTCTTCATACGACACCCGCACATGGTCCAGCCAGGCCTTGCGCTGGTGTAGCCGCTGGTAACAGTCTTCAATTGCCGGAAACACCGGGCGTTCAATGGCAATATCATAGTAACGGTACAGTATGTGGCCGAACTGTATATCAGCAAGGCTGAACTGGTCACCTGCCAGCCACGCGTGGTGTTGCAGTTGTTTTTCCGCGATTGCCATAAAGTGATGTAAGGTTTTTAGTGCCGCAGCAATAGCGGCTTCATCACGCTGAGCCGCAGGGGTACGAACCACTCGCCAGAACACTGGGGCAGTAAAATTGAGGGCAATATTTAGCTTTGCCCACTCTGCCCACTTATCAACCTGCGCCCTTTCGCGGTTGCTGTGCGGCCAGAAATCCTGGGAACCATATTCACAAGCCAGGTAGCGCAGTATGGCGCCGGTTTCCCACAGTGGGTCATTATTGCCATCTTTCACAACAGGCACCGTGCCATTCGGGTTCATCGCCAAAAAATCTGCGGTATCGTTGCCACCAAAGCGATGGCCAATGTCAATACGGTTTACTTGCAGACCAAGTTCACCAATACACCACATTAACGCCTGGACATTCGACGACGTTTTTCTTCCCCATACCGTTAGCATTTTTGCTCCTTAATGATGACTATTGCACAGCGAAAATATGATCAATGACAAATATTTTTACTTTTTGTAACACCTCTTAAGCTTGCCTTAATGTTCAGCACGTAGAGTTAATTGTGTAGCGCGAAGGAATGCTGCCATAAGCAATCTCAGTATTATTTGCGGGAAATGACGATGTCGGCATTTCCCGTTTTCTTTTCTGGTGTTCTGCGGTTCACTCACGCACCACCAGCGCAGCCTGAATCGCATCCGCCAGCCCGGCGATATCCCGGCTCACCAATGCCAGGTTAGGCACTGTACCTGGTGCTGTCGAATTGCCAGTTTCCCCAGAAACTGCGCTTGTTGCCTGCACCAGTTCCAGTGCGGCCTGCACGGCCAGTAACCGCTGCTGCTCTGCCTGCGTTGGCCGTGGACCAAAATAGTTGTCTAACACAGTGCCTCCCGTTTCTGGCTGTGGTTTTACATAACCGGGTCAACAATAAAGATATTTTCAGGTAACTGAAAGCTTCTTAAGGCTAACAGTGCCAGGGGCCCTTTGCCCACTTGCGAACGCAGCACCCACTGTAATTTCACGCCGTCCGGGGCAATAAATGTCACCAGCCAGCGGCTGTTATCCAGTTGTTCATATTGCCCCGTTTCCAGCCAGCGGAGTAACCCCCAGCCACTGGGGTAATCGCCATATAACCGGTTTCCCGCCCCGGCGCGGTGCCATGTCAGTAAGGTACCGGGTTTGTAAGTTTCACCAGGCCAGCGAAATAGCTGCCAGTCTGCCTGCTGGTTAAAATAGCGCAGCTTTTGCCCGTCAATATTAAGTTGCGTTTCCACCACCCCGGGCGATGGCCTTGCCTGGAGTTCAAACTGAACGCCCTGGCCGCCATCAATAAACAGAATATCGGCTATCTCATTAAGCTGGTTAATTGCGGCTAAAAAATCCGGATTAATGCGAACTGCCCGGGAATGCACCGGGTTAAGTACCCAGCGTCGGCTTTCAAGTTTCACAATGCCACCGAGTTCATCGGCCACAAAACGTGCCAGACGCCCGGAATCTTTACGAATAAAGTCCGCCAGCGCGGGCAATGAGGCTTCACCCTGAGCGGTGGTGAAAGGATAACGGCCAGAAAATGTGGCCTGCCATTCTGCCCGTACCGTGCGTTGCCATTGATTATTTAACCCGGCGGCAGAGGGCTGCAAAATACTGTTCCATGCATCATTCATTGGCCCGACAAAAATAGCTTCACCAAACCCCTGCCATTCTTGCCCAAGGCTTGCAGCAAGCAAGTTGCTGTACTGGCGTGTTTCAGTGAAGTCGTGCGGTTGCCCCTGAAACAGGGTTTGCGCCAGCAACTGCATATTCTCCTGAGGGTTGTGCGTATTGATTATTTGCTGCAAGTGCAGCCTGATTCTGGTCACCTGAGTTAGCCACGCCTGTAAACTCAGTGGCTGATTCCCCGTGTCGCCATAAGCCCGGGAATTAATGCCCATCACCTGCAATATGGGCCTGAAGTGTTGTTCGGCACCGCCTGAAGGTAACTGCCGAAGTGTATCAATAGCCACAGGCTCCTGGCCGCCCAGTTTTTCCATTGTGGCCTGAATCAGTGCATCTGGCAGCGAGCGGTTGATTTGCCCGGTTTGCCCCTGAAAAGCGAGGGTATTCAGTAACGCAATCAACGGGGACTGGCGCACATCACTTATCAGTGTTAGCTGGTCGGTTACTTCTGATACCGTTCTGGCAGGCTGGCGTTGCAGGTTATTAAGAAAGTGCTGCCAGGCGCCGGCGAAATCAGCGAAGTAACGTGCCGACAGGCTGGCCTTAAGCGCATCTGCAGATACCGCGCCTGCGCTGGCAGAAGTGTTGTTGTCGCTTAGCACCCAGTCAATTTCTTCCTGCCGGGCCGTTGCTGCACGCGCAATGGCCTGCTGAATACTGCCCTCCCACGCCTGGCGGGTAAATACACCTGGCACGACTTCATTGGAGACAAACACACGCCGGGCATCCGTTCCCTGCGCCATGGTTTCCAGTGTCTGGTCGGGGTAATTGGCGCGGGCATTGCTGATAATCTGGTTATAGAGGTTTTGTTCCGCACTCTGGTGCGCTAACTGCTGCAATAATGCTTCACGAACTTTGGCAACCAGAGTGGTGTCCGGAGAGATTTTCCACTGAGGCCATTGTGCTAAATTCGCCATATAAAAGGCCCACAGATCCGGGGCCAGTGTTTCCCACAGCGCAGGAGATATCCCTGCCGGCGCACCCGAGAAGGATTTCAGTGTCCGGGTATAAAACTGGGTGTCGGCTTTTTCTGGCATCGCCATCATCAACCAGGCTTTAAGCTGGTTGTAACTCTGCCCGGCAAGTGCGGTTCTCCGCGCACTTTCTGGCGGAATTTGGATAAATGCCTGTAAAGGCTCACGTAACTGGCTGGCGGACTGGTCGCGGACCTGCCTGTTGTAGGCCGTGATGTACACAGGCATCAATGCATCCAGTATGCGCGGATTAACATTAAACCCGCCAGGCAGGTACCACGGCGCAAAACGGCTGTTTTTATTCTGGAGCCATTCGATATGGTTACCCAGTGCGTGTAATGCCACCAGTTGCTGGTCGGGTGTGGTTGCCTGAGACTCCAGGGTCTGAATACGTTGTGCTGTGGCCGCCACCGCATGGTAATTCACCATAAACGAAACCAGCAAGCCAACTCCCCAGAGCGCCAGCAGGCCCACCAGCCCGGCCGCCACACCCGTGAACCAAACATTCCCGGGGCGCAGCCCTTTGGTATGGCGGCTTGCCGAAATAAGCCCGGCAAGCCGGGGTGGTAACACCAGCGCATGAGTGAATCCCGCCGTAGAGTTGCCCTTCACACCACTACCTTCTGATACTGACTCATTACAGGTGACCAGGCTGAACATCAACCCGCGGAGTGGAACCCGTGGCTGGGCAGCGTACAACCAGGGTTGCAACTGCTGTTCCCAGTGCGCAATGCCGCCATCCTGCAGTTGCTGGCTAAGGCGCAACAGGAAATCATGGTCCTGGTTTTCAGATACCTGAAGCATTCCCTGAGCACGCAGTACCGGGACCAGATTTTCCAGACGGGTGCGGACTTCTTGTGCGGTTGCCCGTGCCGTGAAGTAAGCGCCGACAGGTTGCTCCTCTCGCCCGAGCTGTGACCATTTGCTGGCACACAGCTGCCATAACCAGACCGGAGGCTGGTAGCGCAGAACCCGGCCAATGTCTTCCAGCATACGCAAATCATTGTCACTGGCCTGTGGTGATAATTGCGCCTCCACACCCAGCACACGCACAATGCCATCCAGTGGCCGCAAGCGCCACAACCGTTGCACAGCGGCAAGGGGCGCCTCATACCCATGCGCACTGCCATCTCCGCCATAGATAAAAACGAGGTGCTCACTTTCAAGCCAGGTTTCCGCCACCAGCCCCGGCAACAATTGTTCCACCGCGTTGTTATCACCGACCACCAACACCAGGCGAACAGAAGAACGCCACCACAGGCGGTGGCGCATTTTGAGCCGGTGGCGAATTTGTTCAGCAAGACGCGCACCGGCTCCGGTGGCTGCACTGAGTGGCGCAGGCTGAAGGCGAGCAGCCTGCCTGATGCGAACCAGCTGCCTGAGTTGCATGCCAAACCATGCCAGAACCATTAGCGATAACAATACCAGCAGTAGCAACCCACTGCGCACCACCACAGAAATGATCACGCTGGTTTCCTGCGAGGCATCGGTGGCGAAATACCAGTACAACACAGCGTATAAAAACACCACCAATACTGCCAGAGCGCCCCCAACCGCCACGGTATACCAGCCAGAATGGCTGCGCTGATTTGCCTTGCCCTTATCCATGATATTTTACTATTCCCAAAGTGAGTTGGTACTGCGGGTCGGTGGCAATCCAGCCACATGAGGTTTGTTGGTGCAGCGCCAGTAATGCAGCGAGTGAGACAGCAATCAGTGGTTCATTTTCCCCGGTTCGCCCCCAATATGGGTCCTGCACATGCCGGGAAAGGTTCCAGCCGCAATGCGCAAAATCCGGGGGTATGGCTGGTGAAAACAACACGCAGTGTTCCGGTGGGTGCGTTAACCCGCTTTGTTGCTGAGCCTGCTGGCATACCTGGCTTGCGGTATGTTCCCCTGGAGAAAACACCTCACCGCGCGCCAGGGTTACTGGCCCTTTGGCGGTGACTTTCCAGAGCAATGCAGATTCACCCGCAGGCTCTGAGCCGCCGCCTGCGGGCACTGAAAGGCAACCGGCGACAAGGAACCATTGCTGATTCTCTTCTGCTGTTAATGCGAAATGGGCAGCCAGCTCTGCCAGAGTGTTCGCCCCTTGCCAGGGTTCTGGGCGCACGGGAAGGCAGAGTGACGGAAATAACAGGCTCACTTCTGCTGAAAATGCCTGCCAGGCAGTTTCACTCCCCTGCCAGTAGCACGATATGGGTGGCCAGTACACCTGACCACTACACTGGGTATGCCACTGGCGCGCAAGCATCTGCGCCAGTTGGGTTTCCCGTTCACCAGGCCGGGAGGAAAACAGCAGGCCATTCGTTATTGTGGTGCTGCAGCCGCTTGCCAGGCCAGGTGGCTGGTTCAGGAAACCTTGCCAGTCTGCCGGTGATATCCCGGCCGGGCCAATCAGTACGACATCCTGCAGCGCAAAAGTTTGTGTGTGGTGTTGCCACCAGGCAGCATATTCCTGGTCTGTGCGATACTGCCAGTCCGCCTGTAAATGTAATGAAGTGCGGTAATACAGTTGGCGGGAAAGCCAGCACAGCAGAACAAGCGCACTGGCAAAGCATGCGGTAACCACTAACAATGTTGGGCTGCGTTTTTCTCCTGCCAGCACCAGGCTTAGAGTGACAGACAGCAATACCAGCGCCATACCAGCCAGCGCCCAGCGGCGGTTTCGGGGTGGAGAGGCAGCCCGGAGTGCGGGGGCAAACTGAAACGCCCTCATTGTGCACACCGGCAATCTGGAGATGAGCTGACCAGGGTGCAACCACAGGCACACCGGTGGCCATGTAATGCTATTGGTACGCCATTTAATGTGGACAGTGTGCTGCCTTCAGCAATCACCGTCAGACCATGCCGGTTACACATTACCGGGTCGCCCACACAGGCAATCCCTTTGCCAAAACAGAGGTTATGCCCGGCCAACACTCTGCCGCCATACTCGAGTAATGTGTCATCCTGGCGAACAATATGCCGCATATTCTTCCCTTGTTATCTGTTGTTCAGTCCGTTTCTGGGCAGCCGCAGAAGCTACCCGATAAATTTCGCGCCAGCACCAGTAATATGCCCGGCAACAGCCTGCATCCTGGCGTCGTGCTCCTCCTGCATCAGCCGGGCATGCCACTGTGCCGCCAGTTCATCCGGGTGGTCATCCACAGCGAGCAACGCGGTGTCTTCAATCACGGTGTATTCGCCGGTCGCCAGGTCTTTTATTTGGTGCCGGTCGGCAACCTGGCCGCGGTTATCCCAGGAAATCACGGTATATTCCACCGCCCGGCCCGGTTCACCCGCGCCAACTACGCGCCCGTCCTGGTAAATCAGGCGTAAGTGCTTGTTAGCGCGCTGCCCAAAGAACAGCATCCGGTAGCGGAAATAGTCACCCCATGGCTCCCGGCTGCCCAGTTCACTTTGCATAAACCAGGCCCGGGAGTCATGAATGTGCTCGTCATACAGCGCCAGTAATTCGGCCCCCGGCATCTCACGGGTTCCGCTGCCCAGTTCATCAGTAAACAGTTGGTGGTACAGCCCGTCACCGGCGGCTTTCATTTGGTCGTACTCCGCTTTTTCATCTTCTCCTTTGAGCATAAATACTGGGTATTTCAGTACGCCATCCAGCATGAACTGCCGGGTTTTACTCCGGTAAGTGCCATTCATAACCCGGTACCACCCGCGGTAATCGTGCTCAAATTCCCGTGCGGCTTCGCGCAACTGGTGCTGTGACTGGGTGGGTTCCCATTTATTGCCCGGCTCCATCTGCCTCTGCCAGCCAGCCTCTTGCCGGTTCACCCGGTTACGCGCCTTGCGCCTTTGCTGCTCGCGTTCTGCCTGTGCCTGCTGAGCCAGTTTTGCCTGCTCCGCATTATGTTGAGGCGCCAGTAGGAAAAAGGGTTGTACCAGCAGGCTGTTACGGGCATAGCGCCCAATGCGCCAGGCGGTTATCCAGCCCAACTGGTTGTTCAATACGTTTTCCAGCACTCGCGGCAGGCGGTAAGGTTGCCAGGCATCTGCATGATCACTGGCAGGTGGGGGGGTATCGGGTAAGGCAGCGGTTTCCAGCAAGGTTGCGCGCCAGAGATTAAAGCGGCGGATGGTTGAAGTCTGAATATCAAACTCAATAAAAGTTTGTTGATTCATATCGTGAGAAGGTTGAATAGAACGAATAAGCGGTGTTATCACTTCCGGTAGTACAGCCAGAGGCGCACCGGCAGCAAAAGCCGCCCGGTATAAATCATGCAGAACAATTTGCGATAACAGCTCGCCATCTCCGCCGCGCGCTTTTCCCTGGTCGCCGGGTGGGTAGCCTCCGCCAACATCGGAATGCATTCCGGGGTAAACCACTTCACGGGTGGCCTGTGGGTAACTGCCATCCGCCCGGCGCACTGAATCCAGCGGGAAGCTCTGGCGTTGCTCATGGGCTGCCACAAAGTGGTCACAGCGCCGCACATAGCCTGGGTAGCGCACTTCATCGGGCAATTGCAGGGTGTTATTCGCCCAGCCCATATGCCCGGTAGCGCCCGGCACCAGGTCTGCCAGGCCTACCGATGCCACGGTATCCAGCAACCCGAGGTAATGCACCCGTACCGGCAGCCCCAGCAATGCCATTTCTGGCGTTTCACCTTCTGCCGGGGGAGTAAACAGCTCTGCCAGCCAGTTAACAAAGGTGCGCGCACTGGCGGCCCCGCGGGAAAAACCGTACACAAACAGCTTAATTGCCAGTGGTTTCGGGCGCACCAGCGCCACCCGCTCACGCAGTGGTGCCAGCAGGTTAGTTATGGCAATACGCCGGTTAACTTCGCCGGTTATTGGCCAGTGGGCGCGCATCTGCGCTAACTGGTTACGGGCAACGTCATCATTCAGGCGATCGCGCCCGGGTGTCAGGGTGTACATCAGCGCATCCACCAGGCGCAACAGCGCCCAGTTAATGCGGTCTTCCCCGCCCCGGGCAAAGGCCAGGCCGGCAGAGCTGTAATCAAACTCGTTGATTTCCGGAAATGGCGTACCCACACCGGGCATGTAGTAACGGAAATAGCCAGAAGATTCAGCATCATGGTATGTGGCATGATACAGGCGGGCAATATTGGACGGGCTGGGGGGCTGTGCTACCTGAGTATCGTGATACTCATTGTTTCCGGTGCCATCAAAAAACAGGCTGATATGCAGGCTCTGGCAGCACACCGGCATTGCCCGCATTCCCTGCTGCTGGTTAACGGCCTGGCGGTGGTGCTGTTCTTCCTGCACTTGTAGCAAGTAATTGCCATTAACGGTCTGTGGCAGTAATGCCAGCCGCCCTGTTTCCGGAAAAGCTGGTGGCGCCCAGCAGGGCTGCGCACCCTGGTGGTTTAATTTGGGCATTGGGCAGGCTCCGGCATATTTAACGGCTCTTTAATCGGGTAATCCGGTGTGCCATAACCCATACATACCGTGGTCACTTTTACCTGGTTACAGGGCAAAAAGTGCACCGTCATACCACAACGCTGTTCCCCATATTCCGGTACCGGCACCACAGCGCTATGGCGGCGGTATTGTGCTGCATGCCGGGCATAGGCTTCTTCTTCATATCCGAACCCCTCCTTTTTAAGAGGAATGATGGCTCGGGGATTGGGATCCACCTCCCACTCAACCAGTGCTTCCATTCCCGGTATCCATTTGCGGGGTAACAGTACACAGCAATACCCGCCTCCCAACCCTGGCGCCGAATAGCCATTCACACCGAATCGGTTAATTACCTGGCCGGCGACATGATTTTTTGCCCGCAAATCCCCGGCGGTATAATCGCCATAACCGGCTCCTGCACACCCGGCCAGTAGCCATAACGGCACCAGCCACACTATTTTTTTATTCATCTCCTGCTCCTGTTGTTGTTCACTGCCCTGTTTGTTCCCTTGGGATAAATCCCGTTCCTGCCCGTGGTTTATCCGTTATGCACCGCGGTATTAACTGCTGCGGCCACCGGGCAGTTTTCCGGCTCCGGCATATTTAACGGCTCTTTAATTGGGTAATCCGGTGTGCCATAACCCATACATACCGTGGTCACTTTTACCTGGTTACAGGGCAAAAAATGCACCGTCATACCACAACGCTGTTCCCCATATTCCGGTACCGCCACCACAGCGCTATGGCGGCGAAAACTGGCTCTGACTTCCGTTGCCCATTTATCAAACTTCTCTCTGTCGGTATAGCCAGGAAACGGTGAGGCTGTTTTTGGATCCACCTCCCACTCAACCAGCACCTCCATTCCCGGGATCCATTTGCGGGGCAACAGCACACAGCAATACCCACCTCCCAGACCGGGTGCCGAATAGCCATTCACACCGAATCGGTTAATTACCTGACCGGCGACATGGTTTTTTGCCCGCAAATCCCCGGCGGTATAATCGCCATAACCGGCCCCGGCACACCCGGCCAGTAGCCATAACGGCACCAGCCACACTGCTTTTTTATTCATCTGCTGCTCCTGCTGTTGTTCACTGCCCTGTTTGTTCCCTGTGGGATAAATCCCGTTCCTGCCCGTTGCTTATCCATTACGCACTGCGCTATTAACTGCTGCGGCCACCGGGCAGTTTTCCGGCTCCGTCAAATTACGGGGTTCTTTAATCGGGTAATCCGGTGTGCCATAACCCATACATACCGTGGTCACTTTTACCTGGTTACAGGGCAAAAAGTGCACCGTCATACCACAACGCTTTTCCCCATATTCCGGTACCGCCACCACTGCACTGTGGCGGCGGTATTGTGCTGCATGCCGGGCATAGGCTTCTTCTTCATATCCGAACCCCTCCTTTTTAAGAGGAATGATGGCCCGGGGGTTCGGATCCACCTCCCACTCAACCAGTGCTTCCATTCCCGGGATCCATTTGCGGGGCAACAGCACACAGCAATACCCACCTCCCAGACCGGGTGCCGAATAGCCATTCACACCGAATCGGTTAATTACCTGACCGGCGACATGGTTTTTTGCCCGCAAATCCCCGGCGGTATACTCGCCATAACCGGCCCCGGCACACCCGGCCAGTAACCATAACGGCACCAGCCACACTGCTTTTTTATTCATCTGCTGCTCCTGCTGTTGTTCACTGCCCTGTTTGTTCCCTGTGGGATAAATCCCGTTCCTGCCCGTGGTTTATCCATTACGCACTGCGCTATTAACCGCTGTGGCCACCGGGCAGTTTTCCGGCTCCGGCATATTTAACGGCTCTTTAATTGGGTAATCCGGTGTGCCATAACCCATACACACTGTGGTCACTTTTACCTGGTTACAGGGCAAAAAATGCACCGTCATACCACAACGCTTTTCCCCATATTCCGGTACCGCCACCACTGCACTGTGGCGGCGGTATTGTGCTGCATGCCGGGCATAGGCCTCGCGAAAAAGATCTGTTCCCAAAGGGGGTAATATTACATAAGGATCCGGATCCACCTCCCACTCAACCAGTACCTCCATTCCCGGCATCCATTTACGGGGCAACAGCACGCAGCAATACCCGCCTCCCAAACCGGGTGCCGAATAACCATTCACACCGAATCTGTTAATTCCCTGGCCGGCGACATGATTTTTTGCCCGCAAATCCCCGGCGGTATACTCGCCATAACCGGCTCCGGCACACCCGGCCAGTAACCATAACGGCACCAGCCACACTGCTTTTTTATTCATCTCCTGCTCCTGCTGTTGTTCACTGCCCTGTTTGTTCCCTGTGGGATAAATCCCGTTCCTGCCCGTGGTTTATCCATTACGCACTGCGTTATTAACCGCTGCGGCCACCGGGCAGTTTTCCGGCTCCGGCATATTACGGGGTTCTTTAATCGGGTAATCTGGTGTGCCATAACCCATACATACCGTGGTCACTTTTACCTGGTTACAGGGCAAAAAGTGCACCGTCATACCACAACGCTGTTCCCCATATTCCGGTACCGGTACCACCGCGCTATGGCGACGAAAACTGGCTTTTAGTTCTTTTTCCCATGCAAGATATTTTTCCCATTCCTCGAAACCCGGAATCGGGGTGTCAGATACGGGGGTAACCTCCCACTCAACCAGTGCTTCCATTCCCGGTATCCATTTACGGGGCAACAGCACACAGCAATACCCACCGCCATCGCCATAAGCTGCAATATTGGGGCCGCCATAACCATTAACTTTCACAAAGTTGATAACGTTCGGTGTGTGGTTTATGCCCCGCAAATCCCCGGCGGTATACTCGCCATAACCGGCTCCGGCACACCCGGCCAGTAGCCATAACGGCACCAGCCACACTGCTTTTTTATTCATCTCCTGCTCCTGTTGTTGTTCACTGCCCTGTTTGTTCCCTGTGGGATAAATCCCGTTCCTGCCCGTGGTTTATCCATTACGCACTGCGCTATTAACCGCTGTGGCCACCGGGCAGTTTTCCGGCTCCGGCATATTTAACGGCTCTTTAATTGGGTAATCTGGTGTGCCATAACCCATACACACTGTGGTCACTTTTACCTGGTTACAGGGCAAAAAGTGCACCGTCATACCACAACGCTGTTCCCCATATTCCGGTACCGGCACCACCGCGCTATGGCGGCGGTATTGTGCTGCATGCCGGGCATAGGCTTCTTCTTCATATCCGAACCCTTCCTTTTTAAGAGGAATGATGGCCCGTGGATTGGGATCCACCTCCCACTCAACCAGTGCTTCCATTCCCGGGATCCATTTGCGGGGCAACAGCACGCAGCAACTGTTTCCTGTCATCCGCCCGCCATAGCCGTTAACCGTGAACCAGTTAATTCCTTCACTGGCAGAGTGGTTAAACCCCCGCAAATCCCCGGCGGTATACTCGCCATAACCGGCCCCGGCACACCCGGCCAGTAGCCATAACGGCACCAGCCACACTGCTTTTTTATTCATCTGCTGCTCCTTTGTTTATTCCCTTGCAGCGCTATCCCCGGCTTTATTCAGCGGCATGCGCCTTTCCGGGGTTATGAACGGTGGTATCGAGATAGTCTTCCAGTGTGCCGCTGGCTGAACGGGCTGCGGCAAATGCTGCCTCCAGGCAGCGGCCAAACAACGCCTCTGGTGTAAGCCCGGTGCCGGTATATATTCGTGCTGCGATATCGGCATCACTGATGCAGCCAATCGCATCTATTTGCTTATCGGTGAACTGCAATTCATGGGGCAGGAAAACCGCATCTGAATGGGGCCGGAATTTTCCGGCTCGCCAGGTTTGCTGGTTATCGCGATCCAGCCAGCCCCAAAAATAGCCAAGCTGGTTGAACGCGTTTTGTTGCCCGGGAGTCAGGACATGATTAAAGAGTTCAGGGAATATGCGTGGGTCGTAAAAACGGAAGATACCGCTCTGGTTGCCCCAGAAAAATTGCGTCAGGGAGCACAGTTGTTGTTGCAAAACCGAGAAAGCGAGTGGCGATACCAGCAATAATAAACGGTGCCTGCCCGCGTAGTAGCGCATCAGTTCACCGAGCCATTGCTGATGTTGCCACGCATTATTATGCAGGCGCACCAGCACCGGGCCCTGGTCCTGCAGGGCTGATTCAGGCAACCCGGCGAATAAAGATGACCACTGCGCCTGCGGCGACAATGCAGGTAAAGTTGCCAGACAGGGTAGCGTATCGCCGGATAAATCAATGATGGCATCAATATGCGGCACGCCAACACTGCTTTGTAAATACTGCACCTGCGCCTGCCACTGGTCTGCCAGTGCCTGAGGTAATACTGTGTTATCCACGAAGAACCACTCCTGTCGCCTGCTCTTGCGCACGTTGAAGGCAACCTTCACATACTGCTGCGGGTATAGCTGCCGCAGAGGCTGGCATGCCTGCTGATGAAGAAGAAAACGTCTCTGGCGGAAGCCAGCAATGAGCACCTTTGAGAAGGAGTGGCCCTTTGCTGCAAATCTCAATATTGCCCTGAGCCGATAAATGAATGGCGGCCCCGCCACAGGACAGGGTTATACCTTTTGTGGCAGTGAGTGTAAGTTGCCCCTGAACAGACCGGGCGGAGATATCCTGTAACGCAGACAGCGAGAGGGTGTCATTATGAGATTCCACCGCAAGAGGGCCCTTTGCCGACACCAGGCGCATTCCCTCCTGGTGTGCCAGCAACGATATTGACTTAGCAGCGTTAACAGCATGGCGCGCTGAGGTGGCTATTTGCACCTCGCCCTGGCTTTGCAAATGCAGGCTTTTGCCCGTATGTAATAAGGCAGAGGCCGGAGTAACGGCAGCGATACCCTGTGGAGCACTCAGCACAACAACTGGCGAACTTAAACCTGCCGCACCTTCAACCAGGTGTTCCAGCCCGGCAGTATCTGGCGAGAAATTTTGGTGAACCGGCGCAATACTGCCCCAGCGCGTTAAATCAAGCAGCGCGCCTTTAAGCAGGCTGATTGCCGCCTGCATTTCCCGCTGCTCACCCCGTGCAGATGGCTGGGCATCTGCACTGATCAATACGCCATTTTTTGCCCGAATGGCGCCCCACAAATCGGTACGGAGTTCAAACCCTTCCCCCCTGACCTGGCGCTCGCTGTTCACCAAATGCCCTAAATTGAGCTGGCTTTTTCCGCCGTACTCAGTGGAAACTTTGATATGTTCCTGGTTTCTGGCATCTTCCAGGCGGATTTTGTTATTCGCTGGTGTGCGCAGTACATTGCGCCGGTAATTTCGGATGGTAACCAGGTCCGGATGGCTGCTGTTATGCAACGCCCCGGCGATATAAGGCCGGTCCGGGTTGCCGTTTTCAAATGCGATGGCCACCTCGGTGCCCGCCAGTAAAGGCAAATGGAAACCAAATGTCTCCCCCGCATAGGGCCGGGCCTGGCGAACCCACAGGCTTTCGCTCCCCTCGGGCCAGGTAGCGCGGTCAAACAGCAGTTTGACCCGGTAACGGCCATGCTTATCTATATGGCCATAGATATCATTTTTTGTGGTACTGGTGACACGAGCCGGCACGGTGCCGGACATCTGCGGGTGAGGAATGAGTTGGGGGCGAAAGCAGTAGTCGTGAGTATATGGCAGTGCGGTGAAATGTGCTGTGAAACAGCTGTCCCGGCGTGCTGAACAGCTTATGCTGGTAACCAGCATGCCTGGCGACAAACTACCGCCTTCCTGAGCCGGGTCCGCCAGGTTAACAACCTTACCCGGTACCAGCACCGCACAATTACTGTTCCCTGCCATGCCCGCTTTGCCATTGAGGTAACGCTCGTGGTGTAACCGGGCATAAAACACTCCGGTTTCAACTGGCAACGGGCGGGTAAACCTGTCGCCGGGTTCGCTGTAATGGCTCCCCCAATGATATGCCTCGCCATACGTTGTGCTGTCGCCACGGGTAATATCCACCTGAACATGCATATCGGCCCCGGCATTCAGGTAGTGATAATCCTGAACACTGACTTTCTGTGTCACAACCTGGTAATAGCGCTCTATTCCCCATACTGCGTCAACGCCATTATCATTATGCCCTGATGGTGGAATATCGGGCAAAACCAGGCCTTTTTCATAGCCATGAGAGCTGTCAAAAAATTCAATTACATCAATTTTCAGGCGAGTATCTGGCGTGAAACGGAACCAAATCCCCACTTCACTTAACAGGCGGGAAATAAAGCGCAGATCACTTTCACCAAACTGCATAACCTGTTCACGGCGCGGGTATTTATGCTTAAGCGAAAAGAGAAAGTCCTGGCCGCGCATATTATGGCGCTCACGCAGAATACTTTCGACAATCTGTGGTACAGACATATCCTGAAAAATAGCATTATTGTTTGCGTTGCTCAGTAAAGCCATTCTTGGTTGCAGCACCAGCGCGTAGTGCGCTTCATCTCTTGATGACCCCAGGGACTCAAAACCTGTGACCACACCATGAATAGTCCTGGCAGGTTCGAGCTTACATCGCCCCCAGGGCTGTGCTACAGGAGCGTGGAGTGTCAGCCCGGCGGGTTTCAGCAGAAAATCCGCCTGGTCTAATGCCTTATCGGCACAAGTAAACTCAATGCGGTAATGAAATGGCTGGCTGAGCGTTTCTTTGCCTTCAAAGGCCAGAACGTCCAGTAATGATGTGCACCCGCGGACATAAATAACATGGTGATTGTGGTTAAAAAAAACGGTATTTTTTTGCGTGACCATCTGTCTTCCCTTCAGTTATACGCATCCTTTACCCATTTTCTTGCTATTAAAAAGTGGGCATAGCCAAAATACCGCAACAGTATTCACTGCTGTCACAAAATTTCATACCGATAATTAATTTATGTGAAGTGGAAAGAGCAAATATTCCCAAAAAAATTAGTTATTCATGAGATGAATATAATTCAGAGAAGATTTATTTAATTACCCAATAAAATAAACTTAATTAAGCATTAACAAAATAACTAACAGCAGGCACTTAATGCAGGGATTACATAAATAATGTTAAAGCTGTTATTGGGATTATTCAGGCCCTTACAACAAGGGCCTGTTGATGATTACACAAGGCCGCGATGTTTCAGCATGGGTTCACTCTGTGGTGCGTGCCCGCGCCACTGGCGGTACAGTTCAGCAAGGTCACTACTGTTACCCCGTGAAAGAATGGCATCGCGGAAACGTTGCCCGTTTTCCGGGGTTAACCCACCCTGCTCGCCAAACCAGCAGAAGCCGTCATCAGCCAACATTTGTGTCCATAAGTAGGCGTAGTACCCGGCGGCATAACCCCCTCCCCAAATATGAGCGAAATAGCTTGAGCGGTAACGGGGCGGAACCGCCTGCAGATGAATATGTGACGTCGCCAGAGCCGCCGCTTCAAATGCAGCGACATCAGCCACCTGCTCACCTTCTGCCAGGCTATGCCAGTGCATATCCAGCAGTGCGGCAGCCAGCAACTCAGTCATGTCGTAGCCTTTATTAAACAGTGCGGCATTCAGCATGCGCTGGCGCAAGGCTTCTGGCATGGGCTCGCCGGTTTCCCAGTGGCGGGCATAATGGCTGAACACTTCCGGGTAGCTGGCCCAGTGTTCGTTGATTTGCGACGGGAATTCAACAAAATCCCGTGGGGTATTTGTACCAGACAGGCTTGCATAGCGCTGGCTGGCAAATAACCCATGCAGCGTGTGGCCAAATTCATGGAACAGCGTGATGACATCATCCCAACCAATAAGCGCCGGTTGCCCCGCTGCGGGTTTGGCGTAATTACACACGTTATAAATCACCGGTTTTGTGCCCAACAATGTGGACTGCTCGGTGAAGTTACCCATCCACGCGCCACCGGCTTTGCTGTCACGGGCGAAAAAATCACCGTAGAACAGTGCCAGCCCGGTGCCGTCTTTGTCGTGGATTTCCCATACCCGCACATCCGGGTGGTAAACCGGGATGTCCAGGCGGGGGGTGAAGGTAATGCCAAACAGGCGGCTGGCTGCCCAGAACACACCGTCCTGCAGCACGCGGTCTAACAGGAAATAAGGCCGAATCGCAGCTTCATCCAGTTGCCAAGTGTCCTGGCGTACCTGTTCTGCATAGAAGGCCCAGTCCCAGGGTTTTACTGCGAAATCACCGTTTTCGTCATCCACTTTTTTCTGGATAGCGGCAAGTTCAGCCTGTGCCCGCTGCTTTGCCGCCGGTACCAGGTTATTCATAAACTGCAATGCGGCTGCCGGGTGCTGTGCCATCTGGTCGGCCATTTTCCAACTGGCGTAATCCGCGAAACCCAGTAATGCAGCCTGCTCCTGGCGTACTGCTGCCAGTTGCAAAATGATAGCCCGGGTATCATTTTCATCATTCTGTTCAGCACGCGACCAGGCTTTGTGGAATAACGCTTCACGGGTGGCCCGGTTCTGCAGTTCAGCCAGTGCGGGTTGCTGTGTGGTATTCAGTAACGGAATCAGCCACTGGTTACCCAGGCCTTTATCTGCCGCAGCCTGGCGGGCGCTTTCCTGTTCAGCGGGTGATAACCCGGCCAGTGCCTCGATGTTATCCACCACCAGGCCACCGGCTTTATCCGCGGCCAGCAGGCGGCGGTTAAACTGGCTGGAAAGCTGTGCTGCCTGCAAGTTCAGCGCGCTCAGGCGTGCCTGTTTGCCTGGTGGCAAGGTTGCGCCCGACAGCGTAAAACGTTGCCAGGTGACTTCCAGCAGGCGGGCTGATTCTGCGTCAAGATCCAGAGCCTCACGGTGCTGGTACAGGGAATCGACCCGTGCAAACAGTTGCCCATTGAGCCAAATTTCATCCGCCAGTACAGCCAGTTCACCTGAAAAGGCTTCTTCCAGTTGTTGAATAACCGGGTTGGTATCGGCACTCGCCATGGCAAAGAAGACAGCGGTGACCCGGTTAAGCACCTGCCCGCTTTTTTCCAGCGCCAGGCAGGTATTTGCGAATGTTGCCGCCTCAGAGCACTCAAGAATGGCCGCCAGTTCAGCACGTTTACGTTTCACAGCTTCATCAAACGCTTCTCGGTAGTGCTCAACACGAATTTCGGCAAAGTTCGGGGCGCCATAAGGGAGCGATGATGGCGTTAAAAAAGGATTGTCCACTGGTTCTCCTTGTTATCAGTGATGTTCTTCCCCAAGCTTAGGCATCTTGCTGCCAGACAGCAATCAATTCTCCGGCAATGGAAACGGCTATTTCGGCAGGCAGCTTTCCTTTGACATCCGGTAACCCAACCGGGCAGCGCATTTTCGCCAGTTGCTGAGCGGCAATCCCCTTACCTTCCAGCCGGTAATCAAAGCGCTGGCGTTTAGTGCGTGACCCAATCAGCCCAAAGTAGCGGTAATCGTCGCGGCGCAGAATGGTTTCTGCCAGCGCTAAATCGCGCGGGTGATGGTGGGTCATAACCACAAAATAACTGCCCGCTGCCGCACACCGGACTTCGTCATTCGGGTCATCCACCTGGCGGCAGATAACCCCTGATGGCGCGGCTGCGAACATTCCCGGGCGCTCATCCACCCAGGTGACCTGGCAGGGCAACGTACTTAGCAGGTTCACCAGCGCCTGCCCAACATGCCCTGCGCCGAAGACAACCACCGACGGGCGCGGGGACAATAGCGGTTCGAATAATACGCTTGCCATGCCACCACAACACTGGCCAGTACGGGCCCCCAGCGCAATATGCTCCAGGTGGGGCATGGTTTGCTGTGCCTGGAGCATTGTGCGGGCCTGGGCGATACACTGGAACTCCAGGTTTCCGCCACCAATTGTCAGCCAGGTTTCCCCGGCGGTAACCACCATTTTGGTGCCATCGCCCCGGGGAACGGAGCCTTTTTCATTCAGAACGGTCAGTAATACACAAGGTGTACCGGCTGTGCGCAGTTGTTGCAAAATATCAATCCAGTCATCGGGTTGGTTCATTGCAGGCCTCCTGCATTGCCATTACGCCCCACAACACCCGCTCCGGGGTGGCGGGTGCATCCAAAGACGGATGAAGCCGGTACTCAGCCACACTGGCGATGGCATCCTGCAGTGCACTCCATACCGCGATCCCCAGCATAAACGGAGGTTCACCCACGGCTTTGGAGCGGAATACTGTTTGCTGCGGATTCGGGTGGTTTTCCAGCAGGTTGACTCTTAAATCAGGCGGAATATCGCTGATTGCCGGGATTTTGTAACTCATGGGGCCATCAGTCAGCAAACGCCCGTTTTTATCCCAACACAGCTCTTCGGTTGTCAGCCATCCGGCGCCCTGAATAAAGCCCCCTTCAATTTGGCCGATATCCAGCGCCGGGTTCAGTGAATCCCCCACATCATGCAGAATGTCCGCGCGTAACAAACGGTATTCCCCGGTAAGGGTATCCACCAGCACCTCGGCACAGGCCATACCCCAGGAGAAGTAATAAAACGGCGAACCTTTGCCTGCTGCCCGGTCGTAATGAATGCCCGGTACTTTATAGAAGCCGGTTGCAGAGAGTGGCACCTGGTTTAGCCAGCCGAGGGTTGCCACTTCGGCAAAAGCGTAGTGTTTTCCCGGAACCTGCACCACACCATTATTAAACACCACTTCGCCTGCTGTGCACCGATGCAGGCCGCACAGCATGTCAGTCAGGCGTTGTTTCAGGGTTTGGGCTGCAATTTCCGCAGCTTTACCGTTCAGGTCAGCCCCGGATGAAGCGGCGGTAGGCGATGTATTGGGAACTTTCCCGGTGCTGGCGGGTGTTACCTGAATGGCACTCAGGGGGATTTGCAGCACCTGCGCCACCACCTGAGCGACTTTGGTATTCAGCCCCTGGCCCATTTCGGTACCGCCATGGTTAAGCTGTACCGTGCCATCGGTGTAAATCAGGATAAGCGCCCCGGCCTGGTTAAGGAAACTTGAGGTAAAAGAGATGCCAAACTTGACTGGCGTCATCGCCAGCCCGCGTTTCAGTACCGGGTTAGTGCGGTTAAAGGTGGCGATATCTGCCCGGCGCTCGGCATACCGGGCACTGTCAACCAGTTGGCTTGTCAGAACATCAGCCAGGTTATGGGTGACCTGCTGCCCATAATGGGTGGTATCACGCCCTGGTGCTCCATAGAAATTACGCTGGCGCACAACAAGTGGATCCAGACCGCATTCACGGGCGATTCTGTCCATGATTTGTTCTATTGCCACCATGCCCTGTGGCCCGCCGAAACCCCGATAGGCCGTATTGGAGGCCAGATTGGTCCGGCAACGGTAACCGGTTATGCGGGCATCGCCCAGGTAGTAAGCATTGTCGGCGTGGAACATCGCCCTGTCGCAAATTGATCCGGACAGATCAAGGGAATAACCACAGTTGGCGGCAAGATCGATATGCACGCCATGCAGGATACCCTCAGTAGTGAAGCCAACATCGTAACGGACAAAAAACGGGTGGCGCTTCCCCGTTATACGCATATCGTCACGCCGTGAAAGGCGCATTTTTACCGGCTTCCCTGTCAGGCTGGCGGCCAGAGCAGTATGGCAGGCAATACCTGCAGCCTGAGTTTCTTTGCCACCAAACCCCCCGCCCATGCGGCGCATATCCACGGTCACTTTATTCATGCTGACACCCAATACCGATGCCACCAGCTTCTGCACTTCGGTAGGGTGCTGAGTGGAAGACCACACCTGTACCTGGTTATCTTCGCCAGGCTGTACCACCGCGATTTGCCCTTCCAGGTAAAAATGCTCCTGGCCGCCAATATGGAACTGCCCCTGAATACGCCGGGGTGCCGTATCAAGCGCTTTTGCAGCATCGCCTCGTTGGTGGACATGGGGTGCTTCAACATACCGTTCGCGGGCCAGTGCTTCTTCTACATCCAGCACGGCATCAAGTGGCTGGTAGCGAACCACTGCCGCAAGTGCGCCTGCTCTGGCGGCTTCCTGAGTTTCAGCAGCAACCGTCAGTACCACCTGGCCATGATATTCCACGGTATCTTTGGCAAACAGAGGGTCGCCCGGTGCCAGCGGGCCGATATCCAGCTCACCGGGTACATCCTGCCAGCAGAACACTCTGACCACACCTGGCACCTGGTAACAGGCGTCTGTATCAACGGAAAGAATACGGGCATGAGCGTGTTCACTGAGCACCGGGCATAAATAGAGCATACCCGGTAAGACCAGGCGGTCATCCACATAAGTGGCTTTACCACTTACCTGGTTATCCGCACTTTCATGTTTTTGACTACGCCCGGCGCCCTGGTCGAATGCTTTGAGAAATTGTGTTTTAAGTGCCTGTTCATCCAGGCTGACTGGGTTACCCGACATACTGACTCACCTCCACCAGGTCTGAACCTTGTAGCTGGCTCATGAAATAACGGCGCAATAAATTTTTCGCGACCTGTAAGCGGTAGCCGCTGGTACCGCGAAAATCTGATAACGGGGAGAAATCCTTATCCAGCGCTGAGCAGGCCGCCGCTAATGTGGTTTCTGATAACGGCTTGCCACACAGTGCCGCCTCACAGGCCAGTGCTCTGGCGGGCACGGCCGCCATACCGCCAAATGCCACCCGGGCTGAGGTGATCACTTCCTGTTGATGGTGCAGGTTAAATGCGCCAAATACTGTCGAGATATCGTCTTCACGCCGTTTCGACACCTTCCATGCCTGAAATGAAGGTGACACTGTCACTCTTGGAATATGAATGGCACGAATAAATTCACCAGGCGCCAGTGCGGTTTTGCGGTAATCGAGGAAAAAATCATCCAGTGACAGTTCACGCTGTTGTTCGCCGCACTGCAAAGTCAGGCTGGCCCCCAGAGCCAGTAGCATCGGGGCACCATCGCCAATTGGCGAAGCGTTTGCCAGGTTACCGGCAAGCGTTGCCTGGTTACGCACCTGGCAGGAAGCAAAGCGTGTGAGCATCTCACTGAATGCCGGAATGTCCCCCTGTAGTTCACGGCCGATGTCCGCCAGGCGGGCTGTTGCCCCCAGAGTTATCATGGTATCCGTCACGGTAATGGTGCTGAGTTCTTTCACATGATTAAGGCTAATCAGCAAGGGTAGCGGGCGGTAAAACTGGGTGATTTGCAATGCCAGGTCTGTTCCGCCTGCCAGTAAATGAGCCTGCGGGTATTGCTGGTACAGGCGGGCAAGGTCTGCAATATTTTTTGGTATCAGGCAATGGTGGCCGTCACCAGCCAATTCGCTGGTAGCGCTCTGTTCTTCAGCAGTAATTTGTGCCAGTTGTTGCGCGATGGCGGCTGAATCTGCCTGAAACTGGTCGTTATCCGGTGACTGGCACAGAGCGTGAGCCGCCTCAATAATTGGCCGGTAACCCGTACAGCGGCACAGATTCCCCCCCAGATGTTGCTCAATCGCGTGGCGGTCTGCTCCGGGGGCATTTTTCTGCAGAGCAAACATCGACATCACAATTCCTGGCGTGCAAAAACCGCACTGGGAACCATGGTGGTCAGCCAGGGTTTGCTGAGCGGGGTGTAACTGCTGCCCGCGCGCCAGGTCTTCTACGGTTATGAGTTGCCGGCCCTGTAACTGGCTTACCAGCATCAGGCAGCTATTTGCTGTTTTCCATACCATTTTGCCTTGTTGCGCTTCGCCAACCACTACCGTGCAGGCGCCGCAGTCACCAGATGCGCACCCTTCTTTGGTACCCGGGCAACCGGCCGGGCCACGCAGCCAGTTCAGTACCGTGGTGTCGGGGTCAATATCTCGCAACGTGGTACGTTTACGGTTATGTAAAAAAGTAATCATGCTGCCACCTCACACTCATCTCTGGACCATACTGCCCGGCCGTTTACCCAGGTTTGCCAGATATTGCGGTCATCCCCCAGCGTCATCAGCACAAATAACCGTTCGTAAATATCCCGGCAGTGGCTGTCGCGCAGGCGCTGCAATGGAGTGGCTTGCGGGTCAAGCACAACGAAATCTGCTTCTTTGCCAGGCATAAAATTGCCAATACAGTTGTCCAGATCCAGTGCATACGCCCCGCCCAGAGTGGCGTAGTAAAATGCTTCGCACGCACTGAGGCGAAATGACTGCAACTGGGCTACTTTGTAGGCTTCCCCCAGCGTGCGTAACATACTGAATGTGGTTCCTGCGCCCACATCGGTTCCCATACCAATACGCACACGTTGTTGCTGGCAACGCTGCAAGTTAAACAGGCCACTGCCTAAAAACAGATTAGATGTGGGGCAAAAAGCCACGGCAGATTCAGTACGCTGCAGGCAGTTCCATTCGTCGTCGTCAAGATGGATGGCATGAGCAAATACGCTACGACGCCCGGTGAGGTGGTAGCTGTCATAAACGCCGAGGTAATTTTTCTGTTCGGGCCACAGGCTTTTCACCCACTCCACTTCCTGGGTGTTTTCACTTAAATGTGTCTGTAGCCAGGTATCCGGAAATTCTGTACGCAGGCGTTCAACCACCGCCAGCAATTCAGGTGAAGAAGTGGGTGCGAAACGCGGAGTGAGCGCATAGTTAAGCCGCCCTTTTTTATGCCAGCGTGTTATCAGTTCGCGGGTTTGTTGTTCGCTCTGTTCAGGTGTTTCTGTCAGGTAGTCAGGCGCATTACGGTCCATCATAACTTTGCCCGCTATCATGCGCATGCCCAGTTGCCAGGCAACACTAAATAATGCATCCACGGATTGTGGGTGGACCGTGCCAAATACCAGTGCCGTGGTGGTGCCGTTACTGAGTAATTGATTCAGGAAAAAAGCCGACATCTGAATGGCATGGGCTTCATTTTCAAACTGGCGCTCAGCGGGAAAGGTATAGGTTTCCAGCCAGCTAAGTAATTGCTCCCCCCAGGCACCTATCATTTCTGTTTGTGGGTAATGCAGGTGGGTATCGACAAACCCGGGCACAATCAGTTTCCCGCGGTAATCAGCCACATCATCGGTGCTGCGCAGCAATTTCCTGCCTTCAGACCAGTTGTACAGGCCCACAATATGCCCGTCTTCTATTAATAACAGGCCGTCTTCCAGGTAACGGGCATGCTCAGCGATGGCGGCAGGATCGTCTGAGGGCTGGGTAATATCGAAAAATTGCCCCCGGACAGCCTGAGTATAGTTAACAGCCATAATCAGCCTCTTTAATGAGGGTTACCCCTCTTTTATTATGCAGATGAATTAAATAACCATATCGTCACAGGTAACCTGCAATCAGAGTGCCAATTTTATTTTTATAAATTTCATTTATTATTCATTAACTTACATATTTTTATTTCATTTGCGCAACTGAAGGCTATTTTCCCCAGGCGCAAACGGTTGCATATTAAAGCAACCGTTTGCCATTTGTTATTTTAGTTTACCAGGCCTGTTCGCCGCACTTTTTCGTGCATCTTCTCTGCACTTTAATGGTTCAGTTGCACCATGAGTGAACACCGGAATGCTGTTGTTATCCGGGCAGAGTTCTCAAGCTTATGTTTCGCGTGCTAAGGTATAGTTTCTGTTTCAGGCAGTTGTGTGAGCTTTGCTGGTTACCGAACAATCACTTGCTGTTCAACATGCACCGTGTGTGCAGACAAATCACGATGCTGTATACCGCCAGGGCTGTACCACCGCTGCCTGTTCTGCCATGGGCAAAACCACGCAAAAATGTAGAGGAACATACAGATGCTTATTCTGGTAACAGGCGCAACAGCCGGGTTTGGTGAAGCAATTACTCGTCGTTTTGTGGCTAACGGGCATAAAGTTATTGCTACCGGGCGCCGGGCTGAGCGTTTAAAAGCATTGCAGGACGCCCTCGGCGACAGCGTGCTGACCATTCAACTTGATGTGCGTAATCGTGCAGCGATTGAATCCGCCATCAGCTCGTTGCCAGCCGAATGGCGCGACATTGATGTGCTGGTAAATAATGCCGGGCTGGCCCTGGGTTTAGAGCCTGCACATAAAGCCAGCGCGGATGACTGGGAAACCATGATTGATACCAATACCAAAGGCCTGGTATATATGACACGCGCAGTGTTGCCGGGCATGGTTGAACGTAACCGTGGGCATGTCATCAATATTGGTTCCACTGCCGGTAGCTGGCCTTATGCAGGTGGCAATGTTTATGGGGCGACCAAAGCGTTTGTTCGCCAGTTCAGTCTTAACCTGCGGACCGACCTGAACGGCACTGGGGTGCGGGTAACCGATATTGAACCAGGCCTGGTTGGTGGCACGGAATTTTCCAATGTTCGCTTCAAAGGTGATGACGATAAAGCGGATAAAACCTACCAGAATACGCAAGCCCTGACCCCGGAAGATGTCACCGAGGCAGTCTGGTGGGTTGCCACCCTGCCTGCACATGTCAATATCAATACACTTGAGATGATGCCTGTCAGCCAGACTTTTGGTGGGTTAACAGTCCATCGCTCAGCCTGATTTTCCCCACCCGGCTTGCCAGCCGGGTATGGGCGAACCGCCAAAAACAGGGTAAAATCATTGGGTTTACTCTAACAAAAGACAAACCATGGCCGCTGAAACGCATCTCAACCCAACCCAACCCGTCAATCAGCAGATATACCGCATTTTGCGGCGCGATATTGTGCACTGCCTGATCCCGCCCGGCACCCCGCTTTCAGAAAAAGAAGTGTCGCTGCGTTTTGATGTTTCGCGCCAGCCGGTACGTGAGGCGTTTATCAAACTGGCAGAAAATGGACTGATCCAGATCCGCCCTCAGCGTGGGAGTTACGTCAACAAAATCTCCCTGAACCAGGTACGTAGTGGCGGTTTTGTCCGTGAAGCGATAGAGCGCGCCGTTGTGCGCCGTGCCGCCACACTGGTGACCGATGCACAGCTTTACCAGTTAGAGCAAAACCTCAACCAGCAGCGCACAGCAATTGACCGCCACCAGCTGAATGACTTTTTCCAACTGGATGACGATTTTCACCAAATTCTTTGTGATGTTGCCCAGTGCCGCCTGGCATGGGAAACCATTGAGAATATTAAAGCAGCAATGGACCGGGTGCGGTTTATGAGCCTTGACCACGTTACGCCTCATGAGATGTTGCTGGAGCAACACTGGGCGATATTCCGGGCGCTGGAAAAGCATGATGAACAACTGGCTGACGAAACCATGCATCAGCACCTGGCTGAGATTAGTGCTTCTGTTTTGCTAATTCGCCAGGAAAACCGCGACTGGTTTACTGAAGAGCAATAAGTCCGTGGAGTGCCTGGCTGGCGTTATTTGAAGATAATTTACTGGCCAGCTGCCTTCCTCTTCCTCCGGGCGTAAAAAAACCCGCCGCAGCGGGTTTGGTCGGTAATACATAAATCACACTGCAGTAACAGGCAGGCAATCAGGCATTCGCCTGAGCCCAGGCAGCAACCGTCGCTTTTGCGCCATGCGCCAGCAATGAACGCCAGGCCTGGGTAACCGCTTCCACAAAAGCCGGGTCCTGGGGTAAATCGGTACCAAAAATCGCGCTTATCCCCAGCAAAGCTTTAACCCGGGAATCATCTTCCGCCGAAGCGGCAGTCGCTTCACGGATAACAGGCAACAGCGGGTCCATTACCTCGATGGGCTGGCCTTGTTCATCTACCTCACCGACATAGCGCATCCACCCGGCAACACCTAATGCCAGCAGTGAGAAGTCACTGCTATGCGCACGATGCCAGCGAACTGAATCCAGCATACGTTGCGGTAATTTCTGGCTGCCATCCATCGCAATTTGCCAGGTACGATGGCGCAGTGCCGGGTTGGTGTAACGCTCAATCAATAAATCAGCATAACGCGCCAGGTCCACGCCCTGAACCTGCAGTGTCGGTGCCTGTTCACGCAGCATCAGCGCATGTGCAGCACGGCGATAGTTATCATCACCCATACAGTCGTTAATATGCTGGTAACCGGCAAGGTAACCCAGATAAGCCAGGAATGAGTGGCTGCCGTTGAGCATGCGTAATTTCATTTCTTCAAATGGGATAACGTCATTGACCAGCTGCGCCCCGGCTTTTTCCCATTCCGGGCGGCCTGCGACGAAGTTATCTTCAATCACCCACTGGCGGAAAGGTTCGCAGGCAACCCCGGCCGGGTCAGCAACCCCGGTAATCTGTTCAATTTTAGCCAGTGTATCTGCTGTCACGGCAGGCACAATACGGTCAACCATGGTGCACGGGAAAGTGACGTGCTGCTCAATCCAGCTTGCCAGCGCAGCATCAACCTGGCGGGCATATGCCAGCACAACTTTGCGGGTAACATGGCCATTTTCTGGCATGTTATCGCATGACATCACGCTGAATGGCGCCAGGCCGCGCGCTTTGCGCAATGCCAGCGCGGCAACAATCACACCAGCAGCCGATTTCGGTTGTTGCGGGTGGCGTAAATCTTCGGCAATCAGAGGGTTGTCCAGGTTAAGCTCACCTGTTGCCGGGGAGTGGCAGTACCCTTTTTCTGTGATGGTCAGGGAGACAATCGCCACCTGAGGTTCACACATGGCTTCCAGAACCGCGTCCAGGCCATCAACGGAAACGTGCATGGCACGTTTTACTACGCCCACTACACGCGCCTGCCAGTTATCGGCGGACATTTCAGCGACGGTATACAGGTTATCCTGGCGGTGTAAATCAGCGATTTGCTGTTCACCGCCAATCAGATTAACTTCGCAATAACCCCAGTCGCTTTGGTGCTCAGCGGCAAGAATATCGGCATAAACACCCTGATGGGCGCGGTGAAACGCACCAAAACCCAGGTGAACAATGCGGGTCTTAAGGGCGCTTCTGTCATAGGCCGGGCAGGTAGCTTTTGCTGCTAATAACGTCTTTTCCATTATTAAACTCATCATTAAGCGGATTGAACCAGGATGGCTTTATCCTGGCAGACTCGGTTTTGTGCTTTTATGATGTACGACATGTTTCCCCTACTACAAGACTAGAATGGTAGTTAATTGTGATATACATCACAAAATAAAATGAAATTGCGTTTCAGTGCCAGAAAACCTTGTCTGGTTCAGGTGGGTAACAGCCTGTGATAAAACCTGACCCTGTCTTCGGGTTATCATTAACCTGTATGTAATTGCAACGAGATATACCTGTAGTGTTGAGCTGGCATCACAATGTTATATACTCGTGATAATTTACGAGACAGGTGCCCGGGCCTTCCTGTACGTAAATACAAAACAAGGATCCGGTGATTTGTGAATAAGGAGTCTCTATGAGTAAAGCAGGACAATTGTTAACGTCATTACTGCCTGTCGCCCTGCTGGCCAGTGCTGTAGCATTTTCAGCACCGGCGTTATCGCAAACAGATAAACTGATTATTGAGTCAGGTGACAGTGCACAGAGCCGCCAAAACGCGGCAATGGATAAAGAACAATGGAATGATACGCGGTCTTTGCGTAACAAGGTTAACAACCGGGTTGAAAAAGAATGGGATAAGGAAGATGCGGCATTCGACGCTCGTGACCGTTGCCTGAAAAGTTCCAATGTTAATGCGTACTGGGAGCCGAACACACTGCGCTGCCTGGACCGTAACACTGGCCGTCAGATAGCTCAATAATCTCTCCCGCTCCCGCCTGCCGGGAGCACATCTCAAATACAGGGAATTAAAACATGTCAGGGTTTGATGAAATAAAACTGCGCCCACTGGAGCGCGAAGATTTGCGCTTTGTCCACCAGCTCGATAACAACGCCAGCGTTATGCGTTACTGGTTTGAAGAGCCTTATGAAGCTTTTGTCGAGTTATCGGACTTGTACGACAAGCATATTCATGACCAAAGTGAACGCCGTTTTGTTGTGGAATGCCAGGGGCAAAAAGCAGGCCTGGTTGAGCTGGTGGAGATTAATCATGTCCACCGCCGCGCGGAATTCCAGATAATTATCTCCCCAGAATTTCAGGGTAAAGGCCTGGCTGCCCGGGCAGCAAAACTGGCAATGGATTACGGGTTTACCGTTCTCAACTTATATAAACTCTACCTGATTGTTGATAAAGAAAACGCCAAAGCCATTCACATCTACAAAAAGCTGGGCTTTATTGTGGAAGGTGAACTGGTAGATGAGTTTTTTATTAACGGCGAATACCGCAACACCATCAGAATGTATATTCTGCAGCACCAGTATATGGCTCTGCATAAAGCCCCCTCCAGCGGCATGGTGAAGCCCACTGCGCAGTAAGTGCGCTGGCTGCCTGAGCGCAGCCAGTACCTGTCAGTAATATTCAATTTCGTACTTTACGGTATACCGGGTTGGCGTTTCGGGTTTTGCCGTAACGCTGTTACTTTCAATTTCACAGGTTGTCGGGTTATTGTGGCTGTCGTAGTCGCAGGTTTGTACTGTCTGGCTCACCTTCTTACCGTTTACCCAGGTCTCTGTGTGGTAATCAAGCAGCTTGCGCGTGTCTTTTTCCGGTATGTTGCGGATTTCCAGGGTCTGGTCACCTCTTTTCGTTACCCGCCCCAGAGGAAAACCGTTCGCCGCGTAACTGTAGGTGATGAGCAAGTCTTTGCTGGTCACTCCCGTCACGAAATCATTGTCATTAGTCTGATATGTCACCCCGGCTTCCGGAATAGACTCCAGTTGGCATTTTCCCTGCAGCCGAATCAGCTTATTCTGGGTAATTGCATCAATATAGTAGTTAGCATCGAGCACTAATGAAGAATCGGTGTTACGTGACACATCATGCATATCCATTGTGTTAAAACACCCTTCCTGCGATAACGTGGCATGGAAGCGCCGCTCAACTTTCCCATCTTCATTGAGCAATGTTTCGGTCAGGGTTTTTACCGGGCCGCGCACGGGGTCAAAATCGAATTCATTAGAGTAACTGGCCATTTCAGGCGTCAGTGCCTGCGGGGGCTGATTGTCATCGCAACCTGCGAGGAGAATCGCCATAAAACTCACTGGAATGACGTATCGCACATAGTTCCTTAGCAAATCAGAATTAACCTGTTTAAATGATATAAAGCAATACAGTACTTTACCTATTATCTGCCAGACTGAGGTATCACACAAATTCAGGAGGTAATACCTATGAAAGCCGTTTTATGGCCTACAGCATTGTTACTGTGTTTTAGCTTCTCTGCCCTGGCTGCGCCGGCATCCTGCGAACGGGTCAAAGCCGATATTGAACAACGAATCATCCATAATGGCGTGGACCCGGATAACTTCTCGCTTTCGATTGTAGCCAATGACCAGGCAGAACAACCGGGTGCGCAGGTTGTTGGCCATTGTGCAAACGATACGTTTAAGATTCTGTACCAAAAAGGCGATAGCGCCGATAACAGCACCGACAGCGAAATGCACACACCATCACCCTGATGCATTTCTGCCCTGGCGTGGCCTGACTCTGAGCCACGCCCGTTATTCCCCCCTGCCAGCACCCCATCTGTTTTATCACACAAAACCCGCTGATATTTGATTCGAAATAATATTTTACGCCCTCCACCCTGCCACACTGCATATTGAAAATTATTAGCCTGGTAACTAAAAACGGCTGAAGCGTTCCCCTGGTACAGAAAGCCCGTAGTAGTCCACAGGCATTACCACACAGCCAGTTACGCTTTCACCCGTGCTTTTCACGTTGTAGTTACCTATTTTCTGTGTTGATGGAGCGAGTTATGTCGAGCGATGAACATAGCGGTATCAGCCGCAGAACGCTGGTCAAATCTGGCGTATTAAGTGGGCTGGCACTGGCCGCCGGTGGAGTGAGCCTGCCATTCGGTTTGCGCCCTGCCACTGCGGCCGTGAAACAGGGTATGGCACCCGCCGGAGAAAAAGTGGTTTGGGGTGCCTGCTCAGTTAACTGTGGCAGCCGTTGCGCACTGCGCCTGCACGTCACTGATGATGAAGTCACCTGGGTCGAAACGGATAATACCGGGCTTGATATTTATGGTGATCACCAGGTACGCGCCTGCCTGCGGGGCCGCTCAATTCGCCGCAGAATGAACCATCCGGACAGGCTGAATTACCCAATGAAACGGGTCGGTAAACGCGGTGAAGGTAAATTCGAGCGTATCTCGTGGGATGAGGCGCTGGATACCATTACCTCTGACCTGAAACGGGTAGTGAAAACCTGGGGCAATGAAGCTGTCTATATCAATTACAGCTCTGGCATTGTTGGCGGCAACGTCACACGCTCGTCACCTTCTGCATCCCTCGTCAGCCGTCTGATGAATTGCTACGGCGGTTTCCTCAACCAGTATGGCACCTACAGCACCGCACAAATTGCCTGTGCCATGCCTTACACCTATGGCAGCAACCTGGGTAACAGCACTTCGGATATACAAAATAGCAAACTGGTTGTGATGTTTGGCAATAACCCGGCAGAAACCCGCATGAGTGGCGGCGGGATCACTTATTTCCTTGAGCAGGCTCGGGCAATATCCAATGCCAGAATGATAGTCATTGACCCCCGCTACACCGATACCGCGGCAGGCCGTGAAGATGAGTGGGTTCCTATTCGACCGGGTACGGACGCCGCTCTGGTATCAGGAATGGCCTGGGTTCTGATTACCGAGAATTTAGTTGACCAGGCATTTTTAGATGACTATTGCGTTGGCTATGACGAGAAAACACTCCCGGCAGATGCCCCTGCGAATGGCCATTATAAAGCCTGGATATTAGGCGCCGGAGAGGATAAAACGCCGAAAACGCCACAGTGGGCATCGGCTATTACGGGTATTCCTGCCGACAAAATTACCCAGCTTGCCCGGGAAATAGGCAGTACTAAACCCGCTTATATTTGCCAGGGCTGGGGGCCGCAGCGCCAGGCTAATGGGGAACTGACATCCCGCGCAATAGCGATGCTCCCCATTCTGACCGGCAATGTTGGCATTAATGGTGGTAACAGTGGTGCGCGTGAATCAACCTGGACCATTACCATTGAGCGTATGCCAGTACTGGATAACCCGGTTAAAACGGCGATTTCCTGCTTCACATGGACAGATGCCATTACACGCGGGCCGGAAATGACAGCACTGCGCGATGGGGTGCGCGGCAAAGAAAAACTCGATGTACCTATTAAATTTATCTGGAACTATGCAGGCAATGCACTGGTGAACCAGCATGCCCAGATAAACCGCACCCATGATATTTTGCAGGACGACAAACAGTGCGAAATGATTGTGGTTATCGACAACTTTTTAACGGCTTCAGCGAAATATGCCGATATTCTGCTGCCAGACCTGATGACCGTTGAGCAGGAAGATATTATTCCCAATGATTATGCGGGTAACATGGGCTACCTGATATTTATCCAGCCAGCAACTTCCGCAAAATTTGAACGTAAACCCATTTACTGGATAACCAGTGAAATTGCCCGCAGGCTCGGCCCGGATATTTACCAGAAATTTACTGAAGGCCGGACCCAGCGTGAATGGTTGCAGTACCTGTACAGCAAAATGATCGCCCGGGATCCCAAACTTCCGCAATATGAAGCACTGCGTGAAATGGGTATTTATAAGCGCAAAGACCCGGACGGGCATTTTGTTGCCTATAAAGACTTCCGCGATGACCCGCTGGGGCATCCATTAAAAACGCCCTCCGGGAAAATTGAAATTTATTCTTCACGGCTGGCAGACATTGCCAAAAAGTGGGAAATCAAACCCGACGAGGTCATCAGCCCGCTGCCTGTTTATGCCAGCACTTTTGAAGGCTGGGATTCATCAGAGCGGCACCAGTGGCCTTTACAGCTGTTTGGATTTCATTACAAAGCGCGCACCCACTCTTCTTATGGCAATGTTGACGTGCTGCAGGCAGCCTGCCGCCAGGAAGTGTGGATCAACCCGGTTGATGCCCAACAACGCGGCATTCAACAAGGGGATATGGTGCGGGTATTTAATGAACGTGGTGAGCTGCGCATTCCCGCTAAAGTGACACCACGCATTATGCCCGGCGTAACAGCGATGGGCCAGGGAGCATGGCATGATGCCAATATGAACGGAGACAGAATTGATCACGGAGCCTGTGTCAATACATTAACCACGCAGCGCCCGTCTCCCCTGGCAAAAGGCAACCCGCAACATACCAACCTCGTTGAAATAGAGAAGGTATAAGGAGCCTTGCTGATGTCCACACAATATGGTTTTTTTATCGATTCCAGCCGCTGTACTGGTTGTAAAACCTGTGAGCTTGCCTGCAAGGATTACAAGAATTTAACGCCGGACGTCAGTTTTCGGCGCATCTATGAATACGCTGGTGGTAACTGGCAGGAAGATAACGGCGTCTGGCGGCAAAATGTTTTTGCCTATTACCTCTCTATTGCCTGTAACCATTGCGCAGACCCAGCCTGCACCAAAGTGTGCCCAAGCGGAGCCATGCATAAACGGGAAGACGGGTTTGTAGTGGTTAACGAAGATGTGTGTATTGGATGCCGCTATTGCCATATGGCATGCCCTTACGGCGCACCACAATACAATGCGGCAAAAGGCCATATGACAAAATGCGATGGTTGTTATTCCCGCGTCGCTAAAGGTGAAAAACCGATTTGCGTCGAATCCTGCCCGTTACGGGCGCTGGATTTTGGCCCGGTTGATGAGTTACGTAAGCAGCATGGTGAGCTGGCGGCAGTTGCTCCACTTCCTGCCGCCCATTTCACGCAACCATCCATTGTGATAAAACCCAATGCCAATTGCCGCCCAACGGGTGATCGTCTCGGCTATCTGGCTAACCCGGAGGAGGTGTAATATGGGCAGTGGCTGGCAAGAGTGGCCCCTGGTGTTGTTCACTGTGCTGGGCCAGAGTGTGGTTGGTGGGTTGATTGTCACCGGCCTTGGCTGGATAGCCTTCGATAATAATCCAGCGGCGCAACGCCGGGTTGTGCGAAGTATGTTTTTTCTGTGGGTGATAATGGGCCTGGCGTTTGTTGCCTCGGTATTGCACCTTGGCTCGCCCTGGCGTGCGCTAAATTCCCTTAACCGTTTGGGCCAGTCTGCACTGAGTAACGAAATCGCCAGCGGTTCGCTGTTTTTCGCTATAGGCGGTTTCTGGTGGTTACTGAGTTTTCTGCATAAATTGCCAGAAGCCGTGGCAAAATTTGTTCTGCTGCTGAGCATGGTGGCTGGGCTGTTTTTTGTCTGGGCAATGACAAGGGTTTACCAGATTGATACCGTTCCCACCTGGCATACTGGCTATACCACACTCAGCTTTTTCCTCACAGTGGCGCTGACCGGTCCAGTGCTGGGCGCTGTTTTACTTCGCCAGGCCAATGTGTCATTCAGCGGCAGCCGCTTCGCCACACTCAGTATTATCGCTCTGCTGGTTGTGTTTGTTGCGTCTTTCGCGCAGGCAGTGTCTCTTGCCGGGATCCACAGTTCAGTACAACAGGCCACTAATTTGCTGCCTCACTATGCTCAATGGCAAACAGCACGCATGGTATTGTTGGTATCCGGTCTTGGGTGCTGGGCCTGCCCACTGGTGCGGCGCAAAAATCCATCGTTACCCGCCTTGCTCAGCGGATGGGTGCTGGTTATTCTCGGTGAATTGATTGGCCGGGGTTTGTTTTATGGCCTGCATATGACTGTTGGTATGGCTGTGGCAAGCTGAACTTCCTGCGGGCGAGGACGCCCGCTTATTCACTGTTAATTGAGGTGTAACATGTCCCGCCTGGAGAATATTGCCCTGACAGGACGCGCACTGGGCGCGCTGTTTTATTTTTCCCCACAAACACCACAAGCGCACCCGTTAGTTGCCGCTTTTACATCCGGGAGCTGGCTACAGGAATGGCCCTGGGCAGGCGAAAGGCTGAACAGAATTGCAGAGAACATGCAGCTCGCTGCACCGCACGCCAGTAAACTGGATGAAACCTGGCAGCGGTTATTCATTGGGCCAGACGCCCTGCCTGCTCCGCCCTGGGGTTCCGTCTGGCTTGATAAAGAGAATGTCTTGTTTGGCGACTCTTTGCTGGCTTTACGTGGCTGGATGCAACACCTGGGTATACAGCATGAAACCAACCAGAATGAACCGGAAGACCATATTGGCACCCTTCTTATGTTGGCAGCATGGCTGGCGGAAAATGGCCAGGAGCAGGCAACTAACGAACTGCTGGCCTGGCACATTCTGCCCTGGGTACCCCGATTTCTCGATGTGCTTGAGGAAAGTGAACCTGGTGACTTTTACTCTGCGCTATGCCAGCTCACTCGGGTCACACTCCATCACTGGCAGTCAGGCTCACCGGTTCCTGTTGCCGAAAAACCGCTGTGGCGCTGAGTGCACTTATTCTGGCAGACCTTACGGGTCTGCCAGTTAACTTAGCTCGCCATTAAAGTGACAGCGTCACCTATTGTTATATTTCGTTTCAATATAACCTTATAACCACAATGCTAAGAACTGGCAGATAGTTAAAATAAAGGTTCACTTTGGGGAATCTTTGCCATGCACCGTCTTCACCCTTTTCCGGAAATTCGCAGTATGTTGCGCCGCCTGCTGCTGGCTGTTGCCACCGGTATTGCCGCAGCACTCGCGGTCTGGTTATTTCGCCAGACATTATTGTTTCTGGAAAATGCGGTTTTAGGAAGTAATGATGGCAGCCTGGTTGCAGCAGCCGATGCCTTACCCCTGTGGCGACGTATTGTGACACCTGCCATGGGAGGGTTGCTGGCAGGCCTGGTACTGTGGTTATGGCAGCGCCATTCTGTCCAGCATCCTCATGGCCCTGATGACTACATGGAAGCCATTGAAAGTGGCGATGGCCAGCTTGATACACAACGCAGCCTGGTTAAATCCGGGGCCTCATTGATTGTGGTTTCTACCGGCAGCGCAATTGGCCGGGAAGGTGCCATGATATTACTTGCCTCACTTGCTGCCGCCAAACTGTGCCGCTACCTGACACCGCGCGAAGAGTGGAAACTGTGGCTTGCCTGTGGTGCTGCAGCCGGGATGGCAAGCGCCTATCACGCCCCGCTTGCCGGAAGCCTGTTTATTGCCGAAGTGTTGTTTGGCACCTTAATGCTGGCCTCGCTGGGGCCTGTGGTGATTGCAGCGGTAACGGCCCAACTGGTGACACTCCTGCTCAGTAACGGCAAAACCACACTTTACCAGGTGATACCTCTCGCCGCGCCATCACCTTCTCAGTACCTGGAAATGGCGCTGCTTGGCGTGGTTATAGGGTGCTGGGGAGCATTATTGCTCAGGCTGATGTGTGCCAGCCGTAAAGGGTTTCAAAAAATAGCGCCCTTACCACTCAGGTTAATGGCTGGCGGCGCAATAGTAGGTTGCCTTTCTGCATTTACCCCTATGGTCTGGGGGAATGGTTACAGCGTAGTGCAGGCATTTTTGAGCCAGCCTCCGCTGTTCGGGTTTATTGGCCTGATTTTGCTGTGTAAGTTGCTGGCCGTGCTGGCGAGCAGTTGCTCCGGCGCGCCGGGCGGTGTTTTCACACCCACCTTATTTATTGGTGTGGCAACAGGGTTGTGTGCCGGGCGTTTGTGGGGAATGCTGCATGGTGTAAATACCGAAAGCGTGCTGTACTTCGGCCTGACAGGAATGGCGGCATTGCTTGCCGCCACCACCCATGCGCCTATTATGGCAGCATTGATGGTATGCGAAATGACGGGCGAGTACACGTTGTTACCCGCCCTGCTACTGGCAAGTGTTATTGCTTCCGTTCTGTCACGCTGGCTGTGGCCGGACTCGATTTACCGTAAGGCCCAGTACGGATAGATCAAGATACCGGGCCAAATCCCGCTGTTCCGCCCGCGGTAAATAGGGAACTTCCCCCACCAGCGGCGCCGGGATTTTTTTACTCAGAACATCAATAATTTCTGCATAGTGCGCCAGGCATGGGTTAATGCGGTTAGCCACCCAGCCAAGCAACGGCAGACCATCACTGGCGACCGCCTGGGCCGTGAGCAATGCGTGGTTGATGCACCCTTCCTGGATACCCACCACCATCAGTACCGGCAATTGTTCCTGCACCACCCATTCGGAAAGTGGCCGCAGGTCGTTCATCAGGCTGCGCCAGCCCCCGGTCCCTTCAACAACTACGTGCTGAACCTGGCCGGATAATTTCGCCAGGCCATCAGATAACAGGCTGTAGTTAATAGGGAAACTGTGAGCAACGCTACTTTCCTCTTCGCTCAGAGCGACAGGATTGACGGCATCATAAGGTAATTCAAGCGATGAGACCGACTGCAGCACCAGCGCATCCCGGTTACGTAACCCTTCCGGTGTCTCCTGACTGCCTTTGGCTACAGGTTTATACCCTGCAGCAGTATGTCCCGCTGACACCAACGCCTGAAGTAACGCACGGGACACCACTGTTTTACCAACAGCTGTATCAGTACCCGTGACAAAAAAACGCTTCAGCATGGCTGACTCCACCGATATTGTAAGGGAAGAAAGGCCCTTCGTACTTCAAGTTGCCAGATGTGCCGAATACGGTTCAGGAAAGGCGATTGCGACCACAACCAAACCTGCGTACAACAGGCCTGTTCTGCAACTTAAATTATTTGGGGATAGTTAATGGAATAAATAATTCAGTGCAGAAATTCTAAAAGAATCCGCAGGTGGTCAGTTTGAGGTAGCGCAATTTTTAGTGTAGTTACGGTAAATTGTTACCCCTGTAACAGACGGATGAGTAAAGATCCGTTATACATCGCGTCTTTTACCAGGGCAGCCCCGGCCATTGTGCCACGGTTATTGAACTGGGTAGACTCTACCCGGATATGGCGGCTGTAGGCAGGTAACGACTGTTGGTGAATGCAATTGGTCATTGCCGGGTAGAGAATAGCTGCAGCGCGGTTCAGCGGCGAGCCAATCAGTATTTTTTGTGGGTTAAATAAATTCACCATAATTGCCAGGATACGCCCAACATTGGTGCCCACGCCGGTGATAATATCTTTTGCCAGTAAATCCCCTTTCAGTGCCGCATCGCACAGGGATTCAACGGATAACGGCTGGTCATGCAACATACTGCTCATCGACTGGCTCAGGCGTTGCTGTGCCAGCTCCAGAACGCTGTCGGTACTGGCAATGGTTTCCAGGCAACCGTGATTTCCGCAATAGCAACGTTTCCCCCACGGGTCGACCTGGGTGTGCCCAATCTCCACCAGACTGCTGCTGCCAGCATGTAGCAACCGCCCGTCGGTTATCACACCGGCACCCACATTGTGGTCGATAACCACCTGAATAATATCCCGGGCTCCGCGTGATGCGCCAAACAATGACTCAGCCATAGTCCATGCGCTGATATCATGCTGAATATACACGGGTACACCAGTATGATTTTCCAGCGTACTGCCAAGTGGCATTTCTTTTACATCAGAATAAAATGGCATGCTGTGCACGATGCCATTTTCCGTATCAATAATACCCGGCAAAGTGATAGCAATCGCCGTTAACCGCTCCAGGCGGGACTGATTGCGGGTGAAAAATGCATCCACTTCTTTGACCAGACGCTCCAGAAATGGCACCTCGCCGGACTCCGCAAACGGTATGTTCTCTTCGACCACACCTTTGCCGCTCAGATCACGCAACGCCAGGCTGACTTCCCCGCGAGAAATACGCACAGACAAATAATGCCAGGCTTCGGTTTCTACCTGCAGACCAATTGCGGGGCGGCCGCGGCTACCGGGCTCCTGAATTTCAGTCTCCTGAACCAGATGCACTTCCAACAGCTCACGCACGATTTTAGTGATACTGGCAGGCGCCAGTTGCGCCAGACGTGAAAGGTCAATGCGGGAAACCGGGCCGAGTTGATCAATCAGGCGATAAACGGCACCTGCATTGGTCTGCTTAATTTGATCTATATGGCCTGGCTGGCTGTCAACCACCACGGACGGCTCCCTTTATTTTCGCGCTTCGAAATAATCTTCAGCGCTATGGTGAAGCACTTCAGCACTCGCCGTCAAATATTTACCCAGCCTTGTGAATTAACGCACATTTTTACTCCCGTACTGGCGAATTATTAACCCTTTTTTAGCCTTTGATTGATGACAACAACAGCTTTTTGAAATGCTGTGCCGCTGAGCTCTGCTCATGATGACGTGACCAGACCAGCCACATTTCCGAAACGGCATCATGAGCATCAAGGGGAACCCAGACCATCTCTTTCAGTTGTACCCGGCGAAATGAAGCCGGCAAAATCGACACCCCGAGACCTGCGGAAACCAGGCCAATTATCGTCATTGCTTCCCCCACTTCCTGGGTGATTTGCGGAGTCAGATCATAACGGCGCAATAACCCAAGGATTTCATCGTACAGGCCAGTCCCCACATGAGGATCAAAAAATACGAAGGGTTCTTTAGCCAGTTCGCTTAATGGGATAACTGGATGGCGGGCAAGGTGATGGTCCATAGGAAGCATCGCCAGCAATGGCTCCCGCAGAATGACCTGCCATTCGAGGGTATCCGGCAATGTGGTATTACGCATCAGGCCAAGATCCAGCGCCCCTTCACTCAAGGGTGCAATTTGTGCGCGAGTATTGATTTCAAGGGTTTGCATATGCACACCAGGATACTGGCGGCGAAACGCGGATAACGAAGCGGAAACAGATTTGATAAACGGCGCAGAAGAAGTAAAGCCCAGGCGTAGCTCACCAATTTCCCCCAGGTGCAAACGCTCTGCCCGGGTTGCGGCCGCTTCAACCTGGATAAGAATTTGCCGCGCATCTGCCAGAAATTGTTTCCCCGCAGCAGTAAGGCTGACACTCCGGTTAGTGCGGGCCAGCAAGCGTGCACCAATCTGCTGCTCCAAAATCTGGATTTGCTGGCTCAGTGGTGGCTGGGAAATATTCAGCCGCGCAGCAGCCCGCCCAAAATGGCACTCTTCCGCAACCGCAATAAAATAGCGTAAATGGCGTAATTCGATATTCATATTTTATAAATATTATTTGAGATTATTAATATATTAGACAGAATAATCGAAAATTCCTACCCTACACCAAGTGGTTACCCCGTCCCATTGAATGCGGGGGAAGAGAGAAAAATTAGGGATTCGTGTGAGCCGTACAACCATCGTCACCTCTGCACCGGACAGAGTTATTGACGGTAACCCCTCTGAAGCACCGGTAAGTTCTGAGTTTATCAAACGTGGTACTCCCCAGTTTATGCGTGTGACCCTTGCCCTGTTTACCGCAGGCCTGGCCACTTTCGCATTGCTCTATTGTGTACAACCGATTTTGCCGATTTTATCCCATGAATTTGGCATTTCAGCTGCCAGCGCCAGTATTTCACTGTCTATGTCCACCGGTTTGCTGGCAATTGGTTTGCTGTTTACCGGACCACTTTCAGACGCCATTGGGCGCAAACCCATTATGGTTGCAGCGCTCCTGCTGGCGGCGGCTTGTACCATCCTTGCAACGGTTATGCCCACCTGGCAAGGGATCCTGATTATGCGCGCACTGACAGGCCTGGCGCTCAGTGGTGTTGCCGCAGTAGGGATGACTTACCTCAGTGAGGAAATACACCCAAGCGTAGTGGCATTTTCCATGGGGCTGTATATTAGCGGGAACTCAATTGGTGGCATGAGTGGCCGCCTGATTACCGGTGTGGTAACGGACTTATTCTCCTGGCGTATCGCCATGGGTTTCATTGGTTGTTTTGCGCTGGCTTCCGCTTTTATGTTCTGGCGCATTTTGCCTGCTTCACGTCACTTTCGCCCTGCTTCATTGCGCCCGAAAACGCTGCTGATTAACTTCCGCCTGCACTGGCGGGATGATGGCCTGCCGCTGCTGTTTGCCACAGGTTTTTTATTAATGGGCGCGTTTGTCACATTATTTAACTATATTGGCTACCGTCTGATGTCTGCGCCCTGGTTCCTGAGCCAGGCCGTGGTTGGGTTGTTGTCTGTGGTTTACCTGACCGGGACCTGGAGCTCCCCCAGAGCGGGAGCGATGACCAATAAATATGGCCGTGGGCCAGTCATGATTTTATTCACAGCAATTATGCTGTGTGGCGTGCTTATCACGTTATTCAATAATCTGTGGGCAATATTTGTTGGCATGCTGTTGTTCTCGGCCGGGTTCTTTGCCGCTCACGCGGTTGCCAGCGGCTGGATTGGGCAACGCGCCCGCCGGGCCAAAGGCCAGGCATCATCATTGTACCTGTTCAGTTATTATCTGGGTTCCAGCCTGGCAGGCACCTTAGGTGGTGTTTTCTGGCATAACGCCGGTTGGCCGGGTGTTGCCAGCTTTATCGCCCTGTTACTTTGCCTGGCACTGTGTACCGGGGCCCGGTTACATTTCAAAGCACACTAGAACAATAAGCCTCTTATTTATGGCATGCCTAACCAGGCAGCCTGGATAAGAGGCGGTAAATATATACCGTTTGTACGCCATGCCTGAAATCCTCAGGCTATTTTCCTTGTCAACGTTTTACTGCCATCTGCAGAGCCTTATTCACTTGCATGCAATATTTGTGTTATTGATGCGTTATCTGATTCGTTAATCTGAAAATAAGGTCTGAGAATGCCCAACGCATACCAGCAACTTACTCATCGCTTCCAGCGGCTATCCCGCTTTGCACACCTCGGTGCTATTGCCGGCTGGGATATGCAGGCCATGATGCCACCGAAAGGTGCCGCCGCCCGCGGTGAAGCCCTGGCAGAGCTTCGTTTATTGCGCCACCAGTTACTGACCGAACCTGTTGTGGGTGACTGGATCGCCGAAGCAAAAACATTACCCCTAAGTAGTAGCGAGCAGGCTAACCTGCACGAAATAACCCGGCAATACACACTGGCTACCGTGTTACCCGGGAATCTGGTTGAAGCGCAGTCACTTGCCGGTAGCCGCTGCGAACACGCCTGGCGCACCTTACGGGCCAGTAATGACTGGGCCAGTTTTGAGCCACTGTTAAAAGAAGTGGTCAGCCTGGCCCGGGAAGAAGCTACGTTGCGCGCGGAAGCAACTGGTGTGTCTCGTTACGATGCATTACTGAATCTGTACGAACCAGGTATGAACAGCGCCAAACTCGATACGTTGTTTGGATCAGTAAAAACCTGGCTGCCAGACCTGATTCAGGAAATTATGGCGCGCCAGGCCCGTTACCCTCTGGTTACCCCGCAAGGCCCGTTTTCCACTTCGTTACAACGGGAAACAGGCCTGGATGTAATGAAAGTGTTGGGCTTTGATTTTGAGGCTGGCCGGCTGGACATCAGTGCGCATCCGTTCTGTGGCGGTGTGCCGGATGATGTACGAATCACCACAAGATACAGCGAAGATGACTTGTTCAGTGCCCTGTTTGGGGTGATCCATGAAACCGGTCATGCACGCTATGAGCAAAATTTGCCTCGTGAATGGCGGGGGCAGCCGGTTGCTGAAGCGCGTTCTATGGGTATCCATGAGTCGCAAAGCCTTTTTTTTGAAATGCAGGTTGGCCGCCACCCTCTGTTTTTAAAACAGCTGCGCACCCTGGTTTTACAGCATTTTCCTCAACAACCAGCGCTTGAAGAAGATAATTTCATTGCCTGGAACCACCGTGTTACTCCCGGGTTGATTCGCGTTGATGCCGATGAGGTGACTTACCCGGCACATGTTATTTTGCGCTACGAGATAGAACGCGCGTTGGTGGAAGGTAATATTGAGGTCGGTGACATTCCTGATTTGTGGAATGAGAAAATGCAGGCATCACTGGGGCTTTCCACTCAGAATAATTACCGTGACGGTTGTATGCAGGATATTCACTGGACTGATGGTAGTTTTGGGTACTTTCCTACCTACACATTAGGTGCTATGTACGCAGCGCAGTTTATGGCGACAATCCGCCAGAAAATGGATACAGATGAGATTATCCACACAGGTGATCTGACACCTGTATTTAACTGGCTGAATAGTAACATTTGGAATAAAGGTAGCCTGCTGGCAACAGATGAATTAGTAAAACAAGCGACGGGTGAGTCACTTAACCCTGACCATTTCCGCCAACACTTGATTACGCGTTATTTATAACTACCATACCGGAGGTGCTTAATTGCACCTCAGATTGATGAAAAAGAAGGAAAAAGCGTGGTTTTTCCTTCTTTTTAGTTAGCAGCCGAAAATCAATAAATTGATTTTCCTGGTTTTTTATTGGGTTACATCCTCTCGTACTGTGCGGACATGAGGTTTGTCATCAGGCTCACCTCTTCTTATTTTCTTTTCGGCAAAGCCTCAATTCTTAATATTCTTGCTCATGTTGATTCCCGTCACTCCAAAACCGACTGCCTCATAGACATGCCGGGCACGCTCGTTGTCGCCAGCCACGCGAAGCCTGATCTCTGCAAACCCCTGCGTCTGCATCTCATGCTCAAATTCCCAAAGCGTATGTTTCCCCAACCCCTGCCCCTGGCAAGTGTCGAAGATGTAAAAATCATAAATGTAAACAGAGCGCATAATGGCATCAGGTTTATACCACAAGTACCCAATATGCTTTTCTGAATCACCTGAGTGAGAAATTAAACATACCAACACATGGCCCGGCGTTTTTACTCCGCCAGGCAGGCTTTCAGCTATTTCTTTCCTGGCTCTGGCAAGAGCGTCATCAGGAGTAAGTTTATAATTTTCTGTAATCTCGCGAGTGTAATCAGTAATAAAGTATTCCAGATAGCCCGGATACTCATCCTCCCACATTGGGCGAAATGTAATCATCAGTTAACCTTGGGTAAATAACTATTTCATTCGCTATAAGACCAACAAAGATAAACCTTTTTTTTCACTTTGTCAGTACACCAGTTTTAGGTAGCCCACGGTAATAAAACACACTAGCTGAAACCTGTTCGCCTTGATAACATATTACTAAAGCCCCCCTGCTGATTGCCACTGAACATGCTCTATGTTACCAGTCCATATCCCGCTAAAAAATCGAACTAGCACTGAAATGAAGATAAATTCTCCTCAACATATAACCAGGCAATTCCCATGATTTGTTCCTGCCGGGTCAAACGCCCAAACTGAATATTTGTTTCATTTCTTTTAACATTATTTTTGGGATCAAAAGGATTGCCATTCACATGCCGGGTAATCATTTCCAGCCATTCATTGCCAAACTGGCAACTTGCGCCATAAAACCAAATCTGGTTAATATTTAATATATTAAGAAAATTATACAAGCTGAGCCCTATGGCATTTGCACCATCCTCAATAATCCCCCTGACCACTGGATCTTTATTACGCCATAGTTCAGTCAATATATCTGTATTGATATTTTCAACCTCACCAGACGATAAGCCACAACTACGCTTCATACTTATTCTTACCTGTTTTTTAATTGCGCTAAGTGAGGCTACTGTTTCAAGGCAACCATAACGACCACAACTACAGGCTTTTCCATCCGGATCTACTATAGTATGACCTATTTGGCCACTTCCATACAGACTACCGCGATAGATAGTATTATTAATAATAAATGATGAGCCAATACCATAATCGACATTAATTACACAAATATCTTTATTTTCATTATGACCTTGCCATTTTTCGGCTAATGCCAGCATCACACAGTCATTATCAACTATGACCGGGCATTTTAACCTGTTTTCAAGAATATATTTAACTTCAACAGATTCTCGCCATGGAGCCTGAGGCATATATTGTGAAACACCAGTTTCAGGGTCTACCTGCCCATGCATTGCAATAGCAAGCCTGACCTTTTTATTGGGGAATTTTTTCTGGCAATCTATGTACCTCTGCGCAATTACATCTAACAATACTGCCGGGCCGGGCATTGACACCCATTCACAGGTCAACTCACTGACAGGTACTATCTGATGATCAACTAACTGACTTTCAATTGTGGTTGGTGTCACGTTAAGACACAGTGTCATAGGGTTCGTTTCCGGGAGGAGATAACTACCACTACTAATTCCCCGGTTGCTCAGGTTCTTATCTGAATGAGAAAGCTGCCCCTCAACGATAAGTTCTTCCAATATATTGGTAACGGCTGGAATTGACAGGCCAGTGTTTTTTGCCACCTGCGACTTTGTGACTCTTTTTTCTCTCCAGACCAGAGACATAATGAGCTCTTTATTGAGTTGCCGCATTCTGAAGTTATTAAGCCCAACATGAATCATTCAGTAAACTCCCTTTAGTATAATCCGTGATCATTCAGGATTACGTACTAAAAAATTGTGTCTAGAGTGCAATTATACGATAGATAACTTACATTTTTTAGTGGAGAGTTAAAAATGTACAGCAAAGTCAGTGTCAAGCAAGAAACGATTACATTGCCTACATGGACTACTGATACAGAAGATCCTAACCCAATGTTTCTTGAAAAAAGGGTTTATCAGGGATCATCTGGTGCCGTATATCCTTATGGTGTGATTGATACGATCACCGGCAATTATGAAGAAAAAGAATATCAGGCTATCTGGATCGAAAATGACTTTATTCGGGTAATGCTCCTGCCTGAATTAGGAGGGCGTATTCATCGTGCCTATGACAAAGTGATGCAACGTGACTTTGTTTACTATAACGAAGTTATCAAACCTGCTTTGGTTGGTTTGGTAGGCCCCTGGATTTCTGGCGGTATTGAATTTAACTGGCCGCAACACCACAGGCCAACAACGTTTATGCCTGTAGATGTAAATATCCAGCAGCATGACAGTGGTGCAGCAACTGTTTGGCTGGGTGAACTTGAGCCCATGCGTGGCTTACAGGTTATGACCGGTTTTAAGTTATATCCTGAAAAAGCGCTTATCGAAATCACTGGTAAGATATTTAACCCAAACTCGACACCGCGCCATTTCTTATGGTGGGCAAATCCTGCAGTTAAAGGTGGTGACGGCCACCAGAGTGTCTTTCCCCCGGATGTAACTGCTGTGTTTGACCATGGGCGCAGGGCTGTTTCCTCTTTCCCAATAGCACATGGTGAATATTACAAAGTTGATTATTCAGCTGGTGTGGACATCTCCCGCTATAAAAATATCCCGGTACCAACGTCCTATATGGCCGATAAGTCTGACTATGACTTTGTTGGCGCCTGGCATCATGGTGAGAATGGTGGTCTGTTACATATTGCTGACCATCATGTATCACCCGGAAAGAAACAATGGACCTGGGGATATGGCGACTTTGGCCAGGCATGGGATCGTAATCTGACCGATAAAAACGGCCCTTATATTGAATTAATGACCGGTGTATTTACCGATAACCAACCTGATTTTACCTGGCTTGCACCTTTTGAAGAGAAAGTATTTGTGCAGAATTTTCTGCCTTACAGCCAGTTGGGAACATTACAGAATGCCAGCACATCTGCCGCTATTAAACTTGAACGGGATAGTACCTCCATACAAATTGGGGTATATGCCATTGAGCCTTTACACCATGTAAAACTGGAGCTTCGGGGTGATAAACAAGTTTTGTGGAGCACCCCTCTGACGCTGGAACCAGCACAGGCATGGTTACAAAAGGTCAGTGAATTATATCCGGAACGCCTGACACTGGCACTGGTAGGCGAAGACGGCCAGGATATTCTTTCTTACCTTGAACATATTCCCAAAGAGACGCCACTCCCTTCACCAGCAACTGCCCCTGCACTCCCTGCAGAGTTGAAAAATTGTGATGAGCTGTTCTTCATTGGTCAGCATCTTGAACAGTACCTCAATGCCAGCCGTTCTCCTTACGATTACTACCTGCGGGCACTGGATATTGACCCGTATGATTATCGCTGCAATGTTGCCCTGGCAACACTGGAATATAACCGGGCTAACTGGAAAGAAGCTGAAAGCTATGCAAAAAGTGCACTACAACGCGCGCACAAACTGAACAAAAACCCGCAATCAGGTGAAGCCAGCCATATTCTGGCTTGTGCTCAGGAGAAGCAAGGGCGGCTGAAAGAGGCATATGACAATTATTTCAAATCCAGTTGGAGCGCCGACTGCCGTGATACAGCATTTTATCACCTGGCCCGCCTTGAACTCATTGCTGGTAATAAATCTAAAGCCCTTAGTTTCTGCAAGCAAAGCCTGCGCTTTAACGGCTCTAATAACCTGGCAATGGCACTTTGCGCCCTTCTTCAGGCACAAACCGGGAAACAGGAATCCGCGCTGCAATATATTGACAGCAATCTGGTCGACTACCCACTGAGTTATGCGTTGCATTATGCCCATTACGCAATTACACAGAGCCCGGCGTCTCTGAATACGCTGGCGACAATTGCCAATGACCGCGGGACTAATTCCTCGGTTCTCGCAGGCTGGCTGGTGACTCTGGGTATGTCAACAGAAGCGTTGTCTATTCTGACGTTGCTGGATAACCAGGAAACCCTGCCATTACTCTGGCGTGCCGCACTAACACGAAACAAAGATGAACAGCACCAGCTTATTACCCGGGCAAAAAACAATTTTGCATTAAAAGTACGTTTCCCCAACCTTATTGAAGAAGTCAACATGCTGCATAACCTGCAGGATTACGGCTTTGCTCAATATTTACTGGGCTGTTTCCACTACAGTAAAAAGCGTTATGACGAAGCGGTAAGTTGCTGGTCATTCGCTGTTGAAAAAATGCCCGACTTTGCACCAGTCCACCGTTTGTTAGGCATATGGGCATGGAATAAACGCGGCGACTTTAAACAGGCAGAAGCTTCGTTGCAGCGGGCCATCGTTCTGGAACCCAACAATGCACGTCTGCTATTTGAACGCGATTATCTTTACAAGATTACCGGTCAAACCCCCACATTGCGATTACAGGCACTCAACGGGAAAATTGATGTTGCCTTGATGCGTGATGACCTTACAGCTGAGCTGTTGAATATGTGGAATATTCAGGGCGAGATAGCTCTTGCTGCAAAAACGCTGGCAGAGAGAGACTTTCACCCCTGGGAAGGGGGTGAAGGCCGAATAACCGGGCAGTATTTGATCAATAAGCAACGCCAGGCCATTGCCGCCATTCAGCAAGGGCAATTTAATGACGCACGCGAATTACTGACATCAGCATTAACCTATCCGTTAAATCTTGGCGAGGGACGTCTGGCAGGACAAAGTGATAATGATATCTGGTATCTACTGGGTTGGTGTGCTGAACAACAAGGGGAAACTCACCAGGCAGAAAGAGAGTATCAGGAAGCAATTAAAGGTGGCTCAAGCCTTGACGCAGGACGCTATTATAATGATCAACCCGTTGATTATCTGTTTTATCAGGCACTGGCTTTCAAAAAAACAGGCCAGCCACATAAAGCTGAGCAGATGTTCAGAAGCTTTATTAACTGGTCTGATAAACATTGCAATGATGAAGTGACAAGTGACTTCTTTGCTGTATCACTGCCAGATTTAGTTGTTCTGGATAGTGACCAGAAATCACTTCACTTACAACATTGCCTGTTTGTCAGTGCTCTGGGGTATTTAGGGCTGAATGAACATGAGAAATTCAAAAAATGTATTACTAAACTTCTTGAAATAAACCCTGCTCATGACAAGGCGCATTTAATTAATATCGCCCGCGAAGCAAATATTTATAATTAATTACGAATAAGAGGGAAATCCCCCTCTTATTTCCACAATACAGTTAAATTCAGAGGAATGGATATGAAAAACGATCCACATCAGCTGCATATGGGTTATGTCTGGATGATATGTCTGGTCGCAGCCTGCGGCGGTTTATTATTCGGTTTTGACTGGGTGGTTGTTGGTGGCGCGAAGCCATTTTATGAAGCCTATTATTCGATTACTGACCCTGCCACTTCAGGATGGGCGATGAGCTCAGCACTGGTCGGCTGCGTTTTTGGCGCTATGAGTGCAGGCTGGCTGGCAGATAAATTCGGACGTAAAACTCCACTTATTTTATCTGCATTCCTGTTTACCGCTTCTGCAGTGGGTATCGCATTCTCAACACACTTCGATATCTTTATCGCCTTTCGTATTATTGGCGGATTAGGTATCGGTATCGCTTCAGCTATTAGTCCGCTGTATATTGCCGAAGTCAGTCCGGCAGAAAAACGCGGGCGTTTTGTCGCCATTAATCAGTTAACAATCGTTATTGGTGTACTGGCTGCGCAAATTGTTAATTTGCTTATTGCTCGCCCGGTGGAAACAGGGGCGACGCTGATTGATATTCAGCAAAGCTGGAATGGGCAGCTTGGCTGGCGCTGGATGTTTGGTGCAGGCGTGGTACCCGCAGTTGCGTTTCTGGTGCTGATGTTTCTGGTACCTGAGTCACCTCGTTGGCTGGTGCGTGCAGGAAAAGAACAAAGTGCCCGGAATATGCTTGCCAGAATAGGTGACCAGCACTATGCCGATGCAACATTTACAGAAATCAAAACGGCCACTACTCAGGCTCATGCAGATAACCAGCAAGTCCATTTGCGTTCCCTGCTTGATAAAAATGTCCGCCCTGTTCTGTTTATTGGCATGGTAATAGCTGTCTTTCAGCAGTGGTGTGGCATTAATGTCATATTCAATTATGCACAGGAAATATTTGCGTCTGCGGGTTTTGATATTAACAGTACACTGAAATCTATTGTGGCTACCGGGCTCATTAATCTGATCTTCACTATCATTGCCTTACCCCTGGTAGATAAAGTCGGGCGCAGAAAATTAATGTTGATTGGCGCTGGTGGGTTGACGGTGATTTATGCCGCGATTGCCACAGCCTATGCTACAGGAACCATGGGCCTGCCTGTGCTGCTACTTGTTCTGGCTGCTATCGCCGTTTATGCGCTGACACTGGCACCAGTGACATGGGTATTATTGTCTGAAATATTTCCAGCCAGGGTGCGCGGCCTTGCTATGTCGGTAGGAACACTTGCTTTGTGGGTTGCCTGCTTTGTATTGACGTACACGTTCCCGTTACTTAATGCAGGGTTGGGAGCAGCTGGCAGTTTCTTGTTATATGGCGTGATCTGTGCAATGGGTTTTGTCTTTATATTCCGGAAAATCCCTGAAACTAAGGGTGTATCACTGGAAGTCCTTGAGCAAAAAATGTTGAGCGCCACAGTAAAGTCGGTGCCTTTTGAAACGAAAAAACACTCAGTCTGACAGTCTGGTGATAATGGCTAATTATACTATTGAAAATCCGTGCCTGCGGGCACGGATAACTGATAACGGCGCATGCCTGTTAAGTCTTGAATGCCTGGGTAATGGCGGGCATATTCTCCGGCAATGGTTGGTAAAAGACATATGGCATCCTGCTGAGTCCGCAATGTTTCCTATGTTACCCTTTGCAAACAGAATCGCGGGTAATTGTTTTTCTGTGAGAGATAAGATATACACACTTCCCCAATCGCCATTCAATGATCCCTACTATCTTCATGGTAATGGGTGGTTAACTCAGTGGCGTTTATTAGAAATAAAAGACAGCTATATTATTTTGCGTTCACAACCAGCTCCAATAGGTATCTATTATTATATTGCCGATATTGAGTATCGTCTAATAGATAATCAATTCACAGCAAAAATCACGCTGATCCACCTTGGCAAACAGGCAGCACCATATGGCGCGGGTTTCCACCCATTCTTTCAAACATCTCTGGATGATACAGTGCAATTTTCATCAACCGGATATTGGTCAGAAAATGAATTCCATTTAGCCGATGAATGGCATGAAGAGATTCCCGGATATATGAATTTTTCTCAACCCAGGGTGCCATCTGCAAAATGGATAAATAATTGCTACTCTGGGTGGAATGGCGTGGCACAAATAACAAACCGACTCAGAAAAATCACTCTCAGCAGTGATTTACCCTGGCTAATGGTTTACCAGAATGGAAATGACAACTTTGTATGCCTTGAACCACAGTCACATCAGGTAAATGCACATAATATTCCAGGCAGGCCGGGGTTACGCATGCTTAAACAAGGAGACTCCTACAGTATTGATATGTCGATTAAAATAGTGGCGTTACCTCAGTATTGAAATGCGTCGCTACATCCGGGGAATCGATATAATGAAACGTGTTGAAACTGCATCGGATTCGACACGGATTTTACCATGATGTAATGCCACTATTGATTTAACTATTGCCAGTCCGATCCCACTCCCTTCACCTTTTCTTTGCCTGGACGGGTCTACACGATAGAAGCGATCAAACAACCGTGGCAGATGTTCCTCTGGTATGGGAGCGCCTGGGTTTTCAACAGTGAGATCGAAATTGTGCTCGTGCTCTAGTACCGATACCGTAATAACCCTTCCTTCTGGAGTATATCGCAAAGCATTCGACAGAAGATTGTTGAGCACTCTACGGTACATCAGTGGGTCTCCGGTGATAAGGCATGATCGCCCGTTAAATAGTAGTGCTACATTGCGGTCTTCTGCCCATGCTTCGAAGAAGTCAAAAACCTTGCCGACCTCTACACTGAGGTCAAATATCACCATTTCTGAAAGTAACTGGTGGTTATCAGCCTGTGCCAGGAACAGCATATCGCTGACCATTTTGGTCATTCTGTTGTATTCTTCCAGGCTGGAATAAAGTACATCCTCCAGTTCCTTCTGGGTTCGGCTCTGGCTAAGTGCGATTTCAGTTTGTGTAACCAGATTGGTTATCGGTGTCCTGATTTCGTGCGCAATATCGGCAGAAAAATTAGCCTGCCGGTTAAACACATCTTCAATTTTAGCAATCATGTAATTAAACGAAATCACTAACTGTTCCAGTTCAATTGGAACGCGAGATGAATCCAGTCGCTCATCAAGCTTATCGGAAGTGATGTTCTTAATGGTATTACTTACCTTTCTTAGAGGTTGATGCCCTTGTCTCACCGCGAAGTGGATTATAAAAATAATCACAAGGCTTATCACAATGGCAATAGCCACTAGTTTCTTCTTCAACGCATCAAGATAATGGAGGTGAAAGTTAATTGAGAGCCCAATAATCAGCTGATAACTCTGTTGTTTTCCTCCAAATGATGCCTGACCCGAAGCAACAATAACCCGGTATGTTTGATTATTTATTAGGGGGGACTGGTTACCAGTTATCGAATTAACCTCTGGTTTCCAGAGGAACACATCCCCACTATTCAGGTGTGAAAGAAAACTGGCATCTTCTTTGGCAAGGTGGAGTTTAGAACCCTGTGGAGAACTGAATAACGTTTCTCCATGTGAATTTTCTATCAATACCGAAATATCCCGGTAGCCCGCGATCAAATCCTGTAGTTGTTTTACCCTCTGTGGTTCCTGCGCTGCTGGTGAATGCAGTATTTCATTGATCCTGGCGCTGAATTGCTGGAGGTCATTAACATCCTGCTGTGCAAAATGGTCCTCAACGGAATGCAGCATTATCCATGTGAAAGTAATAAACCCCAAAATAGTCGACAAGCTGATGAAGAACGTCAACCTCAGAGCCAGCGAAAACGGGCGGCCGGGTAAATTAATATTCATCAGGGGTCTCCAGGGCATATCCCACCCCACGCACTGTCTGAATCAGTTTTAGTTCGTAGTCATTATCAATTTTGGCCCGCAGGCGCTTTACAGCGACATCAATCGCATTGGTATCACTGTCGAAGTTCATGTCCCACACCTGAGAGGCAATCAGGGAACGCGGAAGCACTTCACCTTTATGGCGAATAAAAAACTCCAGCAAGCTAAACTCCTTGCTTGTTAACAGAATTCGATTGCCCGCCCGGCTTACTTTTCTGGACACAAGGTCAACCATCAGGTCTGCTACCTTAAACTGGCTTTCAGGGATGACTGTATTACCACGGCGGAGCAGTGTTCTGACACGTGCAAGAAGTTCGGCAAATGCAAAAGGCTTGATCAAATAGTCATCAGCGCCAAGTTCAAGCCCCTTGACCCGGTGTTCTACAGTACCAAGGGCTGTTAACAGCAAGATTGGTAATCCTTTTCCAGCTGAACGCAGCATGCGAACCACATCCCAGCCATTCACGTCAGGAAGCATAATATCTAAAATTAAAAGATCATATTCTGCCGTATTCGCAAGGTGATAGCCTGTTAAGCCATTGTCGGTAAGATCTACTACAAATCCTGCTTCAGTCAGCCCTTTACACAAATATTCGCCTGTTTTTTTTTCATCTTCTACGATGAGTATTTTCATCAACTACTCCCTCTGTTTTATATATACCAGATAAAACCCGGCAAAAAGTTGGGTATCCTTGTCGCAATGACATCGCAAACAGCCTTATGTCAGTTTTGGTCTGAAACAAAATTGGGCACCAGAACAGTACCCAACACAGATAAAAATTGCAGGTAATTTACCCCTGATACTCACCGGCGCAGACGTTTTAAATAGAGTCCCCAGATTTTTGCATCATCTGCAAATGTTTTTCTGATGCCCGCATATGTGGGCCTGATTCCCCATTATGTGTAAACTTATGCATAATGGCGGCACGTTCATGTTCGTTCAGTGAGGAAAATGGTTTTGTCCCGTTTCCATCTTCTGTGGTGTGCGATACCTGCGTCTCCATCATTTTGTTGTGCCATTCATTTTTCCCAGGCCTACTACTCATATCACAGTTGACCATTGATTCATGTTCAGACTGGGCCTGGTGGTGCGCTGTATCACTTATTTCAGTGAGATGCTGTGGTTCAGCAGCCCAAACCGATGCCATTGTTCCAAAAGAAACTACGATAGCCAAAGCAATTTTTTTCATAACAGTTACTCCATGATATTTAGTGGTTTCTGTAAATCAGTTGGTGTTATCAACTGAATAATCTCTGTATGAAACTCACTTTACAGGGGTAACACTGTTGGGCTGGTGACGCATTGATGACAAACTTGTCATAATGCAAAGACTAACGAAATTAGCAGTATGCGCACGCCTTATCTATTTTTTTTTAAACGCGAGTTTCCTGCACCTGGTCTGATAAGAAAGTTGCTCAGTCTTTCGGCATTAACACCTGTTTTTCCATAGTACAAACAGTAAGTGCATTGTTCAGTACGCACTATGGCTATTACTACGGCTTAGTGCTTTAGCTATTTTTTAGCTTTGTATTCCAGAAATAGTTATTTCTGTCCCTCCAGGCAACCTGCCACACTTATCCAACTTGTTATTAATAAGTAAAAATAAATAACTTTTTGTTATAAGGAGTTGCTATGCGTGTTTTAACACTCGCGGGAAGCCCGCATTACCCTTCCCGTTCCACGGCACTGCTCAGCCGTGCCGGGCAATGGCTGGAAAACCAGGGAATTGAAGTTCTGCCGTGGCACATTAACAACCTGCCACATGAAGATCTTTTTACTGCAAGGTTCGACAGCCCGGCACTTGCCACATTCACCTCACAACTTGCCAGCGCAGATGGGCTTATCATCGCAACCCCTATCTACAAAGCTTCATTTACAGGCGTACTGAAAACACTTCTTGATTTGCTTGGGGAACGGGCACTGGAACACAAAGTGGTGTTACCACTGGCAACAGCAGGTTCTCTGGCACACATGCTGGCAGTGGATTACAGCCTCAAACCCGTACTTTGCGCACTCAAAGCACAAGAGATCCTGCACAGCGTCTTCGCAGAAGACAGCCAAATATCCATAGATGCGCATTCAACGCTGTTCTCTTCTGCATTGGAAAAACGCTTACTCACTGCCCTGGAGAACTTCACTGAAGCACTGGGTCGCCATCATCACCCAAATACACTGATGCGCCAAACGGCCTGATTTAAGGAGCACACGATGTTTTCAAGGAGTAAACAATTCACCGCCACTGTGCTGGTAAGCCTGCTGAGCATCGCGTCAGCGGTATTTGCCGCAGATACCCCGGCACAATTACGTATTGGTTACCAAAAAGGGTCTGTTGCGCTGGTCATGGCAAAAAGTGAGCAGTTGCTGGAGAAAAAATTCCCGCAAACCACTATTACATGGACAGAATTCCCCGCCGGGCCACAAATGCTGGAGGCGCTGAATGTAGGCAGCATTGATCTTGCCAGTACAGGTGAAGTGCCGCCAATTTTTGCCCAGGCAGCAGGAGGCAGCCTTGTCTATGTAGGGTCAGAGCCACCAAAACCCAAAGCAGAAGTGATATTGGTGGCAAAAAACAGCGCCATTAAGAGTGTTACAGAATTGAAAGGCCGCAAAGTGGCTTTCCAGAAAGGGTCCAGCGCACATAACTTATTGCTATTGCAACTGCAAAAGGCCGGGTTGAAATTCAGCGACATCCGTCCGATATATCTCACACCGGCCGATGCCCGTGCGGCTTTTGTACAGGGTGATGTTGATGCATGGGCAATCTGGGATCCGTACTATTCCGCCGCGCTGTTGCAGGGTAATGCCAGAGTGCTGGCCGATGGCAGCAACATCAGCAGAGCCGGTTCTTTTTATCTGGCTGCCCACAGCTTTGCCGAACAACACAGCCCTTTTCTCAGGCAAGTCCTGCAGGTTTTAACTCAGGCCGAGGCGCTGACCCGTACTCAACGAGCCCGGAGTATTACTCTGCTGGCAAAGAATCTGGGGTTACCTGAAAAGGTCATTGCCAGTTATCTCGACCACCGACCTGAAATAACTATCACGCCTGTCGATGAGGCAACACTGAAAGCACAGCAGAAAACGGCAGACCTTTTTTATCAAAACCATTTGATACCCGTCCCGGTTGATGTTGCCAGCCATATCTGGCACTTCCCGTCAGCCCAATAAATACAGGAGATGTACCATGAGTCTGAATATTTTCTGGTTCCTGCCAACTCACGGTGATGGCCATTACCTTGCCAGTGACGAATCTGCGCGCGTTGTTGACCACGCATACCTGCAACAAATTGCTCAGGCTGCTGATCACCTTGGCTTTGGTGGAGTATTGATCCCGACAGGCCGCTCATGCGAAGACTCCTGGCTGGTAGCATCGTCACTCATTCCGGTCACCCGCAGGCTACGTTTCCTTGTTGCCCTGCGCCCCGGTGTGGTTTCGCCCACCCTTGCCGCGCGGCAGGCGGCCACCCTGGACAGGCTGTCCAATGGGCGTGCGTTATTTAACCTTGTTACCGGGGGGAATCCTGACGAACTGGCAGCAGAAGGCGTATTCCTTAACCATGCTGAACGCTATGAAGCCTCAGCGGAATTCACGCGGGTATGGCGGCGCTTATTGTCTGGTGAACAGGTAGATTTTGAAGGGAAGCATATCAAAGTTAAGGGGGCAAAACTGCTCTACCCGCCGGTACAGCAACCTTATCCGCCACTCTATTTTGGTGGTTCGTCTGATGCGGCACAGGATCTTGCCGCAGAACAGGTTGATCTCTACCTCACCTGGGGTGAACCACCAGAGCTGGTCAAAGAGAAGCTGGCACAGGTGCGTGAAAAAGCAGCAGCACTTGGCCGGACAGTACGTTTTGGAATTCGCTTACACGTCATTGTTCGTGAAACAAACGAAGAAGCCTGGCAGGCAGCCGATCGCCTTATTTCACGGCTTGATGATGAAACCCTTGCCAAAGCGCAGGAATCGCTCAACCGCTTTGACTCTGTTGGGCAAAGACGCATGGCGCAGTTACACAATGGGAAACGCGAAAACCTTGAGATAAGCCCAAATCTTTGGGCTGGTATTGGGCTGGTTCGCAGTGGTGCTGGAACGGCGCTGGTCGGTGACCCGCAAACAGTCGCACTACGTATAAAGGAATATGCCAGCCTGGGGATAGATACCTTTGTGCTTTCTGGTTATCCGCACCTTGAAGAAGCCTGGCGCGTTGGCGAGTTATTATTCCCACTACTGGATGTTGCCGTTCCTGAAACACCGGCGCAACGAAGGCTGTCTGCCCAGGGAGAAATTATCGGCAATGAATTTGTGCCACACAAAACAGCACAGGCCCAGAGGGATAACCGATGAAAAAAGTTACCCGGGCGATACAGCCCTGGTTAGTTCCCTTTGCGCTTGTTGCTCTGTGGCAAATCGCAGCACAAACCGGCTGGATATCCTCACGGATATTTCCTTCACCAGAAGCTGTAATCCGCGCGTTCTGGCGGCTCACTGTTGATGGGGAGTTATTTCACAACCTGAGTATCAGCACATGGCGAGCGCTGTTCGGTTTCACGATTGGTGGCTCTGTTGGGTTATTGCTCGGGATAATCACAGGGTTGTCGCCACTTGGCGAACGGCTGTTTGATACATCCATTCAGATGCTACGGAATATTCCCCATCTGGCACTGATCCCACTGGTAATACTGTGGTTTGGCATTGATGAAACAGCCAAAATTTTTCTGGTGGCGTTGGGCAGTCTGTTTCCGGTTTACCTGAATACATACCACGGGATTCGCAATATTGACCGCGGGTTATTGGAGATGGCACGCAGCTATGGTCTAAATGGATTTAGCCTGTTCTGGCAAGTGATACTGCCAGGCGCGCTTCCCGCCATTATGGTGGGAATACGCTTCTCATTGGGGCTGATGTGGCTGACATTGATTGTGGCAGAAACCATTTCTGCCAGTGCTGGCATTGGGTATCTGGCCATGAACGCACGCGAATTTTTGCAAACGGACGTGGTTGTCGTCGCCATTATTCTCTATGCACTGCTGGGAAAACTGGCAGACAGCATTGCACTATTTCTTGAGCATATCTGGCTGCGCTGGCACCCGGCTTTCCAGCCTGAAACAGGAGAAACCGCATGACTGACCTTAACTCTTCGCGGCCCGCGCGTTTGAATACCGGGCTTCCCCTGGTACTGGATGGTGTCAGCAAGCAGTACGGCACACGAACTATTCTGGACACCATTGATTTGCACATTCCTGCCGGGCAGTTTGTCGCTATTGTGGGCCGTAGCGGCTGCGGTAAAAGTACCCTGCTTCGCCTGCTTGCCGGGCTGGAAGCGGTATCTGGCGGCGAATTGCGTGCAGGAGGCATGCCACTGCGCCAGGCACAACAGGATATCAGGATGATGTTTCAGGAAGCTCGCCTGTTACCCTGGAAGAGTGTTCTCAATAATGTTGGGATCGGGCTTAAAGGCGACTGGCATGATACAGCGGGTAAAGCATTGAAAGCTGTGGGGCTGGAATCAAGAGGTACAGAATGGCCTTCTGCTCTCTCTGGGGGGCAAAAACAGCGTGTTGCACTGGCGCGAGCCCTCATCCACCAGCCTGGCCTGCTGTTACTGGATGAACCTCTGGGTGCACTGGATGCGTTAACCCGCATTGAAATGCAGGCACTTATCACGTCGTTATGGCAAAAACAGGGGTTCACTGTGTTGCTGGTTACACATGATGTGTCAGAAGCCGTCATGATGGCAGACCGGGTGTTATTGGTTGAAGAAGGCCGCATTGGGCTTGATTTAATGATTGATTTACCCCACCCACGGCGGCGGGGTTCGGCTAAACTGGCCGACCTTGAGGCCAGTGTGCTGGACCGGATTCTCATCCCCTCCAGCAACGATACATTTCCACGCACCTTATCAATGCCCTGATTACCGGCAGTTATTCAGAGGGCCCCCCCTCTGATTGCGTGTCGCCAAAAACAGGCTTCACACATGCCGTGCCCAAAGTAAACAATTGAGCACGGCATACCTCACAATAAAGTAAAGCAAGAAACGGGTTCTTCTCTGCCATCATATTTCAAAGTTAAGTTCACTGCCCGGCTCTGGAGCAAAAACGCTGGCCTTTACAGCTTCAGGCGTCAGTTCCTGATTGCACAACTGTATAAATTTCCAAATATAATCTCGCTGTAATTGCCCGCGTTTCAGGCCCAGCCATACCGTATTAGCTTCAAATAAATGTTCTGCATTCAGTTTAATCAGGCCATGATCCCGCTCCGGGTTGCAGGACATATCCGCCACAATCCCCACACCCAACCCCAATTCTACATAGGTTTTGATAACGTCAGAGTCTTGTGCGCTAATCACTATTTGTGGTGCCAGCCCGGCAGCCATAAATGCATTATCAATACGCGAGCGCCCTGTTATTCCCTGGCGGTAAGTTATCATTGGATGAGCATTTAGTGCACCCAGTGTGATAACGGGCTCCTGAGCCAGTACATGATTCTCCGGTACTAAAATAGCATGGTGCCAACGGTAATATGGGAATGCTGCCAGTGAGGGCGCGTTCATCAGCCGTTCAGTTGCAATACCAATATCTGCTTCACCAGACTCCAGCATCGAAACGATTTCTTCCGGAGTTCCCTGATTAAGGGCCAACTGTACGCCAGGGTAAAGTGCACGAAATTCTTTAATTACCGAAGGCAGGCTGTAACGCGCCTGAGTGTGAGTGGTCGCGATAACCAACTGCCCACTATCGTGACTGCTGAATATATTTGCCAGTTTGCGAATATGCCCGGCATCATTAAGAATGCGCCCGGCAATTGCCAGAAGCTCTTTACCCGGGTCAGTCATGTGCAATAAGCGCTTGCCTCGCCGGACAAATAACGCAATACCCAGTTCTTCCTCCAGTTCACGAATATGGCGGCTGACACCCGACTGCGAGGTATAGAGCCGGTTGGCAACCTCTGTCAGGTTGTAATTGCAGCGGGCCGCTTCACGAATAATACGTAGTTGTTGAAAATTCACTGGTTACCCTGCCGTAATTGCCTCGATTAAATCTATTGAGACAAATTAATGCAGGCCCAGCAAATACATAAACGCTTTATTTTATGCCGGAAATATATAAGCATGCGCTCGCGCGGAGCACATGGTTTTTCTTTCCTGTATTCTTGCTCTGCTTGCCAGTAAAGCATACTACTTCATGATTCCCTGCCAGCCAGACAATATAATGCTGGTGATATCGCCCCAATATCATTCAGCGCACAATACTTACCATTGCCACATCGCAGAAAGCACGTCATGATGTCCCTGCGTATTTCCCATACAAAACGCGAGGTTTTTATGGACAGAGTTCTCAGTGACGAATCAATTCTGCAGTTATTACATGACGATGCACCATGGGGTGACCTGACAACTTCATTATTGATTCCAGCAACAGCGTCTGCTCGTGTTGAATTCCGGGCTCGCTTCCCCATGACATTATGCGCAACAGAAGAATCTGCACGCATGTTCGAGTTAAAAGGCGCCTCACTGGATTTTTTGCAACCATCGGGTTCACAACTGGCTCCGGAAGACCCAATCCTCAGTGCATCCGGCAGTGCTCAAACGCTGCTTACGGTGTGGAAATCTGCTCAGGTTATAGTGGAATGGGCCAGTGGGATAGCCAGCGCCGCCAGAGCTATGGTGGATGGTGCTCAGGGTATTCCGGTTGCCTGTACGCGTAAACAAGTGCCCGGCACGAAAGCCCTTTCCATAAAAGCGGTACACGCTGGCGGTGCCGTAATGCACCGGCTTGGCGTATCAGAAAGTATTCTGGTGTTTGCCGAACACCGGCAGTTTTTTCACACCTGTTCCGGGAAGACGCTTTTTCAGCTTAAGCAGCGTGCGCCTGAGCACCGTGCAATTGTAGAAGTGCATGACATTGAAGATGCCATACACTGGGCGCAGTCGGGTGCCGAAATATTACAACTGGATAAATTCAGCCCGACAGATATTCGCCTGTGTAAAACACATATTGAGAAGGCCGGGCTGGCAACCCGTTTAGGAATTGCGGGTGGTGTTAATCCGGGCAACATCCACGAATTCGTTGCAGCAGGTGCCGATTTCATCGTTACGTCATGGCCCTACTATGCCAGCCCCAAAGATGTGCAGGTTAATTTTATCGCCCAATAACCGGATAAATTAACTTGTTGTTTTTATGCATAAATTCAGAGCATGTACAAAGCGTTACATACCGATACCTTTGACTCACGGAAAACCAGTATTCGGGTACTTATAGTAAGTATCACCCCACTTTCGGGGAGAATGAAGTTACTGAGGGTTCTGAGATGAATAAAGTTCTGGCACTGGTTGTTGCTGCCGCTATGGGTATTTCTTCCGCCGCTTTTGCTGCTGAAACGACAGCGGCACCCGCAACCCCTGCTGCCACAACTGCGGCAGCGCCTGTTGCAACGGCATCCCACACAAAAGTGATGCATAAAAAACATAAAAAAGCCGAAACTGTGCAAAAAGCGCAGGCCGCCAAAAAACACCACAAAAAAGTGGTGAAGAAACACGAAGCCACTGCACCAGTGGCACAGAAAGCTCAGGCGGCTCAAAAGCACCACAAGAAAGTTGTGAAAAAGCACGAAGCCACTAAACCAGCAGTAAAACCTGCTGCCTGATTCTGCATTTCCTGCCATTTTTATCTACTCACACCCGGTTTACACCGGGTGTTTTTTGGAGGTACTGGATGTTGAGCCGCTACAGGTTTGAAATCATCCTCACCTGCCTGGTTATCTGCGCAGTCATTACGGCCTGCCTTTATATTTTTTAACCGCCTTGCGCTATTGATTTTTAATCATTAAATATCAATCAATTACATTACCTGCAATTTGTACATACCGTTACATACCGATACCAATCACATACTGAAGCGCCGTTATTTCCCTCGTATAGTTGCTTTCAACGGCCCCGCAGTGGGGTTTAACACTGAAATAATTCGAGGATTTCGCAATGAATAAAGTTCTGGCGCTGGTTGTTGCCGCTGCTATGGGTCTCTCTTCTGCTGCTTTCGCTGCTGAAACTACTGCTGCGCCTGCAGCTGCTGCAGCTACTCCTGCTGTTGCTACTGCTCCGGCAGCAACTGCTCACCACAAAAAAGTAACCCATAAAAAACATAAAAAAGCTGCTACTGAGCAAAAAGCTCAGGCTGCCAAAAAACACCACAAAAAAGTAGTTAAAAAACACGAAGACGCTAAACCGGCTGCCCAGAAAGCCCAGGCTGCTAAAAAACACCATAAAAAAGTAGTTAAAAAACATGAAGCCGCTAAACCGGCTGCTCAGCCTGCTGCATAATTGATACTGCAGCACTTTAAGGCAAACACCCGGTTATCCGGGTGTTTTTTTGTCTTTTTTACGGCAAAGACACACAGAAAAACAAACCACACACCATCACATTCCTTAATCTTATTTATCTGGTCATTTAACAGGGTAGTTTGCTGATTTTATTCCTTCTTCTTTATAGCCTGTTATAGTTATCTGACTGGAACTGAATCATCCACCGTGACGCCTTTAGAGAGTGTTATGCGCAAAGCTCCTGTTATTCTGCTGGGAATACTGTTTCTGCTACCTGCATGGGTTCATGCAGATGATGAGGATCTCAGCCCTAAGGAAATCAAGACATTATTTTTTGGTAAAGATAACCGGGTTGCTGTCAGTAACCCACAGGACGCCCCCTGGGCCGCAATTGGGCAATTAGAAACAGCCAGTGGAAACTTATGTACCGCCACACTGATTGCCGACAATATTGCTTTGACTGCCGGCCACTGTTTGCTGATGCCCCCTCATGGCAAGCGTGATAAAGCAGTTGCACTGCGTTTTATCTCTTCCAAAGGTGCCTGGCGTTATGAGATTCATGACATTGAAGGCCGTGTCGACAGCGCGCTGGGCCATAAGCTCAAGCCTGATGGCGATGGCTGGATAGTGCCACCTTCTGCTGCTGCAGATGACATCGGTATTGTTATTCTGCGCAATCCCCCCTCCGGGATTACGCCACTGCCATTATTTGACGGTGACCGCCAGGCACTGATTGATGCGCTCAAACAAACAGGCCGCAAAGTTACACAGTCAGGTTATCCACTTGACCACCTTGACCGGCTCTATACCGACAGTGATTGTTTAATCACCGGCTGGGCGCAACGTTCAGTTTTATCCCATCAATGCGATACCTTACCAGGCGACAGTGGTTCTCCCATACTTCTTAAAAGAGATAATCAGTGGGATATCATTGGGGTACAAAGTTCTGCTCCGGCACCAAAAGATCGCTATCGGGCAGATAACCGCGCCATTGCAGTTACCGGGTTTCGGGAAACAATTGAGAAACTGACAGCCGGGTTACATTAATCCGCTTTTATGCCAGGTAGCCAAGCGTTGCAACATTACGCCCGGCACGCCCGGCGCACTAATACGCGCGCCGGGGGCAACATTATTTGAATGGCGGTTGGTGTTGCAACACCAAGTCAATCACATCCAGTGCACCACTTTGGTTATTTGATGCAGTCTGGTATGCAGCAGTATCTTTGACGGCTTGTGCGGCGTTAGCCATAGCAAATGAAAAACCTGCGTAGTGCAGCATTTCCACATCATTGGCACTGTCACCCACAGCCACCAGGTTTTCTGGTGACACTTCCCAGCGCTTCAATAACCGGCGCAATCCACTGGCTTTATGGGAGCCGGGAATTATCAGGTCAACAAAACCATAACCGCTGGTAACCGGGTGGATTACACCATCCAGTGCATGGTTCAGTTGGCTTACCAGCTCCGGAATATGTTTATCATCAAGGTTGAGTGAATATTTGAAGATGATGTCATCAATCTGGTAGACGTCGGCCACAGGCTGCAGGCGGTGATAATGTTTTTTCATCAGCGCGATAAACGCCTCACTGGCTCCCTGCTGGTACCAGGCACTATTGAGCCCACACGTTACATAATTGATCCCCTCAAACCCCGCGAGTACGTCGGCAATTTTGCGGGTATCATCTTTACTCAGTTCTCCGTGATGAACTTGTTCACCCTGGTCATAAATAAGAGCGCCATTCTCAGCTACAAAGGCGATTTTGTCTTTGATTTCCGGGAAAAAAGAAATGAGTTGGTAATACTGGTTACCACTGGCGACGACGAAGCGAATCCCCTGCTCACCCATAGCCAGGTACTGGCGCATAAATCTTTCTTTGTCATATGTTTTTTGATCAGTAAGAAAGGTGCCATCCATATCTACTGCAATAACCTTTACGTTCATACCACCTCAATATCCGTACCCAACAGCTTAAAATAGTTAACGGCTTCGTTTTGCATGCCGTTCCCACGTGTCTTCTTTGGCTGCCTGCGATTTACGCAAAGCAACATAACAAGCGCCACTGCCCCCCTGGTTGTCTGCCGCACGGCAAAAAGCCTGCACACACTCAAACTCAGTGAGCCAGCGCGCCAGAAAACTACGAATAACGTTAGCATGAGAGCGGTCTTCTCGACCTTTCCCATGAATAATTAATAAGTTACGCAGCCCGGCACGCTCAGCCTGAACAATGAACTCAAACACTTGCTGGCGGCATTGTGCCACCGGCAGGCGCAACAGATTAAGGCTTGCCTGTTGTTGATATTTCCCGTTACGAAGCTTTTCAACCACACCTTGCTGAACCCCTTCTCGTTGATAATGCAGCGGTTCGCTCAGCGGGATAACATCAAGAAAGCCGGTTGTAAGGAAGTTTTCATCTTCCTGGTAGTATACACGTTTATCAAAACCTGGCTTTTTGGCAGGTTGCTGCTGTGTATGCTGGTTTGATTTGAGTGGTTTGACATCAGACATGGCGTCAAGAAAAAAGGCTTTGTCGTCAGGGTTCATTACCAGTTCTCCACCATCAGACCCGTTCCAGCTTAATACTATACCTTAAATCACAGGGCTTGCGGCAAAGCAGGCAGTTCTTCGGGCAAATTGCAGGCAACCCCCTGCTATCTTCTGAGTACAATAGTGGCATCCAATAACCTGTTCACCGCTACAACTTAGTTTTATGCCATAAGAAATAGTTGCGCCTGTTATTTATTACCGTTCATTTATGACATCAGCTTCCTTTTATTCTACTGAATAGTTAAGTGAGGCTTAAATAATGGTGATATTCATACAAACAAAAGGAATAACTCGGTTTTATTTACATCCAAAGTAATTAACCACACTAACAAAGCGGGTTTTAAAGAGCATTCAGCAAATTTCGTGAAATCAGTCACTGCATACAACAGGAAAAATTTAGGTTTGTGCTATAAAATTAATTTTGTGCAGATAAAGGAGCACTGTTAAATACAAAACGGACAATAGCTTGCTGTGTGAAATTGAGGGCCTGATTGATGTCGTCAGGCTCTTTTTTTATGAAAAATTCATAACACAATAAATTTATGTGATTGAATAACAAACATAAAATAAGAGATAATTCGGGCGTGAAAAATTGACCAAATGATAGAAAATCGATTATTGATGATGTCTTTCCACCGGTATATCGTTCGAAAAAAGTTATTATCAGGTGAAGTTAATGAGAATGATTTACAGAGAAAATATATCTTATCTGCACTTGTTATTTTCAATACTTTGGTTTAAATGCCTGGTTTACTCATCACACTATGTGTTTTTTTCAGCTATTAGGGACAACATTGTCTCACATATCGTCTAAAAATTTTCCTAAAGTTAAATTTCATTCAAACCGGGATGCAGCTCATTTTTTAACCATACCAAATTATGAATCAGACAGCCGCTGGTAATTTAAGTTAAGTGTGTTATGAGTCAGGGGCATTATTTCCCATGCTACCATGCTGAACCTGACGCTGCGCACCACTAAACACTCCGGCTAACAGCCATGCAAAGCAGCACGGTTAACCGCCTGTTTTGATGGTATACAGGTGGCATTTTGTGCGTTTTTACACAAGCCATATCAAGAAGTTCCGAAACTCTTTTATGTATATCAAGAAGATGCTGAGTCCGTTTTGCCAGAGCTGTTTCATTCTTAATGACCAGGCGTTTCGTCACACTGTACCTTCCCGCCAAAAAGATGTTAAAATTGACCAAAATCAATTATGGCCTGAGCAAACCTATGATCCCAGAAAAGCGAATTATACGACGCATACAATCGGGCGGATGTGCAATCCACTGCCAGGATTGTAGTATCAGTCAGTTGTGTATCCCGTTCACATTAAACGAACATGAGCTTGATCAACTGGATAATATCATTGAGCGTAAGAAGCCTATCCAGAAAGGCCAGACACTGTTCAAAGCGGGTGATGAGCTGAAATCGCTCTATGCTATTCGTTCCGGGACAATTAAAAGCTACACCATAACTGAGCAAGGTGATGAACAGATTACTGGCTTCCATTTAGCGGGTGACCTTGTTGGTTTTGATGCGATTGGCGCAGGGCATCACCCGAGCTTTGCTCAGGCTCTGGAAACGTCGATGGTTTGCGAAATTCCATTTGAAACTCTGGACGACCTGTCCGGCAAGATGCCTAATCTTCGTCAACAAATGATGCGTCTGATGAGTGGCGAAATCAAAGGCGACCAGGACATGATCCTGCTTCTTTCCAAAAAGAATGCCGAAGAGCGCCTTGCTGCATTCATCTATAACTTGTCGCGCCGTTTCGCTCAACGCGGTTTCTCCCCACGTGAATTTCGTCTGACAATGACCCGTGGTGATATCGGTAACTATTTAGGTCTGACCGTTGAAACCATTAGCCGCTTATTAGGCCGCTTTCAGAAAAGCGGAATGCTGGCCGTGAAAGGCAAATATATTACTATCGAAAACAGTGACGATTTAGCTGTGCTGGCTGGTCAGTCTAAAAGCGTTGCATAATCCTTCCAAAACTGTCGGATTGTTAAATTTTACTGATTTATTGATCCGGCAGACTTTTTCCCCTGTTTCATTCCCTGCTTATAGGTTACTCTTGATTTAAGCTGTAATTACAGTTTGTTGTAAGGAGACCCTTGTATGGCAAAGTTTCATAACATGCTGGTAGCTATCGACCCAAATCAGGATGATCAACCTGCATTACGGCGTGCCGTGTATCTGCACCAAAGGATTGGCGGTACCATTAAAGCATTCTTACCGATTTATGACTTTTCTTATGAGATGACAACGTTGTTGTCCCCGGATGAACGGACAGCAATGCGTAAAGGGGTGATTGCGCAACGGAGCGCATGGATTCGGGAACAGGCGCAATATTATCTTGAAGCTGGCATTCCTATTGATATTAAAGTGGTGTGGCATAACCGCCCTTATGAAGCCATTATCCAGGAAGTACTGGCCTGTGGGCACGATTTAGTTCTGAAGATGGCACACCAGCACGACAAACTGGAGTCTGTAATTTTTACCCCAACAGACTGGCACTTGTTACGTAAATGCCCTTGCCCTCTGTGGATGGTAAAAGATCAGGAATGGCCCATCAACGGTAAAGCACTGGTTGCAGTAAACCTGTCCAGTGAAGAGCCTTATCACAGTGCGCTCAATGAGAAACTGGTACGTGAAACCATAAGCCTGGCTGAACAGGTTGACCATACCGAAGTCCATCTGGTCAGTGCCTATCCTTCCACACCGATTAATATCGCTATCGAATTACCCGACTTTGACCCCAGCATTTATAACGATGCAATCCGCGGGCAGCACTTGCTGGCAATGAAAGCTTTGCGCCAACAATATGGTATTCCGGAAAACCTTACCCATGTTGAGAAAGGCCTGCCGGAAGAAGTTATCCCGGATTTAGCCACTCACCTTGAAGCAGGGATTGTGGTATTGGGCACTGTAGGGCGTACCGGGCTTTCAGCAGCATTCTTGGGTAATACAGCGGAACAGGTTATTGACCATCTGCGCTGCGATTTGCTGGCATTAAAGCCCGATGACTACCAGTCACCTGTGTTGCCAGAAGACAGTGTTGATGCCTCATAAACAACAAGGTTTGATTTCACTAAAAACCCGGCTTACCAGTGCCGGGTTTTTTATTACCTGCCGAATAGTTAAAACAAAAAACCCCGGTTGCCAGTGGTGGCTCCCGGGGTTGTGGTTAGCAACTATTCAGTTACAGTGATTTAAGAATGGCATCCACGCTGGCTTTGGCGTCGCCAAACAGCATTTGCGTATTCTCTTTAAAGAACAGAGGGTTCTGCACCCCGGCATAACCGGTATTCATAGAGCGTTTGAATACCACCACGTTTTGCGCTTTCCACACTTCAAGTACTGGCATACCCGCGATAGGGCTTTTCGGGTCATCCTGCGCAGCCGGGTTTACCGTGTCGTTAGCGCCAATAACCAGTACAGTATCGGTGTCGGCGAAATCATCATTGATTTCATCCATTTCCAGCACGATGTCATAAGGTACTTTGGCTTCAGCCAGCAGAACGTTCATATGCCCAGGTAAACGCCCGGCAACCGGGTGAATACCGAAACGTACTTTTACACCACGGGCACGCAATTTTTCGGTGATTTCCGCAACCGGGTATTGTGCCTGAGCAACGGCCATACCATAGCCCGGAGTGATAATTACCGAGGTAGAATTTTTCAGCATTTCAGCTGTTTCTTCCGCGCTAATTTCACGATGTTCACCGGTAACTTCTTCACCACCTGATGCACCATCAGTACCAAAGCCACCAGCAATAACACTGATGAACGAACGGTTCATTGCCTTACACATAATGTACGACAGAATCGCCCCCGACGAACCAACCAGCGCACCAGTAACAATCAGCAAATCGTTACTTAACATAAAGCCTGCAGCTGCAGCAGCCCAACCCGAATAGGAGTTCAGCATTGAAACCACAACCGGCATATCAGCACCACCAATGGAGGCAACCAGATGCCAGCCAAAGGCCAGTGCAATCACTGTCATTATCAACAATGCAAAGACCTGAGTCCCTACGCTGCCGGTGCGCACAAAAATAATCAGTAACAGGAATGATACAACCAGAGCGGCCAGGTTCAGTTTATGCCGGTGAGGCAGCATCAATGGTTTTGATGAAATTTTACCGCGCAGTTTACCAAACGCGACGACAGACCCGGTAAAAGTCACCGCACCAATAAAGATCCCAAGGAAAACTTCCGTTAAGTGGATGTTTTCCATCACGGCTTCCATACCAGGAGCATGGTCAAGATAGCTGTTGAAACCAACCAGCACCGCCGCAAGACCAACAAAGCTGTGCAGAATCGCCACCAGTTCAGGCATTTCTGTCATTTCAACTTTACGGGCGAGATGGATACCAACCCCACCACCAATCACCATGGCTACCAGTATCCATACGACATTACTGGTATCCGGCCCAAAAATGGTTGCTACCAGTGCAATAGCCATCCCTGCGACGCCAAACACGTTGCCCTGTTTTGATGTCTCATGGCGGGAAAGCCCGGCAAGACTGAAAATAAACAGGATCGCGGCAACAATGTATGCAGCAGTAACTAATCCTCCAGACATTTGTTACCCCTTAATTTTTACGAAACATTTTCAGCATACGCTGAGTAACGGTGAAACCACCGAAGATGTTAATACTGGCAATTAATACCGCGATAAAGCTGAGGAAACTGACCCAGCCGCCATGGCCTATCTGCAACAGAGCCCCTACAACAATAATCCCGGAAATAGCATTGGTGACTGACATCAGCGGGGTGTGCAAAGCATGGCTCACATTCCAGACCACGTAGTACCCCACAACACACGCCAGCGCGAATACCGTAAAGTGACCAAGGAATTCTTTCGGTGCCACGGTAGATAACCAGCCGAACAGGATTATCACCAGAGCGAGGAACGCATATTTCCGCCATGGAGATGCGGCTTTTTCTGGTGCTGCGGGTGCTGCGGCTTTCGGCTGTGCTGCCTGTGCCTGTGGTTGTGCTGAAACCTGAATAGGCGGTGCAGGCCAGGTAACTTCACCTTCGCGTACGACAGTAACCCCACGCACCACAACATCTTCAAAATCAATGGTGACGATGCCGTCTTTTTCTTTACACAGCAGTTTCATCAGGTTGACGAGGTTAGTACCGTACAACTGAGATGATTGAGTTGGCAGACGGCCCGGTAAATCGGTATAGCCGATGATTTTGACACCATTCGGCGTAACAAAAACTTCGCCCGGCACGGTGTATTCGCAGTTACCGCCATTTTGTGCTGCAAGGTCAACCACCACGCTACCGGGTTGCATGCTGTCAACCATTTCACGGGTAATCAGTTTCGGTGCAGGCTTGCCCGGAATCAGCGCGGTAGTAACAATGATGTCGACTTCCTGAGCCTGAGCCGAAAACAAAGCCATCTCCGCCTTAATAAAGGCTTCCGACATAACTTTTGCGTAGCCATCACCGCTGCCCGCTTCTTCTTCGAAATCCAGCTCAAGGAACTCAGCGCCCATACTTTGCACTTGTTCTTTCACTTCCGGCCGGGTATCAAAGGCACGTACGATTGCCCCAAGACTGTTGGCGGCGCCAATCGCGGCTAAACCAGCCACCCCGGCACCGATGACCATCACTTTTGCTGGCGGCACTTTCCCGGCGGCGGTAATTTGCCCGGTAAAAAAGCGGCCAAACTCATGTGCAGCTTCAACAATCGCACGGTAACCGGCGATATTAGCCATTGAGCTCAATGCATCCAGCGCCTGTGCACGAGAAATACGTGGCACGGCATCCATCGCCATTACATTGATATTGCGCGCGCTTAGCATGGCCATTAAGTCAGGATTCTGGGCAGGCCAGATAAAACTCACCAACGTTGCGCCATCGCGCATTTGCGTAATTTCGCCCTGCTCTGGCGCATTTACTTTAAAAACCACATCAGCCTGCCAGGCTTGAGCGGTATCCACAATTTCCGCACCAGCCTGGACATAAGCAGCGTCATCAAAGCTGGCGAGTTTTCCGGCGTCATGTTCAATGACAACATCGAACCCCAGTTTACGCAGCTGTTCCACCGTTTTCGGCGTTGCGGCAACCCGGGTTTCACCGTTGAGGCGTTCGAGAGGTACACCAATACGCATAGTTTTCCCTTCCATCGATTCTCGTGATGGTTTTAATGAAAATGAGAAAAAAGACGCACAACAGGCACATTTACCCACTGGCGACTTTTTAATCTGCAAGAAAATCCTGTTGTAACAATGTTTCTATAACCTACTGAAAATAACGCCTGTGATCTATATCTCAGGTCTTACATTTCTCATCGGAACAGTGAAAGTGTAGTCAGGTGCACATCCAGGTAATATTTTTTACTTATATTTTAAAAAAAAGTGAGATATTCAGCCACAAAAGCCAGTTAAAACACGATCCGATTTTTGACGTACTGGCAACAATTAACATTACTTTAACTTATAAAAGTGGTAAGTATTAACGAATATACTGATAAAGCGGCTGTTTTTACCAGATATCGCAAAATAATATTGCTTCACGGCACAGGAAACGCATTTACCGGCAAAATTGGCGAAGACAGTAAGGCTTTTCAATGTAATAATCGGCCTGTACACAACAGTATTATAAGGCTGTAATCAGTACTTTTTATGCGCAAGGCGAAGGATTAACTATGAATTTTAAGTACACCCTGCTGGCGTCCACTCTCTTTTCTGTGGTGGCAGTATCGGCTCATGCCGCAACTGAACTGACACCAGAAAAAGCAGCTGCATTAAAACCCTATGACCGTATCGTAATTACTGGTCGTTATAACTCTATTGGCGATGCAGTTGCCGCCGTGTCCAAAAAAGCGGACAGCATGGGTGCAGCATCATTTTATATTGTTGACTCACATGATTATGGTAACAGTGGTAACTCTCGCGTTACCGCTGATATCTACCATGCCGATGCCCAGGAAGCAGAAAAACCCAAAAATCGCATCATCGAAGGTGTGATGGAATTGCCGAAAGACCAGGCTATCGCACTTGAGCCTTTCGACACGGTTACTGTTCAGGGGTTCTACCGTTCGCAGCCGGACGTAAACGCCGCTATTGCGAAAGCAGCCAAAGAGAAAGGCGCCGCATCTTTTTATATTGTTCGCCAAATGGACACCAACCAGGGCGGCAACCAGATGATCACTGCTTTTATCTATAAAGCAGATGCGAAGAAACGTGTTCTGCAGAGCCCGAATGCTATTCCGGCTGATTCTGAGACAGGCCGCAAACTGCTGGCTGAAGGCGGTGAAGCTGCGAAGAAGGTTGAAATTCCAGGTGTGGCCTCTTCCGGTATGCTGAGCAGTGATGTTGGTCGGTTCTTCGAGACTCAGTCTTCGAAAGGCGGCCGTTACACTGTCACTCTGCCAGACGGTACAAAAATTGAAGAGTTGAATAAAATCACCGCAGCCCAGATGGTTCCGTTCGACAGCATCAAATTTACTGGCCACTACGCCAGCATGACTGATGTTTCTTACAATGTTGCCAAACGCGCTGCAAAAGCAGGTGCCAAATACTACCACATTACCCGCCAGTGGCAGGAACGTGGCGGCAATATGACTATCAGCGCTGATTTGTACAAATAACACCCACCTCATCCGCTGTTATGTCACAGGAAAGTAGCCAGTTTTCTGGCTACTTTTTTTGTTTTACAGCACTGATTATGCCAGTCTGGCCTCCTTTCTGTACTGCACATCACAAGTCTGCTTGTTTTTTTGCCATTCAGCGTTTTTTCTGGTTTAAGTCATTGCATGCAGTTTTCACAGCCCGTAAAATCCCGCGCCTTAGTAAAACTCACCATTTTTATGCGCCTTAACGAAATAATTATTCTGGTTGGCGCATCTACTGACAGGTTGTTAATGGAAAAAAAACTTGGCCTTGCGGCCCTGACAGCGCTGGTCTTAAGCTCTATGCTCGGCGCTGGCGTGTTTAGCCTGCCGCAAAATATGGCTGCCGTTGCCAGCCCTGCGGCATTACTGATTGGCTGGGCAATAACCGGCGCAGGGATCCTGCTTCTGGCTGGCGCAATGTTGCTGCTGACACGCCTTCGCCCGGACCTGGATGGTGGTATATTTACCTACGCACGGGAAGGTTTTGGCGAGCTGATTGGCTTTTGCTCCGCCTGGGGATACTGGCTGTGTGCCGTTATTGCCAATGTTTCCTACCTGGTTATTGTTTTCTCCGCACTGAGTTTTTTCACCGACAGTCCTGACCATACCATTTTTGGCGATGGTAACACCTGGCAGGCAATTGTTGGTGCATCCTGCCTGTTATGGATTGTTCATGCTCTTGTCCTGCGCGGGGTACAGACTGCAGCAGGAATTAACCTGGTCGCCACGCTGGCTAAATTATTACCGCTGGGTTTATTTATTGTCCTCGCAGCCCTTGCGTTTGAGTTTTCGCGCTTTGATCTCGACTTTACCGGTTTTGCACTCGGTGTTCCGGTATGGGAGCAAGTCAAAGGCACCATGCTCATCACCCTGTGGGTATTTATTGGTGTGGAAGGTGCGGTGGTTGTCTCTGCCCGGGCCCGCCATAAAAAAGATGTTGGCCGTGCTACCATACTGGCAGTCATTGCGGCATTAGTGGTTTATTTATTCGTCACATTGCTCTCTTTAGGTGTTGTCAGCCGCCCGGAACTGGCAGCCATGCGAAATCCGTCTATGGCAGGCATTATGGTCGAAATGATGGGGGCGTGGGGGGAAGTGATTATTGCCGCGGGCCTGATTGTTTCTGTATGCGGCGCTTACCTGAGCTGGACTATTATGGCTGCAGAAGTCCCCTTGCTGGCTGCCACTCATAAAGCATTTCCGCGCATTTTTACTCACCAAAACAAAAACAATGCTCCTGCTGCTTCATTGTGGTTAACCAATATCAGTGTTCAGGCTTGCCTGGTGCTTATCTGGCTGACTGGTGCTGATTACAACGCATTGTTAAACATTGCCTCCGAAATGATTCTGGTACCTTATTTGTTAGTTGGTGCCTTTCTGGTCAAAATGGCGCGTTCCCCCATACACCGAATTATTGGCTATGGTGCCTGCGTGTATGGCATTTGGTTACTGTATGCTTCCGGGCTGATGCATTTATTGTTGTCCGTGGTATTGTACGCTCCCGGTATAATCGTATTTCTTTATGCCCGCCGGACGCATCAGGATAATGCCCAACTTCGGTGGCTGGAAAAAGCAGGTATCAGCCTGATTCTGTTAGCTGCCTTCCCTGCGACATGGATGCTGGTAAGCTAACTGCATAACATAACGAAAAGGTGACGCAATGAGCCAGGTTCAACCCATAGTGATAACGGGCGGCGCACGCCGTATTGGCCTGGCTCTTACGCAACATTTCGTTTCACTCGGGCAACCGATTATCATCAGTTACCGTACCCGCTACCCGGTGATCAGTGAGCTGGAACAGGCTGGTGTTTGCTGTATAGCCGCTGATTTTTCCACCGATGAAGGTGTGCTGGATTTTGCCCGCCAAATTAAGGAACAGAGCCCTGCTGGTTTACGTGCCATTATTCATAATGCCAGCCAGTGGATTGCGGAAGGCGGAGCAACCAGTGATGCAGATGTCATGGCAGCCATGCTGCAAATTCATGTACGCACACCCTACCTGTTAAACCAGCAACTGGCTGGTATCACAGGAACAGACGAACCTGCCAGTGGCGATATTGTACATTTCACCGATTATGTTGTTGAACGTGGTAGTGATAAACATATTGCTTACGCGGCAAGTAAAGCGGCGCTCGATAACTTAACGCGTTCATTCGCAATAAAATTAGCGCCACGCATTAAAGTGAATGCCATTGCCCCTTCTCTCATCATGTTCAACCCCCAGGACGACGACCAGTATCGCCAAAAAGCGCTGGACAAATCATTAATGAAAATCGCCCCCGGGGAACAGGAAATTATTCATCTGGTAGATTACTTGCTGAGCAGCAAGTATGCTACCGGACGCACCTTCGCGGTTGATGGTGGGCGGCATTTACGCTAACTGTTTTCGCACGTTCAGCAGGACAATTAACACCACCTATTATGACTAAAATCGTTTTTGTTGAAGATGACCCGGAAGTTGGGTCATTAATTGCCGCTTGGTTAGGCAAGCACGACATAGATGTCATTATTGAAACCCGGGGAGACCAGGCGGAAGCGGTTATTGCCAGGGAAAACCCTGACCTGGTTCTTCTGGATATAATGCTACCGGGCAAAGACGGTATGTCATTATGCCGCGACCTGCGCCCAAAATGGGAAGGCCCGATAGTTTTACTTACCTCGCTTGATAGTGATATGAACCATATTTTGTCACTTGAAATGGGGGCCAGCGATTATATCCTTAAAACAACCCCACCGGCTGTGTTACTGGCTCGTTTACGCCTGCATTTACGCCAGAATGCAGGTGCCCGGCAAAATGTGTCGCAAGTGGCTTCAGCGTCTGTCCCCCGTCCTCAGCAGGCCATCCATTTTGGTACATTCTGCATTGATCCTCTGAATCGGCAGGTCACTCTTGGTAAAGAGACTATTTTGCTCTCAACAGCGGATTTTGAACTGCTATGGGAACTTGCCAGCCACGCCGGGCAAATCATGGACAGGGATATGTTACTGAAAAATCTGCGCGGTGTGAGTTACGATGGTTTGGATCGCAGTGTCGATGTGGCTATTTCCCGGTTACGAAAAAAACTACACGACAGTGCAACAGAACCTTATCGCATTAAAACCATCCGCAACAAAGGCTACCTGTTTGCTCCCCACGCGTGGGAAACCTCCCGGTAAGGCCAGTTTTCAGCAAAAAAAAGAGGGCCGGCGACATCAACACGGCCCTGAGAAGTATCACTACGCTATGGTTATCAACATAAGGTGAATCACTATCAACACTTTCGGTGTGAAGAGTGGCTGATAGTGCTGCACCCTTGCGTACTGAGGTTATCGGCAGGCAGTGAAGTTTCCTTAACGAAAATTTCTCTTTTTTTTTATGGTCCAACCAGATACTTATTCTGGCATTATTCTCCCCTTCGGCAATCTGACGTGGCATTCTCCTTAGCACCATCCTGCAGGTATTTCGTCGCCGGAGACACGATTCAGAGTATACTTTGCATCGCCATCTCTGAGCCGTCGACGGCAGTAAATGCGGCTTATTCCATGTGCGTACCTTACGGTGGACTATGAAGAAACTTTTTATTCAGTTCTATTTACTGTTGTTTGTCTGCTTTCTGCTGATGGCAATGCTGGTTGGGCTGGTTTATAAATTCACTGCAGAACGTGCCGGGCGGCAGTCCCTTGACGACCTGATGAAAAGCTCGCTTTACCTGATGCGCAGTGAATTGCGCGAGATCCCCCCGCGAGACTGGAATAAGACGCTAAATGATCTGGATTTCAATCTGTCCTTCAAGTTACATATTGAACCGTTGAACAATTTCCATCTGGACGCTGCAACCCAGCAGCGCCTGAAAGAAGGTGATATTGTGGCGCTGGACCAGGAATATACTTTTTTACAGCGTATTCCCCGCAGCCACTACGCACTGGTTGTAGGCCCGGTTCCTTATCTGTTCTTCCTCCACCAAATGCGCCTGTTGGATGTCGCGCTGATGGCGTTTATCGCCATATCGCTGGCCGTTCCTGTGTTTATCTGGATGCGCCCTCACTGGAAAGATATGTTGAAACTGGAGTCAGCCGCCCAACGTTTTGGTGACGGTCACCTTGATGAGCGCATTCACTTTGACAGCGGCTCCAGCTTTGAAAGGCTGGGAGTTGCATTTAACCAAATGGCCGACAACGTCAACACACTGATTTCCAGCAAAAAACAACTCATTGATGGTATCGCCCATGAATTACGCACCCCGCTGGTACGCTTACGTTACCGGTTGGAAATGAGTGACAGGCTGTCAGAAGAAGAATCGCAGGCATTAAACCGGGATGTCAGCCAGTTGGAAGGATTGATTGAAGAATTACTGACCTATGCCCGGCTGGACCGTCCACAAACGGTACTGAACCTGACAGAAATAGACTTACCCCTCTGGCTTGAAGAACGCATTGATGATGTGCGTTTTATTCACCCCGAGCGCGAACTGGCTTTGGATATTCCCCAACAGGCGCTCACATGCAAGGTTGACCTGCGTCTTATGGAACGTGTGCTGGACAACCTGGTAAATAATGCCTTGCGTTACAGTGAAAAACAACTCCATGTCGCGTTAGTCGTCTTCGGTGACCAGGCAACATTATCTGTGGATGACGATGGGCCAGGTATACCTGAAGCGGAACGTACCCGGGTATTCGAACCCTTTGTTCGCCTCGACCCAAGCAGAGACAGAGCCACTGGTGGCTGTGGGCTGGGGCTGGCCATTGTGCACTCTATTGCAACCGCTATGAATGGTGAAGCCAGCGTGCAAAAGAGCCCGCTGGGTGGCGCCCGCCTGAGTTTTAGCTGGCCGCTGCAACGCTCCTGACACTTACTATCCGGCCCTGCCAGGCCTGTTAAACCAGGCTCCCTGGCTAATGCCAGGCGTTTGTGCCAAACTATGAGCATGTTGTAACTAAAATGATACTCTGGTTAACCATCATGCAGGTACTGATATGGCACAACATGATTGCACTCAGGCACTCAAAAAAACATTCAGTCATATTGAACACCAGACAGCACAGCTTACCAGAGTGCTGGCTGAATGCCGCTTACTTGCCGCGCGTACATTTGCTCTGCCGGAACGCCTGAAAGGTACAGAGCAGGATGACATCGATGAAATCGCGGTGACAGCTCTTGTCGGCCAGGCGGCACGCACCCGCGCGTTGCAGCATTTCCGCCATTTCTTTATCCAACAGCAGTCTGCAAAGCAGAGCAGCAAAGCCGCGGTGCGCCTGCCGGGTGCGTTGTGTGTTGCCGTTGACAGCAGCCAACACACTGAACTCAGCTCACTAATTGGCGATATTAACCAGCATAAACAGGCGCTAAAAACCCTCATCACACAAACCGTTAACTTACCGCCAACAGCCCGTTTTGAGTGGGTACACCAACACCTGCCGGGACTAATTACCCTGAATGCATGGCGCCAGATTACACAGCCTGAAAATCCCTCCTCAATTAATTTTGGTTGGGCAAATAAGCAGATTATTAAAAACCTCACCCGTGATGAAGTGCTGGTAATACTGGAAAAGAGCCTGAAGGCAAAACGCGCAGTTCCCCCCTGGACACAGGAACAATGGTATGCCCATGTGTCACGCGAGTATCAGGATGTAGCTTCATTACCCGAGCGGGTAAGGCTCAAGATCCGCCGCCCGGTGAAAGTACAACCCATTGCCCGGGTATGGTATGCAGGGCAGCGCAGGCAACAACAGCTCGCCTGCTCTTCACCTTTATTAGTTCTTTGCCAGGAACATACTGCTGTGCCAGACATTGGCGAACTGTTGAATTATGAAGCCGCCAGTATTACCTGGCGGCATAAACCCTCAGCACAACAAGGCACACTACTGATCCCACGCCTGCATTTGTGGCTGATGGACGACTGACGTTCACATTATCTGTGCCTGTCAGCCCGGAGCCTGGCCGGTCATTGCTTCCGGGCGCACCCACTCGTCAAATTCAGCTTCCGTGAGATAGCCGCTTGCCAGTGCCGCTTCTTTCAGTGTGGTGCCTTCATGGTGGGCTTTTTTGGCGATCATCGATGCTTTGTCATACCCAATGTGGGTATTTAACGCCGTCACCAGCATCAACGATGCATTGAGTTGCTGAGTAATGCGTGCCTGATTAGGCTCAATACCATTGGCGCAATGCTCAGTGAAGCTTGTCATGCCATCGGCCAGCAAACGAACAGACTGCAAAATATTATGGATAATCATTGGCCGGTAGACATTCAGTTCAAAGTTACCTGAAGCGCCGCCCATTACCACCGCAACATCATTTCCCATTACCTGGCAGCACAACATAGTCAGGGCTTCACACTGTGTCGGGTTAACTTTACCCGGCATAATCGAACTGCCGGGTTCATTTTCCGGAATGGTAATTTCACCAATGCCGCAACGTGGGCCGGAAGCGAGCCAGCGGACATCATTCGCAATCTTCATCAGGGATGCCGCGAGGGCCTTAAGCGCGCCATGAACACGCACCAGCGGGTCACAGGTTGCCAGCGCCGCAAATTTATTGGCTGCACTTTTAAACGGCACTCCGGTCAATTGTGCCAGCACAGCTGCAACGCCGGTGGCATAACCTGGCGGGCAATTCAACCCGGTTCCCACAGCGGTTCCCCCTAAAGCCAAAGGATATAATTGCGGTAGTGTTGCTTCGATGTAAGCTTGTTGATCTCCCAGCATGCTGTACCAGCCGCTAATTTCCTGCCCCAGAGTCAGTGGTGTGGCGTCCTGAAGGTGGGTGCGACCGATTTTCACCACCTGCATAAAAGCGGCAGATTTTTCTTCAAGGCACTCTGTGAGACGGGCCAGAGCAGGCAATAAATCACGCTGTATCGCCAGTGCCGCCGCCACATGCATCGCTCCGGGGAATACATCGTTGGAGCTTTGGCTTTTATTCACATCATCATTCGGGTGAATTAACCTGTTATTACCCCGTTCGCCACCCAATAACTCGCTGGCCCGGTTAGCCAGCACTTCATTCATGTTCATATTGGTTTGCGTACCCGAACCGGTCTGCCAGATGGCTAACGGGAACTCATTCTGGTGCTTCCCCGTAAGTACCTCATCTGCCGCGGCAATAATGGCGTGGCCTTTTACCTTATCCAGAATACCCAAATCCATGTTGACGGTGGCCGCCGCCCGTTTGGTTAATGCCAGCGCGTGAATCAATATGCCGGGCATTTTTTCTGTTGATATCCGAAAGTGCACCAGTGAACGTTGGGTCTGCGCGCCCCATAAGCGTTGCGCATCTACGGCGATATCGCCCATTGAGTCATGTTCCATCCTGCTTTCAGCCATGTTTCCTCCCGCATGAAAAAAGTCTTCTCTGCAAAGATAGTCAATTCATACCCGGCTGGAGTTATAAACAGCAAGATGAGCACAGATTGGGAAATAAGATTGTGACAGTGTCACTTATAACGCAGGATTCAGAACAGAGAGAGACAGACTGCATAACGCAGTCTGTCATCAGGAGTTACTTGGTTATTGCACAGTTATCGCATCGCCCAGAAATCTGCTGGAAGAAGTCGTTACCTTTGTCGTCCACCAGGATAAACGCCGGGAAATCTTCCACTTCGATTTTCCAGATAGCTTCCATACCCAGTTC